>OZ242292.1:0-2057196 GCA_965207705.1 Gammaproteobacteria bacterium | reverse complement strand
AAGGAATTATTTTTAATGTTATTATTAGTATCGTTCTTTATATGATCCCGTATTATTAACATTAACAATCTAGTTAATACCAGTCCAGATAATACAATAAATAGCGTCGCCAACAGACGTATTTTTATTGGAGATATTTCGCCAAACCATGATAAAGGAACCAACAGCCAAGCAACCAAAGGACCAGGTGATATATAGTATGATAATGACAGTTCTTGTGACAAGCTCCAGTAAAATGCTTCATCTGGATGCAGTGGCAATGAATAATAAAAAGCAATATGCACTACAAAAGGTAGTAGTACCAACAAAATAAAAAGTCGTAACATTATGACGTAAGTATTAATATATAGATAACAAAAATATATAAGAATATTAACACATAAAATGGCTATTTATTATGAATAAATCTTTATAACACTGATATTGTTAGCAAAATGAAACTTCCCTTTGGATTAAATCTTATATATAATCTGAAACATTATGATTATGAACTGCCACAGCAGTTAATAGCGCAACATCCTACCGACAAACGAGAACAGGCGCGACTACTTCATGTTTTAGCAGATAATGTTGAAGATACGAGTATTACTGACTTGCCAAAATTTTTAGCTGCAGGGGATATTATGGTAATAAATAACACTAAGGTTATGCCTATGCGTTTATGGGGGGCAAAAGAAAGTGGCGGTAAAATAGAATTATTGATTAACCGTATATTTAATCCTAATGAAGCGGAGGTAATGGGACGTGCTTCACGCCCCCCTCTCATCAATAGTCGTATTATCATTGATCAAGAAAAAGGTGTTTTTCTTACTATTGCCAGCAAGAAAGATGAATTTTGGATAATAAAATCTCATTGCTCTAATAATCTCTTTGATATCTGTAATAAATATGGCAAAGTCCCTTTACCTGTTTACATCAAACGAGACGTTCTAGCGACAGATAGTAAAAGATACCAAACAATATACGCCAAACATCTTGGAGCTGCTGCCGCCCCTACTGCCGGCTTGCATTTGACCAAAAGATTGCTTGCGGTACTGAAAAAAAAGGGAGTGAAAATACGAGAACTAACCTTGCATGCTGGAGCTGGAACCTTTGCTCCAATAAGAGAAACAGATATAAGAAAACACCAAATGCATTATGAATGGTGTGATGTTCCACAAGATTTATGTGATGAACTAAATCAGGCAAGAAAGCTAGGCAATCGCATAGTAGCTGTGGGGACTACTTGTCTAAGAGCTCTTGAGACCTCTTTAAGCAGCACGGATTTAGTCAGTAAATCAGAATTGGATAGTAGCAGCAATTTAGCAATGAAAAACGTAAAGTCCAGATTAACCAAAGATAATAGCACATTTAAACCTTTTAGTGGATGGACCAATGCTTATTTATATCCTGGTGGAAGGAATATCACAGCAGCAGATATACTATTAACTAATTTCCACACTCCCCGCTCTTCTCTGCTATTATTAGTTTGTGCTTTTAGCGGTTATAACAGAGTAATGAAGGCATACAAACATGCTATAAATAATAAATATAGATTCTTTTCTTTTGGGGACGCTATGTTGCTGCATCGGAATGAGGATTGACTTTAACCACTTTGGTAGAAATTTCACCTTTTGCCAGTTGTACTTCAAGCATATCATCTTCATGCAATGTAGACGCATTGGATACTAGATTACCTTTTATATCACGCACCAAAGAATAGCCCCGTTTAAGAATTCCTTTAGGATTTAAAGCACTTAAAACAGAAATACTATGATTCAAATCTGCAGTTAGCACTTCAAGGTAGCGTTTTTCGGATGACATTAAGTCAGAATATTGATTAATCAATAACGATTCTTTTACATTTAACATGTTTTGCATAGCGCGATTTAGACGTAATTTTGCTCCCCACAATTGAGACAACTGCTCACTATACATAAGGTAGGGATTATTTTCAGCAAAATATGAGTGGTAGTGCGCCAAATAATGGCGCAAATTACTTAAATATGTCAAAATGTGATGCCCCAAATTTTTCTTATTGGCTTGCAGATCGGCAAGGTAAAGGTTAATAGGGTTACAGCGCTGCGCTCGTTGCCACAGTTCATCTGCCTGCTGCATATAATTGCGCATTCTATTCTCCAGATGGTACCTTATCTTCTTTTTACTTTGTACCAAACTAATCAATTCTTCAGCACTATCTATGCTTATCTCTTCAGCTGCAGCCGATGGGGTGGGCGAGCGATGGTCAGCAACCATATCGCAAAGAGTAAAATCAATTTCATGGCCTACCGCGCTTACAACAGGAATCTTGCTTTCAAATATAGCCCTAACCAAATTTTCATCATTAAAGCAGCTAATATCTTCTGCAGAACCCCCACCGCGGGTAATTAGGACAGCATCAAACTTATTTATTTTGTTTGCCAACTGCAGCATTTTTATGATTTGTTGTGGCGCATCTTCACCTTGTACCAAAGTTGCAGCCAAATATAATTTCATCCACGGCATACGGCGAGCCAACACCTTTGTTATATCCTGTAACGCAGCACCGCGTGGGGAAGTAATGATACACAAATGCTGAATGATACTTGGTAAATCTTTTTTATGCTTGACATCAAACAGTCCCTCTTTGTATAATTTTTGCTTTATTTTTTCAAACTGAATTTGTAATTTGCCCTCTCCTTCTTTGATTAAATCACTAACAACAAATTGAAACTGCCCTCTTCCTTTATAAAAAGCAGGAGTTCCTGTAAGTACTAGCATCTCTCCGTCTTTAGGTTGCTGTAACAAAGTCCGATTATTATTCTTAAACATAACGCACTGTAGTTGCGCATCACTATCCTTAATAGAAAAGTACCAATGCCCTGTAGGTGAGGCATTAATGCTGGAGAGTTCTCCTTTAACTTTTATTTCTGCAGAAAAGTGCTGGGATAGTATATCCTGCATCTGTGCTAATAAAGCAGATACGCTAAGTGGGTTAGATGAATCAGTTGGCTGGGATAGATACGATTGAGATGTGAATAACTCAGGCATAAAGAAAATAAATAATATAAGTAATAAATAACGGTTGCGGGGGCAGGATTTGAACCTACGACCTTCGGGTTATGAGCCCGACGAGCTACCAGACTGCTCCACCCCGCGACGCTTATCTAATAATATAGTGTTAGTATATGGAAGATTTTAGCAATATACATAAAAAATTAATTTATTGGATGGATTATTTTAGTAAATTCTGTTGTTTCTCTAATTAAAAATTTTTCAGCTGCATCATCTGAGCGTGTTATGAAGTAAGCTGCTATATTCTGTTCTTCAGCAAGAGCGATACCTTTTTCGGTACCTAACACAAATAAAGCCGTTGCCCAAGCATCAGCTACGGCGGTATTTTTATGAATCACTGATACAGAAGCCAAACGATGCACCACTGGATATGCCGTTAGCGGGTCAATTATGTGGGAATATCTTATTTTATTTCTCTCATAATAATTACGATAATCTCCTGAAGTTGCCATACCAAGATCACTAAGCAATATCACACGATGAGCGCTTCTGCCTTGCTCATCTGGCTGCTCTATGGCAATTCTCCAACCAACTTCTTTGCCGAACTCTCTATTATTACGCGAGCCAGCTGCGCGAATTTCACCCCCTATTTCCACCAAGTAATCCGCTATACCTGCCTGAACTAAAACCTTACCTACTTCATCTACCGCATATCCTTTTGCTATTGCTGCCAAAGTAAGGTATAACGGTGTATTTTTACTTACTGTCTTGCTAGCACTATCTATGATTAAGTTATGAATTCCTGTTTTAATCCGAGTTGAGCTAATTTCTGTATGACTTGGCACTCGATCGGGAACATTATTTGGTCCAAACCCCCATAAATTAACCAAAGGACCTACTGTGATATCAAAAGCTCCCTGAGTTGCGCTATGTAATTCTTTGCTCAAAACGAGCATATCTATCAACTCTTTACTAGTATGTAATTCCACTCCAACATCATAACTATTTAGCACACTAATATCAGAACTCTCCTTCCAAGTTGACATTACCAAATCTATGGAGTTAAGCCGTTCCTTTATTTCGTTATGAATTTCTTGCGATGGCAGAGTGTGAGGATGAGCGAGGTATTTAATAGAGTAACTAGTTCCAAATATCATCCCCTGCAAAGTAGTATAGCGAGTATCATCTTTGACACATGAAAGCATGGTCAAAGAAACCAATACCAATAATAGAAATCTATTCTTCACAACAAATATTATAAGGAACTTCATACATAAATCTCAAGTATGGGCTCCTCTGAAATTTTAAGCAACAAATATTCCTTTGATATACTATAATTACTTACGATGGCAGATAATCTAATAGTTCCCTTAGAGAAGCTTCCTGCTTATCTAGATGAAGATACGGATGGCGTACAGGGTGAGAATCGACAACCTGATAGCGGCAGAACTTCCGCTAAAAATGATCATGAAGCAGTTAGCATTTGGCTTAAGCGATTTACTACCTCTCCTCACACACATCAAAGTTACCGTAAAGAAATAGAACGACTTTATCTATGGGCCATTAATCGAGGAATTGCTTTATCAGACCTTAAGCTTGATGATTTGGAAGAATATAAACAATTTTTATGCGACCCACAGCCCAGCGAGGAATGGTGCGGACCAGCAGTGGCGCGTAATGACCCAAATTGGAGGCCTTTTATTGGTCCGCTTGGAGCGTCAAGTCGTAATCAAAGTTTAACTATTCTTAATACTGGTTTTAGTTTTTTTACACAGATGGGATACTTGAAATATAACCCTTTGCAATTACTATTTAAAAGGGATTTACGACAGCAAATTAATAAAAACGGCAAGATAGACAGATATCTTGAGCATGACCTATGGAATTTCTTATGGAGTTTCATTCGTAAACAGCCCTGTGCAACGGAGAAAGAAATTGCCATTTATCAACGTAGGATATTTCTTTTTAGTTTACTCTATCTACTGGCTCCCCGTATCAGTGAAGTTGCCAATCATACTATGGAAAGTTTTATAGAAGAACGCGGCAAGTGGTGGTGGCAGGTTACTGGCAAAGGCAATAAAACAGCCAAAGTTCCCGTGCCAAGTGATATGCTTGAATCATTAAAAAAATATCGTGGTTTTCTTGGACTTAGTCCTCTACCCCATCCAGGAGATAGCCATCCTTTAATTACAGGAATTACAGGAATCACAGGATTACAAAACAAAAAAGCTCTTAGTACTAAGATGATATATCTAATAGTAAAAGAAACTCTTGCCTCAGCTGCAGATGAGCTCAAGAGCAGCTCTCCTCATAAAGCAGAAAAACTGCGCAATGCTTCTACTCACTGGTTTCGTCATACATCAATTACGCATCAAGCAGACAAAGGGGTGGATATAAGACACTTAAAAGCAACTGCGCGTCATGCCAGCATAACCACAACTCAAAGATATATGCATGAAGAAGAAGAGAAATGGCATGAGGATATAGAAAAACATAGCATAGAGTAGCTGATAACTTGTGCTATTACATAAAAATAACACAATAATAGCCATATAATTATCCTATGCCTAATAACTTATCTAAATAATGACCGAGAAAATACTAGTTACTACCGCCCTTCCTTATGCCAATGGTGAAATTCACCTTGGACATCTGTTGGAACATATTCAAACTGATATATGGGTGCGTTTTCAACGGCTAATGGGCAAAGAATGCGTGTATGTCTGCGCTGATGACGCTCACGGTACTGCCACCACCCTTACGGCTGAAAAAGAAGGTAAGGACGTTTTGCAATGGATAGACGAAATGCGTCTCTCGCATGAAAAGGACTTGCGCGCATTTGGGGTCAGTTATGATAACTACTACACCACTCATTCGGAAGAGAACCGTATATTGAGCGAAGATATTTATGAGAGAGTTAAAGAAAAAGGACATATAAACGTCCGAGAAGTACGACAGCTTTTTGATACAAAGAGAAATATGTTCCTTGCAGATAGATTCATTAAAGGAGAATGTCCATCCTGCGGTACTGCTGACCAATATGGCGATAACTGTGAATCGTGTGGAGCCACTTACAATGCACTTGAACTTAAAAACCCCTATTCATTGCTATCTGACACCCCTCCCGTAGTAAAAGAGTCAGAGCATTTATTTTTTAACCTCCCAGTATTTGAAGCAATGATTAAAGAATGGATGGATGCTGGCAGTATTCAAAAAGAGGTTCGTAATAAACTGGAGGAATGGTTTAAAAAAGGATTACAAGAATGGAACATCAGCCGCGACGCACCATATTTTGGCTGGTTGATACCTGGTTATGAAAGTAAATATTTCTATGTATGGCTTGATGCCCCTATTGGTTATATGGCAAGCTTAAAAAACCTATGTACCAAAAAAGGATGGGAGTTTGATGACTTTTGGCGCAATAAGCAATCTGAATATAAAATATATCATTTTATTGGTAAAGATATAGTTTACTTTCACTCTCTTTTTTGGCCAGCTCTACTCCATGCTGCTGATTATAATAAGCCAACTGGTGTATTTGCCCATGGTTTTCTAACAGTCAACGGCGCTAAGATGTCTAAATCACGCGGGACATTTATTTTGGCAAAATCATATCTACAGCATCTAGATGCGGAATATCTAAGATACTATTTTGCTACCAAACTGGGAGACGGGATAGATGACATGGACTTTAACACTGCAGAGTTTGGTGAAAGAGTAAACAGCGATTTAGTTGGCAAGTTTGTTAATATAGCTAGTCGTTGCGCCCGTTTTATAAACCGAGATTTTGCCAATCAACTCGGTGAAATGCCAGAGTCAAACCAACAAGAACTAATAAAGAAATTGATAAATGGTGGTGATAAGATAGCTGAACTCTATCAAACAAGAAAATTCTCAGCAGCAGTTCGCTGCATAATGGAATATGCTGACGCAACTAACAGATACTTAGAAGAGGAAAAGCCCTGGAAACTATCCGCCGCTAATCCTCAAGATATAAGAGTTCAACAAATATGTACTACTGGGTTAAACTGCTTTTGGATATTGGCAATATATCTTGCTCCTGTTATCCCCAAATTATCATCTAAAGCAAAAGAACTACTAAAACTAAATAACTTGAACTGGCAAAGTATTAATACCCCTATAACTAGCCATGAAATAGAGGATTTTTCTCCGCTTATGCAAAGAGTTCCTGCCGAAAGCATTGCAACACTAATAAACTCATAAATAGTATAGGTTAAGTTAAGTATTATTCATGGCATTAACTGAGCAAATAGCGTTAAGTATATTAAGACGACTTAACCCTGAAGATGCTAATAACATGGCATTAAGGACATTGCAAGCAAGCAGTTTTCTGCCAGGAAGTCGCAAAAGTCCAATAGAAGGACAGGAGAAAAATCTTATGGGGCTAAGGTTTGTCAATCCTTGTGGCATAGCCGCTGGGCTTGATAAGAACGGAGATTGCATAAACGGACTTGTTTCTTTAGGAACTGGATTCATTGAGTTAGGAACTGTAACCCCTCTACCCCAGCGGGGCAATAAAGGTAAAAGAATAATTCGCCTTCCTGAAGAAGAAGCATTGATTAATCGCCTTGGATTTAATAATAAAGGCGTTTATTATCTACTGGAAAAATTAAAGAATTTTCGCCGCAATTCCCCATACTCTAAACATTCACGCACTATTATCGGAGTGAACATCGGCAAAGGCGCACTTACTCCCTTGGAAAATGCGGCGGACGATTATATCTCTTCAATGCAACTTATTTATACGCTAGCGGATTATATAACTATCAATATCTCATCGCCTAATACTCCTGGCTTGCGCCAACTTCAGCATAAAGAAGAACTAAGTTTTCTACTTGATAAAATTAAAAGCGCGGACCATAAACTACAACAAATACATAATAGAAAATGTCCTTTGGTATTAAAACTGTCTCCAGACCTCAATGAAGAACAAATTCGTGACATAGCTTATGTTATTAATGAATTTGAAATATCTGGTGTTATTGCTACTAACACTTCCACCGAACATCCCTGGCGAGACAAAATGGAAGGAGGAGTTAGCGGCAAACCTCTGGCAGCGCCTTCATTGAAAGTTTTAAAAATTATCCACTCGGAGCTAGACAAAAAAATAACCATAATTGCCACAGGTGGTATAGATTCTAGTCAAGAAGTACAAAAAAGGATGGATGCTGGCGCAGATCTTATCCAGCTATATACCGCACTCATTTATAAAGGAAGCGAATTAATAAATGATTTAGTGGTATAATTCTGTTTTATTAGTTGTTACTATATTATTTTATTATTATTTAATCCAACATTTATCAATGAATAGCCAAAAACGAAATGCTAGAATCACGCGCAAGACCACTGAGACAGATATAACTCTGAGTTTACAGTTGGACGGTAGTGGTAAAAGTGAGATAAATACAGGGGTTTCTTTTCTTGACCACATGCTACAACAGGTAGCAAAGCATGGGCAGTTTGACATTACTATAGAATGTAACGGGGACACAAATATAGATGATCATCACAGTGTTGAAGATATAGGTATCTGTTTTGGAGAATCCTTATTTCAATCTCTTGGTGATAAAAAAGGTATTGTTAGATTTGCCAGCAAATACGCCCCTCTTGACGAGGCCTTATCACGCGCGGTCATAGATATATCAGGCCGTCCAGGTCTATTCTTATATGCCAAATGGACTTCAGTGCGTATTGGCAATTTTGATACACAGCTTATCAGAGAATTCTTCCAAGGAGTTGCCTCCGCGGGCAAGATAACACTACATCTTGATTGCATCAGAGGGATTAACTGTCATCATCAGGTTGAGAGTATGTTCAAATGTTTTGCTTTGGCTCTTAAAGATGCAGTGCGTATAGACGCAAGTACAGGAAATCTTAAAATCCCTTCCACTAAGGGGATACTATAATAGCATAATGGCATTTTTAGAGGTTCGTAACCTCGTTTTTAAACGAGGTGATAAAACTATACTGAATAAAACTAATCTTGAAATTCCTCGTGGCAAAATTGTCGGTATAATGGGACCAAGTGGTTGTGGCAAAACCACCCTGCTAAGGTTAATTGGCGGACAACTCACACCTACAGGTGGTCAAATTGATATGGATGGGGAAAATATTCATTCATTTAATCGCCAAGAACTTTTTGCTTTTAGAAGAAATATAGGTTTACTGTTTCAAAGTGGCGCTCTATTTACTGATATGAATGTCTTTCAGAATGTTGCTTTCCCTCTGAAGATTCATACTCAACTTTCTAAAGAAATAATTAGAGATTTAGTTATGCTAAAGCTAGAGTGTGTTGGTCTCCGTGGCGCTCATAAGCTAATGCCAAGTGAACTATCAGGGGGAATGAATCGGCGCGTGGCGTTAGCGCGTTCCATAGCGTTAGACCCCCAGCTGATGATGTATGACGAGCCATTTGCTGGACAGGATCCTATAGGCATGGGTATCATTATGGATTTAATTAAGACATTAAATGATAATCTCGGACTCACCAGCATATTAGTATCTCATGACCTTAACGAGACATTAAGTATTGCTGATTATGTCTATGTTTTGGCAGGAGGAGCAGCCATAGGCAAAGGCGATCCTAAGAGTTTATTAGCCAGTACATCACCCTTTGTTAAGCAGTTCATTCATGGTGAAAAAGAAGGACCTGTATCTTTTCATTATGCTGCCTCGCCTCTCAGCGAGGATTTACAACTAAATGCATAAAATCATACTGATTATTCAATTGGCTACCAAGCTATTACAGCGCCTAGGCAGGTGGGGAACAGAGTACCTAAGTACTTGTGGTAAGTCAGGCATACTATTATTCCGTGCTTGCTTCGCTCTTCCTCGCAGCACCATTGCGTATAATCTGCTGCTTAAAGAAATGTACAAGATAGGGGTTTTATCCTTGCCAATTATAGGAGTATCCGCTGCCTTCGTAGGCATGGTCTTATCTCTCCAGGGATACACCATTTTGATAGATTTTGGCGCAGAATCAGCAGTAGGACAGCTGGTCGCCCTTTCTTTATTGCGCGAATTAGGACCCGTAGTCACCGCTCTATTATTTGCAGGAAGAGCTGGTTCAGCAATGAGCGCGGAAATATCATTAATGAAAACTACCGAGCAACTTTCCAGCATGGAAATGATGGGAGTTGATCCAGTTCGGCATGTAGTTGCTCCACGACTGTGGGCTGCTATTTTGACAATGCCAATTTTAGCAATTATTTTTAATCTCGTTGGAATCTGGGCGGGAGCTTTTGTAGCGGTTGATTGGCTTGGGGTATACGAGGGCTCTTATTGGAGTAATATGCAACAATCGGTAAGATTATACGAAGATATAATTAATGGTGTTATAAAATCTGCAGTATTTGCTATTGTAATTGCCTGGATCGCAGTATTTCAAGGTTATAATTCATTAACAACTGCTGAAGGAATTGGCAGTTCCACGACTAAGACGGTGGTTTATTCTTCGCTTGCTGTCTTGGGTTTAGATTTTTTACTTACCGCATTAATGTTTGGAAATATTTAATTATGGATAGAAATTTTAAGATAGAAATAATAGTTGGGATATTTATAATTGTAGGGGTCATTGCTTTTAGCCGTCTTGCTTTGGAAGTCAGTGGCATTACTGCTGCTCAATATACTAAAAATAGCTATAGTCTTTACGCTACTTTTAATAACATAGGCGGACTAAACAGCAAATCAAAGGTTACAATGGCTGGGGTGCGTATTGGTAGTGTTGGAACTATAAGTTTGGATAGAGAAAGTGAAAATGCTTTAGTGGAACTCTCTATTGATGAGGACATAGATTTTTTAACTACCGATACTTCTGCTGCTATATTAACTTCAGGGCTTTTAGGCGAGCAATATATTGAACTAACATCCGGAGCCGATGAGGAAAAATTATCTAATAGTGACTACATCACCCTCACTCAATCCGCGTTAGTATTGGAAAATCTCATAAGTAGGTTTTTATTTGAAAGAGGGAAGGATAATTAATGAAAAATTTTAAACTCATGAAACTATATGCCCCAATCAAGCAAATTAAATTTTCTTGCTTAACCAATCTAAAAACTATAGCGCAAAATAGCATTATTGGCATAATCTACACTGCTCTAGTCATAACACCTTTAATAGTTTCTGCAGCTGAAAACAATAACCCGGAGCAAGTAATCAATGATGTTGCCGACAGATTTGTTGAAACCCTAAAAAAGGAGCAAATAACCCAAGAAAATGGCAAAGAACAGATTAAAAAAATAGTTGATGAGATCCTGTCACCAGTTATTGATTTTCGCCGTATTGCTTATCGCACCATGGGAAAAAATTATAAAAAAGCAACCACTAAACAGTTTCTTGAGTTTGAAGAAGCAATAAAGAAAAGTTTGATTAATACTTATGCTAATCCATTGCTTGAAGATTCACGCCAATTGGCGGAAAAAATATCGGTAGAGATAAGAGACGTTAAGCCAGGTAAGAGCAAGAACCCAACTTCTATAGTTTCCACTTGGCTAAAGATTGATGCCACAGAAAAATATGATATTGTCTATTACATGTATCTCAAAAAATCAAATAATAAGTGGTTGGTTGAGAATATTGCAGTAGAGGGAATAAATCTGAGTATCAGCTTCCGCAATCAATTTGAGAGATTGATTGGAGAATATAATGGAGATATTGACCAAGTTACCAAAGTATGGGCAGAATCAAAAGTCAATGAATAAAATAGACGGAATAACTAAAGAAGGTAATAATCTACTGGTTAATGGAGTAATTGATAGCGACAATGTCATGGCTGTTATTGAAGAAGGTAGAAAGCATATAGAACAATACGAACAAAAAACACCCATCAATATATCATTGCAAGGGTTAAAATGTCATAATAGTATTCAGCTTTCTTTTATTTTGTGCCTCTTACGAATAGCTAAGAAGCAGGGTAAAGAAATAACCTTAGATAATATTCCAAGTAGTACTGAAAATATGATTAATATTCATAACCTGCGGAGTATACTGCAACGCTATTATAGGTAGGGTATAAATAGAACGAACTTTTATGACGAACGAAGAAATTATACAAATTGTAAAAAATGTTCTGCCAGATTGTGAGATACAAGTGGAAGAACGGCAAGGACAGTACATAGTCCACGCCATAGGAGATGTGTTTAATGATATGATGATGATTGATAGGCAAAAAAAAATATACGCTCCTCTTGCTAAATATATAACAGAGGGTAAAATTCATGCCATTAGCGTCAGAGGTTATACTAAGGAAGAATGGGCAAATAGCCAAAACAAGCAATAGAATTAAATGGAAAAATTAATAGTCAATGGAGGCAATCGCCTCGAAGGAGAGATTATAATATCAGGAGCTAAAAACTCATCACTCCCTATATTAATAAGTAGCTTGCTTACTTCAGATAAGCTTGTTTTACATAATCTTCCTCATTTGCACGATGTAACATCTATGATAACTCTTTTGCGAGTGCTCAATGTAGATTTTACTATGCATGAAGATCTTACAGTAACTGCGCAAGGAGATAATATAGATAATTGGACTGCGCCTTATGATATAGTTCGCACTATGCGTGCTTCCATAATGGTACTCGCTCCTCTTCTCACCAGATTTCATAAAGCAATAGTTTCTTTACCAGGAGGTTGTTCCATAGGTAGCCGGCCTATAGATATGCACTTGGATGCATTGCGTATGATGGGAGCAAAATGTAATATACACGAAGGATATATACATTGTACTGCGCCGCGTGGTTTAAAAGGAACTACTATTAATTTTAAGAAAAGTACGGTTACAGGAACCGAAAATATACTAATGGCAGCCACACTCGCTAAAGGGACTACTATATTAAAAAATGCCGCTCGCGAACCAGAAATAGTAGACCTCGCCAATTGCTTAAATATGATGGGGGCGAAGATAACTGGTCAGGGTGGTAAGACCATGCGAATTGAAGGAGTTAAAGAACTGAAAGGCGCAGAATATTCCATAATGCCTGACAGAATTGAAAGCGGAACATTTCTTGCTGCTGCTACAGCCACCTCAGGACACATAAGATTGGAAAAAACTTCACATAAGTATATAACAGCTGTTCTAGATAAACTTAAAGAAGCAGGGGCAAAGGTTGCTTATGGAGAAGATTGGATTGAACTGGACATGAGAAAAAAGAAGCCTAATGCTGTAGATATTAGAACTGCTCCCTACCCCAGTTTCCCCACAGATATGCAGGCACAATTTATTGCTGTGAATTCTATAGCAAAAGGAAATAGCAAGGTTGAAGAAACCGTATTTGAAAATAGGTTTATGCATGTAGATGAGATAAATAGGATGGGAGCTAACATAGAAATCCATGACAGTGCTGCATTAGTAAAGGGAGTTAAAAAGCTTACAGGGGCTGATGTTATTGCATCAGATTTGCGCGCGTCCGCAAGTTTAATAATAGCTGCTTTAGTTGCCGAAGGGGAAAGCTCAATTAATAGGATTTATCATATTGACCGTGGCTACGAGTGCATAGAAGAAAAACTACAAAAGCTCGGTGCCAATATATATCGCCAAGCTCACTAATATAAAAAACCTTGTAATTAGTATGTTAAATTTAGTTATACCTAAAGGCAGAATGTTAGATCTATGCCTAAAGCATATTGAAAAATCGGGCCTAATCATGAATGGTGAAAGGCCTGATGATAGATGTCTATCATTTCCCCTCAATAATGGGATAACTCTATTCATAGTTCGCAATACGGATATCCTGACATATATCAAAAATAATATAGCTGATATTGCTTTTATAGGTTCAGATATGTTATTAGAGGAAAAAGAAGGGAGTAAAGAAGTAAACTATTATAATTATGGAGACATTGGTTTAACTTCATGCCGTCTGATGACTGCAGGAAAAAGTATGAGTATTAATAGTATCTCTTCCAGATTAAGAGTTGCCACTAAATATGAACGCATAGCTGCCAATTTTTATGCATCCAAAGGTATACAAGCAGATATAATAAAAATAAATGGTTCAGTGGAGCTTGCAGCCGCTACTGGTTTTGCAGATCAGATAGTAGATATAGTGGATACTGGCCGCACTTTAAAAGATAATAACTTGATTCCTCTTGAAAAGATTACGGACGTCTGCACCCGTTTGATTATAAATAAAGGAGCTATGAAAAGCAAATGGAAAGAGATTAATCCTCTTCTTAAATCACTAATACCATGCAGCCATTGAAAAATAGTTTTATTAACATATTGTGGCAGGACAAAAATCCTTTTGGGGTTAAGGGAGCTATTTTGTAATGAACAAGAGTTCAAAGTCACGCACCCCCAAAAATAATTCTTTATTGCTGTACGGCAAAATAATTTTAGTAACAGGAGCCGCATCAGATGAAGGAAAATCTATTGCGATGAAACTTGCTTCTGAGGGAGCTAAGTTGATACTCATTGATAAAGATTTAGTTGCCTTAGATAATCTTGCAAAGAGTATTAAGGTTTCTTACAATATTAATGCATCTTTAATCCCCTTAAATTTAAGAAAAGATAGAGCGTCTGTCTATAATAATCTAGCAAATAAAATTGCTGCAAAATCATCCCATTTAGATGGCGTCATACTTGCTGCAAATCAAACTGGTTTTACGAATAATATTCTTGCATACCCTACCCTTCTATGGAAAGAAATAATCCAGGTTAACCTTGATGCAAACTTTATTCTAGTGAAAACCCTTTTGCCGTTTTTACTAAGCGCGCAACAACCTTGTTTAATATTTAGATTGCTGGATGAAAAAAATGCTCTTCAACCAGGCAATGGAGCCTATGGAGTATCCAAATATGCTCTTGATGGTCTTATGAAGATGCTTGCCGCAGAAATGTATGAAAGTCATCTTGCTGTGTTCGGAATTAAGTTAGAGAGTGGTATAACACCTGCTGGAAAGCCATTAAGTCAGAGTAATCTTACGAACGCCGCAGCCTTAATTCCAAAGATTATGGCTAAAAATTGCAAGGAGTATCATGGTAAAATTTTAGATTTATTATCATAATATAATAAATTCTAATATTCAACCAATGCTACTTACTTGTCTACAGGCAAATAGCGCATATTATCCCTTTAATTTTTCTATTTTAATCATATCCTTTTCAGCTCTACGAATCGCCAGGTTAGCAGCTTTTTTTACCCTGTTGGGGGCACTGCCGCCAAAATGATTATACGAAGAAACTATTTGCCTCAAGTCAAGTAATTTATATATATCATCTTCTATAACTGAAGATACTAAATGCATCTGAGAAAGAGGGATATCCTGCAAGCCCTTTTTATATTTATGTTTCTGAGCCAAAGCTACAAGTTTCCCAGCCATGCTATATGCAGTCCGAAATGGAATGTCTTTTTTTGTCAGGTAATCTGCAAGCCGGGTAGCGTTTACATAGCCAAGTTCAAGTGATTTTTCCATATTCTGGCGGTTAAATGTCATTCCCCGAATTAATAATTTCCATGCCATTACGCAATTCTTAAGGGTATCTATAGTATCAAAAAGTGCCTCCTTATCTTCCTGATTATCCTTGTTATAAGCTAAGGTCTGCCCCTTCATTATGGTTAGTATGCTAATTAAATTGCCAAAAACCCTGCCGCTTTTACCGCGAATAAGTTCAGGTAGATCTGGATTCTTTTTTTGTGGCATTATTGAAGAACCCGTACACAGTTCATCGGCAAGTTCAACAAAACCAAATTGCGCTGTGCACCATATTATCAGCTCCTCAGCCCATCTGGATAAATGTTGCATGGTTATTGCTGCTGCAGCTATAAATTCAATTATAAAGTCACGGCTACTAACTGCATCTAAAGAGTTAGCCATAATATCATCAAACCCCAATTCTTTGGCAAGCATATTTCTATCTATTGGGAAGGATGTTCCCGCAAGAGCAGCCGACCCCAAAGGCATCATATTTACCCTTTTACGACAATCCTGCATTCTCTCGTAATCGCGTAGCAGCATCTCATGCCAAGCCATCAAATGATGACCACAAGTTACTGGCTGCGCTGGCTGCAAATGAGTAAACCCTGGCATAAGAGTTGCGTATTCTTCAAGAGCTTTTGTTGCTAGCTCTTTCCGCAGCTCACTCATAAGCAATGATAATTCATCTATCCCCTTGCGTATATATAAGCGAATATCTGTAGCAACCTGATCATTACGGGAACGTCCAAGATGAAGTTTCTTGCCTGTATCTCCTATTTTTTTTGTAAGGTGTGATTCTATATGCATGTGAATATCTTCCAGCTCATCTTTCCATGACATATCACCTTTTGTTATATAGCTAGCTGTTTCTTTTAGCCCCTTATCAAGGGTATGAAATTCCTCTTGGTTGAGCATTCCTATTGAGTACAGCATTTTGATATGCGCGCGAGATACCAAGATATCTTCTTCATATAATCTCTTATCAAATGAATGAGATGCTGTAAAACTTTGAGTAAAATTATTTGCTTGTTTTTGCAACAAACCACTTAGCAGTTTATTCTCTTGTCCCTTGTTGTCCGTTTTCACCATGTTTATATTATAGGTGTATTTAAAAGCTTCTATGTTTGACAGGTACCACAATAAAAAGATGTCCGCTGTCCTTGTACAATCCGCTTTACTGCGCTTCCGCAAGCGGGGCACGGCTCTTTTTCTTTACCATAAACATTTAATTGCAAAGCGAAGTAGCCTGGCTTACCATCCGCTCCTTTGAAATCGCGTATAGTGCTACCTCCTGCTTTTATTGCCTTATTCAAAATTTGCTTTATCGCATCAGACAGAGCTGCACATTGATTTATAGAGCATTCTTTTGCTGGTCTTGTTGGATTTATTTTAGCTTCCCATAGAGATTCAGATGCATAAATGTTGCCAACACCAACAATAAATTTAGAATCCATAACAAACTGCTTAATGGATGTGCTTCTCCCTCTAGTTAACTTATATAACAGTTCCCCATTGAAAATTTTTGTTAGCGGCTCAACCCCCAAATTATCAAGGAGGGATTTCTCTTGTTTTTCCCCTTCCCAAACAATGCATCCAAATCGCCTAGGATCGTTATATCTCATTATAGAATTAGTAAATACTATATCAACATGGTCATGTTTATGTAAGGGATGATTAGTATCAGCTATTTTGATGCTCCCTGACATTCCCAAGTGCATTATTAAATTGCCATCTATGAAATCCAATAAAATGTATTTAGCTCGTCTTGAGGCATTTAACACCTTTTTACTTTTTAGTATTCCAGGTAAATCATCGCGCACTTTGTATCTTAATGATGGTTGTCTGATAATCACATTAGTAACCGATTCATTCATAATTCTGGGACGAATAAATCTCAGTGTTGTCTCAACCTCAGGTAATTCTGGCATTATAAGATTATAATACTTATTTTATTTTTAATTAAATAATTAGTAGTATCATAATAATTAATTCTATAATTGGGTAGGTATTGATGCTCATTGAAGTATTAGAGCCTTGTTATAATTAATTATATTTTTGGCTATGAAAAATATTACAAAGTTGGCAGTTATTTGCCTACTCACTATATCCTTTTGGATAGCTTCCTCTGCATCAGCTGAAGAAGTAAATGTATACTCTTATCGGCAATCCCATTTAATCCAATCCTTATTGGATGAATTTACTATGCAAACAGGCATTAAAGCAAATGTAGTGTTTGCTTCTCAGGGAATTGCTGAAAGATTAGAGTTTGAAGGACGCAAAAGTCCTGCAGACATTGTCTTAACTGTTGATATCTATCGTTTATCAGAACTTAAGTCTAAGGGGCTAACTTCTCCTGTTGAATCAAAGAAGCTTTCCAGAGTACTGCCTGAATCGCTTAGGGATCCAGATAATAACTGGTTCGCTTTAACCACACGGGCGAGAGTTATATATGCTAGCGACGATAAGAAAAGGGCTCCTTTAAAGGAAGTCCGTAGTTATCTTGATTTAGCAAAACCAAACCTGGGCAAGAGAATATGTATTAGACCTTTAAGTCATATATATAACCTTGGATTAACTTCTTCCTTGATCGCTCAATACGGAAAAAAGAAGACCAGCGATTGGTTAACTGGACTTAAAAATAATCTGGCACGTCGTCCTCAAGGAAATGATAGAGCTCAGATTAAAGCAATAACCCAAGGAGTTTGCGATTATGCAGTCGCTAATTCTTATTATTTCAATTTACTGGCGCTTGATGATACAAAGTGGACTCGCAATATAAGAATCATTACTCCCAATGCCAAGAAAGGAGGTACTCACATGAATATTTCTGGAATGGCTTTAACTCGTTATGCCCCCAATAGAAAAAATGCAATTAAACTTATGGAGTTTTTAGTGAGTGAGTGGGTTCAATACCATTATGCTCAAGCCAACCAAGAGTTTCCTGTAGTTGAAGGCATTGAAGTATCCCCTCTATTGAAGAAAAATTTTGGTAATTTTGATAGGCAGAATGTAGCTATAGGCACCACTGCTACCTTCATCCCCAGCGCACAAAGTATTATTAATACACTTGGAATTGATCAATAAATAATATTAATATTTGGTAAAAGGACAGCTGATGCCGTCCTTTTTTATTTAATTATTGTGATTGCTGTAATTCCTGAGAAGATCCAATTGCTCCTTGATAAGACCAAAAGAATTTATTCCCTTCACGATTATTGGCAATAGGTGCAAAGGTTCGTGATACCAGTTCATTCTTAGCAGTAATCTGAGAATTCACCTTAATTTGCCCTTGAGGTAAAATCTGCACTTCTCCAACTATGTCCATAGTTTCATCACTGCCTGATATCCGCAAAGTTGGCAATTTATTTTTAATTAATGACTCGTTCTGCTCTGTGCGGCTTATAAAATTTTCTTGCGTCATAGCAATTTTAATCACTGGTAAATCTATGTTGAAAAAGCCGCTGGAACTTATAATAATCTCTCCATCCCAAGAAATAGGAAGCTGGTTTTGTAAATCATAATTTATTCTGCGAATATTTACATCAGCATTACCTCTTAATCGTGAAAACTTCAATAATTCTGAATTAAGATTGCCTGACATCTCTGCTATGATGGGAGCAATTTGAACCTGCGTCATCAAAGATTCTAAAATAATTTCATTACCTGGGATGCCTACAAGCTTGCCAGATGAATCTTTATCGTCTTCCTTTAACTCCCAACAGTATGCTATAAAAGGGAAACTCCTTCCCAAGCAGAGATGCCATGATGCTATAAAGAAATCCGTCCCAGTATTTGGCGAGTTATTCCAAAATATATTAGCATTTCCTTTCCATATATTTCCATTGTTAACTCTTATATCCAACTTATCAGGTACATCTACCATTGGCAGAATAAATTTAGCAGGAAACAATAAGACACCCGCCACTAAAAATGAGCAACAAAATATAATTAATGATTTTAATTTTATATTCATAGCTATTTAAATCTTAATTCTAGCAACAAAGTTTGCTGGGGATTGTTTGCTATTCCTTGCAAATTCAATTGCAAGTAACTCTCCGCCGCGGTTTATCAACACATTGATAGATTTAAAAAATCCAGTCCCAGTTGCACTTGAAGATGATATAAGATATTCGCCGCTTTCCAGTAATTCAACTTTAGAATTTGGAGCATACTTTAATATCAATTCTTCAACATTAAACTGACGATTAAATGAACCTCCATTGGCTAGTATTAAATCGTTAACTCTTTGCTCTTGTGATTTAAGCCATTTATATTCTTCAAATGCTATACTATACTCTTCAACTATACTATTACGTAAATTTAAATATGGTTGAAATATAAAACTATACATAAGAAAAAACCCAATAAAAACGCCCGCCAACATTAGCAATATTTTTTCCCTTGGATTCAATCCCTGATAATAATTTATTAGCGGAGATAGTTTTTCTTTAATAAGTAGTGATTGCGTCGATAAAAATTTTCTAACATCTTCAAAGTATTTATTTACGTTACTTTGCTGCTTAGTTTCCCGTTGTTTACTATCTTGTTTTTCTGATTCTTGCCGCCTATTTTGTGGCAGAATATTCATAACAGTAGGGAAATTTTTCTCTAATATATTTCGTAAGTCCATATTATCTCTAACGTTTTTCTAGAACAATTGAAGAACTAAAGGTCTGAGGAATATTTCCTTCTTTAGGCAACTCAGTGCTTCTCCAAGCTAGTATATTCCATCCCCTTTGGGTAAATTCACTTCGTGGAATGGGTTCTGCGCTGCGTGCCTCAATAGTAATTTCAGTTCTTTTGCTATTTTCTGCCATCTTAAATTTAAGAATATTACAAGAATTACAGTTCCTAATTATTCCTGATATTTCCTGCAATCTTGACCATACTTTAGACGGATCGGATGATTCAACACCAGATATTTCTTGCATATTGAGTAATACTCTATTACGTAATTGACTAATATCATTAATATCTTGATTAAACATTTGCTTATATAATTCTCCACTAATAAAACGGATACCTTCTGTTCTTTGTTTATAGTTCATAAAAGAAATAAGGTCATTCCCCAAAACAAGCGCAGCGAATAAAGCTGCAATAACTCCTGCCACTTTTAGCGAATTAAAAGATGTTGTGGTATTTTTTTCTATATAATATTCGCCATGTAATAAGCTACACTGACTTGGTGGAAATGGAGAGTTATTCAACATATCAAGCCAATTCACTCTATTCTCTACCACTTTATTCTTTTGTGATTGTGGAATTACATCAATATCTGCAGCATAAATTTTTATTTCTTTATTCGTTTCTTTTGCTTGTTCTACAAGTAAATCAAAAAATAATTTACCCTTGCCACAAAAACCCTGATACTTATCTGTCCGCGCCAAGCACCGTGTTTTGCTTGCAAAAACACTAATTACATTATCTTCATAAGGTAAAGCAAAAATATCAGGATAGATGGTTGATGGAGAAATATTAACGCTATCCAGCAATTGCATCCATTCTGATATTTTATTTTTAATTGCGGCATAGACAAAAACAGGAAACTGTCTTCCTTCCATTATTATTGTAAAATGATAATTTTCTACTGGTTCAATCAAATATTCTTCCATCATGAAAGGCATAGTTTTCAAAATAACAGCTTTTTTGTATACCGGGGGTCTTGCATCAAAAAAATTAAAATTCTCACTGGCTGCCCAGCCAGGTAACACCGCAGAAGATGTAGAAGCAGTTATAGGATTAATCTTCTTATGCATGGCGGTAAGAAAAATTTCCCCTTTTTCATTAATAAAGAAACTATGCTGTGGATTCACAATACCCTAACCTCTCTGGATACTACTCCGCCATCATTACCTGTGCGCTTGATTAAGCTGCGAGAATAAATAACATTATCCCCTAATCCAATTTTAGCTACTGCATAAAAATATGAACTTTTAGTATCAAATATCTGTCTACATTGTGCACGACGAGAACGTAACAACGCACAAAAAGAATTAATGTTTGAGTATGGTCGGCGACTTAGAACCGCGGCAATAGAACCCTGAGCATTAAAATATCTAAGCACTTGAGTGAGCATTGCTTCTCCTGCTGTATTCACATTAATTTTAACAAACTCATCAGCTGTAGGTAAAAAAGCCAAATAATCATCCATTTCAATTATCATATCTTGTAGCTCCTCTTTATTTCTAAAACCGTCTAATAGACGAAGTTCGTTTATGCTAATCATTGCCGTATGAGCTATACGGTATTTATCAAACTTATCTGATGCTGCAGTATACTTTCTATCGGCTGCAGCGGAACCTTGCGATGGAGATACCCAACGATATATTTCATCATACACTCTACCGTATTTACTCGTATCTTTTTGAAAGATAGTGCGCATAATGTTACGCGCATTGTTTCTATTTCTGCCGCGGGTATTAAGATTATTAACATTAAACTTTGTCTGGGCATCAAACATCATAAAGGTTACATTCCCTCCACCTATATCAATACCTTCAACCGCCTGCGCCCAATCCTCATCATAATAATCATAGCGTGGGTTATTTCCTTCCTTGTTGTTGGTTAAAATTCCAATAGCAAGAGTTTCAACAGAGAGCACTTTTAATATGGCTCCATTTTTTTGCAACGCATAACCCTGGATTCCCATATCCAGTTGTTGTCGGTATGTCAAAGCCGTCATTATCGCAGTTATCACTGCAACTGCTCCCATAACACTAACTAAAGCTATACCTTTATGTCTATTTTTATGTTTTCCCAATAATACCATGTTTTTCACCCTTAACAACCTATACTCCGCTTGAACCAGGAAAAAATAAAAAGAACTCTCTACCATCCTTGAGTTTGATGAGCAATGATACTGCGGCGGGAAGTAGCAATAATTCTTTTTTGCTATTTCTTGCACTAAGAGAAGTTGCGGGCCAACGGGTCTCTTCTTGCAGTGCCTTAGCACGTGTTAGAGAATAGGTTAAAACCTGAACATCTGAAACATCTTCCAGCAGGGTATTTTCTTTTTCAAAAGCTGTATCCTTAAGATTGGTATCCAAAATTCCCCACTCATAACGATAAAGTGTCTCATCGGCAAACTTATAGGCAATGCGAGCAAGACCTGTTTGTGGACTGGACAGCCCCAAGGATTTAAGTTGCCCCCCATCAGTGTTAATAACCTGTAATCCTCCGCGAGTAAACTCCACTAGATACTCACTCTCAAAACCTTCTGCTAGAAATGCTCCTTCTTGTTTATTAATGTCAACTCGTATAGGACGAGCGACCAGATTAACTAAATCATCATTGATGATACTAAACGTTGAGGCAAATTTTGATTGGCTTTTACTTTTTAAAGAAATTGCTTCAAAACTAGTAAAAGCAGCTCTTATAGATGAAAACACCAGCACTGAGATAATTGCCAACAGGGCTACTGCCACCATCATCTCTATCAGTGTAAAACCAGCTGGTGCGCGTTTGACTATCATCTCTTAGAAGAACGTACTATAGTTGATAGAGTGATAACTGAATTACCATCTTCTCCTAAGACAGAAACCCTGATTTCTTTTAAATCTTCAAGCTCTTTAAAAAAATATTCTTCTTCTTCATAAATCAACTCCCATCTAGCACCGCCTCTTTCTACATACTCGGGTATGACATATTCGTAATCTAAAGATTTATGAGTTAACTCACCCACTGCTATGGTCTGGGTAATTATTTTATCTCTTAGATATATAAAATAATTGGCATAACGACTGAGTCCTTGCACTAAAACTGATAGAGCTATGGCTGCCACAGTCAATGCGACCATAACTTCCAATAAACTAAAGCCCCTGTTGCTTATCTTGTTACTTATTGAGTTTCTCAAACTTACCCGATGCCTCCCAGCTAAAACCATAAATAATATCTCCCTCACCATTTACTAGACGCATATTGCCATTAGCGCTCAACCTGCCATCCGGGAAAAATAATATCTCTGGATTAATTTCATTTTCTAATTCATCCGTATATTCTTCTGGATTCTCGCTATCCACTTCGTTCAGTAATTGTGGCGCATCAATGCTTTTAAAGAACTCCAATTCAGTATCAGAATCAAAGTCAACACTATTCCCGAACTCATCAGTTCTTTCTTCCCATTCTGGTTGCGCAATAAAATTGAATAATCCAAGTTCTACACCTTTTGCTTTATGTTCTTCATAAGTCGGTTTTGGGGTATCATCTTTATTGCTTTCTTCATTCGCTAAATTATTTATATTATCTGGTATCGTTAATGAGGCATCTTCTGAAGGAACACCATCTGAATAAGATGCGGCATCACTATTTGTAATCAAAGAAACCAAGCGAATGTTATTTTCTTCTACATCAAGTCCATATATCTTGCTCTCCATCATAGAACGTAATCTTGCTTTTTGCATCATATTAAAGACCTCCTCACCTTTTTTTTTATTGGCTTCCAAAGATGAAGGTGTTGCAAAAAATATTGCGACACCAACCATTATCCCCACTATTGCCAAGACAACCAGCAGTTCCAGTAAAGTAAAACCAGCCGCAGTGCTAATCTTATAACCTCGGCTTATTTTATTCATTACAAATTCCAGTTGCCTATATCTGCAGACGTTCCATCGCCACCAGCGCTTCCATCAGAACCAAAAGAAAAAATATCTATAGTGCTCTCTTGTCCAGGGTTACGATACTGATAATCATTGCCCCATGGATCTTTAGGCAACCTCTCTAAATACCCTCCCTGCTTCCAATTAGCTGCCCCTGATGGCTTTTGGACTAGCTCCTCTAAACTCCCCGGATAATTAAAGTTATCCAGCTTGTATAGAATTAGTGCATTTTCTAAAGAGCGTACATCTTGCTTGGCGCGAACTACTCGGGCTTTATCAGGAGCGTCAAAGAAGTTAGGTATTATCGTGGCTGCTAAAATTGCAATAATAACTAAGACCACTAACAATTCTATAAGTGTTACCCCTTTTTGCTTAAAGAAAAATTTACTATTTGGTTTGCCGTTTAGTTTGCAGGCAATGTTGTTAAGTTTCATCATGTTTTCTAGTATGTTTAAAATATAATTACAAAGTTTGCTTATAGTTCTTTGACATTGTGTTTATTGAAAAAAATAATATTATCACTCTATAATACCAATTGGTTTATTTGGAAAATAGGCATTAGTATTGCTAAAATAATAACAAGCACCATCATTCCCATTGCCAGAATAAGCAATGGTTCAAAAATTCTTAACATGGATTGAGTTGCAGTATTCAATTGCTGTGAGTAGTATTCAGAACACTTCACTAACATTTGATCGAGATTGCCGCTTTGTTCTCCACTATCCACCATATACACCAAAAATCCAGGGAATATTCCAGCTCTTTTAAGGGCTTTATTAATATTCATTCCCTCGCTTACATTCTTATTTACCTCATGAATAACCGAGTTAAGATAAGTATTTTTAATATTGCGCACAGCAATTTGCATTGCTTTAAGGGTGGGAACACCGCCAGCAATTAAAAGTCCTAAACTCCTTGCCCATCTGCTGACTAAAGACATCATAACCCATTTACCTATAACAGGAGTTCTAGTGATCATCCTATCAAAAGAATAACGAAAATCCTTATTACGCAAAGCATAATTGAATCCAGCTATCAATGCCATTATTAACAATAATAATAGCCAACCATAGCCGCGTAAAAAATCACTTGCGCCTATAAGAAACTTTGTGAGAGTGGGTAATTCTTGTTTTTGCGAAGCAAAAACTTCTGTCACCTGGGGTACAACATACACCATCAGCAATATAATAATTGAAACTGCAACAAAAAGCATAACCGCAGGGTATACTAAAGCCGAAGTAAGTGCTTGACGAGTGCGATTTAATTCCTCTATATCATCGGCAAGTCGTTCTAAAACCTGATGCATATTCCCACTTTCTTCACCTGCTTCTACAGAGGCAATATACTCCTCAGGGAACTTACGCACTGAGGCACGGAGAGATTTAGAAAAGCTCATGCCCTCAGATACTGATAATCTAATCTTTGAGACCGTCTTACGCATTTCTGATGTGTCTGCCTGTTGGCTTATCATATTTAAGCTCCTCTCAAGCGGAATGCCTGCCCCTACTAAGGTTCCAAGTTGACGTGTCATAAGTATAAGTTCCTGAATAGGCATGGCTCGCTTAAAAAAGTAACTAAGAACGTCAGATGATACGCCTTTTTCACCTTTAGATACTACAACATTAAGAGGGAATAGTCCATCATCGCGCAGAGATTGACGGGCTGTTCGCACAGAATCAGATTCTATATATCCCTTAACACGTTTCCCTGAACTATTGTGCGCCTGATATTCAAATGAAGGCATTCCTACTCTTGAATTACTCTGATAACTTCAGCAAGATCAGTCATGCCAGCACGTGCCAATTGATAAGCATTCTCCACTATTGTCTGTGATTTCTTATGCGCATAAGTAGCCATTTTTTCCTCAGGGCTGTTATCATTTATCATCCTACGCAACTCAGCATCAATCTCAATTAACTCATAAATCGCTGTTCGTTTACTGTATCCTGTTTTATAACATTTATCGCAACCAACTGGCTTATACAAGAATGATTTCTGCGTCAGCTTCAATTGTTTTCTTTCATGAGCTCCTGGTTTATATTTTTGTTTGCAATTATTACATAATCTGCGAACTAATCTTTGCGCCATCACTGCTTGGACTGTGGATGCCAGCAAAAATGGTTCAATTTCCATATCGCGTAAGCGAGTTACTGCCCCTATAGCAGTGTTTGTATGTAAAGTTGAAAGAACCATGTGTCCTGTTAAACTTGCCTGAACGCTAATACGCGCTGTCTCCGTATCTCTTATCTCTCCCACCAGCACCACATCTGGATCCTGTCTTAGTATAGCGCGAAGTCCACGGGCAAAACTCATATTTGCGCGCATATTAACTTGTGTTTGGCTGATACCATCAAAATAATATTCAATTGGATCTTCAATAGTCATAACATTAAGTTTGCTTCGGTCCAACTTACGCAAACAAGCATAAAGAGTCGTAGTTTTACCAGAGCCAGTGGGACCTGTAACCAAAATAATACCATGCGGTTTTTTAATTAACTTCTCCATTTTCACAAGCATCTCTTGGTCCATTCCCAAGGTAGCAAGATCTAAAGAAGAATCTTCCTTATCCAACAACCTAAGCACCACTCTTTCGCCGTAAACTGAAGGCATAGTTGAAACCCTAAGATCCACATCTTTTCCGCCAAGTTTAACCGATAATCTTCCATCCTGAGGAACCCTTTTTTCAGCTATATCTAATCGCGCAAGAACCTTAATACGAGTAACTAAAAATGGGGCGATCTTTGCTTGTGAAGTTAAAGATGATTTCAAAACACCATCCAAACGAAATCTTATTACTAGTTCTTTAGAATATGGTTCAATATGAATATCTGACACCCCTTCTCTTATTGCTTCAAATAGGATTGCATTCAAGAGTTTGATTATGGGCGCATCATCATCTGAATTTAGAATGTCATCTGGTTCCTCAAGCAATGAACTAATTTCATCAAAGTTAATCCTATCATCTTTTAACGCCTGATTGCTTATTTGAGTTGTTTCAGACCTATCATTTTCCGTATAGTTTTTTTGTAGAAGAAGGTCAAATTCTCCGGACTCAATAACTTTATTAGGCATGTTATGCCCCAAGTGCCTTTGTGTTTCTTGAACTACTCCAAAGGATACTCCTTGACGATATATAATTGTTTTTTTGCCTTTGCCGTTATCAAAAAACACACCGTTTTTTTTGGCATAATTATAAGGAATAGTATATTCAGATTCCATTTTTATTGAGCAGGTTCAAGTAAATCTTCAATCTTTCGTTTATTTCCTAGATCAGTAAAAAGAGATATTTCACTTAAATCTCTTAACTGCGGAATATTTTTACGAGATAAGAATGTATTAAATCTTGGAAAGCTCAATTGCGTTTGACGCAAGCTATTATATTTACCGTGGCTTAAACTAGCAATTGCCGCCTCATCCTTAATAATGCGCGGGCGCATGAATATCATAAGATTTGTTTTAGTAAGACGAGTACTTTGATCGCGAAAGAGATAACCTAAAAAGGGTATATCACCAAGCCCTGGCAGTTTACTAATCTCCTCAGTTTGCGTATCGCTTAATAATCCGCCTAAAATAATTAAACCGCCATCTCTAACCTGAACGTTAGTAGTAATCTTGCGCACTGTGGTAGTTATTTGTTCTGAATCAGTTGACCCAGGTAAAACATTAGAAATTTCTTGGTTAATGCTAAGTTTGACTGTGTCACCGCCAGTAACCTGAGGAGTTATAACTAGATTAATACCTACATCGCGTCTTTCTATGGTCCTAGTAACTTGGTCATTGCTTCCTGTAACCGTTCCGGTCACAAACGGTCTATTTTCACCCACTACAAATGATGCCTCTTCGTTGTCAAGAGTAACAATATAAGGAGTAGCAAGGATATTAGAGCGAGTGTCTGAATTTAATAATTTATACAAAGCACCCCACCCATCATTAACTGTTCCTTGATAAGCCGCCCCAAATAGTCCTCCTTGAGCTAGTCCAATCCCTGTTCCAATTTGATTACCACTAGTAGCCAATTGTCCCAAACGACCACTTAAATCAAGCACTGCGCCGCCTTGTGGACTATTATAAATCCAATCCACTCCAAACTCTTTTCTGAAATCATCGGTTAATTCAGCGATAATTACTTCTATTATTATTTGCGCCCGCTTAACATCAAGTTGTCTTATTATGGATTCTACCGCTCCTATAAAATTATTATCTCCGCTAATTATCAGAGCATTTAAGCCCACATCCGCCTGTATACCCGATTTAACTTCACCTCCTCCCGCTGCCTGTTGCTGCTGTTGTTGTTGCTGTTTCTGTTGTGCTGCCTGCTGTGTAGGGGTTGGGGTTAGGGCTGATGACTTTGGCGCCTGCCCTTCTTGCGCCTGTTCGCTTAGCACTGCCTTAAATGCTTCAGAACTTGTTAAACGATTAAGAATATTTGCTAAGGTTTGAGCATCCGCATAACGTAAATAAACCACCTTAATGTTCGCATTAGCGCTAATAGGTATATCCAGGGTGTTAATCAATTCTTTTATTGCCAAACGAACTCCAGAACTTGCGGAAATAATAATTCTATTAGTTCTTTTATCTGCTTGCATATTGATATTAAGTGCTTGATTATTCGCCTTATAGATAGCATTTATCATTCCAATAATAGTATCTACCTGAGCATGTTGCAGCTGAACAATCTCATAATCCTGAATCTCGACCACATCCATCCTATTAATGACCCCTTTCACTCTATCAAGATTTGCTTGAATATCCGAAACAATTAAACTATTACCTTTTGGCAGAGATGTAAGTTGCGCTTGTTTGGAAAGCATAGGACGCACCACTTTTATTAATTCTGCTGGGTTTAGATTCTTAATTTTAATTATTTCAGTGATAAATGAATGCCTTTCATCGTAAACCTCTGATGGGGCAAGCGACTGCGCTTCAGCAAAAGGGATAATCTTAACTATATCTCCATCTACAATAGCCGTATAACCATAAAATTGAAGAACCGAAAGCATCACATCATAAAGAGATTCTTGAGCTATCGGTTGAGATGCTATTATCGTAATTCTTCCAGAAACTCTTCTATCCACCAAAAAATTTTTACCAGTTAATTTAGCTACACTTTCAATAAACTGTCTTATATCTACATTACGAAAATTTAGTGATAGCTCTTGGTTCTCGGTTGTAATATCATGATTAGTGGCAAAAACGGGGTTCATCATAATAAATGTATAAAGGAATACAAGATTGATTAATATCTTTATAGAATAGGTCATTGTTTATTAATTATTAGCGGTTAACTGTCAGTGTTTGAGATTTGCCTTGTCTTTCATAAATTATAACAAAGCGGTTTTGCTTCATAAGATCTGCGACAACCTGTGGATTGGATGCTATACTTGGCGTTGGTATGCCATTAACTGATATTATTACATCTGTAGGCAAAAGTCCTAATCTTCTAAGAAGTTCGGGATTAATTCTATGTGATAATTGATAACCAAAAGTGGAACCATTTTTTTTAATTTCCTTGACATCAAAATCATTTGAAGCTGCCAAAGGATTGCTTATTATCTTATCTTCAAACTTTTTAATCTCTTTTCTATCTTGTGAGTTCAATGAAGAAACCTTTACATCTTTCTTTACTACCTTAGGTTTTGGGGCTATTTTTTTCACAGGGACTGGGGCATTTTTTAAGAATATATTAGTATTGTCTTTTTGCAATGTATAGACTCGTTTCTCACTACCTTTTGTTAGAGTTATTGAGTTAAGGTCAATAGAGCTAATTTTTGCCCCCCCCTGCAAAACATCACCAACTCCATAAATACCCTCTTTTCCATTATTAATCTTCAACATAGCATAACCATTAGAACCGCTGCTAATAATACCCAGCAGAGTAACTGCCAAGGTAATGGATGCTGGTTTTTGAATCTGCGGCGGCGCAATATATAAATTATTGTGATTTGTCCATTGCCATAAAGAATCGCCAACAAAATTTTCTTGATAAACTGGAGGGATAAACAGAGAATAGGCGCTATCCTCTTTATAATTATAAAACAGTTGAACAACCTGCCAAAAAAAAGAGGCAGTCATCCATCCCATTAAACAGACCACTACAATAGGTAGATATCTTAATCTTAAGAAATTGCTAAAACCTTGTGATAATCTGTCAATTATCTCTGTCATATTTAAATTATTCTATAGTTGTATGTAGTAATACGTTATAAAGAAACAGAATTCCCCTATAATTTTGTGAATTTTTATGAGTTTTCGTAAAATTATATTGTTTTATAAAAAAAGCTATTTAAGCTACTTAACTTTAGTTTTATAAAGGTCTTTCACTAAATTTTTTGAATTACGGCTGCGACAATACTCGGGGACTGCAAATTTTTCAGACGATATTTGATATCCTAACTCCTCAAACCATGCAGATGCCTGAGTAGTAAACACCACCAAATATTTATAATCCTTAGTAATCGCGATTTTTTCCATAGAATTCAGTAATCTCTTGCCGTATCCTTGTTTAGTGTGGGATTTCTTAACAACCACGCATTCCAACTCAGCATACCCCTTTTTATCCTTCATCGCTGAAAGAGCTGCACAACCTATGAGATTATTGTCCTGCTTGATAATACAAAAATCGTCAATTTTAGCCAGCAATTGTTCATAAGAACGGGGGCGCAACATCCCCTCTTCTTCCAATGGGGCAATCAATGATTTTATATCATCAACATCAGAGTGCTCAGCAATAGCCAGTGACTCATAATTGTCAGAATTAATCATAACTCCACAACCACTAGTTGTAAGAATTTCTTTGAATAAAGCATTATCTTCATTAAATGAAATAATATGAGTTCTATTTACTCCTCTAGAGCAATAATCAATCGCATGAGTCAATAGGGTTTTTAATCGGGCATTTACAGCGGAACTAAGAGATTTATCATTCTGTTGCAATAGATTATTCGCATCTGATAAATCAAGTGCTTTTTGTTTATACTTATCTGGTAACTGATCAATATACAAAATAATCTTATCTGCAGGCAAAGAAATTGCGCACTCCAACACCGCCTCATGAGTGCTGAGAAGATACAACTGTCCTTGTTTATCTGGAGCTAAGGTATTTGCCACCAATATATCGCCATTACGCAGATAGTTACGCATATCAACACTATCAACATTACGTGGCTTGCCTCTTTTATGCATATCTTTGCCGCCGATTACTCCTTTGGGTTGAGCTAAAATCCAACATCCAGACAAAATATTTGTTTTGTGTCCATGCCCGTAAGCGCCTTTAGATAAAAGAGCACGGCACTTAAATTCTAATCCTGCTATATCTGGTAATAATTTAGCAATATCTTTATCTGTAACAGGCGTATTATCTTGAGCTGCTACATCGTAATCTATGAATATAACGCAACCCACGCCCAAACTGCAACAAGCTGATATATCACGCCATATCCCGTGCTCTTCATAATTACTAATGGCAAAAAAAGAAGCAGGGATAACAAAGATAAAGTTCTTATTCCGATACTTATTAATGTACGGAAGTGCTTGTTTTAGCAATATACCTCTTTGTTCGAGATTACTATGCATGACTTTTAGCTATTTGGGGTATTATGTTTAAAAAATAATGTTATACTAACCATTATAAGGTAATTAAATATATTCCTTATAGTGAGTTATATTTAATGATATAATTCCAAACTTCATCCTCTTTAATTTTATGAATATCACATTTTTAGGACCTCCAGGCAGTGGCAAAGGAACTCAAGCGATAATATTGAGTAAGCAATTGGGTATACCTCATATAAGCACTGGGGATATTCTGCGTAATGAAGTGGAAAAAAACACTGACTTTGGTAAAAAAGTTTCAAAAATAATGAAAAGGGGAGAATTAATTAGCGATGACATCATAGCTGAAATAATATCAAAAAAATTACAAAAAGATGAATGCGCTAAGGGCTTTATTTTAGACGGTGTTCCACGTTCTTTAGGGCAAGCCCACGCATTAAGAGATAATGGGATACAATTTAACCATGTTTTAGAACTTTATTGTCAGGATGAGGATATAGTTAATCGGTTATCCAACAGGAGAGTCCATCCTGCCTCAGGGCGCACTTATAATCTGATATCCAACCCGCCTAAGGAAGCAGGCAAAGATGATATAACTGGAGAAGATCTAGTTCAGCGAGAAGATGATTTAGCAGAAACTATTTATGAAAGATTGAAAACCTATAAAACAATAACTGCTCCATTGTGTAAATATTATCAAGAATTAGCGAAAAAAGATAATGTTGTTCATTATCACAGAATTGATGGTAGTTTATCACCAGAGGATATAACTGCAAAAATCAGAGGATTAATTACAGCATAAATTAACAACTGCTTTCAATAAACCCATTGCGTAACATTCTTTCCTTTGACTGCTCAACTCTTGTTTGCTCTGTGGCTCTAATGTCATCAGGTGGCTGTCAACAAATATCAATCAATAGAAAAAGATCTCATCATCGCTTGATTCTGCCTATTATAGAAAGATTATTGACGAATTCAAAACTTTCTATTAATCAACTTGACATGATTGTATGCGGCATAGGTCCTGGTTCTTTTGTTGGATTGCGAGTAGCTGTAGGAGTCGCTAAGGGTATTTCTTATGCAACAGATACGCCGCTGCTGGGAATATCTTCACTCGAAGCATTAGTATATGAATCTAAAGAGCAAATTAATCAAACCAATAATAAAGGTATAGGCGTTCTCATAATAATGGATGCCCAGTTAGGAGAAGTATACTGGGCATATTATGAAAACTCTAAGGATAACGAGCAAATGCAAGAAATTGCTGCTCCTGCATTAGACAAACCTGCCGAAATTAATTTATCCACTCGTTCTCCCATATATATTTGGGGCAACACAGACCAGCATTTTTCATCACTTCCTAAAAATATCATTAAAAATACAGTTAGCTGCGAAGAAGCCAGCCCTCAAGCAAGTTATCTAATTAAAGCAGCAATGAATCATCCTCATTTACAACCAACCTCAGTAGAGGAATTAGAACCTATGTATTTAAGGACAACATTACATAATTAAGATATAATCCAAGTAAATGAATAATCCTAGGAAACATAAACGCAATATACTACCCAACAGAGAAACATTCCATTCTATTATCAAATCTGCTGTGCCTTTATCAACGGGGTTCTTTGGCGCCGTAGGGGGATTTCTTGCATTTTTACCCTTGCCTGCTTTGCTAGGTCCTATGTTGTTAAACGCAGTTATATGTCTTAGCGGTATAAAAATGCAGATTCATAAGGCCTTTTTACCGCCTATCTTCGTAGTAATCGGCTGGTATCTTGGTAGCAAGGTAACTCCTGATACTTTTAATAATATTTCTTTATGGATTCCTGCAGCAATAATGTTAGTAATATGGATGATTTTTGCAACAACACTCGGCAGTTTATACTTCACTCGTTTTGCCAAGTTTGATCGACTTACCGCAACTTATGCGGCTCTACCGGGAGCTCTTGCCAGCATAGCAGCCGTAGTTCAAGATACTACTACTGCCGATCAAAGAAAAGTTGTGGTAACCCAAACTATTAGGGTTTTCATGGTAGTTATTTTATTACCTATAATATTCGCATTAATATTAGATGTCCCTGACAATTTATTAGCGCTCGCTCCTCAAACTTCTGTAGCTGCTCCAGCATTTAATGCAGCTATCTCATGGCTACTATGCATTATTTCAAGTTGTATAATAATAGGTGTTTTTAAATTACTAAGGGTCCCTTCTCCATATCTACTTGGAGGCACATTAGCCTCAGCTTTCTTCTTTGGTAGTGGTCAGCTTGTGGAACCCTTACCTACCTCCATTTTAATGATTGCTCTTTATATTCTCGGTAGTGTACTAGGAACCAGATTTAACGGATGCAGTTGGCGGGAAGTTGCAAGGCTAGGGGGGCATGGAATAATCGTCACTATACTATTATTATTATTTGTAACTTTAGGCGCCTTTATCTCATCCTTAATCTTCGGCATGAATTTTCTAAGTATGTTCTTAGCTTATGTTCCAGGCGGAGTTCATGAAATTACTATAATTGCTTACGCCTATAGCATAGAACCTCTATTCGTAGCATTTTTACATTTTTTACGAATAGCAATTATCACTGTCGCTTTGCCTATAATACCCAGTTTTTTCCGTTCTCGCGTCGACCATACTAATGATAATTTTAGTAATGGTTATGATGCGCAGAATGAGGGAAAAGAAAACTCAATGGAAAACTCAATATATCAAGACAACCAATATCAATCACAAGAGCATCCAGAAGAGTATACGGAGGCAGACATGCACTCAAATAATTGGGAAGATCCTGACTCCTCAGAAGAGCACATTGACCCAGAAGAGTATACGGAGGCAGACATACACTCAAATAATTGGGAAGATCCTGCCCCCTCAGAAGAGCACATTGACCCAGAAGACAATCAACGCCCTAGCGGATAAAGAATCAAAAAATAGTTTTATATAAAATTTTATTCGGTAAGTTCAGATAAGTCGCTAAAAAAACTTAAACATTCGGGGTTGGCAAGTGCCCCCGCATTTGAAACAGGTATGCTATGAATACAACAACTTACTGCTTGCTCGGAAATTTTACCGCTTATAGTGCGAGGCACATCTGGGACCGCAATAATCTTAGCTGGAACATGTCGTGGTGAAGTATTCTTACGTATTATGTTGCATATTTTGTGCTTAATCTCATCATCAAGTTTCTTTTCTTTATGTAACACCACAAAAAGTACTATGCGAGTATCATCTGCCCATTCTTGTCCAACTGCCAAAGAATCAAGCACCTCCTCCACTTTTTCTACTTGACGATATATCTCTGCAGTCCCTATTCGAACTCCTCCTGGATTAAGTGTGGTATCTGATCTTCCATATATGATAAATCCACCTGACTCTGTTTCTTCGGCATAATCACCATGCGCCCATATCCCAGGAAATCTAGAAAAATAGGCACTATGTAAGGATGTCTTGTTTTCATCATCACCCCAAAAATAAACTGGGACGCTTGGAAAAGGACTACAGCAGACCAACTCTCCTTTTTCCCCCACTACTCTATTACCACCTTCATCGTAAACCTGCGTATCCATACCCAAAGTAGCCGCCTGTATTTCACCACAACGTACTGGCAAAGCGGGAACCCCCATCACAAAGCATCCAAGTATATCTGTGCCACCAGAGATTGAGGCGAGGCATACATCTCTCTTTATGTGCTCATAAACATAGTTAAAACTATTAACACTAAGAGCTGACCCTGTAGAGCATATCATCCTTAAATGTTTAAGCTCTCCATCCTGTGAACTTATGTTCTGCTTATTCAACCCTTCAATTAATTTGGCACTCACTCCTGCCACAGCGATATCTTCATCTTGCCACAAATCTAATAATCTTCTAGGGCTAGGATAAAATGGATTACCATCATATAACACTAATCTGCTGCCAGTCAATAATCCACTTACCATCCAATTCCACATCATCCAACCGCAGGTGGTAAAGTAAAAAAGATTATCCTGCGGATGTAAATCTGTATGAAAAAAATGTTCAACTGTGTGTTTTAATAAAACTCCTCCATGAGAATGGACAATGCATTTTGGTTTGCCTGTAGTTCCTGATGAAAACATAACAAATAATGGATGATTAAATTCAACCTCAACACTTGAGGGCATATCATCTCCTCCTAATTTTATAAACTCATCCCAATTGCCCGCACTAGTTAAAAACGGGACTCTTATAGCGCGTTTAACAGTAGGGAGTTTTTGTATAACTTCTGCAACAGCAGAGGTCATATCAATTTTTTTTCCTTTATAGGTGTAGTAATCAATTGTAAAGATAATTACAGGTTCAATTTGACCAAATCTATCCAACAGGGAAGCCACGCCGAAATCTGGCGAGCAAGAACTCCACACAGCCCCTAATCTAGCGGTTGCTAACATGGCAATAATGGTGTGGGCACAATTAGGTAACCAGCCCGCCACAACATCACCTTTTTTAACCCCACAAGCCCGTAAAGCAGCAGAACACTTTATTACTTGATTGATAAATTCATCTCCTTCAATAAGAGTTTTGTTATTTTCTTCATCAACAAACATCACAGAAGGCGTTCTGCCATCTATATCTTGACTTAAGTACAAAATATTATCTGCATAATTAAGTCGTGATTGCTTAAACCATTGTGCTTTATAATAATCATTCCCACGTTCATAAGAAAGAATATGTTCGCCTTTATGGCCACGCAATTTACAATAATCCCAAACCGCTGACCAGAAATGAGTGGGGTTTTCTACACTAAATCTATGTAGTTCGGAGTAAGATGGACCCAACCCTAAATGATTAGCAAACTGTGTAATGCGCGAATTTGAAATCTGTTTCGCATTTGGTTGCCAAAGAATTTTGTTCGTTACCATTAGCTATTCTCTGATATTAATTAGCATAAGGACGTTATTTTAGAACTATTTGGTGTATTTTATCTCAGCAAACCGCTGAGATAAAACTAAAAGATAAAACTAGAAAACTATTTGTTTGGATAATCTCTTTTTGCTGGTCCTGTGTATAGTTGCTGAGGCCTTCCTATGCGATATGAATTGCTTATCATTTCATTCCAATGAGCGATCCAGCCAACAGTGCGCCCCAGAGCAAAAATTACTGTAAACATATTTGTAGGAATTCCTAATGCTTTAAGGATAATGCCCGAATAAAAATCAACATTAGGGTATAGTTTACGTTCAACAAAATAATCATCTGCAAGCGCTATCTTCTCAAGTTTTTGAGCAACCCTCAATTGAGCGCTATTCTGATTATCGGTTGCATTCAAAATTTCATGACATATCTTATTTAACACCTTGGCGCGCGGGTCATAATTTTTATACACCCTATGTCCAAAACCCATCAAACGAAAGTCATCATCAGGATCTTTAGCCCGTTTAATAAACTTATCAATATTCTTATCATCTCCTATATTATCCAACATATTAAGGACTGCTTCATTAGCTCCTCCATGAGCGGGACCCCACAAAGCAGCAACTCCAGCAGCTATACAAGCAAAAGGATTGGCTCCAGTAGAACCGGCAAGTCGTACTGTAGAGGTGGAGGCATTCTGTTCATGGTCTGCATGAAGAATAAAAATCACATCCATTGCCTTAGCAAACATCGGATTTACTTCATAGTCCTCACATGGATTGCCGAACATCATATACAAAAGATTTTCGGTATATCCCAAATCATTGCGAGGGTACATCATCGGTTCTCCTTGTGAATATTTATATGCTAATGCTGCTATAGTAGGCATCTTAGCTATTAAACGAAAGGCGGATATCTCACGATGGTATTGATCTCTAATATCTAGCGAATCATGATAAAAAGCTGATAAGGCGCCAATCATACCACAAACCACCGCCATAGGATGCGCATCAACCCGAAATCCCTGTACGAATTCTTTCATCTTTTCGTGCACCATGGTATGCCTGGATACTGTCCCTGTAAAGCTCTTATACTCCTCTGCATTAGGCAGCTCGCCAAACAGCAATAAATAGCATGTCTCCATGTAATTGGACTTCTCTGCCAGCTGTTCTATAGGGTAGCCGCGATATAGTAATACCCCGTTATCCCCATCAATATAAGTAATCCCAGATTCTGTGGAAGCCGTAGATGCGTAACCTGGGTCATAAGTGAAATAACCATTACTGCCAAGAGTAGTTACATCAATTACTTCCTTACCGTAAGTCCCCTGCTTCATTGGAAGAGATATATCGTCCTTTCCGTTAATCTTAAGTGTTGCTTTGCTATTTTCTGTCATAATTATTCATTAAATTTTACTCTTCATTATAACAATAAATTCTCCGCCAGTAGAAATGTTGCAATAATAATTCATCATTATTTAACAGATGACTCATAAAAAAGGCATAATGCTGCTGCCAGAGCATCTGAAGCATCATCGCTAAAATTACCTTGCAACCCCAAATGTCGTTGCATCATAAGGGATACCGTATTCTTATCCGCTCGTCCATCGCCAGTAATAAGTTTTTTAATTGCAGAAGGAGAGTAGCTAAAAAGTTCTAAATTATGAATGCCTATGGCACTCAATATAACACCGCGCGCCATAGCAAGATGTAAGGACGATTGATTAAATTTACTACTAAATACATATTCCACGGCACATTTAGTGGGTTCATATTTTTTGATTAGCTTATCGGTTTCTTCATGCAGATGAGCCAGGCGGCTATGTAAAGCATTAGAACTGGAAGGAATATTTATTATTGAACCGCTTGCAACATAACGCGGCTGCTTTAAAGAACCATCTATTACCCCAAACCCACTTTTGTCTAAGCCAGGGTCAAAACCCATTATCAACATATAAAGAAACAAGTTAGCAGCGGCAAAGCCCTACTTTGCTTATTCCAAATCCCGTATATTTTAATCCGATAGGGTAACGTTGCAATAGACATTCTGCACATCATCAAGATCCTCCAAATCATCATAAAGATTTCTGAGTTTGCTCAAGGAATCTTCATCTATAGTTAAAGAAGTATGAGGGAGCATAGTAATCTCTCTTTCACCCAAAGTATATCCAATTTCTGCAAGGGAATCAGATAGTTTTTGCAAATCAGCAGAGTTTGTCTGCAAATAATAATGCCCCTCTTCATCACCTGCAGCTTCCATTTCAGTAGCTCCCGCTTCTAATGCATCCAATAATAGTTTATCTTCATCAGAAGCGTTTTTAACTTCAAGGACAGCTACTCTATCAAAAAGATGCCCAGCACAACCCTCTGCTCCTAAATTCCCTCCGTTACGACTAAGTACATGCCTTATTTCTGCAACACTACGATTTTTATTATCTGTTAATGCTTCAATATAGATGGCGCTTCCGCCAGGTCCATATCCTTCATAAATTGTCTCTTGATAATTGGCTGTTTCTTCGCCGCCAGCAGCTCTTTTAATAGCGCGGTCAACCGTCACTCGCGGCATGTTAACCCCTATTGCTTTCTCTATTGCTTGTCTTAATCTCGGATTATCATTACCATCTCCTCCCATTTTAACCGCAGCAGTTATCTCTCTAATTACCTTGGTGAATTCTTTACCTCTCTTTGCATCTTGACGGGACTTGCGATGCTTGATATTCGCCCATTTACTATGCCCTGCCATGACTTATGAAGATACTACTTTGATGCCAAGTTCTTTAAGTTGAGAATGAGATACCTTACTTGGCGCTTCAGTTAACAGGCAAGTGGCTGATTGAGTTTTAGGAAAAGCTATTTGATCACGAATACTATCGCTGTCTGTTAGCAACATCAATAAACGGTCAAATCCAAAGGCAATGCCTCCATGAGGCGGAGCTCCCAATTTCAAAGATTTAAGTAAAAAGCCAAATCTATCATTTGCTTCTTCGTTGCTTATTCCCAGTGTTTTTAACACCTTAAGTTGTTTATCGTGCTCATGAATACGAATAGAGCCGCCTCCTAATTCAATACCATTGATAACTATATCATAAGCTCTGGATTTAATTGCAGAAAAATCTTTCACTGACGAATCAATATCTTTTAAAGGCGCAGTAAAAGGATGATGAAGCGATGACAATTCTCCTTTATCTCCCACATCAAACATAGGAAAATCAGTTACCCAAACAGGACACCACTTGTCCTTACCCTTGCCCTCTAACAATCCTAACTTTTCGGAAACCTTGATTCTTAAAGCACCTAATGCTTTATTCACTATATTATCTTTATCTGCGCCAAAAAAGAGTATATCATCATCCTGCACTTTACTCTGCATGATTATGCCGTTCAATATATCATCAGAAAGAAACTTAAGTATAGGAGAGTTCATTCCTTCCTTTCCTTGCTTAACATCATTTACTCTAATATAAGCTAGTCCTTTAGCTCCCAAAGTTGCCACATAAGCAGTCCAATCATCAATATCTTTACGGCTTATAGCAGAGCTTTGCGGCACCCGAAGAACCGATACCTTGCCATTTTTCATATTTGCCGCACTATTAAACACTTTAAAATCGCTGTTTTTAACCACGTCTGTTACATCCTGAATAATTAAAGGCGAACGTAAATCTGGACGGTCATTTCCGTATTGATTCATAGCATCTTCATAAGAAAGTCGTGGAAAAGCAGGTAGTTCTACTGATAGAATTTCTTTAAATACTAGTTTAATCATCTTCTCAGCTAATTCCATTATATCTTCTTCGTTTACAAACGCCATTTCCATGTCAATCTGAGTAAACTCAGGTTGTCTGTCGGCACGCAAATCTTCGTCGCGAAAACATCTGGCAAACTGATAGTACTTATCAAATCCACCCATCATTAACAACTGCTTAAATAATTGAGGTGATTGAGGAAGAGCAAAAAAACTACCTTTATGAACGCGGCTAGGCACCAAATAGTCACGGGCTCCCTCAGGAGTTTCCTTAGTAAGAATGGGGGTTTCAATTTCTGTAAAAGCTTCTTTATCCAAAAAATTTCTTACTAAAAATCCAATTCGCGAACGAAGACGCAAATTATCTTGCATAGCAGTTCGTCTTAAATCAATAACACGATGAGTTAATCTAAGTTCTTCTGTAGTATGCTCATACTCTTTAGGGGTAAAAGGAGGTGTTTCGGCTTTATTTATTATGGAACATTTTTTACACATCATTTCCCATTGTCCCGTTGGTAAAGAAGGATTAATGTTATCTTGTGGGCGCTTTTGAATTTCACCCTGCACCGTTATAACATATTCACTTCTAAGCTGGTCAGCAATTGCAAATATATCCTCGCGAGTTGGGTCAAAGACCAGCTGCATCAGGCCGCTATGGTCACGTAAATCTATGAAAATAACCCCACCATGGTCGCGCCTACGATGCACCCAACCACTTAATTTAACTGATTTGCTGAGTTCTTGCTCACCTATATCACCGCATAAAAAATCTCTATAACTATTATGCATCTACGATTTAGGCAGTTACTCCCTTGTCAGATCCCTTTGAAGTTTGTTTAACAGCATTGGTTGTAGCGCCATTGCTAGAAGCCGCAGAATCTTTGTTAGAATCGCCAGAACTACTCTTTTCCTGGGTTGCCTCTTTTTTATCATTACCTTTATTCTCATCTCCTCTCTTATGATTACCATGATTACCGTGATTAGCGTGTTCTCCGCCTGTATCTATATTATCCTTGCTTATATTAGAGGATTGTTTTTCGGGATTATTTTTATCCTTAAAATCTGTAACATACCAGCCAGTTCCTTTAAGAATAAAACCTGCTCCAGATACCTTTTTAACTAAAGTGCTTTTATTGCAGGCAGGGCACACTTTTATTGGTGCTTCGTTCATTTTCTGTAGTTTATTTAAGTTATGCCCGCAATTACTACAGGAATACTCATAAATCGGCATAAATCAGCCCAAAAGAAGTTTGGAATCCTGTGCCGCCTGTTCGGTTTTGGCGGCAAGAACTATATCATTTTTGTGCACCCCTTTTAATGAATGGGTGAACCAATAAACTTCAAGTTTTCCCCATGTATAGCTAAGAATAGGATGATGATTAAATTTTTCTGCGAGTTCACCCGTAATACAGGCAAGTTTTTGAGCATCAATGAAGTTTTGTACTCTAAATGATTTATAAAGAGCTTTGCTCCCACCATAATCAGCTAGCTCCCAATTATCCAGTTGTTCAACTAATGACGTCAACTCTTTGCCGCTCAATATCTTATCATCTTGGGAAACTGGCTGAAATGATAAGTCAGATATTTTTTTCATATTCAAATATTTTGAAATATACTAACGTATTTTGTATATTATTTTTTGCTTGATTTGATGTACTGCAAGAACTCACTATCTGGCTCGAGCACTAAAAAATTATTTGAACCACGAAAAACCTCTCTATAGGCAAACAGAGAACGATAAAAATCATAAAATTCTGGAGATTTTCCATAAGCAGTTGCATATATTTTAGCCGCTTGCGCATCGCCTTCACCACGTGATATTTCTGCATCCTTATAGGAGTCGGCAATTATAATAGTTCTCTGTCTATCTGCATCAGCTTGTATGCCTTCTGCTTCTTCGCGTCCCTCAGAACGTAATTCTTGCGCTAGACGTTCCCGTTCTGTTCTCATGCGTTTATAAACACTTTCGCTTACATTATCAGGTAAATTTATTTTCATAACCCGCACATCTATGATGCGCACCCCTAACTCTTTGCGAACAGCATCATCTAAAATTTTTATCATAGCAGCCATCAACTGGTCGCGTTCGCCAGACACAACTTCTGCCACGGTTCTTTCTCCAAATTGATTACGCAGTCCGTTATCAACTCTACGCGATAATAGTCCATCAATTCTTAAGGAATCCCCACCAGTAGCCCGATAAAATTTGCTAACATCATCAATCTTCCACTTAACATAAGAATCTACTATAAGTTGTTTCTTTTCGGAAGTTAAATATTCCGCTTCAGGACTATCCAACGTTTGGATTCTTCCATCAAACTTCTTTATTTTAAAGGCAATTGGTAATTTAAAATGAATGCCTGGCTGAACATCGGCTCTAACCAGCTCTCCAAACCTAAGCACAACAGCGCGCTGACGCTCATCAACAATATACACGCTCTGCATAAAAAGCCAAATGCTTGCAAATGCTAAAAAAACTAATATTCCACGATAACCTTTCATATTCTTACCTCCCTGACTCGCGAGTCAACTTCTTGTTTACTTCTTCCATAACTTTTCTCACTATATCGGAAACCTGTCTATCATTAGTAGTAGTTCCACCTCTTTCACTTCTTGCCGAAGAACCAGGAACTTCTCCTGATAATCCAGCGCCTGCCGCCGCTGAAGTTAATAATCTATCAAGTGGCAGATATAACAAATTATTTCCCTTGCTCACATCTATAAGAATTTTATTAGAATTAGCAAGAACTTCTTCCATTGCTTCCAGATACAAACGTTTTCTGGTTATCTCAGGAGCAGCCAGATACTCCTTGTATAGCAAATCAAATCTTTGCGCTTGCCCTGATGCCCTGGATATCTTATCTTGTTTATAACCCTTGCCCTCTTCCGTAATTCTTCTTGCTTCACCACGCGCCTGAGGAATTATACCATTTGAATAGGCAGTCGCCTGATTAATAAAGCGCACTTTATCCTCTCGTGCGCTGATAACATCTTCAAAAGATGCTTTAACTTGTTCTGGGGGATCTGCGCGTTGAATGCTTACCTGATTAACTCTAATCCCAGTGCCGTAGTTATTTAAATATAGCTGAATTCTTTCCTGCACACTTACGGCAACTTCCGCGCGCCCTTCAGTAATAACTCTATCCATAATAGTACCGCCTACAACATGACGCAATGAACTATCCGTTGCCTGCCGCAAGCTTAGTTCTGGATCGCGAGTTTTAATTACAAAATCTTGGGGGTTATCAATTAAATACTGAACATTGACTGTTATATCAACAATATTTTCATCCTTGGTAAGCATTATGCCTCGCGAAGAAAAACTACGTACTCTAGTAACATTTAAGACAACTACTTTATCAATAAAATATGGTTGCCATTTAAGTCCAGGTCCTATAACTGCAACATATTTACCAAATCTCAAAACCACCCCTCTCTCTTGCTCATCAACCAAGTAAAAACCCATAACACCCCAAACTGCAACCAAACCAAGCAATATCATAGATACTAGATAGGCGCCGCCGCGTTTAGAACCAGAAGGTTTCTTCTTACCACCGCCCAAGAATGTATCAATTATATTAAAAATTTGTCTGAGTAAATCAGAGGGGCGCTGATCGCGCTGGCTTCTATCATCCCTGCCTCCATTCTTTAGGTCTTTTACTCCTTTTTTCTTTGAAGGCGGACGGCTCCATGGATCATGTTCGTCAAATTGCAAATGTTTCATAATAAGTAATAGTTTATCATTTTGTGCTGGTATAGTTCAAATAACCTACGCTAGCTGTTAGTATAGCTTTATTATAGTAGATTAGATTCTTTTATAGAGGCAAAAAATGTTTTTTCAATTGATTAATTCAACTAAAAGCTGATACAGGGACTTTTTGTTCTAATAAAATATTGATACTATCAAGCAAAACATCTAATCCTACACCTTTATCTGCTGAAACCCAAACAGCTGATGGATGATTCAATTGGTCATAAGTGGCGCCATGATGTGGTTCTTTTGGATGCAGTTCTTTTGCCATATCAATTTTATTATAAACCATTAATGTCGGCATATTACCCGCTCCCAAAGTTTTAAGGATTGAGTTTACCGCCATAATTTTTTCATCTGCTTTAGAATCAGATATATCTACAATATGAAGAATTAAATCAGATTCTTTAATTTCTCCTAAAGTTGCAGTAAATGATTTAATTAATGAGCGTGACAATGATTCAATAAAACCCACTGTATCCGCTAATAGAAAATCGCAATGTTTTCCGCTCACCTTACGGATGGTAGGGTCAAGTGTAGCAAAAAGTTGAGCAGAAGAATAAGCGCTGGAACCAGTTAATGCATTAAATAAGGTTGACTTGCCTGCATTTGTATAACCGACTAATGATACAGTCGGTAAACGGGCTTTTTTGCGCGCATTACGGCTGAGAATCCTTTGTTTCTTGATCTTATCCAAACGTGCTTCAATCTGACGGACACGAACCCGCAGTAAACGTCGGTCTATCTCCAGCTGCTTCTCGCCAGGACCCCCTCTTTGCCCTATACCACTTCGTTGTCTTTCAAGATGAGTCCAGCCACGCACCAAACGTGAACTACTATACTCCAATTGCGCCATTTCAACTTGGAGCTTTCCTTCATAAGTTCTTGCACGTTGAGCAAAAATATTTAAAATAATTGATGTTCTATCAAAAACGGGAACTCCCAGATCATTCTCCAAAACTCTTTGGTGTCTTGCGCCTAAATCAATGTTAAATATAACTTGCTTGGCTTGACTTGCTACAAGTGCCTCACGGATAGCATTAAATTGCCCTTTGCCTACAAGATAGCGCGCATTAATGCCTCGCAAGTTAATAGTAATTGAGGTCGTGTTTTGAATGCATAAAGCTTTAACTAAAGCATTAAACTCTTGTTCTTCAGAACCTGTAAGAGTCCCTGTTCTATCGTTTATTACAACTAATAAGGTTTTAAAAACCTCATCTGGTCGGACAAACTCCATATTCTAATTTATTAAACAAATATCCCCCATTTATCCATATTTAATCATATTCTTATTATAAGGGCGGTGACATATTTTTATCAGGTGATGCAGGCATTATGGTAGATATAGCATCCAATCTCACCATTTGAATACTTCCATTACGAAGTAGAATAATTTTTTCATTAAATTTATGAATTATTCCTTTTAAACGTATACCATTCACCAAATAAACGCTAATTTCTATTTGTTCTTTTTGAAGATGTTCTAAGAACATCGTTTCTAAACTACTGTCAAGATTTTTTGTTTCCATTATTATCAATTAAATTTATAACTAATACTTATCAAGGGGGTAATACATACAACCGTATGAGATTTAAACCTCAATCGCGCCCGGAGAGATTCGAACTCCCGACCCCTTGGTTCGTAGCCAAGTACTCTATCCAGCTGAGCTACGGGCGCAAAGATATATATGTTTGTCGTATTAGTATATTTAGTACGTGCTAATTCCCCCCATGCACTTTAATATTTTCTTAAATATTTATTGTTTCTGTAAGCGAAACAATTTATTTCAATTTCTTATTATTTTCTATACCATTTCCTCCATATCATAACCTCCAAGTTTTATAAAGTAAGGGCATTATAACACATTATATACGGAGAGGGAGGGATTCGAACCCTCGATAGAGCTTAAAAACCCTATAACTCCTTAGCAGGGAGCCGCTTTCAACCTCTCAGCCACCTCTCCTCCCTATAATTTATATATTATTTAATTTATCACACTAACACATAAGAAACTTGTAATAACTTATTATTTAACTCAATTATGTTAATTTAAATATGTGGCGGAATTGATAATTACAAAAATCTTCCACGTCTAAAGATAATATAGAACAGTACTATAAAAGATGCCAATGATGCAGCAAGGTAGGTGTAGGCACAAGCACCAAGTATTTTTTTAACTACTTTCATATCATGTTCTCCCAGATAATTGCCTTCTTCTAATATAGGCAATGCTTTGCGGTAACTGGCATCTAATTCAACCGGTAGAGTTACAAAATGAATGATCACTCCAAATATCATGCTTAAAAACCAAACTGCAAATATTAATAGGGCAATTTGTGGTTGAATAAAAGATACAATAAGACCAAAAATCAACGCAAAATTAAAGATTTTTTGGATGAACTCTGCCATCTTTGCCAAGTAAGTTCTTGCTTTTAATAATGAAGATCCCTCGGCATATTGCAAGGCATGACTAAATTCGTGTGCTGATACGGCAACCGCCGTAAGAGATTTAGCTTCTAAATTTCGTTTTGTTAGACAGACGGTATTAGTTACAGGATTGAAGTGATCTCCCAATGGTGTTTCGTCAATTTTCAAGTCATTGAGTTTAAATTTTTTCTTCAAGTGTTGTAGTAACTCCCTACCATTGCCAGGCAAGTCCTTCCTTGGCTTGCTGTGTTCATCCATAATTCTTTTAGCTAATAAAGCTGGTAACTGAGCCAACAGAATCAATAATAATAACGGAACAATATACATACACTAAAACTGAGCGAATACCTCCTGCAACATAAGAATGCCGGCACGCAAGGACTTTTTATCAATTATTAAAGGAGGGGCTAAACGTAAAATATCGCCATCTCCAGCTAATAATACCAATAGACCCTTCTCAAGGCAACGAGCTTTGACATCGTTAGCTGAATAGCCACTATTAAGTGAACATCCCCATAGTAGACCCTTCCCTCTTATACTACTAAAACAATTATACTTTTCATTTATTAGCTTTAATGACTGGCAAATATATTCGCCATGCTCTCGTACAGATTTTAGTAGTTCTGGTTTATCTATTAACATTAGTACTTGATGAGCAACTGCGGCAGCCAAAGCATTGCCACCAAAGGTATTACCGTGGGAACCACTCGTTAAGTAATCCGCACATCCCTTTTTTGCCAGCAAAGCGCCTACTGGAAAACCGCCTCCCAGTCCCTTGGCACAAGTCATAAGATCAGGAACAACAGCATAATCCATGAAGGCAAAAAGTTGTCCTGTTCTTCCCATACCGCACTGAATTTCATCAAATATCAAAAGCGCCTTATGCTTATCACACAATTCTCGTGCTTTGCGCAAAAAATCTTTTGTCGCTGGAATGACTCCCCCCTCGCCTTGAATTGGTTCCAGTATGATAGCGCAAACACTGTCATCCATAGTCGCTTCCAATTCCGCACAGTCATTAAAAGGACAGCGAATAATCCCTTCAGGAAGTGGCTTAAAGGGCTCTCTATGTGCTGTTTTGCCGCTGACAGCAACAGTGAATAATGACCTGCCGTGGAAAGCATTGCTAAAGCATACAATTTTATTCTTATTAAGATTCTCCTTATTACCATATTTACGCGCCAATTTCAATGCTGCCTCATTGGCTTCCAAACCCGAATTACATAAAAAAATCTTGTCAAAGCCCGCCCTCTTAGTTAACTCTGCTGCCAATAGAATTGCCGCTTCATTATGCCAAAGATTACTTGAGTGCCATAGCTTATCTGCTTGCTCTTTTAATGTATCCACTAAAATAGGATGACTATATCCTAAGCTATTAACTGCAACTCCACTACCAAAGTCCAAATAGGCTCGCCCTTGAGTATCTTGTAAATACACGCCCTGCCCGTGCGTGAAACAAATACCCCTATCACCATAATTAGGAATGAAAAATGAATTATTATCCATTAATTTTCATTTGATTCTTATTATTTTTTGCTTACCAGGGTCATCCCGTCTGCCAAAGGCAACAAGCAAATATTAACTCGCTCGTCTTGGGCGATATACTCATTCAACTTTCTAAAGTTCTCTACTTGAGGGTTATCTATGCTATCATCAGCCACCTCGCCATGCCATAAAGTATTATCAAGCACCATCAAACCACCGGGGCTAAGCATAGGGATAATAGTATCATAATAGGACATATAGTTTGATTTATCTGCATCAATGAATACAAAATCAATATCTGTTACACCATCTTCTTGTAAAGCGTTAAGCGTTGTCAAAGCCGTGCCGATACGCACATCAATCTTATGCATAACCCCAGCTTTCTTCCAATAGGGCAATGCTTTGTTTACATTATCATCGCTTATATCGCAAGCAATTACCTTGCCATTATCAGGCAAGGCAAGGGCAATTGCCAGAGTACCATAACCCAAAAATACCCCTAGTTCTAGCGCCTTTTTAGCACGAATATGACTAGCAAGAAAAAACATCAACTGCCCTTGTTCGGCAGTGGTTTGCATCTCCTGTAATGGGTGCTGCGCAGCCAATTCACGCAATTCTGCAAGTTCTTTAGTATCAATTCCCCCATAACGCAATAAATAAATACGCATTTCATCATTGATTGATATATTCTTAGTTAGCATAGTGTTCTAATTTTTTATTCAACCTATTATTCAACAAGGGTTTATCCAACAATTATTAAGGGCATGGGTTGGAATACTTAACTATTAGTTTTTCTATATCCTCTAATACATCTGAAGATAATTCCAAGTCAATCGATGCTACGTTGATTTTCAGCTGCTCCATAGTTGTAGCTCCGATGATAATAGAAGTTACAAAAGGTTTGGTTAACAAATAAGCAATAGCCATCTGTGAAGGGTCAATATCATTGGCACCGGCAAGATTTACATATTCCTCAGTAGCTTTTATTCCTGCTGCAGTGAAATAGCGAGGAAACTCTTTACTCCAAAGAGTTATACGTGCTCCTGTGGGACGTTTTCCATCTAAGTACTTACCAGACAGAGCTCCAAACGCCAATGGCGAGTAGGCAAGTAAGCCGCATTCTTCACGCATAGAAACCTCAGCTAAGCCAACTTCATAATGCAAGCATAATAAATTATAAGGATTCTGGATGCTCACAGGTCTAGCTAATTCTTTTGATTTTGCTATTTCCATATACTTCATAGCACCCCATGCTGTTTCATTGGAAAGCCCTACATAACGCACCTTGCCGCTTTTCACCAACTCATCCATTGCAGATAAACTCTCCTCTAAAGATACTCCACTATCGTCTTCAACATGTTCATAGTTAAGCTTGCCAAAAAAATTACTGCTACGTTCTGGCCAATGCAATTGAAAGATATCAATATAGTCCGTTTGTAATCGCTTCAATGATTCATCACAAGAATAAAGTATTTGTTCACGCGATAATCTACTTTCCTTTTTATTTTCAAGTTGTTGCGCATCAGCGCGCAAAAAACCCATCCCACTACGGCCAGCAACCTTGCTAGCTAAAATAACCTTAGCGCGATTTCCCCTTTGTTGCATCCACTCACCAACGTATCTGTCAGTCGTGCCCCACTTCTTCGCATTAATTGGAACCGGGTAAATCTCCGCAGTATCAAGAAAATTTACTCCCTCTTCAAAAGCATAATCCATCTGGGTAAATGCTTCTTCTTTGGTGTTTTGTTCGCCCCAAGTCATGGTGCCAAGGCATATCTCACTTACTTGAAGATTCGTATTTCCTAAGTTTCTGTATTTCATCTGTATTCAACGTGTGTGTCTGTATATATATTATCTAGATTTAATTTACTCACCTTAGTATATCATTATTAGCGTGTATAATTAATCATTATGTTACAAACTTATTTGTTGCCACTAAAAGCAACTCACTACAAGGTTACAAACACCCAAATAAATACTTGGCACAAAATATATGGCGCATAGAATAGACGACCATGCCAAAGAGTGGAAATCATTCCGCTCTACCCTGGATAGAAAACTAGACGATAAAGAATGGGCACAATTTAGTAATAGGGACAAGTTGCCTCAGCGCAAATTCCCATATCATGGCTTAATAACCATTGCCTCTTATGTTAAAAAAGAGCTCCTTTTATTTATAGTTCTTTTTATAACTTCAGGGATAACTGCTATTACCAATATGGGGTTTGCCATGGTGATAGAAAACATAGATGATGCTTTCACAAACCCAGATTCTAATTGGAAAATATATGCCCCTCTTGCAGTTATAGGGTTAACGATAATCAGAGCTCTAATCAGTAGTTTTAGCGGCATGGTTTCCGCTTATCTGTCCAATATAGTTGGACATCGCCTGACTAATAGAATGTATCGTCATATTATCCGTTTGCCATTAGCTTTTTATTCACAGAGTTCGGTAGGAGTACTTATGTCTAAGATGTCTTACAATGTTGGAGCCATTTCTGAAGCCATTAGAGGTGGGTTAGTTAGCATCTTACAACAAGGTCTTACATTAATAGTATTATTAGTGTATCTATTTTACTTGAATTGGTATTTAACCTTAATAATATTAGCCGTCATGCCTTTTGCAATGATACTTGCAGAGATTGCGCGCCGCCGCCTGAAAGTACTGAGCAAGCGATTACAAAAAGGGTCAGAACTTATGTCTAAAACCGTAGCGGATGTTTTCTCATCTTTGCCTTTAGTACGTGTTTTAGCTGCAGAAAAATATGAAACTGAAAGATATCGTTCTTTTAGCTCTTTCCGCAAAAAAGAATCTATGAAAGCAGCTTTAGTAGGTTCCATTACCATGCCACTACTACAAATTTTATTGTCACTCCCCTTTGGTTTTATTGTATGGATAGGCCTGAACTCCAGCGGACACTCCTTTGCTACGACTGGAGAATTTCTTGCTTACCTAACCGCCGTTATTTTTGTTGCAAGGCCCATTCGCTCACTAACTGGCGTCCAAGCCGCCCTACAGGCGGGAGAAATTGCCGCCATTGATTACTTAGACCACTTATCTATATCTTATGAGGAAGATAAAGGAACTATTGTGCTTAAAAAAGATGAGGTGAAAGGCAAGATAGAATTGCGCGATGTGCACTTCGCTTATGAAGAGGAAAAACCAGTACTTAGCGGGCTTAACCTAACTATTGAAGCTGGTAAGAAAACAGCACTGGTAGGTGTCTCAGGTTCTGGCAAGAGCACCATCATAAACTTGATATTACGCCTCTATACCGCGCAACAAGGCAGCGTCTGTCTTGATGGAATTAAAACTAGTGATATTAAATTATCCTCGCTAAGAGCAAATATAGGTTATGTGAGCCAAGGTATATTTCTGTTTAACCATACTCTACGTTATAATTTGCTGTACGGATTAGATGAAGCAGTTGATGATGACAGAATTAAGGAAGTTCTGACCAGCGCGCATGCGTGGGACTTTATTGAAGAAATGCCTAAGGGATTGAACACAAAGTTAGGTGATAAAGGAGTGCGACTTTCTGGCGGGCAACAACAGAGAATATCCTTAGCAAGGGCTCTTCTAAAGAACACAAAGATACTAATATTAGACGAGGCAACTTCAGCTTTAGATGTGGAAGCCGAGTATAAAATTAGAAAGAATATTGATACTATGATGGAAGGACGGACAGTTCTGGCTATTGCTCACCGCCTCTCCACCATAACACAAATGGATAGAATTATTCTATTGAGTCACGGAAAAATTGCCGAAGAAGGCACCCACCAGGAACTTCTAGCTAACAAGGCAAGATATGCAGACCTTTGTTCTTATCAGTTTAGAAAATGATTGGTGCACAAATTAAATTCACCTTTTATTATAATAACCTGGTTTTTGCAACCCTTAAGCAGAGATGGACAATGATATATCATCATCGTCCATAAATGCTATAAACTTTCCTTATACTTTACCCGCTCCGCTATTGTGAGCTGCGGCAAGTCCCTGATTATTTTGTTTTAATAAAATAATTCATTTGTCTTTGGTCATGTATTTTTCTAAAATATTAGAGGTGTTATCAGTACAACCATCATCAACTATGACTAACTCAAGATTATTCTATGTTTGTCTAATAATTGAATCTATAGCACGTCCTACAACATCAGCTCAATTATAGGTAGACATCACTACTGATACTAAAGGCATTAAAGACATCTATATATTTTTTAATCTTACAACCACAAATTATTTTGGATGATATGTCCTCTCTAATTTGTTTCATTTAAGAATTGTAATACAATAGGTTAAATAATATAACTTCTATTATTTAAATTTCATCAGTTAAATAGTTCACTAATCAATGGATGGGGGGCATCCTCGGAAATAAGATTAAAATAATCCAGAGTTCTTAAATCTTAACCAGAAGTATCCCACTGGATGTGCCGCTTGTTTTACACGAGTAACCATAGATATATATATTTTTGCTTTTTTTTCTGATATATTTTTTGCTTTCATTATATTCGGTAGCATGTAGTTAATACTTTCATATATCACATAACGATCTGACTCAGGAAGTTCAGTAATTAATGAAATAATTTCATCTAATTCTAAATTCTCTTCAACAGGATCAGGCATATTAGCGTTGCAAAACCATGCGCTTATATAACAAGCAATAAATCTTTTTAAAAGATCCTCACAATTTTTAGTAGATTTATTATTACCAAAATTCTTTATCGGATCTGTATAAAGATACAAATACTCTCCTCCTATACAAGCGCCTTTGTATTTCCGTAGAAACCTGAGAGTAAGATCTAAATCTTCAATAATAAGATGTTCCGCTAATCTATATCCATTACAATCAATAAAACTTTTCTTAGTTAGACAAGTCATAGCCCCTAATCCACATCCGACAGACTGTTTATTCTTATAGGGTTCCCGTTCTAATGAATAATACTCCCATTCGCAAAATATATTTGGGCGATTATCAATAGGTTTTCCATTCAGATCAATCAATTTTACCTCACATATACAAGCACTATAATCAGGATATTTCTCTAAAAAAGTAACTTGTTTTTCTAATCTATTAGGTAATGATATATCATCATCATCCATAAAAGCTATATATTTTCCTTGGGCTTTATCCACTCCATTATTTCGTGCCGCAGCAGCCCCCTGATTATTCTGTCTCAACAAAATAATCCGTTTATCTTTGGCAGCATATTTTTGTAAAACTTTAGATGTACTATCAGTACTACCATCATCAACTATTATGAACTCAAAATTATTATATGTTTGATTGAGAATTGAATCTATAGCACTCCCTATAAAATTTGAGCGATTATAGGACGGCATTACTACTGACACTAAAGGCATAGAATATACATGGTAATACTTTTTTTAACTACATGACCGCACATCGGAAGTTACGACCCACTCTAATTTTTTCATTGGAATATTATAATTTAATTATCTATCTTTCAAAATATAATCTGTTTATAAGATTACAATAATCCAGGATACTTAAATTTTAACCAAAAGTATCCCACAGAATGCGCAGCTTTTTTTACACGAGTAATCATAGATATATATTTTTTTGCTTTTCTTTTTGATATGTTTTTTATTTTCATTATATACGGTAGCATATTGTCCAAGCTTTCATATATCACATAACGATCTGACTCAGGAAGTTCAGTAATTAATGAAATAATTTCATCTAATTCTAAATTCTCTTCAACAGGATCAGGCATGTTAGCATTACGAAACCATGCACTTATATAACAAGCAATATGTCTTTTTAAAAATTCCACATGATTTTTAGTTGCTAAATTTTTACTTGCTTCCGTATAAAGATACAAATACTCTCCTCCTATAAAAGCACCTTTGTATTTTTGTAAAAATCTAAGAGTGAAATCTAAATCTACAGTTATAAGATGCTCCGCTAATCTATATCCATTAGAAGCAATGAAACTTTTCTTGGTTAGACAAGCCATAGGTCCTAATATGTACTCTAAGGATTGCGTATTTTTATAGGGAGCACTCTCTAATAAAAAATAATTCCATTCTTTAAATGGATTTGGGTCACTATCAATAGGTTTTCTGTTCAGATCAACTAGTTTCGTATTACAGATGCATGCACTATAATCAGGATATTTCTCCAAAAAAGAAACTTGTTTTTCTAATCTATTAGGTAATGATATATCATCATCATCCATAAAAGCTATGTATTTTCCTGTTGCTTTATCCACTCCAGTATTTCGTGCTGCAGCAGTACCCAGATTATTCTGTCTCAGCAAAATAATCCGTTTATCTTTTGCAGCGTATTTCTGTAAAATTTCAGATGTACTATCAGTGCTGCCATCATCAACTATTATGAACTCAAAATCATTATATGTTTGATTTAGGATTGAATCTATAGCCCGCCCTACAAAATCAGCACGATTATGGGTTGGCATCACCACTGATACTAAAGGCATGAAAGACATCTAGTAATATTTTTTAAATTGTACGGTTGCGCATTATCTACCATACCCATTCTAATTTGTTCCATTTGAATATTATAACTCAATTATTTAATAAGTAAAAAAGTTGTATGGCCCCATATCACTTGGGACTCAAAATCTTTTTTCATGAATTCCATAGGTGTATTGTATCCTAAAGAATGATGGTCTCTTTCGCAGTTATACCAGTAGAGCCAATCGGATAGTTTGCGGTTAAATATTTTAGGGTTTATGAGGTCTTGGGTATTGTAATTTACAAACTCTTCAACTATCCGGTAATCCCAGTGGCGTTTTCTTGTGTTGTGAGGACATGTTCTTTTTTCTTCAAGACCATTAATTCCATAATTACGGTATAATAGTTTCCAGCGATACAAGGAACTGCGGCTTATGCTGTAAGCATCTTTTGTCGCTGACAAGACATGCTTATTGAAGAAGGTAAGTATGTCTAGCTTAGTTTTGGCTGGTTTAGTCATGTTCAAATATTTCAGTGCTAAATCAGCCATTTTATAATAGCCGCGCAATTTATAGCCTCCATATTTAATTCTCATTATTATTTAACCTCAATGTAATGCAGACCACTCTTCTGACAAACACCAACTGCTTTGACCGCTGAAGTAGAGGCATTGGATAATTTACTGTCACTTGCAGGCTTATTCCCATCCTGCCCATCCTTATTTTCTGAACTTATAACTCCTAACTCAGAGTCCAATATGTATCTGAGGCTATGCAAGCGTATTGTTTTGTTAAAACAAAATAATCAGAGACTTGCCTCGGCACGAAATAGGGGAGTGAATAAAGCGTAAGGAAAATATATAGCATTTATGGATGATGATGATATATCATTGCCCGTCTCTGCTTAAGGGTTGCAAAAAACCAAATTATTATAACAAAAGGTGAATTTAATTTGTGTACCAATCATTTCCTAAACTGATAAGAACAAAGATCTGCATATCTTCCCTTGTTAGCTAGAAGTTCTTGGTGGGTGCCTTCTTCGGCAATTTTTCCATGACTTAATAGAATAATTCTATCCATTTGTGTTACGGTGGAGAGGGGGCGAGCAATAGCCAGAACTGTCCGTCCTTCCATCATAGTGTCAATATTTTTTCTAATTTTATACTCGGCTTCTACATCTAAAGCTGAAGTTGCCTCGTCCAATATTAGTATCTTTGTATCCTTTAGAAGAGCTCTTGCCAAGGATATTCTTTGCGATTTTCTGACCAGCTTGAATAGTTAAGTTGAGTCCGGTAAACACTGGTTTTTTTCTTCATAAGCGAATTGTATATCACGTAACTCTATCTTACCTTTCACCTCATCTTTTTTGAGTATGATAGTTCCTCTATATTCCTCATAAGAGAAGGACAAGTGGCTTAAATAATCAATGGTGGCAACTTCTGTAATCTTATAAATATTATTATATTTGGGGATAAGGTTACAGATTCGGTGCCAATAAATGATGCGCTTAATAAAATGTAGTAAATTAATTGTTATATATCATCTAATATTGAATTTCCTATACTATAGTATTGGAATGTATAACTTCATACATATATTTCGAGTTTAGTAGTTATACCTGGACCTTTGATGGGTAATTAATGATAGGTGTGTTCAAATAACAATAAAACAGTATGGAATAGATAATTAAAGCAATAACACACTATGAAAAGTACTTGTGAATAACTTATAATATCCTTATGGAACAGATTAGATAGGATATTATATCTAAAATAACATGCAGCTATAGTAACATGAAGCTATACAATCAGAGAAATATTGACAAATGTCTTTAATACCTTTATTATCAGTAGTGATGGCAACCTATAATCGCGCTAATGTTGTTGGGCGTGCTATAGATTCAATTCTCAATCAAACCTATAAAAATTTTGAGTTGATAATAGTGGATGATGACAGCACTGATAGAACATCTGAGGTTTTAAAAAAATACGCAGCTAAAGATAAACGTATTGTTTTGTTAAAACAAAATAATCTGGGACTTGCCGCGGCGCGAAATGCAGGAGTGGGTAAAGTGCAAGGAAAATTTATAGCATTTATGGATGATGATGATGTATCAGTGTCTAATAGGTTAGAGAAGTAAGTTGCTTTTTTGGAAAAATATACTGACTATGATGCGTGTACTTGTGGGTCACAACCAATTAATCTGGAAGGAGAACCTATTAGTAATACAGTAAACCCATTGTACAATGTGGAGTATTTTCCAGTAGAGCGAGCACCTTTTAATGGTAAATGGCATCCTGAGTGTGGATTGGGGAGCACAACTTGCCTAACTAAGAAAAATTTCATTAATTGCAATGGATATAGAGTAGCTGACCATCTTGTAATTGAAGATTTAGACTTCACTCTTAGATTTTTACGAAAATACAAAACTGCAATTATAGGTGGAGAGTATTTATATCTTTATACTTACCCAAATGAAAATTTTGGCAATAATTTAAACACGAAAGATTGCATGAAATTTTTAAAAAGACACATTACCTCTTACATAAGCGCGTGGTTTTGCAGCCATAACATGGCTGATCCTGTTGAATAGGGTCTAAAGTTAGATGAGATTATTTCATTAATTAATAAACTTCCTAAATCAGATCGTTACGTGATCTACGAAACTGTTCGCTACATGGTGCCAACAATAATGGCAACAAAAAAAATATCATATAGAAAGTCAGAAATATAAATTTCAATGATTACTCGTACTAACCAAGCCGAGAATTTTCTAGGTTATTACTGGTTAAAATTAAAGTATCGTAGACTATTGTAATATCTAAAGATACTCATATTAAAGATATTTTGCTGTTTCTGTGATTTAATTCGGCTAGAATTGGTTTACCTTGAATTAATGAATTTTTAGAATTATATTTTGATCGCAGTTATGATATAATGGCATGCATTATAAGGATTAGATTTTCAATCGAAAAATTAATAATACTTTAATCGAAGGCAGAGAATGGCTTCATTGGTTTTCGTTGACCTGCATATTTAATATGATGAAACAGGTGGAATCATTATTGACAAAAAGATTTGTTTTGCTATCACAGTTAGTTAAAATTATGAAACCGGTTAAAACTAACCATAATCTTATTCGTATGGGGGGCGAAAGTGATGGCGGGTATTTGATCCCCGATGATATTAATGATATTACATCTTGTTTTTCCCCTGGAGTTTCTGGAATAGCTGATTTTGAATATTCCTTAGCAAGTAAAGGTATCAAATGTTTTTTGGCAGATTATTCAGTTGAAAAGCCTCCCTTAAAACACACATTGTTCCATTTTTATAAAAAATATCTAGGTGCTAAGAATAATTCAAAGTATATGAAGATAGATAGTTGGATAGATAAATATTGTTCAAGTGAAAGCTAATTTATACTACAGATGGATATTGAAAGGGAATAATATAATGTAATTAATGATATAAGTACTGATAATCTCTGCAAATTTAGAATATTAGTGATAGAGTTTCGCTTTTTACATAGATTGCTTTTTAGTGGAATAAAATCACAAAAATTTAAACAAATCTATTCCTCATTGGAGAAGTTAACTAAATATTTTGAAGTGGTTCACATTCATCCCAATAATAATTGTTATGTTTTTTCTCGATATGGGTACGTATTTCCTGATTTTTTTGGAAATAACATTTTTAAGGAAAGACCAGGTACACAAAAAAATACTAGCCATTGATTTTCCACATCATCTGGATAGGAAAAATGTGCTGAGACGCAGAAACATTATTTTACCTAAGTATTGGTATGGATAAGCATTATATTCATAAATGTATAATGCTTGAGGAAAATGTTAATTCTTTACTAATTTTTTTTCCAGTTCCGTCAGCATTCCAATCATGCGGCATTATATAGATACCTTTGCTTTGTTTATCTTGGGCTCGTGCCCACCTTAACCAGGCGCCCCACCATGAAAATGATGAATTGGACATAATAACATTAGAGCATTCTGACATTAAAAATAAATATTCATAATCATATATGTTATTATCTCTATGTTGAATTATTTTATACTGAGAGCTAGGTAAAAGTTTTATCATAATTTTTGTTGCTTTTTTAATGTCATCCGCAAAAATGAAAAATTTTGTATTTTTTTTAACCCTTTTAATGTGGTTAATTGCCCGTTCATAGTATTCAACAGGTAATGGGCTTTGAGTATGTAAGGATATTTTATTTTTAGGGATTTCAATGTTCCAAGATTGTCTAAAATGAATGGTTGTAGAATCCTTACATATTTTGATGTCATTCCTTAACGCATAAAATTCACTGTGAGGTTTCTGTATAAGTTTTATATCATCTAATAATTCTTTACGGCATAAATTTACAACCTTAGCTGACTGCCAATATCCAGTAGCATATATTATACCCAAGGGCTTAAATTCTTTAAGAAGGTTTATAATGTTGTATCGATCATTATGATCTATGAAAGATATTTTAAAAAATCTATATCTCTTTAAATAATTCTTTTCTATATTCAGTGTTGGGGGGGGGGGGCTCATTTCTTTGGGTGCCTCTTTAATATGAATATTAAAGTTTGATAATGAATAAACTCTTTTGTATTGATCGCTCCCTTTATAAAAGGAACGGGAATCAAGAATCACAATTTTATTAAATGTCTTCTGCAGAGCTGTTGCAAATGCATATTGAAATAATTGATTTCCTAGACCCCCCTTAATTTGAATTACAATAGTGTTTTTACTTCGCCATAATTTTTTACACCTAGATGTAATTGTATGTTTCAATGTCATTTGAGTTTTCATTTTATACATTATAAAATACTTTTAATTTATATCCTTTTAGAATAATTTTTTATCAGGATTTTCAAGCGGTATTATAAATAGTATGTTGTACATATTATGATGTTCAAGTGGCGAGTAACTTATTTTATGTAAAATTTAGATATAATTACCCAATAGGTAAAACTTAAATATATGTTTTGTCGATTGGCTGGGTTAATTATAAAAGAATAATAAAACAGGTTAAAGATAGTGTAGTATCTAAAACGATGTGCATCCAGATAATTGAAAAAGATATTGGCAAATGGCTACAATCTCTTTAGTATCAGTACTGATGGTAACCTATAATCGTGCTGATTATATAGATTAGGCTATAGATTCAATACTCAATCAAATTTATGATGATTTTGAGTTGATAATAGTAGATGATGGTTGTAATAATATAATACCTCAGATTTTACAAAAATACTTTGCTAAGTATAAGAGAATTATTTTGTTAAGACAAAATAATCAGGGAGCTACTGCTGCGCGAAATGCTATAGTGGATAAAACGCAAGGGAAGTTTATATTATATATACATGATGATGTATCATTGCCCGTCTCTGCTTAAGGGTTGCAAAAAACCAGATTATTATAATAAAAGGTGAATTTAATTTGTGTACCAATCACTTCCTAAACTGATAAGAACAAAGGTCTGCATATCTTCCTTTGTTAGCCAGAAGTTCTTGATGGGTGCCTTCTTCAGCAATTTTTCCATGACTTAATAGAATAATTCTATCCATTTGTGTTATGGTGGATAGGCGGTGAGCGATAGCCAGAACTGTCCGTCCTTCCATCATAGTATCAATATTCTTTCTAATTTTATACTCGGCTTCCACATCTAAAGCTGAAGTTGCCTCGTCCAATATTAGTATCTTTGTGTTCTTTAGAAGAGCCCTTGCTAAGGATATTCTCTGTTGTTGCCCGCCAGAAAGTTGCACTCCTTTATCACCTAGCCTTGTGTTCAATCCCATAGGCATTTCTTCAATAAAGTCCCACGCATGCGCGCTGGTTAGAACTTCCTTAATTCTATCATCATCAACTGGTTCATCCAACCCATACAATAAGTTGTAACGTAAAGTATGGTTAAACAGAAATATACCTTGGCTCACATAACCTATGTTTGCCCTTAGCGAGGATAGGTTAATATCGCTAGTTTTAATTCCATCAAGATAGACATTGCCTTGTTGTGCGGAATAGAGGCGTAATATCAAATTTATAATGGTGCTCTTGCCGGAACCTGAGACGCCTACCAGTGCTGTTTTCTTACCGGCTTCTATAGTTAGGTTAAGCCCGCTAAGTACTGGTTTTTCCTCTTCATAAGTGAAGTGCACATCGCGCAATTCTATCTTGCCTTTTACCTCATCTTTTTTAAGCACAATAGTTCCTTTATCTTCCTCATAAGATATAGATAAGTGGTCTAAGCAATCAATGGCGGCAATTTCTCCTGCCTGTAAGGCGGCTTGGACGCCAGTTAGTGAGCGAATGGGACTTGCAACAAAAATAACGGCGGTTAAGTAAGCAAGAAATTCTCCAGTCGTAGCAAAGGAGTGTCCGCTGGAGTTCAGGCCTATCCATACAATAAAACCAAAGGGGAGTGACAATAAAATTTGTAGTAGTGGCATGGTAATGGAACCTACTAAAGCTGCTTTCATAGATTCTTTTTTACGGAAAGAGCTAAAAGAACGATACCTTTCAGTTTCATATTTTTCTGCAGCTAAAACACGTACTAAAGGCAAAGATGAGAAAACATCCGCTACGGTTTTAGACATAAGTTCTGACCCTTTTTGTAATCGCTTGCTCAGTACTTTCAGGCGACGGCGCGCAATCTCTGCAAGTATCATTGCAAAAGGCATGACGGCTAATATTATTATGGTTAAATACCAATTCAAGTAGAATAGATACCCTAATAATGCTATTAATGTAAGCCCTTGTTGTAAGATGCTAACTAACCCACCTCTAATGGCTTCAGAAATGGCTCCAACATTGTAAGACATCTTAGACATAAGTTCTCCTACCGAACTCTGTGAGTAAAAAGCTAATGGTAAACGGATAATATGACGATACATTCTATTAGTCAAGCGATGTCCAACTATATTGGAGATATAAGCGGAAGCCATGCCGCCAAAACCACTGCTTAGTGCCCTGATTATAGTTAATCCTATAATTGCAAGTGGGGCATATAGATTCCATGTAGAATCTGGATTTGTGAAAGCTTCATCTATGTTTTCTACCACCATGGCAAACCCCATATTGGCAAAAGCAGTTATCCCTGAAGTTATAAAAAGAACTATAAATATAAGAAGCTCTTTTTTTACATAAGAGCCAATGGTCATTAAGCCATGATACGGGAATTTGCGACGTGACAATTTGCTCTTATCGCTAAACTTCTCCCATTCTTTGTCGTATCGTTTTCTATCCAGTGTAGAGCGGAATGATTTCCATTCTTTGGCATAGTCGTCTATTCTATGTGCCATATATTTTATGCAGGGTATTTTGTGCCAGGTATTTCCAGCTATTTATTGAGGTATTCGTACACTTGCAGTCAGTTACTTTTGACGGCAATAAATAAGTTTGTAACATAATGATTAATTATACACAGTAATAATGATATACTAGGTTAACTGTATGGCCCCATATCACTTGGGACTCAAAATCTTTTTCCATGAATTCCATAGGTGTATTATATCCTAAAGAATGATGGTCTCTTTCGCAGTTATACCAGTAGAGCCAATCGGATAGTTTTTGGTTAAATATTTTAGGGTTTATGAGGTCTTGGGTATTGTAATTTACAAACTCTTCAACTATCCGGTAATCCCAGTGGCGTTTTCTTGTGTTGTGAGGACATGTTCTTTTTTCTTCAAGACCATTAATTCCATAATTACGGTATAATTGTTTCCAGCGATACAAGGAACTGCGGCTTATGCTGTAAGCATCTTTTGTCGCTGACAAGCCATGCTTATTGAAGAAGGTAAGTATGTCTAGCTTAGTTTTGGCTGGTTTAGTCATGTTCAAATATTTCAGTGCTAAATCAGCCATTTTATAATAGCCGCGCAATTTATAGCCTCCATATTTAATTCTCATTATTATTTAACCTCAATGTAATGCAGACCACTCTTACGACAAACACCAACTGCTTTGACCCCTGAAGTGGAGGCATTGGATAATTTACTGTTACTTGCAGACTTATTCCCATCCTGCCCATCCTTATTTTCTGAACTTATAACTCCTAACTCAGAGTCCAATATGTATCTGAGGCTACGCAAAAGTCAGTTAATAATTAATTTTTCTTCAAGCACAACATATTTATGAATAGAAAATTTGAAGTTTATTTTAGTGGATTGCCTGTCGTGTTATTTTTATAATTTAATTCTCATGGCATTAAATGCTTGAATTAGCTTACCTTTCTTTATTAATTGGTTTTTTAGCACTATATTTTGTAAGTTGCTGTATAAAGTTACTAGCAAATTCTTTGGGGGCTATATATTTTAAAACGAAAATCCTGGCATCAAGTTAATAAGCAATGTATAATAATATTTATGAACATAGATTTTTTTAATATCAAGATAACTTTACATACACCAACAGAATTTTCATTCTATGATATACGCTATTACACATTATAATATAAATCATGGCTGAAATTAGTGTTGTAATGCCGATATATAATCGCGAAAAATATGTTGCTCGTGCTATTAAATCAATACTCAATCAAACCTATAAGAATTTTGAGTTTATATTAGTGGACGATGGTTCAACTGATAGTTCTCCATACATATTAAAATATTATGCTAAGCATGATAAGCGGATAGAATATATACGACAGAATAATAGTGGCGCAGCCCATGCACGCAATACAGGAGTTAATCATTCTCAAAGTAAATACATTGCTTTTATGGATGATGATGATATATCCGTTCCAGAGAGATTAGAAAAACAACTGAAATTTATGGAAGATAATCCCCAAATTGATGCATGTCCAACTATGCAAGAGTTTATTACTCCTGACGGAAGTAATATTGGCTACGCAAATATTATTGGCGATTTACTGCCGCGCGATAATACCTTATTAAAACATGTGTTTGCCCTTCCCTTCACTTTAGGACCTTCAACTATGATAAAAAAAGAAATATTTGATGCCTGTTTGGGCTTGCGCATATCACCTAATATAATTGAGGATATGGATTTTACTTTAAGATTCCAAGAAAAGTTTTCTGCAGCTATTGTGGGAGAGTATTTATATAGATATACCATACCTGACATCGGTTTTGGCAATAATATAACTACAAGATATCCTGTGCATTTTATGAAATCATATATAGCTTCTTATCTATCTGCTTGGTTTCGTAGGAATACTAATTATGACCCAGTAGAAGACAATAAATCTTTGGATGAAATATTAACTCTAATCCCTCAATTGCCACAGATTACACGTAATAGCATATTTAATACTTGGATTCCAGAACTATCTAAAAATATTATTAAATCAATAAAAAAAGGCAAATATATTAGTGATGAAGAATTAACTACTGTAATAAAAACAGTGAAAAGTATATCACCTGAAGAGTTTACTAGTAAATTCATATATAGAATTAAAAAAATTAAAACTAAAAAATTAATAAAGCAAGGTAAATTAATTCAAGCATTTAATACTACCAGAATTAAATCATAGAAACAGTAAAATAGATTCTCCTTATAATATTTAAGAACATAAATTTTTCTAATATCAAGAGGATTTTGAGTTTATATTAATGGATGATGGTTTAACCCTAATCCACACTCAGGCATTTCGTGCAGCAGCAGGCCTCTGATTATCTTATTTTAACAAAATAATTTGCTTATCCTTAGCAATATATTTTTGTGAAACCTGGGGTGTTATATCAGTACAACCATCATCCACTATAAGCTGTTTACTCTTATAAGGGTCTTGTACCAATGGATAATACTATTCTTCATAAAATACGTTTACGTTATTATTATTTATAATAAACTCTCCATTTAGGTTAATAAACTGTATGCCGCATATGCATACACTATAATCAGGATATTTCTCCAAAAAAGCTATATACTTTCCTTGCGATTTCTTCACTCCAGCATTTCGTGCCGCAGCAAGCCCCTGATTATTTTGTTTTAACAAAACAATTCGTTTATCCTTAGTAATGTATTTTTTTAAAATCTGAGATGTCCCATCAGTACAGTCATCATCCACTATTACCAACTCAAAATTATCATAAGTTTGATTAAGGATTGAATCTATAGCACTCCCTAAAACATCAGCGCGGTTATAGGTTGTCATAACTACTGATACCAAAGGTATTATAGACATTTGACCATACTTTTTTCAATTGTATGTATGCAGATCACTTTAGATGTTACCCCAAATTGAACCATACTATTATAATCATGAAACTTAGAGTTTGATAAAATAGGAGGTGCACTTAAATATTTTGCGTATAGTACAGGATCATTATCAATCTCTTTAACCTTATCTATCACATCAGAAAAAGACGCATATTCATGGCAATTAATAAATGAAGCAGGATTAAAGAAATCACTAACTGTTGGACAACCCCAATAAATAGGAATATTTCCAGCTAGAAACGCCTCCCATATCTTTTCAGTAAGATACCCCGACCTTCCTGCATTTTCAAAAGCTATAGAAAATTTATAGTTCTTTGCAAATTCTATTTTGGCAAGAAGCCTATTATTTAACTTCTTTTCTATATCCTTAAGCTCATCTGTATTATTCATAACACCTCCTCCAGAATCTACCTGTTTATACTCTGATAACATCCTAAAAAATTTATTTCTTATCACTACATCAGGACACGCTTCTTTACCATTGTTACTGTAAATAAATGCACAAAAACGATCCTTGGGATACTCTCTATCATTTTTAACAATTAGTGGTATTTCGCATGACAGAAAATCTTCAAAATAATTGGATGTAGGAATAATACTAACATAAAAATTATTCTTGCTATCTGGAGAAAATAAAATATTATAATCTGCACCCAACATAGCATGAGGGTAATATTCCCATGTTATCAATAGTAATCAAGGAGAAAAGCCCCAACGTTTTTTTAATACTTAGAATATCAATATATTTGTACATCTTATTTTTATCACTTATGGGGCAGTGATAAACAATAAATTCAGGATTTCTATCACAATGTTTAAATTGCCAAGAATTTTCTATACTGTATGCTTCCTGGAATATATTAGGAGACATTATATATCTCTCGTAATTAATAATGTAAATTTTTATCTTTTCATTTTTCATTATGGTGTTATTCTCAATTGAAATATTAAATATATATAATCCCCTACCAATTTAAATATGTAATCCTCTTCCATCAAATCCATTAGAACATTATAATTCAATGAATAAAATTAGTGCGGTGTATAACCGTAAAAAATATGTTGCTAGAGCTATTGAATCCATACTAAATCAAACATTTCAGCAATAAAAACAGCAAAATATCTTTAATACGAGTATCTTTGAATATTACAATAGTCTACGATACTTTAATCTTAACCAGGAATAACTTAGAAAACTCTCGGCTTGGTTAGTGCGAGTAATCATTGATATATATTGTTCTGCGATTTCTTCTGATATTTTTTTTGCTTTCATTATACTTGGTGCCATATATATAGCGGTTTTATGTATCAAGCAACGATCAGATTTAGGAAGTTTAGTAATTAATGAAATAATATTATCTAACTTTAGATCCTCTTCAACAGGATCAGCCATGTTATGGCTGCAAAACCAAGCGCTTATGTAGGAAACAACATGTCTTTTAAAAAAAATTATACAATCTTTAGTATTTAAATTACTGCCAAAATTTGTATGTGGATCACTGTAAAAATATAAATACTCTCCGCCTATAATGGCAGTTTTATATTTTCGTAAAAATCTAAGAGTGAAATCTAAATCTTCAATTATAAGATGGTCAGCTACTCTATACCCATTACAATTAATGAAACTTTCCTTAGTTAGGCAAGCCGTAGGTCCTAATCCACACTCGGGGTGCCATTTACCATTATTAAAGGGCCCATGCTTTACTGGAAAATAATCTATATCGTATAATGGATTTGTCTCATTATAAATAGGTTTTCCTTCCAGATTAACTACTTGCGACCCGCAGGTACATGCATCATAATCGGGATATTTCTCCAAAAAAGTAACTTGCTTATCTAGCCTATTAGGTGCTGATACATCATCATCATCCATAAATGCTATATACTTTCCTTGCGCTTTATACACTGCAGTATTTCGTGCCGCGGCAAGTCCCTGATTATTCTGTTGTAACAAAATAATGCGTTTATCTTTAGCGGCGTACTTTTGTAAAATCTGGGGCGTACCATCAGTAGAACCATCATCCACTATTATCAACTCAAAATCATTATAAGTTTGATTAAGAATTGACTCTATAGCGCGCCCTACAAGATCGGAGCGATTATAGGTTGCCATCACTACTGATAATAAGGGTATTATGGGCATTTGAAAATATTTTTGGGATTGTACTGCTGCATATTGCTATAGTCACATGTTACTTGGGATATGCTGTCCACACTAATCTTTTCCATAAGGATATTATAGATTATTCACAAGTACTTTTAGTAGTATATTACTGCTTAAATTATCAATTTCCATATAATATACATGGTAAACATAATTTAAATAATATATAATGATAATTTTATTACATTTTATTAGGTTCTTATTTTTTATAGCAGTATAGTTATTATTTATATTTTGAACAAATTTTTTATATATTTAGCAAATAAAGCACGGCAATTATTACATAAGTGTAATAAGTTATTAGGAAGGAATAAAGATACTATTATTGTTGCAATATCTGGAGGGCTAGGGAATCAATTATTTCAATACGCTTTTGCAAAATTGCTAGAAGAAAAGCTTAACAAAAATATAGCGATTGATTGTTTCTCCAAATATGTAAATGAGAAGTATGAAAGAACTTGTTTACTATTAAAGTTTCAAATTAAACTCAAAATAATTGATCGCCCTGATGGCCGCTTCAGATACATAAAAAATAAATATAAAACAACTAATTTATTAGCAAGTTTTATAATTAAATCTAAATTAACTAGGGATAGCTTATTATACAGAAAATCGCTCTTCAATAAAAAATCAAATAAAATAATTTATATAGACCAGTATGAAGATAAAGAAAACATTATAAATCTTGTCAAAGAATTTAACCAAACAGGTTTAATTTATACTATGGGATATTGGCAGTCAGCCGAAGTTGTAAATCTATGCCGCCATAAATTATTGGCTGATATTAAATTAGCTCAGAAAGCTAGTAACAAATATTATGAATTAAGAAAAAAGATTAGCAGCCATAAAAACTCTACTGCTATCCATTTCAGGCAATCTTGGAATATTGATTACTCAAAAAGGCGGTATAGTAAACCTATAACTGCCAAACATCTTCAACATGCATTACCTCTTGAATATTACAAGCGAGCAATTAACTTAATTAGAAAAGATAAAACAGATACGATGTTTTTTATTTTTGCAGATGATACTAACAAAGCAGCAATGATGATATCAAAACTTTTACCTAAATCAGATTATCATGTTATCCATCGCGGAGGCAAAGAAACTGATGATCATGAGGATTTATTACTGATATCCCAATGTCAAAACCATATAATGTCAAATTCAACTTTTTCATGGTGGGGAGCATGGTTGAGCTGGGCAAAGATATCACCAGAAGCAAATAAAAATATGTACATAATGACAAATGATTGGGATACGAACGGAATGAAGTATTCTGTCACTGAAGAATTAACCTTTTCTCCGAATATAATCTATTTATAAGATCACAATAATCCAGGATTCTTTAATCTTAACCAGAAATAACCTATATTATTCTTGGCTTGGTCAGTGCGAGTAATCATTGATATATATATTTTTGACTTTTCTTCTGAGATTTTTTTAACTGCCATTATCATTGGTGCCTTATCGTGAACAGTTTCGTATATCAAACAACGATCAGATTTAGGAAGTTTAGTAATTAATGAAATAATCTTATCTAACTTTAGATCCTCTTCAACAGGATCAGCCATGTTATGGCTGCAAAACCAAGCGCTTATGTAAGAAACAACATGTCTTTTAAAAAAATTTATGCAATCTTTTGTGTTTAAATTATTGCCAAAATTTAAACGTGGTTCAGTATAAAGATATAAATACTCTCCGCCTATAATGGCAGTTTTATATTTTCGTAAAAATCTAAGAGTGAAATCTAAATCTTCAATTATAAGATGGTTAGCTACTCTATATCCATTACAATTAATGAAACTTTCCTTAGTTAGGCAAGTTGTGGTCCCTAATCCACACTCAGGGTGCCATTTGCCATTATTAAAGGGTCCGTGCTCTACCGGGAAATATTCTACATTGTACAATGGATTTACTTTATTACTAATAGGCTTCCCATCCAGGTCAACTGGTTGCGACCCACAGGTACATGCATCATAATCGGGATATTTCTCCAAAAAAGTAACTTGCTTATCTAACCTACGAGGCACTGATACATCATCATCATCCATAAATGCAATATACTTTCCTTGCGCTTTACTCACTCCAGTATTTCGTGCCGCGGCAAGTCCCTGATTATTTTGTTTTAACAAAATAATACGCTTATCTTTAGCGGTGTATTTTTGTAAAATATGGGCCGTTCTATCAGTAGAACCATCATCCACTATTATCAACTCAAAATCATCATAAGTTTGATCAAGGATTGAATCTATAGCACGACCTATAACATTGGCACGATTATAGGTTGCCATTACTACTGATAATAAGGGTATTATAGACATTAGGTAATACTTTTTTGGTTGTATTGCTTCATGTCACTATAGTTACATGTTGCTTTGGATATACCGCCCTCCCTAATCCATTCCATAGAAATAACCTAAAGGCATTAAAGACATCTATCTATATATTTTTTAATCTTACTACCGCGCATCATTTTGGATAATATCTCCTCTCTAATTTGTTTCATTTAAGCATTATAATACAACTTCTATTATTTCAATTTCATCGGTTAAGTCATTATGTTCAAACATTATGCTAAAGACAAGAAAGACAGTATAGATTAATCCAAGCAATGGACATTGTTCAAATTTATGCATAAGAATAGTACAATAAATATTTTCTTACCTAAAAATTAGACATATAATAAATATATGCAAGAAAAATTGAACCTTAAATGATACAAAAATATATAACTGCACTTAAGTACAACAGTTACTGGAGAAATAAAAACACTGTTATTATTAAAGTTATGGGAGGACTAGGCAATCAACTATTTCAATATGCATTTACGAAAGCGCTAGAAAAGACGCTTAACAAGATTGTAATGCTTGATGCCCATTCCTTTTATCAAGGAAATGATAAATACAAAAGAGTTTATTTATTGTCAAACTTTAGAATTCAGATTAAAGAAGCATCCAAACAAATTATTAATACCTTGCCTAACAAAAAAATATCTTATATAGACCACAATAATAAAAAATACGACATTATAAGCTGCTTTAAGGAACTTAAGCCACCAGGTTATAAATATGCTTCTGGATATTGGCAATCAGCTGAGATTATAAATTTATGTCGTAAAGAATTAGTGAATGATATCCAACTTACACAGAAACCCAACTCTAAGTTTTATGCTCTAATGAATGATATCAAAATCTGTAAGAATTCTACAGCTGTTCACTTTAGACAATCTTGGAATGTCGATGCTCCTAAAATACAGAAATCTCATGAAGATAAAATAATAAATTCTGGTCATTCTCAAAATCTATTGACTATTGAATACTATGAACAGGCAATTATTAATGTCAGAAGAGATAAAAAGACACTAAGTTTTTTATTTTTGCCGATGACATTAAAAAGCAAAAGAAATTATAGCTAAAATTATACCCACATCCGAGTATTATGTCATTCCACATAGACATAACAATATATATGATTACGAGGATTTATTGCTGATATCAGAATGCTCAAATTTTATCATGTCAAATTCATCATTTTCATGGTGGGGTGCCTGGTTAAGTTGGGCGAGAACTCAAGACAAACAAAATAATAATATCTATATAATGCCGCATGATTGGAGTGCTAGCGGAAACGGGGAAAAAACCAGTGAAGAATTAACATTTTCTTCAAGCATAATACATTTATAACATTATTCTAAGTTCAATTTCCACCTAAAATGAGAGGATTTAAAAATGTTGTATTAGTGAATTAAATCTATCCTTCGTTATAATAATCCTATGTTTTTTAATCTTAACCAGAAATAACCCAAAGGATGTGCAGCTTGGTTTACACGAGTAATCGTTGATATATATTGTTCTGCGATTTCTTCTGATATCTTTTTTGCTTTCATTATCCGTGGAAGCATATATTTAATACTTTCATATATTACGTAGCGATCAGATTTAGGGAGCCTAGTAATTAATGAAATAATCTTATCTAATTTAAAATCCGATTCAACAGGATCAGTCATATTGTAGTGGCAAAACCATGCGCTTATATAACAAGTAATATGCCTTTTTACAAAAGTCATGTAATCTTTAGTGGATAAGTTATTACCAAAGTTTTCATTTGGGTCAGTATAAAGATACAAATACTCTCCGCCTTTATAATAGGCGCCTTTGTATTTTCGTAAAAATCTGAGAGTAAAATCTAAATCTTCAATTATAAGATGATCAGCTAATCTATATCCATTACAATTAATAAAACTTTCCTTGGTTAAACAGGTCGTAGGTCCTAATACGCATTCAATAAATTGTTTATTCTTATAGGGCTCTTGTTCTAACGGGCAATAACATCCTTCATAAGATGAATTCACATTATTATTAATAGGTATTCCATTCATGTCAATAAATTGCAGCCCACATGTGCATGCGTCATACTCAGGATATTTCTCCAAAAAAGCAACTTGCTTTTCTATTCTCTTAGGTAATGATATATCATCATCATCCATAAATACTATATATTTTCCTTGCGATTTATTCACTCCGGTATTTCGTGCCGTGGCAAGTCCATAATTATTCTGTTTTAATAAAATAATACGTTTATCTTTGGAGATGTATTTTTTTAAAATACTGGGTGTATTATCAGTAGATCCATCATCAACTATGACTAACTCAAAATTATCATAAGTTTGTATAAGAATTGAATCTATAGCACGTCCTACCACATCAGCACGATTATAGGTAGACATCACCACTGATACTAAAGGCGTTAAAGACATCTATCTATATGTTTTTAATTTTACAACCGTGCATCATTTTGGATGATATGTATTCTCTAATTTGTTTCATATAAGCATTGTAATACAATAGGTCAAATAATACAACTTCTATTATTTCAATTTTATCGATTGGAGTTATATCATTGATTCCGTTAGAGTATTATTTGATTTGTTCGCAACAGAATAAACAAAGAGCATCAGCTATATGTAACAAAATCTAACTCATAATATTTATATCATAGATTTTGTTCATAACATAATCTATCTATAAGAATATATTAATCCAGGATACTTAAATTTTATCCAGGAATACCCCATGAGATACGCAGCTTGTTTTACACGAGCAATCATTGACATATATTTTTTTGCTTTTCTTTTCACAAAATATATTTGGCCGATTATCAACTGATGATGACAGAATTAAGGAAGTTCTTACCAAAGCTTATGCATGGGACTTTGTTGAAGAAATGTCTGAAGGATTGAATACAAGATTAGGTGATAAAGGAGTGCGCCTTTCTGGCGGGCAACAGCAGAGAATATCCTTAGCAAGAGCTCTTCTAAAGGACACCAAGATACTAATATTGGACGAAGCGACTTCAGCGTTGGATGTAGAAGCCAAATATAAAATTAGAAAGAATATTTACACCATGATAGAAGGTCGGACAGTTCTCTCTATCGCTCACCGCCTATCCACTATAAAACAAATGGATAGAATTATTCTATTGATCCACGGAAAAATTACTGAAGAAAGTACCCACCAAGAACTTCTAGCTAACAAGAGAAGTTATGCAGACCTTTGCTCTTATCAGTTTAGGAAGTGATGGTTATAGTAAGTTATTTATAAGATTACAATAATATAGGAGGGGGTATTCTACTATTTTTATGATTTAATTCTGATAGTATTAAATGCTTGGATTAACTTACCTTGCTTTATTAATTTTTTGGTTATATTTTTTCTGATTTTATTTGCAAACTTACTCGCAAATTCTTCAGGAGCTATGTATCTTATTGTTTTTATTAAGGAAATTAATTCTTTATTATTGATATATTCCCCTTTCTTTATTGATTTAATAATATTTTTGCATAGCGAGGGAAGCCAAGCATTAAATATACTATCACGTGTAATCTGTGGCAATAGAGGGATTAGAGCTATTATTTCATCAGCTGATTTATTTTCCTCTACTGGATCAGAATTAGTATTCCTACGAAACCAAGCACATAAATAAGAGATTATATATGATTTCATAAAATGCACTGGGTATCTAGTAGTTAAATTATCACCAAACCTAGTATCAGGAAGAGTACACTTGTATAAGTATTCCCTTATAATAGCTGCAGAAAATCTTTCTTGGAATCTTAAAGTAAAATCCATATCCTCGATTATAAGAGGCGACGTACGGAAACCTGAACAGGCATTAAATATTTCTTTTTTTATCATAGTTGGAGCTCCTAAAGTGAAAGGAAGGGTAAATGCGTATTTTAACACTGCTTTATCGCGTGGCAGTAAATCACAAACGATCCTTTGGTAGCCCGCATTTTTTTCTTCGGGGGTAATAAATTTCTGCATAGCCACACAGGCATCAATTTTTGGATTATTTTCTATAAACCTCAATTGTTTTTCTAATCTCTCTGGGATGGATATATCATCATCATCCATGAAGGCAATGTACTTACCTTGAGCATAATTAGCTCCTGCATTGCGTGCATGAGCCAATCCACTATTATCTTGTCGGATATATTTTATCCGTTTGTCTTTATAAGCGTAATGTTTTATTATATCTGATGAACCATCAGTTGAACCATCGTCCACCAATATAAACTCAAAGTCCTTATAGGTTTGATTGAGTATTGACTCAATAGCACGAGAAACATATTCTTCTCGGTTATATACTGCCATAACGACACTGATTTCAGGCATATTTTATATCATCTGTAAATAGAAATGATATCATTATAAAACAAAAACCATGTTAATAGATGCAATATCATCGTAATGTTATTTAATATTTATTCAAATTATTTTATACTAAGAATATTTCCAGTTAGGAACGCATCCCATATCTTTTCAGTAAGATACCCAGTGCTGCTTGCATTTTCAAAAGCTGGAGAAAATGAAATATTATAATCTGTATTCAACATAGCATGAGGGTAATATTCTCCAGTTACCACTAATAAAAAAGAAGAAAAAACCCAACACTGTCTAATATTTAGAATATTAATATATTTGTATATCTTATTGTTTATCACTTATAGGGTAGTGATAAACAATAAATTCAGGATTCCCATCACAATGTTGAAGACTTATAATATTTGTTAATATAAATTCCACTAATATTAAGAGAATTTTGAATGTCTCAATATTATTCTTATTCTATAATGTATATTTTTTAACTTAAACATCATATAAGCTATGCCCCAAATTAGTGTCATTATGGCTACGTATAACCGCAAAAAATATGTTGCTCGTGCTATTGAATCAATACTCAATCAAACTTATAAGGATTTTGAGTTTATAATAGTGGATGATGGATCAGATGATGGTTCATCAGACGTAATAATACAATATGCCGACAAAGATAAACGAATAAAGTATATTAAGCAAGAAAATAAAGGACAAGCTCATGCGCGTAACACTGGTGCGAGTCATTCACATTGTAAATACATTGCTTTTATGGATGATGATGATATATCCGTTCCACAAAGATTAGAAAAGCAATTTAAGTTCATGGAGCATAATCCAGAAATTGATACCTGTGCGGCTATGCTAGAATTTATTACCTCTGATGGAAAAAATATTCGATATGCAAGCATCATTGGTAATTCACTACCACGTGACAACACAATGTTAAGATATGCCTTCCCCCTACCTTTTATTTTAGATGCTTCCACTGTGATAAAAAAAGAAACATTTAATGCCTGTTCAGGGTTTCGGATATCGTCTTTTATACTCGGAGATATAGATTTTACTTTAAGGTTCCAAGAAAGGTTTTCTGCGACCATTCTAGCAGAATATTTGTATCAATATGCTAAATCTAAAGTCGAATTGGGTGATCAGGTAACCACCAGAGACCCAGTGAATTCCATAAAATTATATATAGTATCTTATTTATGTGCTTGGTTTCGCAGGAATACTAGTTCTGATCCATTGGAGGAAAATAGATCATTAGATGAAATAATGGCACTAATCCCAGAATTGCCAGAAATTACACGCAATAGCATATGTGATGATTTAATCCCTCCATTATGTAACAATGTTATTATATCAATAAAAGGTGGGAAATATATTAGTGATGAAAAATTAACTTCTCTAATAAAAGTAATAAAACATATAGCACCTAAAGAATTTACAAGTAGACTAACCTACAAACTTAAAAAAGCTAAAACTGAAAAATTATTAAAGAAAGGTAAATTAATTCAAGCATATAATACCAGCCGAATTAAACTATAAAATAAGGCAATATATTCTCCATTATTTTCGTTTTTTGACGGCAAACAAAGCATCCTTGATGCGAGTATCATCAGTGATGATACCAAGTTTCTTCAGTGTTCCCATTTCGGCTTGAGTAAACAAAAACCTCTCATATTATTCTTCTAAGGTTCTTGCCTCCCACATTTTTGCCCAACGGCGCAAATGATTGCCCATTCTAGTATCAGGGTTATTTTTTAGTAAAGCAGCGCCTTGTTTGGCATTAGCTACAAATTTTTCATAACTGCGAATTGGAAAATGATATATGAATATATTATTCTCTACCCTACTCTCTAGTATTTTATAAATATGAGAGGCGCCATGATTACCGCCTTTCACTTTAAACCTACCACGCGGATTAACAATCACCTTTTTACCTATAGAAACTAGCAGTAAAGACATCTGAGCTGAATCATCAGCTTGTGTTTCACGAGGGTATGCTATGGAAGATGCAATCCTCCAAGTGCTCTCATAATAATATTTACTCCCCTCAGGTATTAGCATATTCCCTCGTGGCACAGCAACCACTGTATCTTTACAACTTAGATGCGACTTAATATCACCACTAAGGGACAACCAAAACTCATCTGCATCATTATTAATAACCCAATTTGCATTGAACATTTCATAGGCAATATGTGCCATATCCGTCATCCATGCAGATTGTAGATACTCACCATCTGGGCGGTCAATAACATGTATAGGGTGATTGCGCGCTAATTTATTCAAAATATCTTTGGTTCCATCAGTGGAAGCATTATCACTGATAACGAAAGTATCCACTCCTTGATGAAGATGAAAAAGAATATTATCCTCAATAATATCCTATTCATCACGAACCAAGATACTCATAACCAAAACTGGTTTTGTTGGCGGAAATGCCCTAGTGATGAAATAGTCCAAATAACTCACAATCATGGTACATCGTTCATAATTTTATGCAATCTATCATTAACTTTTTGCCAGTGCTTAGCATTTGCCTCCTGAAATACACAGGGAATAGAATATTCATTATAAACAAAATTAAGAAACTTACATCTAAGTTCTTCATCAACATTCCAATAAGGAAGTGAATCTATAGTTTGAATCAGTTCTTTTGCTGAAGAAGCTGTTTGGGTTATTCCTGACAAATTGTAGCAGGCCTGTCCTAAGCTTATAACTTTTTTACCAAGTAATAAGGACTCTACGCCTACGGTAGAATTAATAGTAATAATAGCCAGAGAATTATGGATAATTTCTTGGGTGTCATTCAGATTTGCAAAAAATATCCTGTCATTTAACTCAGCAAGTTCATGCTCTTTATCATAGTTACTCATGCAAGATGGATGTTCTTTTATAACTACTTTGATATTCTTGTCGGCTATTTTATCTAATACTGCAACCAATATTATAAATAGATGATGCATATCTTTTATCCAAGGAGAATGAAGTAATATCTGTGAGTCAGTATTTACCTGAAAAGGAACAAAAATATAATTAGCTGGTAGCTGTATATTATTTCCTTTGATACTCTTATTAGGATTAAATGGCCTTATCGTCAATTTATCAGGAAGTTGAGCTATGGCATCAGATTGTTGTCGGTAAAAATTTGGCTCTCGACTCAAGCTATTTAAGTAATTAATTCCTTTATCGTCCATAGTCGTAGTCCCTGGTAAAAGTCCATTCTCCCAGTAAATCAATCTAGAACCCGAACTTTCTGCTGCTAGCTTAGCTATAGACGCTTCAAATTTATAACCGTTCCATAGTGCGATGAAACAACCCTGTTGCTTAATTAAATAACTATAGTATCTATTAAAAAGAAAACATGCCTCAAGTAACTTAATCCATTGATAAATCTGCATAAGAAAACTGTTATGAACTCTATTATTCCTCCACCAACTCATAATAACTCTCTGTCTAGCAATTTCATTAAGCTTATTCCAAGATAATCCTTTCCAACCTTTCCAAGTAATTTTTTTTGGTTCACTATAGTGTAAAACTTTTACCGAGGCAAAGGAGTTCTCAGCCCATTTACTAAAGTATTCATATACTAGAGAGTTATTAGTAAAAGCTATTAAATACATATAAAGCAGGATACTTAAGCTGCTTAATTCCAAGTGAATTGCATAGCCTCAGATACATATTGGACTCTGAGTTAGGAGTTATAAGTTCAGAAAATAAGGATGGGCAGGATGGGAATAAGCCTGCAAGTGACAGTAAATTATCCAATGCCTCCACTTCAGCGGTCAAAGCAGTTGGTGTTTGTCGGAAGAGTGGTCTGCATTACATTGAGGTTAAATAATAATGAGAATTAAATATGGAGGCTATAAATTGCGCGGCTATTATAAAATGGCTGATTTAGCACTGAAATATTTGAACATGACTAAACCAGCCAAAACTAAGCTAGACATACTTACCTTCTTCAATAAGCATGGCTTGTCAGCGACAAAAGATGCTTACAGCATAAGCCGCAGTTCCTTGTATCGCTGGAAACTATTATACCGTAATTATGGAATTAATGGTCTTGAAGAAAAAAGAACATGTCCTCACAACACAAGAAAACGCCACTGGGATTACCGGATAGTTGAAGAGATAGAAAGCATTCGCGCCGCGCATCCCCGTTTAGGAGCAAGGAAGATTATAAGGCGCATGCGGAGGCTATGTTTATCGTATGATATTGAGAGAGTGCTGAGAGTATTTCCACTGCAAGTGAGCAATGTGCTAAGCGATAATGGCAGCGAATTTATGAAACACTTTAGAGAAATGGTTGATAAAAAGAAAATCATGCATTGGAAAATTTATCCTAAGAGACCGCAAATGAATGCAATCTGTGAGAGGTTCAACAGAACCATCTAAAAAGAGTTTGTAAATTACAATACCCAAGACCTCATAAACCCTAAAATATTTAACCACAAACTATCCGATTGGCTTTACTGGTATAACTGCGAAAGAGACCATCATTCTTTGGGATACAATACACCTATGGAATTCATGGAAAAAGATTTTGAGTCCCAAGTGATATGGGGCCATACAAAGTTCATCTGTATTATTCATAACAGCTCCTCCAGAATCCACCTGTTTATACTCTGATAACATCCTAAAGAATTTATTTCTTATCTCTACATCTGGACACGCTTTTTTACCATTGTTATTGTGAATAAATGCACAAAAACGATCCTTGGGATACTCTCTATCATTTTTAACAATTGGTGGTATTTCGCATGACAGAAAATCTTCAAAATAATTGGATGTAGGAATAATACCAACATAAAAATTATTCTTGCTATCTGGAGAAAATAAAATATTATAATCTGCACTCAACAATGTTTAAATTGCCAAGAATTTTCTATACTGTATGCTTCCTGGAATATATTAGGAGACATTATATCTAACTTTTAAACTAATCAACTACTACCGTTTAACAGCAAGTAAAGCATCTTTGAAACGGGTATCCTCATTGATAATGCCAATTTTCTCCAGTGTTTGTATTTCATCTCGAGTAAACAAAAACCTTTCATATTCTTCTTCTAATGTTCCTGCCTCCCACATTTTTGCCCAGCGACGCAAGTGACTACCCATTCTAACAGCAGGGTTATTTTTAAGTAAAGCTGCTCCTTGTTTAGCATCAGCCACAAATTTTTCGTAACTACGAATTTGAAAATGGTATATGAATATATTATTCTCCACCCTACTCCCCAATTTTTTACAAATATGATAGGCACCATGATTACCGCCTCTCACGTACAACATACCACGCGGATTAACAATTACCTTTGGCAATAAGGGAAGTAACAGCAAAGACATCTTAGTTGAAATGTCAGCTTGCGTTTCAGGAGGGTATGTTATGGGAGTTGCAACCCTCCAAGTACTCTCATAATAATCTTTCCCCCGCTCAGGTATTAGCATATTCCCGCGCGACACAGTAACTACCGTATCCTTATGGCTTAGATACGACTTAATATCACCATTAAGGGGAAGCCAAAACTCATCTGCATCATTATTAATAACCCAATGGGCATTGAACATTTTATAGCCAATCTGTGCCATCTCCGTCACCCATGCAGATTGCAGATACTCACCATTAGGGCGGTCAATAATATGTATAGGATAATTTCGCGCTAATTTATTTAGAATATCTCTGGTTCCATCAGTAGAAGCATTATCACTGACAACGAACGCATCCACACCATGATGAAGATGAAAAAGGATATTATCCTCAATAATATCATATTCATTACGAACTAAGATACTCATAACCAAAACTGGTTTTATTGGTGGAAATGCCCTAGTGATAAAGTAGTCTAAATAACTCACAACCATGGTGCATCGTTCATAATTTTATGCAATCTATCATTAATTTTTTACCGTCAGCTTAACTATATATGCTTCAAATTTATAAATACATATCAAGCAGGGTACTCAAGCTGCTTAATTCCCAGTGAATTCATAAATTCATCAACTGATGTTCTTTGATAACCTTTTATGGGGGTATTAATATAGTAAATAGGGGTCATTGGCAATAACCATTTCGCAGTAAGTAAAGAAGTGGATATCGGACCCATAATAATTCTATCTCGTGGTAAAAATGGCAACAATAACTCTGAAGGTATTGATTCACTAATAAGCTCCACATTATCACTAAAACCCCATTTAGCAAAGTCATCACGTGGATGTGATTTCACACAGACCTTGTAATCAGCATATTTACAATGCACGAGTTGTAAAAGAGCGTTGCGCATAGTCCGAATATCTTCAACCGCTGAGGAATGTGGCAATAATAATAACAAAACCTTAGAGTGCTGATTAACCCTCAGGTAGATATCCAGTTGTTCACACATAATCTGTGCCAATTTGTGAATATTTTTGCTGTCAAAAAATAGTTCATTTAACCTCGTAACTCTCTTTACTTGTAATGATTCAATTGCCTGCTCTGGAAAAATTAGCCAAGCGTTATCAATAAGAAATGAAGCCCCGACAGTTGGTGGATAGCTCCACCAAAAACCATAAAATAATTTCTTGAGCAAGGTATCAAGATACTTATCTATTATATTGCTTTTTCTTCCTAGATAGCTAAAAAGGCCATCATCTATGTAACTGCCCAGAGGGTACTTACCCGTTTTCTGTTTCATATAATGCATAGCGAATTGAAATTCCATTCTCCTATCATTACTGCAAATAATTTCAACTGGAAGAATTTTGTCCAAAGGACGGCGAATATCTTGCATAAATTTCTTTCTTGTCAAGAACTTGCTTATGCCGCCTGTCGAAGAAAAGAATATGTCCGTATGAATAAAAGGACTATGTTTGCCCCACCTTTTGATTGCTTCATAAAAGGGTTTATGGCTAGGATATTGATCAATCAGAAAAAGAAAATGGCGGGAATCATCTCCCAACCTTGTCAAAGCCACTACCGTTGACATCAACAAATTAAATGGTGTAGACGGCAGATGTAGAATATTTTGGGCTGTGCTATTACTCAAAGTTGGCAAGGACTAAGGATTGGATTGACTTGTCCGTATCAAAAAGGTTTTTCTCAAACAAATAATTTATCCATTCACGAACCGCACCATCTCCTCCTTTATTCTTAGTAATATAAATATTCGGTATATTCTTAACCATATCCTGCGCATCCATAGGACAAGCCGGATATGCAACTTTTTCAAGCAAATCATAACAGTTAACATCATCGCCCATATATGCCGCCTCACTCAACGAAATACCTATTTCATCACAAAGCTCTACTACGGCTTTAAGTTTCTGCCCTTTATTTTTATCTTTAATAATATAGGCAAAACGTAAACGTTCGGCACGCTTATCAACTATAGGGGAATTATCTGAAGTAATAATGCCTGTCATAACTCCTATCTCCGCAAGTATTTCCAGCCCCATACCATCATGAACATGGAATCTTTTAACTATTTCTCCATCCGCTGAATAGAATATGCCTCCATCGGTTAGAACTCCGTCAAAATCGGTCAAGAATAATTTAACTTTTTTATGGTTTTGTCGCATAATTAATAAGTATTATACAATTAATATAACCCAATGATAGCTCTCAATTCACACTCGCCAAGCAGGGAGCTTCTTCTTAAGTACTGCAAAATCACGGGTTGCTACCAGAGGCAGACCGCTTCCATAAGGAGGATGAGCTTCACCTTGAATTAACGGTGCAATATGCTCTTTCGCGTCTTCAGTAATTGAATACTTATCTTTGCCGATATAACTACGCGGCAATAATCGTTCTGAATTTGCCGCTTTATCCAAGGCAATCTTACCTATTTCCCATTTATAAGGGGACGAAGATATTCTACTAATTGTCGGCATTATCGCATTTTCTCCACTAAGGGCATATTCCACAGCGGCTTTACCCACTGCATAAGCATGGTCTACATCCACTTGTGAGCTCAAATGCCGCGCTGAGCGCTGTAGATAATCACAAATAACACAATGATATTTATACCCTAACAGCTGATTTATTAGCACCGCCAGTATATTAGCAGCACCGCCAAATTGCTGAGTTCCAGCCGCAGCCATACTCAAATACTCTCCGTTTTCGTTACGCGCTCCTTCGGCAACCACCAATACGCAATAATTATTTTCCTTCACGCATTTATCCACCAGTCCTATCAGTTCCATCTTATTCAAAGGTATCTCAGGAAACACAATCAAATGAGGTGGTTGTGGAGCCGAGCTATGCGCCAGCCCTGCTGCCGCAGCTATCCACCCAGCATGTCTCCCCATAACTTCCATAAGCAGCACCTTAGTGGATGTGGTATGCATTGATGCTACATCTAAGCCAGATTCTAAAGTTGCAGTTGCAGTAAACTTAGCAACAGAACCATAGCCAGGGCAGTTATCCATATAGTCAAGATCATTATCAATGGTCTTAGGAATACCTAAGCACTTAACATCCAGGTTTCTTTCTTTGCAATAGTTGGCAATTTTATTGGCAGCATCCATTGACCCTCCTCCTCCATTATAGAAAAAATATCCTATATTATGTGCCTTGAATATCTCATATAATCTTTGATATTCAGAATCATCTATAGCAGGATCCTTCATTCTATGGCGACACGAACCAAATATCCCTCCTGGCGTATGAGCAAATGATGCAACATTACCACCATCTTCGTTGGTTAAGTCGTATATTTTTTCTTCAAGCAATCCACCTACCCCATAAGCTGCGGCATAAATATTATCTATTTTATCTGTATTGCAACGGGCTGTCTCTATAACTCCACAAGCCGATGCATTAATAACCGAGGTCACACCCCCCGACTGAACATATATAAGGTTTTTTTTAGTCATAAACTCTAAAGATTATAAATTAATTGTATTTGTTAATAGTCATAAAATAAGCAATCACAACCCCAGCCAAAGCTCCGCTAAAATGATGTAAAAAAGAACTCTCTTTGATAACAAAATCAAGCGTAAATTGAATCAACAGTATAATCACCAACTGACGGGCAAAGATATAAGCAGCGGGATTACGCGACTGTCGCCAGGTGCGCCACATCAAATAAGCAGTGCCTGCCGCAAGTCCTAAAATTGCTCCAGATGCGCCAATGGCGCAGTAATTTGCATTTCCTAACAAATAAACCACCCCCAAAGCAACTAAATTGGCGAATAATCCACTGGATACATATATTAATATTGCGCGCCAATGGCCGAAAAATGTCTCCGCATAAGAACCAAAAATTAATAATGCAACCATATTAAACAAAATATGTGAAAAATCATAATGCATGAACACTGAACTTAGTAAGCGCCAATATTCACCTTGCGAAATAACTTTATAGGGCTGCAAACCACCAAAACAGCTTGCTGCCGGATTTGGAATTTGTAGAACATAATGCAATGTTACATATACCACCACATTTACAGCAATTATGCTATATATGAACGGATTCTTTCGCCAGCTGGTTATTTGTGGGAAAGTACTCACAAATTCTCAGGCAGTTGTTTTTTTGTATTTGCCCCCAATTCTTTCATCTTCTCCGCTCTGCTAATCATATTACCTCGCCCTTCATAAAGCTTATTTTTTGCCCCATCAAGATTCTGTTGTGCTTGCCTAAGTGATTTATCCACACCTTGAATATCCTCAACAAAACCATGAAACTTATCATATAACCGCCCTCCTTCTAAAGCAATTTCCTGGGCATTGAGCACGCGTTTTTCATTACGCCAAATATTATGTATTACTTTCAAGGTAGCTAATAGAGTTGAGGGAGTAACTAAAATAATATGTTTACTAATTCCTCTTTCAAATAGTTGCGGATCTTCTTTTTGTGCCGCCAAAAAAGCTGCTTCAAGCGGAAAGAACATCAAGATATAATCCAACGAATGAAGCCCCTTAAGATTTTCATAATTCTTGCTGCCCAGCTGAACTATATGATTATCAATTGCTTGAATATGCTGCTTCAGATAGATACGTTGCTGTTGCTCGTCCTCCTCATTACAGTAATCCGTATAGGCATTCAATGAGACCTTAGAATCAATAATTATATTCTTATCATCTGGCAGTTTTAATATCACATCGGGTTGAAATCTTTTCCCTTCAGAATCCTTAAAAGACGATTGAGTTTCATATTCTCTCCCCTCTTCCAATCCTGATTGCTGTAGAATTTTTTCCAAGATAACCTCCCCCCAATCACCCTGCATTTTTTTATCACTCCGTAAGGCATTAGTAAGGTTTTCTGCTTGCTGACTCAGTGCGCTATTGCTTTGTTGAAGAATTTCTATATGCTTAGTTAATGCAGAGCTTTCTTCACTTCTTTGACGTTGTAGATCTTCAAGCCGATTACGAAAATTATCTAAGTTTTGTTTTAATGGGCTTAATGTCTTTTCAAGTTCAACGCGGCTTTTATCCGATTGAGAGGCAAGAACCTTGCCTGCTAAATTCTCGAATCTATCAATATTATTTTGCTCTGCTTCCAGTTGTGCTTTGAGCTTAATATTTTCACTTGTTGTGGTATTCCCACCTCTCATTAAAACAATATATGCTATGCCTGCCCCTAACAATAAGCCGCTAACAAACAGCAACGACTCCAACATTATTTTTGGTTACTTGTTATTTTTGTCTTTTCAATATGCATAATTTCTTTGCCCAAAAAATAGCTAACTACAGTTCTAATTAATACTACACCGCCAAGAAATATTAAATCATCTAAAGTTCTGCTTATTGCAGTGTGGATTATATCTGACACAATCATAAGTTCTAATCCAAGCAATAGATAGCCGCCTAAAGAACGACGCACATTAACATCTAAAAGATTTATACGGGAATCCTCACCCAACTTGCCCAATCCGCCTAAGCTACCAGTCGCACTTTTTGTTAATCTTCCCAATTCCAAAGCCATAAACTTGGCAACCGCTTTTAGTGATCCATAAAATAAAATGGCTATTGCTATCCAATCTATGACGCGGGCAATGGTTTCTATGTAAAGGTCAATTTGATGCATAGTGAGCAATTATATTACGTCTGTAACCATAGTAAAGCATAAAAATACCAGCAATTATCATCGGCAAAGTGAGCAGTTGCCCCATGGTTAGCCAACCAAAAGCCAGATAACCTAAATGCGCATCAGGTACGCGCAAAAACTCTACTGCAAATCTAGCACTGCCGTAACCAAGCAAAAATAAGCCACTGGCGCTCATACGCGGACGCGGCTTTAAAGTAAAAATCCATAGAATAGCAAATAACACCACCCCTTCAAGAAACATTTCATATAACTGACTTGGATGGCGCGGTAACAAATCGCCTGCACCAGGAAAAATAATGCCCCAATCAGAATTAGTTGGTTTGCCCCAAAGTTCGCCATTTATATAGTTTCCAAATCTACCTAAACCCAGACCAATAGAAATTAATGGCAATATGAAATCACTTAAATCAAAAGGGTTGACTTTCTTTTTACGTGCCAATAGTAAAAACGCTCCTATAACCCCAATAACTGCGCCATGAAAAGACATCCCTCCTTCCCAAATAAAAACAACCTTCCAAGGAGCAGCTAACAAAGATGAAGTATTATAGAACAACATATAGCCCAGTCGCCCTCCTATAATAACTCCAAGGACACAATAAAACAAACAATCAGATAAATCATCATTATCCCACCCTAACCTGTCACGGCGATAATAGCCCAAACCTAATGCAACAAAAAATCCCAGCAAATACATAATCCCATACCAATGGATTTTGAAAAATATCAGATCCACAGCCGGTGACAAATCATGGATGATAATCATACTAATTTTTCTTGCTGTAAAAACTTTCTTAGCACTGGATTGCGGTTTTTATTAAAAATCTGTGCCGGAGTTCCATCCGCCGCTATCAAACCCTTGTGTAAAAATATGACTCTAGTGGCTACCTTGCGAGCAAACTCCATTTCATGGGTTACTACCAACATAGTCCTTTTTTCTTTAGCCAATGTTGTTATCACCTGCAATACTTCGTTAACCAAAGTAGGATCTAACGCAGATGTTGGTTCATCAAAAAGAATTAATGCTGGATTCATAGCCATAGTGCGAGCAATTGCTACCCTTTGCTGTTGCCCCCCTGATAGTTGTGAAGGATAAGATGTCTGCAAATCCTGACTAAGCCCAACCTTCTTTAGTAGTTTTTTTGCCAAGAGAATTGCATCTTCTTTTTTTGCTTGAAGGACACATATAGGCGCCTCAATTATATTCTGCATAACCGTTTTGTGCGACCATAGATTGAATTGTTGAAAAACCATACCAATTTTTGAACGCAGACGTGTAAGTTGTTTAGGCGACTTAACTCTTCTTTTACTCTTAGTGCCAGCTTTAGCACCCCCAGCAAACTCCAGATGCTCTCCAAGGAAATATATCTCACCCTGCTGTGGTATTTCCAATAAATTCATACAACGTAACAAAGTGCTTTTACCTGAACCACTACCGCCAAGAATTGCAATAATATCTCCTTCATAAGCATCCATAGAAATTCCTCTAATTATTTTATTCTTTCCATCGTAAGAATGATGAACATTCTTAATTGATATAACCGGCTTTTTTTGTTTACTCTGACGCACTGCAGCCGATTTTAATTTCCCTTTAGATTCTTCTTTAGATTTACTTTTTAATTTTGCCTGCATTTTATTTTGCAATATTCCGCTTGACTTTAGTGTTTCTGTTCCTTTTCCTATTCCTTTCATCATTTAGTGTTTCCCGTTACTCGCATATTATATGGCAACATATTTTAAGTATGCAATTAATTATAACAACACATGGTTTATCAAGCAAAGATGATAAATACTTTTTAATTTACAGGGGGGCGGATACACATTTATTATAATAATTTGTTAAAATGACGCACATTACATAAAATATACAAGATTATGCGCAACAAAAATTGGACATTGAGCATTGTAACGCCCTTTTACAATGAAGAACTAGGAGGAATGATTGATATCTATTTTCAAAAAATAATTACTGAACTTAAAAAAGTTGCTGCTAATTGGGAAATAATTGCAATAGATGACGGTAGCACTGACAATACTTTTGACATTCTTCAATCATATCACATCAAAGACAACCGTATAAAGGTTATCAAATTAACGCGTAATTTTGGTAAAGAGGTGGCATTAACTGCAGGACTTGACCAGGCCAATGGTGATGCAGTTATTCCACTTGATGCAGATTTACAAGATCCTCCCGCCCTATTCAAAGAAATGATTGACTATTGGCAACAGGGTTATGATGAGGTTATTCCTATTCGCGCCACAAGACAAGACCCTTTTCTAAAAAAAATAACAGCCAATCTTTTTTATGGATTAATTAATAGAATATCTGAACAATCCTTTATTTATAAAAATGCTGGCGATTTCCGTTTAATGGATAAAAAAGTTATTAATATTATACGCGAATTAAAAGAGCATCATCGCTTTATGAAAGGGTTGTTAAGCTGGCCTGGCTTCTCTCAAAAACTTATGGAATATAACCGCCCGCCAAGAGAACATGGGAAAACAAAATATAATTACAAAGCTATGCTAATATACGCCATTGATGGTATATTTTCTTTTTCTGTAGTTCCGATTCGCCTAATCACCCTATTTGGCTTTAGTTTATCCTTTATCATCTTCTGTTATGGCGGATATTTGATTTACCAAAAGCTATTTCTTAATCTGGCAATTCCTGGCTACACATCAACTATGGTGGCTATTCTATTCTTAGGGGGAATACAATTGACAGCCATAGGGATTATAGGCGAGTATGTTGGAAGAATTTATAACGAAGTCAAAAAACGTCCTCTTTATGTGGTTGATAAAATATTGCAATAATATGAATTAAAAAATTTTTACGTGATATTAATGTATAATTAAATTTATTAATTTAACCTATACAACATTATTATGAATAAAATTGTAAATTTTTTCTTCTCGTATAAATTATCTCAAAGTAAAAAAATATTTTTTGTAATAATTTCTGTGACTATATGTTGTATATCATTGTCTGATTTGGCAACAGGTGAGGGATACTTTGACACTTGGAGCGATACGCAAATAATTTCATCAATTTATGCTCATGCCAATGGATTTGATATAGATTATGAGCCATTTAAGAAACCTGTTATAGTTTTTCAGGAAGACGGAGCGATAAAACCCTTTATTTTTTCTGGAAGTGAACTTAATTTAGATGAACTTCCTGATGAAAACTCGGCGTATGGTTATTATAACAGCCAATATGTATTACTAGCTCATGTAGGCGCGGTGATCATGGAAAAAATTGGTGTCCAAGATATTAAAACGATAAACAGTATCATGTATATATCAGGTACTCTTATCAGTTTAGGTGTATTTTTATTTTTCTTGCTTTATCTGTTCAATATAAATGGCAGTATCGTACCCTTGTTACTTGCACTCTCTTTGTGGTCATCCGTAAAAATTGATTTAAGTTTATGGAATAATTATGGTTTATTCTTAGCGCCAGTTGCTTTAATGCCAACACTACTTGCAAAACTGGACTCTATAGATAACTACTGGCGGCGAGGTATTATTTTGTTTACAATCATACTTTTGTTATTTTTTATTTCAAGCTTAATAAATTATGATTACATATCTGCTATCGCAACGGCTGTGTTAGCTTTTCATTTTTATATTATTAATAGAGAGAAAATGAATTATAGATTATGGATTCCTGATGCAGCAATTATTTCACTTGCTATTGTAACTGGTTTATTGATAGCAATTATTTGTCATCTACAAATTGTCTCACTGGAAGAGTTTTCCTATAATGCTACAAAGCGCACTCAATTCTCTGATGCATATAAAGGGTATTGCCAGCATAATAAATGCCAAACTTATCTGGAATTAATTAATTTTCTATTGGGAGCAATTACTATTTTATTTATCATTCCTAGTATATGGATGTTTTTTACAATGAAAAACAAACAATATACTATACCCCTATTATCAATTTGCTTCTCTTTGTTTGGAATTATCTTGTGGTGCACTGTCTTTCCTTATACAATTATTCATCAGATACAAATACAACAATCTTTTGCCTATAGCATCTTTCCTATGCTACTACTAATTAGTAGTTACTACAGTATTACTTCTCTCCCAATAAAAATAAAAAAGTTTTTACATAATATTAGTGTATAATTGAAATTATTAATTTAACATATACAACATTATTATGAAAAAGATATTTAATATCGCTTTAGCATTGCTTCTCCTCACTATTGGAAATATTGCTATGGCAAAAGATTTACGCATTGGCGTAGAAGGGGCTTACCCGCCTTTTAGCACCACCAATTCAGATGGTTCTGTTACTGGTTTTGATATTGATATTGCTGTTGCCCTATGCGAAGAGATGGGCTACGAATGCAAACTTATCAAACAAGATTGGGATGGAATGATTCCAGCGCTATTGGCAAGAAAGTATGACGCCATAATTGCTTCAATGTCAATAACCGAAGAACGCAAGAAAAAAGTGGCGTTTACTAATAAATATTACCAAATGCCCGTTAAGTTCATTTCCCGCAAGGGCGCTGGACTTAAAATATCAAATTCTGGCTTAAAAGGTAAAAAAATAGGAGTTCAACGTGCTACAACATTTGATAACTATGCAACTGATAATTACGGCAATGTTGCTGAGATTGTCCGCTATACAAGCCAAGAAGAGGTCTTTTTAGATCTCCAAGCAAGACGCGTTGATACGACTCTTGCAGAACGTGCCGCAGTTGAAGAGGGTTTTCTAAGCACTTCTCCTGGTAAAAGATTTGAGCTGGTTGGTCCCGATATAACCGACATTAAATGGTTTGGTGATGGCATAGGCATCGCATTGCGTAAAAGAGATAGGAAATTGCAGAAAGAATTTAATCAGGCAATTGCAACAATACGTAACAACGGCACTTATAAGCGGATTAATGATAAATACTTCGCTTATGATATATTTGGCAATTAATTGCCTCTTTTATAAAAAATATTAGTTTTTAACAAACTAATAAATAATTTTTGAGGATATCCTGTCAGGAATGCAGCTCTTGACGGGGTATTCTCTTTTTATTTACTAACACCAACCCCAGCAAGCTCTCAAAGTAATTAACGCCTAATGTTAGATAACATACTACACGGATATGGATACCAACTATGGTTGGGTGCCCAGGTTACTATAGTTCTGGCGCTAATTTCACTTCTTTTCTCTTTAATAATTGGATTAATAACAGCTCTCGGTAAATTATCAGGCAAACCACTCCTGGTATATGCTGCCAATTGCTATACCACTGTTATTCGTGGAGTGCCCGATCTAGTGTTAATGCTCCTTATATTTTTTGGCGGCCAGGTTTTTGTAAACTGGTTAACTGCGGTGATTGGCTATGATGAATATATTAATGTAAGTCCTTTTATTGCTGGTGTCGTGACTCTCAGTTTTATTTTTGGCTCATATATGGGAGAGACCCTCAGAGGAGCCATTCTCAGTGTTCCTAAAGGGCAATTAGAAGCAGCTTACTCCCAAGGCATGACTTACCTGCAAACTGTTTGGCGTATATTAATTCCGCAGATGATACGCTATGCCATCCCCGGCATAAGCAATAATTGGCAAGTCCTCATGAAGACCACCGCATTTGTGTCCGTAATAGGGCTTGAGGATATAGTGCGCAAAGCATCCTTGGCATCCAATAGCACTCGCCTTCCTTTTGCTTTTTACACTACAGTTGCGCTCTTTTATCTCGCCTTTACAGTGATTTCTGCCCTAATATTTTACTATTTAGAGAAAAGATACAGTCGCGGCTTTAAAACAGGAAGTATATAATGGATTTTTCTATCATAACCGACAATTTTCATCTATACTTAAAAGGGCTTTCTGTAACCCTGCAAATGCTATTTATATCCACTCCTATAGGCACCTTGTTTGGTATTGTTTTATCTGTTCTTATGCTAAGCGCCAACCCAATAATTCGTATTGCCAGCAAAATATTTGTTACATTCTTTCGCGGCACACCTCTATTAATTCAATTATTCATGATTTATTACGGACTCGGTCAATTTGAATTTATTCGTTCGAGCTTTTTATGGGTTGCCTTTGAAAAGCCCTATTTCTGTGCAATTTTAGCCCTAGCTTTAAACAATGCTGCTTATACTTCAGAAATATTACGTGGCGCTATTGTAGGCACTCCGCATGGGGAAATAGAGGCAGCGCGAGCTATTGGCATGTCGCGTTCTGTTGCATTCTTCAAAATTATTTTGCCAAGCGCCCTTAGACGCAGTATTCCTGCTTATAGCAATGAGGTCATTTTCATGCTACACGGCACAGTAGTAGTGAGTTTGGTTACTCTTTACGATATAACCGGAGTTGCCCGCTTCATTAATTCCCGTTACTACACCCCTTATGAGGCATTTATAACTGCCGCTTTAATGTACATGGCAATAACTTTTATATTGATAGCGATATTTAAACAAATAGAAAAGCGTGGCTTAGCGTATTTAGCTCAATCCCGTTAATTGTTTGAAAAATAGTACTTAATATGAAAAGCTCAAATTTAAAAACTCTACCTCCATTAATTATTGGCACTTCATCTAGCGCACTTTTTGATTTAGCAAAAAGTGATGAGATTTTTCGTAAAAAAGGATTAGAAGCTTATGAAATGCACCAGGTTAAGCACGAAAAAAAGGCGCTAAAGCCCGGCTATGGATTTAATCTCATTAAAAAAATTCTTGTGATAAATGAGCAAATAATGAAGCAACACTCTCTGCTCAAACCACTAATAGAAGTGGTTCTGTTATCGCGTAATAGCGCCAATACCGGACTCAGAGTATTTAATGCAATTGAAGCGCATGGTTTAAACATAACCCGTGCTGCCTTTTGTGGTGGTAACAGCCCTGCTACCTATGCCAAGCCCTTTGGTTGTCATCTTTTTCTTTCAGCCAATGCCGCGGATGTTAATTCATTCATAGAAAAAAAAGTAGGCGCCGCAACTATATATGGTGAAGAAAATACCACCCATGATAGTCCTAACCTCAATATAGCTTTTGATGGAGATGCGGTTCTCTTCTCAGATGCAGCAGAAAAGATTAACGAAAAACACGGAGTTAAAAAATTTGGTGAATCCGAAAAAGAATCTGCCAACACCCCTCTAGACCCAGGTCCCTTTAAGCCATTTTTAGAAGCGTTAAGTAGTATTCAGCAAAACTATCTTAGCGAAGATAAAAGTACAAAAGAAACAAAATACTCATCACTTAGAATAAGAACCGCATTGGTCACAGCCCGCTCTGCTCCAGCGCATGAAAGAGTGATACTCACTTTAAGAAAATGGGGAGTACATCTTGATGAATGTATTTTCTTAGGAGGACAAGATAAAGGAGAATTTTTAAAGGCATTCAATGCCGACATATTTTTTGATGATAAATGGGATAATTGTGAATCAGCGTTTAAAAATGGGACTCCCAGTGGTCATGTCCCACGCACATCAACCAATAAAAGAAATAAGAAAAAGAGTTCCATTTAAATAGCCCAATACCCCCATAAATATTTGCAACTACTTGCAAGACCCTTATATATTTCTTTATAATGTAAACAGATGTGGGTCTGTAGCTCAGCTGGTTAGAGCGCACCCCTGATAAGGGTGAGGTCGGAGGTTCGAGTCCTCCCAGACCCATTTGATTACACGCCAAATAACTATAATATGTCGTTACAGGTTAATTTATGGAAAATGCACTACTTCTTATGCGGATTTAACTATGGGTAATCTTGCTAATAAACTACGCCCTGCCAAACTATATAACCGCAGTTTATTAATTGATGCGTTGCGCGGTATAGGCATAGTACTGATGGTTATTTTTCATTTTTTCTATGACTTAACGTTGTTTAATATAGCTGATATTCCAATGTATACTGATATTAAATGGATATCCTTTCGTTATGTCATATTAAGTTGTTTCCTTGGGGCAACTGGCGCTTCCCTATATCTCCACTACCAACGAGGTTTTAAATGGAACACTTATGGGCGTAGATTACTAATAATAGCGGCAAATGCAATAGCAATAACTATAATAACTTCCTTGGTTTTATCGGATAAGTATATTTTTTTTGGCATACTCCATTTGATAGCTACTGCTTCGGTTCTTGGCTTGCTGTTTGTAAGATTTTATTGGATTAACCTTATAATAGGGGCGTTAATCGTCTACATAGGATTCAACTACAGCAACGATTTATTCAATCATCCTTTACTAAGATGGTTGGGAATGGTTACACGGGTTACCAGTTCCGCTGATTTTACTCCAATATTCCCTTGGTTTGGAGTGGTTCTGCTGGGTATGTTTACTGCGCGCCTTTTAGGCAAGTATATCTATATCCAAAATGGAATACGTTGGCTATATCCTTTAGCAGTAAGCGGAAGATATTCGTTGATTATATACATGCTTCATCAACCCATACTTTGGGGACTCATATATCTATACTTAATATTCTAATTAGTGACATCAATTAACCAGGCACTTAACCACCAGCAAAGCATGATCGTCAAGGCACCTGCTGGCTCAGGTAAAACCGAGCTGCTAGTGCAAAGATACTTGACTCTATTAGCAGAAGCATGTGATGACCCCTGCCAAATAGTAGCAATCACCTTCACGCGTAAAGCGGCTGCCGAAATGAGAAGGCGCATTCGCGAGGAGTTAGAACGAACCACCCTCCCTGAAGAACCTCACAAAAAAATAACCTATCAGCTAGCACAAAAGGTGATAGCAAAGGCAAAACAGAAAAAATGGCTAACCGAAAGAATAATAACCAGTGATAACGTAACCACAATTGACTCTTTCTGTCATACTTTGGTATCATTAGACCCACTGAAAGCTGAATTTTGGACCATGCCAGAGATAGTAATGGATGAAGAAATGACACAGCTATATCTGGAGGCATCAGAAAATGCATTAGCAACAATGCAGCTTACAGAAGAAAACAAACAAGGGTTGATGCGGCTACTATATCTCCACAGCAATAGCCGCAATAAGCTAAAAGCTAGTGTCGCTTCAATACTCTCAAATAGGGTAGCAATATTGCCGCTTATAAATGAGAAAGGGTATAATCCTGCCGCACAACTACATCTACTGATTAAAGAACTCAAAAGGCGTCTCGTCCAATCAGCCCCTACAGATATACTGGACGAAATCACCAAAATACTAAACAACAACCTCCAACACTGTCCAGATCCTCCATTCATAACACCTGATGCAAACACCAACTGGCAAGATTATCCACTAGAGGATTGGCAAAACCTATCAAAAATACTCCTAACTAGCGGCGGAACATTACGCAGGCCATCAGGTCTGAACAAAAGGCATGGCTTCTTCACAGGAAGCGATACTAAAAAGCAAATGCAATTGATGTTAGAAAAATTACAACAAAAAAACGAATGGATTGAAATATTGGCAAAGTCACGCCTATGGGCTGAAGAATATAAGGCGGAAGAATTGCAATTAGTTAAAGCTGCACAAACGTTAATAAAATTTGCTTCAGCCCACTTATTACAGATATTCAAGCGTGATAATAAATGTGACCATAGCGCCATAATGCTTGCTGCTATCGCAGTCATGGGACAAGAGAACTCCCCCACCCTGCTTGCCGAACGACTCGGTTATCGTCTAAGGCATCTATTGGTTGACGAGTTCCAAGACACATCTTATGGACAGCTGCAGCTATTGCAAGCCATATCTGCAGGATGGGATGCGGCAACTCCTAATAGTTTATTCTTAGTGGGCGATCCCATGCAGTCCATCTATGCTTTTCGTCAAGCGGATGTGCGCATATTCAACCGCCTATGGGATGAACAGCGGCTCGGACAAGTCCCTCTAACAAGAATTACTCTGCAATATAATTATCGCTCTGAGGCACAACTCGTTGAGTGGTTCAATCAAACATTCGCGCAAGTATTTCCTGCTAAAGCAGATAATCTCATTGATGCAGTATCCTACACGCACACTAATCCTGCAAATTCTGATAATTCATCAGCCATTTCTTCTGACCAAACAACAAAAGATGAGGTTCTCTCTCATATTGGGATTATTCATCCAGATAACTTCACTCCCTCTGCACAGCAGTTATTTCAGCCAATAATCAGTGAATTACACAGAATAACCGAACAACAACCCCAAGCAAAGATAGGCATATTAACCCGTAATCGTAACCATATAGCTGGCCTTATCCCTTTATTACACGAAGCCAAGCTGGATTTTGATGCAAGTCGCGCATCATTCGCTGCAGCAAATCCAATTATTATGGATATTTTTACCTTAGTGCGTGGCATTTATGATATTAAGGATGAACTTGCTTGGTATGCTATGCTACGCGCCCCTTGGTGCGGCTTACAACTTAAGGATCTCCTAAACATAGCTCACAACGAGAATAAGCATAATTTATGGCAACTAATACAGGATATCGCCCAGAATCGCGTTGACAATTCTGTATCCCCAGATGGAGTAAATAGAATAAAACATTTTGTTCTTTGTATAACTCCAGCCATGCGAGAAAGAAGGCGCAAAAGTTGGCACGATGTTATTGATCAGGCATGGCAAACATTAGGCGGACCCACTAGGTTAACTAGTGAAAAGGACCTGCTTGAAACAGAACTAATATTCAATCTTCTCAGAGAATCAGAGAATAATGGTAGCGTCCTTAACTTGGATGCCATGAAACGTCAAATGGATAATCTTGGCGCAAATTTTGAAAGCAAGGCACCCATTCAAATTATGACAATTCATCGTTCTAAGGGACTAGAGTTTGACTATGTATTCTTAGTATCATTACATGGAGGCGCTGGGAATAAAAGCGCATCCCAAGAGCTGCTAACAGTGGCTGACTTTATAATCAGCACTGATTCCATGTCAGATTTAAGCGATTCGGATGCCCCTAACAATAAACTAACTCCAACTAAACAGCAAGAAGTTGCCTTAATGGCTATCCACTCGCCCAGTAGTAGTCCGCAAGACGAGCCAGTGTACACTATGATAAAAGGAATTAAGGCAGAGCAACAGCAGCAAGAATATCGCCGCCTATTCTATGTTGCCTGCACCCGAGCGCGTAGCCGTTTATATTTGCACTATGCATTAAAATATAATGCTGATATTGAAGAAAAATCAGCAGACGAAATACACTCCTCACTCAAAAATCCCGCGTATGACTCATTTCTGAGTTTAATTTATAAACCATTAGATGAAAATATTGACAAATTAATTCCGTGTCATAACCCAGCAGATACAAGAAACAAAGAATCTGAAGTTAAAATTAAGAGAATTGCTTCATCAGATTTAAGCGACCACTCTGACTTTCATGATGGCTATGATGATATAGCCCAAGAAACATCAACTTCCAAGACAACTCCTTTTAGTATTTGGCATCCACCTTATGAAAGATGCAAAGGAATAATAATCCATCGTCTAATGGAGTCCCTTGCTTGCCAAGATATAACAAAATTATGTAATAACAAAGAATTGACGGAGAATTTCCTACAAAAAGAGATAAAAAAATGGAATAACTTACTAAGAGGAAAAGGATTAAACAAGGAACAGATTAATCAACTTAACAGCATAGCCAGCACCACTCTAAACTTTTGCCTTCAGGATGAACGCTCTCAGTGGATACTTAAAGCATCAGGTGAAAATGCAAGTAAGAATGAATGGACTTTGGCGCGCAAGGATAAAAGCAGCATCCGTATTGATAGATTTTTTGAAGCAGATGGAGTTAAGTGGATAGTTGACTACAAGACATCAGAAGACGGTACATTTTCTACAGAAGAACTTGATAAATACCATCGCCAACTCAGCAACTATGCCGCCGCCCTCAAAGAACTAAGCAGCGAATCCGATTTGTCTAAATCCGCATCCGATAACCACCCAGTTAGTCCCCCCTCAATTACTCCCCCCTCAATTAGCCCCCCTATAAAAATAGCTATTTATTGTCCGCAGAACGGCTTTTGGCGCGAATGGGATGCATGAATATATCAGCTCTTAATCGTTCACTACTTGTATCTGCGGGGAAGGAGCCGAGTTAAGTTTACTTATAGCCAATGCTATGCGAAAAGCCAATTCCTGCCAATGCTCGGGGATTTTATTATTTTGCACTGCTTCACTATAATCTTCTTGTAGAGGTAGTGTTCCTAATAACTCAAGGTTTTTGCTTTCGCTCAGGGCTGCACTCTTACCCTCGCCAAAGATGTGATGCCTCTCACCACATTTTGAACAATCATAATAAGACATATTTTCTACCATGCCAAGCACTGGAACATAAAGCTTACGAAACATTTCCACCGCTTTCTCTGCTCCTATAAGAGCTAGCTTATGTGGTGTAGTCACTATAACTGCGGCACTCAATGACACTCTTTGACACAAAGTAAGTTGAATATCTCCTGTTCCTGGCGGCATATCCACTATAAGATAGTCCAAGTCACCCCAATTTGTGGAATACACCAATTGTTGCAATGCGTTGGAAGCCATCGCCCCACGCCATATAGCTGGAGTTTGCTCATCATCCAATAAATAGCTCAACGACATGGTCTTAAGCCCGTTAGACATTACTGGATTCATTGTGTTACCTTCCCCTGCTATATTTTTTTTATCTGCCTGAACATTTAGCAGATATGGTTGACTTGGTCCATAAATATCTGCATCAAGCATGCCAACCCTAGCCCCCAAATTCTGTAATGTTGCCGCCAGATAAATTGAGGTAGTGGATTTACCAACCCCTCCCTTACCAGATGCCACTGCGATAATATTACGCACTCCTGTTAGCTGCTTGGTCTGAGGACGCGGATTAAGTGATACTATCTTTTGCTTAATCTCAATCTGAACCTTAGTAATATTATGCTTACTAAGATGTTCTTTCAATTCTGCTTCAATTCTTTGTTTAGCCCTACCGATTGGATACGGCAAAGTTACTGTTAGTTTTTGCTCACCGCTCTGCCCTGGCGACGACAATGATTCTACCGCTCCCAAAGTAATATAATCCAAGTTGAGATACGGATCCTTATATTGTTTTAGAATATCTTCCATATTGTATATTGTATAGCAAGGTGATTAGGAGTTTCATATTCAATTTCCTTTATAATTACAGATAACATGACAATTAAATCAGATAAATGGATAGCCAAAATGGCACATAGCAAACAGATGATAGAACCATTTGTAGAAGCCCAGATGCGCAGTCAAGGTGGGATGCCTCTCATATCTTATGGACTATCAAGCTACGGCTATGACGTCCGCTGTGCTGATGAGTTTAAAGTATTCACCAATGTGCACTCTGCTACAGTAGACCCAAAAGAATTTAACCCAAAAGGATTTGTTGATATGCAGGGAGATTCATGCATAATTCCTCCCAATTCTTTTGCGCTTGCCCGCACCATAGAGTATCTACGTATTCCACCAGATGTCCTGGTTATTTGTTTGGGGAAATCAACTTACGCAAGATGCGGCATAGTGGTTAATGTCACACCACTTGAGCCAGAATGGGAAGGGTATATAACTTTGGAGTTCTCCAACACCACAAATCTGCCAGCAAAAATATATGCTAACGAAGGAGTAGCGCAATTGGTATTCTTTCAGTCGGATGAACAGTGCTCCATAACCTATAAGCAGCGCAAAGGTAAGTATCAAAAACAAAGCGGTGTTACACTGCCCAAACCCTAACACAAGATAGCTTCTAACAGAGCACAAAGAAAGTGACTGATTATATTATTAGACGGCTTCTTCTCATAATTCCCACTTTATTAGGAATAATGATTATAAACTTCATATTAGTCCAATCTGCCCCTGGCGGTCCAATTGAGCAGACCATAGCTCGCCTCACCTTAGGAGATGTAGGCAGTCCTACTTCACAATTCTCTAGCTCAAGTTTAGAACTTGAAGGATGCACGGGGTTTTATTGCGGAGCTGAAGGGGTGGAAAAAGAGTTTATTGAAGAACTAACTAAACTCTATGGCTTTGATAAGCCGCCAGTGGAAAGATTCTTACTAATGCTCAAAAACTATGCGACCTTTAATTTTGGAGATAGTTTTTACAAAGGCAGAAGTGTTCTAACTCTTGTATGGGAAGCAATACCTGTATCCATATCTTTAGGGCTGTGGTCTACCCTATTAGTTTATTTTATTTCCATACCCTTGGGTATAGCTAAAGCGGTGCGTAATGGCACCAAATTTGATGCCTGGTCAAGCATGCTTATCATCATAGGTTATGCAATTCCTGGCTTCTTATTTGCAATACTATTATTAGTTCTTTTTGCTGGCGGAAGTTTCTGGCAATTTTTCCCTTTAAGTGGTCTGGTATCGGACGATTTTGCTATGCTCAGTTGGTGGGGAAAAATAAAGGATTATTTTTGGCATATAACTCTGCCCACCATAGCTCTTTCTATAGGAGGATTTGCCACATTAACCGTGCTTACCAAGAATTCTTTTTTAGAAGAAATAAACAAAAAATATGTTTATACCGCCCTTGCCAAAGGACTGACTAGAAAAAAGGTTCTATATGGGCACGTATTTCGCAATGCTATGCTATTAATAATAGCCGGCATTCCAGCTCTATTAGTTAGCGTCTTTGTAACTGGCTCCTTATTAATAGAAGTAATTTTTTCTTTGAATGGTTTAGGATTACTGGGATTTGAGGCGGTGGTCAATCGCGATTACCCAGTAGTATTTGCTTCTTTGTATATATTTACCTTATTGGGATTAGTTATTAAGATAGTAAGTGATGTAACCTACACTATCATAGATCCACGCATTAACTTTGAATCCGCTGATTAAAGATAATTATCAATAAGGTTTATCAGCAAGGCGCCGACGTGACGATGGACTGATTACCCTATTTAGCCCACCAGGATGTAACCTGCACTCCTGAATCTGGCACCACATTAGTAAAACCAAATTTGTTCCAATAGGCAATTCTATCTGCACTTATATGCCAATGGGGTATTACATAATATCCCGCCAACATAACTCTATCCAGCACCTGACTATAGCTAATCAACTCGTCACGACTGGAAACTGTTATGAGTCCTTCTATCAACTCGTCTATTACTGGGTCCATAATCCCAACCAAATTACGACTGCCCGCGTGACTGGCGCTGGCACTACCCCAAAAATCTCGTTGTTCATTACCTGGTGACTCGCTTTGCGCAAAGCTAAAAACTATCATATCAAAATTAAACTCTTGAATACGATTTATGTATTGAGTGGTGTCCACTAAACGCACACTAGCATCTATGCCAAGCCGTTCAAGATTTTTAATAAACGGATTAACTATTCTTTCAAATGCTTTTTGCACTATAAGAATCTCAAATTTCATTTGCTTCCCACTATCCTTAGACATAAGTTTGCCATCTTTTAACTCCCAGCCGCCCTCTTTAAGCAAAGATATTGCTTGGCGTAAATTAGCGCGAATTCCCCCTGCCGTATCGGAACGTGGTTGGCTAGGAACGTCCCCCCAAATCTGTTTTGGTAACCTATTCTTATAGGGTTCTAGTATCTTTAGCTCTCCTGCAGTTGGTTTACCTTTCGCTGCCAGCTCACTATTGGAAAAGAAGCTATAGGACCTCTTATAGGAACTAAAAAATAAGTTCTTGTTAGCCCATTCAAAATCAAAAGCGTAGTTCAATGCTTCTCGCACTTTGGCATCTTTGAAAATCTCCCGCCGAGTATTAAAGATAAATGCTTGCATTCCTTGATTACGATTATGTTTAAATTCCTTTTTGACAACCTTGCCACTTTTTACCGCAGGGAAGTCATACTCTTTATTCCATCTACTTGCCTGATTCTCAACTTTAAGGTCTATTTCTCCCGACTTAAAACCCTCATGCAGTATTTCAAGGTCACGATAATAAACATACTTGATTTTGTCAAAATTATGTAATCCTTTATTTACAGGCAAATTCTTACCCCAATATTTATCGTTAAGTTTGTATGTGATGCTACGCCCTGGCTTGACGCTATCTATAACATAAGCCCCAGAACCAACTGGTGGTTCTAAAGAAACTTTAGCGAAATCTCTATCCTTCGCTTCCCAATAGTGTTTAGGTAACACAACTAATTGTCCAAGAATAAGCGGCAATTCTTTGTTATTACTATGCTTGAAGGTAAATTTTACTCTGTGTTTATCCAACGCTTCCGCTTTAACAACATCCGCATAGTAGGCACGGTACTGAGGCAAAGCTTTAGTAATGATTGTCTCAAAACTAAATACCACATCTTCGGCAGTTACTGCAACCCCATCACTAAACTTAGCTTTTTTGTTAAGATGAAAAATTATCCAGTCAATTTCTCCCTTAGGAATTTCTATTTGCTCTGCCAGTAATCCATATTCAGTAACAGGTTCTTCCACACCTTTGGAAGTCAAGGTATCATAGATTAATCCAAGTCCATCAGCAGAGTTACCCTGCAAGATAAACATATTTAAACTATCAAAGGTGCCGAAACCACCACGCGTTAATTGACCCTTTTTAGGGGCATTAGGGTTTACATAAGAAAAATGCTTAAAGTTAGCTCCATACTTGGGCTTACCGTATAAAGCAAGAGCATGTGATTTTATACTTTCACCTTGCTTATCACTCCTACTGCTATCTCCTGCAGCAAAGCAATTCCCTGCTACTAACAATAATAGTGGCAATAATGCTATCAGTATCTTTGATGAATTATTTATTCTATCTGTTTTCTCCCCATTTATTTTCCCCCCTTGCATTTTCCTCTCTTGCATTTTCCTCTCTTGTATTTTCCCCTCATTTATTTTCTCCCCTTGTATCATCACCCTCCTTATAAGTCCGTTACGTCCAATTTCGAAGTGCTTGCCGCCATTATACGCAATAATATAATTATCGCAACCCTTAAATTAATTAATTTTTGTAAATTTGATTATAGTGTATTTTTAACCCCAAATAACAGCCCCATTCCGCCTCATACCGCTCCTTGCCTCATATCCTGAGCGACTCAGTTAAGTCAAAACTCTGCTTGGATTCCCTGACACAAAATTTTCAATATTTTCTATGGTCTGTTTTATTCCTGACTCTAACGCCTGCCGACTAATCCAAGCAGTATGCGGAGTGATAATTAAATTTGGCTGGTCGGCAAGGGCTAACAAAGGATTATCCGCAGGAGGCGGTTCAACTGATAGCACATCCAAACCCGCAGCGGCTATTACACCATTGCGTAATGCTGTAGCTAACTCTGCTTCATTAACCAATCCGCCTCTCGCAGTATTAATAAAAAATGCAGAATCCTTCATAGTCATAAATTCTTTCTTACCCATCATTTCTTTGGTCTCGGGGGTCAAAGGACAATGCATACTCACAACATCGCTTACTTTCAAGACCTCATAAAACTCTTCATATCCTGAGCGAATACTTGTAGCATTTGGACGTTCAGCAAAAATTGGTTTCATTCCAAGTGATGAACAATATTTAGCCAGGGTTTGCCCTAAGTTGCCACGTCCTATTATTCCAATGGTTGCATCTTTTAGGTCGGAAATTGGAGTGGCAAAGATTACAAACTGACGACTCTTTTGCCAGTTGCCATCACTGATAATTTTTTTATACGCAAAGAGGTTTCTGTTTAAAGCAAAAATTAAGGAAAGAGCATGTTCCACTACACTTTGACTGCTATAGTTTCTGATATTTGATACGGTTATATTATTATTGGTACAGTAATCTAAATCAACATTATTGCTGCCAGTTGCGGTAAGTGCTATCAGTTTCAGCCGCCGTGCCTCCTTCAAGTTATCGGCGCGCAGTTCAACTTTATTTGCTACTACTATGTCCGCATCCACAATTCTTGCTGCAGTGTCCTTATCATCTGTGTAAGGATACTCTTCCCAGTCACAATCAAAGGAAAGAGCTGGGAATTTCGCTTCCGGTGGGAAGGTTTCTCTATCAAGGAATACTATACGCATATAGCAATTATAATAGTTTTCTGCTTATATATGCTATAATATTTTTTTGTTGGCATGTTATCTAAATTCACAAAATACTTATGGACACTCGCGGAGTTGTTTCTTTAACTAAGGTAATTCCTATATTTATCTCTATTTAATAATATATTTTTATTATGAAATTATCTCAAGCGATAAATAAGGCGCAGCTCTGCTGGTTACTGTTGGTTATATCACTGTTAGCTGCTTGCTCCGAGGATGATATAGGCCTTAGTGATATAAACTCCTGCATCATAAACTCCGCTACTCCTACCATTACTCATCCCCTCCCCCAAACACCCGACGCCAATAAGCTTTTTATTCCCCCAACAATACCTCTTAAGAATGAGGTATTCGCCAATAAACAAAATTATCCTCCTTATATGGGAGGAACCACTATTAATCCCAAATTAACCGTATTGGATAATTCAGGGCAATTTACCCGTCATGTTTCATTTCTTACTCCCATAGTTACCATCCCAAACAACTGCGAACCACACGGATTACGGGTTAAGCCTCCGCTCATCGCAGTAGATTATGAAGGAGAGTTTACTGTTCCCTCCGCGGCAGTTAATTTCAACTTAGCGGTTATGGCTTCTTCAAATGCTAAACACAGTTGGTTTAGCTCTATGATTGACCCTAATGGCAGGAATATAGCGCAAGCATTCTTTGATGCAGACACTAGATTCACCAAAACCATGATCCCTATTACATCTGGACCCACCAGAGATTTCTATTTAGATAAAGATACAAACTATGATAATCATGCGGCATTTTTCGCTCCGTTAATTACTGCGGACAATGGCAATAATAAGAAACAGCAGGTTATTATTCCCGGCACTTGGAAATTCACCTTCACCCAAATAATTCACCAGCATTCAATAAGTCACGCACGAGTTGTTTTCACGATTAAGAATAAAAACCTCCCTACCGATAGATTATTGCTGCGTCCTTTATCTTATGAAAATAACGACCCACAACAAATTAACACACATGTTGAGAGCGTTAACCAAACATATAAGTTATTAGACATCAACACAGAAGTTCTGCCATTGCGCAACATAGGAGATAAAGCTCCTACCATAACAGATCTAGCAGAAGCCAGAGTGCTAATGCAACAGCAACTACTTTTATATCCAGATATAACCCCAGAGCAACTTAATTTTGTTGCATTGGGGCTGAAAGGATCTATAAGTACAGGAATTGCTGGACTGGCAAGCCTTCCATCAATGCAGCTTGTCACTATGCCGCAGATAAATAACTTGTGGGGATTTGCTATTGGCAACCAGCAGGTAGCAAATAAATTTGCATCTCCACGCAACTCTGATTCGCTAGTTATAGTTCATGAGATGCTGCACTTATTAGGATTTTACCATACAACAGAATTCCTTGAAGTTAATTTAGACAACCCACCAGCTGGAATTATAGTAAAAGACAGAAGCAATGCGCAAATTTGCGCCCAATACGATGCGCGTTACTCACCACCATACACTCTTAATACGATTGTATGCATTCATGAAAATGATGGAATAAAAGATACCAATAGAGATTTAGAAACAGATTTCAATATGATGAGTGGGTGGGGTAGTTGTGCTGTCGCGAAATCTCTTTTGAACAATCCTTCTTACAAAATTAACCCTGCTAATTATAGAACGCTATGTTCAGCAGCCATAGAAGGAAATAGATATTATGATATAACCGATACTCAAAAAGAAATTATCAAGAATAGCATGATGTATCATAGCTTGCCAGCAACAAACGACTATTCAATAGGAGTAAATGACTATAAAAAATATCAAGAGCGCATAGATATTGTTGATGATGGCAGATACCACAGGCACGAACCCACATATTCTGGAATGTCAGCAGATAACTTTCATTGCATAATTGGCGAACATAAAAGAACCCATTGCCTCTTGCCGCTACCAACCACTATAACTAAGGACTTCACCAACCCCGAGTTCAGCGTCCGCGTTAATGACAAAGTTCTTGTACCGTCAGCTAATATATCTCCACGTAAGGGACGACTAACAAATGGTCAATCATACATAAATGTGGAATTTCTGGCAGCTCTCCGCAGACATGGTTCAACTACTATTAACATAACCCTCACCAACAATGGCAAATTCCACAGCTCATCTGATTACTCACTATTAGTCGCTAATACACCAGATATTCCATCCTTTACACACCCCTCTTATGAGTTTGATATTTCTTATAATTCATCTAAGGATAACTTGGTTGGAATAACTGAAACCGTTTACCATAAGGATGAAACCCTAATATATAATCTCAACAAGAACTACGGACTTTTCAAAGTTAATAGCACTGGTTCTATAATCCTGTTAAGAGATATTGGTTCGCAAGATATAGGAACTTATAACCTTACTTTAAGTGTAATAGAGTCCTTAGGTTCGCAAACAAACAATACTAAGGTTACTATCAACATCGTTAATTTTCCTCCTGAATTCATAGGAACTCCATATATAAAGAGAATTCATGTTCCTGATGGCGATGAACTTGCCCTTACTTCCAATATTATAAAAGTGAAGGCAATTGATAGAGAATCCACAGATGCTCTTTCTTATACATTAATGGACGGAGATGGATTCAGAATCTCGGACGAAGGAAACATATCTACACAAGCACCCCTGCCTGTTGGTAGATATGAATTTAATGTTGTAGCTACTGATAGACAAGGAGCAAAATCCACAACTGAGGTTATTGTTATTATCAGCGATATTCAAGACGCCGATAACGATGGCGTGGCAGACCTTTATGATAGCGCTCCTAATAATTCATCAGTGATCATCAATGGCAATGGCACAGCTGATAATCCTTATATAATTAAAAATATTTATCAATTGCAAGCAATATCAGGATTTGACCATCACGGAGATTATTTACCCCGCTCCAAATTTGTTAACTATCAATTGTTATTCGGTGCTGGCCAAACTGAACAACTTGGAAAATATTATTTGCTAAGCAATAATATTAATGCATCAGAAACCCAAAATTGGAATCCCACTAACTCAAGTAATCCCTCAAGTGATAGAAGCGGTTTTCTACCTATTGGAGCACCCATTTCATTTTATGGGAGATTTGATGGAGCAGGATTTACCATAGATTCACTATATATTAATCGCCCCGCTGATATAAACATAGGTCTATTTGGCGAAACAGATGATGCCATTATTACTTCGTTAAATATCATTAACGCCGATATAACTGGGAAACATAATGTTGGCGCTTTAGTGGGTCATTCAAGGCGCAAGATAATTACGCAAACCACTGCCAGCGGCATCATTAAATCTGCTGGCAGTAGCGCAGGTGGATTGGTTGGATTACAAGATAATGGTTTAATTGATTCATCCAATTCAACAGGAGAAGTGCATGCTGAAGAATACGTTGGCGGGCTGGTGGGGCAGCAAAGAGGCGGACTAATAATATCATCGCATAGTTCATCTAAGGTTAGTGGAGAGTTAATGGTAGGTGGTCTGATGGGCGCACAAGAACTCGGCGCAGTCCAATTTTCTTATGCAACGGGAAATGTTACTGGGTATGAGCAAAGTGGAGGATTAATAGGTTATCAAGATAATGGAGAAGCCCTTGCATCTTACGCCACTGGAATAGTTCATGGGCAGGGAACAGAAAATGCTTCTGTTGGCGGTTTGATCGGAGAGCAGAATTCAGGGAGCATCATTTCATCTTACTTTGCTGGCAACATTAGCACGGATAGCATGGAAGCAATTGGCACTATGGTAGGCAAACACAGAGATGAAACTAGTGAAATAAGAGGCAGCTATGCCAACGCAAAGATTTCAATAGCTGGAACAACGAGGAATGATATAGGATTGGTAGGGCTATTACCGACTGGAACTAGCGGCAATATAATTGACAGCTATTGGGATAATGGCAATACAGGAACAAGCGGAATTGGCGCAATGGGCACAACAAATATAGGCATTGGACTGCGAACAGAACAACTAACCAGCTGCGGATTAGATGGTAACCGCCTCTTTTTAACCCCCATTACAATAAGCTGTAATGACAATAGCGGCAATATAATTTTCCCTTCTTCTAATTGGGGAAACGTTAGCATGGAACACGCAACAGGACTAAGAGAAGCGGGAACTATAAGATACGGCTGGATTTTTGAACCGCTTATGGAATCACCATTTTTATTTGCTGAAGATGAAAATGGCAACTCATTAATGCCCTCCCCTCAACAGCAACTCTGCCAGCGCAACCATTTACATAATTGCAGCTTTACTGCATCTGCCAACCAAAATTCCACCACTGATCCTCTCACTCAAATACCATCTAAAGTCCCAGGCAAGCAGGAAGTCAGTAACACAGGCGAACCAATATTTAGCGCTAGTTCTATCGCTCAATTACTCTATCAGGAGCCCTCTCAAGTTCCTGATAATCAAACCGATGATGTACTTTTCATTCCTCAGACAATATCACTCACCAAACAACCCTTTTCTAAGAAGCAAAATTATCCACCTTATATGGGAGGAACCATTATTAATCCAAGGTTGGCAGTTTTAGATGATTCAGAACAATTCACCCGCCATGTTTCCTTTCTTACTCCTAAAAGAATAAAATCTATTGACTCCTCTCTGCGCGAGGTATATTATGAAGGGGAATTTATCATACCTGATGGAGCGGTTAATTTTAATTTATTTGTGTTTGCTTCTTCAAATGCTTACACCAGTTGGTTTGATTCAATGATTGACCCTAATGGCAGAAATATAACAGAAGCATTTATTCATCACTACACTAGAACATTACAAAACGGAGGTCCAGTCATATTTGGTCCCGGCAAAGATTTCTTTTTCGATGGGATATTGAATAGGAATAATTATGCGGCAATTTTTTCTCCGCGAATCACTGCGGATATTAGCAATAATAAGTCAAAAGAAGTTGTTGTCCCTGGCGTTTGGAGGTTCACCTTCTCTCAATTAGTCCATAAGCATTCAATAAGTCACGCCAGGGTTGTCTTTACGATTAAGAATAAAAATATGCCCACCGATAGATTATTGCTTCGTCCTTTATCTTATGAAAATAATGACTTACAGCAAAGAAGCAAATATATTGAAAGCATCAAACAAACATATAAGCTATTGAATATCAGCACAGAAATTCTGCCATTGCGTAACATAGGAGACAAAGCCCCCACTAACATAGAGAATTTTGATGAAGCCGTAGAATTAATGCAAAAAATGCAACTCTTATACCCAGATATAACTCCTGAGCAATTTAGTTTTGTTTCGTTGGGGTTGAAAGGATCTTTAAAGTCAGGACTTGCTGGAATGGCAACATCTCCGGGGATGCATCTTGTCGCCATACCGCAGGTAAACAATCTCTGGGGATTGGCTCTTGGCAACAATATTAAACCAAATAAATTTGCATCACCGCGCAATCTCGATGCGATAGTCATGGTTCATGAAATGCTACACTTCTTAGGGTTTGGACATGCGCGCGAATTTATTTCAGTTAACTTAGCCAAACCGCCAGAAGGACTTATGGTGATGGGCAGAAGCAATGCGCAAATTTGCGCTCAGTATAATGCGCATTTCTTATCAGAAGAACCTTATATTCCTAATACGATCACATGCATTATTGACACTGACGGGATAAGGGACACAAGTATAACTTTAGACACTTTAAACATAGATTTCAATATAATGAGTCATACGCGCGATTGTTATCAGGCAAAATCTCTTTTGAATAATCCTTCATACAGAATTAACCCCGATAATTATATAACTCTATGTTCGGCAGCCACAGAGACAGATATATATTATGATTTCACCGATATTCAAAAAGAAATTATTAAGAATAGCATGATGTATCATAGCTTGCCCGCAATAAACAATAATTCTATAGGAATAAATGACTATAAAAAATATCAACGGCGCATAGATGCTGTTGATGATGGCAGATACCACAGGAGCGAACCCATCCATTCTGACATTAAAGCAGATAATTTTGATTGTGTAATTGCCGAAAATGAAAGAACCCCTTGTCTTCTGCCGCTGCCAACCACTATCACTACGGACTTCAATAACCCAGAGTTCAGCATAAGCGTTAATGATAATATTCTTGTACCGCCAGCTAATATATCTCCACGTAAGGGAGCACTAATAAATGGTCAAGCATACATAAACGTGGACTTTCAGCCAGCTCCTTACAGACACGGTTCAACTAACATAACCCTGACTATTAGTAACAATAGCCGATTCCATAGTTCATCAGTTTATGCGCTATTAGTCAAGAATTCACCAGATATTCCATTCTTTAGACAGCCCTCTTATGAGTTTGACATTTCTTATAATTCATCTAAGGATGATTTGGTTGGAATAACTGAAAACGTTTATCGTGAAGATGAAGTCCTAACATATAATCTCAGTGAGGACTACGGACTTTTCAAAGTTAATGGCGCTGGTTCCATAACCCTGCTAAGAGATATTGGTTTGCCAGATACAGGGACTTATAACCTCACTTTAAGTGTAACAGAACCTATTAGTTCGAGAACAACTAATACTAAGATTAGTATCAACATCGTTAATTTTCCTCCTGAATTCATAGGAGCTCCTTACAAAAAGATAGTCCAAGTCCTTGATGGCGCAAACCAACTTGACCCTACTCCCAATCTTGTGAGAGTTAAGGCAATTGACAAAGAATCTACAGATACTCCTGCTTATACATTAACTGACGCCAACGGATTCAACATCACGGAAGAAGGTAACATATACACAGAAGGTTCCCTGCCTATTGGTAGATATAAATTTAATGTTGTAGCTACTGATAGCAAAGGAGCTACTTCTGAAGCTGCAGTAAATATTAGGGTTACCAATGCTATTATCCATGATGATACTGATAAAGATGGAGTGGCAGATATTTATGATGGCGCTCCTGATGATCCTTTATTAATAGTTAATGGCAGCGGCACAGCAGATAATCCTTATATAATTAGCAATATCTATCAACTCCAAGCAATATCCGGGTTTGACCATCACGGAAATAATTTACCCAACTCCAAATTTGTTAACTATGAATTCTTATTTGGTGCTGACCAAATTGAACAAAATGGGAAATACTATTTGCTAAACAATAATATTAATGCATCAGAAACCAAAAACTGGAATCCTACTGACCCAAATAATCCCATAAGTAGCAGAAGGGGCTTTCTACCAATTGGAACTCCCAGTTCATTTCAGGGGCAATTTGATGGAGCAGGATTTACCATAGATTCACTATATATTAATCGCCCTACTGATATAAACATAGGTCTATTTGGCGAAACAGATGATGCCATTATTACTTCGCTAAATATCATTAACGTCGATATAACTGGGGAACATAATGTTGGCGCTTTAGTGGGTCATTCAAGGCGCAATATAATTACGCAATCTACTGCCAGCGGCATCATTAGAGCTGCTGGCAGTAGCACGGGTGGATTGGTTGGATTACAAGATGATGGTTTAATTGATTCATCCAATTCAACAGGGGAAGTGCATGCTGGAGAATACGTTGGTGGACTAGTGGGGAGGCAAAGAGGCGGGCTAATCATATCATCGCATAGTTCATCTAAGGTTAGCGGAGAGTTTGTAATAGGCGGTCTGATGGGCGGACAAGAACCTGGCGCAGTCCAATTCTCTTATGCAACAGGAAATGTTACTGGGTATGAGAAAATTGGAGGATTAATAGGTTATCAAGAGAATGGTGAAATACTGGCATCCTATTCCACTGGTGGAATAATTCATAAGCAAGGAATACAAAAATATTCTGTAGGAGGTTTGATTGGAGAGCAGAATTCAGGAAGTATCATTTCATCTTACTTTACAGGCAACATTAGCGCGGATAGTGCGGAAGAAGTTGGTTCTATGGTAGGCAAACACAGAAATGAAACTAGTGAAATAAGAGGCAGCTATGCCAACGCAGGGCTTTCAATAGCTGGAACAACGAGGAACGATATAGGATTGGTAGGGCTATTGCCAACTGGAAGCAGTCGCAATATAATTGATAGCTATTGGGACAATGGCGATACAGGAATAATAGGTATGGGCATTGGACTGCGAACAGAACAACTAACCGGCTGTGGATTGGATGGCACCCCCCTCTTTTTAACTCCCGTTACAACAAGCTGTAACGATGACAACAATAATATAATTTTCCCTTCCTCTAATTGGGGAAACGTTAGCATGGAACACGCAACAGGCATAAGAGAAGCCGGAACTATAAGATACGGCTGGATTTTTGAACCGCCCATGGAATCACCATTTTTATTTGCTGAAGATGAAAATGGCAACTCATTAATGCCCTCCCCTCAACAGCAACTCTGCCAGCGCAACCATTTACATAATTGTATCTTTTCGTTTTAGTGGATATTATATATCCAAGCACAGTTATTTATACTCTTCCAGCGGCGGACAAACACACATAAGATTGCGGTCGCCATAAGGATTATCCACGCGATTAACTGCAGGAAAATACTTATCCTCTTGCAAATATGGCAAAGGATAAAACGCTTGTTGTTTAGAATAAGGATGTTGCCAATCCCCATATAAATCTGTCAGGGTATGAGGGGCATTAACTAGAGGGTTATCTTCAAGTGGCAACTTGCCCTCTTCTACCGCTGCAATTTCTTTGCGAATACTAATCATAGCATCGCAGAATCTATCCATTTCGTCTTTGCTCTCACTCTCAGTGGGTTCAACCATTAGGGTCCCAGCAACTGGAAATGACATAGTAGGTGCATGAAAACCATAATCTATTAATCTTTTAGCTACATCCTCTTCGCTAATAGCGGAAGATTTTTTAATATCACGCATATCAAAGATACATTCATGAGCATTCCTACCTTCCACTCCTTTGTATAACACTGGATAATGCTTTTCTAAACGCACTGCTATATAGTTAGCATTTAAAATAGAAATTTTAGTTGCAAGTGTAAGCCCTTCTCCGCCCATCATTTTTATATATGCCCAGGATATAGGAAGTATACTCGCGCTCCCATAAGGCGCTGCGGATACCGAATTATCAGATTTTCCTTGTGTATGGTGACCTGGTAAAAACTCAACAAGATGTTTTGCCACTCCAATCGGTCCCATACCAGGACCACCTCCTCCATGGGGTATGCAAAATGTTTTATGCAGATTAATATGACAAACATCTGCGCCTATGTCATGAGGTCTGGCTACTCCGACCATCGCATTAAGATTAGCTCCGTCCATATAAACTTGTCCGCCTTCTTTATGAATAATGGCGCAAATATCCATAATTGAAGATTCAAAAACTCCATGAGTAGAAGGATAGGTTATCATTAGCGCCGCAATTTTCCCTTGATTTTCAGCAATTTTTTGCTTAAGCTCAGCAACATCTACATTGCCTTTATCATCGCATTTTATCACCTTAACCTGCATGCCAGCCATCACAGCGCTTGCTGGATTAGTCCCATGCGAGGATGCTGGTATAAGGCAGATATTCCTTTGCTCATCTTTACGACTAATATGATAAGAGCGGATAGCTAAAAGTCCAGCGTATTCTCCTTGAGCGCCCGAGTTTGGCTGAAAACTAATTGCAGCAAAACCAGTTATAGCCATCAGCATCTCCTCTAACTCTTTAATAAATTTTATATATCCTTTAGTTTGGCTGGCAGGAGCAAAGGGATGAATACCGTTAACCGATTTCCAACTTATCGGCATCATCTCAGTTGCAGCATTAAGTTTCATAGTGCAAGAACCTAAAGCAATCATTGAGCGATCCAATCCTATATCCTTTTGTTGCAATTTTCTAAGGTAACGCATCATCTTAGTTTCTGTTTGATGACTGCTAAAAGCAGGATTACTAAGCACTTCATCATTACGTAGGTGTTTACTAGCAAAGCTATAATCATTTTGAAGTTTTTTATCAAGCGCATACACCATCTCTTCGCTGCTTTTCTCGTCGTTTGCGCCCCCGCAGCCAAATAATTTTAATATATTAGCTACATCCTTAATTTCTATTGTTTCATCAAAACTCATTGAAAGTAAGTTATCATTAATTTTGCGCAGGTTATAGCCACTATCTTCAGCTTGTTGTACCAAAGTAGCTGCTTTATCCGTATCAATAACAATGGTATCAAAAAATTCTTTTGTAACAATCTTATATCCTTTTTCTGCCAGCGCCGAAGCACAGATATAAGCCAAACGATGAACGCGGCGAGCGATTGTGCGCAGTCCTTTATAACCATGATAGGAAGCAAATAAAAATGCAATGTTCGCTAATAGTACCTGGGCGGTGCATATATTACTAGTTGCCTTATCTCGCCTGATATGCTGCTCACGAGTTTGTAGCGCCATACGTAGCGCCTTCTTACCTTTGGTATCCACAGAAACTCCAATCAAACGTCCTGGAATATTTCTTTGAAATTGTTGTTTAACTGCAAAAAATGCAGCATGAGGACCGCCGAATCCTAAAGGTACTCCAAATCTTTGACTATTACCAAACACTATATCAGCCCCTAAAGAACCAGGAGATTTCAGCAATATCAAAGCTAATAAATCAGTTGCCACGCACACAAGTGAATTATTATCATGCGCAATATTAATGATGCTTTCCAAATCATTTATAGCGCCATTGTTAGCAGGATACTGCATCAGGAGTCCAAAATAATTTTCAGGTTGCTTCAGATATTCATCCATCTTGCCACAAACTAACTCAATGCCATGCAATGAATTTGCCCGAGTAGTTAAAAGGTCAATGGTTTGTGGGAAGCAATTCTCATCCACAAAAAATCTATCTGCTTTGTTGCGAGCTACTCTACGCGCTAAAGTCATTGCCTCGGCTGCTGCGGTTGCCTCATCCAACAAAGAAGCATTAGCGCAATCCATGCCTGTTAGGTCAACAATCATTTGCTGAAAATTAAGCAATAATTCCAGACGGCCTTGAGATATTTCTGCTTGATAAGGGGTATAAGCAGTATACCAACCGGGATTTTCCAACACACAACGTTGAATTACTGACGGAGTATAACAATCATAATATCCCGTCCCCTGCATGCTCTTAACCACTTTATTCTGCGACATTAATTGTTGTAGATATTCCAAAGTGTTATGCTCGCTATACGCTTGTTCTATTGCCAGCGGCTCTTTGAGTAAGATATTAGCGGGGACTGTCTCTTTTATCAACTGGTCTAAATCCTTTAGCCCCAACTCTGATAACATGTCCTTCACCTGCGCATCATCCGCACCTAAATGACGCCTAATAAAGTCATCTTGTTGCAGTAGTTCTTGCAATGATTGTGTCAATTTTTTATCTACCTTACTTGATGGTGCTGAGATAACCATAATTACTCACCAGTCAATGTCTTATATTCCTCCTCTGATAGGAAACCATTTGGATTATCTTCTATTACTTTTATTCTAAATAACCAACCATCTTCAAAAGGCGAGTTATTAACCAAAGCGGGATTTTCATTAAGTGTCTCGTTAATTTCAACAATTTCTCCTTTTACTGGGGCATATATATCTGAAGCTGCTTTTACTGATTCAATTACTGCTACTGTGTCGCCAGGTTCATATTGAGTCCCAACTTCAGGTAGCCCGACATAAACAATTTCTCCTAACTGTTCTTGAGCGTGTTCAGTAATGCCAATAGTAATATTGGAATTATCATTATCTTCCGCAATCCACTCATGGCTTTCGGTATATTTAAGTTTTTCAGTTGTGTTTGACATAATTAAGTTAATAAGTTATCTGTTTATCTTTTCATTTGGCTTGCCATTCTTCACAAACGGAGGTCTGACAACACCTACCTCAATTCTTTCTCCTCTAATTTCAACATTATAATCAGCGCTTGAACTTGCTGCAGGAACTCTCGCCAAAGCAATTGAGTATCCCAGGGTGGGCGAGAAACTACCGCTAGTTATTGTTCCTTCACCTACATCTGTTATAACCGTATTGCCCGAGCGTATAACCCCTGGCTTAATCATATATAGGCCTATAATTTTTTCTTTAATTCCGTCAGTTTTTTCTTGAATTAATGCTTGTTTTCCAATAAATTCTCTTGCATCATCAACATTATTATCCCAGTGAATTGTCCAAGATAAAGCCGAACTTAATGGGCTATGCTTCTCGTCTAAATCCATGCCATATAAAGAAAGTCCCGCCTCTAAACGCAGGGTGTCGCGACAGCCAAGTCCAGCAGGGGCAAACCCACCCTGCAGCAAAGCGTCCCAGTGCTGCGCTGCTTTATCTTGAGAAACGACAATTTCATAACCATCTTCCCCTGTATATCCAGTTCTAGCAATAAATACATCATCAACAACAGTAAAGTGAAATCTTTTTAATTCTGCTGCAGCCATATACTGGGGAAATATAGCGGAGAATTTATCTCTGGCATTAGGTCCTTGTAAAGCAAGGATACACATATCTTGATGCTCGGTAATACTAACTGATTTTGACGCAATATTTTGCTTCATCCAAGCAATATCATTAGCTGCTGTCCCCGCATTAATGACCAATCTATAATCATTATCACCAACCATATATACAATCAAATCATCAATAATCCCACCTGATTCATTCAACATACAACTATATAGTCCCTTGCCAGCACACAAAGTTGCTACATCGCCGCATATAATCAGACGCAGAAAACTCGTGGCATCCTCCCCCTGAATACTCAGATATCTCATGTGGGATACATCAAATATTCCTGCATCATTACGCACACTTTTATGCTCGCTTATTTGCGAACCATAATGAAGGGGCATATCCCAACCAGCAAAGTCCACTATCTTTGCGCCCTGTTCTATGTGCTTATCATATAAAAAAGTTCTTTTCATACCAATTTATCTATTATACTTACGTTAATTCCTTTAATATAACCCTCTTAGTAAAGATGAAGGAATTTGCTACATTATACTACAAGCGCAAATAAAAACAACCGCATTTATCTACCCTAGCAAGAATGCGCAAACATTAACTCTGAACCAATCGTTCAACTGCCGCTATGCTTTTCTTATCAACTACAAAAAACACTAAATGGTCTTCTGCCTCAACCACTAAATGACGATGCGCCATCATCACCTTATCTCCTCGCGCCAATGCCCCGATTCCAACTCCATAAGGAAGTGCAATATCTTCAAGACGTTTGCCAATTATTTTGGATGAACTGCTATCGCCATGAGCAATTGCTTCCATTGCTTCAGCAGCGCCATGACGCAATGAATGAACCCTAACCATATCACCGCGCCGCACATAAGATAATAAACGACTAACCGTTATCTGTTGTGGCTCAATTATTTTGTCAATAACCACTTCTTGTCCCATTTCCCCAGTTGAGAATAGTGTTCCATAATCGGGATTATTAACTAAAGCTATGGTTTTTTTGGCTCCACATTTTTTTGCCAACAAGCATGACATTATGTTGGTTTCATCATTATTGGTGATAGCGCAAAATATATGACAACTACCAACATTTTCTTCCACTAACAAACTCCTATCGGTGCATGAACCATTGAGTATTACTGTGTTTGAGAGCCCCGATGATAATTGATCACACTTGTCTCTATCACGTTCAATTATCTTAACCCTATGTTTTTTTTGTAGCGCCTTAGCCAGCTTTGTCCCTATATTGCCGCCTCCAGCAATTATTACATGGCGATTATCCTTTTCCACTCTGCGTAGTTCACTCATTACTTTGCCTATATTTTGCGATTCGGTTAAAAAGAAGACCTCATCTCCTGGCTCAATTGTGGTATCACCTTCTGGCATTATCGCTGTCTTATCACGATAGATAGCCGCAACTCGGCTGTCTATATTTGGAATATGTTCGCGCAAAGAACTGACTTTCTGATGCACTAAAGGTCCTCCCAGATGAGCTTGTATTCCAACTAATTTTATTTTACCAGCAGCAAAATCCATAACTTCCAAGGCGCTTGGATACAGCACCGCAGAATGAATATATTCGGTGAGTAGGTTTTCTGGGTTTATTAGAACATTCACTGAAATCTTATCGTCAGTGAACAGTTCAGGATTCTCTGAGTAATTTAACTCGCGAATACGGGCTATTCGGGTTGGGGTCTTAAAAAGATTATAGGCAACTTGACAAGCAATCATATTTACTTCATCACTGCTGGTAGTTGCTATTAGCAGGTCAGCATCTTCGCAACCTGCTTCTATCAATACGCTGGGCAAAGAAGCATGCCCTTCCAAAGTGCGAATATCATGTTTCTCCTGTAAAGAACGTAGTTTATTATGGTCCTTATCTATTACAGTTATATCAACGCCTTCTTTGACTAACAAAGACGACACACTTGAGCCGACCTGTCCTGCGCCTAATACGATTATTTTCATTTCTGCAACTGCTCAAATACATTTGCGGCAATACTTTTGCCAAACCCTGGCACCTTGGCAAGGTCTTCAATACTCGCATTTTTAACTGGCGCTATGCCGCCAAAATATTTGATTAATGCTCGTTTACGCACTTCCCCTAACCCTTTAATCGCATCAAGCCCTGTTGCCATTGCCGCCTTATTTCTTTTGCGTCTGTGTCCCGCCAAAGCAAAACGATGTGCTTCATCTCGGACTCGCAATAATAATTCCAACGGGTTGTATCTATTAAGCGAGGATATTTCTATAACTCGTATATCGTGGTTATTCATGAGCGCGCCTTTATTTCCATTTCCATTTTTATTTTCATTTTCATTGACGCCTTGACTTTGATTGTTAGGTGAATACCAGCTGCTTATATGCAGTTTTTCTTTGCCAAAAGTTCTATTATCATCTTTAGATATGCCAACCAATAAAGTGGATTCCATTATATTCTTCATAGCTCCAGTCAAATTGAGTTCTTGTAGTGCAGATATAGCGGCATTTAGTTGTCCCTTCCCTCCATCTATGACGATTAATTGAGGCGCGCGACTAGTGTTTTCTTTTCTCACAGAATCTATATTATCATATTTGGCATCAAAAGTAGCATAGCGGCGAGCAACTGCTTGTTTCATTGCCGCATAATCATCACCAGGAACTATGCCGCCAATATTAAACCTCCGATATTCCTTTTTAACTGCTCCCTCTTCAGTAAATACCACACAGGATGCCTGGGCTTCCTTACCGCCGCTATGACTAATATCAAAACATTCTATTCTTTCAAGCCGCTCTCCTATGCCTAATGCTGTACTCACGTTATCCAGTTCCTCTCTTATGATATTTTTATTATTAACATGACTAATCAATAATGACTTACAGCTTTCTTGTGCCATATCCAGCCATCTTTTACGTGTCCCGCGCACCTTATGCTTGACTTTAATCTTCTTTCCATAGTGTTCGGTTAAGCCATCAAGCGTCCCCTCTGCAATAGCATAAGAGGAGATTATTTCTTCTGGAATCTTACTATCAGGAGTTAGATAATACTGTTCAATGAATGCCGCCAGTAGGTTTTGTTCAGTATCAAATGCTGGAGAGCGAAAGAAAAAATGGCGGCTATCTAAGACCTTCCCATTTCTTACAAGCATCAGATAAACACAAGCAACATTGCCATGACTGTAAACACCCAATACATCAATATTACCAAGTCCGCGGCTTATGTATTGATTCTCTTGAAGATTACGCATTGCTTGCACCTTATCACGTAATTCTGCAGCATATTCAAAAAGAAACTCATCGGAAGCTTTCTGCATCTCTGCCGTTAGGTCGTTAATGACCTTACTATCTTTACCAGACAAAAAATCCTTTACATAGTTAATATTCTTCATATAATCCTCGCTGCTAATAGCATCCACGCAAGGAGCAGTACATCTCCCTATTTGATGTTGTAAGCAAGGGCGAGTGCGATTAGCAAAGAAACTATCACTGCAAGAACGCACCTTGAAAATCTTTTGTAATTGAGATATGCTGCGATGAACCGCCATAGCGTTTGGATAGGGTCCATAATAATCTCCCTTATTCTTTTTGGTCCCGCGATGCATTGTTAGTAACGGATAATCCTTGTGAGCAGAGACATATATATAGGGGTATGATTTATCATCCCTTAGGATTATGTTATAGGGCGGCTTATGCTTTTTAATAAAATTATATTCCAACAATAGCGCTTCAGTATTACTAGCGGTAATGACCCACTGTAATCTGGTTGCTCGCTCCATGAGGCGAAGTGATTTATTATCAAGGCGTTTTGGCTTTAGATAACTGGCAACTCTTTTACGCAGATTACGTGCTTTGCCTACATATAGAATATTCTCTCCAGCGCAAAACATATAGACGCCAGGTTTGGTTGCAAGATTCTTTGCTACTTCTTCCAATGAAGCACCAATATCTATGCCTTGTAGTTCCATATTAACATTATGCTGCAATTACGATATATTCCCAAGGTAAATTGCTTGCAAATATTCAATCATTCCCCTGTTCATGCAAATAATTAAGCAATGTACTATTGCTGGCATTTGGCAACGCAACAACATAACTAAAACCTAATTCTTGCGCTAACTCATAAAGACGACTTCCCGCAACAATAACTTTGGATAGCAATAACTCAGTGGTATTGTTACGCTCAATATTGTTTCTCATATTATTAAGAATACTACCGCTAGTAGCCCAGATATAATCAACCTTTCCTGCCACTAACCAGTTATTCTCACAATAAGCAATTGGCTTCGTTGTATAAAGAAGCAACTTATCAACCTTAGCTCCCCGTTTTGATAACTCCTGCTCAGGCAACTCTCCTCCACCTTTACCGCACACCACAAGAATTTTCTTGCCATGCACATCTCCCCACTCAGGCATGTCAAGCATCGCTTTTGCGCCTATATCATTACACGGGGAAAACGTTCCTCCTCTAGCCCCATGAGAAGCCAAATACTTTACCGTGGCATTTCCTGGAGCAAAACATCGCGGTGCGTCAATTAGTACTTTTCCCAATGGTCTTTCTTTCATGGGCTTACCATTCTTGTTATATAGCAACTGAGTTAATCTCTCCGCAGCATTAATGCTGATACACACCAAATAATCATAATTACTAATTTCAGGAGCGACAACGCCCTCTATATATTCTATTTTGATTAATGGTAAACGGATAGTTTTATATCCTTTATTTTGCAGGGCAGTGATAAGTTGCTCACAAGAATCAGAGGGAGGCCTTGTCACCAAAACTGTTGTCACACTTTATGCTTATTATTCGCAAGCATTTTATCCGCCCCTTGTTTGATAAGTTCATCGGCGGCTTTCTTGCCACACAACTCAGCAAACTCCAAACTCCACTTATCTGCTGGAATATTCATAGATACTTTGGTTTGAACAACTTCTCCGCTATTAATATCTCCTGCCATTGCATAAATACGCATAGTATTATTTTCAAAAAAAGCATAAGCACCGACAGGAGAATCACAATCCGCCCCCAAACAACGGCAAAAATGCCGTTCAGCAGAAACACACAAAAATGTCTCATTATGATTGAGGGATGAAACTAAATTACTTAATTCATTTTCACAAGTCAAGTGCTGAATGGCAAGAGCTCCTTGACCTGCTGATGGAACCATCTGTAGCGGACTAAAATAATAGGATATAAGATGTTTCTTATTCAACCTTTCAAGTCCAGCAGCTGCAAGAATAATCCCATCAAAATCTTTATGTAGCGACTCAATTCTGGTGCCAATATTTCCCTGCAATTCAACAACCTGTAAATCCGATTGATATTTAAGTATCTGCAAACGTCTGCGCGGACTTGATGTTCCTATTTTTATTCCCGATGGAATTTTTTCAAAACCTATTTTCTGTTTATGTTTATCGGCTAATATTAATACATCCAATGGACTTTTGCGCTCACAATAGGCAGATATGCTCAGTTTATCGCGGGGTTGTGCCATAACATCTTTTGCCGAATGAACGGCTATGTGGGCTTCTTTTGCTAACAATGCTTCCTCGCACTTTTTGATAAAAGAATCCTTATGAGTTCTTGCTAGGTTGTCTACTTGCAATAATTCATATTGGCTAATACGACCTTTACTTTTAAGCTGTTTTCCTACCCAATTGGCTTGATACAAAGCTAACTCACTATTACGAGTCGCTATAATAATTTTTTTCATTTACTCCCCTTATCCACGTTATTTTTTTCACTTGCCTCTTGCAAAATTCTTGATTTTTCCAGTAGCTCTTCATTACTTTCCTGGTGATTTTCATCCCATGGAATACACTCCACCGGACACACTACTTGACATTGCGGCTTATCAAAATGTCCCACACACTCGGTGCATAAGTCGGGGTTAATCTCATAAATGAGTTCTCCCTCATAAATCGCTTCATTCGGACATACTGGCGCGCACACATCGCAATTAATACAGGTATCGGTAATTTTCAGCGCCATTTTATTTATCAGTCATTAATATATATTTAATCCTTACCGCCAACAAAAATTGTGCGGTTTTTACATTCACCAAGGCGGTCACGAAAAGCTGCCGCCTCTTCAAACTTCAATTCTTGTGCTGCCTGGCGCATCATTTTTTCCAGTTTTCTACTTTCTTTAACTAATTCGGGGATAGTCATAACCGCAAGTTCGGCACTATAATCACTGTTATCTTCCATAATATTAATTCCTTGTCCCTTTTTCTTTTTACGCAAATAAAGAGCTCCTTCCATTATATCCGCAACTCCTTTCTCAATTTTATGGGGTGTAAAGCCATGTTCTTCATTGAACTTAATTTGCTTAATCCTTCTTCTATCTGTTTCATCTGTCGCCCGCTGCATAGAACCAGTTATCTTATCCGCATACATAATTACCCTGCCCTTAATATTACGTGCCGCCCTTCCTATGGTTTGTACCAGAGCGGTCTCAGAACGCAAAAATCCTTCTTTATCCGCGTCCAATATAGCAACTAATCCTACCTCTGGCATATCCAGCCCCTCACGTAAAAGATTAATCCCCACCAAAACATCAAAGGTACCAAGACGTAAGTCCCTAATGATTTCCACTCTTTCAACTGTGTCAACATCCGAATGAATATAGCGAACCTTAATGCCATTATCGTATAAATACTCGGTAAGGTTTTCAGCAAATTTTTTGGTAAGAACAGTTACCAGCACTCTGATTCCCTCTTCTGTCATATCCTTAATCTCACTAAACAAATCTTCAACCTGAGTGCTAGCGGGACGCACAATTATTTGGGGGTCAAGTATTCCAGTAGGACGGACAACCTGTTCCACTAAACGGCGCGAGTGTTCGGCTTCATAAGTTGATGGGGTAGCTGAGACAAATATGGTCTGCAAATCTTGTTTTTCCCATTCATGGAACTGCAAAGGACGATTATCCAATGCCGAAGGAAGGCGAAAGCCATATTCCACCAGAGTTTGTTTACGCGATCTATCACCTTTAAACATCGCTCCTATCTGCGGCACCGTAACGTGCGACTCATCCACCACTAAAATAGCATTCTTGGGAATATAATCAAATAGAGTTGGTGGTGCTTCTCCTTCTTTACGTCTTGATAGATGGCGCGAGTAATTTTCAATGCCATTACAATAACCTAATTCTTCTATCATTTCCAAATCATAACGAGTGCGTTGTTCAAGCCGTTGTTCTTCCACCAACTTGTTTGTACTCTTTAGATATTTTAATCTTTGTCCCAATTCAACGCGAATATCATCTACTGCCAACTTCAGCTTATCCTTAGGAGTTACATAATGGGACTTAGGATATATGGTATAGCGAGGAATATCCCCTATCAACTCACCAGTCAAAGGGTCAAACAAAGTTAATTTTTTTACCACATCATCTGATAATTCTAGCCGTAACGCATCGGTCTCCGACTCAGCTGGATGAATATCAATTATCTCTCCACGAACTCTATAGGTTGCGCGACTAAAATCCACATCATTACGTGTGTATTGCATTTCAGCAAGACGCCGCAGAACATCGCGTTGTTCCTGCTCCTCTCCACGACTTAAGTGTAGCACCATATTCAAATATGACTCTGGAGCACCAAGACCATAAATTGAAGAAACAGTCGCCACTATAACAAAAGCATCTTCCCGTTCAAGCAATGACTTAGTGCATGAAAGACGCATTTGCTCAATATGTTCATTGATAGATGAATCCTTATCTATGTACGTATCCGATGATGGCACATAGGCTTCGGGCTGATAATAATCATAATATGAGACAAAGTATTCCACTGCTGACTCGGGGAAAAATTGTCTAAATTCGCCATAAAGTTGAGCTGCCAGAGTTTTGTTATGCGCCATTACAATAGCTGGACGTTGAGTTTTTTGAATAACTTGAGCAATGGTATAGGTTTTCCCCGAGCCAGTAACTCCCAATAGAGTTTGGTGAGATAATCCTTGCTGCAAGCCCTCTGCAAGGGACTCAATAGCAGCTGGCTGGTCGCCCGCCGGCTTAAAAGGCGTCTTAATAGTGAATGAAGCCATAATTATATATGCTGTATATTATAGGTAATCCGCAATAGATTTCCAACTTGCTTACACAAATACATTGCCATAGCCACTAACAGTATTTCTCTTGCTTTGGCTTTTCACCCTGATTTTCACCCTGCTTTTCACATAGTCCAACTCCTGAGTTCAAATCTTGTTCCAATCTAACCTCCATTGTATTTATGATACGTTCCAATGACTCTGAATCCCTAAAGCCAGTAGATGACTTTAATAACACACGTAGTTCATCTGCAAGTTCATCATCGCCCTCCCGCCAATACCCCATAGCTGCCATACGCCCGAGATTCACTCCCGAAGGTGGAGAATAATAATCATAGCCCATAGGACCATCCCTACCTATGTATATACCTCCTAATAGAGGTTTAGGTGGTGCCAACAATCCCGAGTATGATGCTAAAGGATGATTTGGTTCAATATAAACCAATCTAGTTTCAACTGGCACGCCACCAGCATTTACACCCACCACCTCATCAATACCAGAATAGCTTGGCTTATTTTTACCATTAATTAGATATGGTAAATTATTATAAAAAGTTACCACACGATATTTCTGCCTCTCAGCAGCGCCGTTATCTAAATATAATTCATTACTCCGCAACGCCGCAGCTATAGTAATTCGCTGGTTAGAATTAAAGTCCCTTCCCGCTATATAGGTCCGAACATAGTTATGCTGATTTATTGCAACCAATCTCTGTCTTCCTTGATTATCAATTGCTATGATCACCGCAGTATGAACATCTAACCTATGCCATTTATTGGCGTCCGCCCTTAGGGCGCGAACGCCAGCCCTTGCATTACGACTAAGTTCATTAGCTAACCCACTCCAGTCAAACATCAAGTTATACTTTAGATATAGCCAATCTTCTACTTTGCCTAGTTCGCCAGGTGCAGGAGAAACAAACGACTGTACATACCAAGGATATGGCGATTTAGAGACAATATTCTCACGTGCTGGCACAATATATGTTGAACATTGAGTAGCATAATCAAGTTCACTCAAACGACTAATCGCGACATTCTTTTCTCTATCCCCTTTTTTGTCACCTGCAGCGAACACCAATTCCGCATTCTCAAAATAGTCATCAAATGAGATAGGGGTATTCCCCGCGGGATGAATAACTAATTTGGGCTCATATTTTTCTGTAAGTAATCTTGCTCGTTCAGATAGCGGATATACTCTATGTTTATTAAAGTAATCAGCCCGTGCTGGTTCAACCCAATCGGTAAAAGAAGAACATAACTTAGAGTTGTAAGAGCATCCCGCCAATATCCCATAAATAAGCAACACACCACAACGGAATAATTTATTCATTACGTGCTATTTTATCACATACCTCTGTCAGAATTCGTATGCATAAGGTTCCATATCACTTGGAACTCAATTTTTTTCATGAAAATGATTATCGCTGTTTTCTTAGCGTATAATAAGTTATTTTATAGAACAACACAATTTTACACTGACAAATGAATCAATATATTAGAGTCCCTTATGGCTGCACAGTTCATGGACAAGAAGAAATTAATGCGGTTATTGAAGTCCTAAAGACCTCAACACAAATGGGGAAAAATGTAGCAGAATTGGAAAGCAGAATAGCAAAAGATTTTGACAAGCCCTACGGTGTCATGGTAAATTCGGGATCCTCGGCGCTTTACTTGGCAGTAGAAACGCTAAATTTACCCCCTCAAAGTGAAATAATTACTCCAGCACTAACCTTTGCTACAACCGTGGCATCTATTGTTAAAAACGGACATGTACCTTCATTTGTTGATGTCAAACCTGGAACCTACTGCATAGATGTTGATAAAATTGAACAAATGATTACCGATAAAACAGCTGCGGTTTCTATACCAAATCTACTTGGCAATATAAGTCAATGGGATAGGATTAAAGAAATATGTGATAAACATAAATTAAAGATAATTGAAGATTCCGCAGATACTCTTGGAGCTAAACTCAATGGCAAATCTAGCGGATTTTGTTCAGACATTAGCATTACCAGTTTCTACGGTTCTCATGTTATAAATGGTGCTGGCAATGGAGGCATGCTTTGTGTATCAACACAAGAACAGAATGATAAAGCTCGCTTATTAAGATCATGGGGACGCAGTTCTTCCTTACATAATGATGCAGAGTCAATTGAAAGCCGACTTAATGTAGATGTTGATGGTATAGAATATGACGCGAAATTTGTTTTTGAAAGCATCGGATACCAGCTTGAACCATCAGAGATGAGCGCCGCATTTGCTTTGGAACAATACAAAAAATTGTCAAAAAATATTGAACTAAGAAGGAAACATTTTCAAGAGCAGTTATCTTTTTTTTCTAATTACAAGGATTGGTTTGTTTTACCTCAGGAAACCAAGGGTAGTTATACTGGCTGGTTGGCATTTCCATTAACTGTCAAGGAAAACGCCCCTTTTAGTAGAAAAGAAATGCAGATATTCTTGGAAAAACGCAATATACAAACCCGAACAGTTATGACGGGGAATATTATGAGGCAACCAGGATTTAGAGATATAGCTAAGAAAACTACGGCGGAAGGATATAAGGTCGCGGATCAAGTAATGATAGGCGGAATACTACTAGCTTGTCATCATGGGTTAACAGATGAGATGCTGGAACATGTTCATGAAAGCTGTCGCACTTTCTTTAATTCTTATTAGTTAAATCTATAAGAATTATGCAAACTGCGGAGATTAACCACTTAGACATAAACTGCTATTCAATCCACACTGCAGTATATAAGTCATCTTCAATTTATTCTCCACAGCATGACAAAGGAATATTCTGGCAAAACTGCGACATCAAATGGCGGTGCCATAAACCCATAATATCAGAAAAAGATTTATATCATCCAAGTATGGTGGAGTTTCAAAAAAATAATTCTTTTATTAAATGAAAATTCTAATTACTGGAAGTACTGGCTACATCGGCAGTTACCTTAGTCAATATTGGAGCAATAAAGGACATGAGATTCATCACATTGTTCGTCCACAATCAAACATAAAAAGTTTACAGAAGAATTATCCGCAAGAACAAATCCACACACATAATGGAGAACAGGCCTGTATAAATTACATCTTGATAAATATTCAGCCAGATATAGTTATCCATCTGGCTTCTATGATTATCAAACAACATAAAAGCCAAGAACTAACTCAGCTCATTAATTCAAATATCCTTTTTGGAAGTCAACTGCTTGAAGCAATAACTCATAATAAGGTTAGAAATTTTATCAACACTGGAACAATCTGGCAATGTGTTAATAATCAAAAATATAATCCTCTCAACCTATATGCCGCAACAAAACAGGCATTTGAAGATATCATTGATTATTATGTCCAGCATCAAAATATAAATACCATAACTCTGCGTCTAAGTAATATTTATGGAATTGGAGATCCGCATCCTAGTATAATTAATCTTCTGCTAGATTTAGAAAAAAGCGGCAAGACTCTTGACATGACTACTAACAAACAATTATTTTCCTTTGTACATATTGATGATGTTATATCTGCTTATGACTGTGCACTAAAAGAAATTAGCAAATCGTCAGAAAGGATAACCCATAGAAAATATTCAGTAACCGCTCGGAAATTAATCTCACTGCGGGACCTGGTTAATTTATTTCAAAAAATACGAGGAACAAGCATTAATATTAATTGGGGAAAAGTTCCTTATGATGAACTGCAAATGATGGAAGAATGGAAGACCTTACCTCCCCCACCCGCATGGCATCCTGCTATTAGCATTGAACAAGGTATTAAAGAGTTATAGTCGGACGATATGAGTAAAAATATATTTATCACAGGAGCAACAGGTTTTTTAGGTGGCTGGTTAACTGAACATTTTATAAACAAAGGATATAATGTGGAAGTAAGTATTAACTCTAGCTCATCCTCATCAAAAAATAAGTTATCTAAATATTATATAAAGAATTTAGGGGAAAGATGCACGGAAAGACAAATAGACCTTACCAAATCTGATGATGTAGCAAAATGGATTAGCGAAGGAAAACCTTCGGCTATTATACATACAGCAGCTATAAGTGATATTACGGTATGTCATAAAAATCCAGTATTAGCATTTAATGCAAGCGCCTTATCCTCATTAAATATATTAGAGGCGATACGACAACAAAACACCAATATATTATTACTTTCCCATACCACAGATAAAGTTTACAGCGGTAATCCCGTTCCATTTAATGAAAATATGTCTATGACTCCTAAACATATTTATGAAATTGGCAAGGTAACACAAGAATACTTAAATACTTGTTATGCAAATTATTATAAAATTAAGGTAATTACTATTCGTTGCGGTAATTACTTTGGTGGTTATGATTTTAACTTCAATCGCATAATACCTTATGCGATTAGCCAGAATATAAAAGGAGAAGTCATTGAATTGCGTTCTGCCGGCAATTTCACCAGAGATTTTTTATACATTGAAGATGCCGTATTGTTAAACCAACTTCTTTTAGATAAACTTTTTACAGAAGACAGCAACATCATTGGTGAAGCATTTAATTTTTCTTTAGAAATACAAATGACAGTAATTGAAATTATAGAATTAATTTCAAAACTGATGAACATCAAAAGTAGAATAAAAATAAATAACACGGCTAAAGCAGAAATACCAGATATGCGCCTCTGTTGTGATAAAGCTAAGAAAATACTAAATTGGAATACGCACTATAGCTTTGAAGAGGGATTAATAAAAAGTATAGAGTTCTATAAACAATACTTAAAAAATTAATTTATGCGGTAAGTATGGCAAGAATCACTTGATTAAAATGAAACTTTATTAAATAATTGATATTAACATCACATAAACCATCGCTATAAGTAAGGCAAAAAATTTTCTCATCTTGAAATTACTACTTTCGTTTTGTGCTTCTTTTTGATAAAAGTATTAATCTAAAAATTTCATAAATATAGCGAGGACATTTTGCTTTTATAATTCCTCTCCACTCTTGCATAAATCTATCACTAACTCCAGAATATCCGTAAAAGTCACTAATGGATGCTATTGATAAAATCAACTTACAGATTTCCATCGATTCCTTAGCAGTGAATCGATTAATCAGATGCGCCTCAGAAAAAGTAACAAGTGTTCTTTCTTTTATTTTTATGCCGAATTTATCAAGTTGTGAAAGGATTATTGAACGATAGCCCGCTACTAGTTCTTCTCCTAAAATTTCAGTGGCCTGCTTATCATGTCTTCTCCAACCAAATAAAATATTGGGTAAAATAGCTAAGTTTGTAATAGCTGCAGCACTAACGAAAAACTGATAATCATCAGCTCCCCCAAAATGTGATGTCATTCTTAATCCATGCAAGTCCACCAATGAACGTCTGATTATAATAGATGACATGTGAAGCACAGACCCTGATAACAAAAATGACTTAATATCATGATCATTATGCCTTACTATGTGATCGTGCTTTTCCTCCCCAAAGTGGTAACAACCAGAAGCCAATAAGCCGACATCTGAATAGCTATCTAAATATTCAACTTGTTTAGCTAACCTATCAGGTAAATATACGTCATCGGAATGGGCAAAAGCCATATATTCACCACTAGCTTCCTCAATTAACTGTTGTTGAACAATACCAAAATTTTTGCATTGAACATTGCGAATAACTCTAATTCTTTTATCCTTTTTTGCATAGCTAGCAATCATATCGGCACATTTATAGGGAGAAGCATTATCCATAATAATAAACTCATAGTTCTTATATTCCTGAGTAAGGATGCTTTCAATTGCCTCTCCTGCATACTCAGCAGAATTATAATATACTGACATTAATACGCTTACTTTAGGCTTGCTGCTCTGTTTCATATTATCATTATATCTCTACATATGAATATTACAAATATCATCAGTTACAATAAAGTTATATTTTTAAGCTACAATACATTTTTCTTTAGAAATATAAATGACAGTACTTGAAATTATAGAGTTCTATAAACAATACTTCAAAAAACTAATTTAACAAAATAGATCATAGTTTCCAAAAGAAGTTGCTGTCTAGATTTTGATTCTTTATTAAATATTCTAAACATTTCAATCTTGTGTGATAGCGGGAATTAAAGGTGTCTGCAGATAAATTAATCTCACTAAATAAATTATACAACTCCCTTACCCCCTTTTCAACATCCCATATAAACTGGAAGTCATCAAGTATACTTGCCAATTTATCACAAGAAACTTGATAGCTGCGATTATCCGGGTCTTTAGCCCCAAAATTTATTTCGCATTCATTGAATACCGAACCTATTGCATGAGCAACATCTTTAATTTGATAATTATGTTCCGACTTGCCAAGATTAAACACCTGATTATGAATCTTATTGCGTTCAATAGATAAAAGTTCAATAATAACTCTGCACAGGTCTTCAACATGAATAAAAGGGCGCCATGGACTACCGTCACTGGTTAGCTTTATTTCTTTGCTCGTCCAAGCCAAACCGCATAGATTATTAATTGCCGTATCAAACCTTAACTGAGGCGATGCTCCATATACAGTGGCAGAACGGAGGAATGTTGGTGAAAAATCATCATCCGCCAATTTATTTAATTCCTTTTCCACTAGCGCTTTACATTCAGCATAAACAGTTTGTGGACTAATCGGCGATAGTTCATCAACAATTCCTTCTGCAATCCCATAAACACTGCAAGAAGACATATAAATAAATCTTTTAATTCCACTTGCTTTGGCTAATTTTGCCAGATGGCAAGCACCTTCATGGTTTATCTTATATGTAATATGAGGAGCCAGTTGCCCCAATGGATCATTTGATAATTCGGCAAGATGCACAATGGCATCAAACCCTGCTAATTCTTCTTTTCTAATATTGCGGATATCTTGCCTAATATAATTGATGCTGGCAAGATTTTCATCGCACAACCCTCCTCCTTCATAAAAGCCAGTATCAAGCCCTGTCAATTCATAGTCATTCTTCAACATCAATGGAACTAGTACAGAACCAATATAGCCACGATTGCCAGTAACTAAAACTCTCATAATATAATATTATTATTTAAATACTTTCCAAGGGACATTGCCACTATCCCATATTTGGTTTAAATAATGCTTATCTCTTAATGTGTCCATACACTGCCAAAATCCATTATGCCGATAAGCGCTGAGTTCTCCATTCTGTGCTAGCTTAGCTAACGACTCTTTCTCCCATATAGTGGCGTCATTATCAATATAGTTCAGCACTTTGGGTGATAGCACAAAGAATCCTCCATTTACGTAGTTCTTGCCCTCATCTGGTTTTTCTTTGAATTTAGTAATCTTATTATCTTCCTTAATTTCTAACACACCAAATCTCTCTGGCGGAGAAATAGCGGTAAGTGTGGCAAGAGTGCCTTGATTAAAATGAAATTTTATTAAATCACTGATATTCACATCACATAAACCATCGCCATAAGTAAGGCAAAAAGCTTCTTCAGCTTGAATATGTTGTTTAATTCTCTTAATTCTCCCTCCCGTCATAGAGTCCGCTCCTGTATCAATCAAAGATATTTGCCATGGCTCTGCTCTATCATAATGAAAAGTAACCTTTTCATCTTGAGTATTAATAGTGATATCCCCAACCTTAGATTTATAGTTGAGAAAGTATTCCTTTATGATTTCACTTTTGTAACCCAAACAAATAATGAAATCGTTAATCCCGTAATGTGAATAAATCTTCATAATATGCCAGAGTATAGGCCTATTACCTATCTCAACCATCGGTTTTGGAATAACCGATGTCTCTTCGCTTATGCGCGTGCCTAATCCCCCTGCTAAAATTACTGCTTTCACTGTATTCTTCTTTTTGACAAAAATAGTAATCTAAAAAATTTATAAATATAGTGAGGACATTTTTCTTTTATCCTTTCTTCCCACTCTTGCATAAATCCATTACTAACTCCAGAATATCCATAAAAATTATTAATGGATGCTATTGATAAAATAAATTTACAAAATCTCAGCGATTCTCTAACAGTTAAGCAGTCATACTCATACGGAAAAGAAAAAACATCAAGTGTCTTTTTATCTGCTTTGATGCCCAATTTATTAAGATGCAAACTAACTATATCATAATGCTCTTGATATGTCTCTTTCTCCAAAGTTACAGTATTCTGTTTATCATGTGTTCTCCAACCAGATAGAATATCCGAAAGCACTGCTAACTCTGTAATACCTGCAGCATCAACAAAAAACTGAAAATCAGCAGCAGCTATTAAATGAATATTCATTCTTAATCCATGTGTATGAACTAACGAACTTCTTAACATAGTAGATGGAATAAACATAACTGTCCTAGATAACAAAAATGATTTAATGTAGTGATCATCAAGTGCATGATCAGGTGCACCAGGTGCTTTTTTTGCACCAAACATATAGTATCTCGCAGATAATAAACCTATATTTGGGTGATTATCAAGATATTCAGCTTGCTTAGTCAACCTCTCTGGCATATAAATATCATCACCGTAGGCAAAAGCTAAATATTCTCCCTTAGCTTCTTCAAGTAATTGCTGTTGAACTGCACCATAAGATATATTTTTTGTGTTATTAATTACCCTTATTTTTGCATCTAACTTAGCATAATGTCTAATAATATCAATACAATTATCAGGGGAAGCATTATTAATAATTATGAATTCATAATCATTAAAAGTTTGATTGAGGATACTTTCAATTGCTTCCGCTAAATACTCAGCACAATTATATGCCGACATTAAAACGCTTACTTTAGGAGTATTACTCTGTTTCATGTTGTTATTATTCATACCAGCACTTAGGTAAAATTATGTCTGCCCTGTTGGCTACATTTTTTCTATCTAGGTGATGCGGGAAATCAGTGGCTGGTGTTCTTGTGCTTATCCTGTCTTTCCGTAAAAAAGTTATTTCCAAAAACTGAGGAAATGTATATCCATATCGTGAGATAGCATGGCAATTATTGTTGGGGTGGATATGAACCACTTCAAAATATTTAACTAATTTTTCAAATGAGGAATAAATTTGTCTAAATCCTTTTGAAGTTATTCCCCTAAAAAGTAATCTATTCAAAAAATGAAATTCTATAACTAATATTCTAAATTTACAGAGATTGTCAACACTTATATCATTAATTACTTCATATTCTCCCCCTTCAATATCCATCTGTAATATAAACTCGCTTTTATTGGAACAATATTTATTTATCCAACTATCTATATTCATATACTCTGAATTATTTTGAGAACCCAGATATTTTTTATCAAAATGAAATAACTTATGCTTCAAAGGTGGTTCTTCAACCGAATAATCTGCTAGAAAACATTTGATGCCTTGACTTGCTATAGAATATTCAAAATCTGCTACACCAGAAACGCCTGGGGAAAAACAACCTGTGATCCCCTTGATATCATCTGGAATCAAGTATCCTCCATCTGCCTCGCCACCTATACGGATGAGATTATGATTAGTTTTAACTGGTCTCAACATTTTAACTAACTGCGATAATAAAATAAATCTTTTTGTTAATAATGGCTCCACAGGTTTCAATATCATAAATATGCATGTTAATGAAAACCATTGAAACCATTCAATGGCCCTCATTGAAGACCAATAACACCATCTAATTGCTTTTATGCTGGCTGCCTTTAATTTATAATGTAGAAATCTAATCCTCATAGCGTAGGCATTTTATAATATAAATGCATTATATTTTGATTGGAACAATATTTATAAGTACTATACCAAAATAATATTATAAATAGTCAAGTAATCTCCACAGGACTACGCTTGCCTATCAGAACCATGTTTTTGAATATTGCACAAACTCAGATACATATTGGACTCTGAGTGTATGTAGGAGGAGGAGGAGGAAGCAAACAAATTCCATTATAATAACTGCTATGAACACTAAGTCATCTCTCTCAAATTCTTACTGGATAATCATTATTGCAGCTTCGTTGTTAATTAGCTTGACCATGGGGCTCAGGCAGACATTTGGCTTATATATGCCAAGTTTTACCGAAATTAATTCTGGCGGCAGAGAGTTTTTTGGTTTTGCTATTGCAGTACAAAATCTATTCTGGGGGCTATGCTCTCCGCTTTTTGGTGGCATTGCAGATCGCTATGGCTGTGGCAGAGTTGCGATATGGGGTTCAATAATCTATAGCTTAGGGTTATTAATTATGTTCTTAGCAACCCCGCTTGGTTTGTTTAGCGGGCAGATCTTGGTGGGGATTGGTTTGGCGGGAGCTGGCTTCTCTGTATCATTGGGTGCAATTGGCAAAAGCGTGCCGCCACATAAAAGGTCAATGGCATTGGGAATAGGTTCTGCTGGAGGTTCTTTTGGACAGTTTGCTTTGGTGCCCATTAGCCAAGGACTTGCCGCACAATTCGGCTGGTCACTTACTTTCGCAATTCTAGCAGGAATTGCCGCCGCAACCATGCTACCCGCTGCTTTTGCCATCAAGCAGCGAGATATTATCACCGCACCCTCCTCCACAAAAAACAAGCCATCTCTTAAAAAAGTACTCATAACAGCGTTGACTAATTATGACTATATTCTGCTTACTGGAGGGTTTCTTGTATGCGGTCTCCAAGTAGTATTTGTTGCCACTCATCTGCCAGGTTATCTTGCGGACTATGATATTCCTCCGCACATAGCTGCCTGGTGCCTTTCTTTGATAGGTCTTTTTAATATAGCTGGTACTTTATTTTGTGGTTGGGCGGGTGGTAGATACAGCAAAAAGAATTCCCTCACCATTCTATATATACTGCGCTCCATAGTAATGATTATTTTTATATTATCTCCACCCACAGTATTTAGTGCTCTGGTGTTTAGTTCGGCTTTAGGTTTCCTGTGGCTAGGGACCGTCCCTTTAACCAGTGGCTTGGTAGCTCATTTTTTTGGCACCGCCTATATGTCCATGCTCTATGGTTTTGTCTTTTTCTCTCATCAGATTGGTTCTTTTTTAGGAGCTTGGTTGGGAGGTTTTTTCTATGACTTGACAGGCAGTTACGAATATATGTGGTGGCTTGCTATTATTATGGGTTTTGTAGCGGCGGTACTACATTTTCCTATTAAGGAAAGCCGCTACTCTGTAGCATAATTGAGCATAATTGCTATAAAAAAGCACTTTAAATAATCTAATATTTTAATTAAAATATAATATAAATCTCCCCCATAATTGCAGTTATTGTGATATATAATTTGCTTAACTAACACTTTAATAATTATGTTAATTGGAATACCCAAAGAAATGAAGAATCATGAATACAGAGTAGGATTATTACCCAGCTCCGTAGCCGAACTCACCAAGAATGGTCATAGCGTTATTGCTGAAACCAGTTGTGGAGTCGGAGCAGGATTCGCGGATGAGGACTATGTTAAAGCCGGTACTAAGATTATTAACCAGGCGGCAGAAATTTTTGCTCAAGCCGAGATGATAGTCAAGGTTAAAGAACCACTGGCAGAAGAAAGAAAGATGCTAAGGAAAGACCAAATTCTTTTTACTTACTTACATCTTGCGCCAGATAAAGAACAGACCGATGATTTAATCAAAAGCGGAGCTATATGCATTGCTTATGAAACCATAACTTCTCGTCAAGGAGGCCTGCCTCTGCTTGCCCCCATGTCGGAAGTTGCTGGTCGTCTATCGGTACAAGCTGGAGCCCATTGTTTAGAAAAAATCAACAAAGGGCGTGGCGTCCTATTGGGAGGAGTTGCTGGAACGGGAGCTGCAAAAGTAGTCATTATTGGCGGCGGCATAGTTGGGATAAATGCCGCAACCATTGCTATTGGCATGGGTGCTCAAGTATTCATCCTAGATAATAATATTAATGCTTTGCGCAGTATTGAAAGTCGTTATGGTTCCAGTATCCAGACAGTTTTCTCAAATAGCAGTAATATCAGCAGACACGTCCGCGACGCCGATTTAGTGATAGGCGGGGTTCTCATACCTGGAGATGTAGCTCCCAAGTTGATTACTGCAGAAATGGTCAGGAATATGAAATCTGGTTCCGTTCTTGTAGATGTTGCCATTGACCAAGGGGGCTGTATGGAAACATCACGCCCCACTACCCACTCTGACCCTACCTACATAGTTGATGAAGTTATTCATTACTGTGTAACCAATATGCCTGGAATGGTTTCAAGAACATCTTCTATGGCGCTAAATAATGTCACCCTGCCATTTGCAATTAACTTAGCTAATAAGGGCTATGTCAAAGCTTTAAAGGACGACCCTTATTTCGCGGAAGGTCTCAATATTCATAAAGGAGAAGTGACCTATCGTGCAGTTGCAGATGCGCAAGAGATTCCTTATAGGAAAACGAGCGATATACTATCGCAAATCACATAACTAATTACTAACTATAAAAGGTAAATTAAATGAAAATGACACCAAGCGAAGCTTTTGTCGAAGTACTTGCTTCACGCAAAGTAAAGAATATATTCGGTATAGTAGGTTCTGCTTATATGGATGCGCTGGATATTTTTCCAGCAGCAGGTATAAGATTTATACCCACAGTTCACGAACAAGGGTCTGCCCACATGGCTGATGGTTATTCACGAGTTACAGGAAGACATGGCGTATGCATAGCCCAAAATGGACCAGGCATAACCAACTTTGTAACTGGAGTGGCTGCTGCCTATTGGGCGCATTCACCGGTTGTGGCAATTACGCCTGAAACATCCACTATGTCTATGGGGCTTGGCGGATTTCAAGAAACTGAACAGCTGCCTATATTCTCCAAAATAACCAAATATCAAGCGCACGTATCTGAGTCCGCCAGAATGGCGGAACTAACAGCCCGAGCTTTTGATATGGCAATGGCACAGATGGGACCAACCCAGTTGAACATTCCGCGCAATAAATTCTATGGGAAATTAGATGCCAATATTCCAGCAGAGATGGAATACTCCATTGGCGCTGGAGATGCTGCAGCAATATCCCAAGCCGTCCAGGCAATCAGCAAGGCAAAGAAACCAGTTATACTTTCAGGAGGAGGTGTTGTAATGGGAGATGCGGTTAAAGAAGTTATAGCGCTTGCCGAATATCTGGAAGCGCCAGTAGTAAATAGTTATTTACACAATGATTCTTTCCCTGCAAGTCATCGTCTATGGTGTGGACCTCTGGGATATCAGGGCTCAAAAGCTGGAATGAAACTCATCAAAGATGCTGACTTAGTTTTAGTTATAGGTTCACGTCTAGGTCCATTTGGTACCCTACCTCAACATGGATTGGAATACTGGCCCAAGAAAGCAAAGATAATCCAAATTGACACAGACAGAACAGTTCTTGGCTTGGTTAATCCAGCTGAGGTAATTATTCAAGGTGAAGCCAAGGCAGCCAGTAATGCAATTTTACAAGGAATTAATAAAACAAAACCCGTTTGCTTAAACAACAAAAATGATCGCCTTAAGCAGATACAAAAAGAGAAAGCCCTATGGGAAGCAGAGCTTGACCAATGGACTAGTGAAAAGGACACATGGAGCAAATCCATCAAAAAAGAAAGCAACTACCCTTCTCCTCGTCGCGTCTTACGTGAGTTAGAAAAGGCAATGCCTTCTAATGCAATGGTCTCCACCGATATAGGAAATATTTGTTCGGTATCTAATAGCTATTTACGTTTTGAGAATCCCAAAAGTTTCTTTGCGGCAATGAGCTTTGGTAATTGTGGCTATGCTTTCCCCGCCATAATAGGCGCTAAGGTTGGCGCTCCTAATAGACCCGCCGTTGCTTACGTTGGAGATGGAGCTTGGTGTATGAGTTTTGGTGAGATTCTAACCTGTGTGCGTGAAGATATACCAGTGACTGCGGTGGTATTTAATAACGGACAATGGGGAGCCGAAAAGAAAAATCAAGTGGATTACTATGGTAAACGCTTCCTTGGTTCAAACCTACAGAACCCAAGTTTTGCAGAGATAGCTAAATCAATGGGAGCTGAAGGTGTTAAGGTTGAAAATGTCAATGATATTGGAGAAGCGCTTGAAAAATCATGTGACGCTCAGAAGCGCAATAAGACCACTATTCTTGAAGTAATGTGTACCAAAGAATTAGGAGATCCTTTTCGTCGTGATGCACTGCAAGCTCCCAAGAGGTTTCTTAAGAAATACAAAAATTTTGAATAATAGAACGATTACTACATAAGTCCTGTAAATCATCGTAAACCCATAATCGTAAACCCATAATCTATGTGATTACAAACAACGAATTTATGTCGCAGCTTTTAGCAGCCAATACTGCAGCACGTATTGCCCTGCCAGAAGCCAATGATCCACGAGTACTAGAAGCTGCCTGTTCTCTTGCCCAAGATAACATAGCTCGTCCTGTGCTAATAATAAATAAAAAAGTGGAGACATTTACTAAAGAGGTGCAGCAAAAAACAAAAGAAATATATCTAAGAGAAGTGCGGCTGGTAAAAACTGACGCCACTCTGTCAGCCCCCACCCCCGCCAGCTTAGCTCTAAAGGCAGATAACTCAGCAGCAGTATTTGACGAATCAAATCAGGTACAAATTGATGTGTTTAACAATCAAATCAAAGAAAACCAACAAATCCTTGGTGAATTATTACTTAATATTAAACGTTACAAAGGACTGAAATCAAAACAAATAAATGAAGCGGTTGCTGATCCCCTTACGACAGCCGCCTTACTAACCAGGGTGGGCTTGATTGACGCAGCAGTAGCTGGAGCGACAGTCCCCAGTGCGGATGTAATTAGAGCCGGTATACAAATAATAGGTACCATGCCAGGCATAAAAACCGTATCATCATGTTTTTTAATGTTAACCAAGCTCGGTATAATGACTTTTGCTGATTGCGCCATAGTCCCCGAACCAAACGCTGAGCAATTAGCTGATATAGCCATCGCATCAGCAAAGACCCATCAGCAACTAACCACTGATGAACCGCGAGTCGCCCTACTATCTTTTTCCACTAAGGGATCCGCAGATCATAAACGAGTGGATAAAGTTATTAATGCTTTACAAATAATTAAGAGTAGCAACCCACAACTATGCTGTGATGGAGAATTACAAGTTGATGCTGCTATAATTCCTGAAATTGCCACAACAAAAGCTCCGCAATCAGAAATTGATGGCAGAGCAAATGTCTTAATCTTTCCAGACCTGGATAGTGGCAATATTGGCTATAAGCTTACGCAACGTTTGGGGGAAGCAACTGCGCTTGGTCCTTTGGTGCAAGGACTTAAGTCCCCATTTATGGATGTTTCACGCGGCTGTAGTGCCAAGGATATAGTCCTAGTAGCAGCTATTGCGGGAATTATAGCGATGCCTAAGCAAGTATAATATAATTATACATACAAGATTTTAACCGATATATGACTTAATGAAAAACTTAGATATGAACATGACTACAAAACGAAAGAAGGGGCAACACATCAATATGGATAAGCACTGGATGCCCTTTAGTGACAACAGAGATTTTAAATCCAAACCGCGAATAATGGAAAGAGCGGAAGGGATATATTACACAAACCAAAATGGTGACAAAATTCTAGATGGCGCATCCGGACTATTCACTACCCCATTAGGTCACTGCCGCCCAGAAATTACCGAGGCAATTACTCAACAGCTACAAAAACTTGACTTCACCCCACATTTTAATACTGCGCATGAGGTCTCATTTCAAGCAACTGAAAAATTGACACAAATACTTCCCGACAAATTCAACCGGATTTTTTTTACTAACTCAGGCAGTGAGACAGTTGATACCACCATCAAGATGATTTATGCCTACTGGCGTGCCAAAGGTCAAGGACAAAAATCCATTCTTGTATCACGAGAAAGGGCTTATCACGGAGTTAATATGGGTGGAGTGGCGCTTTCTGGTATAGCAAATAACAGACGTTTTTTTAACTCGCTTACTCCTTTAGTATCACATATGAGGCATACCTGCTTAGCAGAAAATAGATTTACCCGTGGCATACCACAAAAAGGTATTGAATTAGCGGAGGATTTACAAAGAGCTATTGACTTATACGGTGCGGAAAATATAGCTGCATGCTTCGTTGAACCAATTGCGGGAGGAATAGGTTGCCTGCTACCACCCAAAGGATATTTGGATAGATTGCGTGAGATATGCTCCAAGAACAACATACTTTTGGTCTTTGATGAGGTCATCTGCGGATTTGCCCGCACTGGTGAGTGGTTTGCCAGCCAAACATTTAATGTTGAACCTGATTTCATAACCATGGCAAAAGCAATTAGCAATGGGACAATTCCTCTTGGGGCTGTAGCTACCAAGCAGGAAATATACGATACTATCATCAATAATGCAGACGATATGATGATTGAATTTTTCCACGGCTATACCTATTCAGCCCATCCGGTTGCCTGTGCTGCATGTGTTGCTACTATGGATATAATGATAAACGAAGAGATGGACAAACGCGCCAAGAAACTGGCAAAAGTATTAGAGGATGCGCTTTTTCAATTACAGGGTATTCCAATAGTCCAAGATATCCGTAACTGTGGCATGCTTGCTGCTATAGAACTGGTGCCCAAAGATAAACCCTCATTACGCGGCACTGAGCTTTATCAAAACCTATTCTGGGCAGGGTTGCATGTAAAAGGAACTGGCGATAATTTAATAATCGCCCCGCCGTTTGTTATGGAGGAAGATGATATCTATAAAATGTATGAGATTCTACGCGATGAGCTAAAGAAACATTAGATAAGATATATCTTATCCGATATATCTTATATGGTTAATAGCTCTTATACTTTACCTTTCCAGGGTACAACAACTTTTTCAATATAACGCATTAGAAGGTCAAATGAATAGGCAATGACACCTATGACCACTATGCCCATCACCACCACAGAAGTAGCTAAGAAATTAGCGGCACTAAGAATAACAAAACCGAGCCCTTTCTCGGCTGCCACCAATTCAGCTGCTACCAAAGTAGTCCACCCAAACCCTATACCTATGCGCATACCAGTGAGAATTTCCGGCATTGCTGCCTTCAGAATTACTTTAGTTAAAACCTGCCATTTACTTGCCCCCATTGAATAAGCCGCATGAATTTGCTCAATCGCAACGGACTTAACGCCAGAGCGTGTATTTAGCACCATAGGAGCAAAGATAGCCAGATAAATAATAATTATCTTCGCGGCTTCATCAATTCCAAGCCAAATTATTACTAAAGGCAAATAAGCCAAAGGAGGAATTGGACGATAGAACTCTATGGGCGGATCAAATATACCACGCATATAGCGATTAACACCCATCAAAATTCCTATAGGTATAGCCGTAGCACATGCTAGAAAAAAAGCGCTAAAGACACGAAACATACTCCAGCCAGTATGTACGAAAAGATTTGAACCTCCAAAGCCATCAAACAGTATAAGAGTAAACTTATTCATAACTGCTATGGGTGAGGGTAAAAACAAAGGAGGCACCAATCTAAATACTTCAGTGCTCAGATACCATACAAGTAGCAATAATATGGCGGTAACAATGCTAATATGAACGCTCTTACCTTCTCCTGGAGTTCCGTAACCATCGCTACTTCCGTTTCCAGAAGAAAATATGCTCTTAATACTATTAATTATTTTTTTCATCACTATAAATAATTTCTAAAACTTGTTCACGCATTTTAATAAAATCTGCTGCTGATTTAATCTTGCGGGCATCTTGAACCTCAAGAAATCTATTGCAAAAATCAAGCTCAAACTTATGAGTTATCCTCCCTGGACGCGGTGACATTACAATTAAATGTGTCGCCATAAAAAGTGCCTCCTCTACACTATGAGTAATGAAAAAAACTTTTTTAGCGGTTTTTTTCCATATTTTAAGAATTAATTCCTGAGTGTTCTCGCGGGTTAATGCATCCAGCGCTCCTAGTGGCTCATCCATCAACAGAGTAGATGGATTGGAGGTAAGAGCCCGAGCTATGCCAACACGTTGTTGCATGCCGCCAGATAGCTGATAAATTTTATGTTTGGAGAACTCTTCAAGTCCAACTAACGCAAGATTATTCATTGCTATTTCCCTACGTTCTTTAGCGTTAACCCTCTGAAGTTGCAGTCCAAAAGATACATTCTCTATAACATTAAGCCAAGGGAAAAGCGCATGACGTTGAAAAACTACTCCTCGGTCACTGCCAGGTCCTGTCACTTGGCTATGTCCATTAGTGGAATTATTATTTTCCCCTTCTGCTTTAGAATTACCAGAATAAAAAATTTCTCCTTCAGTGGGAGAAAGAAAACCTGCAAATAGATTAAGAAGTGTTGTCTTACCGCAGCCAGAAGCTCCAATCGCAACAACAAATTCTTCCTCTCCTATTTCCAAATTCACATTATTAAGCGCCAGGACATCTTCGCTTTTATCTTTAGCTCGATAGATGAAATCAACATCGCGAGCAACCAAACTTGTCATATTTATTAACTCAATAAAATTAGAAGACCTCTGTACAACAGAGGTCCTCTAATAAATATTTACTATTTAGCGGCAGCTGCGGCAAATTTGCTGTTTACAAACCCTGAATATGATTTAGGGGTTGCATCAACTTTCTTTTCAGCTTTCAAAAATTCAGCTGTGAATCTTATTGCTTTTGCAACTCCTCCATTTTCACCACCTCCTAACCAAGTAGCACTTGCTTGCTCAGTAGCGGTAGGAAAACCATAAAGTGCTAAGGTTCCAGCAACCTGAGAGGCACCGCCTCCAGCTAATGAAGCAACCTTGCGAGCGTTAGAACGAACAGAATTCCACTTAGCAGGATTCTCACTATAAGCTCTGGTGGATTCGTCCATTATCTTAACAAACTCAATCATAAACTTGTCGTTATCTGCGGCAAATTTCTTATTGACAACCATGCCATCAAAAGTGGCTTTGCCCCAAGAACTAAGAAGACCAGAGGTTATGAGAACCTTACCATTCTTCTTGATTTCGCCTAAAACAGGATCCCAAACAAAAGCGGCATCAATGTCGCCTCTAGCCCAGGCAGCTGCTATTTGTGGCGGTTGCAAATTACGCAAGCTCACTTGTCTGGATTCTATGCCAAACTGTTCTAAAGCAAAAAGCATGTGGAAATGGGTCGTAGAAACAAAAGGAACTCCGATTCTCTTACCTTTGAGGTCTTGTGGTGAATCAATTCCCGAACCATCACGCACCACCAGGGCTTCAGCAGAAGCAATATCTTCAACTACCCAGAATATCTGAATAGGAAGACCATTGGCTATGCCAGCGGCAATAGGGCTTGAGCCAGCCATGGCTATATGAACATCTCCAGATGCCATAGCATTAATAACAGCAGAGCCAGAATCAAACTTACGCCAATTGATTTTATATCCAGTTCTTTTTTCAAAAGTTTTGTCAGCAATAGCGACTTTCCAAGGATTAAGTACCCCCTGATATCCTACAGTAACCTCACCAGCAGCAAAGGCATTGGAAGTGAATGTAAAAAGAGCAAAGGACGCTATAATTGTATAGACAATTTGTCTAATGTGTTTTGTATACATAGTTATGTTTTATAGTTACGCATTTAAAATAATTTCATTATAAATATTATCCCCTGCTGAATGAACTTCAATGAGCATCATCAATGAACATAATAGTTGCTTACTAATAAATAGCTTTTACAAGAATATTCCAACAAGGAAAATTATAAATTACATAACATTATAGCAAATTGCTTTAATAAGTCAATAATAGCCAGTAATAAAACTGATATAATAAGATTTAACTATTACAATGCAAATCCACATATTTTTAACTACTCAATAGGAACTGACAAAGAAACTACCCTAACATTAAATCATATTGCTAAAATATCCATTAAATGAAATCTAAACATATTATCAAGACCATCCAACGCATTGTTTTACCCATTGCGATACTACTAGGAACCATCATCTTAGCCGTTGATTTAGCTGCGTATATTAATCCTGCAAATAATAGCCAAAATAATCCAATAAGCACTTTACCACAATCATTGAAACCTCCCTCATTGCAAGTGCGGCTTGAAATGATTAATAAAGAAATAGCGATTAAACACAATATTCAATATAATTTAGTTCAACGGGCAAATATCCTGGAAAGTATTGGCAACTTCAGCGCGGCGCTTGATGACTTAAATCAAGCGCTTCTATTACAAACGGATAATCCTGATATTCTATCATCCCGCGCCAGGGTTCAACGACTTCTTGGCAATTATGCAGCATCAATGCAGGACCTGAATAGGGTCTTGGAAATTAATCCAAATCATTCTGCCGCCTTATTTAACCTTGCGCTACTACTTTACGGGCAAGGCAAGTTTGACGAGGCATTACAGAACCTGAATAAAAATATTGCGTTAAACCCTGCCATTACTATATTATATTTTAATCGTGCTTTAGTATTGCTTGAGATAAACCAAACACAAGCAGCAATTGATGACTTCACTGTATTCATTGATAGCTCAAGAAATAATATTAATAACAATCAATTAGTTGAAATAGCCACTCAACAACTAAAACTTTTACGTTCACCTAAATAAAGAACTCTATGTCCATAAGATTATTTTTTAGTCAATTTAAAAATGCCTCTTCATCACAAAAGATAATTAAGCTATTAAAATTATGTGCTAATCCTGTCATAACCTTCTACGCGCTTCTGTGGCTGATTGTTCTGTTGATAATAGGAACTATAGCGCAAAAATACATAGGGTTATATCCAGCGCAACAAAAATACTTTGCTTCTTTTATAGTGCGTGGGATATTACTCCCTATCCCAGGAGGTTGGACTGTGATGGCAATAATTCTCATAGGACTAACTGCAAAGCTGTTACTGCCGACAACCTGGAATATACGCAAACTTGGAAATAATATTATCCATCTAGGCGCGCTATTATTGCTTATTGGTGGCTTTGTAACTGCCATCAACAAAAATGAAGGTTCATTAGTAATTCCCGAAGGGACAAATAGTAATATTATGGAGAACTATTACCACTCAGAACTTGCTGTTCTTGTGTATAATTCTGTGCCATCCAACAAAAATAATAAAACTACAGAACAACTAACTGAAATAAGATTTCCGCACAATAGGTTAAAAAACAATAATATATTAAACCACCCCGAAATACCATTTACCATCATCATTGATGATTTTTTCTCTAACATCAACATTCAACAATTACCACAATCAAGAGACGCAACCTATCATGGCTTTGCTAAAAACTTTCGCTTGCAGCCCAAAAAAGGAGAATTAAAGAGCGAAGAAAATCTTGCGGGAATAAATTTTATTATCAGTCCGCAAAAAGACCGCAATAGCCCAAATATTAATAGCATTAAAGGCAAGTACGCTATTTTTAAGTCAATGCCTATAATTCAAACTATCACTATAGAAGATAAAAAATATGAAATTCTATTACGCCCCCAGCGAACCTATATCCCTTTTGACATTGAATTGAATGATTTTATTGCCGAATATCACCCCGCTACCGCAATTCCTCGCAGTTATAAATCCATAGTTAATGTCATTGATGGCGAGATCAAGCAAAGACAGGTTATCAGCATGAACCAACCCTTGCGCTACAAAGGATGGACTATTTTCCAATCGGCATTCATAAGTGAAGCATCCCAAGAAACTACTATCTTAGCTGTAGTTAAAAATACTGGCAGGATATTCCCATATCTCTCTGGCATTATTATCAGCATTGGATTATTGTTACACCTATTTATCCGTTTGCCGCTCCTGCGTAGAAAAAGGACAGCAACAAATCTCTTATTATTTGGCATACTTGCTGCATCAATGACATTTCTATTCCCCGGTAATGCCATTGCCAATGAAGAACGCATGGAACGCATGGAATATAGTAGTTTTGCCACAATTCCCATACAACATGGGGGCAGGATTAAGCCGCTGGATACTTTTGCAATTGCCCATCTGGTGCTATTCTCAGGACGAAGCAGCTTGGGAGAAATAAGCGCTATTGAGTGGCTAGCCGAAACAATGTTTGCTCCAGAAGATAGCTTCCAAAGACGTATATTCAAAATCCGCAGCCCTGATTTAGCCGATACTTTAGAAATTCCGCCAAACAAAAAGAACATGTATTCTTTTTATCAAATTGCAACCGCATTGCGAAATAATCAGCAAACCATTGAAGGATTAAACCAAATGGATAAAGAGTTGTTAACCAAAACTCAGTTAGAAATGTTGGATCTATCAAAAAAATCTATCTTATTCTTTGAGATTAGTCGTAGTTTCTCATTATTTAGCAAGTCCTTTTCGCTTGAAAGTCCGATACTTGCTCAATCTCTTGGACTGAAGGCAGGAACAAAATATAACTATTTAGAAATTCTCAAATCAAGGCAGCGTATAGTCAACCGTGTTGCGGTACTTCACAGCAAACAAGTCGCTCAATTAACCTCAGAGGAAATTGAATTACTTACTATAGCTGATTTGATAAACAGTGTTAGTGGCGATAGTAACTCCCTAATTATGCGAGTTATTCCGCCGCAATGGCAAGAAAGCGGAGATACCTGGCTATCTCCATGGGGCAGCATAATAAGTGGCGGCGGCTCACCTGCCAACGTTCGCTTCTTTAGCTACTGGAATATGCTTAGCCAGGCATATAAGCATGCAGGCGAATGGAATAAGCTATCCGTTGCGTTACAACAGGAGAGCATCTCTTTAAGTGGCATCCCCTCATGGCGTTTAGAACTTGAAGTGGCATATAACAACTACCAGTTATTCTTTAAAAGTTTTTTGTTGTATGTTTTAGCAGCCATTGTAGCTATGATTGCTTTTTTTGTAAAAAGGAATCCTGTAGGATTGCAAAAGCAGCGCCCGCTTATTAGCAAAGAACGACTTCTCAATTTATCATTAATAATCATATCTATTGGACTTGCCATACATTTCAGTGGCATAGTCGTCCGAATGATAATTTTATCTCGCCCCCCAGTATCCACCTTTTATGAGTCAATAATTTTTGTTGCCGCTGTCACTATCTTGATAGGAATTATTTTAGAATTAATAAAAAGAACTGGCAGTGGCATACTGATTGCCTGTGCATCTGGCATAATCTTGCATTCTATTGGCTTTGGGCATTTATCAGACGGTAATTCTATGCAAATGCTTACTGCAGTGCTAAATACCAACTACTGGCTTGCCACCCATGTAGTTATTATTACTCTGGGTTATGGCAGTTGTTTGGTAACTGGCATATTAGCTCATATTTTTCTTGCTATGCGGGTACTTAAGATAAGAGCGCAAGCAAATACAAGGAGCTTCACACAAAAACCAATACACAAACCAATACATAGTCAGGTAGTAAATGCACCTGGCGTTGAAGCAATCAGTCAAAATATGCTTGCCATCTGCCTGATTTCATTATTCCTAATGATTACTGGCACCATTTTGGGAGGAATATGGGCGGATCAGTCATGGGGCAGATTTTGGGGTTGGGATCCCAAAGAAAATGGCGCTATGCTAATTATCCTATGGTTATTATTAATGCTTCACGGCAGGTTCACATCCTTCATAAACGATGATACTTTCGCTGCGGGCATGATTGGACTTAATATAGCAGTAGTTCTCTCCTGGTTTGGGGTGAATTTGTTGGGTATTGGCTTACACTCCTATGGTTTTATTGAGAATGTTGCACTTGGCATGGCAATTTTTATTGGTAGTGAGATTGCGTATATTGTAGTTGCTATGGTTTATATTAAAAGAACAGTCAATTTTGGATGAGGATGCCGCGATTTAAACAACGATTTTATGTGGCAATGTTGTGTTTCGCTCTATTCTTCATTATAATTCTATTGGGGTTAAGGCACACTGGCATCGTGGAATATAAACAAACGGAAGGTAACCAAGTATCAAACAACTGGCGTCAACCAGATGCGCCAGCAATTGACCTAATCACACTAAAGGGGGACGCATTTAATCTAAGAGAACTCAAAGCTGAAGCAATACTTGTCAACTTCTGGGCATCGTGGTGCGCACCTTGTATTCGTGAATTTCCGTTACTACTTGAAACCGCAATCAATAGTAACGGCAAGATTATCTTGGTAGCTATTTCCAATGACGATGACCGCAGCGCTATGCAAGATTTCTTAAATCGTTTCCCCGCTGTGCAAAATAATACCGATAGTGTAAAAATTGTTTGGGATCCAGAACAAGAAATATCACAAAAATATTTCAATGTCATCATCTTACCTGAAACTCTGATAATTGATCAAAATCATAAAATAGTCCATAAAATAGTGGGCGAGGTTAAAAAAGAGGATCTGCTGCGAATAAGCCCCGCTATTCAGCCCCCTCTATAGGGCATAGTATAGAGTATAGGGCATAGTATAGGGCATAGTATAGGGCATAGTATAGGGCATAGTATAGAGCAACATAGCGTAGCAACATAGCGTAGCAGAATAGCATAAAGTAGTGGGAGATCTAAACTCACTCTATCTTGGCAGTTTAAAATTTATCACTATAACAATACACTTTTTTATTTAACGTACATATAATATAATTTTTATTGATACTTACTATTAAGTTAGAGAATTGTTATAATTTAAAAATTGGCAGAAGGATTAGCAAATGGTTAAAAAAAAATTAATTACAAAGAAGCTTACTAAAAGCACTTTACTCAGGCAATCGCAAAAAGAGTATATGTCTCTACCACAGCTTGAGTTCTTTAAGGATATGCTACTCTTACAAAAAGAAGAATACACCAAAGCTATAGAAGAACTACGTCAAGAAATTAGCCAAAAACGCGAAGAATACGATAATCTTGATGCAGCGGTAAACGAAGAGGGAACTCTTGTAAAGTTGCGCATAATTGAAAGAGATAGCAATCTTCTCAACAAAATTAATTCAGCGCTTAGCCGCATAGAAAACTCCTCTTATGGCTATTGCGCTAAAAGTGGTAAGCCCATTGGACTAAAAAGATTGCTGCTAAGACCCACTACCATTTACTCCATAGAGGCAAAGATGATGGAAGAAAGTGAGCAAAAGAAATATAAGAATTAGAACTCTATTTAAAACCTTTATGTAAGCTACTTTTATAATCAACTTACATAATCAATTATAAAAATAAATAAGCGTCCCCTAGGGGATTCGAACCCCTGTTGCCGCCGTGAAAGGGCGAAGTCCTAGGCCTCTAGACGAAGGGGACATTTACCTACTATTGGTTAATCAATATTATAAGGTTGTATTCATTGAAAAAGTATTTAATAATTTCACTATATTTATTTTTTTAGATAAATTATATAACTTAAGGATTCATCTACCTGAAAGTAAATAAGCAGGTAAAATAACCGCATGGCGCAGAGTGATTTTGATATTATAATAGTCGGAGCTGGCATGGTTGGAATGGCAGCTGCAGCGCGTCTTGGCAGTAGATTCAAAGTTGCTTTAATTGACAACTCTCTGCCGCAGAATATAGCACAAAATACCCAGCAAACACCTCTAATCAAATCAGCCAAGGACGAATTTAACCTACGTGTAACTGCGCTCAACAACTCATCTTTAGAACTTATGGATAGCATTGGCGCCAAGAAAGAAATGTCTCGCTTATGCGCATTCCGTAAGGTTGAGGTATGGGAGGAAGGCACCTCCCCTCTCAGCTTTGATTGCGCCGCGATTAATAAATCTCAACTTGGCTATATTGTAGAAAATGATATCATTCAAAACGCTCTTTTACAACGGCTACAAGAAAGCCAGAATATAACAATGATAGCAAGTAAAGTTGACTCCTGTAATATAGATACTAACACAATTGTTATTGAGGATAAAACAGAATTCAATGCCCAATTGATAATTGGCGCTGATGGTAGAAATTCTTTAATCCGCCAAGCAATAAAAGTGGGTGCCACCACATTTGAACATTCGCAGGCGGCTGTAGTAATCCATGTAACAACCTCTTACCCGCAAAGAGATACTACTTGGCAAAGATTTACTCCCGATGGTGCCCAAGCATTTTTGCCTTTGGCTGGACACAATGCCTCTTTAGTATGGTACAACACTCCTGAATATGCTTCTTTTTTAGCAGAATGCGATAAGGAACAGCTGACCACTCATTTACATCAATCATATCCTCCACAGCTTGGCGAAGTTACTCCACAAAAATGGGCAACATTTCCAGTGAAATCTCACCATACAGAAAAATATTTTCATAATTGTATCCTGTTAATAGGAGATGCTGCTCATTCAATTCATCCTCTTGCTGGACAAGGAGCCAATCTTGGCTTTAAAGATGTTGAAGCATTAGATAGTGTGTTGAAAGATAAGTCATGCTTAGTGCCTGAAAAACTGGCTCTTTACGAAAAACAACGCAAGCCAGCAAATGCTATGGTATTGAATTTAATGGAACTCCTATACTATGGATTTGGCAATGCGCTTCCAGAAGTGCAGTTGCTCAGACAAGCCGCATTAAAAGCAGCATCACTTCCTTTGGTTAATCAATTTCTAATAAAAGAAGCGGAAGGTGACTCTTTATTACAACAGCTATTTGTATAACAGGTAGGGGTTGATTATAGGCACAGACACAGCTGCTATCCGTTCTGTCGCCTCTATATGACTTCTGGAGTATTCCCTGGCAAATAAGGACGCAATGACTCTGGAATACGCACATTACCATCTTTGGTTTGATAATTTTCTAGCACCGCAATAAGAGTTCTTCCTACCGCTAGTCCAGAACCATTGAGAGCGTGTACTGGTTCTGTTTTTCCTTTTTTGCCCTTAACCCCACTATCAGGCAACCAACGTGCCTGCATTCTCCTAGCTTGAAAGTCGCGACAATTACTACAGGAGGATATCTCACGATATGTTTCCTGCCCAGGTAGCCATGCTTCAATATCATAGGTCTTGGCAGCAGCAAAGCCCATATCACCGCAACATAGAGTTACAACTCTATAAGGAATCTCCAAAACTTGCAGTATTCTTTGCGCATGTTGGCTCATATCTTCTAAAGCTTGATCAGAATCTTGTGGTTTGGTTACCTGAACCATCTCCACTTTTTCAAACTGATGTTGTCTCAGCATGCCCTTCACATCTTTACCATAACTACCCGCCTCACTGCGAAAACATACAGAATGACAAGTAACCTTAAGCGGTAACTCGTCAGCTTTAAATATTCTATTCGCAGCCAAATTAACTAAAGCAACTTCAGAGGTTGGCGCTAAAAATCCTTGATTTTCTTGCACATGAAATAAATCATCTTCAAACTTCGGTAACTGTCCGCTATTGATAAGTGTCTGGCGATTTAATATCAAGGGTATATTAATCTCTTCATAACCATGCTCCTGAATATGAATGTCCAACATCATCTGCGCCAAAGCTCTATGCAACAAGGCAATCTTACCTCGTAGTAATACGAACCTACTACCTGACATGGCAGATGCCAATTCAAAATCCATAAGTTCAGGAAACAGCTCAAAGTGTTCTTTAGGTTTGAATTTAAAATTAGGTTTATTGCCCCATTCAATCTCCAACCTATTATCACTCTCGTCTTTACCATCAGGGATGCTTTCATCTGCAAGATTGGGTAAATTTAAGTGAATTTCTGTAAGGCGAGCTAACAACGCATCCAATTCTTGTTTTGCTGGCTTAAGCTCCTGCTGCACATGTTGCATCTTCTGTTTAATCTCACTAATATCTGCGGATTTTTTTAATAATTCAGCAATTTCCGCAGCTCCTTTAGTGCGTTGGGATTGCAAATCCTGTACCTTTTGCTGTAAAACTTTACGCTTATTATCCAATGTAGCATATTCTTCTGCATTGAATACTACTCCTCTTCTGGCAGAAGCTGCGACAACTCTACCGGGGTCATTTCTTAAAATATCGGGATCTATCATTTATCTAAAATTATACTTCAATGTCCTTTAGCCAAGCACTCAAGGTATCAAGCTCTCTCTTCTCTACTATGCCTTCTTTCTCTAATGCCACGTAAGCATTAAACAGATTATCATTTAACCCCATATTTGCGTTAATTGCCTGAGCTACAATATCCACTACTTTTTCACCCTGTAGATACATAGGAATCTCAGAAGCAAAATCGTCCATATAATTATGTGGATTCCTTTCTTGAAAGACCGTTGCTGAGGTAAATCCCAGATGATAATCAAGCAACCACATTATTGGCTGTGCCACTAAACCACGAAGAATATCTGTAAAGCGAAATGTAACGTATACTGGCATATATAACAAAGGAAATAATTCCTTAATAATCGCAGTATTTTGCGAGTTAAATGGAGAAATTGTTCCCTTACCCAAAGCCAAAGCATCTCGTTTGTTAAAAACACATTCTTCATCGCTAGTCAAACGATAAATAGCATCAACATCAGGGTCGCCATCAGCCAGCCCCTGCCATATTCCAACCTTACAATCTCTTGGGGTAATTTTATCGGCAAGTTCAAAATCATGCCCTATCAATCTCAATGGCAGACCGCGCGGCCATATTTTTTGCTTGCTATAAAGCTGATAAACATTTATAAAACCAAGATCATCAGCAATAACATCTTTCTCTCCATTATATTCAGGAAAATCCCAGTCATCATAAGGAATATTATCATCATCAGTATCAATAATAATATCTGCCCCATTTCTTATACCATGCACATAGCCGCACATCTTACGGCAATAATGATTAAATGGCAAGGATTTTGCCAGTTGCCCTTCCATAGTATTCTGTTCATCTACAGAAAGGTACTCTACTCCCCCTTGTGGATGACTCCAGTTTTGTGGGGTTTTTTTATCCCCAGCAACTATCAGATTGTAATCCTTTAGTTGCGCAAATTTTTGTACTGCCTTAGTAGGGGAGAAAATGGAAGTTATTACTATTGTTTTCTTCATTGAAACATCTAAATTAGTTGAAAATTAGTGAAAAATTAGTGAAAAAGTAAATCGGGGTAGAGAGATTCGAACTCCCGGCTTCCTGCTCCCAAAGCAGGCGCGCTACCAGACTGCGCCATACCCCGATAAATAAAGATAAGTGTTATGCTCTACATATTGGCAATTAATTCATTGCCGAACTCAGAACAACTGAGCTTAGTAGCTCCGTCCATAAGACGATGAAAATCGTAGGTAACCCGTTTAGAAGCGATTGTCTTAGACATTGATGAAATTATAAGGTCAGCTGCCTCTTCCCAACCAAGGTGCCTAAGCATCATTTCAGCGGACAAAATCAAAGAACTGGGATTTACCATATCCTTACCAGCATATTTAGGAGCAGTCCCATGGGTTGCCTCAAAAATAGCATAAGGGTCGCCAATATTGGCGCCAGGAGCTATGCCTATGCCGCCAACCTGTGCCGCCAAAGCATCTGATATATAATCACCATTCAAATTCATTGTGGCTATTACATCAACTTCTTTAGGTCTTAGTTGAATAAGCTGTAAAAAGGCATCTGCGATAGCATCCTTTATAACAATGTCTTTACCACTATTGGGGTTCTTAACAACATGCCATGGTCCTCCATCCAGCGGTTTAGCAGCATATTCTTCGCACGCCACCTCATAACCCCACTCTTTGAAAGCCCCTTCGGTAAATTTCATTATGTTACCCTTGTGCACCAAAGTAACCGAATCTCGGTCATTAGCTATGGCATAGTCAATTGCCATCTTCACCAAACGTTTAGTGCCAAAAGCAGATATCGGCTTTATACCCACACCTATATCTTCATTCTGTTTTATCTTAACCACACCCATTTCATCACGCAAAAATGCAAGTAATTTAGCTACTTCGGGAGTATTGGCCTCCCACTCAACACCTATGTATATATCCTCAGAGTTCTCGCGGAAAATAATTGTGTCCACTTCTTCGGGTTTTTTCACTGGACTAGGTACACCTTCAAACCAGCGCACAGGTCTTTGACAACAATACAAGTCAAGTTGCTGACGTAAAGCCACATTGAGCGACCTAATTCCTCCACCCACAGGAGTAGTAAGAGGTCCCTTAATTCCAATCATAAATTCCCTAACTGCTTGCAGGGTTTCATCTGGCAACCAAGAATCATTGCCATATACTTTCACCGCCTTTTCACCCGCATAAATCTCCATCCAGGATATGGATTTTTTATCACCATAAACCTTTTTCACTGCGGCATTCACCACATTTATCATAGGTGGAGTAATATCAACGCCTATCCCATCTCCTTCAATATAAGGTATTATCGGGTTATTAGGGACGTTCAGCTTGCCGCCAGTGGCGGTTATTTTTTCTCCTATTTCAGGAACAACAATTTTTTCAAACATATTAATTCAATAGTATTATTTATAAACATCTTTTGCTAATGGACTAGTAAACAAATTAAATGACACGCCCAACTACTCTATTATAAACTCTATTTAGCAATCTGGCATATCAATCTGGTATATATTGTATCGTCCCCTTGCTCTCAAGTATAAAATTTAATCAATGAGGCGTGGCGCCATCTCATTAAAATGGCTGCTATTAATAAACAAAAGAAAAACCTAGCAAATAGAACTGCGGATAAATGAGCGCCAGCTAAAATCATTACCATAGTATCTTCAATCAAAGCATGACACATACTAATAAACACCAAAGCAACCGCTAGATCGCGTTTATTGAAATTATTTTTATGCGACTCCGCAATAAGTAAGCCACTACCATAAGTAAGCCCTAACAAACCGCCCACCGCCATAATATGAGAAAGGTTTGAAGAAATGCCCATAACCCGCAACAAGGGACGCATTAGTAACTCACAATAGTAAATAACACGCAATTGCTTCAATACCTCCATTATGACTACCAACACAACTACTATTGCTCCTAATGTCGCCAGAGAAATCGTTTCCTGCAACACCAACAGCATTACCCCTTGTTCTTCTGCTGATTGATTAGTGATGCTCCAATTAAAGTTCACTGGTTCGCTCAACAAGCCAAGTGATGTGTAAGTAATATTCAATCCCATACACAGAATAAACGCAGCCAATAAACGAAACCCTATAATATACCAAAATTTAACTCCAAGAGCTTGGGCAATGCGTGCTTCAACTGGCAAGGAATGAGCTACTAACATTGCAGTGCATAAGATACTCATCTGCGCAATACTAAGTGTGGACGTTTCGCTATGGGATACCAGTATAGCCAAACCACCATAAAGATTAGAGAACATCGCGGTTACCCAAACCAAGCCCGTCCATTCAGGAAGCCCCAATATCTGCATAAAAGGAGCAAACACCTTGCTTAGATAATCAGCAGCGCCCCATATTTCAAGTATCCTGACAACTATCACTGCGGGCAGCATCCACTTCAGGACTGCATAAGCAGATCTAATACCACTAACAAGCGCCTGGCTCCAAAAAGAATAAGAAAATATTGTGATGATTATGCTACTCTCGTGTAAGTTATACTTCTAACGATATGTAAATAATAATATATAAATTATCTACGGATATCTATGCTATATTCTGCTGTATAAAGTTATATATTAAAGTTCTGCACAAAATTTCTCTATAAATAATGCCCGGGGCCGGACTTGAACCGGCACACCCGAAGGCGCAAGATTTTAAGTCTTGTGTGTCTACCAATTCCACCACCCGGGCATTCAACGTAAAAACATGCAAGAACACTTCAGCAACTTTATTCTGCTGGTCAATACTATACTATTGTATATAAAGATAAGTAAGAAAATAAAGTATTGGTGAAATATTTAGCCCTTATACGCTTTTTCTAACTTAGCCAAATCTCGCGCAGCTCAACTTTTTTCAATTTTGATAATTTCATATTCATACTCTTTAGTTTATTAATAATTCACTTAGTCGCCCAACTCTTGCATTATTGCAAATATCTTGCGAGTAGTGTTTACATTGCGGATAGTGATATGTTGATAAAGCTTTGTTGCCGCCACTCTCATTTTTCCACTTTTAGTCAGGTTGGACTTATCAACTCGCCATAGTACCGCGCCTGGAATATACTTCACCTTATCAATACCTGCTCTGGCACCAATCTCTTTAATTATTGAAGAGCGATTAATCTCATCCCACAAAAAGAACGTATCACACTTCATATCAGCATCATTTTTCCAGTTTTGGGGCAACGATTTCATCACTAGTTTATATTCATTGAAGCTACGTATCAAAACTCTGATATTCAAATCAAAGTCCTCAAGAATTCCCTTTTCTAAAATTTTTGGTATTTCAGTTTTATGATTATCTTTATCTACAAAGATTACATTACCTGAATTAATATAAGTAGTGACGGACTTCATTCCCACTCGCTCAAAGGTTTTTTGCAACTCTTTCATATCAACCTTATTACGCCCACCTATATTTATGCCGCGCAATAAAGCAACAAAAATACTGTTTCCTGTTTCATTATCCATAATTAATATTTAGTATAAAGTTATTTGCTTTTATTATAAATACTATAGCAACAAAAAGATGCTACCTTCTTCTATGAAACTTTTTATCATAAAAGGGTCTAGTACCCAATCTCGTGACAATATAGGTAGCCCTTCTTATCCCCCTTAAGAAATTTAGAAATGTCTGATAATATTTATCTATTCGGTGGTTTTTAATCTTAATAAAGCCACTAGAATGAGAAGTTGCGACTATGGAATCTATAGCTTTATTAGATGGCAAATCGCTAGTTTCAGGTGATGAGTTTCCAATATAACTAGATCCTCCTCCTGGAGTTTGATAACATATAGAAGGACTTATAGCCAATCTTTTAGGATCCCTGTTGCAATTGAAAGCCCAATCTATTGGATGGATGCCCTGTAATGATGCTTCCATCATATATCTAGCGCCAATATTATTAATTAAATAACCGTGGCTAAGTCCTATAGCAGTTTTTACAATGCCAATGCTAAAATTTTTGGATACCCCTTTATTATTTGTATAAGAACCCAATAATTTTTTATGCCAAAAATACAGAGGATTATTCTTTTGGCTAAATAATGGGCTTGATGAATTAACAACCGCATATCCTAAATGAAGTAAATTCCAACTATTTGAAGTTCTGAGAATATCTTCCAATATCTTGTTAAATTCTGGATGGAATTTAACATCGTCTTCTAAAATTAACGCTTTACCTATAGAGTTACTTAGCATATCCTGATATATTCTGTAATGAGAAAGTAGGCAACCTACTGCTCCAATGTTTAATACACGTTGATATTGTTTTAATCTATCCTCTCCTAATATAGCTATTTCATCACTCCTAAGATTCCTATCATCAGTTGCTCGCCAGAACTCAAAATCAATTCCCATCCCATCAAGGGATTTTTTTATCTTCTCCCGCCTCTCAATAGCATGTTCTAAACTTATGACATACGCGGGTAAATCTTGTTTCATAATTATAATAATAGTAGTAATTTTTTTAGTTAATGAAGCGGCTCAACAACTACTGCTTTGGCGGGAGGCAGAAAGCGATGCGCCACCGCCTCTATATCCCCTTTATAATTACTCAACGCACTGACAATACCAAAATGATTGGGGAATACGCTTTGTTCAACCTGATGCACTTTGCCAACATCACCGAGAGAGGTAATGATACTTGAATCCAAACTACTATCGGCTATTATACTGCCGTTGGCTTGTACATCAATTCGCGGCTGATTAGTGGCATCAAACAATGACAGCTTAGCGTGTAATATAAATCCTAACAATTGTGCCACAGCTGGAGTTATCTTGCGTCCGCCAGCAGCGCCAAGCGCTGTGGTCCTACCATTGGCATGCTTAATAATAAGAGGCGACATATTATTAAGGCATAATTTACCCGCCCATATAGAATTAGGTTTCCCGGGAGTGGGATCAAACCATGACATTGCGTTATTAAGTATAATTCCAGTTTGCGGTGAAAGAACTTTGGAACCAAACATTGATACCAAAGTTATAGTAGTTGATACAGTCAAGCCATCTTTATCCGTAACACAAAAATGAGTGGTACAAGAAGGATGGCTATTTTCATTAACCTCACTATCGCCAAGAGCAGTCACACGATGTTTCATAATCGGTATAGCTGTAGCGGCAAAATTACGAAAATACTCAGCATCCAAAACTACGTCATTACTCACATCCAATGATGAAAATATATCCAAAGTTGTTGCTCCGCCTGTTAGCCCTGCTGAGGAAAAAATTTGGTTATTGGCATAAGAGCAATGCCCTGGCTCGCGTATTTGCGCCGTAGCAAGTTGGAAATCATCTTGACTTAACACTCCGCCAAGTTGCTTAACATCATCAATTAATCCTTTGGCTACATCTCCTTTAGTTATAGCAACGCTGCCTTCTGCAGCAATTTGTTGCAGAGTATCTGCCAATTTACCCATATCTATATGGACAGACGACAGAGCATTCCAACCAGTTGCTTTGGGCGCTCCTGATTCCTTCAAATAAACCTTCTTGGCATTCGGATTGCTCGCTAGTCCCTCAGTATTTGAACTTATCGCCAATTGCGTATACCAATCCACTTCAATTCCTTCACGCGCCTTATCAATTGCTGGCTGCAACAACTCCGTCCATGGCATTTTGCCATATTTCTGCCAAGAAAGTTCTAAGCCAGATGCTGCAGTTGGAGCGCATATAGACAAAGCTCCTTGAGTATTTCTCTCATCTTCCACCATAGTCCATGGAAACAAACCCTGACTAATCCCTGCGGTTAAAGGATAATCCTTGATAGATGTTGCCAATGGTGAGCGCATGTTGAAATCCACTAATACTGGAGAAGCATCAGGAGGGCTAATTAACATATACCCGCCGCCGCCCAGACCGCTCATCCAGGGTTCAACCACACCAAGCATCATCGCAGTAGCTACAGCAGCATCAACTGCATTGCCTCCTTGCTTGAGGACTAGAGCTCCTTGCTCTGATGCCTGCTTGTTCTGAGAAACCACCGCGCCTCCTTTTCCCTTTCCCACTCCCCGTCTATAATTGGCGAGTTTATTTATTAACACTATTGCTTAAATACAGTCGTGGAACTACCTGGATAAAGATGGCAGGCGCATAAGTGATTTTTATCGGTTGCGACCAATAATGGTCTTTTTGTTTTGCATGGTTCAAAAATTTTGCTACAGCGCGGATGAAAAGCACAGCCACTGGGCTGGTTAATTGGATTTGGATAATCACTACCAAGTTGCAGATCTGGTATACCTTGATTAGGAGTAGGAGTTAAAGCGGCATTAAGCAATACTTCAGTGTAAGGGTGCAGCGGCTTATCAAAAATATCTGAGGTTATGCCTGCCTCCACAATCCGCCCAAGATACATTACAAACATCTTATCCGCCAGATGTTCAACAACAGATAGATTATGACTAATAAGCAAATAAGTCAGTCCAAGTTGTTTTTGGAGGTCACTTAACAGATTCAATATTTGTGATTGAACTGAAACATCAAGCGCTGATGTGGGCTCATCACATATAACTATACGGGGTTTGGGTATAAGAGCACGAGCTATAGCAACCCTTTGACGTTGACCACCTGAAAGCTGACTGGGATAATTCCTTTCCACTCGGCTTGGCAGACCAACTAAATCCAACATTTCTCGCACCTTGCTATCCAGTACTTTTTTATCTTTCACCCCTTGAATAATCAGAGGCATAGCAACAATCTGCCATATTTGTTTACGAGGATTTAACGATGAATATGGATCTTGAAAAATTGGCTGCACAACTTTTGCAATCTGTTGTGAGGTCATTGACGACAGGGGCTGCCCATCTAATAAAACCTCCCCTTCAGTTACTGGCATTAATCCAAGCAGCATACGCGCCAGAGTGCTCTTGCCACATCCACTCTCTCCAACCAAGCCAACTATTTCATTACGATACAGCTTGATAGATAGGTCGCTAACCGCATGTAAGGGGACGGGTTTAGCAAAAATAGATGGTTTTATATTAAAGGTGCGGGAGACATTACGCATTTCCAACACTACGTCTTTTTCTTTATTCTTCCCCTTGTTCTTCCCCTTATTTTTTGCTTTATCTTGTACTTTATTAGGCATTATCAAACAGCGGTTTTTATCTTAGTGGATGGAATTTCATCCATAATGCATCGCCAATTATGAGTAGGTGTTCCTTGCCGTGGCAGTTTATTCACGCATGCTTCTTCAGCATACTTACAGCGTGTCCTAAAAGCACAACCAGAAATATTGCCTATAAGTGAGGGGACAATACCAGGGATAGTCCCAAGATGTTGCCCCTTCTTAACCTTGCCACGTATTGGAATGCAATCAAGCAGTCCCAGAGTATAAGGATGTCCTGGCTTATTAAACACTGACGTTATAGTTCCTTGTTCAACAATCTTGCCAGCATACATTATGGCAATCTGGTCTGCCATCTGAGCAATAACACCAAGATCATGAGTAATAAAAATAACACTGGTGCCAAATTCTTCCTGTAAATCCTTAATCAGATGTAAAATTTGCGCTTGGATGGTAACATCCAACGCGGTAGTAGGTTCATCCGCAATTAGTAGAGCTGGCTCACACATCAATGCCATTGCAATCATCACTCGCTGCCTTAATCCTCCTGATAGTTGATGCGGATATTGCCTTAACCGACTAGCAGCAGCTGTAATTCCAACTCTTTCAAGAAGATAGATGGCGCGCTCAACTGCTTCCGCTTTACTTGCTTTCTTATGACAAAGATAAATTTCAGTTAATTGATCGCCAATAGTATAAGCAGGATTTAACGAAGTCATTGGATCTTGAAAAATAATACTTATTTCATTGCCATAAATATTTCTAAGTTTGGGCTTATCCATACTTTGCAAATCATTACCACAAAAATTAAGACGGTCGGCGGTACACTCGGCATTCTTTGGCAATAGGTCTAATATAGCCATCATCGTAAGAGATTTCCCGCAACCGCTTTCACCAACAATACCCAAGGTCTTACCTTTTTCTACCTTGATGTCAATGCCGCGCACCGCATGCAAAACACCCAATGGAGTTTTAATATCAACTCGCAAATTGGCAATATCAAGAATAGCGGTCATTAACTCAAATAAAGTTTATAGTCAGAATAAACATTTAGCGCGCATCAGGTGCTGTTATATCACGGATGCCATCTCCCAATAGATTTATTGATAACACCATTAAAAACAATACCGACCCAGGTATCATTATCAGCCAGGGGTCAAAAAACAAATAATCTTTACCTTCAGCTATCATCAACCCCCAAGAAGGAAAAGGTGGCTGCACTCCTAATCCAAGAAAAGAAAGAGCCGACTCAAGCAAAATAGCATGCGCCATTTCCAAAGTCGCCACCACTATTAAAGCATCGGCTATGTTAGGGACAATCTCACCAATCAGAATGCGCCAGCGTGGACAGCCCATTGCCTTAGCAGCCAACAAAAAATCAGCATCGCGTATTTGAATAGTTGAGGCGCGAGCAACCACTGCAAAGCGATCCCACAACAATAAACCAAGGATTATTATGACAATCTGCAGTGAACTACCCAGCACCGCGGCTACCGCCAAGGCGATAAGAACCACTGGCATTGACAGGCGGGTTGTTATAATAAAGGTAATCGCTATATCTACTCTTCCGCCAAAATAACCTGCTATAACTCCTAAGGTTGTTCCAATTAACCCCGATATAATCATCGCTGTAAAGCCAATTATTAAGGACAAACGTGTCCCATAAATTAAGCGGCTTAGGTAGTCCCTCCCAAGTTGGTCGGCGCCGAGAATATGGTCCCAACCGCCTTTCTCCGCCCAAATTGGCGGCTGTAAACGAATTAATAAGGATTGTGTGAATGGGTCACTGGGTGCCAGCAATGGCGCTAAAATCGCTACCACTATAAAAAAACATAGGCATATTAAACCGAACATAAATCCCTTATGCTTCAGTGCGCGATCTAACAACATCTTGCCAGGAGAAATTGCTATCGGTTCTTTTAATGTAAATTCTTTATTAGACATATCAACCTACCCTAATACGCGGATCCAACCACGCATTTATTAAATCACCAATTAGATTTAATCCAACATAAATTAGTGAAAGAACCAAAACAATTGCCTGCATAGTTGGGAAGTCAGCCCGTGCAATACTCTCCCAAGCCAATTGCCCTATTCCATGTAAGGCAAAGATGCTTTCAATTATGATGGAACCGCCCAACATATAACCAAACTGAACTGCCGCCAAGCCAACTACTGGAATAATTGCATTACGCAGCGCATGCTTTAATATTACACGTAATGGTGACAATCCTTTAGCGCGGGCAGTGCGAATATAATCGGCATTAAGAACTTCCAGCATGCCCGAACGAGTCAAACGCATAATTGCTGGAGTTGAATAATAACCAAGCACCAGTGTCGGCATTATAAAGTTATACCAATTTTCATTACCTGATGGCGGCAATAATGGCAGCATAACAGATAACAATAAAATAAGAACAAGAGCAAACCAAAAGTTTGGCAACGCCTGACCAGAAACAGAAATAAACAAAGCGATACGGTCAACTATTGAATTAGCGTATATCGCAGCCAGAATCCCCAACGGGACTGCCAGCAAAATAGAAAAAATTAGAGCAGCTAACCCCAATGATAATGTAATAGGTAATCTTTCGGCAAGTAATTCAACTACTGGCAAAGCAAAATAGGTGCTAACTCCGAAGTCCCCTCGTAATATGCCAGTAAACCAAACTAAATATTGAAAAAGTAATGGTTTGTCAAAACCAAATTGAATACGGATAAATTCTATATCCTCAGCACTGGCTCCCTCGCCAGCCATGGCAATGGCGGGATCGCCCGCTGCTCTTATCATAATAAAAGTTATGAAAGAGACGAAAAGCGCGACGAACACCGCCAATACCAGCCGTTTAGCTATGTAAACTAGCACATTTACTTAGCTTAAATATATGATTATTGCCATGGCAATAAAATTAGCGCCAGCTTGCACTATAGAAGCGTGGAATCTCATCATCTGATGGCGTAAAGTTTAAATCAGACGAGAAAGCATAATTGATGTTATAGGTGAACAGTGGAAACAAATAAACATTATCTGCAATCCGTTTCATCGCCCGGGAATATGCATCCTTACGGATAGCTGGGTCAACTGAATTATCTCCTATAGTCAAATCATCAATAAGCTGTTGATCACGAGCATAGTCATCTTTAGTGCCCTTTAATAAATGACTTGTAATAGCAGAAACATCATGAAATGAGTAACTGCCCCAAGTCATAAAAGGAAAAGCTATTTCACCAGCATAGACTTTATCGCGTAGAGCTGCGTATTTAAGGTAAGTAAGTTGTGGTCTAATTCCAACTGCACTTAGATAGCCCATCATCGCCTCTGCATAAGGGCGGTTACGATAAGCATGAAAGTCAATCCTAAAACCCTTTGGATAGCCCGCTTGAGCAAGCAATTGTTTGGCTTTAGCAGGATTATACTCATAACGAGCAACATCCTGTTCGCAACCAAACTGGCGCGGATGGCAGACAGAGGCAACAACTTTTGAGGAACCGCCAACCAATGACTTAACAATTGTTTCGCGGTCAATTGCATGAGCAATGGCTTTACGCACTAACACATTGTTCACTGGCGATTTCTTATTCCTTCTGTTAGAACTATCAAACCCCAGATAACCAACGCGTAATGTTTGCTCGTTTGCAATTGTTATGCCTTTGCGTGCGGACAAACTTTTGGCTTGGTCTGCAGGAACCTTCCATATCCAATCAATACGCCCAGAAAGAAGTTCTGCTATTTGGGTATTGCCATCTGGAATTGTCCTTTGGACTATACGTTTAATTTTTGCCTTGCCTTTTGGACTTTGGGAAAAATAATTGTTGTTTCTTTCCAATATCATTGAAGCACCAGGTTTAAATTCCTTCACTTTATAAGGACCCGTTCCAACTGGATTTTTGCCCATTCCTTTAGGACCTACCTCCGCATAATATTTGTCAGGATAAATAAGTAATGGTCCAGAAAGAAACTCCAACGCAATAGGAGTTGGTCGTTTCATTTTAAGCCGCACTTTATACTTGCTAATTTTTTCTACGCTCTCTATCCAGTTCACATTCCTTTGTGTTATGACCTTATTTTCAGGGTTCGCAACAAAGTTAAGTGTGTAAACCACATCATCAGCGTCAAATGCTTCACCATTATGAAATTTAATTCCACGGCGTAAATCAAACTCCATAGTAACCGAGTCAATAAACTTATAAGATTTTGCCAATAATGGCTCATACTCTAATGTTTTAGGATTTTTATACAGCAAAGAATCCCACACCAAACGTCCTGCAATAATGCCTTCACGTAAAACATTATAATATCTGTCTAATGTTGTAAGCTCTCCAGTCCAAGCAATGTTTAGGGTGTCGTCTTTTTTGCTAGCAAGGGCCCACTGGGAAGCAAGCCCTAAAATTAAAGTTAAAATAAGTACTTTAAAAACTTTCATATCATACCTCATGTAAAAATAAAAATATGTTGCTCTTATTATTAAAATAAAAATTATTTTATTTATTTTTTATTTATTTATAGTATAGAACTTATATTTTAATTTTAGTGAGCAACTACATATAGTAAATCATTATACACTAAAAAAGTAATTATTAGCTTAACGCCACTCTGAATTATAAAAGTGAGGGACTTCATCATCAGTTGGTTCAAATAACAGGTCATCAGAAAAAGCATAATATATTCCATAAGAGAACAAAGGAAGCCAGTAAACATTATCCGCAATCCGCTTCATTACACGTGAATAGGCAGCTTTGCGCTCCGCTGAATCAACTGAATTATCTCCTAGAGTTAGGTCTTCCACAACCTTTTTATCGCGGGCATAATCATCCTTAGTTGCTTTAAAAAAGTTGCTGGTAATCGCGGACACATCATGAATAGAATAGCTGCCCCAAGTAGAAAAGTGGATTTCCATTTCACCATTATGGACTTTGTTCCGTAACACCGGATACTGAGTATATACAAGATTGCATTTAATTCCAACTTCACTCAAATAGCCCATCATCGCCTCCACATAAGGGCGATCACGATTAGCCAGAAATTCAAGTGTAAAACCATCTGGATAACCTGCCTCAACTAATAATTTTTTTGCTTTAGCCGGGTTATATTCATAACGAGCAACATTCTGTTCGCAGCCAAACTGGCGTGGATGGCAGGCAGTATGCACTACTTCTGAAGAACCCCCAACCAATGATTTAACTATTGCCTCGCGGTCAATTGCATGGGCAATAGCTTTACGCACCAAAACATTATTCACTGGAGATGGATTATTACGCCTGTTAGAACTATCAAAACTTAAAAAGCCAATACGTAATGTCTGTTGATTTACAACCTTTATACCAGGTAGTTTAGCCAATTTTTCTGCCTGGTCTTTTGGAACCCTCCATAACCAGTCAATTCTCTTAGAAAGCAACTCTGCTATTTGAGTCCCTTCTTCAGGAAGTGTCCTATGCACCATGCGCTTAATTTTTGCTTTGTTTCTTGGACCCCCAGAAAAATAATTATCATTCCGTTCCAGTATCATTGAAACGCTTGGCTTAAATTCTATGAGTTTATAAGGACCTGTTCCAATAGGGGCTTTGCCCATACCCTCTGGTCCCACTTTTTTATAATACTCATTAGGATAAATAGGCAAGGCGCCAGCTAGAAACTCCAATGCAGTGGCTGTAGGTTTTTTCATTTTTAACCGAACTTTATACTTGCTCAGTTTTTCAACACGCTCTATCCAGTTAACATTCCGTTGGGTAAACGCGCCGTTTTTAGGATTAGAAACAAAGTTAAGTGTATAAACCACATCATCAGCATCAAATGGTTCCCCATTATGAAACTTAATTCCGCGCCTCAGTTCAAACTCCATAGTTACCGAGTCAACGAATCTATAAGATTTTGCCAACAGCGGTTCAAACTTTAATGTTTTAGGATTTTTATATAACAAAGAATCCCAAATCCATCTTCCAACTATAATTCCCTCTCTTAAGGCAAGGAAATATTGGTCAAGAGTTGTTAACTCAACAGACCAAGCGATGTTTAATGTGTCATTTTTTTTATCTGCAAATACCCCCTGTGACAAAAGACCAAATAAAATGGCAATAATTAGCACTTTAATTTTCATAGTAATACCTCCCAGTATTTATCAATTAACATCACCACCAAATTGATACGCAAATTGATGACACAACCTGACTGAACGTCTTTAATGAAATTATATATGCTATATACATCTACATAATGAACACAGCCAATGCTATCATTTTACACTATAAAATACTAAATGAGTCCATTAATGCTGCTATTATTGTCACTTTATATTTTTTACAAGCGGACGTGAATATCTGGGTTAAACCCTTGTGATTGTAAATGTGGATTATCCTGCCGCCACTTCCAGTTAGTGTTCATACTGCGATAATGAAGAAAATACAACCCCTTTTCATTAGTGGAGGAAGCATAATCCGTATAATGCATATAAGGCCTATCAATTTTTCCTGCAGCAAAAGCAGACGGATTCGCAGTAAGTCCCAATCTTCGTTTCAGTTCTTGCAGCTTATAAAATATATCCATTGAGAACTGGTAAAAATACTTAGCGCAAAATGAAGTAAATTTGTTCTTAAATCCATTATTGCCATTCACCAAAAGATGCCAAACCAAAGGGGGCGGAAAGAACTCTTTGCGAAAAATACAGTGCGGAGTAAGCAATTGCCAATCCATTGCAGCGTAAATGCTTTTAGCGTCACTTAGCGGATCTTGCGGCTGCTTATTGCAAAAAGAAGCGTCAGCTCTATTTCCTCCAACTCCTTCATCTCCTCGAGGCACTTCATAACCTGGCAGCAACAATCCGCGCCGCCCTGCCTGAGTATTATTAACAAGGTACTCTTCCAACTTTAAAGAAGAATCATTCACCAAATATTCATCCACATCAAAATTTAAGAAATAAGATGCCGCATTCATCAACCACCAATAGCTATGAGTTAAGGCACCGCTCTGACATTGGGAGAACCATAACTGATAGGGGCAATCCCACACAACCAACCATATATCTGCAGGCATCTCCACATCTGCTGTGGTTTGCATCTTATTGTCAAAATTAATCAGCGCCTGGCGCAATTCATCTGCTATATTAGGCGCATTGTTATAAATAATTATGCGCTTAACCTTATGTTCACTATGATGGTAGTTACACCAATCCTCAATCCATTGTGCTGGATTATCCTTTTGTAAGGTAACCAATGTCAGCTTAGGCGCATCTTCTATAAACGGGTTGGCTTGCAACCTAATGGTTTGTGAGAAATCATTCCATTGAAAAGTCAAGCTTCCTGGTGATTTATCTGATATTGCATCAGCATGTTTATTCTCAGGCAAGTCAATGACAAGATAGGTTAGCGCAAAAGAATATACCATGTTCTTCCCTTTAGCATTACGTCTATTAATATCCCCCATAGTATAAGATAGTTGTTGCTCCACTGGTGACTTATTGGAGGGAAGCCCCTGGGAATAAAGCCCCTGGGAATGAAGCCCCGATTTATAGATTATTTTTGGCTTGCCTATTGCATCCCATAACTCAGGCATAGCTGGTCCCAAAGCAATAAGTTTATTATTTGTTTGTGTCCAAAAAACATCAAAGAAAAGTGGCAGAGGATGTTGTTTAAGCAACTCATGTTTATCAGAATCTGTAAGAAAGACGAAGTCCTTATCAGCACTCAAGCCGCCAGGCAAATCCGCTTGTTCACCCAAGAACCACTCTAATGGCTGAATAAAGTTATTGTTATAGTCCTTTGCATTGCCTAACTCTGCCATATAGTCAAATAGCACTGCGGACACTCGCTCGTCCATCATAAGATGGGGAGGCAACATCACTGGGCTTGGCTTATATATATTTACAGGCATCTACACTCATTCAGCTAAAACGCACTAGAACTCACTATGGATATGGGTTAATTCTTATCCGAAGTGTTATCTATAATTTTAAGCGGTTGCGTCTGTCCTGCTGCTTCTTCAATAACCGCATCATTGAGTCCTTTATTAGTTAAGCTTTTATTTCCTTTGTTATCATTAGCTTCAGCAGATGCCACAATTCCAGCTTCGCCGTCATTAGAGGCAACTGGACTTGCTGATTCAAACAAACATTCCACACAAGCAAAATCCCCGCCAATTTCTCCAACAAAATAAAGGGTGTCCTGTTTCCCGCACTTAGGGCAACGCGCTGCGGCAATAAAGCGGCGACTAGTCTTTTTATTGCTGCTATTCATTGCTGCTAATAAAAGTCCCGTCAAACTTCAAGCCCACCCTTTGGACCTTTCAACCGCTCTATTCCAGTTTGTCATCATAGCATCTCTGTGTTTCTTATCAATGACTGGCTTATAAGTTGCCCCTTCACTCCACTGCTCATAAATCTCATCGGTATCATTCCACAAGCCCAAAGCAAGTCCGGCAAAATAGGCGGCACCCAAAGCAGTTGCCTCTTCAATTTGCGCCAGCTTAACCATCTGCCCCAATAGGTCTGCCTGGATTTGCATAAACAAAGAACTGGCGCTCACTCCGCCATCAGCGCGCAATTCATGATTAATATTCCCCCCATCGTCAAAAGATGCCACAGCATCCAGCTTCATTAATTCAGCAAGTTCCACCGATTGAAAAGCAATACTTTCCAACGCAGCGCGGGCTAAATGTCCTGCCTCGGTGCCTCGGGTAATCCCAATTATAGTTCCACGAGCGCGTGGGTCCCAATGAGGAGAACCTAAACCAGCAAATGCTGGCACAAAATATACCCCGCCATTATCCTTAGCCGCCACTTCATTTATATCTGCCGCATTCTTTATTATTCCAAGTCCGTCACGCAACCATTGGATAACCGAACCCGCCGCAAATATACTACCTTCCAAAGCATAAATTGGCTTAGCGCGTGGCAGTTGCCAGGCAATAGTGGTTAAAAGACCATTAGAACTTTCCACCAGTTTATCGCCAGTATTCATAAGCATGAAACAACCAGTGCCGTAGGTATTCTTAATCATTCCCGACTTAACACATCCTTGCCCAAGCAAAGCCGCATGTTGATCGCCAGCTATTCCAGTTATAGGAATTTCGGCGCCTATAACATCTTTAGAGCTGCGCGGCGCCTCTTCAAGAGGAATTGTAGAAGTAACCACTTGCGGTAAAATTTGTTTTGGAATATCAAATATTTCCAGTAACTCATCATCCCATTGGACACTATGGATATTAAATAATAGGGTGCGGCTAGCATTAGTGACATCTGTAATAAAACTCTTGCCAGCGGTTAAACAATATACTAACCAAGCATCCATAGTCCCCGCAGCTAAGCTACCCTCTTGGGCTTTGTCACGAGCTCCCTCCACGTTATCCAGCAACCATTTAATTTTAGAAGCGGAAAAATAAGGGTCGGACAGCAAACCTGTCTTAGCGCGTAGAACTTTATCCACGCCAGCTTCCTTCAGTGAATTCATAAAATCCGTGGTGCGCTTATCTTGCCATACCAACACTCTATGTAGCGGCTTGCCACTGTTTTTATCCCACAGCATTACGCTCTCGCGTTGGTTAGTTATGCCAATACAAGCAATATCAGTTGGCTGAAGTTGCGCCTGTTGCAATGCCAGCCGCGCCGTAGTTAGCTGAGTGTTGAGTATCTCAGTTGCATCGTGTTCCACCATATCTGAGGCGGGAAAGTGCTGAGTAAATTCTTGTTTATTGCTCCCTTTTAATCCAACCTTGCCATCACTTTTCACATCAAAAATTAACGTTCGGCAGCTAGTTGTACCTTGGTCTAAAGCAAGAATATAATTGTTGTTTTGGTTACTCATTGGTAATGATAGAATATATTATCATCTGGCTACTTAATAAAAGTCACAATAAGATAATTATACACTTATCTGCCACATATTAAATAGTCAGTTCTTTCCTGGCATTACCCACCAATATATTTAATAAATATAAGATCGGTAAGCCCGAAATAATTAGCAAAAGAGCGGGAAAAGATGCCGCCCCAAGACGCTCATCAGTTGCATATTGATAAGTAAATGTGGCAAGAGTTTCAAAATTAAATGGTCTAAGAATTAGCACCAAAGGTAATTCCTTTAATAATTCAGCAAATATAATAACCGAGCTACTAAGGATCGCCGCCTTCAATAAAGGCAGATGTATTTTTCTAAACATTTCAAAACGAGTCACAGCAAAGCCGCGCGCTGCCAACTCCACAGAGGGTGTTATTTTTTCCAAATTATTATGAATTGCGCGATTTGCTGGTGGAGTAAAACGCACTATGTAGGCAAACAATAGAATGACTATGCCGCTTATGCTGGCATAGTCCGCCAATTGATTATTAATAATTCCAAAAAAGGCAATACAAGCAAGCCCGAGTAAGGTTCCTGGCAATGCATAACAAAGGTTAATGCTTTGCGCGAAAAAACGCAATGTCCGATTGACATTACGCGCTGTGTAATTAACAACCAAAGCACAAGCAATGCATAAGAATATAGCCATTGCCACCAAAGACAAGGTGTTCCATAACGGAGCAACTAAATTAGGAATGATATCATGGGTAGTAATCGCGTAATATATCAAAGCCAAACAAGGAATAGCAAACCCCAGCAAAACAGGGACGGTACACCAGATAATAGCCGCAATTGCCTGCGCCATACCGAGCTGTTGAAGAGAAAAATGTTTATGCCTGCTTTGATTTTCAAATCTCTTACGTTTAGTAAGCAAGTATCCTTCACAAAGCATCATAATGCCTAACAGAAATAACATGAATAAACTTAAAATAACTGCGCCGCTGAAATTACCCATGCCAAGCCACACTCTATATATGCCAAGTGATATTGTGTTTATCGCATAGTGATTTACCAAACCAAAATCATTAATTATTTCTATGGTTGCAAGTAATAGCCCAAAACTAATAAAGGGTAAAGCCATAGGTAATGAAACCCGCCCCAGTATCTGTAAGCGACTTAACCCCAACGTCTGGGCAGCCCACTGATAATCCAGTGATTGCTCCATAAAGGCGGCTCGCGTAAATACATATACGTAGGGATATAGACCGGCACCAAACAAAAAGATTGCTGCAGGGATACTATGCACCCCTGGTAAAAATCCGCCAAGTAGATCTGAGTAAATGAAGCCCGAGATATATACTGGACAAGCCAACGGCAATAACAGCAGCCAGCGAAGAGTTTTACGCAATGGGAAGTCAAAATTCGCTACCAACCAAGCTGTTGAAGTCCCCCACAAAAGGCATAATAAACCACCTCCCACCACTAACAATATAGTGTTTTTCAAATAAGGCGGTAAATGCACTGTAAGCAGTTCACCCCAGACATTCATTGGTGCCCGCAAAGCAATCCCCGCAAGAGTTACTACGGGTAGAAATATTATCAAACATATCATACCGAGCAACACAGCAGACATAATAGCGCTTATTTCAAACTTATTTTTCACCTAGCAGTATTCACCTAATAGTAAATGCGTCTTTATTCAAGCCGAAGGTAGCAAAGTAGAGTCCAAAGGAAGGTCGCGTTTATCTTCCCATGCATGCATAGTTCCATGAACAAGTTTACCTATCTTATCGCATACATTTAGCGCCTCAACTCTATCATGACTCACAACCAGTGAAGTTATATTCTTATCTTTCAAATAGCTGCGCACTCCAAAGGATAAGCTTCTCTTTAGGTCTGCATCAAGATTAGAAAATGGTTCATCAAATAGTATTAGTCGGTTTTGAGTAACCAGGGTCCTGCCAATTGCCACCCGTTGCTGTTCTCCCCCAGATAATTCATAAGGAAACTTACTCAGCAAATTAGTTGCATTGATTAATTCCACCACTTCATCCAACCGCTTGCTACGTTCTTTGGCATTCAGTTTGCGAATACCAAACACAAGATTATCTTTGACATTGATATGTGGAAATAATGCATAGTCCTGAAACACCATTCCCACTCCTCTTTTTTCTACAGGCAGTACCCAATCCTCTGTGGAAAGGACATCCCCACCAAAACATATTGCGCCGCTATCCACAGAGATAAAGCCAGCCACAGCATGAAGCAAGGTTGACTTACCAACACCATTGTTGCCCATCACCGCGCCTATTTCTCCAGTTGCCAAAGTCAAACTAAGTCCTTTAAGTACAGGCAGGTTTCCTTTGTGGCAGTTTATATTGTCAATATTCAACATGTAATTTATTCATTAGAATATATTGTAATTGAAAAATAACAGCATTTAAATAATAATCCTTATAATAAATAAGCATAATGAAAGGTATAACAGAACTGCAGATATCTAAGCCCATATATGAGAATGGAGATTTTATCACCAAGATTGCCGACACCGAAGAGGAAATTGAGCAGGTGTATCGTCTTAGATTTGAAGTATTTAATCTGGAATTAGGTGAAGGTTTGGATAGCTCATATAGTTCGGGGGTTGATAAGGATGAACTGGATGAACAGTTTATACATTTAGTCGTAATTGACAAAAAAATCAATAAAGTAGTTGCTTCTTACAGAATCCAGGACTATAAAATGGCGCAACAAGGACAAGGATTCTATAGTGCCCAAAGATTTGATTTTTCTAATTTTCCACTTGAAATACAACAACAGAGTATTGAAGTCAGTCGCGCCTGCATCTCGCGCAATTGTCGCAGTTCAAGGGTATTCTTTCTACTTTGGCAAGGGTTAGCAATTATGCTAGCAAACAGTAAAATGCGCTATTTTTTTGGCTGTAGTTCAGTTTCAAGCACCAATCCACAAGATGCCAACGGCTTAGTAAAGTTATTTAATACTATGGCAGTCAATCATGCCGATATTCATCTAAAAACTCGCTCCGAATTTTACTGCAAATACGAAAAGCAGAAAATTGATATAAGCCAGGTAACCTTGCCACAAATATTCAATATATATCTTAGATTCCAGTGCTTGGTATGCAGTGACCCATGCTTTGATGAGCCCTTTAAAACCATAACTTTTTTGATATTACACGATACTCATAAACTCCCCACTCGCACAGTAGATTTATTTTTAAGAAATAGAAATAAATAGCATATTTTTTTGTAAAATATATTCAGTAAGTTAGCATAAATGTAACATCAGATGACAATATTGCACAAGACCCTGCCACAGGAGCAGAATATGTATATTCCTAATCCAATTGCGGAAACCGATAGATACATCATAAAAGTAGCCGATACCGAGGAAGAACTAAGAGAAGTTTTTAATCTTAGATTTCGTGTATTCAATTTAGAGATGCATGTAGGATTAGATTCCGCTTATGAGCAGCAATTGGATAATGATGAGTTTGATGCTTGCTCTCTACAACTAATAATAAAAAGCAAAGAAAACGGCAATACAGTAGCCACTTATAGAATTCAGGACTATGAAATGGCAACAGCAGGAGTTGGCTTCTGCGGCAGCGACAGATATAATTTCTCACAAATCCCTGAACAAATTCTGCAACAATCATTAGGAGTAAGCCGCGCCTGCATTGATAAGAACCACCGTAATTCAAAAGTTTTTTCTATTCTCTGGCAAGGATTAGCAGTCCTTCTTTATGAAAATCGTTTAAGATATTTTTTTGGTTGCAGTTCTATTCCCTCTAGCAATCCCCAAGACGCCAATGATTATGTTGCTCTGCTAAAGGCAATGGATGTATATCGTAATGACTTCAGAATTGAGGCGCTTGAACATACCAAATGCGAATACAGAAAAGTCCCCGTTGATATTACAAATACTATACTCCCTCCCTTGTTCAATCTTTATCTTAGGTTTAAGTGTAGGGTATGTAGCGACCCATGCATGCATAGCTCATTCAAGACCCTTGAGTTTATGATTTTATACGATTTATCAGAAATTTCAGACAAACATCACCAGCTATTTTTAAGCAACCGTCCGCGCCTCTGCTATAGCACTATTCCGCCTCATATTCCCCACAGCCATTCTTAACTTTCTTAGCACAGCGATTGTAGTTTTTGCCATTATAGTGGTAGTAAGTGGATATATATACTTAAAGGATTTTAAGCGGCGCAGATTTTTATATGCCCGCTGGATGAAAATAGTCCATTATGAATTCTGGCCCACTGCTCTTTTTTACTTGCCTGGATTTATCTATTATCTGTTGTTATGCATTCCTCGCAATCGCTTTGGTTTGCTATCAATAGTTAATCCTGGTATGCTCGCCGCGGGGATCTATCAGCCACCCAAAGTTGGTGTCTTACAAAAACTAGCGCTTAAAAATCCACAATATATTGCCAGATGCATAACATTAACAAATAAAAACCCCGATGAACATTTCGCTTTAGCCAAAGAATTCATTAGTGCCAACAAGTTATCTTTCCCCATAATTCTTAAGCCAGAGGTGGGGCAAAGAGGAGCTGATATTCGCATAATAAAGGACCGACATGAGTTACAGCAGCAACTCGCTTGCATCCCCAAAGGTGGCATTTATATGCTGCAAGAATATGCCCAAGGAATTGAATACGGCGTTCATTATGTGCGGATGCCAAAAGAAAAAGACGGCACAATATTTTCAATTGGACGTAAGGAATTAATATCACTGAGGGGTGACGGCGTCAAATCATTAGAGAGATTAATTTTGGAGCATCCTCGCGCTTGCATAATGTATAAAGTCCATTTTCGCCAGCATAAAGAAGCACTTGCTACAATCCCCGCTCAGGGTGAACAAATTCAGCTAGTACATATAGGCACTCATTCGCTTGGCGCAGTATTTGTGGATGCTTGTAAACTTAAAACCAAAGAATTGGAAAAACGGATAGACCAAATTAGCAAAGGATACGAGGGCTTTTATATGGGACGTTATGATATCATTGCCGCCAGTGAGGAGGACCTGCAACAGGGCATAAATTTTAAAGTGGTGGAGCTTAATTCGGTAATGGGTGAGCCAGCTCACATGTATGACCCACATAACTCTTTATGGCGCGGCTACAAAGTACTTATGCAGTATTGCGGTTTAATGGTTAAGGTGGCAACACAAAATATGGAACTTGGCGTCACTCCAATGAGCTTTGTTAATTTTATTTCTTTATCCCGTCGCTCCTACCGCGAATTAATGTGATTTTTGATAGGAGAGCAGCATTATGCTGTCATCCTAATATCCCCATACATATCTAAACTTTTATATGATTAAAGATAATATCCCCAAAGAAATATTCCGTGCCTACGACATAAGAGGCATAGTCGGAAAACAGCTGAACCCTGAATTGTTAACTTTATTAGGAAGGGCTTATGGCAGCGAGATGAAACAACGTGGGCTACAAAAAATCGCCACTGGTTATGACGGCAGATTATCTAGTCCACTACTAAGCAGCGCCCTCATACAAGGGCTAACTACCAGCGGAATTCAAGTGACAAACATAGGAATGGTCCCCACTCCCTGCTTATATTATGCGGTTAGCGACCTAAACTTAGATGGCGGCATAATGATTACTGGCAGCCATAACCCACCAGATTATAACGGCTGCAAGATGCTAATGGATGGAGATTCAATAGCGCTTGAGCGGATTCAAGGATTATATGAAGGAATCTGTCAAGGGGATTTTGTTGTGGGAACGGGAAGCGTAACAGAACTAAATTTTTTACCACGCTACATAGATAAACTGATTCAGGGAGTGGAATTAAAAAACAAGTATCACATAATAGTTGATAGTGGTAATGGAGTAACTGGCGGCTGTGCTCCGCAAATATTCCGTAAACTCGGTTGTGAAGTAACTGAGTTATTTTGTGAAATTGATGGCAATTTCCCTAATCACCACCCCGACCCAGGCAACCCCAAAAATCTACAAGATATTCAGCAAGAAGTCCTAAAAAGTAAAGCCGATATTGGCTATGCCTTTGATGGTGATGGCGACAGATTAGGGCTTATATCCAATGAAGGAGAGATTATTTACCCCGATAGAATGATGATGCTTTTTGCCGAAGATTTGTTGAGCCGCCATCCAGGCTGCGAGATTATCTTTGATGTTAAATGCTCATCTTTATTAGCGCAAGTTATACAAGACAAGGGAGGTAAACCTTTAATGTGGAAGACGGGGCATTCTTTAATCAAGAAAAAAATGAAGGAGACAGGGGCTTTACTGGCGGGTGAAATGAGCGGACACATTTTCTTTGCTGAAAATTGGCCACGTAGTGATGATGCATTGCTTGCTGGCGTTCGTCTGCTTAGCATAATAGATAGAATGCAGCAGGATAGCACCACAGTGTTTGCCAATTATCCAAATGCAACCTCCACTCCTGAGATTAATCTTAAAACTAGTGAACAACAAAAGTTTACAGTTATTGACAAACTGCGACAAAGTAGCGCAGAATTTGCAGCCAAAGAAATAATTGAAATTGATGGCTTGCGCGTGGAATATCAAGATGGTTGGGGCTTAGTGCGCGCTTCAAATACTAGTCCAGTTCTGGTGCTGAGATTTGAGGCACAAGATAAAGATGCCCTCAAACGGATTATAAATATTTTCCATAGCATACTCAGCGCAATAGACCCTGACCTTGACCTTAGTCCTCTTGGTATATCTCTTCCCTTATCTGACTGAGCGCGCTTTGCCTAACTTGCCTTGCCCTTGCCCTTGCCTAACATAACAAACAAAATTATCGTCATTAAATTTGGCGGCAGCATAATGGATAACCAAGATGATTGTCTAAATATTATCCGTCAAACAGTATTGCTAAAAGAAAAAGGCGCCCAACCAATCTTAGTACATGGTGGTGGCAAAAGAATAAATCGCGCACTTGAGGCATCCAATATTAAACCAATATTTAAGCAAGGGCTTAGAGTAACCAGCAATGCTGCAATGGTGATAATCAGCAAAGTACTGGGGCAAGAAACTAACGAGTATGTGGCAGATTTAGTGCGCCAGTGTGGCGGCACTCCTATTGCTGGTCAAGAGTCACGGGTATTAAAAAGTGTTCCTTGGGAGGCAGAAACAAGCGCTGAGAGAGAAGTTAGAGAAAAAGATAATAAATCAGCAGAACCATTATCTAAAGAATTATCTCTCGGGCGGGTTGGCAGAGTTGTGCAGGTTGCGCCAATAAAAAGTATAGAAGATAATATACAAGGAATTCCCATCGGAATTCCCATTATAGCCCCAATCGCTCAGGATATAAATAGCGGACTTGACTATAACATTAACGCAGATTGGGCTGCAAGCGAAATAGCAGCGCAGCTACAAGCCAATAGGTTAGTTTATGTCACCGACCAAGATGGCATCCTTGATGCGGGGGGTTCAGTAATAGCCGAAATTAATTGCGATGATATCCCTAAAATGATTAATGCGGGAACTATAAAAGATGGCATGATTCCCAAAGCCCTATCAATGAAATATGCCTTACAAAACGGCGTTCAACAAATAATTATAGTTAACGGTAACAAGTTAAATGCTATGAGTCAGGCATTGGCAGGAGAAAAGACAGGAACAAGAATAGTATCCTCAACAAAATATCCCGCATAAAAAATAGCATACTATGTAGCTATTTATAGCTTTACAGCGACTATTTGCTAATCAATTCTTGATATTTTTTAACTAATTCTGGAAGTTCTTCACCTTCGGCTACAAAAACCAATGAAGCAGAATTAATACAATAGCGCTTCCCAGTCGGCTTCGGACCATCATCAAATACATGCCCCAAGTGCGAGCCACTAGAACTGTCGGTAATTTCTATGCGGGTTTGGAAAAATTTTTTATCAATATAATAGTCAACCGCATCTTCATCAATCGGACGCCAAAAACTAGGCCAGCCAGTCCTTGAGTCATACTTATGCTCAGAGCTAAACAGCGGTTGTCCTGTTGCGCGTGAATAATAAATCCCTTTGCGTTTTTCATTGTTTAGTTTGCCGCTAAATGCATATTCTGTTCCCTTATCTCTTAATACATGATACTCAAAATCAGAAAGTTGCTTGCGCCATTGCGCCTTAGAGAGCTCAATAGGATAGGATTTACCCTCAGCGGCAGCTTCAATCTTTATCTTGTCGTTAGCAGTTGCCATATTAAACGTCAGCAATGCCGAGCATAGCAAAATTAATGGTAAAAATTTCTTCATACATAATATTATAACAAAAGTTTATTAAAATCTCTAATATAAGTTAACCGCAAGTTTCAAGCAAAATTTAATCTATTTGTTTGATGTTCATCACGGTGACTTCTTTGCGGTTGTGTTGTAGCATGCGGGCAATGTATTTACCCTCTTTTGCCATCCAAACCTTGAATATTCTGTCAGGGCGATCTTCTACCTTATGCACCACATAGCATTCAATATCTCCTAATGGAGTGTTTATAGTTTCATCATCACCCAGATAGAATTCTTCCCATTTTTGCGCATCTGCCATCCATAGTTTCCAACGAATTTTAGGTGAATTAGCATTATTATTGGCATTATTATTCAATATTTTGTTCAAACCCTCATCAGAAGCAACAGCAAAATCTCTATCCGCAGATGCATCTAATTTGCCATTCTCTAATTCTCTCTGGAATTCCTCCTGGGACTCCCACTGAGTTAAATCATGCTTTAATAATAAGAGAGCAGATAAAGCATCATAATAGGGGCTATAACTCTCATCCAACTTAATCTTTTTATTGCGTGGAAACCCGAACACCACATTCCTTTGTTTGCGACTTAAGGGAATAACTATATGCTGCGCATCATAACGCAGGGTTAAAATATCCCGCGACTTAAGTACTCGATTATTTGTCTGCAATGTAGCCATAAACCTATAGGTACCTTCTTCGTTCTTGTCTTCTAATATATAGGCACCTTCACCCTTATATTTTTGTTTGCCTTTTGTATAGACAACATCATATTTCCAATGAAATGGTTGCATAATAGTAGATAGTTTATCTTGCCCGTCCACTAAGGTTGCAAAAAACAATGAAATACATATAACAAAAGATAACGCAAAGTTCTTCATTTACTGCTTTTCATTGGTAACCCGCTTCTATTTATCCACCAAAATCATCAAAAGCAATGTTTTCTTTTTCTACGCCAAGATTATCAAGCATATTAAAGACCGCTTGATTCATCATAGGAGGTCCGCACAAGTAATATTCTATATCTTCAGGAGAATGATGATTCTTTAGATAATTCTCATACACAACCTGATGAATAAAGCCAGTATATCCTTGCCATTTATCTTCTGGCATGGGGTCGGACATTGCCACATTCCAAGAAAAATTCTTATGTGCCTTTGCCAGTCCATCAAATTCATCATCATAGAACAATTCACGTAAACTACGCGCTCCATACCAGAAACTTATTTTACGATTACTCTTGCGTCTCTTCAATAAATCAAAAATATGAGACCTAAGCGGCGCCATGCCAGCACCTCCTCCTATATATACCATCTCATTTTTTGTATCCTTGATAAAGAAATCACCGAAGGGTCCAAAAATCGTAAACTTGTCGCCTGGCTTTAAGTTAAACACATAAGAAGATACTATTCCTGGTGGATAATCTGTCCCTGGTGGCGGAGTGGAAATGCGAACATTAAACTTCAAAATGCCCTTCTCTTCAGGGTAATTTGCCATGGAATAGGCGCGAATTACTACATCTGGTGATGATGATTTTAAGTCCCATAGCTTAAATTTATTCCAATCTTCACGAAACTCTTCTTCTACAGCAATATCTTTATATTGCATCTGATGAGGGGGAACTTCCATCTGTACAAAACCACCTGCCTTAAAATCAACTTCCTCGCCAGGTGGAAGTTTCAATACCAATTCTTTTATAAATGTCGCCACATTATTATTGGATATAACTTCACATTCCCATTTGCGAACCCCGAACACTTCCTCAGGAATAATAATTTTCATATCCTGTTTTACCGGGGTCTGGCAAGATAAACGCCATCCATGTTTCAATTCCGCAAGATTAAAAAATCCTCCTTCTATTGGCAGAGCCGAACCACCTCCCGATTCCACTATGCAACTGCATTGACCACAAGTCCCAACACCGCCGCAAGCTGAAGATAAAAAGATATTGTTGTTGGCAAGGGTTTGTAGTAATCTAGAACCAGCTGCAGTTACCAAAGAATTAGCTGAATCATGATTAATCTCAATGGAAACATCGCCACTGCTAACTAATTGACTCCGCGCGCCAATAATAACAAACACCAAAGCTAGAACTATGGTGGAAAAAAAGATAACTCCTAAGATAACTTCTAACATCGCAAATTGATTATGATAATTATAAAGTTTATAGCTGAATGCCAGAAAAAGACATAAAACCTAATGACATTAATCCTACTATCATAAAAGTCATGCCAAGACCGCGCAATCCAGCAGGAACATCGCTATATTTAAGTTTGTCGCGAATAGCTGCCAGAGCAACAATCGCTAAAGCCCAACCAACACCAGAACCTATGCCATAAACAACGCTTTCGCCAAAATCATAGTCCCTTTCCACCATAAATAAGGTGCCACCAAGTATTGCGCAATTCACGGTGATAAGAGGCAGGTAAATGCCCAAAGCATTATAAAGAACTGGCACATATTTATCCAAAAACATCTCCAGTATTTGCACTATTGCTGCTATAACACCAATATAGCTCAAGTAGCCAAGGAAATTTAGATTTACATTAGGGAAACCCATCCAAGCAAGAGCTCCGTCCTGCAACATATATACATAGATAAGGTTATTAACCGGAACCGTGATGGCCTGTACAACCACCACTGCAATGCCCAACCCAAGAGCCGCAGATATTTTTTTGGATATGGCAATGAAGGTGCACATGCCAAGAAAGAACGCCAATGCGATATTTTCTACAAATACTGCCTTTAGCAATAAGCTTAAATATTCTTCAAACATACTATAAGCTATGCAGCTGATTTACCGCTATGCGGAGCTATAACAAATTCTTCTTCTTCCACCTGCTCGGTCTTCCAGCTACGCAACGCCCATATCAAGAATCCTATTATAAAAAACGCGCTTGGAGGCATTAGCATTAATCCATTAGGAAGATACCAGCCACCTTCTTTAACCAATGGCAGAATTTGCACATCAAAAAGTGAACCAGCGCCCAATAGTTCCCGCACGACAGCAACTGCAAGCAACAGAATACTATATCCTAACCCATTGCCAATGCCATCAACTAAGCTTATTACTGGTGGATTCTGCATAGCAAAACCCTCGGCGCGCGCCATTACTATACAATTAGTGATGATTAAGCCAACGAAAACAGATAACTGTTTACTTATCTCATAAGCAAATGCTTTGAGGATTTGGTCCACCACTATAACCAAGGATGCTATGATTGTCATCTGAATAATAATTCTTATGTTTGTGGGGATATACTGACGGATTAACGAAACAAAAAAGTTAGAGAATGCGGTTACAGCAATTACTGCCAGGCACATTACCACAGTAACTCTTAAACTGCCAGTTACTGCCAAAGCCGAACATATCCCTAATACTTGAAGTCCAATGGGGTTATTGTTGAATATAGGGTCCAACAAAACATCTTTTGTTTTAAGCTGATTCATAAATTAAAACCTGTTATATATAAATTAATACTACCTTTCAGAAATATATTGCTGATCAATATTCATTTTGGATAGAACTATATGCCATAATTGAGCGCCACGAGTTCTATGCGATGCCGCCGAAAATAACAAATAATAGCACCACATGCGATAGAATCTATCGTCATACTTATCCTTTATCTTGCTATAATTGTTGACAAAATTATCATACCAAGCCATCAATGTTTGAAAATAGTTGCCGCTGAGAACATGCCAGTCCTCCAACATAAATAGATTATCAAAAGAAGCGCTGAGCTGCTTTGCCGAGGGTATCATACTATTAGGAAAGATATATTTTTCCATCCAGGGTTCATAGTGATGGGATGTCTCATTGGAACCATTGGTATGCACGATAAACAAGCCCTTTTCTTTAAGGCAGCGAAACGCAGTATCCATTAATGTTTGATAATTCTTAAAACCCACATGCTCACACAAACCTATGGCGGCAACTCTATCATACAAGCCACTTGCCTTGCGATAATCTGCCTCTATAATTTTAACTTTTAATCCTTCAGTTAATTCACGCGCCTTTTTAATCTGCTCGCGCGCTATGTTATAGACGGTAACCGAGCATCCATAATTCTTTGCCATAAACCTTGCCAACCCCCCAAAACCACCGCCTAATTCCAAAACCTCCATACCAGGTTTCAACTTTAGTTTACGGCAGATTAAGTCAAGCTTATTTTCTTGCGCTTCATCAAGTGTTTCAGCATTCTGCCAATAGGCGCAGGTATATTGCATATCCTTGCCAAGCATAAGCTCATAAACATCATTACCAACATCATAATGTTGGCGAGCCACTTTAACTGAACGTTTAAACGTTTGCTGATTAATAAAAAACGGTAATAAGCGATGCCAGAAACCTTCCATAAACCCAGTTGGTCTTCCCTTAAGGTTATTGCCATCTTTCATTGTTGTGCTTATAATACGAAAAAAGAACTCCTCCAAATTATCACAATCCCACCAGCCATCCATATAGGACTCCCCTAAAGCCAATGTACGACCAAAAGCAATTCTTTTATAAACCGCCTCGTTATGAACCTGCGGATCCCACGGGTTTTTGCCATTAATCTCAATTCCTGCTGGAGCAAGAATATTATTAATGAACTTTTCTTTCACTACACTCATACCTTATTTCCTTTAATATTTTCAATCAATTTTTTAAATCCCAAGTCACCAAACCAAAATTGCAACAGGTTATTAACTCCATTTGAAGTTATACTGGCGCCAGATAATGCCTCCACTTGATAGGCGGCAGGGTCAACCCAATCTTCATCGCTTTCATCCGATTCTTCCCAGTTGCCAGCAGTTGCACCGCTACTACCATCCGCTGCGCCGCGCACCAAACGAATAGCAATATTTCCTTCATTATCCGATAACATTTTACCACGCCATTGCTCTTTCCATCCTTCATTATCCACTTCGCCGCCCAACCCTGGGGTCTCGGCATGCTCATAAAAAGTTAATCCAGCTATAGTGTTATAGTCCTTAGTATCCAGCGCCAAGTAACCGCGCAGAGTAGACCATAACCCATAACCACGAATAGGGAATACTGCTACTTGCTTATTGTCGCCACTAATAAAATAAACCAAAGAATAATTCTCACGGCTGCCTATAGAGGCGATATCATCATTGGAACTCAGCTCAATTGATAGCGCTGGATCTTTCTCCGCTTTACGTTGGTCGTAAGAAACTACATCTGGCTCATCAACAAATACTCCTTTATTAAGGTCGGCAAGGCGTAACTCTACATTGCTAAATATTTCCTCAATCTCAGCTGAGGTTATCTGTTGCGGGTTAATAACATTTGCCGCGGTTAGAATATTCTTTTTGCGCGCCAGCTCGCGGTTAATGTTCTGCTTTTCTCTTAGTAGCACCGCAGACATAGACACCGCTATAGAGCAAACAAAACATACAGCTAAAGTAACTGCTATTATTTGAAATATTGAATCTTTTTTCATGACACTCATTTTGTTATTATAAGAAATAACCAGAATCTAGCGAGGGTTCTATTAATCATAACTTTCATATAAAAATTAATCATTGATGTAGTTTATTATAGAAAGAGCGGCTTCACGTGCATCTGCTATGGCAGTTACCACTAAATCTGCCCCTCTTACCATATCGCCTGCAGCAAAAACTTTGGGATTATTAGTTTGATATTCCGCCCCTTGGTTAGTGCTAACTCTAACTCTGCCATCATCATGAGTCGCCACCCCATAATCCAAAAACCACTTTGGTGGATTGGGTTGAAAACCAAAAGCAATAATCACCGCATCGGCAACAATTTCAACCTCACTTCCAGGTAGATCTGTAGCTCGTCGTTTACCATTATCGTCTGCCTCGCCCATTTCTGTCTTAATAAAGCGTACTCCTGTCACCTTATCATCACCTATTATTTCCAGCGGTTTATGATTAAACCTAAAGCGCACCCCCTCTTCACGAGCATTTTTAATTTCACGTTTTGAGCCAGGCATATCTTCTTCATCTCGTCTGTAGCAGCATATAACTGAACGAGCTCCTTGTCTTATACAGGTGCGATTGCAATCCATAGCAGTATCACCTCCGCCTAAAATCACGACTCTTTTATCTTCCATATTAACAAATTCTGTTCCTTCATTATAACCCCGCACCTGATTAATATTGCCTATTAAAAAAGGCAATGCCGAATAAACATTTTGCTTGTTGATGCCAGGAATCTCTCCTGTAACATATTTATAGGTTCCCATTCCAAGAAAAACTGCGTCATACTCCGCCAATAATTCTTCCATAGCAATATCCTTGCCTATAGTAGTGTTAAGACGAAACTCCGCCCCCATATCAGTGAATATTTCATAACGCAGGTCAAGCACTTTCTTATCAAGTTTAAAAGGTGGTATACCAAAATTAAGTAAACCGCCTATTTCTGGGTACCTGTCAAAAACCACTGCTTTAACTCCATTGCGCAGCAAAACATCAGCGCAGGCAAGACCTGCAGGACCTGCGCCAACTACTGCTACTTTTTTGCCAGTTGGTTTAACTGCTGAGAGATCAGGACGCCATCCCAGGGCGAAAGCCGTATCAGTGATATATTTTTCAACTGAACCAATGGTAACCGCGCCAAATCCATCGTTTAAAGTGCAGGCGCCTTCGCATAATCTATCTTGCGGGCAAATGCGTCCGCATACCTCTGGCAAACTATTCGTTTGATGACATAATTCTGCTGCTTGAAAAATATTACCTTTGGCAGCTAGCTCCAGCCAATTGGGTATATAGTTGTGTACTGGACAGCCCCATTGGCAATAAGGTATGCCGCAGTCCAGACATCTTTCCGATTGAGTTGCCGCTTTTTCTTGCGAGTATTGGGTATATATTTCACTGAACTGCTCCCTCCTCTTATCCATTGATATAAGTGGAGGATCACCCCGTTCAATTTCCAAAAAGTGAAAGTTATTCTTGCGCATCGTTAATCATTTTACCATATCTTCCACGCTTGCCTTCACCTGTGGTTGTGATTAACACAAAAACTTTATATTGATAAGCAACAACGCCCTAACAAGCAAGAGCAGTAATTGTTTAAGGGTTATTTAAGAATTATTCAACCAGTTGTAGCTGTTACCAGCTTCTTGCCAAATCTTTTCTGAAATTTTTCAACACGTCCTGCTCTGTCAACAATTTTTTGCTCTCCCGTATAGAAGGGATGGCATTTAGCGCATATTTCCAAAGTTATGTCCTCTTTAAGAGTGGAATACAATTCATAACTGCCGTTGCCACAAAAACAAGTTGCGGTGATTTTGTTATATTGGGGATGAATGTCTTTTTTCATAGTGTCTATTATATGCCCTATATACGTCCGATGGACTAAATGGCAATATTAATTTTAATAAATAATTCAAAATGGAGCCAGTCGGGATCGAACCGACGACCTTCTGAATGCAAATCAGATGCTCTCCCAGCTGAGCTATGGCCCCTATTTATGCCGATATAGATTTTAATTATAGAAAACATATAGCAATATGTCAATATAAAAATAAATTAAATGTAGGGGCAGGATATATTGGGGTGTCTCAGGATGCTGAAAACAACAAAATCACATCATTTAAAACCTTACGCCCCCTATCAGTAGCAACTATCCATGCATTACCCTGTCCATTATTATTCTCTATTAGCCCCATAAGGCCCAATTCCTGCGCCTTCTTAATGCCTGGTAACAAACACTCAAAAGGTAATCCAGTGCGCTGGTTAAATAGCTCAGGTGTAAAACCTTCTCGCAAACGCATGGCATTCAGCATAAACTCATAAATTAAATCATCATTCTGTAATATTCTACAATCTACCGCCTGATTATCACTTATCATGTATTTATTCGGCTGACGGATACGTCTTTCACGTAAAACCCTGCCGTTTGGCATGGTAATCTTGCTATGGGCGCCAGCTCCAATCCCCACATAATCGCCAAATTGCCAATAATTAAGGTTATGCCGCGCTTGCCCCTCTGTTTGGTTGCAAGTCCATGCCGAAACCTCATAAGAATTAAAACCATTCTGTTGTAAAATCTCAAAGCCCTTATTTTCCATAACTTCAATGCTCTCATCATCAGGAATACCCTCAGGTGGATAAGCGGCAAAAAGAGTATTGGGTTCAAGAGTCATCTGATACCAAGAAATATGTTGTGGTTTGAGCGCAACTGCTTTTTTAATATCATCCATTGCCGCGGCAATACTTTGTTTGGGCACAGCGAACATAATATCCAGATTAATCCGTGAAAAACCGGCAGCAACTGCGGCATGGAAAGCATCCTCCGCGGCACGAGCAGTATGAACTCTACCCAGATTTCTAAGCATTTCATCGTTGAATGATTGAATGCCAAGTGACAAGCGATTAATTCCTACCTCGCGATAGGCAGAAAACTTAGAATATTCCGCGCTTCCTGGGTTTGCTTCCATAGTTATTTCTACGTCTCCTTTAGAAATAGACGGCGCAAGTCCTGGCGTTGCATCAGTGCTTAGGTCTGCTTGAATATCAAACTCATTATTGACAAAATCAAGAATTTTTGTGTAAAACTCGGGGCTCATCAAACTTGGAGTTCCTCCACCAATAAATATTGAACAAATTGGTTTGTCTTTAATATGTGGATAGCGGACTAAACAATCGCGCAAATCACGCTGCAAAGCAGCCGCATATATTTTTTCCATTGAGGCGGGGGTATCCTCTCCAGGTAAAGTGTGAGAATTAAAATCACAATAAGGGCATTTTTTCTCACACCAGGGAATGTGAATATAAATACTTAATGGCACAGAAGTCATCATAGATAAGTCCCTAACCGACTAAATATTTTTCTAAATTGAAAAAGATGACCCGCAACCGCAGGTTGTCTTAGCATTGGGATTATTGATAATAAATCTTGCCCCTTCAAGTCCTTCTTGATAAATAACTTCAGCCCCCTTAAGATACTGGATACTCATTGGGTCAACTACCAGCGTCACCCCATCTTTACGAATAAAAATATCATCATCAGCTGGACTGCTTTCAAAGGCAAAGCCATACTGAAAACCAGAGCAACCACCACCAGTGATAAATACCCTTAGCATAAGAGAGTGATTATTCTCCATTTTCATCAATGCTTTAGCTTTTTTTATAGCGCTATCATGAATGATTAATGGCGCGTTTGCCGTATTTTTTTGCGGATTAAATGTCTCCATAGAAATATAGGAAATTATATTTCTTTAGATACTTCATCCGCTGATATACGAGGTGTACTTGATAGTTTAGCTGCTAATTTGCGTGACTCTTCATCACATTTAATTTTACTCCCACCGCATATTTCACAACCATCTCCTAGCCCGCCTATTCCACCGCAAGAGCCGCTAATTGGTTTTCTACCGCTCAGAACTCCCAGCGACATTAACAAGCATGCCACCGCAAAAAAAATAAATGTAAAAATAAATACTTCCATATCATAAAAATCTTACTTGAGTCCACTCAAATAAAATTATAATCATCTTATTTAGAGGCAGCTGCAACAGCTGGTGAAATCTTTGCTGCATCTTCCAATGCGGCAGCCCTATCGGTTTTTTCCCAAGTGAAATTATCCTCATTTCTACCAAAATGTCCATAAGCCGCAGTGCGTGAATATATAGGTCTTTCCAATTGTAGCATGGCTATTAGGCCTTTTGGTGTCAGGTCAAAGTGCTCGCGAATGAGATACTCTATTCTTTCTTCACTAATTTTGCCAGTACCGAAGGTATTTACGCTGATGGAAGTGGGTTCTACCACACCAATTGCATAAGAAACCTGCAACTCACAACGTTTCGCTAAGCCAGCAGCCACCAAATTCTTAGCAACATAACGCGCCGCATAAGCAGCTGAACGATCCACCTTACTGGGATCTTTGCCAGAAAATGCTCCACCGCCATGACGCGCCGCGCCGCCATAAGTATCAACAATTATTTTACGTCCCGTCAATCCGCAATCGCCCTCAGGACCCCCTGTAACAAATCTGCCTGTGGGATTAATAAATATTTTGCGCTGTTCGGGAAGCCATTTAGCTGGAATCGTTGGTTTAATAATCTCTTCCATAACTGCCTCGTTTATTTCTTTGGAAGTTATGTCAGGGTCATGTTGAGTGGAAAGCACAATTGCGCTAACTGCTACAGGATTGCCATCATCATCAAACTGAAAAGTAACCTGACTCTTGGCATCGGGACGTAACCACTTTAGTTTGCTGCGCCGCACCTCCGCCTGTTTTCGCACCAACTTATGGGCATAAGTTATTGCAATTGGCATATAAACATCAGTTTCATCCGAAGCATAACCAAACATCATCCCCTGATCGCCAGCTCCAATATCTTCATCTTTTCTATCAACTCCCTGAGATATATCCTGCGACTGCTGACCCAAAGCATTAATAACTCCGCAAGCAGCGTGATGCATACCATAATCAGCATTATCATAGCCAATTTTTTTAATAACATCACGAGTAATATTCTCCACATCAACATAACAAGTGGTCTTAACCTCGCCTGCTACCACCACTAATCCTGTTTTTATTAGTACTTCACAAGCAACCCGCGCTGTAGGATCTTGCCTGATAATGTCATCAAGAATTGCATCTGAAATTTGGTCTGCCATTTTATCTGGATGACCCTCGGATACTGATTCTGAAGTAAAAAATCTATAGTCCATTATGATCTATGTGTTTAATGTGTTTAGTGTATTTAGTTAATTTATGAGTTTAGTTCACCTGCTTGATACTTTTGCGCCATTGCTTCTACATCTAATGGCTTTATTTTATCCGCCCAACCAGCAGTGCCAAATGCTTCAAGACGCGCTTTAACAATTTCTTTCATTGAAGTAATTGTCAGTGCTAAGTATTTACGTGGGTCAAATTCACTCTTATTTTCTGTCAGGTATTTTCTCAGAGTTCCTGTTACCGCCAAACGCAAATCGGTGTCTATATTCACCTTACGTACTCCGCTCTTAATACCTTCTTGTATTTCGCTTACTGGCACGCCGTAGGTCTCACGTATTTCGCCGCCAAATTTATTTATTGTTTTCAGCCACTCTTGCGGCACACTGGAAGAACCGTGCATCACCAAATGCGTATTAGGTAAAAGTTTATGAATTTCCTTAATTCTCTCTATTGACAGCACTTCGCCAGTAGGAGGACGAGTAAATTTGTATGCTCCATGACTAGTGCCTATAGCTATAGCAAGAGCATCAACACCCGTTTGCTTAACGAAATCCGCCGCTTCTTGTGGGTCTGTCAGCATCTGCTCACGCGTCAAAGCTCCTTCGGCGCCGTGCCCATCCTCTTTATCCGCCATCCCTGTTTCCAAAGAGCCCAAGCAGCCAAGTTCTCCTTCCACAGAAACGCCACAAGCATGCGCCATATCTGTTGTTAGTTTAGTAACCTTAACGTTATACTCAAAATCAGCTGGGGTCTTCATATCCTCTAATAAAGAACCGTCCATCATTACAGAAGTAAATCCCAATTGGATAGACCTTTGGCAAACCGCGGGAGAAGCACCATGATCTTGATGCATACATAAAGGTATATGCGGAAACTCTTCCGCAGCCGCTAAAATCAAGTGGCGTAAAAAAGGCGAGCCAGCATACTTGCGCGCGCCTGCTGATGCCTGAACTATAACAGGGCTGTTAACCTCTGATGCGCCTTCCATTATTGCGCGTATCTGTTCCATGTTGTTAACGTTAAATGCTGGAACGCCATAATCATTTTCTGCGGCGTGATCCAATAGTTGTCTAAGTGTTATTAAAGCCATAATTTATCTCTACTTATTAAGTATTCTATAGTTTATCCATAATTGATGCACATAGCAATTCCATAAACTGCTGATATATACATAGTATATTTTATTATAAATTCTTTATGTTTGTTTATGTTTGCCATACTTTTTTTCGCTGTTCCTCACTCAAAATTGAGAGGAATATAGCCATACGCGCAAAAACTCCATATTCCACCTGTTTTAATATCAAAGACCTACTGCTATCTGCAACAGCAGAACTTATCTCCATCCCACGATTAAAAGGTCCTGGATGCATAACCAATGCATCTTTACTGGCGAGAGTAAGCCGTTCCTGAGATAGTCCATATAAAGAAAAATACTCTCCTCCTGTCGGTAAATAAGCATACTCCATCCTTTCTTGTTGCAAACGTAACATCATAATGACATCCGCATTCTTGATACCGCTTTCTATGTCGCGCTTGATTTGGATATTACCTGTAGCGAAATCATCTGGCAACAATGTTTTAGGACCTACAAGACAAAGCTCACCAAATCCTAATTTGTTCAGCGCAGCAATGAAAGAACGCGCCACTCTTGAATGCAAAATATCGCCTACTATGGCAATTTTTAAATTCTTAGTGGAACCGCGATGCAAACGTATAGTTAGCAAATCTAATAATGTTTGACTTGGATGCTCATTCTTGCCATCTCCAGCATTTACTATAGGTATTGAGATTCTTTCAGCTAACTTATGAGCAATACCTGATATACGATGACGCAGCACAAATAAATCTGGGCGCATTGCCTGCAGAGTTAAGAAAGTATCTATGAGGGTTTCTCCCTTCTCCTCCGATGAATTTCTCGGTGAGAGTTCCATCACGTTTGCCCCCAAACGATATGCCGCCATGCTAAAGCTGGCGCGAGTGCGGGTGCTTGGCTCATAGAATAACATAGCTATGGTTTTGCCATGTAAACTTTTGGCATAAGTAGTTTGCTCCTTAGTTTTAACTAAGGACTCAGCCAAATCAAGGAGTTTATGTATTTGTTCGGCACTTAAATCAGCTATGCCAAGCAAATTAATATTACTGTTGGTGTTATTGCTTTTTGAGGTCATTGATGTTTTGAGTATTAGCAGTTGACTCACACAACCACTCACACAACAGTGCCTGCGCCACGCGACTATCAAGTGATACCTTATCTTTCTCCTCTTTTTGTTTTACTTGCATCAAACGTGAAGTTAATCTTTCATCTGTAAAATAACAGGGCTTGGTAAACTTACGATTCAGATAAGCCGCAAAGCTCTGCGCCCGAGCCGCTATATTTATCTCGCCTTTATTGTGTTTATTGGGAATATCTGGCATACCTATTACAAAAGCATCTGGCTGCCAACGGATAATCACATCTGCCAGCTGTTCTTCATCAGCCCAACCATGTTTCATACGCAATGGTTTAAGCGGTTCAGTGCAACAGGTTAAATCTTCTCCCACTGCCATGCCAGTGCGGACAGTTCCATAATCAAACGCCAAATATGTTTTATGTTGTTTCAATTCGTAGAGAAGTTATCTTCCAATGTCTGCATCGTAAGTTGCGCTTGGTCTTCCAACCCCAGACGTCTATAAGAATTTGCCATTAACCTAAGTGCTGCCTCAACACTTGGGGTGTGAGGAAAGTCCTTAATTATGTTGCGGCAGCGATTAATAGTCGCCACATAAGAGTATCTACTAAAATAGAATCTGGCGCTCTTCAGTTCATCTTCAGCAATAATATTACGGATATGCCTCATGTGGGCTCGCCCTTCTATTACATAAGGGCTGTCGGGAAATAAAGAAGCCAATTGTTGGAAAGAAACAAAGGAGTTTTTAGCTGCGTTTAGATCGCGGCGGTCAAACCTGTCCAACAAAATTGTACCTGTTGCATATTGAGAACGTCCCAACATATAATAGGCAAAATCTTTTTGCTGCGCATCAGGATAAAAGCTGATAAATCTCTGCGCCAGCGCCTCTGCTTCTTCATACTCACCAAGGCCATAATGGGCACTAATGCTTTCAAGCTCAACTGATTGAATATAAGGACTTAGCGGATACAAGGTTTTGATGGAATTAAATGTTTCAAGGGCGCTTTGGTAATTCTTTTTTGCCATAAATCTTGCGCCATTATCATAATATTTTTCATCGCTCAATCTTTTTTCGTTATTTGAAGCACAGGATGTTACAAATGATAACGTGAATACTGCCAGTAATAACAATGATATTTTAGCAACACTAGCTCCCAGTTTATATCCCAGCCCATATATCAGCATATTAGCGACTTTTCCTCTTAGGGTCATTAACAATAATTCAAGCATAAATCTCTACCGTTATTATACAACAGAGTCCTTCTTAGCCCGCCCTCTTATCCTGGTTAACAATATTGCGCTCATTATAAAAACCGCGCCAATTATCTCCCAAAGAGTCAATCTTTCTCCCAACATAAGCCAACCAAGTAACGCAGCAAATAATGCTGTAGTGCACATTAGGATTCCAAGTTTCCCTGGTGAAACATATTTTTGACTGATAATCTGTAAACTAAGCGATAAACCGGCAGAAATAGCCCCTGAATAAAGAATACTTACTCGTGCCTCAACAACACCATCAAACCCAAACGTTTCAGTAAACAAAGAAATTATCCCTAACGCAACAGCGGCATAAAAAACATGCACTCCTGCAAGCATCAAAGGCGACACATTTTTGACATAATAGTCAATCGCCAATATGTATACGGAAAAGATAAGAGCCATCATAAGAAAGAAAGTATCTCCCAAATCTATAGCAAAACCTTCTTTAATTGTTAGAAATAAAACACCAATAAATGCCACTGTCGCAGCGCCTAATTCTTTTAGTTTAATCTTATAGCCAATAAACACAGCAATTATTGGAACTATGCATACATACAAACTCAGAATAAAGCCAGCTTTAGATGCCAACCCACTTACCAGCCCTATTTGTTGAACTGCAGTCAATATAGCAAAAAGAATACTTGGCACTATGGCAGCGCGCATCACCTGCTTCCACTGTCCTTTAAGCGCCGAGCGATCAAACATAAATGTCATCAATATAATAACTGCTACCGCAAGAAAAAGACGAATTGAAGTAAAAGCCAAAGGTGGCAGCGAATCCATGGCATCCTTTTGAAAAGCGAAACCTGCTCCCCATAGAGCAGCAGATAATAATGCTAACCTGCCATAAAGCGGCTTGGTATCTTTTTCAGTTATTGAAACGGACGAATTATTCATAATAGTAAAAAATAAATTAAAGTAATAAATTATACCTTATATTATATAAGTAAGATGTCAGTTAATTTCAATACAAGCTTTTGTGCTATTAGTCCAACCATACGTTTGGATACTTTATTATCCTTGTGCTTTCCACAGTTTTCTCGCTCTCTTTTACAAGGATGGATTAAATCCTCGCAAATACTAGTAAACGGACAAGAAGTTAAGCCATCCTATAGTATCCAAGGAAAAGAAGAAATAAGCATAAACGGCTCTTTCGCCACTCACTCTGCTGATGCCCCTCAGCAGATGCCCTTAAATATAGTTTATGAAGATGAATCATTGATTATTATCAATAAACCGCCACAACTTGTAGTTCACCCTGGCGCTGGTAATCCAACCGGCACTTTAGTCAATGGTCTGCTTGCTTACCGTCTTGAACAAGAGAAATTACCACGCGCTGGACTGGTGCATCGGCTTGATAAAGGAACCTCAGGGCTTATAGTTGCCGCTAAAAACCATCACAGTTATAAATTAATGCAAGAGCTTATAAAAGAGCGGCTCATGAAACGTGAATATATAGCTTTGGTTGAAGGAGTCCCGATAAGTGGCGACACAATTGAGCGTCCCATAAGCAGGGACCCACGTAACCGACTTAAGATGAGGAGCTATCCGTTAGAAAAGCATCCGCCTAACGTCAAAGCAGCTATTACCCACTATAGAATTAAGCACAAATATACTGCTCATTGCTTATTGAAAGTTATATTAGAAACAGGAAGAACCCATCAGATTCGTGTTCACTTAAGTGCCATAGGTTATCCCATAGTAGGAGATAATATTTATGGAGCCAAACGATTACTCCCGCGCGGCTGCTCAGAAGAGTTGCGCCTGCAATTACGCACATTTTCTCGCCAGTTTCTGCATGCGGCGAAACTACAGGTTAATATAGCTGGTAAAGAAATAATTGCCGAAGCGCCATTAGATGAATCTATGCAGAGTTTACTACAACAACTTAGCGACTTAGCTGTCTTAAATTAAGAGGGGATTAAGAGGGGATTAGGCATACACATCATCCTATAAAAATATTATGCAGTTGAATGTAATTTAATTAATTATAATTATTATTTTTCTGTATAATCCAATTATCCAGTAATAATTTCGGGTCGTTAGCTCAGCTGGTAGAGCAGCTGGCTTTTAACCAGTTGGTCGCAGGTTCGAATCCTGCACGGCCTATTTTTATGATGCTTATAATGGATGTTTATAGTTATAGCCATTAATAATATTATTGCCGATATTATTAATGGCTAATTTGAATATACTTTGGGCCGTTAGCTCAGCTGGTAGAGCAGCTGGCTCTTAACCAGTTGGTCGCAGGTTCGATCCCTGCACGGCCTATTTTTTATCAGAGTATATTCCTTCACCGCTAACGATAAATACGCTAACAATAAATGCGTTAACAATAAATGAAAGACACTAAAATTAGCTATGAAGCCCTCGCATTAACAGTTGCGCTTATATGGGGTTCAACTTTTATAGCGCAGAAAACCGCCATGGAATCCATGGGACCTTGGACATTTACTGCAGTGCGTTTTTCTTTGGCAGTTCCCTTATTATTGCTTCTGGCGCTACTCTTTGAAAGAAAACACATTCAATCCAACTGGCGACTAAGTTTAATCTATGGCGCTCCGCCCGGCATAATACTGGCGATCTCTTCTATTTTGCAACAAACCGCCCTGCTATCATCTTATGCATCCAAAGCCGGGCTAATAACTGGCTTATATGTATGCCTTCTCCCGTTTTGCGCAGTATTAGTTGGTTATCGCATTAAAGCCCGCGAATTGGTAGCCGCATTTACTGCAATTAGCGGACTATATTTCCTTTCTGTCAGCACATCTTTCACTATAGAAGAAGGTGATTTCTTGCTAATCCTCAGCGCATTTGGTTGGACTGCTCATATTTTAACTTTGGAGGTCTGCCTCAGGAAGATTAAACCCATAACCCTGGCATTGTTTCAGATATCCTATTGCGCCTTAATTGTTTCATTATTTACTCCTTTGGTAGAAGATATTTCCACAGCAAATTTCAGCGACGCCTTGCCAGAGTTATTTTACTCAGGAGTTATTTCTGCAGGTTTGGCTTTTGGTTTACAACTACTTTGCCAGCAGCATTTATCACCTAATCGCGTTGGCTTGCTGTTTAGTATGGAAAGTTTGTTTGCTCTTTTTTTTGGTTGGTTGCTTCTTGGCGAAACGTTCAATCAACGGGAAATGTTTGGCGGGGCGCTAATGTTAGCATCCCTAATAATAGTTAGATTAAAGCTGCGGGAAAGATGGAATAATTAAACTGCTGAGGTTACTAGTAAGTTTGTTGCATAACAATCTTATAACTCCATTAGCTCATCACGAGTTCATCGCAAGTTCATCAAATGACTTGTGTAATCGCTCAAGCAAAGCCGCATCCTTATTGCCAACATTTTCCCCGTCCACAAGCACCGCATGGTTAATATCTCTCACGGTGCTAAGCACCAATATCTCATCCGCATCTTTCATTTCTTGAACATCAAATTTTTTATCTACAAAAGGAATATCTTCTTTACTGCATGCTCGCTGCAATGCTGACATTGTAATGCTGGGAAGAATATACTCTTCCGCAGGATGCGCATAAACCTTGCCATCCTTAACTATGGCTATGCTTGATGCCGAGCATTCCAGAACTATTCCATCCCTTACTAACACAACTTCCTGCGCCTGTTGCTCCACTGCGTTCTGTTTAGCAAGTACATTGCCAAGCAAGTTTACCGTCTTCAAGCTGCACCAATGCCAACGAGTGTCGTTGTGGGTGGTTAGTCGTATTCCTTGCTTATTGGCAGAAAGATCAGGACAACGAGTTGTCATTATAAAAATTGTGGGAGAAATATCTCCTGGTGGAAATTCATGAGAACGCGCTTGGTAGGCACCGCGGGTAATTTGCAAATAAACCAGTACATCGCCTTGTGTCAGAGAATTCTTTTCTAATAACTGCGTAATAGTAGTTATTAGAATAGCAAAATCATTAAAAGGCAATGCCAATCCTGCTAAACTATTCTTAAGACGCTCTATATGTTCTTGATAAAAAATTATCTTGCCATCCGTACACTTGATAACTTCATAGACCCCGTCTCCAAACAAAAAACCTCTGTCAAGCGGGCTTATATGCGCCTCGCTAAGCGGGACAATTTTGCCATTGAGGAATACGATACTATCACTCATTGTAAATACCTTTAAACTCCATAATCATACATTATATAGTAAATTTTGCAATAATGTATTTAAGTTTCTTCACTATAGAAAATCTAGGGAAAATCTAGGGGAAATCTGGCGTGCAGGTTAAAGTGGGATATTGTGTAGCACTGCCAAGTTGCCAAGCGCGATTAGCTGGAATTGCCAATGGAGAATTGCTATCGGTGGTATAGTCGCCACTATTTGCATCACACCAGATATTACCCCAAGCAGCATAAATACCTACAAAATCAGTTTGCCCTTGCAACTCATAAGTGGCTTTTGCCTCTCCATCACTTGTGGGGTTTGCTTCAAACCGAGTAACTATGCCTATAGTGGTATTATCCCAATAAGAGTTTATAAATATAATATTATTTACATCAATGGTAAAAGAATTAAAATCATCAAGTTTAGCAATTAGTCCTCCAACAATCAGACCCTCAGTAACCAGCCCCCCAGTAATCAGACCCCCCTTGTCATTCCTATCTCCACTCCCGTTTATCATAGTAACAGCCGCATAAGATGAGGAGACGTGAGCGCCTTCACCCCAAGCAGCTAATCCACCAATAGCCCCATCAGCAACTTTAAGTGAACTATTAACCACATAAGATGAAGTAATATTAGAAAATCTTACATCGCCAACCAAACCTCCGACTGCACGATCTCCTGCAATTGAATTCCCTTCCGCATAAGATAAGGCGATATTAGAATATTTTGCACTACCAGCCAAACCACCCATTACAATACTTCCCTTTATTGAAACATTGCTTGTAAAAGATCGCACTATCTTTCCATTTTTCCCATCGCCTAAAATTCCTCCTAAATAGGACTCACCACCCACTAAAATATCATCTGCATAAGATGATTCAACAACGAGGTAATTAGAATAGCCAATCAACCCCCCCGCATTTTCAAATCCTAAAATAGTTGAGTTGCTCGCAGAAATATTTATCATAGCAACTCCGCCTGTGTAATTGCCAAAAGCATAGCCCGCCAATAGTCCGACCCCGTGTCCATAAGATGAAATGTTGCCGCCGTCAAAATTAATATTACGAAAAACCGCAGGCGGACGGACAGACGCGAATAAGCCAATCCCATAAGATTCCGCATAATCAGGCATTTCCTCATAGTCCCAGTCCGCATTGGCAATAGTCAAATTGCTAATAGTCCAACCATTACCCTCAAAAATTAAATTGAACGACTTTGAACAAATTGCTTCGCCAACACAAGAACCAATCGGTTGCCAATCATAACCGTCTAAGGATATATCCGCAACCAACTCATATCCTTGACAAGCAGACGTATTAATAGCATCAGTGTTAACATCATTAATAGCAGTGATCGTACCACAACCACGTCTTCCACTAAGCACATTTACTAAATTGCTAACAGAATTATCTGAACCTACATCCTCAAAATCATTGTGGATTTGTTCCAGTTCATTGGCAGTCCCAATCTCAATTAGCCCGTCGCCATCATCATCTGTATCTTCATCAAAATCGCGACAGCCATCTCCATCTTCATCGGTTAATTCATTGGAATTCCAATTAACTGCAACATTCAATCTGTCTATATTGCAAGCATCCGCGCTATCAATTATTCCATCGCCATCTTCATCAGAATCAAGTAAATTAATTTCTCCATCCCCATCCGAATCTAAATAATAAAATAAATATCTTGGAATACCTGGGCGCACAACCACCGAAAATTTAAAATCATAACTCGCTTCACCATCAAGCATCGCGCGTATTTCTAAATTATGGGTGCCTATATCATACACATTGGTATTTCTTGCCATACTAATAAGTCCGCTGCGCTCATCAATAACAAATAAATCATTATTGCTACGCTCGCCAAATTGATTAACTGATTGACTCGTCATAAGGTAACTAAACGGCTGATAACTTGAGAACCGTGAGAACTGATTATAAGCAACAATTATTTTGCCAACATCTATCCCCGCAACACCTTGTGACAAGTAAAGCGCTGTTGAGCATTCTCCTCTGAACAGCGACTCACTATTATAGGAGCGATTTTCAGCAAGAATAGATAAATTACCAGTTCGTCTTTCGCCTACACATGCAGCACTCGGTAAAATATTACTACCGCTCGCGTCGTGGGCTAAAAGTTGCGGATAATCTTCAGCATGTTCAAGATTCCAACCAACAACATTACCGCCCTCAACAGCAACATGTTCCCAACTGGAAGCTGGAAACACATCAGCGCAATCTAAAGATTTTGCGCTACCTCTTAACCGCTTGCCGTTTAGTCCGCATCCTTTTAATTGCTTACTAAATAGCCCCCGCCTAAATGGCAGGGCAGCGCTATAATCCCGTTTGCTTGTTCGCTTATCCCAATATGAAGTTGAAGAAATAACATGAATACTACGTCCGACTAATCCTCCAGTAGTTTCTATTCTTATGGGCTTGCCGCGCCCACGAGCATTAGAACTTTTTCTAATCTTCACCTCTCCTACAGAATATGTTGCATGAATATCTTGGCGAGAACTATACAACCCAATCAAACCGCCAACATTCTCTGCGCCAGTTACATTGCCACGCGAAAAAGAACGGGCAACATATCCTTTAGCAGAACCTACTAATCCTCCTATAGATAATTCACCTTCAACATTGCCAGTAGAGTATGATGCCGTTATGCTGCCTTTACTATTCCCAACCAAGCCGCCAACTTCTTCTGATGCTACAACTTCGGCGCTACCATAAGAACTTAATATACTGCCGCTATTTTCCCCCGCTAAGCCACCAACTTGAGTAGAAGCCACAACCTGCCCCACAGCATAAGAAGATGTGATAGATGCGTTTTTGTAATTTACACCAACTAAACCACCCGTCTTATCAGAACCAACAACATAGTTAGCGGCATGAGAAGCGATGATTTCTTGGAAGTTAGCGCCAACCAAGCCGCCAACATCCTCCGCTCCAGTAACCATCCCAGCAGCATAAGAATTACTTATCTCTCCTAAATTAACACCTGTCAAACCGCCAACATCATTGCCACCTATAACCATGCCGTTAACAAAAGAATTATCTATCCTGCCTTGATTATTTGCAACCAAGCCACCAATCTCGTTGCCATTCTCAGCGCTGATATTAAGTAAGGTGAGACCAATAGATGTAATTGAAGCGCCTGGCGCTAAGGAGCTAAATAGAGCAACGCCGCTCTCACGCGGATAGCTCATAACCAGCCCTGTAATCAAAAAAGAATTTCCGTTAAAACTTCCTGTAAAAGGTTGTGTAGTATTACTCTCGCATAAGCGCCTCTCTGCTTCCTCTCTGCTCTGCTCCCCACAAGAACCGATGGGAATAAAGCCAATATAGAAATCTGGCAAGGATTGATTATTCGCACCAAGCAAATCATCATCAGTGTCGCTTGTTGAACGTAGCCATTTGGAGCTGATAGACGCATCTAAATCATTACTTAATGTATAAGATTTACTGAGTTGCTCTTTCCAACTCTCTCCATAAAGCCAGTTATTGGAAGTATAGAGTGACTTATTAAGCGCAATCCCCTGATGGTCAAAACCAGCCAATGCCTGCAGCTGATAAATATTACGAATCACATAAGGATTTGCTGCGCTGCCGCTACCATTGACGACTAAATTAGGATCATCATAAGCAAAGTCATAAGCATTGATAACCCCATCTCCATCCGAATCAATTACTATGCTATCGGCAGCATAAGTCAATGAATCAGCAGCAACGGCTGGAGAACGTTCTTCCGTGCCGCTAACTTTGTTATTTTCACTGTTTCCGCTACAACCAACTAACAGCATCGCAAAAAAATATATTAAACCTATAGCTATTTTTGAAAATAACCGATTGTTGATAAGCGTGCTTTTAAGCCCGTTTTTATGAATCCCTCTTTTATAAACCCCCATTATGTAATATTAACCCCCTAATTAATTAAACTTGCCCCTATTATACCACAAAACTCTCAAATTACAACTCGTGTGCATATAAGATTAGCATTTTAGGTTTACCCGCTTAAATTAATCATGATTAACAGCCATATATTTATAGATTTTCTATTTACATAGCGAATATATTATATAATATCCACGTATAACTATTATAACTTAATCATTAATTAATTCCATGGACAAAATAGTAAAGAAAGTAGATTCGAAAATCAATTATTTTTTATTAAAAAATCAGCGTGCTCTTGGTAAGCTAGGACGCGCGGTATTTAAAATTAAAAACTTCCTTTTAATAAATTGGTACCGCAAACATAAATTCGATAAAACTCTACCTATAGATACAACAATATCAAAACATAGCAGAACTGATATTATAAACCATGCAATTAAAATCACTCAAGCCCATAATTATTTGGAAATAGGCTGTGCTGATGATGACAATTTTAAACTCATTGATTGCACCAACAAAGTTGGAGTAGATCCCGTATGTGGGGGTAATTGTAGAATGACTGCAGATCAATTTTTCATGAAAAATAAACAAATTTTTGATGTTATTTTTATTGATGGGCTACATATTTATGAACAAGTACATAGGGATATAGCTAATTCACTTAAAACGCTATCTCCAGGGGGATTTATTATTATACATGACATGTTACCTTCTGACTGGAAGATAGAACATGTGCCGTATATTCAATATCAAAAGACGTGGTATGGCGATGTTTGGAAAACAGGTTTTGAAATACAAGCAGGGAGCAATTTACAATTTAAAATTGCAATTGCTGACAGTGGTGTAGGAATTATAAAACTTGGAAAATCGCAGGGTTATATTAAGGATTTAAGCGCTGAAATTAGCGAACAAAGATTCCCCTATTTCTATGAAAATCATAAAAAATTACCTTTAATAGAATCAGAAAAGGCATTGCAATGGATGCAAACAATATCCTCGGTATAAAAACATGATCTTTCCAGATAGACGAAAATATAACAGAACTAGAAAGTAGCATCGCAAAAAAATATATTAAACCTATAGCTATTTTTGAAAATAGCCGATTGTTGATAAGCGTGCTTTTATGAACCCCTCTACTATAAGCCCCTCTTTTATAAACCCCCATTATGTAATATTAACCCCCTAATTAATTAAACTTGACCCCATTATAACACAAAACTCTCAATTTACAACTCATTTATAAATCATTCATTTATAAAGCATTGTATAATCCTATAAATGGATATTCAGTATAAAAGCTTAGTCAATGCTTTAATGGGAGTTACTCCTGACCCATTATTCTTATTGATGGCGGCGGGTTTTCTTGGGGTGATAATGGCATTTCTAATACCGGTTAGTATTGAAATTATATCTAAAGTATCTGCCAAATATAATTCAGATGTTATAGTTCGCTTGTTTCAGAACAATATCATAAGCAAATTCTTCCCTTATTTTGTTCTATTAAATATCGCGGCAATGTTAGTGGTGCGCTTTTTTTATGGCGGAGAGTTCTACGACTCACAATTGGGTAAAACCATAATGTGGCTGCTGCTAATATTTTCTGTTATCATAACCGCTCTGATTGGTTACCTAATCTACAGAATGGAAAAGATAATCAGCGATGACTCAGTTCCTCTTAATATGTTAATTCATCAAGTGGAGAAGTCGTTAAAATACAGAGCAAATTTAAAAAAGAAAAGAGTCATAACTCAATCCATAGAAGGCATTGGAGATATACTCTTTTATCAAACGCGAAGGCAGAATAATGTCCTAGTTACAAAAGGATTACAAACACTTGAAGATACCATTACCCGCCTATTGCTACTTAAAAAGAATAACCCCGATAAATTTTCTCAGCTAGTTTATAGCGCTGAGTTTGTTAACTATAGCGCCGAAAATGCCAGTCAACCCGAAAAAATTGCTTCATTTTGTTTAGCCAACCCTGATGAGCATCTGGCAGAAATCTCCTACTCGCTTAATCAGATTGAACGTGCTTACCTGTCTGCTGTTAGCAATAACAATCGCCAAATTGCTTACACTGCCCTAAAGCATATAACCAAAATAATGCACCAAACAGCAACTTCCCCTGATAACGACATAATATTAGAACTATTTGTAAGGAAGCTAAGCAACTGCATCCAAACTGCTATACAAAAAAATGACGGCAGCTCCAGCATGGCTGCCAGTTGGTTTATAGAAAGTGTATTCAAAGAACCACATAGTGGCAACGGGGCCTTTCATATTCCTTACCTGGACATATATGACCGCTATTTCTTAAAAAACATGCAATATATTATTAATGAAGACAAGGATGATAATTTCAGAGAAGTAATCACATATATGGCTAAGCATTTTGATTATCCAGATTATCAAAGGGAGAAGCTATGGGGCTATCATTATCTATTGCGCGCTGCAGATTTTGAAAAATACTTAGTTATTAATCGCGAACATCGAGTGCAACGTAAAGTCCGCACTCTCATTGAAGCAGAAAACCAGATGTATACCACAGCGCAGCTTAAGTCCTGGCTGGAATATTTTGATAATCTTAAAAAGATTATCACACCGCATCTACAAGATAGCGCCAGCAAGAAAAAAGCAACCGAGTTGGAAGAAATAATCAGAGATAATGCCATTAAGCACCTCAAGTATACTCGCCTCATACGACTCACTTATGCAATCGGAACACTATGTGAGATAAAAGACAACCACTCTTATATAAGATACATGTGGGAGACAGTCCAAGAGAATATTGGGGAAGAGACAGGCCTAACCATGATACCTCAAACTCTTCAAGCAGTCATGAATGATTATCTTATATTCCACGATATAAGTGAAAGGCACAGAGTCCCGCGCAATAACTATCGCCGCTATATCTCTATGCTAGTATCACACCTTATCAACCCTGCAGCAAGAAAGAGTTTTTATCTGCCGCAGATGTACCCCGAATATCTACAAAACTGGGTAGATGGAATCGCAGGATTAATCGCAACTGTAGAGAGCATAGAGATAAGCGCTGAAGAGGAATCTATCCGAACTGGCAAGAAAAGAGATAAAAAGGAAATCAGCGCCACCAAAGAATTATATGATTTTCTTAACACAGTGCAAGGCAACATCAACAAATTGATGGCAAGTACGCAGCGCCGAGCAACTCTGAGTTCCCAAACCAAAGAAATCTTTCAAAAATCATTCTTGGAAAGTTTTAACTCGCGCCGAGTGATAAAAGATATATTTGATAAATACTTAGGACTCTACGAAAACCAAGCTCGCACTAAGTATAAAAAATTATCTCATCGCCCTTGGGGCATTACAGAGTTAGTGACCAAGTCCACATTAATAGAACAACGAGATAGCAGTAAGAGAAGCGGCTACCAGTATGGGCAGTCACTAGCGGATACGGAAAATATGACTTTGTTTGATAATATAATGAAACACTGTAAACTGCGCCGCCAACATAGGTTTGAACAGGTTCTGCGCGGAGCAGGAGAGCCCCAAGAGCTCATTATTATCAGTTCTTATGCAGGAGTAGATAAATTTCTTAATCAGCAGGATAGGTTTCATGCTGCCAGATATATTCCAAGCGAAATCCAAACGACAACCACCTCTAAAGGAAATGTTGCGGATGTTAAACATCCCAAACATGAAGGAGAAGACCTATCTCGGATTAGTGGCTTTCTCGGATATTATGATATAGGCAAGTTCCCAATCCCAGTATTTAACTTTTATTATCGTGGCAGTGACAATTATATTTTGGTGCTGCATAAAAAACACATCGGCAAGCTGGTACAGATGCCTTTGGTGGAAAGCCCAACTAAAGAAAACCCAACTAAAGAAAAAAGATCCCTGAAATTAACCGCAGGAATAATGAAATTTAGTTTAGACGAGCTGTCCAAAAGCCGCAAATTAATGAAAGGATATATAGATAACTCTCCCCCTTGGCTTAAAAATATTGGAGATGCTGAGCAACAAAAAGAATACCTGATGGAGAGGGTACTTATAACTGCACTGGAAAACCTAACATTTATAAAGCCAGACAAATCTCTATTTATTGGTTATAAAATTAGTGTCATAGAGAGCAACGAATTCCAAGATGCCCCAGTGGATGGACTGGTGTAGTCGGCAATGAACTACGTTTGATAATATTCCTCTAATACCTTCAATACTTCAGGGCGGCTAAAATGAGGAGGGACATCCTCTCCCTCACTTAATATCCTTCTTAGCTCGGTGCCAGACAACATCAAACGATGCTTGCTATCATGCGGACAGGTACGGGTTGATGCCATACCCTCACATTTATTACACCAAAAGGTCCAATCCATTTTAAGTGCCTGTATCTGTAAAGCATCTTGAGGGATCTCATCAAAAATATCCTGCGCATCAAAAGCCCCATAGTAGCTACCAACTCCAGCGTGGTCGCGTCCCACTATCAATTGTGAGCAGCCATAATTCTGTCTAAACAAAGCATGCAATAATGCTTCACGCGGACCAGCATAACGCATATCCAATGGATAACCACAATTCATAACACTATCCTTAACATAGTAATTCTCTATCAAGGCATCAATTGCTTTAATTCTAATTTCTGCTGGCACATCTCCTTTTTTAAGATTGCCAAGCAATGAATGTATTAACACTCCATCAGACGCCTCTAAAGCAATTTTCACCAAATGCTCATGAGCCCGATGCATAGGGTTGCGGGTTTGAAAAGCAGTAACCTTGCTCCATCCTTTGGCTACAAATTGCTCCCTGGTTTCGCTTGGAGTTAAATACACAGCGGGAAACTTGTCTGCTAAATCACCTTTGGTGAACACCTTAACTGCCCCGGCTAAATATATATCTCCATGCTGGCAAAGATTGGCAATCCCAGGGTGTTCCTTATCCTCAGTAGAAAATACATTCTTTGCCTCAAAGGATTTATCCGCAGGATACTTCTCTTCAAGTTTCATTACGCCCAACACATTTCCTGTCTGCTCACACAGCAGAACATCCTCTCCTATCTTTAGTTGTTGCGCTTTATCTTTATTGGTTGCCAGAGTAATGGGAATAGGCCAAAACATCCCGTCAGCAGTTTGCATGTCGCGACATACTCCTTGCCAATCTTCATAGCCCATAAAGCCGTTAAGAGGAGAAAATCCTCCAATGCCCATCATCAGCAAATCGCCGACTTCACGCGGGCTTATAATAACTTGCGCTAAATCCTTTCTGTGTTGCCATTCTTGCGCCTCTTCCAACGAGGCAAGCAGAGGGTTGAGTTCTCCATGATAAGGAGGAATAAGAGTCCCTTTATTTGCATCTGCATCTGCATCTGCAGAAAATTTCGTTTGTTCCATATCTAATTATAAATAGAAATAGTTATAAGGTTCAACTAACACATAGTAAAATAGCATCCAATGACTAAAGAAATAAAAGCTCTATTATTAGGCCTGCTAGCGATAACCTGTTTTGCCCTCACTCTCCCTTTTACCAGCCATGCAGTTAAATTATTAAATCCCATCTTTATTAGTGGCGCGCGTGTCGTTATTGCCGCAGTAATCTCCATTGTAGTTTTAATCATTGCGCGGCAAAAATTTCCAGCACGACATCATATAAAGTATATCTTTGTTGGCGGTTTCTGTGTAACAGTGGCTTTTCCTTTGTTAATCGCGATTGCTATGCAGGACTTACCCGCATCTCACGGCGGAGTTGTTCTTGGCACCCTACCCTTAGCAACTATGATGGCTGGCAGATTACTTACTAACGAAAGACCTTCTATTGCCTTCTGGCTGACAGCAATACTCGGCAGCTTATTGGTAGTGGTTTATTCTTTGCTACAGGGTAGCGGAGAACTTCACTTAGCAGATTTAGCCCTAATAATTGCCGTAATAGGGTTAGCGCTTGGCTATGCTTTGGGGGCGGTTGTCTCTAAAGAGATTAATGGTTCTTATGTAATCTGCTGGATGATTATTTTTTCTTTGCCCTGGGGTCTGCCAATGACATTTATGTACATACCCCCCAACTTGCTTGATATTCCTTTGGCTACATGGGGTTCGGTTGCCTATCTGGCTTGCTTTAGCCAGCTTTTCTCTTTTTTCTTTTGGTATAACAGTTTGGCTATGGGAGGCATATCGCGCATCAGTCAGTTGCAATTATTGCAACCATTTATTACCATTGGCGTCGCTATTCCTTTGTTGAATGAATACCCCGATGGGCTCACCATAGTGTTTGCTCTTGCGGTTGTGTTCACAGTTGCAATAAACCGCTACACTAATGTTAACCAGTCGGTCACCAATTAAACTATAACTCTAAACTCAAAGTTCTATATGTATCTGGATGCAGCTGGATGCAGCTAGATACGTCTAGATGATTTTGGGATTACGCACTCCTACAAGCATTGACGAAAGAGACCATCTTTTCTTTATTTTTTACCCCTGGTGCATCTTCCACTCCACTGCTTACGTCAACTCCTTGAGGATTTGCTTGCTCAATTAAAGTCGCAACATTTTGTGAATTAAGCCCTCCAGCTATAATCAAAGGTTTATCCAGATCGTGTGGAATTAATCCCCAGTTAAATTTCTTACCACTGCCGCCAAAGTTTCCTTGCTTCTTTCCTTCCAAATTACCTTCCAAATTTCCATCCAAATTTCCATCCAAACTTCCATCCAAACTTCCCTCATAGCTATCTAACATAATAAAATCTGCGGAAGAATAATTAGCTATTTGCTGGGCAAGTCGTTTAGTAATGCTTGCGGTATCATCGCCCGCAGCCGGCGCCCGCAGCGCTTTAATATATGGCACAGCAAAAGAAGAACAGAACTCTTCATCTTCCTCACCATGAAATTGCAATATATTCGGCTGCAGTTGCTCAATTATTTTCTCCACTTCAGAGACAACAGGATTAACCATAACTGCCACAGCCAGCACATTCGCAGGAAGCATCTTTCTAAGTTGAATAGCATGAGATAAATTTATATGTCGTTTACTGCCAGCAAACATCATAAAACCTATAGCACTTGCCCCTGCTTGCACGGCATTTTGTAAATCATTTTGATTACAAATACCGCATATTTTTATGATTAACTGCGTATCCCTATTCCTTTTTCCAGTAGATACCAGCATATCAAAAATAAGGCAACCGCAAAGAACACTATAATAGTATAAGCGTATACTAAGGGGATATCAGTAATTCCCAGTATCCCATAGCGGAAAGCATTAACCATATATAAAATCGGATTGAGTAAAGAGACCTTCTGCCAAAACTCAGGCAGTAATTCTATGGAATAGAATATACCTCCAAGATAGGTAAGAGGAGTCAGCACAAAATTAGGCACAACCGTAACATCATCAAAGCTTTGAGCAAAGATAGCATTAATCATTCCCATGCAGGCAAACATAAAAGAGGTCATAAAGGCGACTAAGACAACAGCCCAGATATTATGAATCGCAATCTTAGTAAAAAATAATGATAATAGCATCACTATTATTCCTACCAATATTCCACGAATACTGCTGCTAACCACAAACCCCAATAAAATTATTATGCTGGGGGTGGGCGAAACTAAAACCTCTTCCAAAGACCTTTGGAATTTATTGCCATAAAAAGACGATACAACATTACTATAGGAACCAGTGATAATTGATAACATAACCAACCCTGGAACTAAGAAAGACATATAGTCAAATCCTTGCATTTCACCAATACGCGGTCCTATGAGGTTGCCAAAAATAGCATAATAAAGAGCCATAGTGATGGCAGGCGGCAACAGAGTTTGTTTCCATAGCCGAAGAAAGCGTTGGACTTCTTTATAAAAGATTGTTTTAAAAGTATTAAGTATTTCTATGGGGTTCATTATATTATTTCAAGAGCGGATGCCAACACTGTTTCTTATCAAATACCAACATACAAAAGAAATTGTCGCTGCAAAGGCAATTATCATGCCATAAGCATATACTATGGATATGTCGCTAGTCCCCAAAATACCATAGCGAAAGGCATTGACTATATACAGCATAGGGTTAAACTGCGCCAATTGGTGCCAAACACCTGGCAATAAATCAATAGTGAAAAATATGCCGCCCAGATAGGTTAGTGGCGTTATCACAAAACTGGGCACGACTATTATATCATCAAAGCTATTGGCAAAGATACCATTTATCAAACCCAGAGAAGCAAATGTAAAAGAAGTCATTAATAGCATAGAAATGATAACCCATATATTGTGCACACTTAGTTTAGTAAAAAACAACGCCAATAGCAAAACAACCAACCCATCAATAATCCCACGCACGCTACTACTAAGCACAAAACCCAGGAATATTGTAAGGTTGCTTAATGGCGCGATTAATAGTCCATCTAACGAATTGACGAACTTATGAAAATAAAATGAGTTGGCGGCATTGGTATAAGAACCAGTAATAACCGCTAACATTACTAATCCTGGAGCGATGAAATCAATATAACTATGCCCCTGCATCTCACCAATGCGCGGTCCTATGAGATTGCCAAATATTGCAAAATAAAGGGTCATGCTAATTGCTGGCGGTAAGAACGACTCGCGCCAATTATGAAAAAATCTAAGGACCTCTACAGAAAATAAAGAGAAAAAAGAAATAAATGCTGCGGGGGGACGGAATGTCACTTGAGGAATAATCATTCCACTATTATTTAGTCAACTCCATAAATGTTCTTTCCAATCTATTGTCCTTTAGGTCTATGCTGCTTACTTCTATCCCTTGCTTGTCAAGGTCATTAAATAAACTATTCAAACTATATTTCTTATCCAGATATATTTCAAGTGTAGTATCATCAATTTTCTTAGAGTCATAAAAATCACTAGTAACTTCGTTAGGAATCGCATTAATGGATTCCACTACATAAGTTTGCTCCTTCAATTGCCGCACTAACTGGCGCATTGAGGTATTAATGATAATCTCTCCTTTATTGATAATCGCCACATTGCGACACAGTTGTTCTGCTTCTTCCAAATAGTGAGTAGTCAAGATAATAGTTTTCCCACTTTTATTTAATTCAGTTAAGAAGCTCCACATTGAATGGCGTATTTCAATATCCACTCCAGCAGTTGGTTCATCCAAAATCAACAGACGCGGTTCATGAATCAAGGCGCGGGCAATCATTAGCCGTCTTTTCTGTCCGCCTGATAGATGACGCGACTGCTCGTTGCGCTTCTCCCATAAACCCAGTTTCTTCATATACTTTTCACCCCTCTCTTTTACCAAGCTTAGTGGCATTCCGTAATAGCCGCCCTGCTGATAAATAATATCTTTCACTTTTTCAAAGATATTAAAATTGAACTCCTGAGGAACTATGCCAATTTGCCTTTTAGCAAGCGCCGATTGAGTGATGAGGTCATAACCAAAAATAGAAACATCACCTTTAGTTTTGTTTACCAAAGAACAAACTATTCCAAGGGTCGTAGTTTTTCCTGCTCCATTCTCTCCAAGTAAAGCAAAAAAGTCACCCTCTTGTACTTCCAAGTTAATTCCCTTAACTGCTTGAACCCCATTTTTATATGTCTTCCATAAATTATGAAGACGTAAAGCCACCGTCATTTAATTACCTCCGCAAAAATGATAGCACTACAAGGAAAAAGAACGTCTGGTCTTAGAATATAGATAAAGAATAATCAAGCCAGATACCCAAACAGAACAAGCCATATAAAACAGCACGCCACCATCTCCTTGAACATTAATTCCTAAGGGAGTAAACAAGTGAAAAAAGATAGCGCCAGTCATTAACCCTACCGCAAGACCAGCTCCCAAGGGGCGAGTTATGCTGGGAATAATCAATAGTATTGATGCAATTAATTCAAGAGACCCTATAGTATATCCGCCATAAAGAGCAAAGGTTTCGCTTAAAGGATATAAAAAATTACCTTCCATCCAACTACCTATAGTGCTAAATATATATTGAGTTTCGGGCGAATCAGTGAATTTAAAAAACAATGATTGGACGAATACAAATGCAATCCACAAAGACAACACCCAACTTAAAATTTTATTAATCATATTTATTTCCTCTGTAATGTATTAATTATCAATAACGGCATTATAGGGCAATTTCACTAATAAGTCAATAATAAGTTAATAGCGAGAGAGCAAACCGCTGCATTTATAAACATCAAGAGTCAATACTGGACTTCCTTTAACATAATAAGTATTACTCTTCCAATCCACACATTCATTGAAATCAACAAATTTCTCTTTGCCTCCTCTATCATTATGGGGCACCACCAAATAGCCAGATTGTCCTACTTGTGGACTACCAAACCAGACATCAAATTGATCTATTCTTTTATCCAGTGGGATAACTTTCATGGGACGGGCATACCAAGCTAAAGACGAAGCATAATACCAACCATTGGTAAATATAACATTGTATTCTGGGTCTATCTTTGAATCTTCAATTATCTGGTTTGATGTTTCATCCCAACCAACTACATATCCCCACGGATGAACATAAGGTGGCATACGGATTTCAAACCCGCCAGCTAACATTCTTAGCGGCAAGATAACCACAAACGACAGTATCAAGCAAATAACTAAAGTAATTTTTAATGCAAATAGCCGTTTAGGTCCCTTCCATAATTTATAAATCCCCAACTCATAAATCATACTCGCGGCAACTGGCAATAGCAATAAAAACATATAAGCAATCCAGTAAGGTAAGAATTTACTAAACGCTGGCGATATGGCAAGAATTATAAATGGAGGCAGAGCAAACACCAAATTAATGTAAAACTCTCTACGTTTTTTTACTAAAGCCCAAACCCCAGCTGCTAAGCCAAAGAAATAAACCAGCGGCATATAAGCAACCATTTGAGATATTTGAGATATCAGGATATTCGCCCAATCCAGCCAATTTCTAGCCAAGCCATACTCAAGATAATAGGTAAAGGATGTCCCTGCATGCTGTATATTCCAAATAATCACTGGACTAAAAATTAACAGAGCAGTCATTAAAGTTATCCAAGGACGTAGAGTAATAACTATACCCCAACCACGATACATAAGAATATATACAGATGCAGAAATAGCTAGTAGCAAAGCGGTGTCTTTTGCTAATCCACATATCCCAAGCAAAATACCTAATATTAGATAATCCAGCCAGCTATCACTGCGCACTGCTTTACGAGTTTGCATCATTATTGGCAGAGTCAATAATAAAATTAAACTATCTGGTAAAAAGAGAAATCCCAACCAAAAAAATACTGGACAGGACAAAAATAAAATAAAGGCGATAATCCATTTAACCTCTTGCATTTTTTTATCAGGAATGAGCTCATCAATTACCCCCTCTTTAACTACCCCTCCAGCATTAAGCTTTCTTGCGTCTAAGGAAAACCACAAAGCAATCAGGACTCCCGCAGAAGATAAAACAGCAGGTAAACGCAAGAAAAATTCGCTGGGAACGGGGGTAGATGAGAATAGCTTTTGCATCACCAGCTGCACCCAACCAACCAAAGGAGGATTGTCAAAATAACTCAAGGCGGGATAATAGCCATAAAGAGCATAATGAGCTTCATCAAAATATAGCAACAGCTGCTGCAAAAATGGGAGAGTCACCGCAACATAAACGGCAATAATTATTAAGAATAAGTATGTCCTCATTATTGTATAAATTATACCACAAATGGTGTATAATACCTTTATATTCTTGGGGGATGAGATACTTTACTTTTACAACACTACAACCGGTCCGACTGTTTATGCTGCAGTTTGTGATGCAGTTTATACTATTGGGAGGGACAACCATAATATTAGTTGCCTGCAGCGAGGAAGAACAGCAAGTAGCCCTTAATTCTCCCCCTAATTCTTCAGAGCCAAGCAATCAACAATTTGGCGCTGAGATGAGGATTGATATGGATTCAGACAATGACGGCATAGCAAACGCTTATGATAGCTCCCCTTATGAAAAAGGAATTGCTGGCGCTGGCGATTTTCTTGCTCCTTTTCAAATCAAGAATATTTACCAGCTGCAAGCAATCGCTGGATTTGACCATATAGGAACACCACTTTCATCCTCAATTTTTACTAATGGTTCCTATCTGTATGGGGATGATGTGACACAACAGCTTTCTGCCGATTATTTGCTTATTAATGACATAGACGCGGCAATAACCAGAAACTGGAACCCTACCAGCAATGATAATGATGAGGCAGCAGCTGGGTTTATTCCAATAGGAAACTGTACTAATAGTAGTTGTCTCAGTTTACAATCTAACGCATTTAGTGGGCATTTTTATGGATCTACCCACAAAATAAAGAACTTGTTTATAAACCGTCCCAATACAGACCAAATAGGACTGTGGGGAGCAATCGCTAAGCAGGCAAAAATTGACAGGGTATCACTTGAAAACGTCAACATAGTCGGTAGAGATATGACTGGTTCATTAGCAGGGTTTAATTTAGGCGGCTCAATTTTAATGACTTCTACTAGCGGCAAGGTAACGGGACAAAACCAAGTTGGTGGCATTGTAGGAAGATCACTTGGCAACATAACAGGCGCCCATACTTCGGGAACAATTTATGGTAGTGAATCAATTGGCGGCATCGCAGGGCAGGCGAGCGGAACAATCAACTCTATCTATAGTATTGCCAAGGTTAGCGGACGCGACAACATAGGCGGGCTTATTGGAGAATCAGCTGCAGATATAAGCATTGGTTATAGTACTGGAAACATTACTGGAACAAACCGAGTGGGCGGAATTATAGGAACGCAAACACAAGGAAGCATCATTAACACTTATAGCGTATCCAGAGTTACAGGGGAATCCGCGGTGGGAGGATTAGTCGGCAAACAGCAAGGGATAATAGTCGCTTCTTATAGCGCGAATCAGGTGACTGGACAATCTTCTATAGGAATGATAAGTGGTTTAGGTTATGGCAGCATTATCTCATCTTATTGGCTCAACAGCAACAAGTATACGATACATCCAATCACGGGAAACTCCGCTTTAATGCCCGCCCATCACTTCTCTCAACCAATGCGCCAATCACAACTGGGTAATTGCGCCTTAGACGGAATGGTTATAGCAGCATATAGTACACCGCGTGTCTGCCTCGGCAATCCTGACAATTTACTTTTCCCCAGTGATTATTGGAGTCATAGCATAAATGGTAATATGCAAAGAGGTTGGATATTTTCCCCCAACGATAAATACCCCGTGCTATTCTCAAACAACATTATAAGTTTTGAGAACTTCATGCCAAGAATTGATGAACAATTTTGCCATATAGCCAAAAGAGAAAATTGCCGTAACGATGACATTGACCGCTCCCCAATATTTACTACGGCAAACTATAAATTCAACCTTGAAGTTAATCCGCTACCAGATGAGGGAACAATAATAGGCAGAGTTAACGCTTATGATGAGGTCTCAGTAATTTATGGGATACTGGCGCCAATTAATTATCCATTAGAAATTGAAACTAACACTGGGAATATAATCGTTAAAACAACTCCAGAGCAAAATAATTTCCCCTATAGCTTTATAGTCACGGCGTTTGAATATATAGGCAATAAGTTCGCCACATCATCAGTTACAATTAGCGCCGCCACTCCTTCAATAGCAGATAATGATAATGATGGCATAATCAATATTTATGATAATATGCCAGACACAGCGGGAATAAGTGGCTCTGGCAGCGCTCAAGACCCTTATCCTATCAAGAACATTTACCAATTACAAGCAATTGGAGGCGTAGACCATCAGGGCAATGCCCTACCCGACTCAGATTTTACTGGCAATACTTATATATATGGCAATAATCTCACCGAACAGCTATCCAAAAACTATATTATTGTCAATGACATAGATGCTTCCGTTACAGCATATTGGAATACCCTAATAGACGGCGATAGCGCTAAAGGGTTCATGCCAATCGGCAGATGCGGAGATAATGAGTGCCAAGATGCTTCATCAAGAATATCATTTACAGGGACATTAACAGGAAGCTCCTCTAAAATATTCAATCTTTACATTAATCGCCCACAAGTAAGCGGTGTCGCTTTGTTTGCCTCAGTAGGCAATGGTTCTGTGCTATCATCCATCAACATTGAACAAGCAACAGTCAACGGATACAAATATAGCGGTATACTGGCTGGTCATCAGGGGACTGGCGGAATAATTCAATTTTCTAATTCCCAAGGTATAGTTCAAGGGGCGGATAACAGCGGCGGGCTGGTTGGCTTAAATCAAGGCAGTATAATTAGTTCCTACAGCATCGCAAATATATTAGGCAGTAGCAATCAAATTGGCGGATTGGTTGGACAACAATCAGTGGAAGGAAATATCATTAATAGCTATGCAATGGGCGGAGTATCAGGGAGATCTGAGGTAGGCGGGCTGGTCGGCAAGAATGCGGGAGAGATAGACGGTTCTTATGCAACAAGCCTAGTGACTCCAACAGCCAAAACACTGGAGAATATCCTTGCAGATATTCCTAAAAATATGCTGGAGAATATGGAGGAAACTAATGAGATTAACTTAATTGACTCGCTTAATAGAAATGATAGAACCACCTTTGGTGGACTTGTTGGACTTGACAACTCTGGAGAAGTTAACGCATCCTATTGGGCAAGCGACTTAATGGATTCAAGCGACTCAAGCAATATTCATATTTCCGCAGGTGGCACTGCTATCAGCCGGCAGCAACTAAGTGGCTGCGCGTTAGGAGGCATTCAGATAGAAGCTAGCGATGCATCTTGTGAGAATAATGGCAAGCCAATATTTCCTTACTCTTCATGGGGCAATCGCACGTATAGTGGAGTCCAAGGAGAAAGAATTCAAAGCAGTTGGGTGTTCACTCCAGTAAATAAATACCCCATATTACTGATTGAATGAACGATATATCCTAAACAACACACCATCGGCATGCTCGCAACGTATTCATGCACTCCAGTCAAAGCCAACGAGTAAGGATTGGCACTCTTCCATACTTAAACGAGGACCCATGCGGCTAATCACGCGACCAGCTGCATAAGAAGCAAATCTCCCTGCTACTGAGTAACTTGCATTCTTTTCGTATAAGGCATATAAGAATGCCCCTGCATAAGTATCTCCCGCTCCAAGAGTATCGCGCACCTCTGTTGCATAAGCTGGTATTGGCGTAGCTTGAGCATCTTTTCCTTTTCCTTGTCCTTCTCCTTTACCTCCCCCATCAGTGCAATAAACAACCGCTCCTTTGGCTCCCATAGTTATGACCAAAGTTTTCACATTATCAGCAAAACAACGAAATATTTTATGCGGTTCACTCTCTCCTGTGTAACTACTAAACTCTCCTAAATTGCCAAACAAAATATCCACACTGCCATTTAGCATTTCATGCATTTCATCTTTGAAGTAGGTCACCATTGAAACATCTGACATACTCAAAGCAATAAACTTCTCTTGACGGCGCGCCTCTTCTAAGTAATTCATCAAAACATTACGCGACTTCTCCACAGATAATAAGTATGATTCGGCATAGAATGATCCTGATGACTCAAGAGCGCCACTTATATCTTTATATGCTGCAAGGTCTTCATTAATGCCTAAATAGGTAAGCATGGTGCGTTCGGCATCAGGGGTTATCATAGCAATGCAATGACCAGTTGGTTTAGGAGCGCTATCAGTCCTTTGTATACTACGTCCAAGATGCAGAGTTATTCCAAGATTGCGTAACTCCTGCAAAAAGAAATCTCCGCTGTTATCATCAGCAACAATGCACGACAATGCGCCAGCACCGCCCAAGCGGGCATAAGTTATAAGAGAATTAATTGCTGAGCCCCCTCCTTCTCTTTGATACTCAGTAGTGTCCTTTAAAAAATTGAAGCAATGAGTAAATCCCTCTTCATTTGCCAAGGTCATCTGACCTTTAGTAATGCCTATATCCTGTAATTGCTTTTCGCTAATGCGGAACTCATAGTCCACCAAAGCATTACCCAAACAATAAAGACCCGTCTTACTCACAAGATTACTACTTAAATATCAACAACTCTCGCCCATAGTAGGCGAGCAATCTAATATCTCCTAATATCTATAGCTGTCCGGCTTAAACGGACCTGTAACCTTCAAGCCCAAATAATCGGCTTGCTCTTGCGTCAGCTCGCTGAGTTCTATCCCCAACTTGTCAAGATGCAGACGCGCCACCTTCTCGTCCAGTTCTTTCGGCAGCACATAAACTTTATTGTCGTATTTTTCGTGATTTTGCCAAAGCTCAATCTGCGCTAATACCTGATTAGTAAAAGAAGTTGACATAACAAAGCTTGAATGCCCTGTGGCACAAGCAAGATTTAACAAACGTCCTTCCGCCAACAAAATTACCGATTTGCCACTAGGAAGATTAACCTTATCAACCTGCGGCTTGATATTACTCCATTCATGCTGTCTAAGTTTTACCGTCTCAATTTCAGAATCAAAGTGACCTATGTTGCCAATAACCGCATTATTTTTCATTTTCAAAATACTATCATAACTTATGACACTAACATTGCCACTGGCGGTTACAAAAATATCTGCATCTTGTATCACCGTTTCAAGCCGCACTACTTGATAGCCCTCCATAGCCGCCTGCAAAGCGCAGATCGGGTCAATTTCTACTATATATACTACTGCGCCAAAATTACGCAATGATTGAGCGCATCCTTTGCCCACATCGCCATAACCTATAATCACTGCTTTCTTGCCAGCAATCATTAAGTCGGTAGCGCGTTTAATTCCATCAAGCAGTGACTCGCGACAACCATAAAAATTATCAAATTTGGACTTGGTCACAGAATCATTCACATTAAAAGCTGGCACCTTAAGAGTGCCTTGCTCCATCATTTCGTTTAGAACTCTAACTCCAGTTGTGGTTTCTTCTGATACACCGCGAATACTCTCCAACAATTTAGGATGTTTTTTATGAACTGTTGAAGTTAGGTCTCCACCATCATCCAGTATCATATTCGGCTGCCAGCCGTCAGGTCCCATAATCGTTTGTTCAATACACCACTCATACTCTTCTTCGCTTTCTCCTTTCCAAGCAAACACTGGAACTCCCGTTGCTGCTATAGCTGCGGCGGCGTGATCTTGGGTGGAAAAAATATTGCATGAGGACCAACGCACCTCAGCGCCGAGATGCTGTAGAGTTTCTATAAGAACTGCAGTTTGCACTGTCATGTGCAAGCAGCCAGCAATGCGCGCTCCTTTTAATGGTTGTTTATCGCCCATTTCTTTACGCAATGCCATAAGTCCAGGCATTTCCTCTTCTGCCAATTCAATTTCATTGCGTCCCCATTGAGCTAAGGACATGTCTGCCACTTTATAATCGGCAGTTATATCAGATTTTTTAATTGCTTCTATCATTTTCGTAGGGGCAGAGCCATGCTCTGCCCGCAAGTTATATTAATACGATAAGGCGATTGCATATTGCATACTACCCCAAACATCATTGCAGCCGTGGAGTAGAAATTACTTCCAACAGAGCATTGGCAAAACTGCCTCCAACTCTGCCTGCCAATACGTCAAAAGGGTTTGCCTGGATTGTGTAATCAACTATCTTGTCCAGTTCGGTTTTATCAAAAGCCACTGAACGAGTATTGCCAATTCCATCAACTAACCCCAGTTCAACAGCCCTTATGCCATCATAAATATACCCGCTAAATATTTCAGGGTTATTACTAAGTCGTCCGCTGCGTCCCGCTTTAACATCTTCAATAAAATTATTATGCAAGCGGTCTAACAGGTTTTGCCAAAATGCATCATGTTCGGGATTGGCTGGAGAAAAGGGATCAAGGAATCCTTTGTTAACTCCTCCTGTATATAGTCGTCTATCAATCCCCAATTCTTCCATCGCCCGGTTAAAACCAAAACTTGAGGATATAATCCCTATGGAACCAACCAAACTATTCTTACTGCTGTATATTTCATCTGTGGCAGATGCAATATAATAAGCCGCAGATGCTCCAACATCCTTAATAACAGAGTATATTTTCTTATCAGGGTTTTCGGTTTTTAAGCGCACTATCTCATCATAAATATCCGAAGCAGTTACCGCGCTTCCTCCAGGACTGTTAATGGATAATATTATTGCTTTAGCATTCTTACTCTCATAAGCATTTTTGAGGGCATTAACTATAGGAGTAGTCCGAATTCCATCTGCGCCCAGACGGTTAGAATCATACACCACCACACCTTCAACACGAATAAGCGCAACATGCTCACCATCTACACCCCAATTAGTTGAAACATCAAGTCCACTTTTGCTATAACCCAAACTAACTACTGAAAACAAATAGACGATTACTGCAATCCAAAGAAAACGAAAGAATATTTTCCAACGTCGCGCCCGAGCATTTTCTCTTACCGATGCTAATAAAACTGTTTCTATCGCCTTCCAGGAATCGGCAGAAGAATTGGTGGAAGCGTTGCGAGGTTTTTTAAACTGGCTCATAAAACCATCTTTCTTACTGCTCAATTTACCAGCGCGTTCTACTGGGGGGAAATTTTTGTCATTATCTGCCATAATAATACCTCCTAATATATGTTATATAATCTGCAGAAACTTAAGCCGCTAAACGTCTAAGCACAAAATGCAATATACCGCCACACTGATAATACTTAATCTCTTGTGGTGTATCTATACGCAACTTAGTTTGAAACTCTATTTTCTTGCCGTTAGAATCCGTAGCAGTCACCATAACCTCAGAGGCAGCCCCTCCTGCCAAGCCACTAATAGTGTATGTTTCTTTGCCAGTTAATCCCAAGGTTTTCACGCTTTCCCCTTCCATAAACTGTAAAGGAAGGATACCCATTCCCACTAAATTAGTGCGATGTATTCTTTCAAAACTTTCTGCTATTGCTGCTTGAACCCCAAGCAATAGCGGTCCTTTGGCAGCCCAATCGCGTGATGAGCCAGAGCCATATTCCTTCCCAGCAAGGATAATGCTTGGAACTCCCTCCTCCCTATACTTCATTGCCGCATCATAGATGCTCATCTCCTTTTCATCAGGCAGGTGAATAGTAACCCCTCCTTCGCTGCCAGGCAACAGCAGATTACGCAAGCGAATATTGCCAAAGGTTCCACGCATCATCACCTCATGATTGCCGCGTCTGGAACCATAAGAGTTAAACTCAGAAGGAGGAATGCCTAAGGACTTCAGATATGAACCAGCAGGGCTATCCTCTTTTATACTACCCGCAGGAGATATATGGTCGGTGGTTACCGAGTCCCCCACTAAAACAAGAACTCTTGCTCCTTGAACACTCTCTTGCTGACTGCGATTGATTTCTAAATCTTCAAAAAAAGTTGGCTTGCGAACATAACTTGACTTATCATCCCAACTATATCCCTTCTCTTTGGCAACCGGCAAGTTAATCCAATTCTCTTCGCCATTAAATATGGTGGAATAGGTCCTGGTAAATTGTTCTTGAGTGACAGAGGACTTCACTAAATCACTCACTTCCTGATTGCTCGGCCATATATCCTTAAGATAAACTTCATTGCCTTGAGAGTCATTCCCCAGCGGTTCGTTATAAGGGTCAAAATCCATTCTACCCGCAATCGCATAAGCAACCACTAAGGGTGGAGACGCCAAATAATTCATCTTAGTTTCAGGATGAACCCGCCCTTCAAAATTACGATTCCCCGATAGAATAGCGCAAACAGACAAATCATTTTCTTTTATAGCCGCAGATACTTCAGGCATTAAGGGACCTGAATTCCCTATGCAAGTAGTGCATCCATAGCCGACCAACGCAAAACCAAGTTTATTAAGGTCATCAGATAAGCCCGCTTTTTCAAAATATTCTGTAACCACTTTAGAACCAGGAGCTAAGGATGTCTTAACCCAGGGCTTGGTTTGCAAACCAAGTTCCACTGCCTTCTTCGCCACCAGCCCCGCCGCCAACATAACATAAGGGTTTGAGGTATTGGTGCATGAAGTTATGGCAGCTATAACCACCGAACCATCACGTAATGTATATTCTTTATCTCCGCTGACCTTACTCTCTTTAAGCTCATCACTACCGAGGGATGAAAAGAAATTCTGCTTAACCGAGCTAAGAGCAATCCTATCCTGCGGTCTCTTAGGACCCGCCAAGCAGGGTTCTACATCTGCCAAATTTAATTCAATTGTCTCACTATAGTTTGCCTCATGTTCAGCATCATAAAACATCCCCTGTTTTTTAAAATATGCTTCCACCAAAGCTATTGTCTCTTCACTGCGATTACTCATCCTCATATACCTAAGAGTCTCATTATCCACCGGAAAAATAGCGCAGGTTGCGCCAAACTCAGGAGACATATTACCAATAGTGGCTCGATCTGCCAACGGCAATGATTCAAGACCAGGTCCATAGAACTCAACAAACTTGCCAACAACTCCCTTCTTGCGCAGCATTTCGGTTACGGTTAATACCAGGTCTGTTGCGGTTGTTCCTTCTTTAATTTTACCCGTTAGTTTGAAACCAAGAACTTTAGGTAGCAGCATGGATATCGGCTGCCCTAACATTGCAGCTTCGGCTTCAATGCCGCCCACTCCCCAAGCCAACACTCCAAGACCGTTAACCATAGTGGTGTGCGAGTCGGTGCCAACCAGAGTATCAGGATATACATAAACACCATCCTCACGCTCTTGAGTAAAAGCAACACGCGCAAGATACTCAAGGTTTACTTGATGAACTATGCCAGCGCCAGGCGGCACCACCTTAAAATTATTGAATGCTTCCTGTCCCCATTTCAGAAACTGATACCTTTCTTTATTACGAGCATACTCAAGCTGAGTGTTAAACTTATAAGCATCTGGCGAACCAAACTTATCCACTTGCACCGAATGGTCTACCACCAACTCCACTGGCTGCAATGGGTTAATTTTATCTGGGTCTTTGCCAAGTGATTGCATTGCATCACGCATAGCCGCTAAATCAACTATGGCAGGAACACCAGTAAAATCTTGTAGCAATACACGCGCTGGACGATAGGAAATTTCTTTAGCATCGGAAGATTTTGCATCCCAATTCCCCATATAAGAAATATCATCTGCAGTGACACTGTCTCCATCTTCATTGCGTAGCAGGTTCTCTAAAATTATTTTTAAAGAAAAGGGGAGTTTATCTGCGCCCTTAACCTTATTTATATCAAAAAATTTATATGTTTTTTCTTTACCCTCGCCTGAGGAAACCGATAATTCGCTTAATGCGTTAAATGTACTCATAAGATAATTATATACTACTTTCTACAAAATAATTCAAAATGATTAAAGTGTCGTTAATTCAAACATTTTGCGGGCGGAGCGCAGCTCCGCCCCTACAGACCATCGTAGCGAGAATTTATGCACCATACATGTACATGTCGTTAGTTCGCACCCCATACATACAAACAGACCATCATTCCAAGAATTTATGCACCATATCAGATGGTGTGTCGTTAGGCGCTAATAATAAGTGGACTCCATCTCGTCAAAGAATTCCAGTTGAGATTTGACTTCATCTCTTCTCATAACATCCAAATTGCGCAGATAATCTTCATTAACGTCGCCAGTAATATAGTCGCCGTCAAAAACCGAGCAATCAAAGCGCTTAATACTCGGGTTACCCTCATTTACACTGGACTTTAAATCATCTAAACTCTGATAAACCAATCCATCAGCTCCAATCACCTTAGTCACCTCATCGGTATCTCTACCATTGGCAATTAATTCACTTTGCGAAGGCATGTCAATGCCATAAACATTTGGGTAAATAAGCGGCGGCGCAGCCGAAGCAAAATACACCTTATTAGCGCCAGAGCGACGCGCCATAGTAATAATCTGTCCGCTGGTAGTTCCCCGCACAATTGAATCATCCACTAATAGAATATTCTTACCGCGAATTTCAAGTTCAACTGGAGCAAGTTTACGATTAACCGCAACATCACGCATCTGTTGGCGCGGCATAATAAAGGTTCTTCCTATATAGCGGTTTTTTACCAAACCCTCGCGATAATTAATATTGAGTTTCAGCGCCAGCTCTACTGCGGCAACCCTGCTGCTATCTGGCACAGGAATAACTACATCTATATCGCCAGCAGATATTTCTCTTTTAACCGCCTCACCAAGAAATTCTCCCATCCTTTGACGTGATTTATGCACCGAAATATCATCAATAATGGAATCAGGACGAGCAAAATAAACATACTCAAAAATACAAGGAGATTTCTCTTTTTTAGATGGACTGCATTGTTTCCTAAATAATTCTCCTTGGCTGTTAATGAAAACCGCCTCCCCTGCATCCAAATCACTTTCAATGTTAAAACCATTAGCTAAAAGCGCCGCAGATTCCGATGCCAACATATATTCTTTACCTGAACGTGAAATTCTACTACCTAAAATCAGTGGTCTTATAGCATGAGGATCACGAAAAGCTAACAGCCCGACTCCAACTATTAAAGAAACTACACTATAAGCGCCGCTACACTTTTCATATAAACAACTAACTGCCTTGAATATATCATCCGCCTCTGAACTGGGATGTTCTTCTAAACACATCGCCAAGCAATTTAACAGCACTTCAGAGTCAGAACCTGTATTGATATGGCGCAGATTTTTAGTTGCCAAATCCTTCCTTAATTGTTCAGAATTAGTGAGATTGCCATTGTGGGCAAGGGCTAAACCAAAAGGGCTATTTACATAAAATGGCTGACACTCTCGCACACTTTCACCGCCTGCAGTGGGGTATCTTATGTGTCCTATTCCTAAGTTTCCTTGCAGATCATTCAAGTGTTTTTCTTGACTAAAAACCTCACTTAGCAGACCATTACGTCGGCGCATGTAAATAGAATCATTATCAATAGTGGCTATTCCCGCGCCATCCTGTCCTCGGTGCTGCAGCATTGTCAAGGCATTGTATAAAACCCCACCGATATGTTCCTTAGCGTAAACCCCCGCTATACCGCACATAAATCTTCTCCCCTACCGATGAGCGTTAATTAGTAGGGAAAACATTTAACCCCAGGCAAGGAAAAACACACATTATCCAGTACTAATGACCTCCAATAAAACTCCATTTCCAAAATTATGGGTATAAGTTGCGAGTCCAGCCAATAATTACTGTCATCAATGGTTAACAAACGACAGAAATTTACTATAACCAGTAATTGCACTACTATAAGAGGTATGGCAACCAACCCTCCCAACAAGCGAACTATAGGGGAAGAACCGGTGTTAACAGATAGTAGGGAGAATAAAAGATTAAGAACTATCATCATAAAAAAGAAGCTTATTGAAAAAGGCAACAGCAATAATAGTTCTTGGTCATATATATAAGCACTTAAAGGGGCACTAAGTAAAATTGATATGATTTGCGAAAAAACAAGAGCACTCGCCCAAATCAACAATGATACTATGCTTTTGCCAAGACCTCTTGCCAGCCCCAATACAAAAATTAGTATGGCAAATACCAGCAAACCCCAATCTATAATAGCAAATTTTAAAAAGCTTATTTCCATTTTTTTAATATACCGTCAAGTTTTAGTTCATCCTTTAATCTCTTCTGATTTTCTTCTGCTCTGCTAGATTGCAAAAAAGGTCCAATATACACGACATATAGTATATCATCTTTGGAAGATTTTGATACACGAATTAAAGATTTGAAATTATTGTCTGCAAGTCGTTGTTTTAATCTTTGTGCCCGCTCTTGGCTACGCAAGGATGCCGCCTGCACTACCCATCTAACAGGGATACTCTTATCATTAAATGTAATTTCATCAAGCGCATTTTTACCTGGCAGCTTTTTTCCTCCTCCTCCAGTAGTGGAGGGTTTTTTATTATCCGCTTGAGATTGACGATTATCCTTCAGCTGATTAAGTTTCTCTTTAATTACATTGAGCTGAGGAGGGGGCGGTATTTTATCCACTTCTATCTTTATAAAATCTGGCGGTGGTTCTGGTTGCCAAGAGAGTAAGTCGCCCTCTTCATTTCCTTCATATTCATTATTCAATGAGAAAAAAGATAATCCCGCAACTGCGAATATAGCCAATAGTATAGCGCCAATTAAACGACGTTTCGTTTGTTCTTTCATTATTCTGGCATTATTCTGGCATTACTTAGTCAAATACAACGCGTATTCCTATAGCATCAGATTTGTGATTAGGGGGCACTCTTGCATTATAAGAGTAATGAGCAGCAATTCGTCCAGGTAACCTATAATTTCCACCTTTAACTATTATATTAACTCCATTATTATAGGGTTCAACCGAACTAGTCCATTCAGATACATTGCCTGCCATAGCAACTAACCCATTAGAGGTAGTGTCGTTAGTTTGCGTCGTAACCTCAACTGGACTATCTGGGAAGAAATCGGCAGACACGTCTCTTGTATGAGAGAATTTGCTAACATATTTATCCCCCCATATATAAGGAGTTATCTTGCCATCAGAGAAAACCTGCAGCCATTCTTCTTCTGTGGGTAATCTTCCACCTGCCCACTTAGTAAACGCATAAGCGCTCCACCAATCCACCCCCACCACTGGCAGGTCAAGTTGCTTGCGCTGCTCGCGCCAAGAGGCGGGAACATAAGAATGAAAACGTGGTTCTTTACCGTTGGCATAAAAGCCCAAGCGCGTCAAAGGGTCGCGCAAGAAATTACGATACTCTCTACGACTAATCTCATACTTGCTAAAACTAAGCGCAGGACGACCTTCACGCGAAGATACTGCTAAAAAGGATTGCAGGACGCGGGGGTTAGAGTTCTCAATATATTCCATGAGCTTAGGCGCATAAGAATTCTTGTTTATCCCCAATGGATAGGTTCCGCCACTAATAGAAACTACTTCTGTTGTGCCTTCCCATGGAAGTTGGAAATGAACGGAATTCTTGACATTATTAGATTTACCAGAAGTATAAACGCAACGAAAACCACTATACTTTGAACGAAAATCTAAAGGGGCAGGCCTTTCAATAAAGTTTAGTGATTGCAGCATAAAAGGACGATTATAATTATTGCCACCTTTTTGAATAGAGCGTCCATCCTCAGTCATATTAATTGTCCATTCTGATAAGCCATTGCCCATATCAAAAACACCCTGCGGCGTGGCATTTTTTATGCGATTTTTCTCAGAAGCTGCCAAGTTAAGAATAGGATCATTATATCGCCAAGGGGTTCCTATAAATTTTTCTCCCCAAGGGTAAGAACGCCCCTCTGTGCCAGTAGCTGCCGCCATCCATTGCTCTATGTTAGGTAAGTTACCGCCGGCTGCTTGACAATAAGCATAAGCTTCATAAAAACTTGCTCCAGCAATTGGAATATCCAAACGCCCGAGTATCTTATGATTCGCATAAGGATTAATATAGGTATAATCTAACGGTTCCAAATCATTAGCAAAAGCAAATCTTTTATCGCTTTGCAAAGCGAGCCACCCCAAAAATTTACGATAGTTACGTTGAGATACCTCGTACTTATCAATATAAAAACCCTGAAGGGAGCTGTAACCATGTTTGGCGCTAATTTGCTCGCGCAATGAATGACTACGCCATAAATAAGCGGCATTTGTAGCGACTGCTTGGTCAAGACCACTTAAAGCGAATGATGGAGCTTGCACATTAACTGCAACACGAGGGATGAAGCGCGCTTGAACGCGCAATTCCAGCAGGTATATCGCAACTGCCGCAACTGGAATAAAAATTAGCGCATAAATTGCGCCTGTTCGCAATACTTTGCCAAGAATTTGACGCAGCTTATTCATTAATTAGCATTACGTAGCATTCCTAAGCATTACTGGATGACCTTCTTCTCACACTACTGCCAATTAGATAAAAGAACACCGCTATAATAAGCAGCGCCAATCCGCCATAAAGAAACCCTAAAATTGTTTCTCTTCTTAAAGGGAAGTTCGGCAGCACGCTAAACAACGACTGACTATCAAGACGTAAAGAATTGACATCCCCTTCAACATAAAAATTATCCCCATCGTTGCTTCCATAAACATAACCAACTACTATATCTTCAATGTTAGGGTCGGCAATAACTGCAGGATACCAACCCTCGCGCTTTTGTTGCAAAACCTGCGGATGAAGTAAAATAGTATCTCCTGTAAGAATCTCAGTTTCTTCGCCCTGGTCAGGATATGGAAATAAACGCAATCTAAGGTTAACTATGTTTGCCTGTTCGGGGTACGCCTCAGTATTAATTGTATTTAATTGCATTGACTCAAGAGGAGTATTAGCAGATATTAACGCTTTGCTTATACAATTGGCGCATCTATTATGCTCCACATTAATCAGAGATTGCTTGTACGTTGCAAAAGCAATCCTCATATTATCTTTGAGTTTATTAGCAAGCGGCAATAAAGGATGATCTTCTATAGCAACGGCGCCAGATAAAAACTGCCCTAAGGCATCTTGTAAGTTAACTCTATCAAAACCAACTTCATCAACTTTCTTCAAATACTCCATAAGAAAAATTATCATAAATATATGATAATCAACTGGTTTACCATTTTGAAAGTTAGACGAACCCACTGGAAATTCAAAAAGTGATTGGACTTCCTGCCCCTCCTCAGAACTGGATTGCTGTCCTGCAGAAGGAAAACGAATACTTAATGATGAGGGCTTGCCAAACTCAGAACTTCCTCCACCTCTTTCATCAATAATAGCCTCGGCGAGCGCTTCCGCTAAAGAATCTCCATAGCTCTGTTCCTCACCCTCACTCCCGCCTAATTGCTCTAATGACTCCCTTTCCTCTTGTTGCTGTCTGCCGCCGCGGGATAATCCTTCACCGGGTGGCAAAAGCTCTTCAATTCTATCTGGTGAGCGAAGCGAAACATCATCAGGCACCTCCACGCCTGCTCTCTCGCTATCCCCTTCTTCCTCCCCCTCCCCTTGCTCATCAGCATTCGCCGCTTCCTCAGTATTTTCACCATCCTCATTAGTTCCCTCACCTTCCTCATCTCCTTCCTCATCACTTTCTCCTTGGGCAGATGAATTAAACAACTCCGATTCTCCATCACCTTGATGATTTTGATGAGCTATGCCTCCTTGTGGCGGAATCTCACCTTCTCCTATAAAATGCCAATGACTTGGACGCGCTCCATTTTCTTTCATAATTGACAGAGCTAAGTAGTATAAATCCAAACTATATATGTCCACTCTAACCCGCGTCTTAGCTAAGGGATTAAGCAAACGCAAATAAACATCCAGCGCATTATCTTCTTGCAATAGTTCTCCTCTTCTAAATATGCGATTAGAATTTAACTCTCTAACATAATCATCATGCAATTCAATAATCGGATAAAGCCAAGGCAAACAATCATGTCTCTCATATTCATTGCGCCATGGTCCTGTGCGTCTTTGACAATTGTAGTTATGCAGGATAGCTGGAGGGCTGCTTGGTAAATCATTAAATACTAAACTACTTGCGATATCCCTTGCTAATATTGCGCTTATTTCGGCGCTTTGTTCTATTTCTTGCTCGGTTTTCTGTTTTGTCAAGCTTAGGGTAATTATTATGACAATTAAAAGAATAACAACTCCATTAGCAAGAACATCAGCTAGCGCAACTCCGCCAAAATCCACTATTAAATTTTGTTTGCTTTTTTCACCTCTGAGTTTTCTATTATCTTCCATCGCCTATTCTTATCTATACATTAATTATTTAAAAATTATTAAACTAATTGTCTAAACTTCTCTGAATACGCGAAGGCAAATCTTGCAACCTAACTGCTTGAAGAAAATCATTGTTTGCTACTATCCAGCCAATTGAAATTCTACGATTCGGCCACATCCTCATTAAGCAATCCCGCGCTGCTTTCATTGTCCCAACCCCGCCTTCAGTTATGGCAAATATTATCTGGGTTTTTTCCTTATCATAGACACTCTTAGCATAGCGGGCAAAATTACTATTACCACAAGATTCTTTGAGTTCGGAGTAATCACTAACTTCTTTATTTTCAATTATCTGCAAACGGTCTGAAAAAGCTAATACTATGTACCCTTCGGCTCCCTGTTCCCAATTAATCTTATAAACACTTTCTTCAATGCTATTTTCAACTTGGGCTCTTAGTTGCGCTTCGGCAAACAGATTGATAAGTAGAAATAAAATAAGCAGCAATGCAAAAGCAGCGCCAAAAATTTCCACCATCGGGGTATTGCCGCCTAGTAACGAAGTTTTTTTAAAACGGCGCATCCTATATTTTTTAGTTCAAAAGTTCTACTATTTATTATGAGTGATATATTCTTCAATAAATAAAAATTTCTGCTCTTCCCACCTTTGTAAAACCGTGTAAATAAACGCTAAGAATACGCTCAGAGATAAGGCAATTAACGTAGTATCAAAAGCAATTCCCAAGGGCTCCATAGCGGAATTAATGCTATCGCCTATATTTAGGTTTGACGACTCAACTATGTTTCCTATCTCACTTGCTGCAAGGGAAATACCAAGCACTGTACCAATAAAACCAAGTATAGGAATTGCCCAGTTAATATAGCGCGGGAAAAAATAAAATGTCTCATTTGCCTGCCAGGCAATATCTACAAATCTTTTAGCTACCGCCTCTGCTGAGGTTTTCTTAGCAGAAGCATACGACTTGCTATAATCATGCCAAGCAGTCATCAGAGGAGAGTGCTTGGTTTTTGATTTCTTATTATTAAGAATATTTTTCATAGTTATATTATTAATACTCAATTGATATTTCCCCAATAATAAAATACTTTCCCAATAAAATAAAACCAAACATAAGGGCGGTATAATGCCGCGTTGTAAAAATTTGACTTTTAAGAAACCTAACAAACCATTTTGGTCCAGGGTATGAAAGATTAGCATTGTCAAACAAGCAATAATCGCAGCCACGCAAAAGCTTAACAATAAAGAAGGACCGCCCATTATTTCCTTAATTCGCTCTTCCACTGTAGAGGTTGCGCCATAAGAGGAAGTTATTATCCTCAGCAGAATTCCAATAGAACTAAGCCCAAGCAAAAAGAAGAGAATAACTGTATGCTCTACTATATTTAATCCTTCACCTATCAGAAGATTATTCCATAAGAAAAATACTGCTGTTAAAATGCCAATAAAAAGAACCACAATATTCACTTTAAGTGAATACATAAATGAAACTGCTTCACCACGACTTCTTTGAAGGTAGTACAAACCTCCAGATACTAAAATACCAGCTATAAGACCAGGCATGAAAGTCCATCCAAATTGACGCGTTATAGCGCTTAAACTTATAGTAAGAAAAAATAAATTAAATAACCAAATAGGGTTATAAAGCTTAGGTGAAATCCCCATAGATAAATTTTGGGACAAGTTTTGTCGTATCTGTACCGATGTTTCTTTTTTCATATCGGGTTACTTTTCCTCTTTGGAAGCAGCGGCTGAAGTTGAAGATGAAGTTGAAGATGAATTTGAAGTTGAACTTGAAGATGAAGCTATCTGAGATTTTGCTTCCGCATGATGAAAGCGTCCGTTCACTGATGCTCCATGACGCATATCCATATCCTTGTAATGAAGATCACCGCGAACGACCGAACCTGGCATAAGTATAATTACCCCTTCAGAATAAATAGCGCCTTCCACTATCCCCATAATTGTTATATCAGGGGCATTTAGGTTTCCAGTAATCTTGGCATTAGGTCCGATAACCAAAACATCGCTTTTATTTTTATTTTTATCCGAACTTATATTGCCTTTTAATTTGCCATCAAAATACATTTTGCCGGTAAATTTTAAATCACCGTTACATTTTAATGATACATCTATAGATGTATCATATTTCTTGTTGCCAGGAGCATTTGCGCCCGCGCCATTGTTACTGCTAAACATTTGTAATATCTTTATATATGTCTCTTTAATTACTGGAATTAATCCGTTCTCCTATTTAATATTCAGTAAATATTCAATAAGTACTCAATATCTAAATATCTGATTCTCCATGCAAACTTCCCGTAGCTTGAATTGCTAAGCTATTGCACTTAACCTTACCCAATACAGTTCCGCCTGCTAATAAATCACAAGATTTAGAAATAATATCCCCTTCTACTCTGCCATTTACGTACACTTTATCTGCAGTTATATTCCCCCGAACAAACCCTTGCTTACCAATGGATACATCGCTATCGCTTGTAAGATTTCCCTCCAGATGTCCGTCCAAATGCAGGACGCCATCCAGATTTATATTACCAGTTAATTTTGTTCCACTGGTGATGATTGTAATGCCAGATTTTGTATGTCGTTCTTTATTGCCGTTACTATTTGCTCCCACTTTATACTTTTATAATTAGAAAAAATTTCTTCAAAATTAGCCAAATTCCAATTATAAAAATAATATGGATTGACTGTGCGTCCCAAATACCGCACTTCATAATGCAAGTGTGGTCCTGTAGATACTCCCGTGTTACCTCCCTTCGCTATCAATTGTCCTTTTTGAACTATATCTCCTTTTTTAACTAAGTTTTCATGTAGATGAGCATACATAGTAGAAAAACCAAATCTATGGCTTATAATTATGCTATTCCCATAACCAATCCTCCGTCCCGCGAAAGAAACCGTGCCTCCTGCAGTAGTTATCACCCCGTCCCCCGTAATAAGTGGCATATCTATACCATGGTGAAATTGGACTTGATTGTATATAGGATGCCTGCGAACTCCATACGAGCTACTCACATAAGAGTAAGAGTCCTTTTGCAGAGGAGTTCCACTCGGTAAGACATACATAATATTTAAACTTTCTGATACCTTGTCCAAAGCATAAGTTAGACCTTCATCTGTAGGTCCTCTAGTTTGGCTAAAAGCAACTAACTCTTTGCTCGCAAAAATATTATTAGTTTTTTTCTTTTTCAACAGATAGCCAAAAATGTCCGATGATTCTAAAATCTTATCTTTACGAACAATTACATCTGATAAATCAGATACCTGTTCGGTTAATTCGTTATTAGCATTCATTGCTACAGAATATTGATTCTGTACCGCAGTATAATCTTGTTGAATTTGGAGTTTTCTCTCGTTAAGATACCCAACTAAGTAAAAACTTCCAATAAGAGATAGAATAATTACTCCAAACATCCCCGACAATAAATACAAAAATGCCTTATGTAAGGTCATTACATGAGTTCTATTTAATGTACTAAATATAATAGTTGATTTTCTATGCATAATATACTCTTTGGTAACTTTTATAAATTATTTGTTAATTATAAACTACTTTCCGCAAAATAATTATTAAAATATAAATATAGTTTATAAATTCTTGCAACGTATGTATTTTATGCTGTTTTGCAGAAAGTAGGGGCGGAGCTGCGCTCCGCCCGCAAGATGTCTAAATTAACGACACATCATCGGTATGCTCGCAAGAATTTATGCTGTTTTGCAGAAAGTAGTATATAATTCCCTAAACATGCATTTAATTAGATAGTGAATAGAATTAAAAGTCAAGATTTATCCCCAGTTGAGAGGAACGTCTCATTATATCCAGTAGATATTCAAAGAATAGCGTCTTTATGCGGCTACCATAATGAGAACATCAAGCAACTGGCAAAACGGCTGGATGTGGATATAAACCATCGCGGACATCTTTTCCAGATATCTGGAGCCAAGTCCAGATCCGAGCAAGCAGAAAAATTGCTATTAAAGTTATACAGTGAGACAGAGAAAGGCAACTACATAACCAAAGAGGATGTTCATATAAACTTACAGGAAAGCGCTTTAGAGGACTTAGTCGCCGCAGATGATAAAGAGCAGCAACCCCAGCAGCATCCCCAACATCAAGGCACGCAGGAGGATGGAGGCAACAACCGCAACCAAGAACTTGCGATAATAACCCCCAAACAAACAATTACTCCCAAAGGCATCAATCAGAAGAAATACCTTAGCTCTTTACGTGATAATGATATCCAGTTTGTAATAGGACCAGCTGGAACAGGTAAAACATATCTTGCCGTTGCCTACGCAGTGCAAATATTAAAACAAAAGAGCATAACTCATATATGTTTGGTGCGTCCCGCAGTGGAAGCTGGCGAGACACTCGGATTTTTGCCAGGAACCCTAATTGATAAAATTAACCCTTATTTACGTCCGCTTTATGATGCTCTATATGCTACTTTGGGCTATGATGAAACAACCGATTTAATGGAAAAAAATATCATAGAAGTCAATCCGCTTGCATATATGAGGGGGAGAACTCTTGATAATTGTATCGTCATTTTAGATGAAGGACAAAATACTTCACGCGAACAAATGAAGATGTTTCTAACCCGATTGGGTTATAATTCCAAAGCAATCATTACAGGAGATTTAACTCAAATTGATTTACCGAGTCGCATCCCCTCAGGAATGATTCAAGTAATTGACATGTTAAAAGATATAAAAGGAATAGGTATAAGCCGTCTAACTTCAAAAGACGTAATACGCCATCCCTTAGTAACCAAAATTATTAATGCCTATGAGCAATTTCAAAATAAAACTAGTCCTAGATAAAGCCGCTTCCAGGAAATATACAGCGCACACCAAAAAGAAGGAAACTTTAGCTGTTAAGGATGATATTCATAACAAAGAAGATTTAGCGGGATATAGGCCTCACAAGAGTTTATTTAAGCTATGGCTAACCAATAGCTTAGATTACCTGGCACAACATAGCGAACACAAGAAACTTCTTGCAGAACAAGATGAGTATGAAGTGTATGTTCGTTTAGTGGAAGAAGAAGAGATGCGGCATCTGTCAGCAAAATATAAACATAGCGGAGAATCTGTGTCCGTGTTAAGTTTTCCTTGTGAGGATAGCCGCGCTTTAGGGCTTCCTTATATAGGTGATGTTGTAATGTGTGGCAAAGCCGTTTTTAATGAAGCGCACGAATACCATATAGATTTTAAAGACCACTGGGGGCACTTATTTATCCATTCAGTTTTGCACTTATTTAGTTTTGAACACGGCAAAGAAATGGAACAATTAGAAGACGATATAATGAAATCTTGCGGGTTACCCGCCTTACACAGCCAACTCAATAAATAGTTTAATAAATAACTAAATGAAAAATCACCCCCCTGAGCGCCAGCTCAAAATTAATAACTTAACCCTTAAATTAATAATAAAGTTATTTGACTTTATAAAGAATAAACAGCAACTAATAATACTACTTAAAAAAGCAGCGCGTAATGAATTGATAGATGGCGGTGAATTAAGAATTATAGAAGGAACTCTAAAAATATCTGCCATGCAAGTGCGAGAAATTATGGTGCCTCGCGCCAAGATGACTTACGTGCATGAAAATCAACCAATTGATGAATACCTACCCTATTTAATTAAATCAGCCCATTCAAGATTTCCAGTAATCAACGAAGAAGGCAATGTCATTGGAATATTATTGGCTAAGGACTTGCTTCCTTACCTAAAAAAAACCAATGGTGAATTCAAGCTCCACGAAGTTATGCATCCAGTGATATATATCCCAGAAAGTAAACGATTAAATGTTCTGCTTGATGAATTTCGCAATAAACGATTGCACATGGCAATAGTCCAAGATGAATACGGCTTAACCGCGGGGTTGGTTACTATTGAAGATGTTTTAGAAGAAATAGTCGGAGAAATAGAAGATGAGCATGATAAAAGAAAGGTTAAAAGTCCAGGCATAGTTAAGGTTCCTTTTTCCAAAAATCAATATCGGGTAAAAGCAGACACTACATTGGAATACTTTAATAATTATTTCGCAATAAACATTAAAAGAGAAGGGGTAGATACAATTGGCGGCATAGTGCTTGATAATCTGCAAAGAATGCCACATAAAGGCGATACCATCAAACTTGAAAAAATGATTCTTGAGGTTGTTAAGCAAGATAAAAGACGGATAGAAGAAATCATGATAACTACTAATAAATGATTTTTTTGCTGACTACCCTGTCTTTTATAGCGGGAGGGGTATATGTGTTGGGGTATTCTCCATTTGACCTATGGTTCATGCCTCTAATAGCGCTTTTTATTTTGGTGGCGTGTTTACATAATCAACGTCATTGGCAAGGCGCCATCATAGGTTTTAGTTTTGGTATAGGTTTGATGGGGGTGGGGGTATCATGGATTTACAACAGCATTAACACTTATAGCAGCTCAAGTTCTGACCAAGCAGCTATATTAACCGCTTTATTTTGTTTAGCTATGGCTCTTTTTTATGCGGTTTTCGGTTTTATTTATTGTTACCTCAATCATTCGCGTAAAAATATGTTCACTACCTTTAATTCTCCTTTATTATTGAGGGCTGTAAGTTTTCCCGCTATATGGATTATTTTAGAATTATGCCGTTCTCACATATATACTGGTTTTCCTTGGTTGCTTCTGGGAGATAGCATGATAGATACCTACTTAGCAGTATGGGCGCCCGTAGGCGGCACTTTTTTGGTGGGCTTTTTTGCGCTATTATCGGTTGTTGTGTTGTTTCATTGCATAAGGTGTATCCCTTCAATATATGTGCTCCGTTATCAATATAGGTTATTTTTATTAATTCTTATTTGTCTAATTCCCTGGACTATAGGCGCCAGGTTTTCAGAACACTTATGGACGAAAGTGGATGGAAAGCCCGTAACTATTGCGGCAATTCAGGGCAATATTCCACAAGAGCGAAAATGGGACATAAATTATATCAACGAGATAGCCGACACTTACAGCAGAGCAACCTTTATAAACTCCAATAATCAACTAGTTATATGGTCAGAAGCAGCAGTCCCGTATGTATATCCTGCAGGAAATGCATACTATAATAATCTACATCATCGCTTGAAATTAACCAATACCACTTTAATCTATGGGGCATTAAGAAAAGATAAAGAGCAAAAGATATACAACAGCATTTTCATCGCAGGAGCGGCAGGAGAAAGACGCAAAGTATATGATAAAAATGTCTTAGTTCCTTTTGGAGAATACATTCCTCTTTATAACATCGTAACAAAATTAGCGCCCTTTCTGGATATTAATTTCTATGATACTAGCGCCGGCAATAACCCATCTTCCTTTCAAGCTGGCAATTTGATAATTGCTCCTTCTATATGCTTTGAAATAACTTTAGGCAGCTACGTATCAAGAATAGCTAAAGACAGCAATGTCCTTCTTACTATTAGCAATGACAGCTGGTTTGGCGATTCTTTAGCACCTCATCAGAACATGCAAATAGCCCGTATGCGAGCCATTGAAAACCAAATGTACTTAATACGAGTAACTAATAATGGCGTAACTGCAGTGGTTAACCCTTATGGCAAAATAACCGCAAGATTAAAGCAGTTTCAGTACGGCGTGCTTGAAACATCAGTAGTTCCCAGAAAGGGCTGGACGCCCTATCAATTGGCGGGAGATATTCCTCTGGCATCTTTTTGCGCGCTGATATTATTCATTGGCATAATAAAACGCAGACGTTCCATTACAAATATATAGGTGAAAAAATCCAATCCTCTAAAATCTGGGATTCTCATTTCATCCTGGACTTTCGCCTCACGTATACTCGGGCTAATCCGTGACATAACCTTAGCAACAATGTTTGGCGGCAGCGGACTAATGGACGCTTTCTTGGTCGCCTTTAAAATCCCCAACTTTTTCAGAAGATTATTTGCCGAAGGCGCCTTTACTCAATCCTTCTTACCTATGGTAATTGAGTTCCAAAGTAAAAAAGAACAACAACAATTAAAGGAGTTTTTATCTCACACTATGGGGTTTGTCCTCATCGTCCTAACTATAATCTGCGCCCTTGGAGTAATTGGTTCGGACTTTCTGATTCTCTTATTTGCTGGCGGCTTATCATTATCCCCCGAAAGATTTGAATTAGCATCATCAATGTTACGGATTACTTTCCCCTACTTGGGATTCATTACCCTCACCGCTTACTGCATGGCATTACAAAACAGTCACAACAGATTCGGCTTGCCTGCTTTTACTCCGATTATTCTCAATGTGACAATGATAACCTCGGTTATGTTTATAAGTCCGCTACTTGAGACACCAATAAAGGCAGCCGCCTGGGCAGTTCTTATAGCTGGTATCTTCCAATTATTAGTGCAGCTGCCAGCAGTGCATAAATGCGCGCTTTTACCTCTGCCTAAATTTAAAATAACACTTCATCCTTCAACTCGTCGCCTATTAATTTTAATGGCGCCGGTCCTATTAGGGGGGTCGGTAGTGCAGATTAATTTACTAATTGATACCTTGCTAGCGTCTTTCTTAGCAGAAGGTAGTATCTCATGGCTATACTTTGCCGAGAGGTTAATTCAGTTGCCTTTAGGAGTGTTCGGCATAGCAATTACCACCATTATGATGCCGCGTTTAGCGCGTCTACGCCATGCTCCAGGAGCGGGAAGAACGGGAGAAATGAGCGGAGAGCGCGCCACCCGCTACTTTTTATCATGGGGAATACGAATGTCATTAATCATAACTTTGCCTGCAGCTCTGGGGCTAATTATCATAGCCAAACCAATACTTATCAGCATCTATTATTATGGCTCCTTTGCCTTGGAGGATATAAATAACACCGCGCTTGCTCTGGCAGCTTATGCCATTGGCTTGCCTGCCTTTGTATTTATAAAGGTTCTATCCTCAGTATTTTTTGCTCGTCAAGATACAAAGACACCTTTAAAGGCGGCGCTGATTGCAACTGGCATAGGCATAACTCTTAGTTTGACTTTGATTTGGTTTTTACAGCATGTAGGACTTGCGATAGCAACTTCTATTGGAGCAACTTTTAATGCCGCATTTTTAGCATTTATTCTACGCAAAGATAAGATGATTCCTATAAATCTGCCGACCATAAAATTCTTATCACAATTATTAACTGCTTTAATAGTTATGACAATTTTCCTACTTTATGTTGCCCCGCTATTACAAGTTTATAGCGGAAGTTGGAGTGAAATGTTAGCGTTAGAGCGAGCAGTTAACTTAGCTATTATTATCTTTTCAACTATACTGATTTACTGCGCCACTTTATCCATAAGCGGATTAAGATGGCGCGATATAAACATCGCCTAAACTAAAATTTCTTGCGCTTTATTTTTATCCCGCGCAATTTGTTGTTTCAGTTCCTCCAGCCCACTAAATTTTTTCTCTTCTCTTATCCTTTCTACAAATTCCAATTTTATAGATTTGCCATATAGATCAAGATTAAAATTAAGTATATGAACTTCAACATTAAAACGCTTGCCTCCAACAGTGGGACGAACCCCTAAATTTGCTACCGCAGGCAATCTTTTCGTTCCTACTTCCGCCCCCGCCCCCGCAACATCCCCGCCAACATCCCCGCCAACATCAATGCCAGCATCCGCATCAAGCACCTCAACCCAGCAAGCAAACACTCCTCTGAGCGGAGGAATAAATCCCTTAAGATTAAGATTAGCCGTAGGAGTTGCCAGCTTGCTTCCTCCTATACCACTGCCTTTCGCCACTCTGCCAATTATGTAATAAGGATACCCCAGATACTCGTTTGCCTTTGTTAACTCGCCTTTTTCCATAAACTCTCTTATGATACTACTGCTGATTTTAGTGGAACTATTTGGGTAATCTTTCACTGGAGCATAACTGAATAAACCGCTCAATTGCGCTTGCTCTAATTGCTGCTGCCCTCCGTCTCTATCAGCTCCAAAATGGAAATCTTCGCCAGTGATTATATGAGCTGCATTTAATTGAGATACTAAAAAATCTTTGATAAATGCGCCATGGGATAAGCGGCTGAATGTATGGGTGAAGTTAACCACTAAGAGAACATCAATATCCTGCTGATTGATTAGGTCAAGTTTAGTACGTAGATTAGTTAACCGGCGTGAAGTGTTGGTAAATAGCTGCCACGACAGCGGCTCAAAAGCACACACCACAGATGTTAGCCCCAAGGATTTGCTGTCTTCAATTAGTTTTGAAATTAGCTTTTGATGCCCGCGATGCACCCCATCAAAGTTACCAATAGCTACTGCAGTGGGACGTTCAAAATGCAGATCACTAGAATAACGGAGGAATTTCATAACTATAGTTATAATCGTTGCATAGCAAACTGCCCTAATAGACGCGGTTTACTATAGTGCGGGTTAAATATTCCAGTGACTCAGATACACTATTGTGCGGCATATCCTCTAAGTTATTCCGCGCCTCAGTAGCAAACTCTGCAGCAAGATGTTGAATACGCTTTAGAGAATTACCAGAACGCACTATTTCCCCTATTTCCCCTACTTCATCTGTCCCCTCATCTGCAGGTTTGCTATTCTTAATAACTTCACGGGTACGTTCTTGTTGCATTTTATTCATTTCTTCATAAGCATAAACCAAAGGCAAAGTTATTTTCCCTTTGCTTAAATCCTGCATTACTTCTTTCCCCCATCTGTTCTCATCCATAACACTATAATCCAATGCATCATCGCAGAGTTGAAATGCCATCCCTATGTTCATCCCAAATTGGAGTGCCTGCTGACGATAACTCTCACCTGAACTAATTACAGCAGCCGCCTCACAGGCGGCGCCAAACAAAACCGCAGTTTTTTCCCGCATAATATTAATACACCTGTCACTATCTGCTAATAAACCTATATCATTCTCTGAACCCAGCTCATTAATTTCACTCATACTCAAGCGCTTAGCAGCATGGGCAAATATTTCTACAGTCGCATGATGACTGCTTTGTCCTATAATCTCAAAAGCTCGTGAATAGAGAAAATCTCCTATAAGTATGGCGGTCTTAACATCCCATTCTAAATGTAGGGGTTTTTTATTACGTCTCTTAACTGCATCATCAATAATATCATCATGAATCAAAGATGCGGTATGAATATACTCAACCGCCACCGCCAACTTAAACCTATTCTTATCGCTACAACCAAAAAGAGAGCAAAAAGATAATAGCAATTGGGGGCGAATAAACTTACCCTGTGTAGAAAGCACATAATTAACTATATGTGATATTTGGGATACCTGTGGACTATCTTCATTAACCGAATTATTGAATTCGGCATGGAATATCTTAATATCCTTCTCTAACTGATTTGCAGGAAACATATATTTTGCTTTATGGGTAGTTTACTTTATGAGTTCCCTGAGTTTAATACATCCTCCATAGTATATAAGCCAGCCGATTTTTTTTGCGCCAACCATTTAGCTGCCCTTAATGCGCCTGAGGCAAAAATTTCTCGCGAATATGCCTTATGGCTCATAGATACGGTTTCATTATCTCCTATAAAAAAAATCTCATGCTCACCAACCACTCCGCCACCGCGAATTGCCTGCATACCTATGCTTCCTGGTGAGCGGGCATCTCTGACCTTGCTGCGGTCGTACACTGCCACTTCGCTTAAATCCTTGCCACGCGCCTTAGCCGCTCTTTTACCCATTTCCAATGCAGTTCCAGAAGGCGCATCAATTTTGTGCTTGTGGTGGGCTTCCACTATTTCAATGTCATATTCTTCTCCAAGCATGGCTACAGCGCGTTCTATCAACATAAAACATGCAGTGACTGCTGCGCTCATATTAGCTGCCTGCAGTACAGGGATTTGCTGTCCTGCATCTCTTATGCTTTGCAATTGCTGTTTAGAATGTCCAGTAGTGCCAATCACCAAAGGAATGCTATGCTTAATACAATGCGCTAAGCAAGTCATAGTTGCCGCGGGGATGGAAAAATCAATGAACGAAGCACAGTTTTTATTAGGTAAACTATTACCCCCTCCTCCAGGAGATTCATTAGATGAATATTCGCTCGGAAATGCTGATTCATACAGCACTCCTGCTTTGCCTGTTTCTTCGCCTTCTTTGTGGCTCCCCGCTTCAACAATTGCAGCGCACAGGGATAATTTCTTTGATTTAACGATATTTTCAACGAGTATTTGACCTATTCTGCCTTCTGCCCCGCAAACTCCAAAATTTAGCATAAATAAAGGTTATCTTATGTTACAATACATAGTTTATGATACTTTCCATTATAAGCAATAATAGGTTAAAAACTACCTATAAAGTAATAATTAGTGCAGCACTAGCTATCATTAGCTTAGGGTTAATCCAGAGTATAGCGGCTAATCCGAGAATTACTTTTATATCACCATATTTTGAAGGGCAGCAGGGTAATAAAATTGGTAAGCCCTTAGGACTAGCGATTACGTTTTCTGAAAGCGTATATGGCTTTGATGCAAACGACATAGTCAGCAACGGACGAATCTTAACCGTGGATGGAAGTAATCGTAATTACCGTATAGTAGTAATTCCTACCAATAAAATTCTCGTGGTGGAGGTGCTCGCTGATGGAGCAAAAAGTATAAGAGCAGAAGGGAATGACCCAATTGAAGGAGGTCCTTTCATTTACAATATAGAAACCAATACAGTACTATCGCGCAACTATGGATATCTTGCTTATGCCCCTATTGCTTCTCGCGTTTATTTGGCAAATCAATTTCAACCTGTTCAACCCGCTCAACCAGTTCAACAAGTTCAACCAGTTCAACCCGCTCAACCTGAACCAAAAACTTACGAAGCAGGTCTTGTCACTAAATTTATAATGAACGTTGGATTTTATGGAGAAGGCGCTCCTTTTATTAATTACAAAGACCAATCCCTTGCAACATCAAAACCTACCACCGAAATAACTACTGGGTTTGAAATAGTAAAATCCTTTGCAACCACCCCTATAAGTATCGGCTTTTATAGCTATGTAGGTTATCAAATAACAGAATATGCTACTGGCAGTAATGTGGCGGAAGGGTTAACTTCAAAGGGCAGATATACAGCCGTCCCATTAGAATTCGGAGCTAGTCTTTATTTGCGTGATTATGTAAATCTTGGTGTGGGAGCTATAACCCACTTCAATGGAAATTATAACCACCAAGGCAGTTTTACTCCGATTGTAGGCGACCCTCAAGATAACTTACAAGTAGATGCTAAACTTGAAGATGGCGCTATAGGCGTGACATTTAATTTAGGGTTTGTCTTCAAAAAGGTAGGATTCTCTTTACGTTATGTATCATTACCTCTCAAAAATTTCAACCAGGGTGCGCGTGATTTGGGTTATAGTACATTTGTTAATTACGAAACTCTCAACTCCATTAATAGCGCTGGCCTCTTTATTAACTTCAGATCATAAGCAGGTCATAATCAATAATGCCGCACTTCATCACACTTGCTGATCTGCCAGCAGATAGCTATACAAAATTAATTCCCCGAGCAATTGAACTTAAGCAATTGCTCAAAGAAGAAAAAACATCACCTCAAACATTAAAGCAAAAGTCCTTTATTATGCTGTTTGAAAAGCCATCAACTAGAACTAGAATATCTTTTGAGATAGGCATCTCTCAGATGGGCGGAAATGCAATATTCATAAGCGGAAAAGATAGTCAGATGTCACGTGGCGAACCCATCAGAGATACGGCGCGCATCATCTCATCAATGGCAGATGGCATAATTATTCGCGCCAATTCGCATAAGGATATTATAGAGTTCGCCGCCAATTCAACAGTTCCTGTTATCAATGCCCTTTCTTCCGATTTCCACCCTTGCCAAATACTGGCGGACTTAGCCACCTATTACGAGTTACGCGGTGACGTTAAAGATAAAAAAGTGGTGTGGTGTGGCGATGGAAATAATATGTGTAAATCATATATTCAGATGGCTAGCATAATTGGATTTCAATTACATCTCGCTGTCCCAGAAGAGTTCCTACCCGAATCATCATTCATTGAAGCACACAAGGACTGGGTAACTATAAGCCCTAACATTAAAGAAGCAATGGAAGATGCTTCTTTGGTATGCACCGATGTCTGGGTCTCAATGGGAGATGAGAACGCTGATGCCAAACGAAAGATACTGCAAGATTTTCAGGTTACCCCACAGATGCTTGATATGGCGAGAAGCGATGTTCTATTTATGCACTGCCTACCAGCTAAGGAAGGCGAGGAAGTATCACAAGGATTATTGGATGATGCCCGCTCTGCTGTTTGGCTGCAAGGAGAAAATCGTCTGCATAGCCAAAAAGCTCTGCTAGAACTTCTATTCTGATTTAACTTTCCAGGCAGATAATAATATTCCCACCTCATAAAGCAGGCACATAGGAATAGCCAATAAAACCTGAGAAAATATATCTGGCGGAGTTAGCAACATAGCCGCAATAAAACATCCCACAACAATATAGCGGCGATTATGTCGCAAGGTTGATAGTTTCACCAAGCCAAATCGCACCAGCACAAAAATGGCAATCGGAAGTTCAAAAGCTAAACCAAACACAATGCTAAGACGTAAAATAAAATTCAGGTATCTATTGATATCTGTCATTATTTGCACCCCATCAGGAGCTATGCGATAGAAAAAATCCAACGTCAAGGGGATAAGTATAAAGTACACAAAAAGCACCCCTAAATAAAATAACGCCATCGTAGATAACAAAAGATATACTACCAAGCGCTTCTCTTTAACATAAAGTCCTGGCGCCACAAAATACCAAATCTGCTGAATTGCCAAAGGCATTGCGATGAAAAGCGATATAAAGGCAGCAAGTTTTAGCGGCGCAATAAAAGGAGAGGCAACATCAACTGCAACCAATGCTCCCCCTTGAGGCAATTTGTCTATTAATGGGGCTGCAATTAAAGAATATAGTTCCCCCGCAAAATAAGCGCAGACGATGAACAACAACAACCAGATGCCGACTATGATAAAACACCGGCGCCGTAATTCAGCAAGATGCTCAAGGATGGGGAGAGAGGAAGTCATGTAGTCATGTGGCTTTGTTGTCATTAGAGGAATCCGCCTTTTTCCCTTCGTTATTTTGGGGATTACTTTTTTCACCGTTTTTTCCGCTATTCTTAATGGTCTCATCCAAACGCAATTGCTTGTCAAACTCATCAATAACCTTAGTATAAAAACTTCTCCCCTTGCGAACCGTCAATCCCATATAGCGCGCAGCAACTAATAGTTTAGCTGGTCCCAATACCAGTAGGGCAACTGTTAAGACCAGTAGAATCTCAAAAAAACCAATAGAGCCCATATTTGCTCTGCCCTCTATCGTTATACACCTTTATATGGTGTTGTTTCCTTATTCTTTTATTCGCCTGCTTCATATTTTTTTATTTCTATCTACATCCGTTCTTTTAGGTATTGCGTTCTTAAATATAGGGGATTTATCAGGGTCAAATAAATCAGGGTATATTTCCTTTTCCAATCTTATTTTCACTAATTCAAACGCCTTATATGATAAATCTACGCCAATCCATTTGCGCTCTAATTTTTCAGCAGCTGCACAAGTAGTAGCACAACCGCAGAAAGGATCTAATACAACATCTCCTTTATTACTGCTTGTTTTTATAATTCTTTCTAATAGAGATAAAGGTTTCTGTGTGGGGTAGCCCGTATATTCAGATTTACTTCTTGCGGCTATTCTTATATTCCACCAATTTTCAGGTATTTTACCTCGTGTATTATATTCATCATTCAATTCCTTTGTTAGTGTTCCTGTTGATGACATTCTTTTCACAAGTGTTTGATTTGCTTTTTTATATGGCACTCTTATACTATCTCCATTAAAAGTCCATGTTGCTCCTTTAGAATACCAAAATATGGTATCTGATTTTCTTGGGAATTGGCGAGAGCCGGGCGATCCTGGTCCTGTATAACACCATATTATTTCATTTCTAAAATTCTTTTCTCCAAAGAGACAATCCATAAGCAGTTTTAGATAATGAGACATTTTCTGGTCACAATGCAGATATATGCTACCAGTAGGTTTCAATATCCTTCGCATCTCCATTAATCTTATACCCATATAGCAAAGGTAGCAATAGTTATAATTCTTTTTCCCTTCTAAAATCTTAGTGGCTTCTAATAAAGCATATAACCTTTCATTATCCTCCTTTATAGTTTCTGCCCACTCGTCTTTTATATCCTCAAGGGTAAATATATCCTTAAAATCTGCTCCCTCTGCATCTGAATCAATAGGAGCTGTAAAGGTTTTATTCTTATTAAATGGGGGATCTAAGTATATCAAATCTATACTTTCGGAGTTTATGCCCTTTAGTATATCAAGGTTATCCCAGCAAAATACAGTCCTATTTTTTACATTAAGATTACTCACTTATTAACCTCTGCTTCCATTCTTGCGAAGAAGCACTATTTCTTCTTGCCTGGCTTTTTGCCCAATTTTTTGTCTGGCTTCTTGCTGCTGGAAGAAAGATTTTTTTTCTGACTTCCTGACTTGCTTGGCTTACCTGACTTGCTTGGCTGCCCTGTCTTGCTTTGCTTCTTCTTTAGCTTAGAAGCATCAGAAGATGAAGCATCATCTCCTTCCACAGACCCATCCACAGAATTGCGAAAGCCCTTGATTGCCTTGCCAAGCTCTTTGGCTATTGAGGGAAGTTTCCCCATACCAAACAATAATACTATCACCAAAAGAATGACAAGTATTTGCCACAAACTTATACCGCCCATATCTACATATACCTATTAGTTAATCCAAAAAATGACATCAATTAATGAACAACTTCACCGTTATCATTACTATGTCCCACGCTCACTTTCATTCTTGATTCAAGCTCTGCTGCCACCTGTTCAAAGTTGACATTTCTACTTAAACACAGAATAATTATATTCATAAATAATTGCCGCGCTCTATCGGTTAACTCATCCAACCTCTCAGCATTAGAACGCGCCGCATTAGATAAGAATATTAACATAGCACAGTTTTGCCCAGCCGCAGACATTAACTTTTCTTTGTCAAAGCCCTCTGAGGAATTACCCTCTGCTATATGTTGTTTTATCTCATCATCTGAAGGCAACACCTTATCCATCCGCAAATTCATATAAGTCATAAATAACATCAAATGAAAACAAGCATCTGCTGCCTCATTAGTCACGTCTCGCGTTCTGCCCCAAATAACCGCAACCATTAATTCTGTAACCTCCTCACCTAATTTATCAAGTATTTTACTCATCCCGCTACTAAACAAACGGGTTGCATAAGACCCTTGCGGCATAATCCGCAGCCGTTCTTTTAAAATGCCCTCTACCGTAAAGATTACCTCAAAACTAATTTCTTTCTTCATACCAATCATTGCCATCATTATCTAATATTCTAAAAAAACAGGTCTCTTTGCCAGTGTGGCACGCCCCCGTCCCCAACTGCTCGACCTTTATCAGCAAGCAATCGTTATCACAATCAATTTTTATTTCTCTAACCTGCTGCACCGAGCCAGAAGTATCCCCTTTAAACCACAACTCGCCACGTGAACGAGACCAAAACACCGTCCGTTGCTCTTTTATAGTGCGCAACAACGACTCGCGACTCATCCAAGCAAACATTAAAACTCGTTGAGTTTCATCACATTGAACAATAGCTGGGACCAATCCCTTAGAATCCCAAGAAATTGTTTCCAAAAAAGAAGATTTAATATTCACTCATAGACATTTTATATTATAATCAATACAATTACAATTTATAAGGTAAAGATATGACCAAAAGATGCGAAGTAACAGGTAAATTGCCCTTAGCGGGCAATAGTGTTTCTCATGCTAATAATAGGAATCGCAAGCGATTCTTGCCGAATCTGCATTCTCACAGATTCTGGCACCCAACCCGTGAGAAATTCATTAAATTAAAAGTCAGCGCCAAAGGAATCCGTATCATAGATAAATATGGTATTGAGGCAGTAATAGATGCGCTTGAAAATAATTCTAAGATTAAAAAATTTGAAGCCCTCAAGAGCGAGGGCGCCACACAAACAGAGTAAATTATTATGCGTGAAAAAGTAAAACTTGTATCATCCGCCAAAACCGGACACTATTATGTTACTAAAAAGAACAAAAAAGCCCCCAATGGACAGGAAAAACTCAGTTTCAAAAAATATGACCCAGTAGTCCGTAAACACGTTGTTTATACGGAAGCTAAAATTAAGTGACTGATATACAAACATATCACTAATTTATACTGGACGCAATATTTTAATTCGGATAGATTTTTCTTCCGCTCTCGTTTAGTTAATAAACCCAGCTGCATAACCAACTGCATAACATGAGGCGCAGAGCTGTTATAGGGCTTGCCGATGGCACCCACCTGTGCGGCTATTCTTATGGATATTGCCCTGAGATAAACACCTCTGATATACCCCCTCAAGGGGGGAACACTCAAGGGGGGAACACTCAAGGGGGGAACACTCAAGGCGCAAACGCCCCCCGAACAAAAGCTAATGTCCCTCCTGCGCATACACCTCCCACATATATAGGAGGCGAACTGGTATTTAATACCTCAATGTGCGGCTATCAGGAGATTATGACAGACCCTTCATACTCTGGACAAATCATCACTTTTACCTGCCCTCATATAGGAAATGTAGGAGTCAATGACGAGGATTATGAGTCCACACGCATTCATGCTGCAGGATTGGTTTTTCGCAATGTCAGCCCGCTCTATTCCAATTATCGCGCTACTCGTTCCTTTGAAGAGTTTCTCATCAAGAACAAATGCGCCGCCATAACAAATGTAGACACTCGCCTGCTTACTCGCAAACTGCGCGACCACGGCTGCCAAAATAGCTGCATTATCAGCTTTGAAGGCGGCGATGAAGAAGAAAGTAAAGCAGCGCAACAGGCGATTGAACAAGCGCGGCGCACGCCTCCTATTAGCAGTAATAATTTGGCGCAATTAGCATCTTGCGGCAACACTCAATTATGGCAAGAGGACCTTGGCGACTGGAGCCACTCAGAATCAGAAAATAATTCAGAAAATAATTCAGAACTCTCCCCCCATATATTAGTTTACGACTGTGGAGTAAAGAGCAATATTCTTAGATTATTGAAGGAGCAAGGATGCAAGGTTACTTTAGTCCCTTATGATTGCAAGGCGCAGAATTTAATTAATCAACACCAAGCAGACGGAGTGCTTATTTCCAATGGTCCTGGCGACCCTGAAACCTGCAAAAAAGTTATTGAAGATATCAAGTTCTTTCTGCAACAAAGCATACCCCTACTGGGGATATGCTTGGGGCAACAATTGTTAGGCATAGCAGTTAATGCCAAATCACAAAAGATGAAGTTCGGACATCACGGCGCTAATCATCCAGTTCGCCGCGAAAAAGATAACACGGTAGCTATAACAAGTCAGAACCATAACTTCACTTTAGATGAAGCATCCTTGCCATCAAACATCCGCGTAACCCATCGCTCTTTATTTGATAATAGCATCCAAGGAATAGAACTTACGGATAAGCCAGCAATCGGCTTTCAAGGACATCCAGAGGCAAGCCCAGGTCCCCACGACATAACAGAAGTATTTACCAGTTTCATCCAACTGATAAAGCAATCCCCGCTAAAACATAACAGTTAAATCATAGCCGCTAAAACCCCTCTAACATTATCATGCCAAAGAATAAGGACATAAACAAGGTTCTGCTTATAGGTTCTGGTCCCATCACCATAGGACAAGCATGCGAGTTTGATTATTCAGGCGCTCAAGCATGTCGCGCCTTACAAGAAGAAAATTGCAAGGTCATACTAGTCAACTCCAATCCTGCCACAATAATGACAGACCCAGAAGTGGCGGATGTAACTTATGTTGAACCATTACACCCGGATATCTTGAAAATGATTATCCAAAAAGAGAAGCCCGATGCATTGCTACCCACTATGGGCGGACAAACCGCGCTGAACTTAGTAATGACATTGCAGGATTACTTAGCAGAAAATAACGTAAGAATAATAGGCGCTAGCCCAGATACCATAAACAAAGCAGAAGACCGCCAGCTGTTTGCCCAAGCAATGGACAAAATTGGACTTAAAACCCCAGAAGCGGCAGTAGCCACTTCTATGGAAGAAGCGCTTGCTATAGGCAAGGAAATGGGTTTCCCTTCCATAGTGCGCCCTTCGTTTACTTTAGGCGGAAGTGGCGGCGGCATTGCATATAATCAGGAAGAATTCGTTAGTATTTGTCATCGCGGCTTTCAGCTATCCCCCGTCAAAAAAATACAAATTGATAAATCCTTACTCGGATGGAAAGAATATGAACTAGAAGTAGTTCGGGATAACAAAGATAATTGTATTATTATCTGCTCAATTGAAAACCTTGACCCTATGGGAATTCACACTGGAGATTCTATAACTGTAGCGCCAGCGCAAACCTTGACAGACAAAGAATACCAACAAATGAGGGATAGTTCTATCGCAGTGCTGCGTGAGATTGGAGTGGAAACAGGCGGCGCCAACGTTCAGTTTGCTGTAAACCCGCAGAGTGGCGAGCAAATAGTGGTAGAAATGAATCCGCGGGTTTCTCGCTCATCAGCGCTTGCTTCCAAAGCAACGGGCTTCCCCATCGCCAGAGTCGCCACAAAGTTAGCTCTGGGTTATACCCTTGATGAACTGCGTAATGAAATAACTGGCGGAGCCATTCCCGCTTCCTTTGAGCCAAGCATTGACTATGTGGTTACCAAAATACCGCGTTTTGATTTCAAAAAGTTCACCAAAATTGATGATAGATTAACTACCCAGATGAAGTCCATTGGCGAGGTAATGGGAATAGGCAGATGTTTTAACGAATCATTACAAAAGGCATTATGCAGTTTAGAAACTGGACTCTGCGGGCTAGACCCCATCCTCAAACGGGCGTCAGCACAGGGTATCAGCGACCGCCAAGAAGAAATCCTTAGGCGTGAACTAAAATCAGCAGGGGCGAATCGTCTGCTATATTTAGCAGAGTCGTTTCGCGCTGGTTGGGACTTAGATGAAATTCACCAATTATCCAAAATTGACCCCTGGTTTCTCGCTCAGATTCAATCACTTATTACTCTTGAGCAAGAATTGCAAAACAAAAGTTTGGCTAACATAGACGCCTCTATGATGACAACTTATAAGCAACAGGGCTTCAGCGACCAAAGGATAGGGCAATTACTTGATACAACGGAACAAGAAGTCCGCGAAACAAGACATGCTCTTGGAGTGCGCCCAGTATATAAGAGAGTGGACTCTTGCGCTGGCGAATATGCCGCCTCCAGCGCCTACCTCTATTCAACTTATGATGAAGAATGTGAATCACAACCAACTGACGCCGACAAGATTGTAATACTCGGCAGTGGTCCAAACCGCATAGGACAAGGCATAGAATTTGACTATTGTTGTGTCCATGTATCTCAAGCGGTGCGTGAAAGCGGCATTCAATCCATAATGGTAAATTGCAACCCAGAAACGGTATCCACTGATTATGATACTTCCGATAAATTATATTTTGAACCGCTAACTCTGGAACACACATTGGAAATTCTGTATAAAGAAAATATGCCCCCTGTCTTAGTCCAATATGGCGGACAGACCCCATTAAAACTGGCGGAGCCATTAAGTAAGTGCGGAGTTACTTTCCCCGGCACCTCCTGCGAGATAATTAATCGCACCGAAGATAGAGAAGAGTTTCGCGTAATTTTAGAAAAATTAGGGCTAAAGCAGCCACAAAATGCCACAGTCACAAGTGTTGAAGAGGCACTACAAAAAGCCAGCAATATAGGTTATCCTTTGGTGGTGCGTCCTTCTTTTGTGCTGGGAGGACAATCAATGCAGACCGTATTCAATGATGAAGAACTTGCATATTATCTTACCGAGGCATTAGTAAGCTCTGGAGACAACCCCATTCTACTTGATAAATATTTGGATAAGGCAATTGAAATTGATGTTGATGCGGTAACTGATGGAGATGAAACATTCATCGGCGGAATAATGCAACACATAGAAGAAGCGGGAGTCCACTCTGGCGACTCATCTTGTAGTTTACCCGCCTACTCTCTCAGCGAAGAAATAATGAAAGAACTGGCTCGCCAAACCAAACTAATGGCAGAGATGCTCGGAGTGCGCGGACTCATCAATATTCAATTTGCAATTCGCGCTAATCAAGTTTATGTGCTGGAAATCAATCCACGCGCTTCGCGCACCGCCCCCTTCATATCAAAAGTAATAGGAATCTCATTGCCACGCATCGCAACTAAAGTAGCTTTAGGAAGCAAGCTAAAGGACTTACTCAGCGCAGAACAACTCGCCCGCTATAAACCAGCGCATCAATATTATGCAATAAAAGAAGCGGTATTCCCTTTTAACAAGTTCCCAGGTTCCGACCCAATATTAGGACCAGAAATGAAATCAACTGGCGAGGTAATGGGGATTGGCAAGGACTTTGAAGAGGCATTTTACAAGGCATGCTTAGCAGCAGGTATGAACATACATCTTCTGCGCGACAAGATTCAACAGGGTGAGAAATTAAATGCTTTTATAAGTGTGCGCGACCCAGATAAAAAAGATGCTCCAGTGTTGGCGCAACGGCTAATTGATTTGGGCTTTAATATATGGGCAACTTCAGGCACATCCAAAGAACTTACCAGCCACCAAGTGGAGCACCAAACAATCAATAAGGTTTACGAAGGCAGCCCGCATATTGTTGATAAGATTAAGAACGAGGAAATAGACCTCATAATAAATACATCCGCAGGACGCACTTCAATAGCCGATTCAGCAAGCATAAGAACTGAGGCATTACGACTAAACATAAGCTACACCACCACGATGAGCGCCGCCCAATCGCTAACTCTGGCGCTGGAAAAAGGCAAGATTGGCGATGTCTATTCTTTGCAACAAATCCAAAGCGAAATATAGAAATATAAAACGGGGGATTAATAAAACGGGGGATTAATAAAAAGTGGGATTAATGCCCGTATAGCCGTAAACGCCAAACAAAATCAACATCCTCTCCAGTGCTACTGGTAATAGACAACTCCCATTCCCCTTCAGGGTTCTCTCCTAAATGAGTTGCCGTAGCAAAGGTAAAACCATCTTCCAAATCAGGACAATCATCGGTTGGCGTCCTACTGCTAAGAGAGACATCTAAACATTGATGCGGTCGCGCAATAACACTAACCGCTCCGCTGGGAGAAGTTAACTGAATACTCAGTTCACCAATATTGGGATAATCATTGGGGGCTATATCAATCTGAGTATACTCAACAAAAGAAATCCCGTTACTCGCTGCCACGCTTATATTACTCTGCCCCGAAGCTGCCAAAGATATAGGAGGAGAATAACCAACAGCAGGAAATTGCCGTTGGACTTCAGGAGGAAGAAGCGTCCATGCAGAGGCAAGCATCATTGCCGCCGAAGCATTAACTATGCCAAAGCCATAATCAATATTATGGTTGTATCTAATATCTGTTTTATTATGATAGGTAAAAGCGCCTGGAACGCTGCTAACGGGAGCAGCCGCAGGTTGCCAGGAACTCTCCGCCAAAATTAGCTTAATGTCACGCCAAGTAAGTTCAGGGTAAGCAGACCTAATCAAACCAATAACTCCGCTAATAAGAGGAGTCGCTGCAGAAGTGCCGCCAAAACTTCTAGTGTATGAGGTAGTAGCTCCAGGGCGCCAACTCAGTGGATTTATTTCCTCTAAACCAATAAAGCCATAAGACCTGGCTGGATCTCTACATTCATCAGGAGCAAAAATAGCAGGAGTGCCAAAATTAAGCAGGTTAGCCAAGGGACTAAATGAGCATTTATCCTGCGCCCCGTTATACTTCAACCTTGTGTTAAACCCTAAATTATATCCATCTGTTCCGCTAAGGTCGGTTGTCGCCAAGCCCAAAGATTGCAAATAATCTGGCGCTACCGCCTGCTCCAAACTCATTATGTCAACATCAACAATCCCCTTTGAAGAATAGCCACACAACCAAAGTGTAGCTCCTGGAGTAGAATAGATTGACACAACATCATCATAACCAACCGCGCACACAGGAATCACACCGCGATGACTTGTTATGGAACTATAGCTTGCTAAATTATCCAAGGAGCTATCAATGGACCTATCATTACCACCAGCAAAAACATAGCTAATCCCTTTACCCGCAAATCCTTCCCTTAAACCTGCATCAATAAGACGGTCATAATTTACTAAAGATGAAACAAAGCGACCCTTAGCGCTATCTCCCCAACTATTACTAAAAACTGCGGTTTGAGACAATCGGTGAGTAAATACTTGATTAAACGATTTATCTGAAAAAGCAGATGAGCCGGCTAAGTTTGCCCCCCATATTTTTGTCTTATGTGATATCCCTTTAATCCCTATTCCATTATCGCCACGCGCTGCAATGATGCCAGCGGCTGCCGTGCCATGGGCGGCGCGGAAACAATCGTAAGGATATGGATAATCTCTATCAGGATGCTCCTCAGCAACAAAGATATTTATACCAGAAGCATTTATCACATTTTCATGCAAGTCCTCGTGATTAACCTGCAAGCCGCTATCTATAATCGCAATTTCAATACCCTCCCCTTGATTATCATTCATTGCCCAAGCAGCTGGAACGCCTGAGCGGTTAAGATACCATTGGTAATCAATCAGAGGGTCTTTGCCAGTAGCATCATAAATGGTATTATCTGCTACGGGCTTACAAGCTTGATAGTTATTAATCGCCTCTATGAACCTGCCACCATCATTATCATTATCATCCGCGCTATCCGCCAATTCATCGCCATCTTGATTTACCCCTATAAGATAATTGGCAATAACAACTGGCGCGGTTATTTTATTTACATCAGCGCCGCCTAAAATTGGCTGCAGGGAAAAAGTATACTCCCGCATATTAGTCAATCCAGTTATTAAGGCAGATGCATCAATTAGTTCACGAAAAATAGCTGCTGAGTAGGTAAGCAATGGGTGTTGCACTCTATTATTTGAATTATCTGATAGCCAATAGGTAACATTAATTGCTCTGATATCAGCATTAGGATTATTCCAAACAAGTTCAGCGCTATGATTGCCAGGAATTATACGCATATTGTTTACCCTAACTATATTATCGGTGCGATTAAAAGGATGCGGATCATAATCGTCAGGTGTGCCATCATTATCATTATCAGGATCTAATAAATCAATTAGTTCATCGCCATCACTATTCACACCAACAGCTCTATTTGCTGCAATTACTGGAATAGTATTTATGATTTGGTCAGCGCCTTCAAGCGTCAACTCAAGCATAAAAGTATAATTTACAAAGTTAGGCGAGGCATAGTTAGTTAGACCAGTTATTGTGATAGGAATATTCTTGCGTTCGGCTTGTGTATTGACAGAATCATCTATTGATGAGAGTTGTATCCTATTGCCTAAATCATCTGATGCAACATAGCTAATATTAATCGTGCTTATATTCGCATTGGGATTATCCCAGATTAGAGTAGCATTCCTATCCCCTGGCACAAAGCGAAGATTATTTACCATTAATCCTTTTCTATTCTCATCAAGAGGAAATGGATCTGATATATCTAAGATACCATCATTATCATCATCTGGGTCGGCATTATTGCCAAGTTCATCTCCGTCTGTATCAGTATCAGTCACTCCATCATTATCATCATCATCATCCACAAAATCAGGTAAGAAATCATTATCATAATTGGGACCAATCGCGACTGATTCTATTACAACTGTATCTGTCATTTTATTTGCATCCTTTCCACCTAACTCAATTAAGAATATAAATTCATAGCTCGCAAAATTAGTTAACCCTGTTACTGCGGTGGAAAAGAACCTTATATTGGATACTTCTCTAAAAAAATTGAATGGCGCACTGCCGATTGTATCGTGGCGTTCTCTTGAATCCATTGGGTTGCTAACAAACAATGAAAATCCAGTTATATCAGCTGGCGGGTTACTCCAGAAAACCCGAGCGTTGCCATCACCAGGAACAATAAAGACATTCTCAAATGTAAACGCTACTCTGCTGGCATCAAGGGGATATGCATCCATATCATCATTAACTCCATCATTATCATCGTCTAGGTCCACATCATCATTATCTCCATCATTATCATCGTCTGGGTCAGCATTATCACCAAGACCATCTCCGTCTGCATCAGTATCCAGCACTCCATCCCCATCATCATCATTATCCAGCACATCTATTAATTCATCATTATCATAATTAGGACCAATGGATATATTTGCGGCTATAACCACGACCGTGTTTTTATTTTCATCGCCGCCTGTTAACACCGCCTCAAGCGTAAAAGTATAATTCACAAAATCAGGCGCTTCATAATTCATCAGCCCAGTTATAGCTGCCGATGCATTTATTTGATTACGTCTAGTGGCAGGAGCATCAATAATCCCATTAATAATTAATGGATGATACACCACACTACTGAAAACATCCGATGATATATAAGTAATATTTATAGCGCTGATATTAGCATCAGGATTATCCCAGAGAAGCATAGCATTATTATTGCCAGGAATCACTCGCAGATTACCTAATACAAAAGCATAACTATTATTGTCAAGTGGAAAGGCATCAGTTACATCTGGCACTCCATCATTATCATCATCTGGGTCGGCATTATTGCCAAGACCATCCCTATCAGTATCAGTATCTGGCGTGCCATCATTATCATCATCCAAGTCGGCATTATCACCAAGACCATCTCCGTCTGCGTCAGTATCCTTCTCCCCGTCATTGTCATCATCATCATCCAACACATCTATCAATTCATCATTATCATGATTTGGACCTATGGATATGTTTGCGGCTATAACCGCAATTGTGTTTTTATTTACATCAGCACCTGCCAACACCGCCTCAAGCATAAAAGTATAATTCACAAAATCAGACGCTTCGTAATTTACCAGCCCAGTTATAGCTGCCGAGGCGTTTATTTGATTACGACCCGTTACTGAGGCATCAGGAGTTAGAGGAATTAATGGATGATACACCATGCCGCCCAAAACATCCGATGATATATAAGTAATGTTTATCGCGCTGATATCAGTATCTGGATTATCCCAGGTAAACGTGGCATTAGTATCGCCAGGAATGACACGCAGATTACCTAATACAAAAGCATAACTATTATTATCAAGAGGAAAGGCATCGGTTACATCTGGCACTCCATCATTGTCATCATCAGAGTCCAACACATCATTAGTCCCATCTCCGTCTGTGTCAATATCTGGTGTGCCATCATTATCATCGTCAGGATCCAGCACATCTATTAATTCATCATTATCATAATTAGGACCAACGGATATGTTCGCTGCTATAACCACGACCGTGTTTTTATTTTCATCGCCGCCTGTTAACACCGCCTCAAGCGTAAAAGTATAATTCACAAAATCAGGTGACTCGTAATTCATCAATCCAGTTATAGCTGCTGAGGCATTTATTTGATTACGACCCGTTACTGAGGCATCAGGAGTTAGAGGAATTAATGGATGATACACCACACTACTGGAAACATTTGTTGACAAATAAGTAATGTTTATCGCGCTGATATCAGCATCAGGATTATCCCAGGTAAACATCGCATTATTATTACCAGGAATGACTCGCAGATTACCTAATACAAAAGCATAACTATTATTGTCAAGTGGAAAGGCATCAGTTACATCTGGCACTCCGTCATTATCATCATCTGGGTCGGCATTATTGCCAAGACCATCCCTATCAGTATCAGTATCTGGCGTGCCATCATTATCATCATCAGGATCCAGCACATCTATCAATTCATCATTATCATAATTAGGACCTATGGATATGTTCACTGCTATAACCGCAATTGTGTTTTTATTCACATCCCCGCCCCCCAACACTGCCTCAAGCGTAAAAGTATAATTCACAAAATTAGGTGACTCGTAATTCGTCAATCCAGTTATAGCTGCTGAGGCGTTTATTTGATTGTGTCTAGTAATTGAAGCATCACCAATTCCATTAGAGATTAATGGATGATACACCACACTACTGGAAATATCCGATGATATATAAGTAATGTTTATCGCGCTGATGTCAGCATCGGGATTATCCCAGGTAAACGTGGCATTAGTATCGCCAGGAATGACACGCAGATTACCTAATACAAAAGCATAACTATTATTATCAAGAGGGAATGCGTCAGTTACATCCGGCACTCCGTCATTATCATCGTCTGGGTCGGCATTATTGCCAAGTCCATCTCCGTCTGTGTCAGTATCTGGTGTGCCGTCATTATCATCATCTGGGTCGGCATTATCACCAAGACCATCTCCGTCTGCATCAGTATCCTTCTCCCCGTCATTATCATCATCATCATCCAGCACATCTATTAATTCATCATTATCATAATTAGGACCTATGGATATGTTTGCGGCTATAACCACAATTGTGTTTTTATTCACATCCCCGCCTTTCAACACCGCCTCAAGCGTAAAAGTATAATTCACAAAATCAGGTGACTCGTAATTCATCAATCCAGTTATAGCTGCTGAGGCGTTTATTTGATTACGACCCGTTACTGAGGCATCAGGAGTTAGAGGAATTAATGGATGATACACCACACTACTAGAAACGCCCAAAACATCCGATGATATATAAGTAATGTTTATCGCGCTGATATCAGCATCTGGATTATCCCAGGTAAACGTGGCATTAGTATCGCCAGGAATGACACGCAGATTACCTAATACAAAAGCATAACTATTATTGTCAAGAGGAAATGCATCAGTTACATCTGGCACTCCGTCATTATCATCATCTGGGTCGGCATTATTGCCAAGTTTATCTCCATCAGTATCAGTATCTGGCGTGCCATCATTATCATCATCCTTATCCGCATTATCACCAAGACCATCTCCATCCGCGTCTGTATCTATAACCCCATCCCCATCATCATCAGAATCTGCATTATCACCAAGACCATCTCCGTCCGCATCAAGATCCAGCACACCGTCCCCATCATCATCAGGATCTACTATATCCGCCAATTCATCATTATCGTAATTAGCGCCAATAGTGCGGTTGTCAGCGGTGGAAATAACTTCTTGCTGTTCGCTTTCAGCAGCATCTAAAATGAGCTGAAACATAAAGTTGTATGAAGCCAAATCTTCTAAACCCGTTATAACAATAGATACGTTTGCTTGATTGCGAGTCGTGGCGGCAGAGTTAGTGGCTGGGGTAATCAAGGGATATTGCATAACCTCATCCGGAGCATTTGATAGCCAATAGGTGATATTAATTGCTCTTACATCAGCATCAGGATTATTCCAGGTAAGAGTGGCGTTCCCCGCGCTGGGATAAACGCGTAAATTTAATTGCTGAGCAGAGAAAGTGTCTACAGGGACAGGAACCTCATCAACAGATATATTAAAGTCACTATTCTCGCAAGCCCATAAGAAAAAACACAGCACGCACAAGCATACAAAATTTATAACTTTCATTTAGATGCTTTCAAATTTACTAATAGATATTGATACATTATACAGCATAAATCATGCATTTCTTAGCAATAACATACTTACTATACATACTCATACAGAGCTAAACACACTATTAAAATTTTATCAAAGCCCCAAAACCCAAAGCTCAAACCCCAAAGCCCAAGCATCAGAGCCCCAGATAATCTTGCATCCTCACAGATACCGCAACACCTTTCTTGCGACTCTTGTTAAAATCCTTATTCTTATTCACCCCTGGCAAGCGGGTCCCTGGTTGCTGCATAATAGCAGCGCAAAGTCCTTCAATATGGAGATTAAAATCAGGGTTAATTCTCAACGGATTTATTGCCAGAATAAACTGCCCTACTCCAGGCGGCTTGCCGACATCATCAAAAAATGAGCTTGACTGATAGGAAAAATTATTACCAATAAGAGCAGCCGCAAGGATTTCCACCACCAAAGCAAGCAAATATCCCTTGGCTCCCCCTATTGGCAACATTGAGCCCTCAAGTGCTTTTTTGGCATCTGTTGTGGGATTACCTGCCTTATCTAATGCCCAACCCAGTGGAATTTCTTCGCCTTTGAAGTCCGCCGCCATAACCTTGCCACGAGCCACCACCGAAAGAGACATATCAATAATCAACGGCTGTTGAGTTGTTTTACCTTTTATCCCCCCCCGTATCCCCGCCCGCGGACAGCCAAATGCAATTGGGTTAGTTCCCAGCAGCGGTTTCTTACCGCCCCAAGGGGCGATGGAGGCAGGAGCATTGCAACAGATTAACGCGATAATTCCTTGCGATGCCAGCTGCTCAACATAATAGCCAAGCGCCCCCGAATGGTGAGAATGTTTAATTCCAACTACACAAGTTGTCTGCTGCTGACAGCGGCGGCATAATTCTTTAACTGCCAAATCAATAGCAGGATAAGCAAAACCAAAATCCGCATCAACCACAAAAGCAGAATCATCCAACGAAACAAATTTAAGTGAGGCATTTTGATTAATCTTTCCTTTTTTATATTGTCCTGAATATGCGGGAATTCTCTCAAGCCCATGCGAAGGGAGGCATCTCGCTTGCGCCCAAAGTAAAGCATCGCTAACGCTTTTAGCAGTTAATGCCGTCAAGCCAAGTTTAGTTAGATAAGCATTGATTACCTTATCTATATAAGATAAAGGATAAAACTTATCATTACCGTCTATTGTGGTTGTGTTCATTTGTTAATCATTATAGGTAAGAAAATTTATACATTTTTGCTGAAAATATGTTATATTAACGGAATGAAAGCTATTACCTATAGGTTGAAATCCTTCATTTGCGTGTTAATGAGATGTTTTGTTTATGTAGATAGAATGTTGATTCATAATGAATGCATAGAAGGATAGGTAGATACTTATGGCAATTGCTAATCACACAAAAGATAGATATTAAAATTAAACTATGTCAAATTTTACGCAAAAGACAATCACAATGATTAAAACTTTTTACTCATTTATTGCAGTTTTACTTATCACCGCTTTGGTGGTATCCTGTGCTTCATCTTCTAATGGTGGAGGTGGAGATGGAGGTGGAGATGGAGGTGGCACTACTACTACTACCACTACTACTACTACTGAGACAAGTATTTTCTCTCATTCCAGTTACACCTTTATGCCTCTCAACGCCAATATATCACAAACTTCTGATCCTCGCGCTTCTGCTCCTGGCTCAATTCCCACCAACGGAATACTTTTAGGGAGTGTTTTAATCAAAGAAGCGGAGATAAACAAATTGGTGGCGGCTGAGATTAATAAATTAATAACCGAAGAAGGTTCTAAAGTGGATGCAAAAGATATAAGCATTGATAACAACTACACAATAGAATACACTTTTGCGGATGATACTGCGAAGGATCCTAATTCAATTTTAAATAGGTATTTAACCATTATATCTAATAGCGACAATAGCGGCGTAAAAATCTATGCCATCAATCCTTTTGCATTTGATATTTCCCTTACGGATATTCTTACGGAGATTCCATCTGTTACTGTTGCAGCGGAAATTACAATTACAGTTAGTTCGTTGGTTAATGAGGAGATATCTATATCCCATACAGTGACTGTCCGCTTCCCTGAAGTTGTGGATACCTTTCCTAATGTAAACGATGCGGTTTCTTTCAACCTTCCCAACAATTTTATTCCTAGCAAAAATATTCCACAAAATATAATGTCTAATCAAAGCTACACTGGCAGCTTATCAGGCAGTTTCGCAAAAGGGACAATAATCAACGGCGGTGCCACGACTTCTTTTACTAGCCTATGGGAGGACGCTACAAAGCAACTAGCTAGCTCAGAAGGCGGAACTATTAATGACAATACATTTAAACTCTCCGATTTACTTAATGCGACTGAGTTGCCTTCTTTGCCTGCAGCTGATATTGGCATAATACAAAGCATTACAGTGACTCTCTCACCCGAAGCTGAAGGAGCCAGTGAATTTACCTATACTTACCCAGCCCCAGCCCCTCTTTCTGCCACTGCAGAAGCCCCCATTTCAATTGACACCCTTAACGATGATAGCTCCATGGCTAATTCTTTGTGGAAGGCAATATCAGACGAGAATTCTACTTTTACCGAAACCAACGATGCTGGCATTCGTGTTCTAAATATCTCAATTGGCTGGAGCTTCACATACACATATCAACGCGACTTCCAACCTGATGATGTAATTGTGCCAAAAACATTTTTATTAAACTACACTACCCCTTTTGTTGAAGAACAAGCAGCAACCACTACTATTTCCATAGGCGGAGTTAATAATGTCCTAAATCGCTATGGCTTTACACCTAACCCAGGCACAGGCACAGAAGAGACACGAACTATTTTCTTTACATTGCTTGATGCCCCTGGCGCCCCTGTCAATTCCTGTAATTCCAATAAGGTCTATCTTGATAATATAGACACTCGGGTAAAAAGTGCCATATCATTTAATTATGAAGTGCTTTATAACGAAGAAGATCGCCTATTTAAATGTGTCCTTGGCGCTTCTTTTAATGGCACGGATTATCAACCATTAACTGCCGCGATAATTAACACAACAACAGTTAATAGCAAACAAGCTAGCGACTGCTCCCACGGCGAGGCAAATGAACTCTGCTATTACGTGCCCCTCACCATAAACATTACTAATATTGATGAAGCCCCGACTATAACAGCGCCTCCCCTGTCAATTGATGAAGGAGTTGGACCAACTGACACTGACTATCCAGGCATTAACTTCACCCCTGCATCAGGAGTATTAAGTAAAAATGATAACACCACGGGAAATCTTGCTGTTGTCCTGGGCGATATAACAATTGCAGACACTGACGAAGTGGCTAATAGAACCTCTAAGTTTTCAGTTAATGCAGCAGAAACCAAGGTTGTGTCTGTTTCCCCCGCTCACGGCAATGGGCTGTTTAGCATAGTTAAGCAAGAAGGAGACAATAACCTGTTCACTCTAAGAGTGGATGCCAGTTCATTAGATTACGAAGGGTTCCAACCTGGTGAATTAAACGCAGGTAAAGCTATCTACATGGTTACCATAACGACAAAAGATACAGATGGCACTGTAGCTAATGTTAAAACGCAACAAGTTCCTGTTGAAATTACAGATGTTATATTTGCCCCAGTTGCCATTGGCAATAGTCGTTTAAAACTCGGCTTCACTAAGGCAGATAATATAGAAAGTAGAGAAGATGGAAGAATAGCGCTATTGCCTGGTGCCTCCATGCTTGCCAATGGACGCACTACCCTTGGCACAGTCAAGGCAGTTAACCCTGAAAATAACAGTGATAAAGAATTATTTTATGCAGTTTCCCCTTATGACCCGGACAACAATCCAGAACAAACTTCCAACAACTTTGCTGTTGTTGATGGCTTCGGCGATGACGGCGTCCAAAATCTTACGCTTACCAAACTGGGGTTAACAGAGGTTATCAATTCATTTAGCATACATGTCCAAGCATTTTATCGTCCTGCCAATTTTGACCTGAGCAATCTTGTTAATATTAGTTTCTCATTGTTCACCAATACCAGGAACCGTAATTTTATAGATATGGATAGAGCTATAGCTATTAGGATTGCGGTTGATGATACTGCATACTCCAACAGCAGTGATAGCGCACTATATATAAATAGAACAAAATCATTAAATCCAGCCAGCTCACCTATATTTAGGGCGCGGCAATTTACCGGCTATGTGACTGAAGCAACTTCTGGAGATAATGTAACTGGAGACGCAACAGTATACTATACTAGTGACACACCTTTTCTCGACAGTAGGAGTGCAGCCCAAATAACATATCCTTCCGTAGACGAAAGTACTTTTAACTTTCCACCTTTCCATCTGAACTTTATTGATATACCACAGGTACCATCTAACTTAAATATATCCCCAGAATTTGCTTTGGTAGGCGCAGAGGGATTTGGCGAGTTTAAACTGCAAGACGTGGGCGTTAACCAAACCCACAGCGATTTGTTTAGCATAAATAAAACCACTGGGGCTATTTCTTTGAAGGGAAATAACACGGTAGAGTTCCCCGACTTTTATACTGTGGTTGTTCGGCTTGCCAATGCCAGTGATATTAACAATGCTGAAAACGCGCTTTCACACGACTATGCCACAGTAAATATTTTAGTTAATGATATAAACACTGCTCCAGTGGTTTCTGATTTTAATAATTTTACCGCCCCTGATATCCAGATAGTGGATGGCATCGGCAGCTATAATGAAACAACAAATAAATTGACACTAAATGTCACCATTAACGAAAACACCCCTGTTGGCACAGTGTTAGCCCGTTTTACAGTTACAGATGACAATGATGATATGTTTATTGAGCATGAGTTCGCCTTTGGTAGTATCGTACCCAATGTAGAGAGTTTCCGTCAAAATGCGGTTAAATTGACCTTTGAACCTGCAGCTTCTGTAGGTAAGCAGAAAGTTTCTACTGCAACTTTAACTCTGGTTAGACCCCTAAATTTTGAATATATTACTAACAAGTTTACTGGTGGCAATAAAACCACTTTTAGCGGAACAATAAGCATATCAGATAAAGGCAGATATGAATATAACCCCCTGTCACAACCTGAATATACATCTCTAAGAAACCGAGGGATAATCGCCTTAATCAAACGGTTTCTTCTGCTCCCCCCAATCCCCCTAACCCCCCTAACAGAGTCACAATCTAAACCTGTGTCTCCTCCTGTGCAACCTGCGGATTATCCGTTGAGAACCTCATTAATTTTCAATTTAGTAGTGCTTGATGTTGCAGAAAAACCGCTGATTAATACAGAAGCTAGTGTAACTAGCGGTTACATAAGGGAAAATGCTCCAGTAAGAACTGTGGTTAATGGCATTCTTATCAACATAGCCAACATTAACGCCACAGATGCTGATGCATTGGTATATGAGTTAAGTGATGAAAAATTTGATGAAGCTTTTGATGTCTCTCTAACTGCTACATCAGGTACCAATAAACGTGAATTACAGTTAAGAGTAGCAGACGCAGATAAGCTTGAAAATCTTGGTGATGGACTAGTTCATACTAGCAATCTTACGATAACCAACAACACAGGCGGAACGGGTCCCCTGGATAGAAGCGACCCAATACCCATTCAAGTCAGGGTTATTGATGTGCGGCAACCAATAAACCCTATTGCAGTAGATACGACTGATTTACAAATAAAGGAAACAGATGTGGATGGCGACTTTAGCGGTGCGGGGGGCGATGGAAGGTATGTAATCAAAGACAATCTGTTTGCGCTAATTGATGTATCCAAAGATGTTGATGATTTTCTTAGTATTGGTGGCAGAGAACCTGCTCCTTTAGTTGCAATCTCTTATGCTATAACTGATGTATCCTTAGAAAGATCAACCCCAGATAATGCAACTGATATTGATGTTGCAGATGGAATTAACTTTGACCTCTTATCTCTTTTATCTTTGAATCCTTCTGATGGGAACAACAACGTGAGCTTGGCTATTGAGGATACTGATTATGTTGAAGCATCTCTGTTTGGTAATATAAGCGCAACATTAGGTTTTACGAGCACCTTTCCAGGCAACGCACAGCCGCCTGCAATAAATCCAGTAGATTTTAGAGTTGAGGTGATAAAAGCCAATCCTAAAAATGTGGAATACAACACTACCAGCGACAACGCGCCAGTGTATACCTTTAAATATAGCCAAAGCGATTATGCTGATGAGGTTACAGCAGATAATGTGAGAGCAGATGCAATCTTGGCTTCCGCTATTGTCAGTGGGGGATTAACTACAGAAGGCGCTCAACCCCAAATCAACGTTGATAACGACACATATAACACCGAGTTAGTTCGCCTTGACGATGCTGATGCCGATGACGCCTACTTTATTGAACGAGATATAAATAAATTAAATATAATCAAAGTAACCAAAAATAACCAACAAAAAGTTGATAATAATGGAGTCATAGTAATTCCTTTTACTTCAACTGAGGATATCACTGCCGCAAACATACAAATCCTTTCTGAAGATGCCTCAGGCAAATTAGAAGACAGCGCAGATAATTCAGATAGCTTCTATAATTATTTTGATATTACGGTTAACAACGCTTATAACTTTGCTAGCACAGGAAGTCCTGAAGATATAAGTAAAGCACTACTCATAACTCAAAAACGATTTGCTGTTATTAATAGCAATGGAGAAGTAGAGGACAGCATCAAATATAATGCTCTTGATACCATCCCCTTGTTTAAAGGAGAAACAGAAACAACAAATCAAACCTACTACATTCGTGTGAGTCAAGGAGATACTCCTTCTAATGCAAGTAATTATGCTTTGGCGCAGGTTCATCTGAATATTGAAGCAGCTGGCTTAAATATTCCTCCACCCGACTGCACGTTTGCTGAAGATGTCGGCGGAACTACAGATTGCGGGCTTCTTACTCTTCCTTTTCCCCAAGTTTTTGCCCCTACCACAATCTATAACATCGTGGTTGGCGAGGTGTTAGCAGATCAAGAAGTAAACACCGATAAGCTTGGATTAAGTAATTTTACCTTTACACAAATTATTAATGGCAATCCATCAGATGTAGTTGAACCCGATGATAATGACCAACTAACACTTTCAGCAAACACCACCCTTAACATAACCATCAATGGTATTGCCGACAACGTGTTCGGCGAATTTTATATAGATTTAGTAAAGAGTGATAACGCCAGGGTTAAAATCCGCTATACAATTTCCATTACTCCCGTGAATGATGCGCCTGTTTTTAATCCTACCTCTTATAATTTTGCTAATATCCCCTTTAATTCCAATGTTGGCTACTCGGTGGGCAATGTAGCGGCAAGCGATGTTGATAATGATAATATTAGCTATAACATAAGCGGTGGGACTGATGATACCGCCCTATTTCAGATTAACTCATCAACAGGTGAAATAACTCTACAAGCCCAAGCTCAAGCGAGTGACTTAGGCGCATATATATTCAACGTCATTGCCAGCGATGGCAAAGGAGGTACTGCAACAGCCACAATTTCTGTTATTGTAGGTGACCTAACCCCTCCAGTGTTTACCTCAACACCTTATAGCTTTAATTTGTCTTTAGCCATGGCAAACGCAGCGGGAGTTGTGGTAGGCAAGGTCTCGGCAATGGATGCAGATGGAACTCCCTTTGATTATAGTTTGTCGGGCAGCGGTGATTTATTTGATGATTTATTTAAACCTGCCGCCGCTGCTAACCCAGATGGCAGCATAAACATTATTTTGCGTAGAGCTGCTACTTTAAGTGATTTTGCTGTCCCTTCTGTTACTTTTCAGGTTGTGGCAACGCATCAATTAGGCGGGCTTTCATCTGAACCCGCTAATATTATGGTTAATCTTAATAATGACCTGCAACCTAGCGATGATTTTGATGGGGATGAAGTTAAGGGATTATATGATGCCTTCCCGCATGATGCAGCTGAGAGTGTTACAGGGAATGGAGAGTCAGGTACCCCCTATATTATCAGCAACATCTATCAGCTGCAAGCAATAGCGGGAGTTGACCATGAGGGAACTGCGCTCGGTTCTTCCACTTTTACTAATAACAGTTTTCTCTATGGAACCAATGCCACCGACCAACTCACCAAGCACTATAAATTAAACCAAAATATAGACGCTTCCAACACTACCGATGCGGCGATTTGGGCTAAGCCCGCGGTTACCACTTATGTGGGACACGGCTGGACGCCAATTGCTGGCAAAAGTGGTCAATCCTTTAGCGGTTCTTTTAGTGGCGAGGGTTATGCCATCAGCAACCTAAATATATTCTTGCGCGCTGCGGCTACCACAGATTCCTTTGGACTCTTTGGCGTTAATAACGGCAGCATAAGCGCCGTTGGACTGGAAAATATTGAGATGAGAATCCAATCGGTTGAAGATGAGCTAAAGTTTACTACTGGTGCTTCTAGTGCTCCCATAACTATACCTAATGCAGGCAACGGAGGATTGGTTGGTAAAAATGAGCAAGCAGGAGTTATCCAATATGCTTACGTTAGCGGACTTGTCAATGCTACTGCAGAGAAGGTGGGCGCCTTAGTTGGTTCTAATCTCGGTGAAATTTCCTATTCCTATTCTACCGCCGCGGTGGAAGGCAGATTGGACACTGGCGGCTTGGTTGGCTCTAACACAGCAGGCGGCAAAATATTATCTTCTTATGCCACTGGCAGTGTCAATGGAGCTCATGGATATAGGGACGGCAACAGTAATGGAGCTCATAATGCTGTTGTCGGATCTCTTGTGGGTTATGTAAGTGGAGATGCGAATAATATTATGAACGCATCTTACGCTACAGGGGGGGCTATAGCTGAGGCGTATAATGCGACTACTATTGCCAATCGTTATATTGGCCATTTATTAGGTCAATTAGATAGAGGAGCTATGATTACTTCATCCTATTGGTATAGTAATTCAGATATTACAGATATTATGGGCATTGGCAATGTTGATGATGATTCCGTAGCAGGACATGCAGGACTCAGCAACGCCCAACTGCAAGGATGCGAACTGGAGGGAACGGCTATATCTGGCGCTGCGCCAACCACCTGCACTGGTTTATTTCCATCCAGCAACTGGGGTAGCAACACCGATACCTCCGCAGATGCTTTTGATATCACGCGCAGCTGGGTTTTCAATGCTGGCGAGTATCCTTCATTGAATACCGTTCGCTCCTCTGATAATAAACAGCTTTTGCCTTCAGCCGCAAATCAAGAGTGTCAGCGCAATGGCATGCCGCTGGGTTGTGGTGAAATTGAGTTTGTAGCAGTCAGTGGTTCAGGAATTCGGTTTACTCCTGCAGCGGGCGCAAACCCCGCCAGCTATAGTTTTGCCAACATCCTCTCTGGTTCACCTCTCGGCTACTCGGTGGGCAATGTAGCGGCAACCGACCCTGAAGGTGAAGCTATTGCTTATAACATAAGCGGTGGAGATGATGATAACGCCCTATTTCAGATTGACCCAACAACAGGAGAAATAACTCTACAAGCCCAAGCGAGTGACTTCAGCGCATATATATTCAACGTCATTGCCAGTAATAGTCAAGGCGTGAGCAAAACAGCCACAATTTCTGTTAGTGTTATTGATCCAACCCTCCCAGTGTTTACCTCAACACCTTATAACTTTGATTTAGATTTATCAGCAGCAAATGCACAAGGAGTTGTAGTAGGCGAGGTATCGGCAGTGGATGCTGAAGGGTCTCTCTTTGATTATAGTTTGGCGGGCAGTGATACTTTATTTGAGGATTTGTTTGAACTTGCCACTGCTAAGAATACAGATGGCAGCATAAATATCATTTTGAGTAGAAGTGTAACTATAGATGACCTTACTGAACTCCCTGTTACTTTTCAGATTGTGGTAACGCATCAAGTTGGTGGGCTTTCATCTGATGCCACTGTTACGGTTAGTATTAATAATGACCTGCCACTTGAGGATGATTCTGATGCGGATGGAATTGCGGACTTCTATGACGCAGACCCGAATGATGCCGCTGTGAATGTTATAGGAAACGGAGAGTCCGATGACCCCTATATTATTAGCAACATCTATCAGCTGCAGGCAATAGCTGGAGTTGACCATACAGGAATGCCGCTTGATTCATCAATTTCTACTAGCTACGTTTTTCTCTATGGCACAGATGCCGCCGACCAACTCACCAAGCACTATAAGTTGGCTAATGACATAGACGCTTCCAACACTACCGATAATGCCTTTTGGGCTAAGCCCGCGGTAGGCGCCAACAATTTTATTGGGCATGGCTGGACACCAATTGCTGGCGGGGAGAATCAAGAGTTCAGCGGTTCTTTTGCTGGGGAGGGCTACCACATCCATAACCTAAACATGAACTTACAGGTGGTAAACAACAAGGATACTTTTGGTCTCTTTGGCACTAATGGCGGCAACATAAGCGCAGTTGGTGTAACCAACATTAACATGCAGATTGCCGCGATAGATGGCGGCTTCACCAACAATGTTTCTTTGGCAGGCGGCGGGGAAACCGAATCTTATACGCTGGGTTCTGGCGCCTTGGTGGGCACCAATAGTGACGGAGGCAGGATAAAGTATACTTACAGCACTGGCATAGTTACTGTAGATGGGCTATACACTGGCGGCTTGGTTGGAGTTAACATCGGTAAGATTACTTATTCTTACTCAACCGCCACTGTTACTGGCAGAAGAGATACTGGTGGCTTGGTTGGAGTTTTTGGCACCCCTGCTGTAATTTCGCCTGAAATATCATCTTCTTATGCCACCGGTAACGTTACAGCAATTAGATATAATGGTAATGTTCGCGCAGGCGGACTGGTTGGAGCAATGGCGCGAATAGACAGCGAAATATCCGCCAAGATAAATGCTACTTATACGGGTCAGGTCGAAAATTCTGTCAGATATCATGAGGGAAGGGATCCACTAGGAGGTCCTTTAGTGGGCACATTAACCCCTAATTATAATTTAGATGTCTTTCAATCATATTGGACCAACTCAACAACAAATACATTTGGTAGTTCCAGTGGTCTTCTGTTCTCAAACACAGGCGGCAGCTATGATTTTCCCTCACAAGGAGAGCTACCGGATCGAGCACAAGCTTATGTAACATTTGATCAATTAATGACATGTGGTTTGAATCAATGTACTGGATTTGATGCTCAAATATTCGCTTCCCCGCATTGGGATCCTAACTTCGACGACCCTGGCATCGAGCGTGGCTGGATTTTTGAGGATGGGAAATATCCTGCATTATACGCCAACCGCACGTTAAACAGCGTTGACACATCACTTATGCCATCGCTTGAGGCGCAAGATTGTCATCGCCGCCTAGCGTCAGATGCCTGCGGCACTTATGATGCTGCTGAATAATACGCTGTAAAATCCGTTGCTGCTGTAGGGGCGGAGCTGTGCTCCGCCCTCGGAGCTGCGCTCCGCCCGCAAGATACATAACACTCGCGGCAAATTATCCCCATGTTTGCTTTGCCTGACATTTCACCTAATTCTGTTATAATAATAATCAGCTTAGCTATGTTGGATTAAATATATTATTAACTTATTGAATGGGTAGTGAAATGAAAATTATACTTTTACAAAAATTGACTGGGGGGTTATTAGGGAGATTATTCAAGGGGGTATTAAAGGGATTATTGAAGCCAAGATTAAATGGATTATTCACAAGGATGCCTGTCCTTGCTGTCCTATTGCTTACTGCTGTTGTTGCTGCTTGCGCTAGCGGTGGTGGTGGAGGCAGTGGTGGCAGCGCTGGCGGCAGCAGCGATGACGGTAGCAGCGATGACGGCGGTTCTGTTAGGTCAAGTGTTTTTTCTCACTCCAGCTATACTTTTATACCTCTCAACGCCAATATATCACAAACTTCTGATTTTCTCACGCTTGCTCCTGGCTCAATTCCCACCAATGGAATACTTTTAGGAAGTGTTTTAATCAAAGAAGCGGAGGTAAGCAAATTGGTAACGGCTGAGATTAATAAATTAATAACCGCAGAAGATTCTAAAGTGGATGCAAATGATATAAATATCATTGACAACTACACGATAGAATACTCTTTTGCGGATGATGCCGCGAAGGATCCTTCCTCAATTTTGAATAGGTATTTAACTATTGTCCCTAATATTGACAGTAGAGGCGCAAGAATCTATGCCAGCAATCCTTTTGCATTTCCAGTTTCCCTTGCGGACATTCTTGCGGATGTTCCAGCGGTTACAGTTACAGCGGATATTACAATTATAGTGAGTTCATTAGTTAAGACAGAAATATCCATAGTCCACACAGTGCCTGTCAATTTCCCTGGAGTTGTGGATACCTTTCCTGCTATAAACGATGCCGTTTCTTTTGACCTTAGCAAAGTTTCTACTAAAGGTGGACCAGTTACACCAGCTCTTATGCGTGACCAAAGCTACACTGGCAGCTTATCAGGCAGTTTCGCAAAAGACACAGTAATCAATGGCAGCACCGCGACTTCTTTTACTAGTTTATGGATGGCAGTGAACGCAAACTTGGCAACTGATCCAAGGGCTGGAAAGATTTTCCCTGATAGTGATAATGTATTTAAAATATCAGATTTACTTAATGTCTCTGAACTCCCTTCTTTGCCTGCAGCTGATATTGGCATAATACAAAGAATTACAGTGACGCTCACCCCTGGAGAAGCCAGTGAAGGAGCCAGTGAATTCAACTATACCTATCCAGCCCCCGCCTCTCTTTCTGGCACTGCCTCTGCAGACACCCCTATTTCAGTTGACATCCTTAATGGTAATAGCACAGTAGCTAATTCTTTGTGGAAGGCAATATCAGACGCAAACCCTACTTTTACCGAAACTAACGCTGCTGGCATTCATGTTCTAAACATCTCAATTGGCTGGAGTTTCACATACACATATCAACGTGATTTTCAACCTGCTGCTACGACTTTGTCCGACAGGTTTGTATTAAACCGCACTGTCCTATTTGATGAAGAACAGGATCCAATCACTACTATTCCCATAAAAGGAGTTAATAATGCCCTAAATAGTTATGGCTTTGCTCCTGCCCCAGGCACAGGAGAGCAACGAACTATCTTCTTTGCATTACTTGATTCTTCTGCTGCTGTGCGGAATCCATCCTCCCAATCATTGCCTCTTTGCTCTCCGCAATCCATTTATCTTGATAATATAGACACTCAGGTAAAAAGCGCCACATCCTTTAATTATGAAGATAGGGACGAAGCAGATCGCCTATTTAAATGCGTCCTTGGTGCTTCTTTTAATGGCGCCGATTATCAACCATTAGTTGCCAGAATAAGCGCAACTGCAACACCTAACTCTGGTAGTAATCCAATTTCTGGATTTCCTGGCTGTAGCACAACTGGGGATGCGAGATGCTACTACGCATCCTTAACCATAAATATCACTGACATTGATGAAGCCCCGACTATAACATATCCTGCCCTGTCAATTGCTGAAGGAGTTGGACCAACTGAAACTGACTATCCAGGCGTTAACTTTACAACAGCTGCAGTAGGCGCATTAAGTACAAATGATAACACCACAGGAAATCTTTTTGTTGTCCCTGGCAATATAATAATTGCAGACACTGATGAAGTAGCTAATAGAACGGCAAAACTTCCAGTTAACGCAACAGAAACTAAGGTTATGTCCGTTTTCCCCACTCATGGCAATGGACTATTTAGCATAGTTAAACAAGATGGTGAAAATAATCTTTTCAATCTTAGAGTGAACGCCAGTTTATTGGATTACGAAAAATTCATAGAAGAAGATGACTTAAACGTAGAAGGCAAAGCTATCTACATGGTTACCATAAGCACGCAAGACACAGATGGCACTGTAGCCGATAAGCCAGTTAAACCATTCCAGGTCCCTGTTGAAATTACAGATGTTAGATACGCCCCAGTTGCCGCTGGCAGTAGTAACTTGACGCTCGGCTTCACTAAGGCAACTAATATAGAAAACAGAACAGGAGACAGAACAGGAGGTAAAATAGTATTATTGCCTGGCGCTTCCATGATTGCCAATGGACGCAATACCCTTGGCACAGTCAAGGCAGTTAACCCTGAAACTAACAAGGATGATGAGTTGTTTTATGCAGTTGTTTATAATACTACTGATTCATCTCACCCCATCAACAACTTTGCTGTTGTTAGCGGCTTCGGCGATGGTAGCGTCCAAAATCTTGAGCTTAACAAACTGGGTTTAACGAATGGAAGTGATTTCACCATAGAGGTCCAAGCATTTTATCGTCCTGCCAACTTTGACCAGAATAACCCTGTTGATATTACTGCCGCATTGAGCAACATTGATGTCAGCAATAGTAATGTTATAGCTCTGGGAACACCCATATCTATTGATGTTGTGGTTGATGACACTGCATACTCCAACAGCAGTAACAATGCACTATATATAGATAGAACAGAATTATTAAATCCAGCCAACTCACCTGTGTTTAGCACACGACAATTTACTGGCAATGTGACTGAAGCAACTGCTGGAGATAATGTAACTGGTTTTGTACCTTTTAATCCGACCTCTATTACTATACCGCAGGCAGATAACTTAGATATATCCCCCGAATTTGCTTTGGTGGGAGCGGATGGATTTGGCGAGTTTAATGCACAGCGGCTGAATAGTTTAGGCGTTAACCTAACCCACAGCGCTTTGTTTAGCATAGATAAAACCACTGGCGCTATTTCTTTGCAGGGAGAAAGCACGGTAGAGTTCCCCGCCTTCTATAGTGTAGTTGTTCGGCTTGCCAATGCCAGTGATATTACCAATGCCGAAAACGCACTTTCTTATGACTATGCCACAGTGAATATTTTAGTTAATGATAAAAACACTGCTCCAGTTATTCCCGATTCCAATGATTTTACCGCCCCTGATATCCAGGTAGTGGATGGTATCGGCAGCTATAATGAAACAGCAAATGAATTGACACTAAATGTCACCATCAACGAAAACACCCCTGTTGGCACAGTGTTAGCCCGTTTTACAGTTACAGATGACAATGATGATATGTTTGCCGAGCATGATTTTAACTTTGGCGCTAATACCGTTAATAACGATTTTAACGGCGTGGATCTTTTAGATAATTTCTATGAAGGCGCAGTTAAATTGACCTTTGCCCCTGCATCTTCTGTAGGTAAGCAGAAATCTTCTACTGCAACCCTAACCCTGGTGAATCCCTTAAATTTTGAAGATTTTGCTTCAAATGTAATTAATAATGGTAATACAGGTAGCGCTGTCATTGCTGACGACCAAGTTACTCTTACTGAAACAAGCACTATATCAGATAAAGGCAGATATGAATATAACCCCCAAATACAGTCACAACCTGAACCTGTATCTGTATCTCCTGCACAGGATGTGTTGAGCGCCTCATTAGCTTTTAATTTAGTAGTACTTGATGTTGTAGAAAAACCGCTGATTAATACAGAAAATAGTGTCACTAGCGGTTCTATAATGGAAAATGCTCCAGTAGGAGCTGAGGTTGATGGCATTGATATCACCATAACCAACATTAACGCCACAGATGCTGATGCGTTGGTATATGAGTTAAGTGATGAAAAATTTGCTGAGGTTTTTAACGCCACTGCAACGGCAGATGGCGTGGTGCAGCTAATAGTAGCAGACGCAGATAAGCTTGAAAATCTTGGTGATGGACAGGTTCATACTAGCACCCTTACGATAACCAATAACACAGGCGGGACGGGTCTCTTGGATAAAAGCGACCCCATAACCATTCAAGTCAGGGTTATTGATGTACTGCAACCAATAAACTTTGTTGCAGTAAATATGGCTGATTTACAAATAAGGGAAACAGATGTGGATGGCGACTTTAGCGATGGGGGGAGCGGCGGAAGATATGTAATCAAAGACAATCTGTTTGTATTAAATCCAACCGATGTATCTAAAGATGCTGATGATTTGGTTAGGATTGGTGGCAGAGATCCTGCTCCTTTAGTTGCAATCTCTTATGCTATAACTGATGTATTCTTAGAAAGCTCAACCCCAGATGATGCAACTGACATTGATGTTACGGATGGAATTAACTTTGACCTCTTATCTCTTTTATCTTTGAATCCTTCTGATGGGAACAACAATGTGGGCTTGGCTATTGAGAACACCGATTATGTTGAAGCATCTCTGTTTGGTAATATAAGCGCAACATTAGGTTTTACGGGTACCTTTCCAGGCGGCATAGAAACTCCTGTAACAGATCCAACTGATTTTACAGTTGAGGTGATAAAAGCCAATCCTAAAAATGTGGAATACAACACTGCCAGCGACAACGCGCCAGTGTATACTTTTACATATAGCCAAAGCGATTATGCTGATGAGGTTACGCCAGGTAATGTCCGAGCCGATGCAATTTTGGCTTCCGCTATTGCCAGCACTGAAGGGAGTTATGGCGGTTTGCCTGCAGGAGGCACTCCACCCCAAATCAACGTTACTGGCGATACATATAACACCACGTTAGTTCGCCTTAGTGATGACGATGCTGATGACAATGACGCCTACTTTATTGAACGGGATTTCGCTAAAGAATTAAATAAAATTGAAGTAGTTAAAAATAACCAACAACAAGTTGATAATGCTGGAGTCATAGTAATTCCTTTTACTTCAAATGAGAATATCACTGCCGCAAACATACAAATTCTTTCTGCAGATGCTTCAGGTAAATTAGAAGACAGCGCAGATAATTCAGATAGCTTCTACAACTTCTATAGCTACTTTGATATTAAGGTTAACAATACTTATCATCTTGCTTCCTTAGGGACAGACCCAACTGCTGGAGGCGCAGGCACAGGCACAGACAAGGTGCTGCTCATAACCCAAAAACAATTTTCTGTAATTAATAGCAGTGGAGTAATAGATGAAAGCATCAAATATAATGCTCTTGATACCATCCCCTTGTTTGAAGGAGAAACAGAAACAACAAACCGCACCTACTATATTCGTGTGAGTCAAGGAGACAGCCCTTCTAATGCAAGTAATTATGCTTTGGCGCAGGTTCACCTAAATATTGCAGCAGCTGGCTTAAACATTCCTCCAGCCGACTGCACGTTTGCTGAAGATGTCGGCGGAACTACAGATTGCGGGCTTCTTACTCTTCCCCAAGTTTTTGACTCTGAAACAACCTATAACATCACGGTTGGTGAGGTGTTAGCAGGTCAAGAAGTAAACACCGATAAGCTTGGATTAAGCAATTTTACCTTTACACAAATTGTTAATGGCAATCCATCAGGTGAAGTTGAACCCGATGATAATGACCAACTAACACTTTTATCAAACGCCATCGCACTAAACATAACTATCAATGGTATTGACGACAACGTGTTCGGCGAATTTTATATAGATTTAGTGCAACATAATAACGCCACGGTTAAAATCCGCTATACAATTTCCATTACTCCCGTGAATGATGCGCCTGTTTTTAATCCTATCTCTTATAATTTTGCTAATATCCCCCTTAATTCCACTGCTGGCTACTCGGTGGGTAATGTATCAGCAATTGATGAGGCGGATAATGACGCCATCACTTATGGTATAGACGGTGGGACTGATGATATCGCCCTATTTCAGATTAGTGCGACAGGCGAAATAACTCTAATAGCCATAGCGGTTAATTCAGGCACCTCTCCAATTCCTTATGCATTCAACGTCATTGCCAGTGATGGCAAAGGAGGCAACGTAATGACTGAAATTACCGTAAGTGTTCTTCCTGACAACCAAGCCCCGGTGTTTGAAGCAGTCGGTGGCTCAGGTCAGTTTGCTCCTGCAGCTGGCGCAACACCCGCCCGCTATAGCTTTGATGGCATCCCCTTGAATTCCATTGCTGGCTACTCGGTGGGTAATGTAGCGGCAAGCGATGTTGATGGTGACGCTCCTGTATCATATAACATAAGCGGTGGGACTGATGATAACGCTCTATTCCGGATTAACTCAGCAACAGGTGAAATAACTCTAAAAACCACAGCAACTGATATAGCTGAGTATCAATTTGACGTCATTGCCAGTGATGGCGAAGGCGCGAGCACAGAAGCCACAATTTCTGTTACTGTCCGCGATTTAACCCCTCCAGTGTTTACCAGAACACCTTATAACTTTGATTTACTTTTATCGGAGGCAAATGCGGCTGGGGTTGTGGTAGGCAAGGTCTCGGCGACGGATGCCGAAGGGACTCTCTTTACTTATAGTTTGGAGGGCAGCGATAATTTACTTGAGAATTTATTTGGACTTGCCGCCGCTGATAACGCAGATGGCAGCAGAAACATCATTTTGCGTAGAGCTGCGACTCTGAGTGATTTTGCAGCATCTTCCCTTATCTTTCAGGTTGTGGCAACACATCAAGGTGGCGGGCCTTCATCTAAAGCTGCTGTTAGGGTTAATCTTATTAATGACCTGCAACTTCTTGATGATTCTGATGGAGATGGGGTTAATGACTTATATGATGCCTTCCCAGGTGTTGGCACTATAAATGTTATGGGAAATGGAGAGTCGGGCAACCCCTATATTATTAGTAACATATACCAACTGCAAGCAATAGCGGGAGTTGACCATGCAGGAACTGCGCTCGGTTCATCCGATTTTACTAATAACGGATTTCTTTATGGAACCGATGCCGCCGACCAACTCACCAAGCACTATAAACTTGCCAATGATATAAATGCTTCCGCCACCAATACAGCTGTTTGGAATAAACTGGTGCCTGAGGTTAACGGTTATAGCGATGGGCGCGGCTGGACGCCAATTGCTGGCAAAGATGGAGAATCCTTCAGCGGTTCTTTAAGCGGCGAGGGCTACGCCATCAGCAACCTAAATATGATACTGCGCGCTGCATCTACCACAGATTCCTTTGGACTCTTTGGCACTAATAGTGGTAACATAAATGCCATTGGACTGCAAAATATTAACATGAAAATTCAGGCACCAGGGAATGCTTATAGAGAAACCACAACAGTAGATACTATTATTTCCGGCTCTCATGCTGGTGGATTAGTCGCCTTGAATCAGGAAGATGGAGTTATTAGCTATTCTTACGCGACTGGCTTAGTTAACGCATCAATGGATGCTATAGGCGGATTGGTTGGATTAAACCAAGGGGAGATATCTTATTCTTATTCTACAGCAGTAGTTCAAGGTGAGGGAGACACTGGCGGTTTGGTAGGAACAAATCAGGGAGGGGCTCTGTTATCTTCTTATGCTACTGGGAATGTTAAGGGGAGCGTTGGAATAGCTGGTAGAACAGGGACTGCAGGAGGAGTGGCTGGGTCTATCTCAGGTGTAGGGGCAATTATAAATATATCTTATGCTGCTGGTATGGTTGTTAGTGATGAAAATCCTAATAAAAATGATTTATTAGGAGATGGTTCATTAGGAGGTATAGTTGGGGAAAGAAACCAAACAACAGGCAATGGCGTTACTATTGAAGAGTCATATTTTGACGCTAGTGTTACTCGCGTAACACGACCTGGCGTTGGGAAGGATAGAAGCAATACTATTGATGGAGATAGCACAGGCACTACTGGGCTCTCCAAAAGCCGACTACAAGGATGCGAACTGGGTGGTCTGCGTATTGAAAGTTTTACGCTAGTATCAGAGGGAGAATGCGCTGTTTTATTCCCTTCCAGTCATTGGGATGAAGACATTGACACAACCGCAGATAGCACCATTACCCGCAGCTGGGTTTTCAATGCTGGCGAGTATCCTTCATTGAATGCCGTTCGCTCCTCTGATAACAAACAGCTTTTGCCTTCAGCCGCAAATCAAGAGTGTCAGCGCAATGGCATGCCACTGGGTTGTGGTGAAATTGAGTTTGTAGCAGTCAGTGGTTCAGGAATTCGGTTTACTCCTGCAGCGGGCGCAAACCCCGCCAGCTATAGTTTTGCCAACATCCTCTCTGGTTCGCCTCTTGGCTACTCGGTGGGCAATGTAGCAGCAACCGACCCTGATGGTGAAGCTATTGCTTATAACATAAGCGGTGGAGATGATGATAACGCCCTATTTCAGATTGACCCAACAACAGGAGAAATAACTCTACAAGCTGCAGCGAGTGACTTAGGCGCATATATATTCAACGTCATTGCCAGTAATAGCCAAGGCGAGGATACAACAGCCACAATTTCTGTTACTGTAGTTGATTTAACCCCTCCAGTGTTTACCTCAACACCTTATAACTTTGATTTAGATTTGTCAGCAGCAAATGCACAAGGAGTTGTAGTAGGCGAGGTATCGGCAGTGGATGCTGAAGCGTCTCTCTTTGATTATAGTTTGGCGGGCAGTGATACTTTATTTGACGATTTATTTGAACTTGCCACTGCTAAAAATACAGATGGCAGCATAAATATCATTTTGAGTAGAGCTGCAACTTTGAGTGATTTTACAGTCCCTTCTGTTACTTCTCAGGTTGAGGCAACGCATCAAGTTGGTGGGACTTCATCTGAACCCGCTAACATTACGGTTAATCTTAATAATGACCTGCCACTTGACAATGATTTTGATGCGGATGGAATTGCGAACTTCTATGACGCATTTCCAGATGATGGCACTAAGAGATTTAATGGAAATGGAGAGTCAGGCACCCCCTATATCATCAGCAATATCTATCAGCTGCAGGCAATAGCTGGATTTGACCATACGGGAACTGCGCTTGGTTCATCAAGTTTTACTAATAACGGGTTTCTTTATGGCACCACTGCCGCCGACCAACTTACCAAGCACTATAAGTTGGCTAATGACATAGATGCTTCCACCACCAATACGGATGTTTGGGATAAACCGCCAGTTACCAGTTATATCGGGCGCGGCTGGACACCAATCGCTGGTAAAAGCGGACAATCTTTTAGCGGTTCTTTTAGTGGCGAGGGCTACGCCATCAGCAACCTAAATATATCGTTACGTGCTGCAACTCTCACAGATTCCTTTGGACTCTTTGGCACGAGTAGCGGCAAGATAAGCGCTGTTGGACTGGAAAATATTGAGATGAGAATCCAAGCAGTTGATAATAATGTGAGGACTAAACTAAATGGAGATTCCTATGCCCCTAACGAAGGCAGCGGAGGATTAGTTGGTAGAAATGAGGTAGGAGGAGTTATCCAATATTCTTACGTCAGCGGACTTGTTAATGCTACTGCAAATAATGTGGGAGGATTAGTTGGTCTTAATCGGGCTGAAGTTTCCTATTCTTATTCTACCGCCGCAGTGGAAGGGCGATTATACTCTGGCGGCTTAGTTGGTACTAGCTCTGACACAGAAATCGGGGGTGCTGCTAACAAGATATTATCTTCTTATGCCACTGGCAATGTCAGTGGCAGTGGAGGGCATTCAGGTGACAGTTTTAATGTTGACGTGGGGGGGCTTGTGGGGATAGTGAATAGCGTGGCTGCAGAGATTAATGATATAGTGGCAGCATCTTACGCTACAGGTGTAGTTTCACATAATGTTATTACTATTACTGAAATTACTGAAAATATTGGCGCCTTTGTAGGGTCTTTTTTAGCAGGTGAGATTGCTGCATCATATTGGTATAATAATACAGCATTTCCCAATATTAATGTATTTGGCCAGAAACGGGGTAACACATTCCCACTTGCCATCAGCGATGCCCAACTGCGAGGGTGCGGACTGGGTGCAACGGCTATAGCTGGTGTGATGCCAGCGCCAAACTGCACCAATTTTTTCCCCTCCAGCAGCTGGGGCAACGACACTACGGACGGGATTACCCGCGGCTGGATTTTCAATGCTGATGAGTATCCCTCATTAAGCGCCGTTCGCTCCTCAGATAGTAAACAGCTTTTTCCCTCCGCCGCAGACCAGGAGTGCCAGCGTGATGGCATGCCACTGGGTTGTGAATAGCGCGTTTTAAATACGCTGCTGTAGGGGCGGAGCTGCGCTCCGCCCTCAGAGCTGCGCTCCGCCCGCAAGATGCATAACACTCGCGGCAAATTATCCCCATGCTTGCTTTACCTGATATTTCACCTAATTCTGTTATAATGATAGTTAGCTATGTTGGATTAAATATATTATTAAATTATTGAATGGATATTAAAATGAAAACTATATTTTTACAAGGATTAAAACGGAGATTATTCACAAGGATGCCTGTCCTTGCTGTCCTGTTACTTACTGCTGTTGTTGCTGCTTGTGCTGGTCCCAAATCAAGTGATTCCACTTCCCCTCCTTCCACTACTACTCCCCCTCCTATGACCACAGCCAACTGCATGTTTGCTGAAGATAACGGCACTCAAGATTGCGGGCTTATTGTTCTTCCCCAGGTTTTTAACTCTAATACAACCTATAACATCACGGTTGGTGAGGTGTTAGCAGGTCAAGAAGTAAACACCGATAAGATTGGAGTAAGCAATTTTAATTTCACCCAAATTATTCAAGGTGATACATTAAATCATCCTGTTAATTTTAATCAAACTCAAAAGCAACTAACACTTTTAGCAAATGCCACTGCCGTAAACATAACCATCATTGATATTACCCCCAACCTGTTCGGTGAGTTTTATATAGATTTAGATTTAGTTTTAGTGAACAATAGTAAAACCACAGTTAAAGTTAAAGTCCGCTATACAATTTCCATTACTCCCGTGAATGATGCGCCTGTTTTTTCCCTACCTTCTTACAGTTTTGCTGACATCCCCTTTAATTCCACTACTGGCTACTCGGTGGGCAATGTATCAACAACTGATATTGATAATGACACTATTTCTTATAGCATAAGCGGTGAAACTAATGTTACCAACCTATTTCAGATTAGTTCAACAGGTGAGATAACTCTAAAAAAGGTAGCGGTTAATCCAGGCAACGCTCCAATTCCTTATGCATTCAACGTCACTGCCAGTGATGGCAACGACGGCAGCGTAACAACTGAGATTACCGTAATGGTTCTTACTGACAACCAAGCCCCAGTGTTTAGAGCAGTCCGTGGCTCAGGTCAGTTTACTGAGGCAAATGAAACAACAGCAACACCCGCCAACTATAATTTTGCCGACATCCCTCATAATTCGCTTATTAACCGTCTGGTGGGTAATGTATCGACAACCGATGATGATGGTGACACTGTCACTTATAACATAAGCGGTGGAGATGATGATATCGCCCTATTTAATATTAGTTCGACAGGCGAAATAACTCTACGAGCCATAGCGGCTAATCCAGGCACCTCTCCAATTCCTTATGCATTCAACGTCACTGCCAGTGATGGCAAAGGCGAGAGCGCAACAGCCACAATTTCTGTGGCGGTTCTCCCTAACCTAGCCCCAGTGTTTGAAGCATCCAGCTATACTTTTGCCAACATCTCTCTTCCTTCATCTTTATCTGCTGGCCATTCGGTGGGCAATGTATCAGCAACCGATCCTGATGGTCTTGTTGGTGCCCCTCCTGTATCATATAGCATAAGCGGTGAAGCTGATGATATCGCTCTATTTAATATTAGTTCAACAGGCGAAATAACCCTAATAGCCATGGCGGTTAATTCAGTTGAGCATCAATTTAACGTCATTGCCAGTGATAGCGAAGGAGCGAGCACAACAGCTACAATTTCTGTTACTGTAGGTGATCTAACCCCTCCAGTGTTTACCAGAACACCTTATAACTTTGATTTGTCTTTAGCCATGGCAAATGCAGCGGGAGTTGTGGTAGGCAATATATCGGCAATGGATGAAGATGGGACTGCCTTTGATTATAGTTTGGAGGCACATGATTTATTTCAACTTGCCAGTGCTAAGAACGGAGATGGTAGCATAAATATCACTTTACTCGAACCTGCAACTCTTAGTGATTTTGCAGCATCTTCTATTACCTTTCAGGTTGTGGCAACGCATCGAGTTGGTGGGACTTCATCTGAACCCGCTAATATTACGGTTAATCTTATTAATGACCTGCAACCTAACGATGATTTTGATGGGGATGGAGTTATGGGCTTGTATGATGCCTTCCCGCATGATGGCGCTGAGAGTGTTACAGGAAATGGAGCGGCAGGCACCCCCTATATTATCAGCAACATCTACCAGCTGCAAGCAATAGCTGGAGTTGACCATACGGGAACTGCGCTTGGTTCATCCGGTTTCACTAATAACGGGTTTCTTTATGGCACCACTGCAGCCGACCAACTCACCAAGCACTATAAATTAAACCAAAATATAGATGCTTCCAATACTACCGATAATGCCTTTTGGGCTAAGTCCGCGGTAGGCAGCAACGATTTTATTGGACACGGCTGGACGCCAATTGCTGGCGGGGAGAATCAAGTATTCAGCGGTTCTTTTGCTGGGGAGGGCTACCACATACATAACCTAAACATGGACTTACAGGTGGCAAACAACAAGGATACTTTTGGTCTCTTTGGCACTAATGGCGGCAACATAAGCGCAGTTGGTCTAACCAACATTAACATGCAGATTGCCGCGATAAATGGCAGCTTCATTAACGATACTTCTTTGGCAGGCAACGGAGAAACCGACTCTTATACGCTGGGTTCCGGCGCCTTGGTGGGCACCAATAATGAAGGAGGCAGCATAAAGTATGCTTACAGCACTGGCATAGTTAATGTGGAAGGGTTATACACTGGCGGCTTGGTTGGGGTTAACATCGGTAATATTACTTATTCTTACTCAGGCGTCAGTGTTACTGGCAGAAGGTATACTGGTGGCTTGGTTGGAGTTTTTGGTGTCCCTGTTACAACTTCGGCTGAAGTAGCATCTTCTTATGCCACTGGGAACGTTACAGCAACTGGAGATACAGTAGCTATTCGCGCAGGCGGACTGGTCGGAGGACTGGCACAAGAAAACAGCATGCACTCTGCCAAGATAAGCGCTTCTTATGCGGGCAATAATGGGGATAATGACGTGGTTTCTGTCAAGGGTGGTAATAATGAACGGGCAGGTCCTTTAATAGGCACATATTTTAATGGTTATCATTTAGATGTCTCTTATTCACATTGGACCAACTCAACGACGGAGGCAGATGGTGGCAATGAACTCGTATTCCATTCAGCTCATTCAGGACTTGGTACCTTTACACTTTTACCCGTGGGGAGGGATAATAGATACCTATTATTGACGCAGTTGGAGAACACTCCTTTAAATGGGGACGGTGGCGCAATATTCACTTCCCCGCATTGGGATCCTAACTTCGACGACCCTGGCATCGAGCGTGGCTGGATTTTTGAGGATGGAGAGTTCCCTGCATTATACGCCAACCGCACGTTAAGCAGCGTTACCACATCTCTTATGCCACCGCTTGAGGCGCAAGTATGTCATCGCCGCCAAGCGTCAGATGTCTGCGGCATTTATGATGCTGCTGAATAGTGTGGTCTGTTATAATTAATAATTAGCTATGTTGGATTAAATATATTATTAAATTATTAAATGAGTAGTAAAATGAAAATTATATTTTTACAAGGATTAAAACGGAGATTATTCACAAGGACACCTGTCCTTGCTGCCCTGTTGCTTACTGCTGTTGTTACTGCTTGTGGTGGCGGCGGAGGCGGTGGTGGCGCCCCAACACCAGGCGGCTCTCCTCCCTCTCCTATGATCACAGCCAACTGCGTTTTTGCTGAAGATAACAGCACTCAAGATTGCGGGCTTATTGCTCTTCCCCAAGTTTTTGACTATGCTACAACCTATAACATCACGGTTGGTGAGGTATTAGCAGGTAAAGAAATAGAAACTGAAAAGCTTAGATTAAGCAATTTTAATTTCACCCAAATTATTCAAGGTGATACATTAAATCATCCTGTTAATTTTAATCAAACTCAAAAGCAACTAACACTTTTAGCAAATGCCACTGCCGTAAACATAACCATCAGCGGTATTGACGACAATGTGTTCGGCGAATTTTATATAGATTTAGTGCAACATAATAACACCGCAGTTACAGTCCGCTATACAATTTCCATTACTCCCGTGAATGATCCGCCTGTGTTTGAAGAAGTCGTGGGCTCAGAAAGTCAGTTTATTCCTACGACTGGCACAATACCCGCTAGTTATAGATTTGCCAACATCCCTTTTAATTCCACTGCTGGCTACTCGGTGGGTAATGTATCAACAACTGATGTGGATGATGACGCCATCACTTACGGCATAGACGGTGGAACTGATGATACCGCCCTATTTCAGATTAGTTCAACAGGCGAAATAACTCTAAAAGCCATTGCGGTTAATACAGGCGACGATCCAATTACGTATACATTCAACATTACTGCCAGCGATCGTAATAGCGGCAGCGCAAGGATTGAGGTTACTGTGAAGGTTCTTCCTGACAACCAAGCCCCAGTGTTTAGAGCAGTCAATAGCCCTGGAGTTCAGTTTACTAATGCCACTGGCGCAACACCCGCTAACTATACTTTTGCTGCCATCCCCTTTAATTTACCTGCTGGCTACTCGGTGGGAAATGTGTCGGCAATGGATCCTGATGGTGACACTGTTAGCTATAACATAAGCGGTGGAGATGATGATAACGACCTATTTCAGGTTAACCTAACAACAGGCGAAATAACTCTAAAAGTCACAGCGGATACTGCGGTTAATTCAGGTAATTATACATTCAACGTCATTGCCAGTGATGGTCAAGGCGGCAGCACAACAGCCACAATTTCTGTGGAGGTTCTCCCCAACCAAGCCCCAATGTTTAGAGCAGGCAATAGCCCAGGAGTTCAGTTTACTAATGCCACTGGCACAACACCCGCTAACTATAGTTTTGCTGATATCCACCTTAGTTCACCCACTGGCCACTCGGTGGGAAATGTGTCGGCAATGGATCCTGATGGTGACACTGTTAGCTATAACATAAGCGGAGGAGCTGATGGCAACGTTCTATTTATGATTAACTCAGAGACAGGCGAGATAACTCTAAAAGCTCAAGCAAATACTCCAGGTGAATATCGTTTTAACGTCACTGCCAGTGATAGTCAAGGAGCTAATACAACAGCTACAATTTCTGTTACTGTAATTGATGCAACCCCTCCAGTGTTTACCTCAACACCTTATAACTTTGATTTGCCTTTAGCCATGGCAAGCACCGCGGGGGTTGTGGTAGGCAATGTCTCGGCAGTGGATGCAGAAGGGACTGACTTTGGTTATAGTTTGGCGCGCAACAATAATGTTTTTGACGATTTATTTGAACTTGCCGCTGCTGATAACGCAGATGGCACAAGAAATATAATTTTGCGTAGAGCTGCTACTTTTAATGATTTTCCAGAAGCATTTTCTTCTATTACCTTTCAGGTTGTGGCAACACATCAATTTGGCGGGCTTTCATCTGAGGCGGATATTACGGTTACCTCTGATACTGATGGAGATGGTGATGGAGTTATGGACTTCTATGACGCATTCCCTGATGATGGCGTTAAGAGAGTTAATGGAAGTGGAGAGTCCTCCGACCCATATATTATCAGCAACATCTATCAGCTGCAGGCAATAGCTGGAGTTGACCATAGAGGAACTACGCTTGATTCATCCGGTTTTACTAATAACGCTTTTCTCTATGGCATAGATGCCGCCGACCAACTAACCAAGCACTATAAACTTGCCAATAATATAAACGCTTCTGCCACCAATACGACTGTTTGGGATAAGCCCATGGTAGGCAGCAACAGTTTTATGGGGCACGGCTGGACGCCAATTGCTGGCGCGGAGAATCAAGTATTCAGAGGTTCTTTTGCTGGGGATGGCTACCACATACATAACCTAAGCATGAACTTACAGGTGGCAAACAACAAGGATACTTTTGGTCTCTTTGGCACTAATGGCGGCAACATAAGCGCAGTTGGCTTAACCAACATTAACATGCAGATTGCCGCGATAAATGGCAGCTTCACCAACAGTGTTTCTTTGGCAGGCGGCGGGGAAACCGAATCTTATACGCTGGGCTCCGGCGCCTTGGTGGGCACCAATAATGAAGGAGGCAGCATAAAGTATGCTTACAGCACTGGCATAGTTACTGTGGATGGGCTATACACTGGCGGCTTGGTTGGGGTTAATATAGGTAAGATAGTTTATTCTTACTCAGGCGCCACTGTTACTGGCAGAAGAGAAACTGGTGGCTTGGTTGGAGCTTTTGGTGTCCCTGATGCAACTTCGGCTGAAATATCATCTTCTTACGCCACTGGTGACGTTACAGAAATTGGAGGAGGTATCCGGTATATTCAGGCAGGGGGGTTGGTTGGAACAGTAGCACGAAAAAATAGCATGCACTCCGCCAAGATATATGCTTCCTATGCGGGCAATGATGGGGATAATGGCATAATTTCTGTCAAGGGTCATGGACGGGGAGGTCCTTTAATAGGCACAATGAGTGCTGGTTATCATACAGATATCTCCTATTCACATTGGACCAACTCAACGTCAGCTTCATTTGAGAGGGATGCAATACATCTTGACTCAAGGAATTCACCCGAAGAGCCTTCCTTTACATTTTTACCCGAGAGTGGGTTCTCTGATTACCTATTCTTGAAGGAGTTGGAGAACGCTACTTTAGATAGTGATACTCCTCGCGCAATTACTACAGGCAAAATATTCACTTCCCCGCATTGGGATCCTAACTTAGATGACCCTGGCATCGAGCGTGGCTGGATTTTCCGTGAGGGAGAGATACCTGCATTATACGCCAACCGCACGTTAAACAGCGTTACCACATCACTTATGCCACCGCTTGAGGCGCAAGCATGTCATCGCCGCCTAGCATCCGATGCCTGCGGCACTTATGATGCTGTTGAATAATACGCTGTAAATAACGCGTTGTAAATAATGTGCTGTAATTTATAAATACTTGCTATATAGGTCTGCTGTAGGGGCGGAGCTGCGCTCCGCCCTCGGAGCTGCGCTCCGCCCGCAAGATGCATAAAACTCGCGACAAATCATCCCCATGCTTGTTTTGCTTGACATTTCGCCTAACTCTGTTATAATAATTATCAGCTATGTTGGCCTGTAGGGCGGAGCTGCGCTCCACCCGCAAGATATATATTATTAATTTATGAAATGAGCGTTAAAATGAAAATTATGTTTTTACAAGAATTGACTGGGGGGTTATTAAATGGGCTATTAAAGCCCAGATTTAAAGGATTATTCGCAAAGACACCTGTCCTTGCTGTCCTGTTGCTTACTGCTGTTGTTACTGCTTGTGGTGGTGGCAGCGGTGGTGGCGCCCCAACACCAGGCGGCTCTCCTCCCCCTCCTATGACCACAGCCGACTGCATGTTTGCTGAAGATAACGGCACTCAAGATTGCGGGCTTCTTACTCTTCCCCAAGTTTTTGACTATCCTACAAACTATAACATCACGGTTGGTGAGGTGTTAGCAGGTAAAGAAGTAAACACCGATAAGATTGGAGTAAGCAATTTTACCTTCACCCAAATTATTAATGGCAATATATCAGATCCAAAGTCAGTGCCATCTCCAGTTAGTAACAATAACCAATTAATACTTTTAGCAAGTGCCACCGCCCTAAACCTAAATATCAGCGGTATTGCTAATAACGTATTCGGCGAATTTTATATAGATTTAGTGCAACATAATAACACCGCAGTTAAAGTCCGCTATACAATTTCCATTACTGCCGTGAATGATCCGCCTGTGTTTGAAGAAGTCGTGGGCTCAGAAAGTCAGTTTATTCCTACGACTGGCACAATATCCGCTAGTTATAGATTTGCCAACATCCCTTTTAATTCCACTACTGGCTACTCGGTGGGCAATGTATCAACAACTGATGTGGATGATGACGCCATCACTTACGGCATAGACGGTGGAACTAATGTTACCAACCTATTCCAGATTAACCAAGCTACAGGCGAGATAACTCTAAAAAAGGTAGCGGTTAATCCAGGCAACTCTCCAATTGAATATACATTCAACATTACCGCCAGTGATAGCAAAGGCGGCAGTGCAAGGATTGAGGTTACTGTGAGTGTTCTTACTGACAACCAAGCCCCAGTGTTTAGAGCAGGCAATAGCCCTGGAGTTCAGTTTACTAATGCCACTGGCACAACACCCGCCAGCTATAGATTTGATGGTATCCCCTTTAATTCCGCTGTTGGCTACCCGGTGGGTAATGTGTCGGCAATGGATCCTGATGGTGACATTGTTAGCTATAACATAAGCGGTGGAACTGATGATACCGCCCTATTCCGCATTAATTCAACAACAGGCGAAATAACTCTAAAAGTCACAGCGGATACTGCGGTTAATTCAGGTAATTATGCATTCAACGTCACTGCCAGTGATGGCAAAGGCGGCAGTGCAATAGCCACAATTTCTGTGGAGGTTCTCCCTAACCTAGCCCCAGTGTTTGGAGCAGTCAGTGGCTCAGGTCAGTTTACTCCTGCGACTGACACAGCACCTGCCAATTATACTTTTGCTGGCATTCTCTTGAGTTCGGCTATGAACGGCTTGGTGGGCAATGTATTGGCAATGGATCCTGATGCTGCTGATGGTGACACTGTCACTTATATCGTAAGCGATGAATATAACAGAGATGGTGGCTCTGCTGTTAGTAACGACCTATTCCAGATTAACTCAGCGACAGGCGAAATAACTCTAAAAACTACAGCGACTAATTCAGGTGTGTATACATTTAACGTCATTGCCAGTGATGTCGAAGGAGCGAGCACAACAGCCAGAATTTCTGTTACTGTAGGTGATCCAACCCCTCCAGTATTCACCTCAACACCTTATAACTTTGATTTAGATTTATCAGCGGCAAATGCACAAGGGGTTGTAGTAGGCAATGTCTCGGCAGTGGATGTTGAAGGGACTCTCTTTGATTATAGTTTGCTGAGCAGTGGTAATTTATTTGGACTTGCCCCTGCTAAGAACGCAGATGGCAGCAGAAATATCACCTTACTTAGAGCTGCAACTCTAAGTGATTTTGCAGCATCTTCTATTACCTTTGTGGTTATAGCAAATCATCAAGAAGGCCAAGAAGGTAATAAATTATCTGTGGCAGATATTACGGTTAATCTTATTAATGACCTGCCACTTGACGATGATTCTGATGGGGATGGAGTTAAGGGCTTCTATGATGCCTTTCCGCATGATGCGACTATGAATATTACAGGAAATGGAGAGCCCAACGACCCCTATAATATAACCAACATCTATCAGCTGCAGGCAATAGCTGGAGTTGACCATACAGGAACTGCGCTTGATTCATCCGGTTTCACTAATAACAGGTTTCCCTACGGCACAGATGCCGCCGACCAACTCACCAAGCATTACATGCTTGCCAATGACATAGATGCTTCCAACACTACCGATACGACTATTTGGGCTAAACCGGCGATTGATAGTGACAACTTTGTCGGATACGGCTGGACTCCAATCGCAGGCAAAAGCGGGCAATCCTTCAGCGGTTCATTCTCTGGTGAAGGTTATGCCATCGATAGTTTAAATATCCGAGTACGTCAAGGCGATAACTCAAAGCATTTTGGTCTTTTCGGGATAAATAATGGCAATATTACTGCGCTTGGGGTGGAAAATATTGACATGGTAATTGAGGCGCCAGAGAATACTTATACTAAAAGCACAACAATAGATAACATTGCTCTCGGCTCTCATACTGGCATGTTAGTCGCCTTGAATCAGGAAGATGGAATTATTAGTTATTCTTATACGACTGGCTATGTTAACGCATCACTGGACGCTGTAGGAGGATTGGTTGGAGTAAATGAAGGAGAGATATCTTATTCTTATGCTTCAACAGATCAAGTTATAGGTGCGGGAGACACCGGTGGTTTGGTAGGGGCAAATGAGGGAGGTACTATATTATCTACTTATGTAACCTCAACTTGTGTTCGGTCTTTTCCTGGGATAGTAGGTGGAAATGGGGTTGCAGGGGGACTGGTTGGGTCTATCTCAGGTGAAGGGGCGATTATAAATACTGCTTATATTCGTACTGGGGGGATTGGGAGAGGTCTTAATGGAGATGATGTTTCACTAGGAATTGTAGCTGGAGAAAGAGATGATGACAGGTTAGGAGGTAGCAACGTTACTTTTGAGGCAACTTATTGGCACGGTAATAATAATTTTATAGGCATAAATAAGGAAAGAGCAGATGGTAAACATGATGATGAACGAGAAGGAGACAACACCGGTACTACTGGACTACAACTCCCCCAACTGCAAGGATGCAAACTGGATGAGATGGCTATAGAAGGAGTAGTCCCAGCACCAACCTGCACTGGTTTATTCCCATCCAGCGACTGGGGCAATACCACCGACAGCAACGCAGGCACTTTTGATATCACCCGCGGCTGGACTTTCACTGCTAACCAAGAACCCTCTTTGAGCGCCGTTCGCTCCTCTGATAACAGACCGCTTCTACCTTCCGCCGCACAGCAGAAGAATCAGAACCAAGTCGTTGAGGCTAGCACCTGTCCTTCTATTGGTACGATAGATTAAAATGATTATTTCAAAGATTATTTCAATGATACCTCTTCTTGCTGTCCTTAGACAATTTCCATCCCATTGAAGAGGCGATAACCCAACTTGTCTCCTCTATATATAGTGGAGAAGAGTTAATCACAGCCGCAGGTAAGATTGGGCTCGGCAATGCTTCTACTTCCCCTGCCCCCACTATATATATTGCCTATAGCGGAGGAATGGATTCATCTGCCCTGCTCCATGCGTGCAGCAAACTACACGTTAATAATATGTTGCCGCACCCAATTATTGCTTGGCATATCAATCACAATATTTCTAAACAAGCTTCTAAGTGGGAAGAACACTGCCGCGCTGAGTGCGCCAAACTGCAGATTAAAATTAACTGCTCGCATATAGAAGACGAACAGCAACGTCAAGAAAGTGTGGAAATGTATGCGCGACGATGCAGATATAGAATCTGGCGAGAGGGAATGCAAGAGAATGACATCCTCCTACAAGCTCACCATAGACGCGACCAAAGCGAGACCCTTTTGTTGAGATTGGTGCGTGGCAGTCCAAACTTAAAAGGTATTCCACGACTAAGACGCTTAATGCGGGGGGGGGGAGCGGGTGGTTATGATAGCCGCCTTAATCTTGCCAGCGGCGATATTGCCAGCACTGGGGGGAAAGAACAGAAACGGCAGCATAAAAGCGGCATAGTTGCTCGCCCTTTGCTGAACATTGACAAGCAGAGTATCATTGATTATGTTGCCACCCACAAATTAGGATACATAGAAGATGAGATGAATCTTGATATAAGCAATGATAGAAGCTACATCCGCCACAGGGTGCTGCCACCCCTGCATAAAAAGTGGAAATCCGCAGACAAGAATATAGCCCTAGCGGCGCAGAGATTAGATGCATATAATGAGGCAATCCCTTATGCCCAGCAGCAATTACTGGCTAAGTACGGGCGGGAACAAAAAGATGGAACAATCGCATTGGACGTCTCATCAGTTGCCTTGAGCGCGCAGTTATTTGATATATTAGTGCGTGGGTGGTTGGCGTCTTTGCCCACTCCTTTGCCACCTCCGCCGCCTGCGGTTATGCAAGAATTACGTTGTCAGATGAAGTCCGCCGCGGATAAGCTGCCGTTATTAACCTGGGAAGGAGGCGAAATCAGACGCTATCGTAATCTTATGCATGCTATGTTGCCGACACAAGCTAAGGTTATGCCGAAGGCAATGGAAGAATTAAAACTACCTACTGGCACAAGCACTAACAGCTACCCGCTTCCCTTAGGCATATTAACGCTGAAGAGAATTATAAAGAGTACTACAGAGAGCATCGTAAAAGCAGTTGACGAAAAGCAGACGCCAGGAGAAAGTGGGGATGTCTGGGATGCCCATGATGTGGTTATAGCTGAGCGTGGAGAAAAATTACTGCTGGGATTTCGTCATGGTGGAGAAGTAATAGCTTTATCACCAAGCGGTAAAACCCGCGAACTGAAAAAACTGCTACAAGAAAAAGGCATCCCCCCTTGGCAACGCGACTGTATTCCTTTAATCTATATGGTTGGGGCGGTTGGCGCGGCTGATGTTGTTGGGGCGGTTGATGCGGAGAACTCCAAGAGGGAGGAATTGATTGCCATCCCTGGTATAGGAGTCGCCAAACATTTTGCGCCAAACAAGGACAAAAAAGGATTACATATTAGCTGGAAACTGCGTTGAAACCCACGACAAATCATCCCCATGCTTGTTTTGCCTGACATTTCACGAAATTCTGTTATAATAATAATCAGCTTAGCTATGTTGGATTAAATATATTATTAACTTATTGAATAGGTATTAAAATGAAAGTTATACTTTTACAAGAATTGACTGAGGGGTTATTTGGGAGATTATTCAAGGGGTTATTAAATAGAAGATTTAAAGGATTATTCGCAAGGACGCCTACAGTTGCTGTCCTGTTACTTACTGCTGTTGTCGCTGCTTGTGCTAGTAGCAGCGACTCAAATTCAAGTGGTCCCACTACCACTACCCCTTCCACTACTACTCCCCCTCCTATGACCACAGCCGACTGCATGTTTGCTGAAGATGCCAGCACTAAAAGTTGCGGGCTTATTGTTCTTACCCCATTTGACTCTATTACAAACTATACCATCACGTTTGGTGAGGTAGGCAAAGTAAACACCACTAAGATTGGATTCAGCAATTTTCGTTTCACACAAATTATTAATGGCAATATATCAGATCAATCTGTTGTTTTTGACCAAGATCAAAAACTACTAACACTTTCAGCAAATGCCACCGCCCTTAACCTAACCATTATTGATATTGACGATGACGTGTTCGGCAATTTTTATATAGAATTAGTGAAAAGCGATGACACCTCAGTTAAAGTCCGCTATACAATTACCATTACTGCCGTGAATGATGCGCCTGTTTTTGAAGCAGTCATGGGCTCAGAAAGTCAGTTTAACGAGGCAGATGACGCAACCCCTGCCAATTATAGATTTGCTGACATCCCCTTTAATTCTACTGACGGCTACTCGGTGGGCAATGTATCAGCAACCGATGTGGCGGATAATGACACTATTAGCTATAGCATAAGCGGTGGAACTAATGTTACCAACCTATTTCAGATTAACCCAACAACAGGCGAAATAACTTTAAAGGAAGTAGCGGCTAACTTAATGGATTCAGAGATTGTATATACATTCAACGTAATTGCCAGTGATGACAAAGGTGGCAGCACAAGGACTGATATTACCGTGAGGGTTCTTCCTTTTCCCAAAGCCGACTGCATTTTTGCTGAAGATGAAGGCACTAAAGATTGTGGGCTTCTTGCTCTTCCCCAAGTTTTTGACTCTAATACAACCTATAACATCACGTTTGGTGAGGTATTAGCAGGTCAAGAAGTAGAAACTGAAAAGCTTGGATTAAGCAATTTCACCTTTACACAAATTATTAATGGCAATGTATCAGATCCAAAAGTAGTTACTCGCACTAATAACCAAATAGAACTTTTAGCAAACATCACCGCCCTAAACATAACCATCATTGATATTACCCCCAACCTATTCGGTGAGTTTTATATAGAGTTAGTAAAGAGTGATAACGCCACGGTTAAAATCCGCTATACAATTTCCATTACTCCCGTGAATGATGATCCTGTTTTTACTGCTCCCCCTGATAATTTTGCTGACATCCCCTTTAATTCCACTGCTGGCTACTCGGTGGGCAATGTATCAGCAAGCGATATTGATGGTGACACTGTTAGATATAGCATAATCGGTGGGACTGATGATACCGACCTATTTCAGATTAACCCAACAACAGGGGAAATAACTTTAAAGGAGGTAGCGGTTAATCCAGATGATTCACCAATTACATATACATTCAACATTACTGCCAGCGATCGTAAAGGCGGCAGCGCAAGGATTGAGATTAGCGTGAGCGTTCTTCCTGATATTGATATAACTCCTCCAGTATTTACCTCAACACCTTATAGCTTTGATTTGTCTTTATCTGCGGCAACCGCGGCTGATGTTTTGGTATACAATGTCGAGGCAGAGGTTGCAGAAGGGACTAACTTTGTTTATAGTTTGGCAGGTGGCAGTGATTTATTTAAACTTGCCGATGATAAGAGCGAAGATGGCAGCATAAATATCTCTTTGAGTAGAGCAGCAACTCTAAGTGATTTTGCAGCATCTTCTATTATCTTTCAGGTTGTGGCAACACATCAAGGAGACGGGCTTTTATCTGAGGAGGATATTACGGTTAATCTTATTAATGACCTGCAACTTAGCGATGATTTTGATATGGATGGAGTTATCGGCTTCTATGACGCATCCCCGCATGATGATACTACCGATGTTACAGGAAATGGAGATCCAGACGACCCCTATATTATCAATAACATCTATCAGCTGCAAGCAATAGCTGGAGTTGACCATACAGGAACTCCGCTTGATGCGCCCGGTTTTACTAATAGTAGTTTTCTCTATGGAACAAATGCCGCCGAGCAACTCACCAAGCACTATAAACTTACCAATGATATAAATGCTTCCGCCACTAATACAGCTGTTTGGAATAAACTGGAGCCTGAGGTTAATGGTTATATCGATGGGCGCGGCTGGACACCAATTGCCGGCAAAGATGGAGAATCCTTCAACGGTTCTTTTAGGGGCGAGGGTTATGCCATCAGCAACCTAAATATGATATTGCGCGCTGCGGAAGAAACAGATACCTTTGGACTTTTTGGCACTAATAGCGGCAACATAAGCGCCGTTGGGCTGGAGAATATTGAGATGAGAATCCAAGCACAAAACAATCATTGGCCTAACGCTCCTAGACAAGGCAACGGAGGGTTGGTTGGTGAGAATGAGGTTGGAGGAATTATCCAATATGCTTACGTCAGCGGACTTGTCAATGCTACTGCAGAGAAGGTGGGCGCCTTAGTTGGTTCTAATCTCGGTGAAATTTCCTACTCCTATTCTACCGCCGCGGTGGAAGGCAGATTGGACACTGGCGGCTTAGTTGGCTCTAACACGGCAGGTGGCAGAGTGTCATCTTCTTATGCCACTGGCGATGTCAGTGGAGCTTTTGGAGAAAGGGTTGGTGAGGGTGGCGTCGCTGGTCATACTGTGGGGGCTCTTGTGGGTCATATAGACGGGAATACGGGGAATATTGTGAATACCTCTTACGCTACAGGGAACGTTATAGCTGTGAGTGGTAATACTCGTTATCTAGGTGCTTTAGTGGGTCAGTTACAAGAAGGAGCTATGATCACTTCATCCTATTGGAATAATAACCAAGGCATTGTGGGTATTGGCAGTGATGTTGATGGTACCGTAACAGGACATACAGGTCTCACCACCGCCCAACTGCAAGGATGCGGACTGAATGGAGAGGTTATATCCAGTGCACCGCCAGCACCCGACTGCACTGGTTTATTTCCATCCGATGGCTGGGACGATGACATTGACAGCACCCCAGACATCACCCGCGGCTGGGTTTTCCGTGCCAATGAGTATCCCTCATTGAGCGCTGTTCGCTCCTCTGACAATAAAGAGTTTTTCCCTTCAGCTGTAGATCAGGAGTGCCAGCGTAATGGCATGCCGTTCGGCTGTGAATAATGCGCTGTTGAAATCCACAACAGGTAATTAACGTTATTTCTGATTAAAAACAAATAATTATGTTATAATCTTTTTATAATTATGTTATAGCCCCGTTACAATAGGGCTGGCTATGCTGATTTAAGCAGATATATATTATTAATTTATTGAATAGGTATTAAAATGAAAATCATATTTTTACAAGGATTGACTGGGGGGTTATTAGGGAGATTATCAAAACTGGAATTAAAGGGATTATTAAAGCCCAGATTAAATGGATTATTAAAGCCCAGATTAAATGGATTATTCACAAGAACACCTGTCCTTGCTGTCTTATTGCTTACTGCTGTTGTTGCCGCTTGTGGTAGTGACTCAAATTCAAGTGCTCCCGCCGCCTCCAGTAACCAACCCCCAGTCAGTAATAAAGCCCCTGTGTTTTCAGCAGGCAATAGCCCAGAAGTTCAGTTTACTAATGCAACTGGCACAACACCTGCCAGTTATATTTTTGCTGGCATCCCTCTTAATTCACCTGCTAACTATTTAGCGGGCAATGTATCAGCAACCGATGCCAATAATGACGCTATTAGCTATAACATAAGCGGTGGAGATGATGATACCGCCCTATTCCGCATTAATTCAACAACAGGCGAAATAACTCTAAAAACTACAGCGACTGATTCAGGTGTGTATACATTTAACGTCATTGCCAGTGATGGCAAAGGAGGCAGTGCAATAGCCACAATTTCTGTTACTGCAGGTGATCCAACCCCTCCAGTGTTTACCAGAACACCTTATAACTTTGATTTACTTTTATCGGAGGCAAATGCGTCTGAGGTTGTGGTAGGCAATGTCTTGGCAATGGATGCTGAAAGGACTCCCTTTGACTATAGTTTGGTGGGCAATAGTGATTTATTTAGACTTGCCACTGCTGACAACTTAGAAGATGGCAGCAGAAATATCACTTTACGTAAAGCTGCAACTCTAAGTGACTTTGCCGTGCCTTCTGTTACCTTTCAGGTTATGGCAACACATCAAGAAGGTGGGACTTCATCTGAACCCGCAGCTATTACGGTTAATCTTAATAATGACCTGCAACTTGAAGATGATTCTGATGGGGATGGAGTTAATGACTTGTATGACGCATCCCCGCATGATGATACTACCAATGTTACAGGAAATGGAGAGCCAGGCACCCCCTATATTATCAGCAACATCTATCAGCTGCAAGCAATCGCTGGAGTAGACCATGCGAGAACTGCGCTTGATTCTTCTGATTTTACTGGTGGTAGTTTTCTTTATGGCACGAATGCCGCCGACCAACTCACCAAGCACTATAAACTTGCCAATGACATAGATGCTTCCAACACTACCGATGCGACTGTTTGGACTAATCTCGAGGTGGAGGAACCTAGCGAGGTGGAGGAACCTAGCGAGGTGGAGGAACCTAGCGAGGCGGTTGGTTCTAGCGATGCGGTTGGTTCTATCGATATGGATGATTCTAGCGAGGGGCACGGCTGGACGCCAATCGCTGGCATAGATGGGGAATCCTTCAGCGGTTCTCTCTCTGGTGAAGGTTATGCCATCAATAGTTTAGAAATCTCCGCACGTCAAGGCGATAATTCAAAGCATTTTGGTCTTTTCGGGATAAATAATGGAAACATTACTGCTCTTGGGCTACAAGATATTAACATGGGAATTGAGGTACCAGGGGATAGTTATAGTGGAACCACAACAGTAGATAATATTATTTCCGGCTCTCATGCTGGTGTGTTAGTCGCCTTGAATCAGGAAGATGGAGTAATTAGCTATTCTTATGCAACTGGCTTAGTTAACGCATCAATGGATGCTGTAGGTGGATTGGTTGGATTAAATCAAGGGGAGATATCTTATTCTTATTCTGCAGTAACACTTGAAGGGGACGGAGACATCGGTGGTTTGGTAGGGGCAAATGTGGGAGGTGCTCTGTTATCTTCTTATGCCACTGGGTCCGTTACGGGGGATTATGGAATATCAGGTAGAGATGGGACTGCGGGGGGACTGGCTGGGTCTATCTCAGGTGTAGGGGCGATTATAAGTACTTCTTATGCTACAGGTGGGGTTGCTGATACAACTTTTTCGGGTGGGATGAGGGCATTAGGAGGTGTAGTTGCGGAAAGAAACCAAACAACAGGCAACGGTGTTATTATTGAGTCGTCTTATTGGGACAGTGTTACTACTGGAGTATCAAGTGGCGTAGGAAAGAGTAGAGATGATATTAGTGTAGCTGGCGTCACAACAGGCACTTTTTCTTTCACCACCGACCAACTGCAAGGATGCGGACTGAATGGGGTGGTTATAGAAGGCGCATCGCCAATGCCAACCACCTGCGCGGGTTTATTTCCCTCCAGCGATTGGGGCAGCAACACTACGGATGGGGTTACCCGCGGCTGGATTTTCAATGCTGATGAGTATCCCTCATTGAGCGCCGTTCGCACCTCTGACAGTAAACAGCTTTTTCCTTTAGCCGCAGAGCAAGAGTGCCAGCGTAATGGCATGCCGTTGGGATGTGAATAATACGCTGTTGATAATCCGTTGTTGATAATAATACACTGCTAATATACTGGGGGGTATAAATACTTGCTACACAGGTCTGCTGTAGGGGCGGAGGGCTATATTCATCCCTCCTTTATTCATCCCCCCTTGCTCCGCCCGCAAGGTACATAACACTCGCGACAAATCATCCCCATGCTTGTTTTGCTTGACATTTCACCTTATTTTGTTATAATAATAATTAGCCATATTGGACTGTAGGGCGGAGCTGTGCTCCACCCGCAAGATGTGTATTATTAATTTATGAAATGAGCGTTAAAATGAAAACTATGTTTTTACAAGAATTGACTGGGGGGTTATTCGGGGGATTATTAAATGGGCTATTAAATAGAAGATTTAAAGGATTATTCGCAAAGACACCTGTTCTTGCTGTCCTGTTGCTTACTGCTGTTATTGCCGCTTGTGCCAGCGATGACTCAAATTCAAGTAATCCCCCTCCCTCTCCCCCTCCCCCTCCCACCACCAAAGCCGACTGCATTTTTGCTGAAGGTGCTGCTGCAGCTGTAGATGGCTATACAGGTTGCGAGCTTTTTGCTCTTCCCCAGGTTCCCCAAGTTATTGATTCTGATAATATAATCTATAATGTCACAGCTGGTGTGATTAATAAAGGAAGTAACGATAGCTTCGGAGATAACAATAGGTTTGAGAGTGCGGTAAGCAATTTTATATTCACCCAAATTATTAATGGCAATACATCAAATCCACGGGTAGTTGGTTCCACTAATAATAACCAACTAACACTTTCAGTTAACGCCACTGCCCTAAACATAACCTTCCTGGGTATTCACGCAGACCTGTTCGGTGAATTTTATATAGAGTTAGTAAAAAGCGATGACGACACAGTTAAAGTCCGCTATACAATTACCATTACTGCCGTGAATGATGCGCCTGTTTTTGAAGCAGTCATGGGCTCAGAAAGTCAGTTTAACGAGGCAAATGAAACAACAGCAACACCTGCCAGATATACTTTTGCCGACATCCCCTTTAATTCATTTATTGGCTACTCGGTGGGCAATGTATCAGCAAGCGATATGGCGGATAATGACACTATTACTTATAGCATAAGCGGAGGAACTAATGTTACCAAACTATTCCAGATTAACTCAGCAACAGGCGAAATCACTCTAAAAAAGGTAGCAGTTAATACAGGTCCTTATACATTCAACGTCACCGCCAGTGATGGCAAAAAAGATGGGATCGCAATGGCTGAGATTACTGTGAGTGTTCTTTCTGCTGGGCCCGTTAGTCCTCCCAACCAAGCCCCAGTGTTTGTAGCAGGCAATAGCCCAGGAGTTAAGTTTACGCCTGCGAATGTCACAACACCAACACCCGCCAGCTATAGATTTGCTGGCATCCCCATCAGTTTTCCTATTGGCTATTTAGCGGGTAATGTATCAGCAACCGATGCCAATAATGACGCTATTAGCTATAACATAAGCGGTGGAGATGAAGATAACGCCCTATTTGAGATTAACCCAACAACAGGTGAGATAAATCTAAAAGATACAGCCGCGAATGCAGGTAATTACACATTCAACACCACTGCCAGTGATGGCAAAGGTGGCAGCACAACAGCCACAATTACTGTTACTGTGGACGATACCCCTCCAGTATTTACCGAAACAACTTATAGCTCTGGTGTAACTTTAGCCGTTGCAAGTGCGGCAGGGGCTATAGCAGGCAATGTCTGGGCAGTGGATGAAGCAGAAACACCCTTTGACTATAGTTTGGCGGGCAATAGTGATTTATTTGGACTTGCCTCTGCGGATAACGCAGATGGTACAAGAAGCATCATTACCACCAGAGCTGCTACTCTAAGTGACTTTGCCGTGCCTTCTGTTACCTTTCAGGTTATTGCAACGCATCAAGTTGGCGGGCTTTCATCTACTGCCAATATTAGGATTACTCTTATCAGTAATTCTGATACAGATGGTATTAATGACTTCTACGACTCCTTTCCGTTTAATGGCGCTATGAATGTTACGGGAAGCGGAAATTCTTCCCACCCCTATATTATCTCCAACATATACCAGCTGCAGGCAATAGCTGGAGTTGACCATACAGGAACTGCGCTTGATTCGTCAGATTTCACTAATAACGGGTTTCTCTACGGCACGAATGCCGCCGACCAACTCACCAAGCACTACATACTTGCCAATGACATAGATGCTTCCGCCACTAATACAGGTCTTTGGAATAAATCAGCGGTTGGCAGTGACAACTTTATAGGACGCGGCTGGACGCCAATTGCTGGCAACAGCAGTCAATCCTTCAGCGGTTCTTTTAATGGAGAAGGTTATGCCATCAATAGTTTAGAAATCCAAGCACGTCAAGGCGATAATTCAAAGCACTTTGGTCTTTTCGGGATAAATAATGGGAATATTACTGCAGTTGGGCTACAAAGTATTAACATGACAATTCAGGCACCTGGGAATCATTACTCGCAAAAGTCCGGAGCTAACTTACTATCTGGATCTCATGCTGGTGGATTAGTCGGCTTGAATCAAAATAATGGGGTTATTACCTATTCTTACGCGACTGGTTTAGTTAACGCATCATTTGATGCTATAGGCGGATTGGTTGGATTAAACCAAGAGGAGATTTCTTATTCTTACTCTACAGCAACAGTTCAAGGTGCGGGCGCAACAGGTGGTTTAGTAGGCATCAATTCGGGTGGCAGTGTATTATCTTCTTATGGTGCTGGGATGGTTAGAGGAAGTGTTGGTGCCAATAGCATTAGTCAGGAGGATAATCCTAGTCCAGGAATTCAAGGGGGGCTAATTGGGTATGCATTAAATGGGGGAATAGTTAATGTTTCTTACGCGGCTGGTCTGATTACTGATGCAACGCCGCATTTAGGTTCCGATTATGGGGGGATAATTGCGATTAGACGCGATGATGATGTTACTGTTGAAGCATCCTATTGGGATAATGAAACTACTGGTACCACGCTAGATTTCGGTGTTGAAAGTATTATATCCTCAACCCCAGACACTACTTCTCTCACCACCGCCCAACTGCAAGGATGCCAACTGGATGAGACGCCTATAGCTGGTGTGGATCCAGTACCCGACTGCACTGGTTTATTCCCTTCCAGTCATTGGGGTGGCAACGTCGATATCCCCGCAGACATCATCTACGGATGGGAGTTCAATGCTGGCAAATATCCTTCGCTGAGCGCCGTTCGCCCCTCAGACTTTAAGGGGCTTTTGCCCTCCGCCGAAGACCAGCAGTGTCATCGCAATGGCATGCCGCTGGGCTGTTGAAATCCACGACGCAGGTCTGTAGGGGCGGAGCGCGGGGGGATGAATATAGTATCCGCCCGCAAGATGCATAACACTCGCAACAAATCATCCCCATGCTTGCTTTGCCTGATATTTTTTCCTAATCCGTTGTTAATTTGAAGGGATTTAACTTGCGGGCGGAGCGCGGCTATCCCCCTATCCCCTAGCCCCTCCTTTTATTAAGCTTCATTAAATAAAATAATAAGAAGATTATTGCGATAGCGCATAATAGTAGCGGATAGAAAATCAATGCTGGCTCAATAATAAACAGTTGCCCTAAAATCCATGGTCCTATCATCCCTCCTGCTAAGGCAGAGATAAATAAATTACCTACCGTTTTGGGTGGAATATTCAAACTGCTGCTGCAATAGGATAACATGCAGGGGAACATTACCGAAAGAGCTGCGCCTATAACAATATTGGCAATAAATAGAAAAGAGACGTTATCGCCAAATAAGATTATCAACTGAGTGGTTATTATCAACACCACTGTATGCGCCATGATAATGCGTAGCGGGCTGATGTAGATAGCCATAAATATGCCAAGGAAACGAAAGCCCGTAAATGACAGCCAGAATAGAGATGTCCATAGCCCTGCCTGCCCTTCCCTCATTAAGCCATCCTCAACAAGATAAGAAAATATCCAAGCGCCGTAGCTATTTTGAAACATCACATATATGAAAAAGAATAGATGCATTGTCCATAGTGTTTTTTTGTAATGAGAACTATTGACGAATACTAAGTTCTGGACGTTGGATTTAATCGGGGTTATTTTGATAAACAATAGCAATACCAAAGGCAGCAAAGCCAACGAAGCAAACAAAGTATATGAATATATTAAAGAAGAGTTATGTTCTAACTCGTAGCCGATGAAGACGGGCGCTACCATTATCCCCAAGCCAAAGAAGAAGTGCAGAGTGTTGACATAAGCAGCAGAATTCTTTTTGTGCAGCTGGGTTACGGCTACATTGGAGGTCAGGTTCATAAATCCGCGTCCAATCGCCAATATCAAAAACAGCAAACATACTAATAAATAATGCTGCGTATAAGCAATAAAAGGGAAAAACAATAAATTGGCAAGTAAGGCAAATATCAGTAGCTGTTTGAATATGGGAGCGCTTGAGAGATAGCGAAAACTTATGATGCCAATGATGTATCCAGCGGGCAACAATAGAAAGATGACGCTCATCTGGGAAATGGAGACGTTTGTTTTGGCTGCTAAATGAGTAAGCGAAGGTCCTAATGCCCCTATCAGTATCCCTGCTATAAAGATAAAACAAAAATAAACTGAGGTTTCCGACAGCAGACGCGAACGCATGCCCTGAATATGTGGGAAAAATCCCGCTGCTTTTACCTTAATGTAAGAAATCAAAAAACTTAGAACTAAACATGCGCCTGTAGAGTTATTATATATTACTTTCCATAATTCCAAGTCAAGAATCCACCAATAAATTATTATTTATAACTTGGCTATGATTTTTATATTTTTATTAACTATATTAATCCATATAGGTTAAAATAGTTATCTCTCGGGCGCTTAGCTCAGCTGGGAGAGCACCGCCCTTACAAGGCGGGGGTCGCAGGTTCAAGCCCTGCAGCGCCCATTTGTCGGAGCAGTAGCTCAGTTTGGTTAGAGTACCGGCCTGTCACGCCGGGGGTCGCGGGTTCGAGCCCCGTCTGCTCCGCCATTTTTTTCATTTTTAGGCATAATAAAAAAATGAACTCTTTCTATGCATCCGCTCGGGTGTATTCCATCGCCACGCTTATAACGCCACAACACCCCTTCGGTTTATAATGTCTCTAATGTCTACAATGTCAATTCCGAATGATGTAACAGTTATTATCCCCGTGTACAACCGCGCCACTTTGTGCTGGACTGCGATAAACTCCGTGATGCAACAAACCGTGAAACCCCATGCCCTAATAATTGTGGATGACGGCTCCACCGATGACACTGCCAGCAAAATTGAACAATGGATAGCGCAAGAATCGCATGATTTCCCCATAACCCTATTGAAAGAACAGCACAAAGGCGCCTCTACTGCCAGAAATGCTGGACTGCAAGAAATGGCAAGAGAACTAGAGAGGGAAATAGAAAGCGAAAGAGTGAGGGAAAGGAGAATGGGAAGGTCACTGGGAAAGGCAATGGAAACTGAACCGGAAGGTTGTGAGTTTATCATGTTTTTAGATTCAGACGACCAGCTTCCCGCTGACTTCATTGCCAGATCCACCCTGCTTCTGCAAGAAAACCCTACGGCATCTGCCGTTTCCTGTCCGCGCCTTACTCTATATAACAATAAAGTGGTTTTTGATGATTTAGCCGACTTTGCCCGTAGCCCTGTGGAATGGATGCTTTACTATGGCGGCTCAATACTTTCCTGCACTGTATTTCGTAAAGACCACTTGCCAGGTGATGGCTTTAATGAGGACTTTAAAGTGGGCGAAGATATGATTTTAGCCGCCAGAGTGAGCGCCCTTGGCAAATGGTTGGTAGCTGAGGGGGAACCAGTCAAGTTTTATCGCAACCATGACGAAACTAATGAGTCGCCTTGCATTACCGCAAACCATAACCTGTCATCAGTGCTGCAGGGTATTAAAGCCCGCCGCATAATAATGAATTCACCTCCTTATGATGAAGAGATAGCTGCTTCCTACAAACACTCAATCCTATCGGATTGGTGGAAGTTAGCGGCACGGCGCGGCGCGGCAGGGTTGGCAGAATCGGCTAAATCAAAATCTCCCCCGAATATAATAGCCGCATTCTTTATAAGAAACTTTGGTAAATACGCATTAATTTCTTATTATTACTTTGTGCGCAAGTGGTTATCACGCCTTGCTGGTAATTAACTCACCAATGGAATTAAATATAGACGCCTGGTATGAGGAACTCATCAGCGCAGGTAAGATTAATCCAGACGCCAGACAAAAAGCAGCAGTGGCTATACTGCATGACTTTGCCAACAAACTATCAACAAAGCCCAAGAGCACTTCATCTTTTCGTTTTTCCCCCGCTCGTTTTTCCCCCGCCCGTTTTTCCCCCACTCGTTTTTTCTCCTCCGCTGGGAAAAAATCCTCTCCTGCCACGGGGGTCTATTTGTATGGCAAAGTAGGACGAGGTAAAACCCTTCTTATGGATGGCTTCTTTCTAACCTTGCCTCTGCAAAAAAAGAAGCGGGTGCACTTTCATTCTTTTATCCGCCATTTCCACGATGAGATGCAGGCATATAGTAAAATTGTTGACGAGGTTGATGGCGGCAGCGCTCGTAAATTAGGCAAGGAAGCAGGCGATGGAGATACTAATAAAAATTCCCACAAAAACACCAGCAGAAACTCCAGCAGAAAACACGCCAAAGCAACAGACGATGCTTTGGTCAAGGTAGCCAAGGATTTAGCGGCAGAGTGCGATGTGTTATGCTTTGATGAATTCCATATCTCAGATATTGCCGATGCCATGATAATGTCGCGTCTGTTAGAACAATTACTGGCGCTGGGGGTGAACTTTGTTATGACTTCAAACTACCACCCGCAAGAACTATACCCTAATGGCTTGGCGCGGCATCTTTTTGTGCCCGCCATAAATCTGATTATGCAACATTTCACCATTTTTGCGGTGGATGGTGATGACGATTATCGCCAACTAAGTTTGCGTGATGGTGATGTGTATTTTTATCCGCTGGATGACACGACTAACAGCAAGATGACTGAGCTATTTGATAGAATTGCCTGCGGGATTAATCTTCCCCCTCAGGTGGTGTTGCAGGGACGGCAAGTGGAAGCAGTGAGACGCAGCTCGGATGCAGTGTGGTTTGACTTCGCCACTCTATGTCAAGGGGAGCGCTCGCAAGTGGATTACTTGCGCTTGGCGGATAGATTTGGCATGGTCTTTCTTTCCGCAGTTCCGCAACTGAATAAGCCCGAACTTGCCGAGGCGGCGAGACGTTTCACCTGGTTAGTGGATATTTTATACGACCGCAAGATAGGGCTGGTGATAAGCGCCGCAGTGCCAACACAGCAGCTTTATGGAGGGGCTAAATCAGGGGAATCTGGTGGAGGGGGCGAATCAGGCGGAGGGGGTGCTGGCGGCGAATCTGGTGGAGGCGATGCTGGCGGTGAAAGCGGACGCACCCTAAGCCGTCTAACAGAAATGCAATCCTCAGCATATTTGCAATCCTCTATTATATAAACCTTCATCACGGCTGTTAAACCTTTATAATATAACCTATGCAAGCACAAAACAGAACACTTTACGACAAACTATGGGATATGCATCTTGTTGCCGAACGCGGAGACGGCTACGCCCTGCTATACATAGATAGACATCTGGTACACGAAGTCACCTCGCCCCAAGCATTTGAAGGGTTGCGCCTGAATGGACGCAAACCATGGCGTATTGATTCCATCCTTGCCACCGCAGACCACAATGTCCCCACCACTAGCCGCGCCAAAGGTATTGACGGCATAACCGATAATATATCCAAAATTCAGGTGCAAACTCTGGATGATAACTGCAAACTTTATGGCATCAAAGAACTGGGAATTGACTCACAAGAACAAGGAATAGTCCATACTATTGGACCCGAACTGGGTGCCAGCTTGCCAGGCATGACTATTGTTTGTGGCGACTCGCACACCGCAACTCATGGAGCGCTGGGCACCCTATCTTATGGCATAGGCACTTCTGAGGTGGAACATGTGCTGGCAACCCAATGCCTGATAGCGCGCAAAAGTAAAAATATGTTCATCCAAGTTGATAAACACCTGAACAAAGGCGTCTTTGCTAAAGACATAATCCTTGCCATAATTGGCAAGATAGGAACCGCAGGCGGCACTGGCTATACAATTGAATATGGCGGCGAGGTGATTCGCTCCCTTAGCATGGAAGGCAGAATGACAATTTGCAATATGTCTATAGAAGCAGGAGCCCGAGCAGGATTAATTGCCACAGACCAAACCACGATTGATTATGTGCAAGGTCGCCGTTATGCCCCCAAAGATGAGATGTGGGAAAAAGCCCAAGAGTTCTGGCTGAAAGAATTGCATAGTGATGAGGGCGCCAAGTTTGACACTGTAATTGAGATAAATGGCGCAGAGATAGCACCTCAGGTAACCTGGGGGACTTCGCCAGAGATGGTAACCTCAATTGAAGGCAAGGTGCCGAACCCTGATGATGCAGATAACGCAGCCAAACAAAATGATTGGAAGCGCGCCTTGGAGTATATGGGGCTCAAGCCAGGCACTGCAATGCATGACATTAATCTTGACCGCATCTTTATAGGTTCTTGCACCAACTCACGCATTGAGGATTTGCGCGTGGCAGCTGATATTGTCAAGGGCAATAAGGTGGCGAGTAGCATAAAAGAAGCATTGGTTGTGCCAAGCTCTGGCATGGTAAAAAAACAGGCGGAGGAAGAGGGGCTGGATAAAATTTTCCAAGAAGCAGGATTTCAGTGGCGCAGTCCTGGCTGCTCTATGTGCTTGGGGATGAACCCCGACCAACTAAGCCCGCAGGAACATTGCGCCGCAACCTCTAATAGAAACTTTGAGGGACGGCAAGGAACGGGAGGACGCACTCATTTGGTTAGTCCAGCTATGGCGGCTCTTGCTGCTATTCGCGGGCGTTTCAATGACGTCCGTGAAGTTATATAAGTTATATAAGTTATAGAAAATAGGTGTTAATCAGCATAATAATCCCCACCTATAAGGAGGCGCCAAACCTAACTCCTCTATGCACCAGCATAGCCAAAGAGTTCAACTCCATCAAGTATGAAATTCTCATAATGGATGATGACTCACAGGACGGCTCGGATAAGGTGGTTGCCAAATTGCAAAAGCAGGAAATCCCAGTTAGCATAATAAACCGCAAGGGGCACAAACGCGGACTCTCCGCAGCAGTGATTGACGGCTTGCGCATTGCCAAAGGGGACTATTGCGCTGTTATGGATGCAGACCTCTCTCACCCTGTGTCTTCTATCAAACCGATGTTAGACAAATTGCAACAAGGCGAAGTGGATTTTTGCTTGGGCTCGCGCTATGTTGATGGCGCTTCTATTGATATCCAATGGACTCTCAAACGGAGAATTATCTCTATGGTTGCCACTTTGCTGGCTGTCCCGCTGAGTAAAATTAAAGACCCTATGAGTGGCTTCTTCCTGCTTGCCAGTAAGAATGTGCCACCAATAAACAAGCTATCGCCATTGGGATATAAGATTGCTTTGGAACTTATAGTCAAGGGCGGCTTTGGCAAGATATACGAACATCCCATTCATTTTAGCGAGCGCCTGCATGGCAACAGCAAGATGAATGTGCGGCAACAATTCTATTATCTCAGGCATCTGCGGCGTCTGTACCAATATAAGTATCCAACAATGTCGGAGTTTTTACAATTTGGCTTGGTGGGTGCCAGTGGCTTTGTGGTGGATGTTACATTCTATTATATGTTTCAATCATTGTTTGGCATGAGCCATCTCGCGGCGCGGGCTGCATCCTTCTGGCTGGGGGCATCATCCAACTGGTACTGGAATCGGACGGTTACATTTTCTGAATACTTCAAAGCCCACCCCGTAAAACAATGGCTTAGTTTTGTGTTTGTAAGTATCTTTGGCTTTGTTATCAACTGGGGGCTTTATTCATTGCTAACTATCAATGTTGCTTACTTTGATGAATATAGAATACTTGCGCTGTTGCTTGGCGTGTTGGGAGGCATGGGCTTTAACTTTATGTTTTCACGCATCTTCATATTCCGCCATATTGAAGAGGATGATGGGGGTGGAAATGGATAAAAACTCGCCCACTCGCAACACCATGGATAAAAACTTACTCGTAGGGGCTGAGCTGCGCTCCGCCCGCAACCTGACACAGCATCTGAAAAATCGCCTGGAACGACGCCCGCAACAACATGGATAAAAACTTCAACTCAAAAGAAATAGAAGCGCGCTGGTCTAAATACTGGGAGGATGAGGATTTGTTTACCCCCTCTGGAACTGGCGAGCCCTACTCCATAGTCATCCCTCCTCCCAATGTTACTGGCACTCTACACATGGGACATGCCTTCCTCAACACCATCATTGACACCCTTATCCGCTACCAACGAATGAACGGCAAAAACGTGTTGTGGCAGATGGGCACCGACCACGCCGGCATAGCCACTCAAATGGTGGTGGAAAGACGACTCGCTGCGCAAGGCAAAAACAAACGAGATATGGGAAGGGAAAAATTCTTAGCGGAAGTGTGGAAGTGGAAAGAAATGTCATCGGGCACCATAGAAAAACAACTGCGCCGACTTGGCGCCTCAGTGGATTGGAAAACCAGCAGATTCACTATGGACGACGCCTACATCAACTCGGTTATTGAAGCATTTGTGCGCCTGCACGAAAAGGGCTTGGTGTATCGCAGCAAACGTCTGGTTAACTGGGACCCAGTGCTACAAACCGCAGTATCCGATTTAGAAGTGCGCGCCGTAGAAGAACCCTCCACCCTATATTACATACGTTATCCGTTCGTAAATGATCCCACTAACAAATCCTGCATGGTCATCTCCACTACCCGCCCAGAAACAACCCTGGCGGACGGCGCAGTTGCCGTCCACCCCGATGACGAACGTTATAAAGCAGCGGTAGGCAGAATGGTGCGTGTCCCCGGCACCGACAGAATCATCCCCGTAATAGCCGATGAATATGTAAAACCCGACTTCGGCTCTGGCTGTGTAAAAATAACTCCAGCGCACGACTTCAACGATTACGAAGTGGGTCAAAGGCATACCATGGAAACAATAAACCTATTCACCAAAGATGCCCACCTCAACGAAAACGCCCCACCCGCCTACAGAGGCATGGATAGATATGAAGCACGCACCAAGATTGTGCAGGACTTCAAACAACAAGGACTACTCGCAAAAGAAGAAAAGCACAGCTACAGCCCACCGCGTGGCGACCGCAGCGGCGTTATATTAGAACCCTATCTAACCGACCAATGGTACATTAATATGGACACTATGGCACAGCGCGCCATCAAGGCGGTGAAGGACAAAAAGGAGGTGAAGAACAAAAAAACAAAGTTCGTCTCACCAATGTGGGAAAAATCGTATTACACCTGGCTAAACGAAATCCAGGACTGGTGCGTAAGCCGCCAACTATGGTGGGGACACCGCATCCCCGCTTGGTATGATGAGGACGGCAAGCCGTATGTAGGACGCAATCAAGAAGAAGCACGCACTAAAAACAACCTTGATAGCAGCGTGAAACTGCGCCAGGACGAAGACGTGCTGGATACCTGGTTCTCCTCAGCACTATGGACTTTTGCCACCATGGGCTGGCCCAAAAAAAGTGACAGGCAAAAAACCTTCAACCCTACTGACTTGTTGGTAACTGGTTTTGATATTATCTTCTTCTGGGTGGCAAGAATGATTATGGTAACCCTGTGCTTGAAAGACCAAGTCCCCTTCCACAATGTTTACATCCATGGACTAGTGCGTGATGCTGAAGGACAAAAGATGTCTAAATCCAAAGGCAATATCTTAGACCCTCTGGATATTATTGACGGCGTTGAACTGGAAGAATTACTGCGCAAACGCACCACAGACATGATGCAGCCAGACAAAGCAAAATCAATAGCCGCCGCCACCAAGAAACACTTCCCCGATGGCATCGCCGAACACGGCACCGACGCCCTAAGATTTACCTTCTGCGCTATGGCATCAACTGGGAGTGACCTCAACTTTGACACATCCCGCTGTATCGGCTACCGCAACTTATGCAATAAACTATGGAATGCAGCTCGCTATGTATTAATGCAGTGCGAGGGGGAGCAACCAGGGGGGCAAAGAGAAGAAATAGTGGATGCCGCTAATGCAAGCGAATCAACTGCCGGTACCGCCAACTTCATCAACCAATGGATGCAATGGCGCTTTGACATCGCTGCCGCTGAAATCAGCACCTCACTAGACAACTACCGCATTGACCTCGCAGCCCAAGCCCTCTATGAACTGGTATGGAACGAATTCTGCGACTGGTACATTGAATTCACCAAACCAATCCTGGCATCTGATGACGAACAAGCAAAAGCATCCATCAAACAAGGACTAATAAGCATGTTAGACAACATCCTCCGCTTAGCCCACCCCTTTATTCCCTTCATCACCGAAGAAATATGGCAACATCTGCATGCAGAAAATAAAAGTAAAAGTGTAAAGAGCATCATGGTCAGTGAATTCCCACTCCGAGCACAAAAGAGCGATGTAGAAATAACGGAAAGTAATAAAAAATTTGCCGCAGTTGCCTGGATGAAAGAGTTCGTCCAAGGAGCTAGGATTATACGCAGCGAGACAAACATAGCACCAAATATCCTGCTGGAATTCATCATGTTTAGCAATAATAAAAATGAAAAAAAATGGCTGGAAGAATATGCGGACATAATCAAGCCATTAACCAGATGCAACAAGCTAAGTACTCTAACCGATGGAACTACTAAACCTCCAGCCATAGCACGCTTGGCAGGGGAAGGTGAAATTCTGATGCCCCTAACAGCCAACAACCAACAGAGCATCAACAAAGAAGAAGAAATTGAAAGATTGCAGAAAAAGAAAGAAGCTACCAATGAGGATATCATAAAACTAAAGAATAAACTCAACAATAAAGAATTTACCAACAAAGCTCCGCCCCACATAGTTGATGGAGTAAAACACAAACTACAAGAACAACAAGCTGCTCGCCAAAAAATATATGAGCAATTGACAGAAGTTTACTATAATCTTGATAGTCCTAAAAGTAAATTAAAATATCATCATGTATTGATTGATTATTTCACTCAAGTTATTAATACTGATCCAAATAATATAGATACTTATAATAGTCGCGGTGAGATTAAAAATGAAATAAAAAATGTTCAAGAAGTAAATAATACAAATGCATATAATAATCTCGGTAATGTTAAACCTGAATTAATAGATTATCCAGGAACTACTAATGATTGTACTCAAGTTATTAATACTAGCACAAATCACAAAAAGGATTACAATAATCACGATAATACTAAAAGTAAAACTAAAGATTACCAAGCGGCTATTGATGATTTTACTCAAACTATTAAAACTGAGCCCAAGAATGCACATGCTTACTATAATCGTGGTAATGCTAAAAGTGAAATTAACGATTATAGCGGAGCTATTGACGATTTTACTCAAGCCATTAAAATTAATCCAAAGGATGCAAGTGCCTACTATAATCGCGCTAACGCTAATAGTCAATTAAAAAATTATCAAAGCGCCATTGATGATCTTACTCAAGCCATTAAAATTAATCCAAAGGATGCAGGCGCCTACTATAATCGGGCTAGCGCTAATAGTCAATTAGGAAATTATAATGAAGCTATTAATGATCTCACTAAAGCTAGTAAGATTGAACCTAATAATGCAAATGCTTACTTTAATCGTGCTAGTGCTAATAGCCAATTAGAAAATTATAATGGAGCTATTGATGATCTTACTAAAGCTATTAAGATTGAACCTAATAATGTAGGTGCCTACTATAATCGAGCTAGCGCTAAAAGTCAAATAAACGATTATAAAGGCGCTATTGATGATCTTACTAAAGCTATTAATATTGAACCTAATAATGCAGGTGCTTACTATAATCGTGCTAGCGCTAAAAGTCAAATAAACGATTATAAAGGCACTATTGATGATCTCACTCAAGCTATTAAGATTGAACCTAATAATACAGGTGCCTACTATAATCGAGCTAGCGCTAATAGTCAATTAGGAAATTATAATGGCGCTATTGATGATTTCACTAAGGTAATTAAGATTGAACCTAATAATATAAATGCTTACTTTAGTCGTGCTAGCGCTAATAGTCAAATAAATGATTATCAAAGTGCTATTGATGATCTTACTAAAGCTATTAATATTAAACCTAATAATGTGAATGCTTATTTTAATCGCGCTAGCTCTAATAGTCAGTTAGGAAATTATCAAGGGGCTATTGATGATCTCACTCAAGCTATTAAGATCGAACCTAATAATGCAGGTGCTTACTTTAGTCGTGCTAGTGCTAATAATCAATTAGAAAATTATAATAGCGCTATTGATGATCTCACTAAAGCTATTAAGATTGAACCTAATAATGCGGGTGCCTACTATAATCGTGCTAGCACTAAAAGTCAACTAAAAGATTATAAAGGAGCTATTGATGATTTCACTAAAGCCATTAAGATCGAACCTAATAATGCAAATGCTTACTATAGTCGTGCTAGCGCTAAAAGTCAACTAAAAGATTATAAAATGGCTATTAATGATTCTACTGAAGTTATCAAGATTAACCCAAATGATGCTGGTGCTTACTATATTCGTGGTGTTGCTAACTATGAATTGAAATATTATCAAAAGGCTATTGATGATTTTACTAAAACTATTAAGATTGAACCTAATAATGCAAATGCTTACAATGATCGTGGTAATGTTAAATATAGATTAAAAGATTATCGAGGAGCTATTGATAATTATAATAAAGCCATTGAAATTGATCCAAATTATGCAAATGCTTACTATAATCGTGCTAGCACTAAGAATCAATTAACGTATTATCAAGAGGCTATTGATGATTTTACTAAAGCTATTAATATTGAACCTAATAATGCAAATACTTACTATAATCGCGCTGACACCAAGAGTCAATTGCAGGATTATAAAGGAGCCATTGATGATCTTACTCAAGCTATTAAGATTGACCCTAATAATGCGAATACTTACTACAATCGCGGTCATACTAAACATGACTTAGAAGATTACAGAGGAGCTATTGATGATTTTACCCAAGCTATTGAGATTGACCCAACTGATGCAAATGCTTACTATAATCGTGGTCATGCTAAATATGAATTAAAAGATTACTTAGGTGCCATTAATGATTCCACCACAGTTATTAAGATTGATCCTAATAATAAAAATGCTTATTATATGTGTGGTCATGCTAAATATGAATTAAAAGATTATAAAGGAGCTATTGATGATTTCACTCAAGCTATTAATATTGACTCTAATAATGAAAATGCTTATTATAATCGTGGGAATACTAAAAATAAATTACAAGATTATAAAGGAGCTATTAATGATTTCGCTAAAGCTATTAAAATTGAACCTAATGGTGTAAAATTTTATACTGCTAGTGGTACTGCTAAAAGTGGATTAGGTCTTGATAAATGTGAATCAAAAGATTATAAAGATGCGGATGCTTATTTTGAAGGCGCCATGAATGATTATCAAACAGCAATAAAACTTAGTAAAGATAAAGATGTAATTGACAATACAACTAAAGTTCTTAAGAGTATCCAAAAAATATCAAAGGAAGTACAGAGTACACTTCGTAAGAATAAGAGATGGTTATAATAGTTTTTTTGAATGAATAAAATCATCCTGCATGTATTACATAATTAATTTTCTTCAATTAAATTCATAAATCCCGGAACTTCACGATTTGTATATTTACTAAAATGCAACTTCATTGTCCGATAATAATTTCTATACGCCGCTACACTATCTCCCACCACACGACAACTATCATCAACCACCTGTGGCGACTCAGTCATCAAATACTGTTCTATATTCTGTGGAGCACGTGATAACATATCCAAAAGAAGAATCTCAGTAGAATTAACTTTACCAAACCTATGACAAGCAGATAACATCTGAGCCGACTCAACAATCATCTTCACAACATGCTTATCATTATGATAAACAGCACAAACTTGAGGATCCCTATCTAAGAAAAATATATTCATTTTATACCCTCCTTAATATACCATAATCACAAAGACCTCTGACTAATTACCATACACCACCCATATATCAGGGACGAGACATGTCCACGCAGCATCCAGTTCGATGCTTGGAATAAAATATCAGCATACTTGCAATTAACTATATTGAAATATAATGTATAATCATATCTACAATTGAATTAAAATATCACCAAATATTAAATGAAAATACTTATAAAATTGGTAATAAATACAAACGATCAATCTTTCAGAATCAGTTATTCTGACAACAAAAGATTATTTATATTACTCTGCCTTAAATATTTATAACCCATACAATTCAATACCCCTCTCCCCAAATATTATATATAAAACAACCATTCAATAAAATTATGAACCAACCATCTAATACACAAAAACCTATTGAACAAATGACGGAACAAGAACTTATAGATTTTATAAATCTTATAGAAAGTGAAATAGGTAAGCTTAGTGAAACAGCTAAACAAGAATTTTTAGATCTTAACGAAGGTAAAATAGATGAGCTTAGTGAAGCAACGAAAAAAGAACTTTCAGAACTTTCAGATCTTTATGAAGAGGAAACAAGAAAACAAGAAATTAAAAGTGGGGTACAGAAACATAATGATGCACTGCTATGGATTAATGCTCAGAATAAGAAGCGCCTTGATAATGCACGTAAATATGGAAAAATTGCTGAAAGAGCAACGGACAAATTTAATAAAAATAATATACCCGAATAACACAAATATTAAATAGAATATAATCAAATGAAGCAAAATATTATTTTTGATACCTATAATAATTCTTTCAGAAGTACATTAATATATATGGTTATATAAATAATAATTTTAAACAGATTAAACAAACATTAAATTATGGTTGAAGCAAAAAAAGTATATTTAAATGAGCTATTCTCGGAAAATAAGAGATATATAATTCCTTTCTTCCAAAGACGTTATGTGTGGGGAAAAGAGAATTGGGATGATTTATGGAGCGGTATATTATCTCTATATACAAATAACGAAAAGAAAGAATTCTTTACTGGAAGTATTATTATTAAAAATAATAGCCCTTATGATGAAGCAGGAGAATCAAATATAATTGATGGGCAACAAAGATTAATTACCTTATCTATCATTCTAAAGGTCCTTGAAAATGAATATAATCAAGAAGGGAATTCAGTAATGAGAGATAAAACTATTGAAAGGTTAAGAATTAAGGATAACAAGGGAGAATTACACTTAAGAATAGAAACCTGTCATTTAGATCAAGAATGCTATGAAACTATTATTAATAGTGAAAATCACCCTGATAAAGATAACAATAATTTTAAAAAGCATAAAATATGGCAGTGCTATCATTTCTTTAAGAACAAAATTGCAGAACTTGATATTAAAAATATAGATGACAAGATAAGACTTAAAGAAGTTATAGATGGGTCCCAAAATATATCTGATAAAAAGGCTCCTTCAGGTAGAATTGCATTAATAAGAGTTGGGCTTGGTGATGATGATGACGAGCAGGAAATTTTTGATACACTAAATTCATTAATGGTTACACTTAGTGTCTCAGAGTTGGTAAAGAATTATATTTTTAGGAAAAAGTATTTTAGTGATAATTTAGAGAATACATATAGGAAATACTGGAAAGATATATTCGAAAAGGATGAAGATGAGGCTTCATGGTGGGATGCTGATATTACTAGAGGTAGAAAAAGAAGAACTAATATTGATATATTTCTGTTTTCATTCTTAGCTATCAAAATAACACAGAAAAACTTAATAAAAAATAAAGAAATACAAATTGAACATTTATTTAGAGAGTATAAATTATTAATTGATAAATATAAAAGTACTCCCCAAATTATAAGTTTTTTAAAAGAATTAAAGAAATATGCTATCTTATATAGAAAAGAATTTCCTTTATCTAAAGATATAGATGAGATTAAATTTTCTGATTGGAATGGCAGATTATTTTTAACACTCAATATACTAACCACCACACCATATCCTTTTATACTATATTACTATTATCAAAACAGTGATGATAAATCGCGCCAAAAATTTGCTAAGATATTAAATAGTTATATTATCCGTAGAGAGGTTTGTGGTTTAACAGCAAAAGATTATAATAATTTTTTTGTTGATGCAATTTACTATATGGCAAAAAAGAAAAAGAGCTTTCAAGAAATACTAAGTGAGCACTCTGACAATGAAGCTAGATATTTCCCAGATAATGACGATTTTAAAAATAAACTTTTGGTTACTAATCGTATTAAAAACCCAACTTGGCATTTAATTTTATATTCTATTGCCCTTAAACAGTGTAGCAATCCTAATATGGATGTGCAATCAATTGTTTATAAAAATAGCGTAGAGCATATTATGCCCCACAGTTGGGAAGATACAAAATGGAATAGTGGCAAAATGAAGCCAAAGAAAATAGAGTATCGTAATAATATTATTAATACTATTGGTAATGTTACACTGGTAAAGCAAAAATTAAACTCTAGTATGCAGAATAAGGTATGGAAAGAAAAAAAGAAAATATTGAAAGAGCACTCTAGGTTATCAATAACAAAAGATTATTTAGATAAGAGGTCATGGAATGAAAAAGAGATTAAGAAAAGAGCTGATGACTTATATAAATTTGCTAAAGGTATATGGCCAGGAATAGAAGATAAGTAATATATTATTAAATACAGTCATATTTTTAAATTCTGGTAATCAATAATAATATACTGGTTTCAACTTAAAAATGTATTTATATCTATTGTATTTTCCGCGCCAAACCAATTATTAACTGTTTGTAAACCATTATCATCAATATGAGATTGCATTAATATTGCAAGATTATTTTTTGCCCTAGAACAACAAACATAAAATAGATTTCTAGTTCTTTTGAATTGTGATTTATCTCTACCAGAAAAAAAATAATTAAAGTTATAATTAGATGCCCAACTTTTATCATCAATAATGACTAGGACATTTTCAAACTCAGTTCCCTTTACTCCATGCTTCGTAGAAAATGGAGTATTTTTTCTATGATACTCAAAGTAATTAATTACTTCTCTATATTTAATTTCTCTAATATTACGAATAAAATTCTCTTCTTTAAACCTCTCTTCATCAATTTTTAAATATTCGTATTCATATTCTTTTATGTATTCTGGTATGGCAAAAACTTTAGTTTTATAACACTCATCTAACATTGTACCAATAGTTATATTCTTATCCTTCAATAGATATTCACTAACCACATTAATTTCACTTGCTATGTTTTCTTTTTGTTTATGGTTATATATTGTGCGTATATTTTTAGGTAATATTGTAAAAATTTCATGGTGCTTTTTATTTTGGTATAAGTATCTAATATCCTCAATATATGATAGAAATTTAATATAGGGGTGCCCTAGTTCTAATAAAATTTCTTTATACTTGTAGTCATGACAAATTTTAAGAATATTACCATATCCTGCAGAACTTGCAATTTTGCGGTGGGTTAATAAAAGAACTTTTGTATTATTTTCTGTGTTATCCCAGCTATATTTTTTTTCTAAATTATTTAAAATTTTTTTAATTCCCTGGTTATCATCATTCCCTATAACATTAGAATGTATAAATAAAGTAGAACCTTTCACATTATCTACCCCTGGCATTTGAATCAAGTCACTGCGAATATTATTTAATAGTTTAATTACAGATAATGAACAGCGAAAATTTTCTGGTTTAGTAATTCTATTCAGTTTATCATTATCTATTTCTCCTATACCTTGACCATCATATATATGTTGCATATAATCTCCAAAGAAACCTATAGTAATACTCTGATGATAATTTTCTAATACTTCATTTGTCAAAATATTAACTATGTGATTAGATGTATCCTGATATTCATCTACAAAAATAAAAGGGTATTTATCAGAGGTTATTTTAGATAACCTTGGGTATTCCACAAATAATTTCTCAGCAAATTTTAGTACATCATTATGGGATATACATCCTTCTTCATAATCAGTTTTTAATTCATAGCTGATTTTTTTGTCCTGTAACTTTTTTTCTAAATTCTCTATTCTATCCTGCTGTTCTTCTATCAATAGTCTTTTTAAATCACTTTGAAACCGCATAATAATTCTCCATATAAATGAGTGAATTGTGCTAACAATTACTAAATGGTTTCTATCTATTCTATCCAATATCTCTTGGGTAGCTATATTAGTATAAGTTATACACACAATTTTTTGGCGACTCCTCTCAATAGAACTAGAGTGATTTTCTAAAACATACGTTAGAGTGTCTACTAATGTTTTAGTTTTACCTGAACCAGCTCCCGCATCTAAAATAAAGCTATGCTTATTATCTATGCATTCTTTTATAGAATCCAACGTGCTATTCTCCATACTATCTCTTCGCGAGCCAATTAATGCCTTCTTCAATATAGCGAGGTACTTTCCAATTTTTAATATCCTTGATAATATACCGAGCAAATTCTACCTTATTTTTTCCTTTAATACTCTTAGCTATTGCTTGCCAGTTCGGTATTTTTTTATCACCATAATGTCCATTTAAAATATCCTCTGGTTTTATTATTTGATTAAAACAATAATCTTGAGAATAATTAAAACGTTTTTGTATAAATTTTAATGATAACTTTGGATTCTTCAATATATTTGCCTCTTCAAAATCGTCTCCACTTTTACCTTCCAAATCTATCTCAGGAGTTTGATATGCCAGCATTATTTTATTTTTAGTTTTATCTTTTAGTGTTTTATCTAAAATTTTATCTATTTTATAGTCATCTTCAAACCATTTTTTGATTACTTGATTATTTCGCTTATTTTCTCCTAAATCTAAATCTGTAACAATTAATGTCTTAATTTCAATAAAATCTATCAAATCTATAAACTTATTTATATTACCCACGCCTTGAGCATTAATAAATGATATATCTTGATCTATTTTTTTGTCTTCAATAATTTTTTTTCTTAATACTAGTTCTTCAGATATTCCTTCTACGATAACAATCTTGTCTGCAAAAAATATATCACAATTAGATACATTCAAATTTGTTTTAATAAAGTTTATACTTTCTTTGTCTTTTTCTAATTTTTTTAGATGCTTAACATCTGATTTAAAACTTCCTGCAATAAAATATAGTAACTGAGAAAATTCTGCATTAGATACAATGTGAGATGAGTGAGTAGTTATAACAATTTGGAACATATTCTCCGCGCCCAATCCATTATTTATTGTTGCTTGACATTTCTTGATAAAAGAAATTTGAATTTGTGGATGGACATGACACTCAGGCTCCTCTATTACAAGCAATTTAATATTGGGAATATCGATAGTCCTACATTGTTCAATAAAATAAAATATCCTAGCCAAAATATAAAAAAGGTTTTTATATCCTAAGCCACTGTGGCTTTCTGGAAGTTCATATCCTGCCTTGGTGTTTTCCATATCAGAAAACCATATCTCCATACTACTGCGCAAAAAATTTAAAGCGGTTAATACCAATTTAATCTCTAACTTTGGTTGATTAAAATATCCTATCTTCTTTATCTCTTCTAAATATGGAGCCATTATTTTTAATAATCCCTTATTAAATTTCTGGGAGAACTCATCCAATAGTCCTTGTAAATTAGTAGTTTTATCACCTTTCTCATTATCAATCACACCATACAGTTTTTCAAATTCCAATGCTAAATTTCCTTTCTTTCTATTTTCCTCATATTCAATAGCACGATTGGCTCCAATTATTTCAAAGGTAAAAAGATTAGAAACTTCTGTTGCTGTTACTTCTTCCCCTACAATACTTTCTTCCTCATAGTAAGGAAATACTTTAATAGAACATTCCTTATCGTAATGCTTTCTTAGGTAAGTAATAATTTTATCATCACCATTAATACTTGTAATTGACTGTAATAATTTATGTATATTATTATGAGAAAATTCAAATAATATATGAGCATAATTTTTATTTGAATCTAAATCCATAATAAATGGCGAAAGGTTAGTAATATTCTCATCACTTCCATATTCTATTTTTAATTTTAAAGAAATTTTAGGAAATTTTTTTTGTGTTTTTTCATAATTATCGCTCTCTGCTCCTGGATTAGTAGATTTTTTATATTCATTAATAGAATCTATAAATTTATTAACACAGATTATAGAAAAATCGTTCCACGAGAAAGTATTCTTCCCTGGTCTATTAATGAATTTATTAAACAGATCCATTGCAGAGGTTTTCCCGCTATTATTTCTACCCACAAAAATAGATTGCTTATCATCTAATTTAAAGGATACATCTTTCAATGCTCTAAAATTCTTAATTTCTACATCAGTTATTTTCATGTTAATATTTTTGGTGTATTAATATTTTTTCAATATATAAGCAATAATTGCTTTAGATGTAATTATATCAATAACATAGCGCAGACACAAATAAAGTTATTGTATTTAATATATTAGATTAAATCATGTAATATGTTATACAGTTCTATGATATACCTATTCTTAGAGTTAAATTAGTAAAATACAAATTGATGAAAGAAATTACTTATATATGATTTTCTAGTTCTTTTATTTGCTGTTCAACTACTTCTTTCTTTTTTCTGATAAAAAGCTCAATTTCGTTGTTATTAATATTGTCTTCATATACTATTTCATAATATTTTAGCAACCATCGACATGTATCTAAAGCTCCTTTATAATCTTCCAACTCTTTTTTATGCGAGACGAGGTGTAATAAAAGAGTTATGCATGGATTATAAACTGCTAACGCATTGGAGTTAATAGCAAATGCCTGTGCAAAATCTTCATCTGCACTTTCATGTTCCTCTAATAATGACTTAATCGTTCCACGAATAGAGTAAGCTCTCCAGTAATAGGGATAAAAAAGTATTGACGCATTACAATCCAAAATAGCATCTTTATAATCCATTATCAGTTTACTGTGCTGTCCTTCATATTTATTTGATGTATATTTATCACTTATTATTCCTGCTTTAATAATTGCGCGATTAGCATAAGCTGGATAGTGACGATGATTTAGCTCTATAGCATAATTAGCATCAATCAACGCTTTTTGGTTATCTCCTAAATCCATCCAAATATCTCCCCTATTATTATATATATCAGCATTATAAGGATCTAAATTTATACTTTGATTAAAACTTATGATTGCTTTTTTAAGTAATTCATCTCTTTTTTCAGTATTACCCAATATTAGATATATATCAGCCCACCCCCTATTAAGAAGCCCAATATTATTATAGGTTTCAGAAGATAATTCATTAAGTGTTAATGATGCTTGAAAATTTTTTGATGCCAACTCATATTCTTTTATTGCTTTCTTAATTTGTACTAGTTTAATTTTATTCTGCCCTAAGCTATATCTAACAAGCCCCAAATTATTATATATTTCAGCACTCCTTTTTTCTACATGTTCTAAATCTTCAATAGCTTCATGATATTTTTCCTCTGCTTTATCATATACTCCACTTTCTTGGTATACGTCTCCCCAAGATAATTTAGAAACTCCGCGGTAATTATACGCTTGTATTTTATAAGGATTCTTATACCCCTTGCTATCAATAATTTTAGTATATCTTTCTATTGCCCTATCATATTTTCCACTTCTATGAAACTTCAATCCTGCATCTAAGTATTCTAAATATACTACGGTATATTGAGGTCTCACTGACTTTGACTCAGCAAATCCTGATTCATCAGGAAATAGATTAGTTCTTTTAATATCATAGAATTTGTATAGAGTTGCTAATATACAAGATTTTAAAGATTCTGGGATAAAATATTCCTGAAAATTACCAATCTGTCCCCCAACCACAAAATAAGAGTGTTGGGCAATTATACGGTTATTAATGTGTCCCGGTTTCCAATAGACTGATTTATGCCCCGTAATTACATTCTCCACTTTATAGTTCTTTTTATCTTGTAATTTACTCAGTGAATCAAACTCATCAAACTGATTAGGGTCATCTACTACCATAGAATACACTTTACCCCCTTGTTGTTTACATTTACATGTCTTTTCTTTGGAATATTTTTTGCAATTATTGCATTTGCTAGAACGTAAAAAAACACATTCACATTTATATTTTTTTGGACATTCTTGACAAGCAAAGAATAATGCCACCAATGGACTAGCTGAAAAATCTAACAAAGAAGTGGCCGCTCCTTGATGCTGTTGTTGCGCTAATAACCCCCAGTCAGTATTTGTTATCTTAGAAATTGATTCATCATAAACACCTTGTATCTCAGCACGGTCAATGATATTGCGGTTATGTGATGTTTCACCCTTAGTGGCAGTTTCACTTTTATGTATACGCCTGGCACCAGATTCGACCTTCCACGCACAGCAACTCTGTCCTCTAAAAAGAATTTCTGTTCCATTTAATTTCTCCACCCACTTTAAAAATTCTAATACAGAAGTTACCGTCGTTACTTCTTTCTGATTCTTATCTGTTGTCTGCCCCTCCCCTTTATTGGACAACTCTCCTTCCCCTTTATTTACCTCTTTATCCTTTGAGTTCATAGTAGTTAATTATACTACTTTATAGTTTTAATTATTTATGCATATTTTGCGGGCAGAATATTATGGTTTGCCCCTAAAGTCCTGCGCCCTTAATCACCCCCCGCCCATAATGTTATCCCCCACCCTCAATCCACAAATACACCATCAAAAAAATTAACAATATCTGCATTAATCTCAAGTAAAAACTCTCTTCTATCAAATCCTTCTGGGTCTCTGGCGCCGGGGAAATCTATCTCTTTTAGCAACCATTCAGGGAATGGTGGTACAAAAGCATAGTGATGCACTCCTTCATATACCTTATAGATATGTTCTCTTGTGCCAAGCGATTTATGCAGATGCTCGGCATGAAATGGAAACTTAAGCACATTATCATCTCCTAATCTATATATAGCTATATCTGCATCGGAGTTTTGAATTTCCTCTGCTGTAAAAATAACTGCAGCTGGGGCTACCACCGCAATTGCCTTAAACGGCACGGGCGATTCAAGTGCTTCAAACTCTGGACTAAACTTTCTATCATTAGTTGGAGTTCTCTTTCCAATTATCTTAACTATTCCCCGGATTGTTACACGGATAATCCCTTTAAACCAAGTCAATGTCTTTTTCCACCATGGTCCTGAACCACTACATGCTGGGTCTTTGGCTGCATTATTGCTACAGTGCGTTATAAATTGTTGCATGCTGGGAGTTATCCCACTTGTGGCAAGCACTGTCAGCCCGCCTAAAGAATAGCCGAGCGCCCCAATATTATCATCGTCCATTATCTGTTTTATAGTGGCATCTGACTCAGCAACCTCCAACGTATGTGATAACTCATCTATCCTAATATTTATAACGGGGAATAGTTGCCTACCTTTTTTCAACAACTGATCATTGCTATGTTGAGGCGCAATTACTACATAGCCGGCTCTTGCAAGCTCCGCAGCTGTCCCGCGGTGATTTCTGTAACGTCCCATTACCCCATGAGAAAGCAATATAACTGGATATTGCCCCGCCGCAGGTTCGCCCTCCCAAGCCCATTTAGGACGGAAAGGTCCCAACTCCTGCTCAAACTCCTCAGCAAAACTTGGATACCATACCCCCAACTCTAAGCCACTTTCGTCTAATCCCCCTGCTTCTTCTATAATCATAAACCCAGCATTATATTTTCCCTGCGCGGACGCAAGTTGCCCTGCTACGACCACAAGAAGTATAAAGCAAAGTTTAATTAAGAAAGATGAATAGATTGCGCGCATGTTATAACTCGCCACTAAGGTTGTAATATACATACCGCAAATAGTGCGAGCTGATTGTATACCCGACTGCATATAATTATTGATTAACATAGTTCCTCTGTTGTTAATGTATAAAGATAGTATTATATATTATTTTGGGTTGGTTATAAGTAGCTCATTAAAATAACAAATTCTCTTAGAGTTTATGATAAGAAACTGGTTTGTGCGCATACCCTTCTGCAGATACTTATAAAATTGTAAAACACACTATAATAAACAATATATAGAATAATTTACTAACCATGAACCATTAAACAAATGACGAATACATTTATAAAAAGACCAGAACTAATTGAAGAAAGTTATCAAACAGAAGATCTATTGGACTTCTCATCTATTATTGATGACTTCAAAGAAAGGATTAACAAGATTAATAATAACTCTGTTGTAGGTTTGATAGGACCTTATGGTTCTGGGAAAAGCACTATGCTTTATCAGATATATAAAGATCAAATTAATGTTGGTAATCATAACAATTCTAAAGCAAGCAAAGGTAATAACTCAAAAAATAACTCTACTCCTCCAAAAGAAAAGTGGTTTATTTTTGATGCTTGGCAATATCCAGAGCGTAAGGACTTATGGGAAGGTTTTGTTTTAGATATAGCAAGACAATGTGATGAAAAATTATTTAAGAAAATAGAAAATAGAATTGATGGAAATACAGGAAAAAATAAAAAGGCATTAAGTAATGCGGCCATAGATACTTCTGCTTTAATTTTTCCTCCAGCAAAGATCCTAAAAAATTTCACGTATCTTTTTCAAACATCGCCAATAAAAAGGGTATATGATTTCCAAGATTTACTATTAGATATTCTAAATAGAATAGATACAACGGGCGAAAAGGTTTTTATAGTAATAGAAGATATTGACAGGTCAGGGGATATGGGGATATATTTTCTAGAAACTCTCAAATATTTTATCAAAAATTGCGAAAAAGATATAAAGCATAAAATAATAGTCATAGTGCCAATGGGAGAAGAAATTTGGCAGGAAGGGGGAGATAAAAAAATCCAGGATTCTTACTCAAAGATTTTAGATTTAAATATTACCTTCCCCCAAGAAGACATAGATTTCACTAATTTCATTAATCAAGTTTTTGATATAGATATTCTATTAAAATCTGAAGATTTAAAAACTAATATGATATCATCAAATAAAAATTTTAAAAATATATTAATCACTAGTTTCTCAGATATAACTATATCTCATCTTAGATATCTATTTGAAAATATGATATTAAAAGAACAGCAAAAAACAATACGCGATATCAAAAGTATATTAAGGAAATCAAAATCAAATTTACTCAGTATACCAGAAGAGGAACGAAGAGAAATAGATGTAACGATATTAATATTATTTACAGCAATAGAGTATTTATATCAAAAAGAAAAGGACGATAAATATATTTTTTCTTTTAAATATACACTATATGAAGAAGAATATTTTCTTAATAATTTCTGGGGAGAAGAACTTCTACTTTATATAATTACTAAAAATAAACTGAATAATAAAAGCCTTAATAAAAATATATCTAGTCCCACTTATTTTACAAATATAGATAATATAGATTACCGTTTAGAGCATGCACCTCCAATTGAAGAGAGCATGGAAGTAAATGACATCTGTTATATTAATTCTCTTTATTTTTCTGCAACCGGAGTGAAAACTATAGAGCGAGCGCAGATTGGGATATAAGATTATATATATAAATTAAAAATTAGCCAAATTAATTTATAGTAAAAGATATAGAAATAAAGGCTATAGTTAAAAATAAACAATATCTAGCAGTTAAATAACTGATATAACTCTACTAAATTATTGTGGTGAGAGATATTATTTTTTTGTATCATCTGATAGTGGAGGTCTTACTTCATTTATTTTCCCTTCCTTCTCTAATTCCTTATATATATAAATCTGACAGACGTCTGTAAGGCCCAATAAATCACGACTATAATCACTACATTCAGATAAAATTTCTCGCAAACGAAGTAATTTACCAGCAATATACCTATTGTTTGAGCATAATTGTAACCAATATTCTCCCAGTTCTATTGTTTGTTCTGGTTCATATTTCGTATTATTAATTCCCTTAGCCAATATAAGGTTCTTAATCTTATCTGGGTAATCTGGTGTTTCAATTACTTTCCATGTTTCATTTATCTGATCATGATACATGTCTGGTTGTCCTATAGCCAAAGATAAGATTATTTTATTAATAACATTATCTTCAACTATTCTATTTAGAGAAAAATTCCGACCAATAAATTCATTGCCAAAGACTAAACTTTCTAAATTAGCATTTTGAATATTTGCTCCTAGTAGCTGTATTGGATTAATCATTATAGAATAAGATAAATCAGCAGATTCAAAATTTGTCCCCAATAAACTTGAACCTGATAGATTTACTCCTCTCATGTCAGCAGAACGAAAATCTGCCCCTTGTAATCTAGCACAAGATAAATTTGCTCCTTGCATATACAAATTATTTTGTCCTAGTCCTTCATGCCGCATAAAATTAATAAACATCATTCTAGCGTGTGATAAATCAATTCCCTGCATTTGAGAATCCGATATAGCAGACATATCTAGTGCTGCATGTCTTAGTTGAGTTCCTTGTAAGTTACAACTATTAATATGTGAGTGCTGCATTTTGGCATGATTTAATTCTGCCGACTCTAACTTAGTTCTAAACAACCATGCATTCTCTAATTCTGCTGAACGGAAATTTGTTTTATAAGCATTAGATAAAAATAACATTGCGCCGCTCATGTCAGATTTTTTTAAATTAGCTCTTTTAATTTGAACATTAAACATAAAAACTCCGTTCAAATATGAGTGGCTAAGGTCAATATTATCTAAGTTAATATATTTTTGAGAATCTTTTGCTAGCCAGTTTGATAAATCAATACCACATAAAAATTTATTTTTAAAATCTAATGATGATTTATTTTTAGTAGAAAGAGCTATTAAAATTTCTTTTACTGCTCTAAGCACTACTTGACTTCTTTTTTCTTCAAGTATACTCACTATTTTCCCTACAGCAAGATTATTAGCAATACGATTACTTTCTGTAAGACGTTTATAAGGATAAAGTTCTGCTCCTTTATTAGGCATATCAGAAGGATATTCATAATTTAATTCATCAAAAGATTCTAGTGTTAAATCAACTTCATCTGAATAGTCTTTGTTTCCCGTGACTTTCACTATATATTCCACCATTAAATATTTATACTTGTCAATGGTTTCTTCTTTATACTTATTACTAAATTTATCTAAGTAATCTCCCATCCAATCATTACAACTACATAAAACATCTAAGCATTTTTGTGTATTATCTGGACTATCAATTGCTAAGAGAGTTAATGATGAAATAGCTCCAAGATGTGCGGGATAACTATCCGAAGTTAATGGTTTAGATAGAGCATTTACTGCGCCATCAAATCTCTCATCTAAACGCCTATCCATTTCTATTTTTGTTTTCCTTATCTGATCACCTGTTCTAATCCATAAAAGAGATAGCCCAAATATACCAACTATTCCAACAAGTAAATTCTGTATATTAAGTGGTTCACTGAGTAAAGAAATTCTTTCAAAAAAACAATGCCAAGCATTATTTCTACTACAGCACCAATCGTTGGGACCAGAGGTTAATGAAAAATAAGGAAATATAACAAATATCCCTAAAACTAATATAATAAATAGTGGTTGCAAGTACTCATGTCTAGTTATACCTAACCCCCATGTTTTTTTAAAGCCATCCAATAAATATAAACAAAAATTTTTAATAACCTTATTTATATTCCTCATCACAAATTTTAGACTATTTATAATTTTTCTTATTAACTTATTTTTGCTATTAAAGATTTTGTTCATTTAGCTGTTCAACAATATTAATTTCTTCATCGGTTAGACCGTAAAGTTTATAGACGAGTTGGTCAATTTGTTTTTCGTATTTATGGACTTTATTTTTCTTGGTTGGGTCTTTTAGATAATCACCTTCTGCAAGAATTTTATCTGCCAAAGTAATAAGTGGGGCTTGTTCTTCTTTAGTAACTTTCTTAATCATAATTTCAGCAAGAGGTGTGCTAAATAATTCAAAACTTTCACCTTTTTTCTTGCCCTTATGATATAGCCAAAAATAATAGAGAGAAGAATTAAGTAAAGCTAAAATATATTTCAATGAGAATTGATTATTCTTCTGCTTAATCAAATATACATCAGAGGCACAATACCAAGGAATTTCATTATAGCCAAATGTATTTCTTTTACTCATCTGTGGAGCAACTATTTTAGCTCCTTCAAATATTGTTTTCATCCTAGGCGAATTTATTTCATACCACCCTCTAGAATTATTTTGAAAATCATGCCTTCCCTTTAAAGCTATTTTAAATTTATTAAGATGTTTAATTATTTCAGGTATATTTTTAGGATAGCAACTTCTATCTATATACAAAACTTTACTTTCTTCTTGACTGCTAGTATAGTATCTATTAATATTACTATTCTTGAACCATGGTTTTATAACATTTTTTTCAGTTTCAGAAAAAGACATAGATAAAGATTCAGCATTGGATAGAACAAAAATTCCATCGCCTATATCAGCTTGAATTTTATATTTCCCTATAAGAGTTTTAGATACTTTGTTTGCCCCTGTCATCAACCCTTGATTAATATTACAAATATTATCAAGCTGGAAACCCTGCTTCTCAATACGACTAAGTATCTGTAAAATTTTAGGTGAATATGAGATGCGGATATAATTTTTATCACCTTCATAAAGTTTTTTCTGTGGTATATCAGTATAAATAGTTTCTTCATCATCACCAGATAATATACTTTGAAGTTTTCCTGGGGTAAATATACCTTTACTGGAATTTGTTATTATCTGTGTTGGAAATTCTATATCACTACCTTTTTGTAAAATAGTAATTATATTATGTTGTCCCAGTGCGGATTCAAATAATTTAAGTTTATTAAAGTTTACTAATTTTTTAATAATAGATCTTTCTTTAATGTCCTGACGTAATTTAATAGCTGCTGTTGCTGTTATATAATAATTAGTCGTTATGAAAGTAATAGCAGAATGCTTATGAGTTATATCCAGTGCAAGATGAAAAAAGAAATAAAAATAATTCATCTGTCCTTTATGAAATTTCTTGAGTAATCCATTTTGAACTGCTCGAAATATTTCCTTATTATCTTTTTCTCTAATGTATGGGGGATTAGCTATAATTACATCAAAACCTTCCTTTTCGTGGAAAACCTCCGAGAAATAAATTCTAAAATCAAAGTTCGCGCTTCCTCTTGCAATATCTTCAATTAAACTATCAATCTGTTCTTTACATTTCTGCTTCCTTTCAGATTGGGTTTCATTTAGATAAAGTGGTTTAATTTTTTCTAATTTTTTAAATTTTGAGTCATTAAAAAGATCTTGTGGCAAACCAATAAGTGCGTTACCATGAACTATCTTATAATCAAGGTTGGGAAGTGGCTGAATGCCATCACGTTTTTCTTCATCTACTACTAAAGATAACCAAAGACGAAGCTTAGCTACCTCTACCGCACTATTATCAATATCCACTCCGTAAATGCACTTTTCTATAGCGTGACGTTTCAAATTATATAAAGTGCGTTTTGACTTATCATCAATATAGGACGTAAGAGAATTCCTTAAGCTTACAATTTCGTTCATCATCCCAACAGGGAAAGCACCGGAACCAACTGCTGGATCACAAATGCGGATGTCCGCAAGTTTTTTATCAATTAATTTTGCATTCTTTTGTATGCTTTTAGGAAGCTTAAAAGAATATCTATTTGTTTCCTCCCCTTTCTTTGCCACATGGCTCTCATTTTCTATAGTGCTTTCTCCGTACTTAACTAAAGTTTCTATGTCCTGTTGGTTTACTTCACCTGCAATCTCAGATAACAAATAATTAATCAAGCTTTCCTGACACATGTAATGAACAATCTCACGTGGAGTATAGTAAGCACCTTTAGATTTACGTTCTGTAACACCCAAGAGATTTTCAAAAACTTTACCAAGCATCTCTGGATCTACCGCCACTTCTCTTTCTAACGGTTCATCTTCTCTGACAGTAAAATTGTAAAGGTCAAATATATCTAAAATCCCATCTCCTTTGTCTCCCTGTTTGGTAATTTTACTATTAGAAAAAATATCATTAGATACGTTTATGTCTATTTTTTTCCAATCATAGTTATCTAAAGGGTCAAAGAGACCACCATTAAGAAATGGAATGCGGCAACTAAAACGTTCGTAATAATCATTAATATTTTTTACCCTAAGTGCCTCATAGAAAAGTGGTTCTAAAATATCATTGAAAAAATTATTGTGTTGAATATGCTTTTCATCAAACATTTCACGTAAAAAATTCTTAGAGCCACTACCCCATTCCTTATCTTTTTCCACACCCAGCCAACCTTTCTTTTGCAGGAAGTAAAGGAATATAATCTGACCTAATAATTTTTTTGCAAAGCTCATAGTATCAACACCTTTCCTCTCAAAATCTTCACGCACTTTATTATCTTTTTTAACTATAGCATCTAATTTTTCCTTAAGACGGAATAAAAGTTCGCGGTATTTATTAAAAAATTCTTTACTAACCTTTTCAACATTAAAAGTATTCTCAATATCAGTAAAAGTAGGTTTCAAATCGTCATCTAAAAGAAGAGGCAATAGACTACTTTGCGCTGTATGGCTATGTTCATTTTCTCCAACTAAAAAAGAATAACGTTTTGCATGGGTGAACTCCTCTTTAACTTTATTATTTTCATTAAACTTATATTCCATTTTGACAAAAGAGAATCTCCAGTCATCTCCATTTGGAGATATGAAAGCAACAAGTGCTCCATCCCTTAGTTGGTTACCACGCCCGCCATTTAGATATTTAGCAATAAAGTTTCTTTGTGTGGTTCTGGCTCGTTCAAGCATAGATTCTTCCTTCAAGTTAACTATAAGTATATCAATTAACCTATCATCATAAGTTATATACTGACCTATACGCTTATATGACTTTATATATTCCGTGAAGTCACGAAAAATATACTTGCCTTTTTGAGGATTAAATTCTTTTCCTTCGTCAATATTTTTTAGAATATTTTTTATTAGATATTTAAAATTTATTTCATCAAACTTATTTTGAAGAGTCTTCTGTAGTAGTTTTTTAGCAGCTTCCTCTTTCATATTTAATCACTAATTAAGTATTCAGATAATATTACTTCTTGGCTTATGTTATCACTTGTAGTCATTTCAGATTTATGTTCAGTAAGTAATTCTACTGAAATGTATTCTTTGAAAAAAGATAATAATTTTGATTCATCAAGGATAGTATTTTTAAATTCTTTATCAAATGCGTTTATGATAGATTTAGTTGTATATTGAGGGAATGTCCTTTCTTGAAGATGCTTCTTAACCTTGGTAAGATATTCTTCTTCCTCTTTTGTAAATTGTCTGGTGTCTTTTATCATTGCCTTAATAATTTTTATAATTTCATTAGCATTATCTTTACCAGCACGTATTATTATTTCTGGTAACATTTCATTATTAAAACCTTCTTTATTATTTTTAAGTTTAGTATAAAAGTCATCGGGTATCTTTTGACGTTTTATTTTCTCATCAGATTCTAATAAGCTGGCTGATTGAACAAAATCAAGTTCTTCGGAATTATTCTCATCAGATATAAAAAATTTTTGTGCCTTACCTTTTCTAAAATAAGTAAGAAGTTTGTTATTATCATCTTTATATTTTTTAGCGGTTCTTGCCTTTTTGGGAAGAAGTTTTATTTTTTCATATAAGTCCGGGGATTTATTATTGACATCCCTTATTATTTGTAAATACTTTAATTCACTTTGATATTCTTCATCTTCTCCTGTTATAGTTTTCTTGGAAATAAGGTGATTAAAAAGTTCATGTGACTCAATAACTTCTCCATCAGTTAAAAGCTGAGCATCAGCGCCAAGAAGAGTTATAAATGATTGTATCTTTGTGATAGCCGCCTCTTTGAGTTTTATCTCATCATTAGATGTTTCAGTGGGAAAAAAATTAAAACTATAAATTTTTTCAAACTTAGAGTCAACGCGATTAATCCGTCCAACACGTTGCATAAGCCGAGTTGGATTCCAAGGTATATCATAATTGATAACCACATTTGAACGATGCAGGTTTACCCCCTCAGATAGAACTTCCGTAGAAACTAAAATCCTATAATCATCTTTAGGTTTATGATAACGCGCATCAAAATTTTCAATCATAGTTTTTCTTCTACTTATATCTGATGAGCCAGTGAATTCTAATATTTTTTGTGAGGGAATAGCTTTGATATTATTTACAAGATATTCAGCAGTTTCTTTAGATTCAGTAAAAACAATTAATTTATTTTGCTTTAATATATTATTGTTATTAAGCATATCCTCAAAAGCAAGTAATTTAGGATCCCGTTTAACTCTTTGCCACATTTCTTCTATTTGTTGCAAGGTTTCCAAGTCGCTTTTTAAGTCAGTTATAAACTCTGGTTTGAAATCATCAGCAGAATAACTACGGGCTTTATCTTCTACTAATAGTTCCCATACTAAATCATCCTCTCCATTATCCAAAAGGTCAAAAAGTTTCTCGGAGTAACCTTTGCTTACATAAACATGCCCTGCTTCTACTTGTTTAATAAATTGTTTATGTCGTGCAACAAACCTTGCCACCGATTTACGAAAAGCATAGAAACTACTTTCAAGCCGCTTAATAAGCAATGTCTTCATAAAGCCAGCTATATTGGTTTGCCCCTGCATACTTAATGGACCTAATGATTCGTCCCCTATATAATACTGCATAGGTTTATAGCGAGCATATATAATTTTTTTAGCTAACATTTCAACTGTCTGATTAAATATTTTATTTTCATCCTTATTGAATTGATAGAATACTGGTTCTGGATTTTCTACATCAGGAAATTTAAAATCTTGTTTTTGGAGGTCATTAGCAAAATATGTTGTAACTTCTTTTCTCGTTCTTCTTACTATAAGATATTTCAAAACAGATTCACGAATACTCTTTGCATTCTCCTGGGTTATTCGTAAATATTCCTTTTTATCTTTCTTGCGGTCAAGTCCCTTAATATTTCTTTCCAGAGATTTAAAAAAGCTATCTAAATCAGGTAAGTTAGGAATGGTGCTATTCTTTGGGCTTTGAAAAAATTTAATAAGACTAAGAATATCAGCAGGTGTATTATTTAGTGGAGTTGCTGTAACTAATATAACTCCTTTCCCGCGACAAATCCTTGTTAGTTTTTCATAACTTTGATTCTTTTCATTTCTAAATCTATGCGCCTCATCAATTATCACATATTTGTAATCATCCATATCCCCTTCTAGGCAAGCATCCAATTTACTAATTGATTCAAATTTTGCAGATAGATGGAATTTATAGAACACTTGACGCCAAGAACCTGGATTATCTTCATCCAAAAGTCTTGGAGGTGCCAAAACTAAAACTTTGCCGTGAAGCTGCTTCATTAACATAGCAACCATGTAAGTTTTTCCAAGACCAACAACATCTGCAATCAACACCCCACCATATTCATCTAAAATTCTTTTTGCATTTAGGACGGCTTGTTCTTGATATTCTAATTTCATAAATCCTTTAGGTGTAAAATCAAAATCTAATGCATTATCATTAGATAACTCATCTTGAAAATATTCATAAAGGAATTTCAAGTAAAGCTGATAGGGGGTAATAGTATCATTAAGCCAAGTTTTTTTCATTACGGTTTCTTGATATATATCTCCTAAATCAACAGCATCCTCCCAAAGCTCATTAAATTTTTGATTGGCAAAGTCGTAATCAGCACGCCCCTTAAGTTCTATATTAAGTTCAAGATTATCTTCCATCCCTGAGATACTGAAATTACTTGAACCAGTTATAACACGACCTGTATCTCTATCATCCTTATCAAATGTCATGATATACAACTTGGCATGTATTGTTCTTTCTGGGTATGCTTTAATTTCTAGTTTGCCACTTTTTAGCCACTCCATAAATTTACATACACCCTCCTCCACCTGATGACTATCCTCAGTTTTATCCATCTCATTGGTGAGTTTATCTGAATATTCATCCTTAATTTCTCGATGAGAGTCCCCCCATTTACTTTGTTCTACTAAATCGTGTGTTTTCTTATCAGTGGCAATGCCCACCAGGATTCTTATCTTCTCAGTATTCTCAAGAGATTTATATAGTGAATGGAAGGCGCTGCTATAAAAGTAACCAACCAAGACATCAAAAGTTGCGGTATCTTTTATTAATACTTTGAAACGTTCAAGGAGGTTTTGTTCCCCTTCGTTAGTGATAAATGTTAAGTCAGAATTATTTGTCATTAGAATATTATATTTTGTACTATAGTTGATACTTTAAGAGAGTGCCTTATAGCCGCAAGAATTACTATTGCTGAAGCATTAATCATTACAGAGTTTAATGCTTTCCTTAGTTTCATTTAGGGCGTTCATTGCAAAGATAATAGTAAGTTTTATAGATAATTAAATGATAATATCATACCATTAAACCAAACTTTTAGCAAAGTCGTCTACGATTGGAATATCCTGTTAGCAAGTAATCACATAAGAATATGTCTTGTCACTATATTACCTAAGCTAATATAGTTTTAAGTTATTCTTCTCTAGTCTCTATGCATCATTGCTGCGATATAATGAAATTACATGCTAACTAATCAAATAAGATATATCTGATGACAGAAAACAAAATTAACGTAGGAGAACCCCTTATAACAAATCTATTAAGTTGCAATAAATTTGTTCCACATCGTAATTGTCAAAGACTCTATTCTTGAGGGAATAATTATTATTAAAATTAATCGAATATATGGAAAATAATATACTACTGGAAATTTATAATATGATCGTCATTACCATAACTTCCTTCATATCCTTTAATCATTTATACATATTAACTCTATTATTCATTGCCCCTAAAGAAATTAATGTTTTTTTGTATATAAAAAAAGTATATACTTTGTCAAAATGGGAAATTATTTACAACAAGGCTCTAGTAGATCAGCGTAATCAAGAAATTTTTTTTCCTACATTAAATGAAATAATAAAATTTCCGAATAGATATCATTTTGAAGCAGATGAAACCCTAGTATACTGCAAGCAAATGACTACAACACTGGGGAGGCAGGAACGCGAAACAAACTTAAGAACATGGACATATCCTAAAGAGAAAATTAATTGGATTAAAAAACTGTTAAAAATACTAGCAAGATTCTTGTGGAACTTAATTCGTTTTGTATGAAAACAAATAAAATAAAACAGGTTGTACATATTAAACAAAACATAGAAAATATTTCATCATATAAATTATTAGAATATACAAAATACTTACCTTCATTTATAAATGAATTTACTTATTATGAAAAAATAGAATCTAAAATAAATACTAGTCGTTCAGAAATCTGTAAAAAAATAAATAGCTATACATACTATGATTTTGAATTTAAGGATATATCTAACAGTGTATTATCATCTTTACTTCATAATGATTCATTTAACCTTAGGTATACTATAAGAGTGTCACCTAATGGAATACTATCTGGGAATCAATATGAATATGGTGATTTTACAATGTATAAAAAGTCATATCATAGTAACAAAGAAGGAACGCTTATAAAACTTTCTTTTTTAAAAAATAATGCTCTCCCAATGTTATCTGGGCAGTATCCAGATACTGGAATCAATAAAAAATTAGTAAAGAGTATATAATTTTATAAATCAAATAAGATGAGAGATTATTTTTAAAGATAGCATAATTATTATAAATTTAAAAATAATAATGCCAATTCGCTATTACGGAATTAAATACTATACATTAATATAGTATAATCATATTTTTAACACACTAAAACTAACATGGAACTGAAAGCAAGCTTAGAAAATTTACGACAAGTATTGGTTGATGAAGATAGATTTTATCAAATACCGAATTACCAACGCCCATACTCATGGGATGAAGAGAATATTTCCGATTTAATATACGATCTAACAACTGCTTTTATGAAAAGTAATAGTAAAGGCAATAGTAAAGGCAATAACGATAGTTATTTTTGTGGCTCTCTAGTTTTAGTTAAAAAATCAAATGATGAACGGCTTGATATTATTGATGGGCAGCAAAGAATTACCACTTTTATAATACTTGCTTGTGTAATTCGTGATGTATATGGGGATGAACTAGATACACTAAGTGCAGAGTATATAAATAAATCTATACGCGATATACATGATAAAAATGATAATAAAAAGAAATTAAAATTTCATACTGGTAAGCGTCTACAATTAGATTTCGATGAAAATATTATTAAGAAAGTTAACTTCTCTGATATTGCCTCAAAGCATGAAGAACCTTCCAGTATTATATACCGACAAAATGCTCGATATTTAAGAGATTACCTAGCTGAAATCATTAAAGAAGGACCTATAAAGATTAATCCTTTTATTCATTGGTTATATAAAGAAGTTATGTTAACAGTTGTAATATGCCCTAACGAAGATTCTGCTATTCAAATATTCAATGTACTTAATGATCGTGGAAAACCCTTATCCCCTATTGATATTCTTAAGTCATCATTAATGAAAAATTTAGGAGAGGAGGATAGAGAGATATTTAGCAGAAGATGGGATTATATGCAAACATATTTAGAAGGAGCAGGATATGAGTTGGAAAAGATGTTTAACTCAGCATACTTATATTACAAAATTACTACTAATCCAACCCAAAGCCTTCATAAAGAACTATTAAAGGTATTTGAAAAAGAAAAAAACTCATCTGGGGAAGAAAAAAATTCACTGGAAATTATTTATGAAATTGATGAGTTTTCCAAAAAATACGTTGAACTCTTAAAACAAGAAGATAAATACTTATATTCTCTTAAATACTTAAAACATGAAATTTATTGGACAAGTATACTCTCTACTGCCCTCTATGTAAATTATGAATCAATAGAAGAACTTAAGAAATACCTTATGGCTTATTATTACCAAAATTGGATTGCGGGAGCTACGGTAAACCGCATGAAGCAAACTTCTTTCAATATATTGAAATTAGTGAAAAGCAATAAACCAATTGGAGAAATTACTAAAGTAATGGAGGAATACCTTAAATCTTACGGTACCACTCAAACGTACAAAGATGCAATTAAAGGTCATTACGCTTATTTCAATAAATGGATCAAACCTGTCCTTATACTCATAGAATATTTTTCTACTGATGATAGTAATCAATCATTTATCCCAGTTAATTCTAAAAATAGAAATATTCAAGTAGAGCATATTCTTCCTCAAACAGATAATGAATATTGGAATAAAATATTTAACGAAGGAGAAAGAGAACAGTGGGTTAACTCTCTTGGTAATTTAACTTTATTATCACAGAGAAAGAATATTCAATCACAAAATTATCCATTTCCTCAAAAAAAGGAGGTTTTTGCCTATGCTGATGATAAAACCACTTCATTCTTGATTAGTCAAGATATTCTAAAATATGATAATTGGGGACCAAAAGAAGTAGAAGAACGACATAATAAATTATTAAATAAAGTTGATAGCATAATTAATATATTTTAATGGTTATAAATCTCTCACTTCTAATAATACCAATGTATAGTGCTGTTAAATAATACATATTCCATCCTATCTAACCTGTCAGGTAGTAGCACCAATATACTATAGAAATAGAATAACACATCTCGGTGTTTATAAGTTTAATTACTTTAGAGTAAAATTTCTTACATCTTCGTAACATTAATATATAATGATAAATATGAATTATTCTAATGAAATATCTAAAATTAGTTCTGTCAGAACAACTATTCCCCTTTGAGCGACAAACAAAATTCTGGAGGTGCTTCACCAACCGATAGTCCCGTATTAGAAATTCTTCAGCAAATTGATGAAAAGACCAAATATGATGCTGCCCAGAAAATTAAAATTTTATTTAGAGGACAAGAATATGAAGAATGGGATGTAGAAACATCTGCATTTAGACGTTTAGAAATAGAATCACATAGACGTTTAAATATAGAATCAAGGAAGAAAAAAATAACTGAAAAAGATGAATTAAATTACAACCGTGGATTAATACGACAGTTTAAACATGAAGATTTACATAGTGGTAATTCATCAGAAATAATGAAGCTGGACTTAGGTATTTTAGCTCAATTACAACATCAAGGAGCAGCAACCTCATTAATTGATTTCTCGGACAATCCTTTAATTGCTTTATGGTTTGCATGTAAAGAAAGCTTGGAAACCAAAAATAATAATGGCAATCTCTTCATTTTATCTATGGGCGATAAAACTAAGTTTGAAGAGATAGACAGTTTAGAAAAAATAAAAAATTACAAAGTGATATCTCCTGATAAATTAGAAACTCCTAATGAAAAATTCTTATATTGGAAACCAGCACATCTTAATAATCGTATTACCGCTCAGCAATCATATTTTTTGATAGGTAAAGGAAAAGTGCCAGGAATAAAAAATATACTTATAAAGGGAATTTTAAAAAATAAGATCCTAGAAGAATTATCTTCCATATATGGAATTAATGAAAGAACGTTATTTCCAGATTTAGCTGGCTTTGCAAAAGCAAACTCTGTGCGCTCAACTTATGGTAAAGAAGAAGAAGTAATAAGAGAAAGAATGATTATTCGCCAACACGACGAAATTATTAAAAACAATCCTAAAGATGCCCAAGCTTATAATGAGCGGGCCATTGCAAAATATAATTTTGATGATTATACCGGAGCTATTGAAGATTTTACTAAAGTGATTAGTATAAATTCAAAGGATGCTAGGGCTTACTATAATCGCGGTTTTCTTAGATGTGTAACTAAAGAATATAAAGATGCTATTGAGGACTTTACTCAAGCCATCAAATTTGATTCAAAAAATACAATATTTTACAATCAACGTGGTAATGCTAAAGGTGAGTTAGCTAATACTAAAAGTGAACTAAAAAAATATAAAGATGCTATTATTGACTACAAAAGTGCTATTAAAGATTTTAGTAAAACTATTAAGATTGATGCAAATAATGTTTATGCTTATAATAATCGCGGTTATGCTAAATGTGAATTAGCTAATGTTAAAAGTGAATTAAAAAAGTATAAAGAAGCTATTACGTATTATCAAAATGCCATTAATGATTGTATTAAATCTATTAATATTGAACGAAATAATGCTTATGCTTATAATAATCGTGGTTATGCTAAATGTGGATTAGCTAATGTTAAAAGTAAATTAAAAAAATATAAAGATGCTATGGACGGATATCAAGATGCCATTAATGATTGTACTGAATCGATTAAAATTGAACCAAATAATACTAATGCTTATGATACTCGAGGTTATACTAAATATAAATTAGGTAATTCAAAACGCGAATCAAAAAAATATACAAATACTATTGATGATTATCAAAATGCTATTGGAGATACGACTCAAGCCATTAAGATTGACTCAACTAATGCAAATGCTTACTATAATAGAGCTAGCGCTAAATATCAATTAAAAGATTATAAAGAAGCTATTGATGATCTTACTAAATCTATTAATATTAACTCCGATTATATAGATGCCTATTATAATCGCGGTAACGCTAAATTTGAATTAAACGATTACAATGGAGCTATTGATGATTATCAAATAGCACTAAAACTTAATAAGGATAAAGAGGTAACTAAAGAAATAAATATAGGCATTAAAAATGCTAAGAAAATATTAAAGAATTTGCAGAGTAAATCTTCTAAAAACAAGAAATAATAAAAATGGGTTCTTCTGATAAAACATCCATAGATAATTCCTCCAATAGAATCTCTAATTCCTTGAGTGACAGCCAAAAACCTGAAAGCAATACATCAACTATTAGTTCGATTTCAGAATTTCTTAAGTGTATTGAAGAAATTATAGAAAAATATGACGTCGTTCAGAAAAGTAAAATTTTGTTTAGGGGGCAAGAGAGCGCAAAGTGGCCAGTAGAAACATCAGCTTATAGACGTTTAAAAAATGCGGCAGGTAATGAACAAATATCGGAAGAATATGAAATGTATTACAATTTTGGATTAATACAAGAGTTTAAGCTGCGCGATTTCCATAGTAGTAATTCATCGGAAATAATGAAACTGGACTTGGGAATATTAGCTCAGTTACAACATAATGGAGCTGCGACCTCACTAATTGATTTTTCGGATAATCCTTTAATTGCTTTATGGTTTGCTTGTAAAGAAAGTTCAGAAGCCGATAATAACGGCAAGATATTCATTTTACCTACAGGGGATGAAACTAGGTTTGAAGAAATAGACAACTTTGAACAAATAAAGAATTATGAAGTAAAAGTACCTGAAAAAATAGAAGCCACTAAAGTAAATGGCATATTAAACAATAAAAAATTTGTTTATTGGAAACCCGCACATCTTAATAATCGCATTACTGCTCAGCAATCATATTTTTTGATAGGTAAAAGAGCACCGCCTCCAATGCAAGAAATAATTATAGCAGGAGATTATAAAAATAAGATATTGGAAGAGTTATTATTAATATATGGAATTGATGGAACAACGCTATTGCCAGATTTAGTTGGTTTTGCGCAAACAAACTCTTTCCGTTCACCTTATGGCAAAGAAGAGGAACAGCTAAAAAGAAAAAGTATTATTCGTATTCACGATAAAATTATTGCAAGAAATCCTAAAGATGTTAAAGCTTACAATAATCGTGGTCTTGTTAAATATAATTTCAATGATTTTCAAGGAGCCCTTAATGATTTTACTGAGGGCATTCAGATTGATCCGAATAATGCAGATGCTTATAAAAATCGTGGTTATATTAAAAATGTGTTAGAAGATTATAAAGGGGCTCTTGATGATTGCAATAAATCTATTGAAATTGACCCAAATAATGCAAATACTTACAATAGTCGTGGAGTAGCTAAATATAATTTAAAAGATTACAAAGGAGCTATTGATAATTATAGTAAAGCTATTGAGATTGAAGCAACCGATGCAACTACTTACAATAATCGTGGGATTACTAAATATAAATTAAAAGATTACAAAGATGCTCTTGATGATTACAATAAAGCTATTGATATGAAACCAGGTAGTGCATCATTTCTCTATAATCGTGGTTTAGTTAAATATAGCTTACAAGATTATACAGGGTCTATCGATGATTATAATAAAGCTATTGGGATTGATCCAAATTATGTAGAAGCTTACAATTATAGAGGGCTCATTAAAAATGAGTTAAAAGATCACAAAGGAGCTATCGATGATTACAATAAAGTTATTGATATTGAACCAACCAATGCATATGTTTACAATAGTCGTGGTTATGCTAAAAATGAATTAAATGATTATAAAGGAGCTCTTGATGATTATCAAATAGCATTGAAGTATAGTAAAGATAAAAAATTTACTGAGCATATGATTAAAGTCATTACAAATACAGAAGAAAAGTTAAAGGAATCACAGGACGAACTTCCAGAAGATAATAAGTAATTAGATAGCACCTTTTAGTATTAGTAGTTTAACTAAAATTTAAAAGGGTAAGTAATTGTAGAGATAGTTGTATAGTAACTACTGGTTCTTATTTTTTATAGCAGCATTCATAAAAAGTATTCATTCATTTTCTATGATTGGTCTCCCAATAAAATGGATTATCTAGATGATATATTATTCCATAAGCTCAGATAGAGTAAGGTATAATAATAAAAATGAATTATTCCAATAAAATATCTAAAAAGGTTCTTCCAGTAACCTCCCTACTTCCTTGAGTGATAGTCAAAAACCTAAAAGTAAACCACCAATCATCAGTTCTGTTACAGAGTTTCTTGAGCACATCAATAAGATAGTAAAGCCAGAAACTGAAAAGGAAAATAAAATTTTATTTAGAGGGCAAGAAAATGAAGAATGGACGGTAGAAACATCTGCTTATAGACGTTTAAAAGAGGAGGCCAAGCAAGAAAAAACATCAGAAGATGAAATATCGGAAGAAGATGAATTGTATTACAATTTTGGATTAATACAACAATTTAAACATGCAGATTTCCACAGTGACTATAAATCAAAAATAATGCAGCAGGACTTAGGAATTTTAGCTCAACTACAACATATGGGAGCTGCAACCTCATTAATTGATTTCACGGATAATGCTATGACTGCTTTGTGGTTTGCTTGTAAAAAAAGTATAAATTTGGATAGTAATGATAATAATGGTAAGGTTTTCATTTTATCTACGGGTGGCAAAAATAAGTTTGATGAGATAGATAGTATAGAACAAATAGAAAATTCTAAAGTAAGATTACCAGAAAAATTAGATTTTTTTAAGGGTAATAATATACTAAACAATGAAAAACTAATTTATTGGAAGCCAGCACATCTTAATAATCGCATTACTGCTCAACAGTCATATTTTTTGATAAGTAAAAGAGAACCACCAGAAATGGACGAAATAATTATAGCAGGGAATTCAAAAGTTAATATTATAGAAGAGTTATTAACAGTACATGGAATTGATTGGGCTATGTTATTTCCAGATTTAGTGGGCTTTGCACAAGTAAATTCTGTGGGTTCAACTTACGGCAAAGAAGAAAAGAGGTTAAGAAAAAAAATTATTATTCGCCATCATGACGAAATAATTGAGAGAATTAATGAAGAGCCTGAAAAGGCTAAAGACACCAAATTTATTAGAGCTTATCATAACCGAGCTATTGCTAAATACAAATTAAATGATTTTGAAGCAGCTATTAATGATTTTACTAAAACTATTAATATTGACCTGAATAATCTAGCAGCTTTCAATAATCGTGGTAGTGCTAAAGCTAAATTACAAGATTATCAAAACTCTATTAATGATTATAATAAAGCTATTAAGATTAACCCTAATTATGCAGGTGCTTACTATAATCGAGGTAATGTTAAGTATAAATTACAAAATTATAAAGGAGCTATTGATGATTTTAACCAAACTATTGATATTGAACCGAGCAGTGCAGATGCCTTATATAATCGGGGTAGTTCTAAAATGGCATTAAAAGATTATAAAAGTGCTATTGATGATTTCACTAAAACTATTGATATTGAACCAAATAATACAAATGCTTATAATAAGCGTGCTATCGCTAAATGTGAATTAAAAGAACATAAAAAAGGTATTGCCGATTTTACTCAAGCTATTAGTATTAACCCAAATCATGCATATGATTACTATAATCGCGGCAATGCTAAATTTCACTTAGAAGATTATAAAGGAACTATTGATGATTGTAATAAAGCTATTGAAATTAACTCAAATTACCCAGATGCTTACAATATTCGCGGTAATGCTAAATTTCATTTAGAAGATTATAAAGGAGCTATTGATGATTACAACAAAGCTATTGAGATTGACTCAAATCATACAGATGCTTACAATAATCGTGGTTATGTTAATCTTAAATTACAAAATTATAAAGAGGCTATTAATGATTTTAATAAAGCCATTAATATTGACCCGAATTATACAAATGCTTACAATAATCACGGCAGCGTTAAATCTGAATTAAAAGATTATAAAGGCGCTATTGACTATTTTAATAAAGTTATTAAAATTGACCCAAATCATGCGAATGCTTACAATAATCGTGCTATTGCTAAATGTGAGTTAAACGATTATAAAGGTGCCATTGATGATTGTGACAAAGCTATTGGTATTGAATCAAATAATGCAAAATTTTACTATGATCGCGGTAATATTAAATTTGGATTAAACGATTATAAAGGAGCTCTTGATGATTACAATAAAGCTATTGAGATTAACCCAAATTATGCAAATGCTTACAATAATCGCGGTAGCATTAAAATTATATCAAAGAATCATCAAGGAGCTCTTGATGATTACAATAAAGCTATTGAGATTGACTCAAATTATACAGATGCTTACAGTAATCGCGGTTATGTTAAATTTGAATTAAAAGATTACAAAGGAGCGCTTGATGATTACAATGAAGTTATTAAAAGTGACCCAAATGATGCAGATGCTTACTGCAATCGCGGGAATACTAAATGTAAATTAGGTGATACTAAATGCGGACTCAACGATAATCAAGGAGCTATTGACCACTATCAGGGAGCTCTTGATGATTATCAAACAGCTTTAAAACATAGTAAAGACCAAGATTTAACGGACGACATAATTAAAAGGATCAAGGATACCCAGCAAATATTAAAGGATTTACAGAGCAACCCTCCCAAAAACAAGAAATAGTTATATATTTGAGACATGATGCTTTCAATTTATTTATCATATATAAAGGGGAAGTTTGTTATGTTATCTGGTTGAGCAGATGTTTCATATTCTGGAGCATTAATATATAATGGTTTATTTATTTTAGAGTTAATTTCATTACTATATAAGTATAAGCACCAAACAAATACATCTAAATAAAACTCATCAGTTATTTTCTTTTTTAGTTCGGTTTGAAACTCTTTTTGAAATTCATTGAGGAGGAATTGATTCTTTGCAAACCATCCTTGATCCTTAGCAGAAGAATATTCTGCTATTAGTTTTTTCTGAATTACCCAATTGAATACTTGATTAAATTTTACCTCATCAACTGTAGTGGATACTTCCAGGGTGCATGCCGCGGTTACACGATTTATTATTACAATATTGTTAAGCCGTCCTTGCGCCTTCCACACTTTACTAAACTTCTCATGATTATGTTTCATTGGATTAGCTATAAGTGTTCCCAGAGCAGACATAAACTTTTTATTTTTTATAAAGGATTGAAAGTCATCTTTAGTAAATTGAGATAATCCTCTGTGGGCTATTCTATTGTTTTGCTTATAGAGTAGTGTCCATAAAAAACATTCATCCTGTTTCCATGATTGGTCTCCCGATAAAATAGCTTGTCTCTTTGCGTTAACTTCCATAAAGAAATTGCGGTAATCATCATGCCAGCTTTGTATTTTATATCCACCTTTTTGAACAAGGTCCATGTAAAGTTTTTTCAATTTATCTGTCATATCTTTTTTATACAAAAGATTAAGCTAAATGTCAAGCACTATTATGACCTTTTAGTTATTACTGTAAATGATGCAGTATTAAACAAAGAATAATTGATTGTCTGGGTGATGTATTATTGCATAAGCTCAGATAGATTAAGATATAATAATGAAATGAATTCTCCGGATGAAACATCTAAAACAGATTCTGCCAGTAGCACTCCTACTTCCTTGAGCAATATTCAAAACAATGGAAGTCAACCAATAATAGCTAGTTCTGTTGAAGAGTTTTGTGCACACATTAATGAGATTACAAAATCTAAAACTAACAAAGAAAGTGAATTTTTATTTAGAGGACAAGAGAATGAAGCGTGGAAGTTTGAAACATCTGCTTATAGACGTTTAAAGAAATCATCAAAGCACGGGGAAGTGTCAGAAGAAAATGAATTGTATTATAATCTTGAGCTAATACATGAATTTCAAGATAATAAATTATATAGTGGTAATTCATCAAAAATGATGGAATCGGACTTAGGGATTTTAGCTCAATTACAACATAATGAAGCTGCAACATCATTAATTGATTTCTCGGATAGTCATTTAGTTGCTTTATGGTTTGCTTGTCAAAAAAGATCAGAAAATGGTAGTAATAATGGCAAGGTATTCATTTTATCTACAGGAGATAAATCTAAGTTTCAAGAAATAGATGGTTCTGAACAAATAGAAGACTCTAAAATAATAATTCCTGAAGAATTAGGATTCACTAAAGGAATTAATATAGTGGGAAGTAAAAAATTTCTTTACTGGAAAACGACTCATATTAATCATCGTATTCCTGCTCAGCGATCATATTTTTTGATGGGTAAAAGAGAACCTCCAGAAATGCAAGAAATAATTATATCAAAAAATTCAAAATCTAAAATTATAAAAGAATTATCGTCAGTACATAGAATTAATAAAGCAACCCTCTTCCCTGATTTCAGAAAATTTGCAAAAGCAAACTCTGCATCTTCTTCTTATGGCAAAAAATCACAAAAAAAATTGCAGGATTTTACATATGAAAAGACTATTCGCCGCATCAATAAAACTATTGAAGAAAACCCTAAAAATTATGATGCTTATAATCAACGAGGTATTGCTAACTATCATTGGGATTATTACAAAAATGCTATTAAGGATTTTACTGCCATTATCGAGATTAACCCAAAGGAGGAGGTTGCTTACAATAATCGTGGCAGTACTAAAAGTCAATTAGAAGATTACATTGGAGCTATTGATGATTATAATAAAGCGATTAATATTAACCCAAATAATGCAATGAGTTACTCTAATCGCGGCCATGCTAAATTTAGATTAGATGATTACAATGAAGCTATTGATGATTTTAAAAAAGCTATTAATATTAACCCAAATTATGCAGAAGCTTATTATGATTGTGGTCTTATGAAATTTAAATTAAAAGATTATCGAGGAGCTATTGATTATTATACTCAATCTATTAATATTAAACCAAATTATGCAATGGCTTACTCTGGTCGTGGTGACGCCAAATTTGGACTAGAATATTACAATGAAGCTATTGATGATTACAATGAAGCTATTAAGATTAACCCAAATTATGTAATAGCTTACTCTAATCGTGGTAGCACTAAAAGTAAATTAGCGGATTACAAAGGAGCTATCGATGATTTTAATACAGCTATTAAGATTAATCCCAATTATGCTACTGCCTACTATAATTATGGTAATGTTAAATTTGAATTAAAAGAGTATCAAAAATCCATTGATTATTCTACTCAAGCTATTAAGATTGATCCTAATGATGCAGGTGCTTACAATAATAGAGGTAGCGCTAAAGATGCATTAGGTGATTATAAAGGAGCTATTGATGATTATAATAAAGCTATTAAAATTGATCCTAATGATGTAAGTACTTATAATAACCGAGGTAGAACTAAAAGTAAATTAGAAAATTACAAAGAAGCTATTGATGATTTTAATACAGCTATTAAGATTGATTCTAATCAGCCAGGGGCTTACAATAATCGAGGTGATGCTAAATGTAATTTAAAGGATTATCAAGGAGCTATCGATGATTACAATAAAACTATTGAGATTGAACCAAATAATACAGATGCTTATAGTAATCGTGGTGTTGCTAAACTTAAATTGAAAGATAATAAAGGGGGTCTTAATGATATCAATAAAGCTATTGATATTGACTTAAATAATGCAAATGCTTATAGTAATCGCGGTAATATTAAATATAAATTAGCAGATTATAAAGGTGCTACTAACGATTACAATAAAGCTATTGAGATTGAACCAAAGAATACAAATCACTATAGTAGTCGTGGGCTTGTTAAACATAGATTAAAAGATTACAAAGGTGCTATTGATGATTTTAATAAAGCTATTGAAATTGAAACAAATCATGCAAAGGCCTATAGTAGTCGTGGTCATGTGAAATATGACTTAAAACGCTATCAAGAAGCTATTGATGATTTTAATAAAGCCATTAAGATTGAACCAAATCATGCAAATCACTATAGTAATTATGGTGAAGCTAAACTTCAATTAAAAGATTATCAAGGAGCTATTGATTACTGCACTAAAGCTATTGAAATTGACCCAAATTATACAAATGCTTACAATAGTCGCGGGGCGGCTAAACTTGAATTAAAGGATTACAAAGCGGCTAATGATGATTTTAATAAAGCTATTAAGATTGATCCAAATCATGTAAAGGCTTACACTAATCGTGGTCTTGTAAAACGCGAATTAAAGGATTATCAAGGAGCTATTAATGATTATAATAAAACTATAGAGATTGACTCAAATAATGCAAGTGCTTACACTAATCGTGGTCTTGGAAAAAGTGAACTAAAGGATTATCAAGGATCTATTGATGATTTTAATAAAGCTATAGAGATTGACTCAAATAACTCAAACGCTTACTATAGTCGTGGCAATATTAAACTTGAATTAAAAAATTATAAAGATGCTATTGATAATTATACTAAAGCTATTGAGATTGAACCAAATCATGCAGACGCTTATAATAACCGGGGTGCTGCTAAACATAAATTAAAGGATTATAAAGGAGCTATTAATGATTGCAATACTTCCATTAAGATTAACCCAAATCATGCAGGATCTTACAATAATCGCGGTCTTGGAAAACGTGAATTAAAAGAGTACAAAGGAGCTATTGAGGATTACAATAAATCTATTAGGATTGACCCTAACAATGCAGATACTTACTATGATAGAGGTACTCTTAGAATTATATCTAAAGATTATCAAGGAGCACACGATGATTTTACTCAAGTTATTAAGATTAACACAAATCATGCAGGTGCTTACAATAATCGGGGTGCTCTTAGAATTATATCTAAAGATTATCAAGGAGCACGTGATGATTTTACTCAAGCCATTAGTATTAGCCCAAATAATGCAAAAACTTACCATAATAGAGGCAATGCTAAACGCCTATTAAAAGATTATAAGGGGGCTATTGATGATTATGCTCAAGTTATTAAAATTGAACCAAATAATGCAACGGCTCATGATGATTATAATAGTATCCAACGTGAATTTAAAATTTATAAAAATACTATTGATAAATATAATAAAGCCATTGAGATTGAACCAAATAATGCAAATACTTATAATAATCGCGGTGATGTTAAATTTAAATTACAAAATTATCAAGAAGCTATCGATGATTACAATAAAACTATTGAGATTGAACCAAATAATGTAAATGCTTACAATAATCGCGGGCTTGCTAAAAGCGAACTAAAAGATTATATAGGAGCCATTAATGATTTTACTCAAATTATTAAAATTGACCAGAATAACACAGGGGCTTACAATAATCGTGGAAGAACTAAAAATGAACTAAAAGATTATAGAGGAGCTATTAATGATATTACTCAAGCTATTAAAATTGATCCGAATAACGCACACATTTATAATAATCGCGGTAAGATTAAATATCAATCAAGAGATTATAGCGGAGCTATTAATGATCACACTGAAGCTATTAATATTGAACCAAATAATGTAGAAGCTTACAATAAACGCGGTGATAGTAAATATAAATTAAGAGATTATAAAGGGGCTATTAATGATCACACTGAAGCTATTAATATTGAACCAAATAATGTAGAAGCTTACAACAATCGTGGTATTGCTAAAATTGGATTACACGAATATCAAGGAGCCATTGATGATTACACTAAAATTATTAATATTGACATAAATAATTTAAGTGCCTACAATAATCGCGGTGCTACCAAATTTGGATTGGCTGGCGTCAAACACGAATTAAAAAATTCTAAAGATGCTATGGAGTATTATACTGAAGCTATTAATGATTATCAAATAGCATTGGGGCTTAGTAACAACAAAGATTTAAGTGAGAGTATAACTAAATCAATTAAGAGATGCCAAGAAAAGATAAAAGAAATTATAGAGGAAACTTCAGGAAGATAGTAAATAGTTAGATAGTAATTTTAGTATTGGTGGTTTAGCTAAAATTTAAAGGGGTAAGTTATTGTAGACAGGGTTATTACCTACTGGTTCTTATTTTTAATTTAGCGTGGAAGGGTTTGCTGTGTTTGTATAGATACCAGACAAAATGACTTAAATATATTTCATCTGTATCGTCGCTTTTTAGTTCGTCTTGGAATTGCTCTTTAATTTGTTTCATTAGGAAAATATTTTTCCTGAACCATTGTTGGGCTTCAGAGTAATGACTGTCATCGGGAAAATAATCAGAAATCATTTCTTCTCTAATTAACCAATCAAATACTGGATTAAATTTTTCTATGTCTACTGTCGTTGATACTTCCAGGGTGCAGGTTGCAGCTACCCTATTAATTATCACAGCATTATGAACAAATTTATCTGTAGATTGTTTATTTATAGATTCCTTTTGCGCCTGCCAAACTTTGTCAAATCTGTTATGAGTATTCTCTGTGGGATTATGTATTAATTCTCCTAAAGCGGATATAAAATCTTTATTTTTTATAAGTAGTCGATAATTCTTTTCGCTAAGAGTTGATTGGCCTTTGTCAGCTATTTTATTGTCAGTTTTATAGAGTAGATCCTCTAAAAACTGTTTATCTTTTTTCCATGATGGGTCTTTTGATTCAATAAGTTTTCTTATTTTTTTGACTCGCTGGGATAATTTTTTATGTTCATCGTGCCAGTATTTAAGGCCTATTATTTTTTCTTTTTCTTCCTTATCCCTGCGTTGGTTAACGAGTTTCTCGTAGAGTGATTTTAATTCAGTTGTCATGTTGTTTTATACAAAAGATTAAGTTAAATATCATAAAGTTTTATTGATTATTATCCAGCCTACCCCTCCTCATTAGAAAGTATTACATCTTTGAGGGGATTAACTAGTGCCTTATTTCGGTCTATATCAATAGCCTTAGCAAAATCATTATCAGATCCTTTATATCTTAATGCAAGCTTAGCATTGCCTCGATAATTATAAGCACCTGCATGGTTTTGGTTAATCTTAATAACTACGGTAAAATCATCAATAGCACTTTGATATTCTTCTAATTCATATTTAAGTAGACCACGACAAAAGTAAGCTTTGGCATTTTGAGGGTCAATCTTAATGGCTTTATTAAAATCATCAAGAGCTCCTTCATAATCTTCTCTTCTAAATTTAGCAATACCAAGATTAATGTGAAATTCTGCATTAACTAAACCAGTGTTAGTGGTTTTAGTAACATCATCAGGAGAATTTTGAGATTCTTTTAATTTAATTGTCATATTTATATTATAGGGGGCTTTTCTTGTGGGTGTGGTTCATTGCGAGCATTCCGATAGTGCGTAGCGAGGGTTAGACATTTAGCGGGCGGAGCGCAGCTCCGCCCCTACAGACCATTTTTGTTAGTTCAAAGTTAATTCATATACACGTTGCAAGTATTCCGATAGTGCATAGCGAGGGTTAGACATTTTGCGGGCGGAGCGCAGCTCCGCCCCTACAGACCATCATCGAAAGTTTATACAACATAAGTATCAAGCGTTTTGGATGGCGGTGAGGCGGGCTTGGCGGACGGCGGTGGGGATTTGGTCTTGGGGTTTGTCTTTTATGGCGGCGGTGATGTTTACTTCTGTGGCTGCTTTTGCTATTTGGGCGAATAGGTCGCCGCGGGTGTAAGCAGCGGTTTCGTATCCTAATCTGCCGCGGGAGTCGGCTTTGCACAGGAGGAGGAAGTCGGCAAAGCGGTGGGGGCGTCGCCATAGGTCAAAGGCGTCAAATACTTTTAGCATTGTGTCGGGGCGCATTTCTTTGCAGCGGTGGGTGTGGGTGTGGTAGCGGCAGCATAGGACTGCAAAGTCAGTAATCTCGCGGGGGGCGGTTATGCGCTCGCATAACTTCTGCACTAGTGGCACTCCTCTTTCTTCGTGTCCTCTGTGTGAGGGTAAGATGTCTTTGGGGGTGGTGCCTTTGCCGAGGTCGTGGGTTAAGGCGGCAAATCTGACGGAGACCTTGTTGGATAATAGAGCTGCTTGTTTGAGGACTGCCAGGGTGTGAATGCCGCAATCTATCTCTGGGTGGTACTTAGGTGGCTGGGGGATGCCGAATAGTTTTTCTACTTCGGGGTACCAGTGGTTCAGCCCTCCTACCTCTTGCAGCACTTCAAAGAATATATGCGGCGCGGTGCTTTTTAATGCTTTGCTGCTTTCAACCCAGATTCTTTCGGCGCTCATGGTGTCCAGTTCGCCCACCATTTGTTTGAGCATCTCGGTGGTTTCATCGGCTATGGTGAAGCCCATTGTATGGAACTTGGCGGCAAATCTTGCCACGCGTAGGACGCGCAGTGGGTCTTCTACAAATGCCTCTGATGTGTGGCGGATAATCTTATTTTCTAAGTCCTGCTTGCCTTTATAAAAGTCAATGATATCGCCATTGGCATCTTGTGCCATTGCGTTGATGGTGATGTCGCGTCTTTTTAGGTCGTCTTCCAGGGTGACGTCTGCGGCGCTATAGAAGGTGAAGCCGTGGTATCCCCTGCCCTTTTTGCGTTCGGTGCGGGCTAAGGCGTATTCTTCTTTGGTTTTGGGATGGAGGAATACGGGGAAGTCCTTGCCGACTGGTTTGAAGCCGGCGGCGAGCATCTGTTCGGGGGTGGCGCCGACGGTTACCCAGTCGCGGTCATGGGTGGGGATGTTGAGTAATTTGTCGCGCACGGCGCCGCCAACAATGTAATGTTTAATTGTCATGTCCCCCGCGGATGTGGTGTTTCCATTTGGTGAAGAGGTAGTTGCTGAGTTGTTTGATGCCGATGATTCTGGTGGGCATGGTTAGCCAGCCCAATCCTATGGCGCAGTATGCCAGGTGGATTGCGTCCAAGTCCTTGACGTATCTGCCGTCTGCGGTGCGCAGGTGGAGTGAGGAGTTAAGTTCAAAGCGGGTAACTGGTAGAGTTGAGGCGTCAAACCCTTTGGCGCTTATGTCCTTAAAGGATAGCCGTTTATGTTTGTCTTTGTTTGCCAGCCAAGTCATTTTGCGACAACATAAGGAGCAAGCACCGTCATAGTAGAGTATCAGTTTTTGCGGGTTCATGAAGCGTTGATAGCATTAATAATATTAAAGCAGGCAAACAAGGCAAACAATTCAAATAATATAGTCCGCTATAAGCGCCATCTATCCACCCACATTAGGGTAGCAGGTGCTTAACTGCGTCCCTTTCTTCTTTTAGTTCCTGTTCGGTTGCCGCCATCATTTTATGGCTGAAGTCATTAATGGCAATATCCTGCACAATGGATACCTTGCCGTTGCTGCACTGAACCGGGTAGGAGTAAAATAAATCTTGCTCTATGTCGTAATTGCCGTTTTGGCAAATGGACATGCTCACCCAATCATCGGCGGGGCTGCCAAGCTCCCAATCACGCATTGCTTCTAAAGCTGCGTTAGCCGCACTGGCGGCGCTGGAGGAGCCGCGCGCTTTTATAACTGTGGCGCCGCGTTGCTGGACGGCTGGTATCATTTCTTCCTTATACCATTTGTCATCAATAATGCTGAGGGCGCTTTTGCCATCAATCTGGCAGTTATGGATGTCGGGATATTGAGTAGCTGAGTGGTTGCCCCATATTATCGCATGTTTGATTTTTGCAACTGGAACGCCGCTCTTGATGGATAGCTGCGCCAAAGCGCGATTGTGGTCTAAACGTGTCATAGCGGAAAAGTTATCCGCTGAGAGGTTGGGCGCATTGTGCATTGCAATAAGGGCGTTGGTGTTGGCGGGGTTGCCCACCACTAATACCTTCACTCCAGGAGATGCGCTTGCGTTAAGCGCCTTGCCTTGCGCGGAGAATATTTCCGCGTTGGCTTCAAGCAAATCCTTTCTTTCCATTCCTGGACCGCGTGGTCTGGAGCCCACCAGGAATACCATGTCCGCATCGGCAAATGCTTCTTCGGGGCTGGCAGTGCAGGTGATTTTATTTAATGTGGGGAAGGCGCAATCTTCCAGTTCCATCTTGAGTCCGCTAAGCGCTGGCAGTGCTGGGGGTATCTCCAATAAATTAAGATTAATTGTGGCATGATTCTGTCCGCCTTCTCTCCCACCAGCCAAGAGTTCTCCTGCCGCCACACGAAAAACAAGCGCGTAGCCAATCTGTCCGCCAGCGCCAGTAATTGCAATTGTTTTAGATTTGTTCATAATTGTCATTATAGCACAAACATTTTCACTGCTATAATTGCCAGATACGCGCAGTATATTGCTAAGAATAAAGCGCCTAATAATTTATGTATCTGCCTCTGCCCTTTCCATGAAAAACACAGCGCTATGAATAGGATGGTTATCATGGCTAAAAAGCCGCCATCACGATATAACTCTTCTTTCTCCAGTTGTAGCGGTTTGAATAAATGGACGACTGGCAAAACCAGTAGAATATTGAAAATATTGGAACCCATAATATTGCCGATGATGAGGCGTGGTTTTTTTATCGTGGCAAGTTGGATTGATACTATAAGTTCTGGCAAGGAAGTGCCAAAAGCAACCAGGGTTAAACTAACCAGCTGTTCTGAGGCGCCCAGGTTGTAGGCGAGTTGTGATGCCGCATCAACGGTTAAGGGCGCGCCAAAGAAAACACATGCTATGCCACCCACTATGCTAAAAATAAGACGCGGCAGCTTCATTGCTTCTATCTCGTCATCTTCGTCCTTCTGGGATTTTGTGCGCGCCATTATCACCATGCTAACAACAAACAACATTAACAATAGGATTGCCTCAGACGGAGTTAGCACTAAATCGGAAGCAAAGAGTAGGAACAGCATAGTTGCGGCAGCCACCAGGATGAACTGGTAGCGCGCTTCTTGCGCTGTGAAAACTATCGGCACTGCGCATAAGCAAGCGGATAGTCCGAGGATTAGCCCTATGTTGGCGATGTTGGAACCAATAACATTACCATAAGCAACTAACGGAGTGTCGGATATGACAGCTGAGACGGATACCCCGAGTTCTGGCAAGGAAGTGCCGAATCCTAAGATTATTGCCCCAGCTACCAGCGGGGATAGATTGAATCGTTTTGCCAGATAGCGGGCGACTTTAATTAGAGATTCAGATCCCCAGATTAGTAATCCAAGCCCTACTGCCAGTAATAGCAGTGGCATTATGTATTCCACAAGAATTTATGCCGCCCGCATAAGGGGGGCTATTGGGTGAATTTTTTATGCCAGTTTTGGTTGGCGCTTTTGATGTGGTTATCTAAATCAGAGCGAAAATCTTGATTATACTTAGCGCTAAAGTTTAGGTATAGTTTGCCGTCTTTTATAACATATTGAGTTGGGTCCACCTTGACCTTGTCGCCATAAACAGACATTGCATAAGCGCAATAGCCGTTATATTGAGGCACATATTTCTCTGGCGTTGCCTTGAATAATGCTAAATTCTCTGCAGAAGAGAAGCGCCATTCAACGTCTTCATACTCATGTCTAAACTCAGCGCTGCCTTTAACCGCTTTATCTTGGGTAAAATAGGCGACCGCATCATAGCCCTTAATCGCAGATGAAGAAAATAGCCCAGTAAAATAATCGTGTCCGTCATGGCTTTGCGCCGACAAGGGCAAAGAAACAGCCATAATTGCCATCAATAGAAATAGTTTTTTTGTTAATCCCCTTGTAAGTAGTTCTTTCATTAGTAATATATTAGTAATAAATGTGTGTAAACACAAAAATAACGGGGCAGGATAAACACAAACTACCCCGTTACATTTCCTTTCAGTAATTACTAAAGCTAAATAATCTTATTTAGTTATTTAGTAAGTATATTCTCCCAGTTTTTGTCCCCATCAACTATAAACTGGTCAATATTCTCGTTAAACTGTTTCCCAGTTTTTTTGTTGAAATTGAGATAAAGTTTATTGTCCTTGATAGTGTATATTTTGGGGTCTATCCTGACCTTTTTACCATAAGAACCCATTGCATAAGCGCAATAGCCATTATACTGAGGCGCATATTTTTCTGGGTTAGATTTGAACAGATCAAGATTCTCCGCAGAAGCGAAGCGCCAAGTTGCTCCTTTATACTCGTAGCTGAAATCAGCAACACCTTTGGCAGGTTCACTTTGAGTAAAATAGGAAACAGCGTCGTATCCTTTAATTGCCGCGCCCTTAGCCGTATAAACTGGCTCATTAGCGTTGGCTGTAAAAGATAACAGTGATATCAATGATATTGACATAGCTAAAGCAAGTAGTATTAACTTTTTCATAATTAGTAATAATTTAGTTATTTATCTCTATATTATACACTTTTTCCTGTTTAATTAACAATATGAATGAAAAGCGTAATAAATATATTAAAAAAGGATATATAAGAGAAATAGCTATTAAACGAAGGGGGCTATTGCCAGGGATGTTAACCACTGGCTCTTTGTTTATAAGTTTCTATGGAATAGTTTCTGCCATTAATGGCGACTATGTTAGCGCGGCGATTGCCATAATAGGCGCTGCCTTTTTGGATGCTTTTGATGGGCGAGTAGCGCGTCTGACTAAAAGCAGCAGCACCTTCGGCGAGCATTATGATTCGTTAGCCGATGTTATTGCCTTTGGCGCAACTCCAGCAATCCTGCTTTACTGCCGCGGATTAGATATGTGGGGCAATGTGGGCATCAGCATAGCATTTGTTTTTATGTCTTGTTGTTGTGTCCGTTTAGCCAGGTTCTCCACCGACACTGATGAAGGGTCTAAGGATTTTAATGGCATGCCAAGTCCCGCTGCTGGCGGATTTGTTGCCGCAACAATATGGATTATGGAGTTATACCCCATAGACCATATTCTGTCTTTATATCTATCAGGGTTAATTGCCAGCGCCACAGGGTTATTAATGGTAAGCAATCTGCCTTTTATAAGTGGCAGAAGATTTATCCTATTTACCAATCATAAGATTTCCTTTAATACTGTGTTGGCAATATTCTATTTTGGGCTGTTAATAACCAAGCCAGCGGAAGTATTATTTTTCTCTGGCTGCCTATACATAATTATAGCGATAATTAGTAAAATAAAAATTCAGACACAAGAGGCGAAGGTGGCAGGAAAAGGCAAAGCGTTAGAATGAGCGGCTCTCTTTAGTTCCAATTCCAATTATATTCAAGTGATATTCAATAACAAAGCAAAGGCAGCACAGGAAAAAGCAGCAGCGCAAAAATTACAAGCGGCGCAATATGCCCTCAAACAACTAACCGCCCTCCCCCTTGAGGATCTCACTCTGGGCATAGGCACTGGCTCTACCATAAACATTATGATAGAACAGTTAGCTCAAATTAAAAACAGATTGCGTAAGCCCGCCGCGGTGAGCTCCAAAGCAAGCGCTGCTTTGCTGGATAAATACGGCATTGCTTATGAGGACAACAACATGATTAATGGCATTGACTTATATATAGACGGCGCCGATGAAGTGGATGAGTTTTGCCGCATGATTAAGGGCGGTGGCGGCGCGCTTACTGGCGAGAAGATACTCGCTGCTCAGGCAAAAGAGTTTTGGTGTGTTGTGGATGAAAGCAAGAGGGTTGATGTGTTGGGTAATTTCCCCGTAGCAGTGGAGATGGTAAAAAGCGCCCGCAGTTTAGTATCGCGTGAGTTGCTAAAAATGGGCGGCAACCCCGAATATCGCCATGATTTTATTAGTGACCACGGCAACCCTATTGTGGATGTCTATGGTTTGGATTTGACAGAACCCTTGAAAATGGAAGAGAGAATCAATAATCTGCCTGGCGTAGTTTGTAATGGAATCTTTGCTCGCAACTATGCCTCCAGAGTAATCTGCGCCACAGATGATGGCGTTGTTGAACTAACCCGATAATTTCTGAACCCTTTCTCGCATCGCACTTATGTATAATGCATAAATACTCGCGACTCAGGTCTGTAGGGGCGGAGCTGCGCTCCGCCCGCAAAATGTATAACTCTCGCGACAAAACTTGAACTATCCCATCACTTCTTCAAGCAATTAATTAATGAATCGGCGATGCTGTGTAATAAATCAAAATAACCGCTGTGGCTAAGCGCAACATCCTCTCCCAATACATCAATCACTCCCTGGCGAACACCTGTCCCCGCCACCAATTTATTCAGCGAACGTTTGCTCAACTGCGGCTCGCTAAAGACACAAAGCACATTACCAGCGCGAATTATTTTATTAATTTCCGCTAAATGCCGGGCAGAGTATCCTGTTTGTGGTGATGGGGTTACATAGCCCTTGTAAGCAAGGTCAAACTCATCAACAAAGTATCCAAAAGCGTCATGCATAGTAATAAATGATTTATCGCTAACCGCGGATAACTTGCGGCGCAGGAGTGTGTTTTGTTTGTCCAGTTCTTTAAGGAACTTGGCTAAATTCTTCTTGTATACAGGCGCTGATGCAGGATTGACCTTTTGCATGTAAGCGCTAATTGCCTGCGCCGCCCGTCCAGCGAGTTTTGGCGAAAGCCATATATGCGCATCAAAGGAATGGTCGTGGACGTCTTCATTTACTTTATGCTCGTCCTCATGCTCGTCATGGTCTGCATGGTCGTCATGTGCTTCATGCTCATCATGGTCTGCGTGCGCTTCATGCTCATCGTGGTCGTCGTGTGCTTCATGCTCATCATGGTCATCGTGGTCATCTTCTTTTGCTTCCTTGCTTCCTTCTTTGAGTCCTAGTTCTTTGATAAGTTCCAGAGTATGCTTAACATTGCGCAGTGGCTTGACTAAATTACTTTCCAAATCCTTGCCTGCCCAGACGACCATATTTGCTTGTTTCATCCTCACTATGTCCGATGGTTTTAAGCGATGAGTATGGGGTGAGCTTGTAGGAGGAATAATTAGCTCAAGTTTATCCTTGTCAGTAATGAGGGACGCCATTATTAATTGTAGCGGTTTGATGCTCACAACATAATTGCCGTGCGGCGCGTCTTTAGCTACAAGGTTGTCAGCCATAAGTTTCAATGGAGTTAATAGCAGAGAAGACGATATAAATAAAAAGTAAAATATAGGTTTGTTCCTAATTATCATGGTTATCATGGTTATCATAGTTTTATTTTGGTTTAATTTTAGGTTTAATTCTGTTTGGTACTAAGCCCTTAATCCCCTCAACTTTGTATCTGCCCCAAAGCATTGAAAGCAAATAAGCAATCCTGCGTTTTTTCATTACTAAAAATGTTGGAATTGCTGTTAGTGTAGCCAGTAGGGTTATCAAGAATAGAGTTGCATCGTCTGGCGCATCCCCTCTTGATGAATCAACTCTTGTATACTCACTCTTTGACGAATCACCAGAGTCACCAGTGTCACCAAGTAATGGTTTCAGCTTGTTATATAGCGCCAATCTTTGCAACTCTCTTATATATACAAATGTAAACTTATCCAATGCCGAATAATGTCCTACCAAGGTTTGAGGAGCTCCAGAGTGGGTTACAAGGGCGCCGCCCTTTACCAAGACGTTTAGCTTGCTATAGCCCCTTCGCTTAATTATGCGGAACTCTTCTTGTAGCAGCACTTTATCTGCGGGTAGTGTAGGAATATTATGCATGGCTAAAGCAGTGGCAAATACTGTTTCATCGGCGACAGGTATTTGTTGTAGAGGGCGCAAGCCAATTTCTTGACGCTTTTCGTATAGCTCTCGCGCTGTGGCAAAAACCTGCTGTGCTTTGGTGCTCCTATTAAAGTACATTAGACCCCCTATAGTGTGGGAGAACTTAGTAATTCCGCACTTGTTAAGGTAATGAGTAACGTCTTCAATGGCAAAATTACCATCACCGCTGACAAACTCTTTTGTCCCTTGACGTTGGATTGCTACGGGCAGATTATCCGCAGTCATCATCTGCCATAGTAGTTGTGGTTCGGTGTAGAGAAGGCAGTCCGCTTCAATAAATATGGTTTCTTGGAAGGGGCTGTAAGCATCAATAAATAGTTTGTGCACAGTTCCCAACCCATATTCGGATTTTGGTTTGATGACAGCATCAGCCATGCTTGCCAGTTCTTTATCCTGGCTATCGCTGATAATGGCAACGGGGAAGTTGGTGTCATTAGTATCATATTGTTTAATGGAGCGGATAAGTCCCTTCGCCATTTGCACATAGTAGGCGCTGCGTTTATAACGGTTGGCGCCATCTGCCAGTGTTAGAAAACCTCTGTCTGTCATATTATGTTATCGCGAGTATGCCGACAGTCCGTCGCAAGTTTTAGACATCTTGCGGGCGGAAACTATATTCATTCCCCCTGGCTCCGCCCTTACAACAGACCTGCGTCGCAGGACCCTTTATGGACGCTGGGCATCTTTGCCGCCGGGAGTGCAGTTGAGGGCGGGGTATTGGGTTGAGTTGCCTAAATCCCAGGCAATGGAGTCATCATCGCCACCACACATATCATCCTCCCAAGTTGCATAAATACTCCCTACAAACATTTCTGGGTTCCGCAATTCATCAGTGGTTTTGCCTTCGCTTTTACCGGCCACACTTCCACCAGTTATACCGCTCGTCTCGTTATTCCAATAGGAGTTGGAGCTGGCAGCATTAAGAGTCCCAAAACCAAGTATACCGCCGAAATGACTAGTCCCGCTGATAGTATCAGCCGCAACATAAGACGATTTGATGGTAGCGCCATCCCCAGAACCAATCATACCGCCGATGTTCCTACCGGTACCTATGATGTCAACACCACCTCCCACATAAGACGAAGTGATTATGCTATTACCACCCCCAACCATGCCGCCAATATTACTCCTTCCACTGATAAACAAGTCCCCCACATAAGACAAAGTAATCTTGGTACTGCTCTCCCCATTACCAGCCATACCGCCAACTCTATCCAGCCCGATGACAGACCCGCCAACCACATAAGATGATGTAATGATGGCAAAATTTCCAGCACCAACCAGACCGCCAGCATTATTGTTATCACTAAGGACAGTAATATTCATCGCATAAGATGATGTAATCACGGCAAAATTTCCAGCACCAATCAGACCACCAATACTACTAAGCCCGCTGATAGACCCGCCAGTCACATAAGATGAAGTTATATTGGCGTTCGCCCCATCACCAACCAGACCGCCGACCTTCTTCCCACTCACAGTAGCCATAACCTCTCCTTCTGCGGAACTATTGCTAATTCTTGCTCTTTGTGCATAACCAACCAACAGCCCCACATTACTGTCACCACCGCTAATGTTGGCAGATCGTATATGAACATTACGCAGAATAGAATCAGGGCTGATTGCACCAAACAATCCTGCCGCGTTGTTGTAGGGGGCAGCAGGGTTTGTTATAGTAAGATTGCTAATTGTCCAACCATTGCCATCAAAAGTAGTGCTGAATAATGAACTCACAGTAGTACAAGGATTCTCGCCAGTACCCTCGAAGTCTCCGCAGCTGCCAATTGGCACCCAGTTGGGATAGCCGTCAAGGGATATATTATGTGTAAGCTCATAGCCGTTGCATTCGCTGATGTCGTTTAGCCCGCCGCAACCGCTGGCATCGCCGGCTACTCCATCGCTTGTATTCAAACTACTGCCCAATAGATTATAGCGAATCTGGTCAAGTTGCGCCGCAGTGGCAATCTCTATCAGGCCATCGCCGTCATCATCTACGTCATCAGCATTGATAAAACTATCGCCATCAACGTCATTATCCACAAAATCAGCATATTCGTCTCCATCTAAATTGGGTCCAATACCCACAATAATAGATAACGCAGGTCCTTCCCTGCCAGCATAGATGTCACCACCTAAAGTTAAACTAACAGTGAAGTTATAGGATACTTCGTTATCTAAGCCATCTATGGTTTCTTCCACACTCGCTTCCCTGCCAATGTTGCTTGCTCCCACTGTTGTGGACGCACCAGAACCAGTAACTTCATAATAGCTTATACTAATGCTGGCTATATCTGCATCTGGATTTATCCAGCTAAGAGTGACGCTGCTGTCGTTAGGAATCGCTGTTAAATCTGTTACTGCAAAGACGTTAGGAGTTGCGGTGTCAGATACCGCCATGCCTTCCCTGCCAGCATCATCATTTTGCAATGTTAAGCTAATATTGAAAGTATATGATTGTCCGTTGGTTAGTCCAGTTATGGTTTGTTCCACACTCGCACCTCTGCCAGTGTTGCTAGCTCCCACTGTTGTGGACATGCCAGAACCAGTAACTTCATAGCTTATGCTAATGCTGGCTATATCTGCATCTGGATTATTCCAGTTAAGAGTTACATTGCCAGCTCCAGGAGACGCTGCTAAATCTATTACTGAAAAGGCGCCAGGAGTTGCAGTAGTGGATGCTACCATTACTTTCTTAGCAGCATCATCGCCAGTTAATGTCAAGGTAACATTAAAAGTATAGGATTGTCCGTTGGTTAGTCCTTCTATGGTTTCTTGCACATTCTGTTCGCCAGAGGTTATTTGAGCGCTGCTATTCATCATAAGTTGACCAACAAAATCATCTCTTTGGTAGCTTATACTAATGCTGGCTATTTCTGCAACTGGATTATTCCAGCTAAGGGTGACCTCGCCGTTGCCAGGACGTGCGGATAATTCTGTAACCGCAAAGGCGGACAAAGTGGTATTGCGAGGGAAAGCATCCAGATTATCATTGACGCCATCTCCATCTTCATCCGTTTCAAGAAGGTCGGCATCCGCATATTCGTCTTGGTCAAGGTTGGGACCAATTAAGCGGGTTTCGGATAATTCTCTATTCACAGTTTTATTTTCATCGGCACCGCCCAGTTCCAAACGAACATTAAAGATATAGATTGACCCCTCTTCTAAATTAGTTATCACTTTAGTTACGTTTGTTGCATTGGAGCTAATGCTATCTTCCTCTGTTATTAAAGGGAAGTATTGTAAAGCATCAGGGGTACTTTTGTTGTGGTAGGTTATATTAATGCTGGTTATATTCACATCAGGGTTATTCCATATAAGAGTAGCGTTGGTTTCATCAGGGATAACCCGTAAGTTTAATACGCCAATTCCAGCGGGAGGGGGATTAGGTTTGCCTCCTGGTGTGCTACCTCCGCCACCGCCGCCTCCGCCAGCACAGGCAGCCAGCGTCAAGATGCAAATTAGCGAAAATAGTAGCGCTGATGTTTTCATTGGTATAAATCTGGATATATTCATATATAACATTATAAATGATTATGAATTAAAGTCAAGGCATTTTGCGGGCGGAGCATGGCAATAGTGTTATCGCGAGCATGGGGATAGCGTGTCGCAAGTATTGAGCACCTTGCGGGCGGAGCGCAGCTCCGCCCCTACAGACCATCGTTCCAAGAATTCAAAATGCATACATAAATACGGCGCAAGTGTTACCCTAGGAACTTTATCATAACTCCTGCGGCAACTGCAGAACCAATTACTCCCGCTACATTTGGTCCCATAGCATGCATAAGCAAAAAGTTATGCGGGTTTTCTTCATTGCCAACCTTATTGGCTACTCGCGCCGCCATTGGAACTGCGGAAACACCCGCCGCGCCAATCAATGGATTAATCGGCGTCTTACTAACCTTGTTTAGTAGCTTGCCCATCAGCACTCCCATAGCAGTGCCCAAAGCAAAAGCCACAACGCCCAATAGCAAAATAGCGATAGTCCTTTCTTCCAGAAATTCAGCGGCGCTTAGTTTAGAGCCGACAGCAATTCCTAATAAAATTGTAACTATATTAATCAAAGAGTTCTGCAATGTGTCGTTTAGGCGATCCACCACTCCGCTCTCACGGATGAGATTGCCAAGGCAGAACATTCCCAGTAATGGAGTGGCATCAGGTAGGAACATAATAACCAAAAGCAGCAGGATTATAGGAAAAATTATTCTCTCAACCTTAGAGACCTGACGCAACTGGTGCATAACTATGCCACGTTCTTTTTTAGTGGTTAGCAGGCGCATTATAGGCGGTTGGATTAATGGCACTAACGCCATATAAGAATAGGCGGCAACTGCTATGGGACCTAATAAATCCGGCGCCAGTATATTAGAGAGGTAAATTGCTGTGGGACCATCAGCGCCGCCAATAATCCCAATAGCCGCCGCCTCTCTTAGCGTAAAGTCAAAGATGCCAACATTACTAAGTGCTACTGCTCCCAACATAGTGGCAAATATGCCAAACTGAGCTGCAGCCCCAAGCAGCAGAGTTTTGGGGTTTGCCAACATAGGGGAGAAATCAGTTAGCGCCCCGACGCCCATAAAAATTATCAAAGGGAAAATGCTGGTTTGAATACCAAAAGAATAAAAGTAATAGAGGATTCCGCCAGGACCTGCCATGTCTATAATCGGCGCGTTGGCGAGCAAGCCGCCAAAGCCAATGGGGAGCAGCAGTAAGGGTTCAAACTTTTTGAATATTGCCAGATACAGCAATAGTATGCATATTAATATCATTATCCCCTGCCCTGCGGTTATGCTACGTATCCCCGTGCCCTCCCAGATTATGTTTACGTATTCCATTTTTAGTGATTGTTAGTGGCTTCTATTTAGTGGCTTATATATAGGATTATTATTGCGTAGTCAAGCTCATAATCTTAGCGCCAACTGCCACGCTATCCCCTTGGCGAATATGGATGCTGGATACTCTGCCATTGTAAGGCGAGCGAACTTCAGATTCCATCTTCATTGCTTCCAGCACCATCAAAACATCGCCCTCTTTAACTTCTTGTCCTTGTTCAACCGCAAGTTTGAATACATTGCCAGCTAAGGGCGCGGTAATTACTTGCTCATTGCCAGATGCCGCCTCTGATACTGGACTTGGCGCTGTAGCAGGTGTGGGCGTGGCGGGCGCCGACATAGTGGGGCTTGCTTCTCCAGTAGGTTTGATAGATTTGCCATCTATGGATCCACCTGCAGCATCAACTTCCACCATAAACTCTTTGTTGTTAACCTTAACCCTATAGGTGGCGGGCATTGATGATGTTGGGGATGATGCTGACGCTGTAGCCGCGCCCTCGCCTCCATCTCCTGCCGCGCCTGCCGCGCTTGTCTCGCCCTCTTGCGGCACTGCCTCAAAAGCGGCGGGATTATCACGATTGTTAAAATACTTTAGGGCAACTTGCGGGAATAAGGCAAAAGCCAACACATCATCAATCTCATTTTTTGCCAGCGCAAACCCTCCACTTTTTGCTTCCGCCTTTAATTCAGCGGTAAGCTGGGCTAGCTCATCCTTCTTGCCTGCTGGGTCATAAGGAGACACTTCCTCTCCGTCCAAGATTCTCTTTTGCAGCGCTTCATCCACTGCTGCTGGGGTCTTGCCATATTCGCCCTTAAATATACCGGCGGTTTCTTTGGTTATGGTTTTATATCTCTCACCGCTCATAACATTCATTATCGCCTGCGCTCCCACTATCTGAGATGCTGGGGTAACCAAAGGAACATAGCCAAGCTCCTTGCGGACTTTGGGAATTTCTTGTAAAACCTCATCAATCTTATCAGACATATTTTGCTCGCGCAATTGATTTTCCATGTTGGTGAGCATTCCGCCTGGTACCTGCGCCACCAAGATGCGCGGGTCCACTCCTTTTAAGGCGCCCTCAAACTTGGCATATTTTTTACGCACGGGACGAAAGTAATCGCTTATTTCAATAAGTTTGTCAATATCCAGCCCTGTATCATAAGGAGTCCCTTGCAAGATAGCCACCATTGATTCTGTTGCCGTGTGTCCATAAGTCATGCTCATTGAGGCGATGGAAGTATCTATGGTATCAGCCCCTGCTTCAATTGCCTTAACTGCGGTTGCAGTGGATAATCCAGTAGTGGCGTGGCAGTGAATATGCACTCTTAATTGAGTGGCGCTTTTTATTTTCTTCACCAGTTCATAGGCGGTGTATGGGGTTAGCAACCCAGACATATCCTTAATGGCGATGGAGTTAACCCCCAGCCCTTCAAGGTCTTTTGCTTGCTTAACCCAAGTGTCTAAAGTATGAACAGGACTAATGGTATAAGAAAGTGTCCCTTGGGCATGCCCTTCAAACTCCAACACTGCTTTAATAGCCGTCTCAAGGTTGCGCAAATCATTCAATGCATCAAATACACGAAAAACCTTGACGCCGTTTGCCACAGAACGTTCAACAAACTTACGCACAACATCATTGGCATAATGACGATAGCCCAGAATATTTTGTCCGCGCAATAGCATCTGCTGTGGGGTGTTTGGCATCGCCTTGCTTATTTGGCGGATTCTATCCCACGGGTCTTCGCCTAAAAACCTAATACAAGAATCAAAAGTCGCCCCGCCCCAGGATTCCATAGACCAATAGCCGATTTTATCCAGCGCATCAGCTATAGGCAACATATCATCCAGACGCATTCTGGTGGCAAGCAGTGATTGATGCCCGTCGCGAAATACTAATTCAGTTATAGATACTTTGTGTTTTTGCGGGTGTTTTATCGGGTGCTGTTGCTGACCCTGCTGCGAATTACTTTTATGGGAGTTCATGTTAATTGTTACTTCTTTGATATTTTATGATGTTGCACTGCCGCAGTTACAGCTGCTAGCTGTAGTTCATCTTCCTCTGCTGCTTCTTTATTAAAAAAGGAAAAAACCCATGATGATGTCATTAATAGGAGAATTAAAACTCCTAAAAATATAAATACATAAGTAAGTCCTGCTGCAGCAAGATTAACTGCTTCTACAAAATCGCCTGTCATGTTAGTTAAGCTATATTACAGATTCAGATTACAAATTCAGCCCTATTAAAGCTTGATTACAACTATAGCGAAGCGCTAAGTGATGCTTCATAATGGGCAAAGCCCAGTCGTTTGATTAAGCCCAACTGAGTTTCCAGCCAATCATAATGTAATTCTTCTTCAGCAAGAATTTCTTCAAATAGGGCGCGAGTTACATAGTCATTCGCCTTATCAGCTACACCCGCCGCTTGACGATACATATCAATTGCAGATTGCTCAAGTTTGAGCTGCGTCTCCAATATCGCCGGCGGTTCTTTCTCCAGCTTACATTCTTCGTTAGAACCCATAAGTGGGTCACCATCCAAAAATAATATTCTGCCAATAAGCTTCTCTGCGTGACGCATCTCGTCAATTGCCTGCTTTTTTATAAGCTCACCCAGTTTAGGATGACCTATATTTTCTAAAATGCTATGATGTAGCATATACTGATTTATTGCAAACAATTCTCCGCTCAAAGAATTATTCAGCATTAATATGACTTCTTTATCTCCTTTCATAATTTACCTCTACTATATATAAGTTAATAAAATCAAAATTCGGGGTAGCAAGATTTGAACTTACGACCTCCTGCTTCCGAAGCAGGCGCGCTACCAAGCTGCGCTATACCCCGTTTGCTTGCTCCCGCTGCTTATCCCGCTGCTTATATAGCAGTGTTTATTATAAAACGGAATAATAGATATATGAAAGTTAAGTTCTTTTAATATTCTATAACTTATTCGTTATGCTATAATTATGTGGTACGTAAATACTGCGTAAATGAATACTAGTGGGGCTTGAATCTTACTCATAACTCGTAAGAGAGTTATACGAGTTTGATTGAGGCAATACTTAGTATAAAGAATGATGTGTATGTTACTTATTAACTGTTTACTATTGATAGCAGAACTAAGTAAATAATCATCTTATTTTTATATCAACCATAAAATTAGTTATGAATATAAATAAACTAACAAAAGGTTTGCTTCTTAGCGTTGTTACCGCCGCCTTTGTAATTGGCTGCGCGCCAAAACAACAAGCAGGTGAAGAAGCAGCCGAAGCAACAGGAACTTTGGATCTTGTTAGAGAAAGAGGAACTTTAATCTGCGGTGTAGACGGTGGTCTGCCCGGTTTTTCAGCTCCTGATTCCAATGGCAGAATGTCTGGCTTAGATGCCGATACTTGCCGCGCTATAGCAGCTGCTGTTCTTGGTGATGCTGACAAAGTAAACTTTGTTGCATTGACTGCCAAAGAAAGATTCACCGCTTTGGCTTCTGGTGAAATAGACGTTCTAGTCCGTAACACCACCTGGACGATAACCCGTGATTCCACATTGGGAATTAACTTCGCTGGTGTTAACTACTATGATGGCCAAGGATTTTTGGTTAAAACATCTCTTGGAGTTGATGATGCGCTTGAACTTGATGGCGCTTCCGTATGCATCCAAGCAGGGACAACTACTGAGCTTAACTTAGCTGATTACTTTCGCGTTAATAACATGGAATATAATGCCATAACTTATGATACTTCCGTGCAAACCAAAGAAGGTTTTGATACAGGAAGATGCGAAGTTCTCACAAGTGATACATCTCAGCTGGCTGCCATCAGAACACAGCTTGCTGACCCAAGTAGCGCTGAAATCTTAGGTCAAGTTATCTCAAAAGAACCATTAGGACCAGTTGTTCGCCAAGGCGATGACGCTTGGTTTAATGTGGTTAAGTGGGTAATGTATGCTTTGGTAAATGCCGAAGAATATGACATTGACTCATATAATGTTGACTCTTTGAGAAGCGACAGTGATAACCCTAATGTTAGACGTTTGTTAGGCACCGAAGGTGAAACAGGCAAAGGCATAGATCTTAGTGATGATTGGGGCTATAACATAGTTAGCCAAGTTGGCAACTATGGCGAGATGTTTGACAGAAATGTTGGAGCAGATTCCGCTTTGGAATTACCTCGCGGCGTAAATGCTCTATGGAGCAGAGGCGGCATAATGTATGCGCCTCCTATTAGATAATATTTTCTAATATGATATAAACGGGGGCTGCTCTGTTACAATCTTGCCACAATTTTGTCGCAATTTTGTCGCAATACAGCAGCCCTTGTTTTTTTATCTAACAAAATAATTTAGTATGAAACTTAATAAAATAAGCATAAGTAAGTTATGAAACTTAACAAAATAAGCAACACTAAATTATTTGATAGCAGCACTCCTTTTTATCGCAATAAAAGATTGCGTGGATTGTTTTATCAAATAATTTTGATTGCTATAGTCCTGTTCTTTTTCTGGTCTATATTCAACAACACTCTCCATAATATGGATAAAAGAGGGATACAAACTGGCTTTCGCTTTCTTGGGCTTGAGGCAGGATTTCCCATACTCTTTAGTCCTTTTATTGAATATAAAACAGGAGTAAGCTCTTATGCCACCACCTTCTTTATCGGGTTGCTGAATACGATTCTAATAAGCGTTTTAGGGATAATATTTGCAACTATTATTGGGCTTGTTGTCGGGTTAGCTCGTCTTTCCAGTAACTGGTTAATATCACAGCTGGCGAATATGTATATTGAAATTTTTCGTAATATTCCCTTGCTATTGCAGATAATGTTCTGGTATTTTGCAATTCTGATTCCCTTTCTGCCGCACGTTCAAGAAAGTGGCACCCTGTTCAATGGCGCTGTGGTTCTTAATAAAAAGGGGTTATTCTTTCCGCAACCCATCATAGAAAGCGGTTTTATTTATATAGTTGCCGCATTGGCAATTAGCATAGTCATATCAATAATATACAGACGTCGGGCAAAACGGGTGCAAGCAGCAACAGGCAAACAATTGCCAATCGCCCTCCCCGTCTTAGGAATTTTGGTATCCTTGCCGCTAATAGCATATTTTGCTCTGGCTACTCCTCTCTTTTTTGAAATGCCAGTGGCAGATAAATTTAGCTACAAGGGTGGGTTAAACCTTATACCTGAGCTTACCGCATTGGTGTTTGCTTTATCAATATACACTGCGGCATTCATAGCAGAGAATATCAGAGGCGGCGTGTTGGCAGTGTCTCATGGACAAACCGAGGCATCATATTCGTTGGGATTAAATCGCTGGCAAACTTTGCGTTTGGTGATTATTCCGCAAGCGCTGAGAGTGATAATCCCGCCACAAACAAGTCAGTATCTCAACCTGACTAAAAACTCATCTTTGGCAACTGCGATAGGTTATCCAGATTTAGTCGCTGTTTTTGCGGGAACCGCCCTCAATCAAACAGGCAAGGCGGTGGAGATAATCGCCATGACTATGTTGGTGTATCTAATACTTAGTTTATCAACCTCTGCCTTGATGAATTTGTATAACAAGAAAGTAGCAATAATAGAAAGGTAATATTATGGAAAATAACAAAAGAACTTTGATAATGAGATTACAAACCAACCAAGGTCCTGTTGGTTGGGCTTATCGTAATCTTTTTTCATCACCATTGAACATAGTGCTTACTCTAATTGGAGCATGGCTTCTATATACTATATTTTATAATGTCATTTCCTGGGGGCTGGTAAATGCCAACTGGAGCGGCACCACTGGAGAAGATTGCGTTAAATCAGGCGCCTGTTGGGTGTTTATTAAACAAAACTTCCTGTTTATAAGTTTCGGCTTCTATCCGCAGGATTTTGTATGGCGTCCCACTTTAGCGGGCTTGATTGGAGTCCTCTTAGCGATTCCCCTCTTCCTCAAGATTATTCCGGTTAAGATAAAGATGTACTTGGGAGTTACTCTGCTGGTCATCTTTCCAGTGTTTTCTTACGCCATTATCCATGGTTCATTATTCGGCATAAAGCTGCTTGACCCAGTAATACCCACCGATAGATGGGGCGGATTTATGCTAACGATAGTGCTTGCCAGTGTGGGAATGGTTGCCTCTTTACCTATTGGTATTGCATTAGCACTTGGTAGGCGCGCAGATAATATGCCGCTTATCAAAATGGTTTGTATTATTTTTATTGAGTTCTGGCGCGGAGTTCCGCTCATCACCGTGCTATTTATGGCATCGGTTATGCTTCCTTTATTCTTTCCTGAAGGAACAGATTTTGATAAATTGGCGCGCGCTCTTATAGGCATCACCCTATTTCAATCCGCTTATATGGCGGAGGTAATTCGCGGCGGTTTACAAGCCATAGACAAAGGGCAATATGAGGCGGCAGATGCTTTAGGGCTCACTTACTGGAAAAAAACATCCATGATTATTTTGCCTCAAGCATTACGCTTAGTTATCCCTGGAATAGTGAACACTTTAATTGCCTTATTCAAAGATACTTCATTGGTATACATCATAGGCATGTGGGATTTATTGCACTCCTCTTATGGCGCAACGCGCAACCCCGAGTGGTTGAAATATGCCATTGAAGGGCTTGCTTTCGCCGCATTGGTGTTCTGGATTTGTTGCTTCGCCATGTCGCGTTACAGCCAAGCAATAGAACGTAAGCTATCCACGCGACAAAACAAGTAGCTAAATTAGCAAAATTAACTAAGAGAATTATTATTATGAAAAAATCACAAGAGAATATTATAGAAATCGTCAATTTGAACAAATGGTTTGGCGAATTGCACGTTCTGCGAGACGTAAATATGACGGTTAGAAAAGGAGAGAAGATAGTTATCTGCGGTCCTTCTGGCTCGGGTAAGTCAACCCTCATAAGATGCATAAACAAACTGGAAGAACATCAGTCCGGCACAATAATGGTTGATGGCATAAAGTTGACCGATGATATTAAGAATATTGATATGGTGAGACGCGAGGTGGGGATGGTGTTTCAGCATTTCAATCTTTTTCCCCATTTAACTATTATGGAGAATCTAACCCTGGCGCCTATATGGGTGCGCAAAGAGTCCAAGAAGGAGGCAGAAATGACTGCAATGAAGTTTTTGGAACGGGTGAAGATACCCGAGCAAGCCGATAAGTATCCTGGTCAATTGTCTGGAGGGCAGCAACAAAGGGTTGCAATAGCGCGCAGCTTATGTATGAATCCAAATGTCATGCTGTTTGATGAGCCGACATCTGCGTTAGACCCCGAAATGATTTCCGAGGTGTTGGACGTAATGATAGAGCTTGCGGATGAAGGAATGACTATGGTTGTAGTAACCCATGAGATGGGATTTGCCCGCCGAGTTGCCGATTGTATTATCTTTATGGATAAAGGCGAGATTGTGGAGTCAAGCCCGCCTAAGCAATTCTTTGAGAAACCAAAAAGTGATAGGACTAAGCTATTCTTGGAACAAATTCTCGCCCACTAATTCTTATTATGCTATAATGGGCTACAATATTTAATTTTACAGAATATACGAAATGGAACATACATTACCTAAATTGGATTATGATTATGGAGCATTAGCTCCTCATATCTCTGAAGAGACGATGACTCTTCATCACAGCAAACATCATCAAACCTACGTAACTAAACTAAACGACCTTATCAAAGGCACAGAATTTGCAGATGCATCATTGGATGATATTGTGCGTAAGTGTCCTGATGGTCCTATGTTTAATAACGGAGGACAACACTGGAATCACTCTATGTTCTGGCAGCTGCTAAGCCCTAATGGCGGCGGCGAACCGCCAACAAAATTACTTGAGTTGATTAATTCTGACTTCGGTTCTTTTGATAAGTTTAAAGAACAATTTGAGCTATGCGGAGCCAATACTTTTGGTTCTGGCTGGGCATGGCTAGCTCAAAATGATAAGGGCGGGCTCGAACTTATGAGCTGCTCAAATGCAGATAACCCGTTGAGGCATGGCAAGAATGCTCTTTTCGGAGTAGATGTTTGGGAACATGCTTATTATGTAGATTATCGTAATAGGCGTCCTGAATATCTTAAATCAATCTGGAATATAGTTAATTGGGAAATTGTCGCTAGCTTGTTAAAATAGCTGCGGTGCCAACGCCAATACCAATAGAGGATTGGCTAACTTACTTTCATTGCGGTATTACTGCGGCGCGGGCTTTGGCTTATCCGTCGCAGGATTTACCTCAATATTCATCTTCCGCGGATAAGGATTACTTAGCCGCAACTATCCAACAGGATCTTTGCTGGGAGCAAAGCAGCCCGCATAATCATCTTATATCTTATGAAGATGAGCGCTACCCTGTCTTACTAAAACAAACTAAAGGAGCGCCGGCGCTTCTTTTTGTGCGCGGCGACCCTACGCTTTTACGTTTCCCGCTTTTTGGCATAGTTGGCTCACGCAAGCCCACGCGTGAAGGCGTCCAGAATGCTGCTGCGTTTAGCTCGTCTCTGGCGGACTATGGCATCTGCATTGTAAGTGGCTTGGCTTATGGCATAGACGCGACTGCTCATATTAATTCATTAGATAAAAGAGGCAAAACAATTGCGATTATAGGGACTGGTATTGATATAACCTATCCGCGCGCCCATCACACCCTTGCCAACAAAATAGTTGATAATGGCGGGGCTATTGTTTCAATCTTTCCGCGCTCTGTGCAACCGCTTAGACAAAACTTTCCTCAACGCAACAGAATCATTAGTGGGATTACACTCGGGTTGCTGGTAGTGGAAGCCGGCTTGGCAAGCGGCGCTATGATAACGGCGCGGCTCGCCGCTGAGCAGGGGCGCGAGGTTTTTGCCATACCTGGTTCTATTCGCTCGCCATTATCTGAAGGCACCAACAAGATGATACAAGATGGCGCTAATCTAACCACAAATCACCAAGATATAATCAAGCATCTGGAGCCAGTGTATCAAAGCTATGGAATGGCAATTAAGTATCAGCTGGCTGGAAGTGTTGGGAGTGCAGCAAGGAATGATGCTGGGGGAGGAACTGCGAGAAGTAGCCAGAGTGGCGAATTATCTGGGGGTTTATTTGAGGAGGTGGCTTCGGGAGCAGCTGATGAGCATCCTGGCAAACCGCCCGATGGGCATCCTGGCAAGCATCCTGAGGGGCTGCCTGGCGTCAGTCAGCAGATACTCCTGGTCTTGGATAAAGGACCCTTATATGCAGACCAGTTAGCTGAACTTACTAAAGAACCAGTCAGTAGTATCAACTCGGCGCTGATTGAGCTTGAACTGAGCCAGCTAATATACCAAGAAAATAACCTCTACCACCGAAATTAAAAATTCTTGGTATATAGGTCTGTAGGGGCGGAGCTGCGCTCCGCCCGCAAAATGCCTAACTCTCGCAACAAACCATCAGAATTCTTGCAAAACACCCTTGGTATAATACTTAAATTCTTGGTATATAGGTCTGTAGGGGCGGAGCTGCGCTCCGCCCGCAAAATGCCTAACTCTTGCGATAAATCATAACCATGCTCGCGATGAACTCCTGCATGACGTCCAAATTCTTGCTACGCCCGTAAAATATTCACCCCATAAACAAAACTAAGCTAATTTACATCTTGAATTAATAATAAAAGCCCTTATAAAGAATATTAACAATAAGAAGTACTGTGTTAAGGAAAAGCGCGTATATATTTAATAAAGTAGATAATGTAATGAAAAATAATCACATAGTTCGTGATCCTATACACAAATTTGTTAGTTATACTAACGAAGAAAAAGTAGTTATTGATTCCCCTCAATTTCAACGCTTACGAGATATTCATCAGCTTGCTATGACCTATCTCATCTATCCAGGGGCCAGCCATAAACGTTTTGAACATTCATTGGGCGTTATGGAACTCGCCACTAATATATTTGATGTTGTTATGGATGACGATAATTTAACCAAGAGATCCCGAGAAGTATTTCAAGAGCAATTGCGCGACAAGCAATATTGGCGCCAGACATTACGCATGGCAGCATTGTGTCATGATGTGGGACATTTACCTTTTTCACACACGGGAGAAAAAATATTAGAAGGAATAAATCATGAAGATCTAACTCGTGAATTAATCACTGGAAAAATGATTGAGTTTTTTGAACAGATACCGGTTAATGCGCCCGATGGAAGCAGAACATTAGATCCTAAAATAATATCCTCAATAGCAACTGCTAAATTTACGACAGAAGAAAATCCAGAAGAGCTTTGGAAAAAAATATTGAGTAGTATCATAACAAGCGACCTTTTTGGAGCCGACAGAATGGACTATTTATTAAGAGATTCATGTCATATTGGAGTGCCTTATGGATTGGTGGATAAAGATAGATTAGTGCGCTCATTACGTATCCTAGATATACCTTTAAATGATAATAATGATAGCATTCCTTTAGGTATTCATGAAAAAGATTTACCATTGGTGGAATCTTTATTAATGTCTCGTCATTGGATGTATAGTCAGGTTTACCAGCATCCTACCCGCAAGATATATGATGAGCATTTACAGGGTTTTCTTAAGGAACTTATGAAAGAAGAGAATTTTAAAGTTAATGAGGATAAGCCAGAAGGGTATTTACGATGTACGGACTCTGACATATTAAGGGAACTATTTATGATACAAGATAATTCCGAACATCGCTTACATAATCACGCTAATAAATTGCTAGAAAGAAAGTATAGATTTAGATTAGTATACAAACAAAATATTGATGATAAAAAGATATTTACAGAACATTTGGCGCAAACAACAATCCAAGATGATTCTCTACAAAGGTTAAATTTATCTACTCCTACAGAGCTAATATATAGTAAAATTTTAAAGGAATTCTCTGAAGAAATTATTAAAAATATTGGCAAAAGTACTGACAAAGATGAGAACTTAGATTTCCCTGTAAAATTAGAAGATGGAACTATAAAGGAAGCGAAGAATTGCTCTAATATATTTAATCATATAATTTCAACAGATTTTGATTATGGTTATATCTTTGCAAAACCAGATAAGAGCGGTGATATTAAGGAGTGGATTAAGAATAATAAAGATAAGATTCTACTTAATGAGATGTAATACTAAAAGTTATTACAATGTTTAATTGATTTCTATATTTTATTAACATTTAATATAGAATATATAAGTTATTATTAAAGAGGTATATTATGGAAGAAAAGGATAGAGTTAATTTTATTTGTTTTTTGCTCGGCGCACTAAAAGATAAAAATGGTTGGGCAGGGATGATTCATTTACAAAAAGGATGTTATATTGCACAGCGAATGTTAGGTGTTCCTTTAGATTACAAATTTATACAGGATATTTACGGTCCTTATGCTTTTGACTTAAGAGATGAGATACGTATGTTAAATGATAGTTTTATACTGAGTAAGGGCTTCCCTCCAGTTGGCTATGGATGTGCTTATGATTTTTATGAAGATGTCGAAAAGTGGGTTGAAGCAAAAAAAGATAATTACAAGTTCAAAGATGAAATCAATTTTATTGCTGGCTGGTTTTTAGATAAAAAAATTGGTAGGTTGGAAAAGCTGGCAGCAGCTTATATGATAAATGAGAAATATCCTGATGCTGGGCTAGAAGAAAGAATAAAAAAGCTGCTTGGATGGAAGCCATTTACGACTGAACCTGAAGCGATTAGCTGTTTTGAGGATATTGAGGTAAGAAATAAAGAAGTAGAGGAATTGGAGTTTATTAATAAGAAAGTCAGCGTTTCAGGATAGGCGTACATAAACAAACAACATAGTTTCCGTGAGGCAGGGCAACTTTTCCGCCCACAAAATGCTCGCCTTATATTAGTTTGGCATTATCCCACCCATTGCTAACCTCCCCCTAACTTCCGTAGCAAACTATCCAGTTTATGTCGTACTTATCGGTTCATACAATCAGAATGCTCGCAACAATATATAGGTTATAATACCCCCTATGGCTGAAAATCTTATTACACGCAGCAAAACACCGCTAGCCAGCGGGGTTAAACTACGCGCTGCCGAAAAAATGGCGCGTATTCCCATTAAAATACTACCAACCACTGACCCTATCCGCAAGCCAGATTGGATCAGGATTAAGATTTCTTTAAACCCAAAGGTAGAAGAGATTAAACAGGTGCTGCGTAGTCATAATCTTCACACCGTATGCGAGGAAGCATCTTGTCCCAATTTGAACGAGTGCTTTAGCGGCGGAACTGCTACCTTTATGATTATGGGAGATATATGCACACGCCGTTGTCCTTTTTGTGATGTAGCTCATGGACGCCCCTTAGCACTTGATGAGGAAGAGCCGCAAAATCTTGCCAAAGTTATTGCCGATATGAATCTCAAGTATGTGGTGGTAACTTCAGTGGACCGCGATGACCTGTTGGATGGCGGCGCTGACCACTTTGCTAAATGTATTACAGCAATTCGCGCCAAATCCCCCAACATTAAAATAGAGATATTAGTCCCCGATTTTCGTGGCAGAATGGAGGTTGCATTAAAACTCTTAGAGGAAACCCCGCCCGATGTATTTAATCATAATCTGGAAACGGTAGAACGGCTGTATCGTCAAGCTCGTCCTGGTTCCGACTACTCATGGTCTTTACGTTTGTTGCGTTTATTCAAGGAAAGACGTCCTAACATCCCTACTAAGTCGGGCATAATGGTGGGATTAGGCGAGTCAATGGAAGAAGTTGAACAGATGCTTTTTGACCTGAGTCAACATAAGGTGGACATGGTAACCATAGGACAATATCTACAACCCAGTTTATCTCATCTTCCAGTTGCCCGTTATGTTCATCCGCGTGAGTTTCAATACTATGCCGCACTTGGTGATAAAATGGGATTTATGAATGTGGCTTCTGGTCCTTTGGTTCGTTCTTCTTACCATGCAGACAAACAACATTCCCAACAGGGGGTTGCCTAACTCTCAATCCAAGCAAAAATCTCGTCAGAGATTAAATTGCGCTTTAATTTCTTTGGCAGTGGCATTGCTGCTGTTAGTCGCCAAGTTTGCCGCATATCTCATAACTGGTTCAGTAGCTGTTTTATCCGATGCTTTGGAATCCATAGTTAATTTAGTTGCAGCTATCATACTTATATGGTCAATTAAAATAGCCAATGCCCCCGCAGATAAGAATCATCCTTATGGGCATGGCAAGGTGGAGGGTGTTTCTTCCAGCGTAGAAGGAGCCATGATTATCATGGCGGCAATCATTATTGTTATTGAAAGTGTTGGACAGCTCATAGAAGGTCCCTCAATTTATCGCTTGGAAATAGGGCTTATTATAGTTTTAGGCGCCAGTGTGGTTAATGGGGTGCTGGGCTATTATTTAATTCGTCAGGGAAAGCGATTGGACTCCTTAGCTTTAGTTGCGGATGGTAAGCATGTGTTATCTGATGTCTGGACTTCGGTGGGAATCTTGGTGGGCTTGACTATAGTTCACTTTACCGATTGGGCGATTATAGACCCGATTATCGGAATCTTGGTTTCACTGCTTTTATTTTATACTGGATGGAGTGTAACAAAAAATGCGGTAAATCAGTTAATGAATACTGCAGATGAAGGACAGCTGCAGAGTATTACAGAATCCTTGACTAAGCACTCCAAGCCGCATTGGATAAACTTTCATAATTTGCGTAGCTGGAAGTCGGGCTATTCTTTTTATGTGGATGCGCACCTAGTAGTCCCTTCTTATTATGATGCAAAACAATTGCATCAGATAAACGAAGATGTTACCAAACTCTTAATCCCTCAAGGCAATGGTGAGGTTATACTTCATTTTGACCCTTGCCGTCCGATTATGTGCCCTCATTGTCAAGTGAAGAAATGTCCGATTAGGCAAGAGCCGTTTAAGCGGTCGTTGGAGGTTTCTGTGGATACGATTACATCGGATATTAGGGAACAGTTTTAATTTCGGTGTCGCGAGCATCCCGATGGTACATCGCAAGATTTAGGCATTTTGCGGGCGGAGCGCAGCTCCGCCCCTACAGACCTATATACCAAGTATTTATGCACCGAACATAAGTACAATGCAAGTATTTATGCATCATACCAGGGGTATGTTGCGAGTATCCCGATGGTACATCGCGAGAGTTAGGCATTTTGCGGGCGGTTCCTATATTCATCCCCCCTGGCTCCGCCCCTACAGCAGACCTATATACCAAGTATTTATGCGTGGTTTATTCGGTGGCGCAGGGGAGGTTGTAGAAAATTTTATTGCGTTGGCATCTTTGTTCAGCAACTGTTGGCAATAGGTCTCTGCCTTCGTCATCGTTGGCAAACAGATAGGGATATTCACCAACAGGTAAAAAGTCCCAACCAGTGGTAACTCCATCCTCAGTTTGATCGCCCCACAGAGGATCGGCATCCGTACCTTCAGCAAACAGCCCAGCACAAACTCCTGCAGATGTGCCATCAATCATAACCCCATCTAATTCACAATTCTGCAGTTGCGCCACACTTAATCCCTTAGACGCAGTGCCATCTAAGCTTCTTACTACCCCTTTAACCATCCCTCCCTCCATTTCACTCTGCCAATAAGAGGTATTGCTATCTACTGGTCTGCCTGTAACCTTCAAACCCACCAAGCTGAATACATCATCAGAAGTATTTGCATAACTCACTGTATAAGAGGCAGTGGGAGAAAATCTAAGCCTGTCAGCTCCTAACAACCCTCCTCCAGTCCCAGTTCCACTTATTCTATTAAGTGAATATGATTTAAATACCTTTGTATTAGCAAGATTTACCCCCAATAAACCTCCTTGGTGGCTGCCTCCAATAAGATTAACAATTGTATAAGAATTTTTAATATCTATATTAATTATTGCCTCACCGATTAACCCGCCTACATATATGGAATTGTTTGAATTAGGTGACTTGTCTATAGCTTGTATATTCCCAGTCACATAAACATGATTTAAATTAGCGGCTAACTGCTGTAATTCCTCTCGCGTTCCTCCTATCAATCCCCCAATTCCCGTAGCAAGTTCTCTAGCAAGAACTGACACGGTTATGTTCAAATTCTCCAGCCCCAAATTCATTATCTTAGCATTACCAGTTAAAGCGAATAAGCCGATATTGCCTCTCATCTCACCATCTTCTGTGCGATTTATAAATAAATTATCCACCGTAAAACCAGCACCGTTAAAAACCCCACTGAAAGGATTTATTGGAGTAGCATAACATGAAGTGCCGCCGCAATCACCAATCGGGTTAAAGCCCTCACCTCCATTCCAGTCGCGCGTTACCTTTGCATTTATATCATTGCTGAGCTGATAACTACTTTGTAACTGAGCAGTGCGGTTAGCGCCATATAACCACTGACCATTAGTAGCGAGGGAGGTTCTGTTAAGATATCTATGTTTATGATCCACTCCGTCAATTGCCTGCAGCTGATAGATATTGCTAATAATATAAGGGTCGCCAGGAATGCCAGTACCGCTGACATTAACTGTCCTATTCATTGGCGCTACATCATAAGCATTCATGAAGCCATCCATATCCTCATCTCCTTCTATATCTAATATCTTTACAGTAACATTAGCGCGTCCTTCAGCAGAATTTCCCCTTTGTTTAGCTATGACAGCAAAAACATAATCCCCTGTATCCGCAGTAACAAGCGAGCGTTTTAATGCAATGTCTCCAGTGGTGGGGTTAAGGGTAAAAATATCATCGGCTGCGCCATTATCCGCAGCATAAGCGTAGTTGGGAGCGGCTTGGTTAGAGTTATTCGCACTAATTGTTGCCTCAACTCTGCCTAATACTTTACCTTCTAAATCAATGGAGATGGCTACAAAACTATAAACAGAGGCAGTAAAATTTGGAGCATCTTCAAAATTTGGAGAATCTTCAAAATTTGGAGCATCTTCCATAATATCTGTAACAGGATTACTTTCACCACTTTTACCACTTGCACAAGCAGTTAGAAGCAAAACGCAGGTTAGTAAAAGTAGCAGTGGGGATATTCTTTTGAATATAAAACCGTGGTGATTATTGCTGACAATATCGCCTCCAGTTGTAGCTCCAATTATACCTCCTGATTTCTTACCTATTAAATAGGTACCAGTATCATATACATCCATAGTAGTTAATTATAAGTAATTAGTTGTATAAAGTCAAGCATTATATAATAATACCCCACTAATTAATTAATCGTTGGTGCAGATTATCCAACTGAACTAATAGAATCTCATCATCTTTTGCCTCTTCTTTGGCTAACTGTATGCTTTCGCGCATTTCTCTTTTAGCCCCAATTAATAGTTGATAGACAGAACGGGAACGAAATATATTAAATTTATCCTCTAATTTATTGTAGTAAAAAGAAAGTTTAAGCCACACATCAGGATTCTCTGGTGTGGCGGAAGCCAACTTTTCCATCTGTGCCGCTGCCTTGGTGTAATCTTTCTGCTTGGCATAAGCAAGAGCAAGAAAATAATATAAAAACCCTTCACGAGAAGAATAGCGTAATTTGTAATTTATACTGGCGATTGCCTCTTCGGTTTGTCCTGATGCAATCATAGATTCAAGATAGGAGCAGTAGATAATCACCGAAAATGGGTAATCCTTATACAGCGCTTTCAATATCTTGCTGGCTTGCAGGTGTTTATTACGTTTTTGTAATTGTAAAACTCGGGTATAATCGCCATCCGCTCCATAACCTGAGATAATCGGCAGAGTTCCTAATATAGCCCGAGCGCGCAGCCGAACAAAACTATAATCGCCAGAAGTATAGAACTTTTGACTACGTTGCTGCCCTGCTCTTAATAATGCATAGTTAACTCTGTCTATAGTAAGGGGGTGAGTGCTGGCATATCCAGCAATCTCTTGATTACCGCTAAGGGCGTTTAAGCGGGAGAACATATTTGCCATCTCGGATAAATCAAAATTACTATTGCGTAAAAATACCGTTGCCTGACTATCCGCCTCTCGTTCAAAACGACGCGATAAACTAAGATATGATTCTAATTGATAATTAGCTCCACCATAAATGGCAAGCGCTGCCAGCGGAATATTTCCACTCAGCAACAAGCCAATGCCAGTGAATACTGAAACAAGCGCGGCGCTGTTTGTAGTCCTTGCCCTTTCCACCCGTCTAATAAAATGGTCTTGGCTAAGATGCGCCAACTCATGCGCTACAACTGAGGCAAATTCTCCTTCGCTTTCCGCTAATTGCAGCACGCCAAGATTAATACCCATAACCCCGCCAGGAACAGCAAAAGCATTAAAATTGGGGTTATCCATAAGGACGATATTCATATCATACTTGGAGAGTTCTGGTCCTTGCTTAATTCTGCGCACTAATTCTTCAACATAAGATTGCAGCGCAATATCATTCACTGCCTTCAATATCCTGTAGTTGCTTCTAAGCCAATTGCGTCCAAGCTGCTTTTCTTGCTCGGAAGATATGCGCGTGCCAGCGCTTATATCAGGCAAAGCAGAAACAGCGCTCGCAGAAAATGATGTGGATAGAATGAAGAATATGCCAGCAAAACATATCCTCATAAAATTGGCACGCCCGACAGGATTCGAACCTGTGACCTTTGGCTCCGGAGGCCAACGCTCTATCCGTGCTGAGCTACGGGCGCAGTGTGTATAAAAATGTGTATAAAACTTTATTAGCATTTTTTCACTAACACTTTTTCAATAGTTTGATTAATGATGAAGTATCCAAATCTCCGTCACCCATCTTTTGTAGCTCCTCGTAAAAGTCGTCCACCTGTTTGGCTACTGGTAAGGTAACACCTAATTTTTTTGCTTCGTCAAGAGCTATGCCAATATCCTTGCGCATCAGGTTTACGGTAAAACCCAAATCAAATTTGTTTTCCGCCATAGTTTTCCAACGGTTCTCCATTTGCCAAGAGCACGAAGCTCCCTGCGATACCGCAGCAAATACCTTTTCTGTGTCAAGCCCAGCCGCCTTAGCAAAAGTTAAACCCTCTGCCAGTGATTGAATTAAACCCAAAACACATAGCTGATTAGCCATCTTGGTTAACTGTCCGCAGCCGATATCCCCTATAAGCTGGATGCTCTTGCCATAAGCGCTCATAACTGGCAAACAACGTTCAAAAACACTCTTCTCCGCGCCACACATGATGGATAATATTCCATTTTCGGCGCCGGACTGACCGCCAGAAACAGGCGCATCCATAAAATTAAATCCCCTTCTTTGTGCTTCACTCGCCAATTTGCGCGCCGCATCTGCCGAAGCGGTGGTGTGGTCAATAAAAACTGCTCTCTTTTTCATTGTATGGAAAGCTGCTTGTGCTCCTAAGGTGACCTCAAATAAGTCCTCGTCTTTGGAAACGCATGACATGACAAAATCTTTGTCGCGCGCCGCCTCTGCTGGAGTAGATGCCATAGCAACGGAATAATCTTTATGCTGTTCCAACCATGCTTGAGCTTTGGCAGGAGTGCGATTATAAACTGTAACTCTATGCCCCGCTTTGGCAAGATGGGATGCCATCGGGAATCCCATAACCCCTAACCCTATAAATGATATATCAGCCATAATTAAAAGTCGTAATTGGTGTCATTTAACACAAGTTCATTTTATCAGCGCTAAAGAGATAAAGAACTAAAAATCAAGAAGTCAATAAATTATTAATAAATTATCAATAAATTAAAGTGCTTCAGAACCTGCAACTATCTCAGATATTTCTTGAGTAATAACCGCTTGACGAGCTTTATTATAGATGAGTTGTAATTCCTCAATAATCTCTCCAGCATTATCAGTTGCGCTTTTCATTGCTATCATTCTTGCCGCCTGTTCACAGGATAGATTTTCTACCACCGCTTGGTATAAAGAAGATTCGCAATATCTTTCCAATAACTTGTCCAATAATTCTTTTGCATCTGGCTCATAAAGATAGTCCCAAGCATACTTCCTTTGTAGTATTTGCTGAGGCATCTCGTATTTACCGTCAGCAACTTCCTCTTTATACGAAGGTAAGGGTAAAAGCTGTTGTAAAGTAGGGGCTTGCACCATAGTGTTGACAAAGCGGTTAAATCCCAAGTACAACGCATCTATGCTTTTATCGCGGTAGAGGTCTAACATAACCTTGAGCACTCCACCAAGTTCATCCATAGTGGCATGGTCACTCAATTTGCTTTGCGCCGCTTCCATGTGCTTACCCATCCCTTTGAAAAAATTACCTCCTTTGCTGCCGTACACCGCCATCTTAGTATTGACGCCTTTTTCTTCCCATTCTTTTTCGCTGAGTAGGGTTTTCTTAAACAAAGCGTAGTTAAGGCCACCACATAGACCACGGTCACTGGATACAATTATCATGCCGACATTCTTAACTTCTCTTTCATCCATAAAAGAGTGGTGATACTCTGACGAGGATGCGGCTATCTGATGGATAATCGCAATCATATTAGCGCTATAGGGACGAGTTGCCGCCATCCGTTCCTGCACCTTTTTCATTTTACTGGCTGCCACCAGCTCCATAGCACTCGTAATTTTGCGCGTACTTTGGATACTGCGGATTTTGGTCTTTATTTCTTTGCCTACTGCCATGACTTATCTATTAGCAATTCTATCAGCTGCGTCCCTAAATTACCAGCTGCCGTTGGTGGCGAAACTCTCCAAAGCGCTGCGCATCTGCTTGGCAATGTCATCATTGTAAGCGCCATTTTTATTAATCTCATCAACCAGTTTCTTGTGCTCAATTTGAATATAATCATGCATAGCTGCTTCATAAGTAATTATTTCTTTGATTTCCAGTTTGTCCAAAAATCCTTCGTTGGCGGCGAACAAGCTAAAAGCCATAAACGCCACACTAAGCGGCTTATATTGTTTCTGTTTCATTAGCTCGGTAACCCTTTGTCCAAGTTCCAGCTGTTTACGCGTTGCCTCATCTAAATCTGAGGCAAACTGAGCAAAGGCTGCCAATTCACGATACTGCGCTAACGCCAAACGGACGCTACCACCAAGCTTCTTGATGATGGGGGTTTGAGCCGCGCCGCCCACACGTGACACAGATAAACCAGCATTAATTGCTGGACGGATACCAGCGTTGAATAAATCTGTCTCAAGATATATCTGCCCGTCGGTTATTGAAATAACATTAGTGGGGATAAATGCTGATACATCGCCGGCCTGGGTTTCTATTATGGGTAATGCGGTCAAAGAACCTGTTTGTCCCTTTACCTTGCCAGATGTTGCCTTTTCAACATACGCGGTATTAACTCGCGATGCTCTTTCTAATAGACGAGAGTGCAAGTAGAAAACATCGCCAGGATATGCTTCGCGCCCTGGTGGGCGTCTTAGCAAAAGAGAGATTTGCCTATAAGCCCAAGCATGCTTGGTAAGGTCATCATAAATTATTAGCGCATCCTCGCCGCGGTCGCGAAAGAACTCGCCCATAGCGCAACCAGAATAAGCGGCAATAAATTGCATTGCGGCTGGCGCTGCAGCTGGCGCCGCAACAATTATAGTATGCTCCAACGCCCCATGCTCTGCAAGAGTGCTAACTATGTTGGCAATTGAAGATTGTTTCTGTCCTATGGCAACATATACGCATTTAATTCCTGTTCCCTTTTGATTAATAATGGCATCTATGGCTACTGCGGTTTTGCCAGTTTGTCTATCTCCTATGATAAGTTCACGCTGTCCGCGTCCTATAGGGACCATAGCATCCAATGCTTTATAGCCGGTCTGAACTGGCTGAGAAACTGATTGGCGGGTTATCACGCCTGGGGCAACCCTTTCTATAGGCAATGTTTCTTTGGTTGTGATAGCTCCGCCGCCATCCAAAGGAGCGCCGAGTGGGTTGACTACCCGTCCTAATAGCCCCTCACCTACGGGAACCTCTAAAACTCTGCCTGTACAACGAACCTTGTCTCCTTCTCTAAGGTGCTCGTAGTCGCCCAGAACTACCAAGCCAACTGAGTCACGTTCTAAATTAAGCACCATGCCATAACTGTTTCCAGTGTCACCTTGAGGCAACTCTATCATCTCTCCATACTGGGCGGAACGTAGTCCATGAACCCGCAAAATGCCGTCTGATACGGCAATCAAAGTCCCTTCGCTATCGGCTTCTGATGATAATGATAAATCTTGAATTTTTTTGCGAATGATATCGCTTATTTCTGTGGAATTAAGTTTCTCCATAATGTCTATCTTCTATATTAATTACTTATAAGTTTGTTCTTAGCTTGTCTAGCTTACCCTTAATAGAATGGTCCATTGTCTTTCCATCCCATTCAATAATCACTCCCCCTATTAAAGAAGCATCAACCTCTTCAATAATATCCGCCTTCTTGTCTGTCAATTTACCAATTAGCTGCGCTATATTAGATTTTTCCTTCTCTTCCAGCTTATACGCGGTAGTAACCTGGACGTTTATAGTATTTTCAGCCGCAAGTTTCATTTGATTAAATAACTCTTTCATGGCGGGCAAATACTCAACCCTTCTGTTAGCCAAAACTACAGATAAGAAGTTCTTTTGTGGTTGTTTCAGTTCTGGCAATGCTAACGTTGCCGCGGATGTTGTTCCTTCCCCTCCTTCAGCAAACAATGAAAGAAACAAAGACATTTTATCTTTCTTGCTAATGGTAGGGTTTTTCAAAGTATCAACAAGCTGCTTGGAGCGAATAAACCTCTCCAGTCCGCAAAAAAATTCAAACCAATCTTGAACTTGTTGCGCCTGTTGCGCCGTAGCAAAAGCGGCGCGAGCGTAAGGGCGAGCAATGGTTTCCATTATTTCATTTCGGAATCAAGTTGGCTGATTATGGACTGATGAGTGGAGATGTCCACTTCCTTGCCGATAATCTTATTCACACCCTGAGATATCAAACTACTCAAAGAAGTGCGTAGCTCGCCACGCGCTCTTTCAGTGTTTTGCTTGATTTCTTGGTCTGCCGTATTAAGAATACGCGCCTTTTCATCCTCTGCTTGATGTTTGGCTTCTTCAACGATTGTAGCAGCCCGTTTATTAGCGTTGGCTATTATGACGGACGCTTGGTTCTTGCCTTCTTGAACTATTTCAGCCGACTTTTTCTCGGCTTGCGCCAAGTCAAGATGCGCCTTTTCAGCCGCCTGTAATCCATCGCTGATGTTTTTTTGCCGCTCACGCAAAGCCCCAATTACAGGGGGCCACACAAACTTCATGCAAAAGAGGACGAATATAGCAAATGATATCGCCTGCCCCAGCAGAGTTAGTGTTATATTCATCCTCCTAACTGCGCCAGGAAGGGATTAGCAAAAGTGAAGAACAGAGCAATCCCCACACCTATCATAGGTACGGCGTCAAGCAAGCCCGCCACAATAAACATTTTAACCTGCAACATAGGAGCCAATTCTGGTTGACGCGCCGCGCCTTCCAAAAATCTGCCACCTAACAGACCAAAACCTATGGCTGTGCCTAATGCGCCCAACCCGATTAAAAGACCCACCGCAACTGCGGTAAGTGCTACTACTGTTTCCATAAATTACCTCAAATTGTAATAATTAATAAACTTGTAAACTTTGGGTTATTTCTACCCATAAATTTTTATTTCATTCTATCCTATTATAAGATGTTTTTACTCTTTCTAATGTTTCTAATGTTTTTCGTGCGCCATACTCAGATACACGATGGTAAGCATCATAAAAATAAATGCTTGTAGAGTGATGACTAAGATATGAAATATAGCCCAGGGCACCGAAAGAGTCCACTGCACATAAAACGGTAAGAGCGCGATGAGAATAAAAATCAATTCTGCCGCATAAAAGTTGCCAAACAGCCGCAACGCCAAAGAAACTGGCTTGGCAATAAGCGCAATGCTTTCTAATAGCAGGTTAAATGGCATCATCCATTTGCCAAAGGGTTGCAGCAATAGTTCCCCCATGAAGCCCTTAAATCCTTTGATTTTGATGCTGTAGTATATTACCAAAAAGAAAACCGATAACGACATTCCCAGAGTGATGTTGGGGTCGGTGCTGGGCACTACCTTCATATACTCAACCCCCACAGAGCTAAAAAGCACAGGCAGAAAATCTATGGGAATAATATCCATGAAGTTCATCAGGAATATCCAAACAAATATGGTGAGCGCCAACGGAGCTATTACATCACTCTTGCCGTGAAAGGATTCTTTAACGCTTTTATCCACAAACTCCACCAAAATCTCCACCAGATTCTGCAACATAGAGGGCTTTTTAGAGGTGGCTTTCTTTGCCGCTACACGGAATAACCCAAGGAATATGATTCCCAGAAAGATTGACCACCCCAAGCTATCCAGATGAATAGCGAAGAAACCCATATCCTGAACCTCAGCGGCGCCATGGGCTATACCCCAGCTGCCATCCGCCTTTTTGCCAAAGGTAAGATGGGTTAAGTGGTGACTTATATATTCTGTTGCAGTTGTTCCAGCCATAGTTGTAATTATAAAATAATATTATCCTGTTTCAATATATAATTATTTTAATATAGCTTTAATTCCAACGATTATACAGGGATATAAACCCAATATAAGCTAAATGAGCAATTGCCAGAGCGCTGAAAAATGCTCCACTATGCACGGGGGTATATATCAAAAGGAGTGAGCAACAAACAATAATGATTAAATATTTCATTAGGATGCCCCATGCCAAGGAAACCAGCACCTGTTGCGATGATATTGCACCACGCCGCGAAAAATACATCAAACCATAAATCAATATCGCAACGGCATAAATAATGCCGCCAGATAAAAATGATAAACCGATGGTTATATCTTTTATTAGTCCCAAAACAAGCGCAACAACAGCATAAGAGATGCTCATTATCAAAACAAGCTTTATTACGTTCAGTTGATTAGATAGTATTTTATTCATTTATTAAAATAATTAGGGAATTATATACTACTTTAATTTTTACCTATAAGCATTAATATTTATTTAGAATTACTTGGAATTATTTAGAATATTCCTTTACAATTTATAATTAGATTAAGATTGATTTTATATGGCAAGCAGCAATAGTATTTCAGGGTATTCTTTATATAACCCTATACAACATGAAAAGAGGAAATCCAACCCTTTGCATGATGAAGGTTTATTGTTCCCTAAATTCCCTAATAAAAAATTTGAAGTTATTTATGCCGATCCTCCTTGGGATTATAATGGCAAGCTACAATTTGATAATACGTTAAATAAGAAAATCAACTCTGATTATCAGAAGAAAATATTCGTGAGTTCTGCCAGTTTTAAATATCCTACAATGAAATTGGATATGATGATGGAAATACCAGTGAGAGGCATCGCAGATGATAATTGTATATTATTTATGTGGACTACCAACCCCCATTTAGAACAAGCAATAAAGTTAGGAAATGCTTGGGGCTTTAAGTATAAAACAGTTGCCTTTGTATGGAATAAGATGATGCATAATCCCGGACAATATACTATGTCGTATTGTGAATTATGTTTGTTATTTAAGAGAGGTAAAATACCGACAAGGGCAGCTAGAAATGTTAAGCAGTTAATAAACGTCCCTCGCACCAAGCATAGCGCTAAGCCCGCTGAAGTTAGAAACAATATTAATAGAATATTCCCCAATCAAAATAAAATAGAATTATTTGCTAGAGAAGAGCACGATGACTGGGACGCTTGGGGGCTAGATATATTATCTGAGCAAGGGCTTTAACTTTTTATTAAAATGATTGATAAGCTTGGTACTATTCTTTGTATCACGCCACATAAAAAAATTATCATTATATCCTTGGAACCAGAGAGTTATCTCTCTTACCCTTTTAGGATCTCTTGTTATATTGCCAGCAAAAACAGCCCAGAAAGGCAGGTGTAGGTTATCTATCTTGCCTTCTTTTCTTAAAACACCTAGTAATCCCGGTGTAAAAAACTTACAAAGTCTTTCATGGGCGTTCCCTCTGCCAGCACTTGAAGGCATGCCCTCAACCCAACCATCTTGTCTTTTTATTTCAATATATAAGGTTTTATTCGTTAGTAGGTTATCTATGGCAAAGTCTATTGCGATGCCATGTAAGTAATCTTTAGAAGGATTATATATTTCTTTAATAACACCTTTTGGGAGTTTAACATTTTTATAGATATTCTTAAATTCTTTGGGGTTCTTTCTTATTTGAAAATTCAGATTGGCGGGTTTTTGAAATTCTTTCTTAAATATTAAGAAGAAAATTTCTTCTAGATTTAGTGCATTAGCGCCGCTTTCTGTTTGCCAGTTATCTCTATTCTCTAGTTCGTTCTTTCCCATAAGTAGGTTATTATATCTTAATTATTTTGCGATTATTTTGTGGAAAGGAGCATATAACTAAATTAAGTTTATAATAACGACTATTATTATTAAACAAGAGATAAATCAAAACTATGAGATATTTTAAATTATCAAACATAATGGTTTCATTATTGACTATTGCTTCGTTATTTCTAGTGTCCTGTGCTAACAAAGGGGCAGATACTCTGCATATTGCTTATGGCAGTGTAGGGCAAGATATAGAATTAATGAGGGAAGTTCTTGATGACTACCAAGAGGAAACCGGACAAGAAGTTGAAATTGTTCAAATGCCTGCTTCCACTACAGATATATTTGGCCAGTTCAAAATTTGGCTGAACTCTAAATCTTCTGACATAGATATATATGTTGTAGATGTTATATGGGCGCCACAAATAGACAATCATTTAGTAGACCTTAGTGATGCTGCCAGCGATATTGCAGGAGAACACTTTCCCGCGATTATTCAATCGCAAACATCAAATGGCCGTTTAGTTGCTTTGCCTTTTTTCACCGATGCTCCAGCGCTTTATTATCGTAAGGATTTGTTGGATAAATACGATGAACCAGTTCCTCAGACCTGGCTTGACCTTACTTACACTGCGGAGTACATAATGAACTCCGAAAGAGATGAAGGAAATGACGGTATGTATGGTTTTGTCTTTCAAGGCAATGCTTATGAAGGACTCACCTGCGATGCCCTGGAATGGATAAAATCATCTGGTGGTGGTCAAATCATTGAAGCGGATGGCAGCATCTCGGTAAATAATCCCGATGCGGCAAGAGCTCTAAGATTGGCTTCCAGCTGGGTTGGTGGTATATCTCCGCAAGGGGTTACAACCTACCAGGAAGAAGAAGCTCGCGGACTCTGGCAAAGAGGCGATGCAGTGTTCATGCGCAATTGGCCTTATGCTTATTCTTTGGGACAAAATGCCGAGGACTCTAAAGTTAAAGGTAAAATTGGCGTAGCTCCGTTGCCTACAGGTGGCGCTGGTTCAGCAGCTACTTTGGGTGGCTGGAATCTGGCAGTATCCACATATTCTAAGAAACAAGATGAAGCCATTGAGCTTGCTAAGTATCTCGCCAGCGAGGAAGTGCAAAAGTTCAATGCGATTCGCGGTTCTAAGATGCCAACAATTCCCTCTTTATATAGTGATGCAGAAGTATTGGAAGCAGTTCCATTCTTTGCTGATTGGTTGGATGTTTTACAACAAGCAGTACCACGGCCTTCTGCTCCAACTAAGAAACAATATAATGAGGTTTCCAAGGAGTTCTGGACTGCGGTTCATAATGTTCTAACCAAAAGCATATCCGCAGAAGCGAGTTTGCAGAATTTGGAAAGAAAACTTGAGGAGCTTAGAGGAAGTGGCTGGGGTCAGTAATCTTAGTTCATTTTAAATATTTAAATATTTAAATATTTTAAAAGGGAAGTCATTGACTTCCCTTTTTTGTTTAACGAGTAAGGTATAATGTAAAACATGCCGAGTCAGCAAAGTATTTTTACACAGCAGAGAGTTAAGACCGCATGGCTGTTTTTGGCTCCCATGTTAGCTGTTCTAGCTTTTACTGCGGCATGGCCCCTGCTACGCACTATCTTTTTTAGCTTCACAGATTTATTGGAGTTCGGACAAGACGATTATAATTTTGTGTGGTTTAAGAATTACTTACATCTTAATCAAAATGGCGAACTAAGGGGTTTATTCGCCAATAGTTCCTGGTGGCGAGCCGTCTGGAACACTCTGTACTTTACAGTTATTTCCGTATCAATTGAAACAGTTTTAGGATTACTAATCGCCCTGGCTCTCAACGTCCAATTTCGCGGACGCGCTATCGTGCGCGCTGCTATCCTCATACCCTGGGCAATTCCCACAATAGTATCCGCCAAGATGTGGGCTTGGATGCTCAATGACCAGTTTGGAATAATTAATGATATTCTCATTCAAATTGGTATTCTTAGCCAACCAATTGCCTGGACCGCAACCCCAGACACAGCTATGGTGGCTATCATAATAGCTGATGTCTGGAAGACCACTCCCTTTATGACATTGTTATCTTTGGCGGCTCTGCAATTGCTTCCTGGAGAAGTGTATGAAGCCGCGAAAGTTGACGGCATCCACCCAATTAAAAGATTTTTCTTTATAACCTTGCCTTTAATCAAACAACCACTTATGGTGGCAATAATTTTTCGCGCTTTGGACTCACTGCGTATATTTGATTTGATTTATGTGCTAACTCCCAACAATGAAGCAACAATGAGCATGTCGGTTTATGCCAAGCTTGAAATGTTTGATTTTTCCAAGTTCGGTTATGGCGCCAGTGCCTCCACGGCATTATTCTTAATTATTTCAATCCTTACCATACTGTATATAAAGCTTGGCAGGGTTAAGTTAGGGTCATGACGAAATATATGAATCTGGAAATGCCTCCATTATTTAGACGACTGGAAATTATAGGGCAGGCAATATTATTATGGCTGCTATTGGCGTTAATCGCCAAGAGCGCCGATATGAGCTGGGGGCTTGGCAGTAAGGCGTTGGCGGCTTTAGCGGGATTGGCTTTTGGCTATGTATGTCATCTATTCAATCAGACATTAAGGGTGTGGATAATTTGGATGATATGTGTCATCATACTTTTTACAGTGTTTCCTTTTTATTATGCCATCCTAACCTCATTTGAGTCGGGGACTGCTATTTTTGAAATTAATTATCTGCCAAAGTCCATAGATATAAGTAACTATATTTCGGTGTTTAGGGGCGGTTCTTTTGGGCGCAACCTTCTGAACTCGGTTATAGTGGCAACTGTGGTAGTAGCTATCTCATTAGCGCTGGCGGTCACTGCCAGCTATGCGTTAAGTCGTATAAGCTTTCGCGGGCGCGGGCTGCTATTATTAACTATTTTATCCGTGTCAATGTTCCCGCAAATATCAGTTCTTTCTGGTTTATTTGAATTAATATCTCTCTTTGGATTGTTCAACTCATTAGGGTCATTAATCTTTTCCTATATGATATTCACCCTGCCATTTACTGTGTGGGTTCTGACTGCCTTTATGCGTGAAATTCCAATTGAGCTTGAAGAGGCAGCAATAATGGACGGCGCCTCTCCCCTACGCATTGTGGCAAAAGTTTTTATGCCGTTACTATGGCCATCATTAGTTACCACTGGTCTGCTGGCTTTCATAGCTGCTTGGAATGAGTTTCTTTTTGCCTTAACTTTTATACTGCGCGATAGTCAGCGCACTGTCCCAGTCGCCATTGCATTGCTTTCTGGCGCATCCCATAAAGAGATTCCTTGGGGAGACATAATGGCTGCATCAGTAATAGTAACCGTGCCTTTGGTAGTGTTAGTATTGATTTTTCAAAAGAGGATTATATCCGGTCTCACTGCTGGCGCAGTTAAAGGATAATTAACATAATATGACAACAGTTCTAAATACAAGTTGGCAAAATGAGGTTATATATCAAATATACCCACGCAGCTTTTTTTCATCAAACGGCGATGCAGTTGGAGACCTTCCTGGCATTACCGCTAAACTCGGCTATCTAAAAGACCTTGGCATTGATAAGCTGTGGCTTTCCCCTTTCTTTAAGTCGCCCATGAAGGATTACGGCTATGATATTGCGGACTATTGCGCAGTGGACTCGCTTTTCGGCAGCAATAAGGATTTTGATGAGTTAGTCCAGCAAACCCATAATCAGGGGATGAAGATAATTATTGACCAAGTATATAATCATACATCGGATCAACACGATTGGTTTAAGCAGGCGGTTGCTAAACAAGGCAAAGATGAGCGCTATGTCTGGGCGGATGCCCAAGCAGATGGTTCTCCCCCCAATAACTGGCTATCTATTTTTGGTGGCAGCGCCTGGCAATGGGAACCGCGCCGCGCTCAGTATTACTTGCATCAGTTTCTCAAGGAACAGCCCGACCTGAATTTTAACAATGAGGAAACGCAAAAGGCAATACTTGAGGTTGCTGATTTTTGGCTTAGTAAAGGAGTGGATGGATTTAGATTGGATACCGCGCATTGCTATACTCAAGACCCGCAACTGCGCAGCAACCCGCCAGTAAAGGAAGATAATTTTTTTGGTGGGACTAAGGTTAACCCATACTTCATGCAAGACCATCTTTACGACATTGATTATAAAAGAAACCTGCCGTTCATAGAAAAATTGCGCGCTGTAGCAGACAAGTATCCTGGTAGTTTTATGGTGGGTGAAGTTGGCGGTAATGAGCAGCTTGATACCTTGTGCCTGTATACTAAGTCGGGCAAGAGATTGCACTCGGTTTATATCTTTTGCTTTCTAAGCGAATTTAATGCTGCCGACTTGTATAAAGTTTTTACCTATTTAGATGAAAACCTTGGAGACGGTTATCCGTGTTGGGCTTTTAGCAATCACGATGTGACGCGGGTGGCGAGCCGCGGGGGATATAATGGAGGGGGATATAATGGAGGGGGTGATGAGGGGGAAGGAGTCCCTCCCGAATTGCAAGCAGATTATACCCGCTTTATGATGACCTTGTTATTAACCATGCGTGGCGTCCCTTGCATCTATCAAGGCGAGGAATTAGGATTGCCAGAAGCGGATATTGCTTTTGAGGATTTGCAAGATCCTTATGGCAAACAGTTCTGGCCCGAGTATAAAGGGCGGGATGGTTGTCGCACACCCATGCCCTGGACATCTGATGAAAAGTATGGCGGCTTCTCACAAGAAAAGCCCTGGTTGCCAGTGCCCAAGCAACATCTAAAAATGGCAGCTGATTTACAAGAAAAAGACAAGTCATCAATGCTTTGGTTTACAAGGGCAATGTTGCAATGGAGAAAACAAGAGCCGGTTCTTCAGCAAGGCAGTATGAAGTTGGTTGAAGCAGATAAGGATATTTTCGCGTTTGTGCGCGAACATAATAATAAAAAATTATTATGCGTATTTAATTATTCGCCACATAACAAGGAATTTAAAACTCCTTATCAAGGCAAGCAAATAACTCCGCATAGTTTTTTTAACAACACAAAATTAACCGCAGATATAATCAACATGCCTCCTTATGGGGTGTGTTTAATTGAACTAAAATAATATTATGAGCAGTATAGAATTAAATAAAGTATGCAAAAGCTTCGGCGATGTAGATATACTTCAAGATGTTAGCTTTGAAGTAGACACTGGTGAGTTTATAGTTTTCGTTGGTCCATCTGGCTGCGGTAAATCCACTTTACTACGTCTTATTGCTGGACTTGAAGACATAACAGCTGGAGAACTGATAATGAACGGCGATGTAATAAACGACATGCCACCAGTAAAACGGGATGTGGCAATGGTGTTTCAGTCGTATGCTTTATACCCACACATGAATACTTATGAAAATATGGCGTTTGGCTTGCGCAATCTTAAAATATCGGAAGAAGAAATCAAACAGCGTGTGGATAGCGCATCGGATGTTTTGCAAATAAAGCATCTTATGAATGCTAAGCCCAAGGATATGTCGGGCGGTCAAAGGCAAAGGGTTGCTATTGGCAGAACTATAGTGCGCAAACCCAAACTATTTTTATTTGATGAGCCACTTTCTAACCTTGATGCCGCTCTCAGAGTGCAGATGCGAATTGAGATGGCGCGGCTGCATAAAAAACTAAAAACTACCATGATTTACGTAACTCATGACCAGGTGGAAGCAATGACCCTGGCAGACCGTATAGTCGTGCTAAATGATGGTAAGGTGGAACAGATTGGACATCCATTAGAATTGTATGAAAAACCATGTAATATATTTGTTGCTGGTTTTATAGGTTCTCCGAGCATGAACTTTATTAGTTGCCAGGTTACCGCAGTATCAGATAAATCAGTTCCAATGTCAATTAAAGGCAAGATTAATAACTCGCAAGAAATAACCATAGACCTTAATAAGAAATGTTCATCTCAAATCAAAAAAGGCGATAAGATTATCATAGGAGTGCGCCCCGAAAATGTAGGCATAAAACAAGAACATAAGAATAGCATTAAAGTGGACGGCAAGCTAATCACTTTGGAGAAACTTGGCAATACCTCTTATGCATATATTGAGATAAGCAAAGACAATGTAATAACCTGTCAAGCAAAAGAATTTAAAGGGGCGAAAGAGAATGTCAGCGTATATTTTCAAGCAGCGGACTGTTATATATTTAACCAATCTGGCGAGAGCATTCTGTATAATAGTTAATTATAAATATTTAAATATAACCATCTAATACCTAACAAATGAGTCAATCAAAAATTATATGTTTTGGCGAACTTCTTATAGATATGTTCTCCTTTACGGACAATAAGGACGAGGAGAGGCAGGGCATAGAGCACTTTAGCAAATATGCGGGCGGTTCTCCAGCAATAGTTGCTTCGGCTATCACAGAGCTTGGCAGCAAGGCATATTTTGTCGGCAAGCTAAGCAAAGATACGTTTGGCGATTTTCTGATGAATTATATGGATAATAAAGGAATAAGAATGAACTATTGCAACCAATTAGATGGGTTAAAGAGTTCTATATCCTTTGTTAGTCATGATAAGGATGGAGAAAGAAGTTTTGATATTTATCGCGATTCTCACTGTGCCGCAGATCTGGCGTTTCGTAAAGATGACTGGAAAGAAGAATGGTTTAGAAATACTGCAATATTTCATTGCGGTTCCAATTGTCAGACCACCCAATCAAGCCACCTAGCCACCGAATGGGGAATGAAACTGGCGCAAAAAAATAATGTGCTGGTTAGTTATGACCCGAACATTAGACCATTGATTTGGGAGGATGATAAGCTATTAACGATGAGCGTCCATCGCTTATTTCCTCATGCCGATATAGTAAAATTTTCTGAAGATGAAATGCATTTTTTATTTCCTAATGCAAAAGAAAAAGCAGTGGTTGATAATCTTTTTGAACTCGGCTGTAAGCTAATACTAATAACCAGAGGCGGCAAGGGGTGCAGCGCCTTTACTCAGAAAAACGAACCTGTACACCTGCCAGGGATTAAATGCAAGGTAGTTGATACCACAGGAGCAGGAGATAATTTTATAGGGGCAGTGCTGTATAACTTAGCCAATATTTATACTAATAATAAAAATAAGTTTGCGCTTACCGATGAAGAATTACACTATATTTTAAATTTTGCCAATCATGCCGCTGCCTTATCCGTTACCAAACGGGGAGGGTTGGAATCTTCACCCAAGTTAAAGGAAGTTGAAGCGCGACTTAACAAATAGCCCAATTTTTGTAGCCGATATAGGAGGCACCAATGCTCGTTTTGGCATAGCTGAGAATGGAGTTGTCTCCAAAGAGAAGGTTTATAAAGTTAGCGATTTTAATCATCCACGCGATGCTATAACAAAATACCTTCAAGAAGTTCAACAACAGCCCGATAGAGCATGCCTGGCTGTTGCTTGTCCAGTGCATACTCATCCAATACAACTTACCAATAGCCATTGGCAATTCTATCGCACCAAGCTGCAACAGGAATTAGGGCTTAGCCAACTTAAAATAATTAATGATTTTACTGCCCTTTCTCTGGCAGTTCCTTTACTAAAACCCGATGACTATATTAAATTTGGTTCTGGCAAAGTGGCAAAAGATTCCCCTATAGGGGTATTAGGACCTGGAACTGGATTGGGAATGTCTGGGCTTATATGGGCGCGAGCACAGAACGCATGGATTCCCTTACAAGGTGAAGGGGGGCATATATCGTTTGCTCCACAAACCGAAAGGGAGATTTTAGTGGCGGAGATTCTGCGCAGCGAACTGCCGCGTATTTCGGCGGAAAGAGTTCTTACGGGAAAGGGGCTGCAGAGGTTGTATCATGCTCTATGCACTATTAACGGACAGCCCATAGAAAACTTTAACGAACAAAAGATAGCGGAGTTGGCAATTAACAAAAAGAATGAGTCATGCATGGAAGCAATGGATATGTTTGCTTGCGCTTTGGGAGATGTGGCAGGAGATTTGGGATTAGTGTTAGGAGCATTTGGCGGAGTATACATAGGGGGAGGGATTGTAAGCAAGCACCATAAGTATTTTATTAATAGTTCCTTGAGGCGTAGATTTGAAAATAAAGGCAGGTTTGATTCCTATATGAGGGAAATACCAACTTTTATTATAAAGTCAGATTTGTCGGCGCTTAAGGGATGCGCTGTAGCAATGGATGAGGAATAATCGTTTTTTTATGAGGAGAGCATAGCTCTCCTCATCGGGCGGAGCGCAGCTCACGCCCCTACAGAAACTATGTCGTAATGTCCAATTTATTCTACGATGCCGCGTAATTTTTGATTTCTGCGGCGCAAAAGCTCAATGGTGGTTAATAAGAATACTGAAATAATTAAAAATAATGTTGCCACTGCCAGGATAGTTGGGCTAATCTCTTCTCTTATTCCCGACCACATACGGACAGTTATGGTCTGCTGCTCAAAGCCGCCAACAAATAGAATTATTACTACCTCATCAAAAGAAGCAACAAAAGCAAAAAGAGCGCCAGATATAACCCCAGGCGTCACTAACGGAAAAATAACCTTCCTAAAGGTGCGCCAATGACTAGAGCCAAGATTCTGCGCCGCGCGAACTAAATTATAATTGAAGCCACTAAGCGAAGCAGTCACAGTTATAACAACAAAAGGCGTGCCCACAACTGTATGACCGAGAATAGCTCCCAGATATGTTTTTGCTAATCCTACATCAGCAAAAAAGAAGAACATACCAACTGCGGATATGATAATAGGGACAATCAAAGGAGATATGAGAATTCCCATAATCAAATTCTTAAATGGCATATAGGAACGCGAAAGTCCAAGAGCCGCCAGGGTGCCAAGGGAGGTTGCCAATAAAGTGGCAAATATGGCAATTATGAAGCTATTCTTTACAGCCAGTCGCCATTCTTCACTACTCCAAAAATCTTTATACCATCTCAAAGAAAAACCCTCAGGGTCAAGAGCAAGCATCTCTTTAGTGAAGGTGAAGTAAGGAATAGAATTAAAAGACAGCGGAATTATTACGAGAAGCGGGAATAGCAAAAAGATAAATACCAAACAACAGAATACCAGGTAAGTCCAGCGCCCTATTCTTTCTGCGGGAGTTAAATATGATTTCATAACAAGATGCTAAATAAGATGCTTAGAAGCTTAGCTTATCAATGCCAATAAGGCGATTATAAACCCAATAAAGAATTAGAACACATCCCAACAGCATTGCACTTAATGCGGCGCCTAGCCCCCAGTTAAGTGATGATTGGATATGATAGGCAATGAGGTTTGAAATGAATTGTCCCGAACTACCGCCTACCAAAGCTGGAGTTATATAGTAGCCAATAGCAAGAATAAAAACTAAAAGTCCGCCAGCGCTAACCCCTGGCAAGGACATGGGGAAATAAACGCGAAAGAAAGAATAAATCCAACTAGCACCCATGGATATTGAAGCGCGCATCAGGTTAGCCGGGATGGTCTTCATTACGCTATACAAGGGCAAAATCATAAAAGGCAGCAAAATATGAGTCATAGCAATAATCGTTCCAGTCATGTTGTAAACCATCTGAATTCTATTCTCATCATCAACTAAACCAAGCAAAACAAAGAAAGAATTAAGCACTCCTTGCGATTGAAGAAGCACTATCCAAGAAGTGGTTCTAACTAACAAAGAAGTCCAAAATGGCAATAACACAAATATCATTAGTAAGTTGCTGTACTTGACTGGCAGAGTGGAAAGCAGGTAAGCAATAGGATACCCTAAAAGGAAACACAACAAAACTATAATTGCGCTTATTATAATAGTTCTAATGAATAATTTTACATAGATCTGTTGATAGTCGGGACGCGGCTCAAGTCCTCCCTCAGGTGAATACTTCATATCAATGGCTGCCACATAATAAGAGGCAGTGTAAAGAGAACTTTCCCGTTTAATAATACTCCATAAGGCAGGTCCATCCCATTTTTCATCTACCTCGGCGAACGCTTCTTTATATGGGGGAGATATACTATCCAAGCGCCGCCCCATACGATTCACAGAAGTCCGAGCGCCGGGCAATTCATAGTTTAATCTGCGGGCTATTTGCCCAATTCTTTGAGATTCTTTTGCTACTTTTAAGTCAGCCAGAAATGCGGCGTATATTTCTTCGCTGGGGGTGCCGCTGCCATCCCAAGTTTGAATTATGTCACGGGTCTGAGGTACTAACTCATACATATCCTGATTATCGGTACTAACTACCATTAACCGCAGGATAGGTATAAGAAACATCACACAGATGAATATCAATAAAGGAGACACCAAAAGCAAAGCGCGTAAGCGCAGACGATTTTGAGATTTACGATACTGTTGTTTTATTGTCCGTGTCATAAGTTTACTAATCCTTTATAAAAATAAAAAAAACAAACCGAGTCCCCCAACTCGGTTTGTAATATTAGGAAGGGTTATTTAACCAACCATGCTTGAAAGCGTTCATTTAAACTCTCACCATTATCAATCCAGAACTCTGCACTTTTAACCAAAGGGTTAAAGTAGTTATCAGGATGAGTAGGCAAGTGAGGTCCTACTTGAATGCTTGGATTATCTGCTAAAGTGGATACTAAAGTAGCGGAGGATTTACGCGCTGGGCTATAGGAAATATACCTTGCTTGGTCCGCCAAACGTTGTGAGTCGGTAGCAAAATATAAATAGTCCTTCATTTCTTTAGAAAGTTTACCTTTGGGGACAACCCAGCCATCAATCTCAACTGATTGTCCATCCCATATTATTGCAATGGGTTGGTTTTCAATTAACTGAGCATTGAACAGACGTCCATTATAGGCGCTGGCTATTACAACTTCTTTATCAGCCAGGAGTTGTGGCGGTTGCGCGCCTTTTTCCCACCAGATAACTGAATCCTTAATAGTATCAAGCTTCTTAAAAGCTCTTGCAACACCTTTTTCAGTGCCAAGAACTTTATAGACATCTTTAATCTTAACTCCATCAGCTATCAAAGCCCATTCCAAGTTATTGGCGGCAAGTTTTTCAAATGCCCTTTTACCAGGAAATTTTCTAAGATTAAATACATCCTTGATAGTTTTAGGAACCCTTTTGCCTGTAAATACTTCTGTATTGTAGCCAAAAAGTGTTGCGTATACTATCTGTGGAATAAAACAGCCGTTCAATCCTCCAACGAAATCATCGGTGGGTTTAGAGCCATCTTTGCCTGGAGCAAGAATCGTGTTATAGTCAATTCTCTCGACTATACCATCATCGCATAAGCGAGCTGAATCTGCTTCAAGAACATCAACCAAATCCCAAGTAACCTTGCCTGCCTTCACCTGAGCGCGCAGCCCAGCTGGAGAAGCAGAACCTTGATCAATATTATTGATCTTAACGTTGGACTTCTTGGTAAATGGTTTGTGATAAGCTTCGGTTTGGCTTTTAGTATAAGCGCCGCCCCAAGAAACAATGTTCAAGGAACCAGCAGCATTAGATACAACGCCAAGACCAGCTAATAATGTAGCGCCTGCAGTAATTGCAATTGCTTTAGTTATAGTATGTTTTGTCATAATATATATATATTGTTAATAATAATTAAGTAGCATCAAGAGCATGACAATCCTCGGCTCTCCATGCCAAATTTAACGTCTCCCCTTGTTTGTAATGTTGGTGGTCAGAAGTGTTTTCAACCATAATAATGAATGAATCACTATTTCCAACCCTCATACGGATACGAATATGGTCGCCCATATAAATGACTTCCAGTACCCTACCTTTTATTTTTGAATAATTCTTACCTTTAAGTGCCGCAGCATCTTTGCCGACAGTTACCCTTTCTGGGCGAACTGTCAAGGTGCTATCCTCCCCTGCGTGTGAAACATTAACCGCCTGCGCCTTAATAAGCGAACCATCTTCTAATTTGGCACTGCATATACCCTTGCTAATCTTTTCTATTTTACCTTTCAGGCAATTATTCTCACCAATAAAAGATGCGACAAAAGCGTTTTGTGGCTTTTCCCATATTTGAGTGGGAGAGTCATATTGTTGTATCTCCCCATCATCAAAAACCGCAATTCTGTCAGACATAGTTACTGCCTCACTTTGGTCATGGGTTACATAAATAAAGGTTATGCCCAGCGAATCATGCAAGCGCATTATTTCAAATTGCATTTCTTCGCGCAGATTTTTATCCAAAGCTCCTAATGGCTCATCCATCAGAATAATCTCGGGGCGAAATATTAAAGCCCTGGCAACGGCAACCCTTTGTTTTTGCCCGCCTGATAGCTGTCCTATACGTCTTGACTCATAACCGCTAAGGGCAACCATGCTAAGCGCTTCATCAACTTTTTGTTTGATTTCATCATTGGAGTTTTTTCTAACTTCAAGCGGAAAAGCAAGGTTCTCTTTAACCGTCATGTGAGGGAAAAGCGCATAATCCTGAAAAACCATACCAAGGTTTCGTTTATTGGGAGGTATGTTTTGAATTGGCTTGCCATCAATTTGAATTTCACCAGCAGTAACCGACTCAAAACCCGCTAACATCATCAGACAAGTAGTTTTCCCCGAACCCGAAGGACCTAAAAGAGTGACAAACTCTCCTCTGTTTATATCCAGATTAAGGTCTTTGATGATTAAGCTTTTTCCATCGTAGCTCTTTTTTACTGACTTAAATGATACTAAAGTATCTGCTTGTTTATTCATATTGACTTGTTATTCTAACTATCCCTTTACTATATTGGAACTATATTGGACCGGGGACCATACGGAAACCCAGTGATGTTCTCACTGCCACTTTCAGTGACTACAAGAATATCATGCTCACGATAACCGCCCGCTCCTGGTTGTCCTTCGGGAATCATAATCATTGGTTCCATGGATACAACCATGTTTGGCTGCAGAACTGTTTCAACATCTTCGCGCAATTCTAATCCCGCTTCACGCCCATAATAATGGGATAAGACACCAAATGAATGGCCGTAGCCAAAAGTCCTGTACTTAAGTATATCATAACTTTCGTATATTTTATTAAGTTCCTTCGCTATCTCTTTACACTGGACGCCGGGCTTAATCAAAGAGAGCCCTTTCTCATGGACCTCACAATTTATTTTCCATAGTTTTAATGATGCTGCATCGCAACTATCAAAGAATAGGGTTCTTTCCAAAGCGGTGTAGTAGCCAGAAATCATAGAAAAACAATTTAAACTAAGAATATCGCCTTTTTGAACTTGGCGCGACGTAACTGGATTATGGGCGCCGTCTGTATTAATCCCGGACTGAAACCAACTCCAAGTATCCATGAGTTCTGCGTGTGGATACAGCTCGGCAATTTTACGCACCATCGCTTGGGTTGAGTGAAGAGCCACTTCATACTCTGGCGCTCCTTCGGCTATTGCCTCTACTGTGGCATAACCGCCAGTGTCAGATACCAACGCGCCATTTGTTATCAGAGCAATTTCGTCTGGTGACTTAAGCATCCGCAAGCTCATGGACTTGACTCCTATATCGCAAATCTGAGCGTTAGGGAAAGCGGCTTGTAATTTATCAAGACGTTCTTTGGTTATGTGGTCGTATTCAACACCTAAGGTTTTAATGTTTGTAGATTTTCCTAACAGCTCTTGGACAGCACGAAAATAATTATCTTTTTGCCAATCAGTAAAAATGATATTATCATCTCCTACGGTGCGTCTCCATGGCTGAGCGCCATCAATATTGGCAGAAATAGTGGCAACCTTATCGCTGGTAACTACCAAGCCATAGGGCCTGCCAAAAGAGCAATAGAGGAAATCACTAAAGTAATTAATGTTGTGGATTGAGGTAAAAAGCACCGCATCAATATTATTTTCAGCCATCAGCGCCCGAAGGTTTTGTTGTCTTTGTTTGAACTCTTCAGGGGAGAAGGTAGGTCTTGCCTTTTCCCCGTTTTTAATCCGTATAGTGGAGGGTAAGTTCATATTTAACTGATATTAACTAATATATGCTCTCTTGTTGTAACGATTATTATTGGGCTATTTATTAAATTTGGACGCTTCTTCAGAGCCCTTGGTTGCGTCTCCTTCGCTATAGGAATGAGCGCCAGCTCCAGCTAATTTGCCGCCATCAACGATAAGATATTCTTCACGAATAGGTTTATTGTCAAACCAACATTCAAGTATTTCTCGAGTACCTGCGGTGTATCTTGCTTGAGCAGATAATGTGGTGCCTGAGATATGTGGAGTCATTGCATGATGAGGCATTGTCCGCCAGGGATGGTCTGCTGGGGCTGGTTGGGGAAACCATACATCACCAGCATAGCCGGCAAGTTGTCCTTTTTCCAATGCATTAGCTACGGCATTGCGGTCGCAGATTTTGCCGCGCGCTGTATTAACTAGATAGGCGCCGCGTTTCATCTTAGCAATCATTGCTTCATCAAAAAGATGTTCTGTCTCTGGATGCAAGGGGCAGTTTATAGTCACCACATCGCATACTTTGACCATATCTTCCACACTTTCGTGAAAGGTGAGTCCAAGCTCGCCTTCAATTGCTTTGGGGAGGCGATGACGGTCGGTGTAATGGAGCTTAACGTCAAATGGTTTCATCCGTTTTAATACTGCCAAGCCAATACGACCAGCAGCTACCGTGCCTACAGACATTCCTTCAACATCATAAGAGCGAGCAGCGCAGTCCGCTATGTTCCAGCCGCCTTGTGTCACCCATTGATATGATGGAATATAATTGCGCACCAAAGCGAGAATCATCATTACTACATGCTCGGAAACACTGATACTATTGGAGAAGGTTACCTCAGCAACAGTTACATTGTTGTCTATCGCCGCCTGTAAATCCACATGGTCAGAGCCAATTCCTGCGGTGATTGCCAAACGTAAATTAGGAGCTTTCTTAATGCGTTCCGCAGTAAGATAGGCGGGCCAAAAGGGCTGGGAAATTACTATGCTGGCATCGTGCAAATTCTTTTCAAATTCAGAGTCATTTCCATCTTTGTCTGAGGTGACTACATACGAATAACCCTTGTCTTCTAAAAACCGCCGCAAGCCGAGTTCGCCAGATACAGAACCCACAAGCTCGCCTGGTTTAAAATCAATTGCCTTAGGGCTGGGCGCTGTTTGTCCATCAGGGTACTTGCTTATGACGGGGATATCGTCGCGGGCATATTCTTTAGGATGTCCTGTGATAGGGTCATCGTATAGCACGCATAACACTTTTTTACTTTCCATAATTCCTTTACCTTATATTGGTTATAAATAAATCAAATTATGTTTATACTAATATCCTATTGCAAATACATGCTTGTAAATGCAGGTATTAGGAACTTGTATAAACATAAAAACAAATATTCTACGCTGGGCTGAAAACCGACTTATGTGGCGGTTTGGTAATTATAACAAAAAAACAACCTTATAAGTAAATTAAAGGATTAAATTTATTAGTTATATTTTTGACTATATTGGCTGCTATGAGTTGAACATGCCGCCTCTATACACCCCCCTTCTATATCCCCTGCCTTTAATCTTTGGGTCTGAGGTGGGGAAAGAGTAAGACATCACGAATAGCATCGCTATTAGTAAGCAGCATAACCAGACGGTCAATACCAATACCAGCGCCTGCAGCTGGCGGCATGCCATACTCTAATGCGGTTATGTAATCTTCGTCATAGTGCATTGCCTCTTCATCACCGCCTTCTTTCGCCGCCGCTTGCATCTTGAACACTCTTGCTTGCTCTTCAGGGTCGTTGAGTTCGGAAAAGCCATTGGCAATTTCTGCGCCACCAATGAACAGCTCAAACCTGTCAGCAATATGCGGGTCATTATCATTGCGTCTTGCTAAAGGAGAAATATCCGCTGGATATTGGGTGATAAAAGTTGGTTGCAATAGTTTCTCTTCAACGCTCTTTTCAAAAACCTCATTTTGTAGTTTACCCAGTGTCCAGTCGCTGTCAGGTTTAATTCCCAGGGTTGTGGCATAGTCGCGCATCTTGTCCTGCGAAGCATAGTCATCTTTATTAAGGTTTTTATTATATTGCAACACTGCATCCTCGTGCGTAATCTTTGTGAACGGCTTACTCATGGATATTTCATTCTTCTTATATATGATGTTATCCTTGCCGCAATATTCAATGGTTAGTTTGCTAAGCAAATCTTCAATTAGTAGAATAAAGTCATTGTAATCTGCGTATGCCTCATAAAACTCTAACATCGTGAACTCGGGATTGTGTCTGGTAGAAAGCCCTTCATTACGAAAGTTGCGGTTAATTTCAAAGACCTTTTCAAAGCCACCCACCAATAGCCGTTTTAAGAATAGCTCGGGAGCAACGCGCAAAAACATCTTTACCCCCAGCGCGTTGTGAAATGTCTCAAATGGTTTGGCAAGAGCGCCGCCAGCAATAGTATGCATCATAGGTGTCTCCACCTCTAAGAATTGTTTGCTTATAAAAAAATCGCGGATAGCAGTAATGATTTTACTGCGTCCACGAAATATATCAGCATTGTCTTGATTGAGCATTAAATCTAAATAACGTTTTCTATAACGCTGCTCGGTATCTGTTAAGCCATGGTACTTATCCGGCAATGGACGCAGCGACTTAACCAACATATTAACTGCTTCAACTTGAATTGTCAGCTCATTGGTTTTGGTCTTAAACACCTTGCCAGTAACTCCAACTATATCGCCTAAGTCCCAATGTTGAGTTTGCTGATATGCTTCCTCCCCTATTCTATCCTGACGGATATATGCCTGAATTCTGCCGCTATAATCCTGCAGGGTAATAAAAGATGCCTTGCCCATCGCTCGTTTGAGGACTATGCGCCCAGCAATTTTATACTGTGTTTCTTGTTTCTGTAATTGCTCGTTGTCGCAATCATCATATTGAGTATGTAATTCCTGCGCCGCTATATTGCGGCGAAAATCATTAGGAAACTTCCAAGAACTTTCTCTAAGATTTTGTAATTCTTCTCTCCGTTGTTGAATTATGCTTTCTTCAGTTGAAATATCGTCATTCATATAAATTAGTTAGCCGGATTATCCCCTTTATATTTTCTGTAAGCATTCGGATCATGATTGAGGTTAGGAACACTTTTATACATTTTCTCCACTTCATCGTGTAGTTGCGTTGCTTGTCTTCTTAGATTACCGTGCCCTTTCTCTACCTTAGGCGGTTGTATCGGTGGTAAAACCTGAACTCCAATCGTGCCAGGATTAATTTTTAACGACTGATATTGATGCACCGAATGAACTCCTTGTAGCATCACAGGTATTATTGGCAGCCCTAACATCAACGATAAATAAAATGCCCCATCCTGAAAATCACTAATCTTTCCGTCATGAGTCCTCACTCCTTCGGGGAAAATACCCATGTGCAGAGGTATCCCCTGACGTTGTTGCCTACGCCCTGCATTCAAGACCTTTTTCAATGCCGTACCTTCTGAGTCATCGTGTTTGATACTAATCCAACCCATAGCATCAAAGGCAAAACCAATCCACTTGCCTATAACAGGTATTCGGTGCGCCGCTCTCAAACTATAAACATACCTCATATCATATTTATTCAGCGCGTGCATAAGAATGGGCGGATCCATAGTGGTTACATGATTACATACCAAAAGATACGAGCCATCTTGCATCTTATCAAAGTGTTCTTTGCCATGAACTTCCAGTTTTACTCTTGCTGACCCAAGTAACATCCAGCAAATAAAACCGTGGACTTTTGGCATCAACCATGGTTTAGATGAAGGAATAAAATAATAAAAAGAAGCGGCGAATATACTAAATAATAAAGTTATGCCATAAAGAGCAAAGTGATAGCTGAAGCCATAAATGAAGGACATAGTATTTAATTTAAATTTTTATGTGATGTTTGTAACAGAAAGCCAGTATTTAACTCCTGGCACTAAAGCATTATCGTTAAAGTCGTAATTAGGGTTGTGAAGAGATGCACTCTCGCCATTACCCATCCAAATATAAGCGCCTGGTTTCTCTGCTAACATATAAGCGAAATCCTCGCCTCCCATGCTAGGGCTAATGTCACGCAATACCCTGCCTTTACTAATGTTTTGCGCCGCCCGCGCTGCGAGTTCAACCTCTTGTTCATGATTGATAGTAGCAGCTGTGGTAGTGTGAGAATCAAACTCAAACTTTAGTCCGTTGCAGGAGCAGTTGGCGGTAAGCACCGCGTGTATTCTCTCCAGGGCTTGCTCGCGCACCTCCTTATTGAAATAGCGGATTGTCCCTTTTAAAAGCACCTCGGAAGGTATGACATTGTATGCATCTCCTCCTTTAATTGAGGTTACGCTGATAACCAAAGCATCGGTTGGGTCGGTATTGCGGCTTACGACACTTTGTAGCTGAGTTATAATCTGCGCTGCGGTAACCACAGTGTCAGATAACAGCTGCGGCATGGCTGCATGCCCGCCTCCTCCGCTTATTGTAATGTCAAAGAAATCCACTGCCGCCATAATAGGTCCTTTACAGATTGCAAAGTCCCCTATATTCAAGCCAGGCCAGTTATGCAAGCCATAAACTTGGCGCATATTAAACTTTTGAAACAAACCATCCTCTATCATCTTTGCAGCCCCGCCGCCCATCTCTTCTGCTGGCTGAAAAATGAAATAAACGTCACGTTGTAGTTCCTCGCTATGCGCTGCAGCATATTGGGCTGCCCCCAACAACATCGCAGTGTGTCCATCATGTCCGCAGGCATGCATGACTCCTTCGTTTACAGAGTGATGAGCAAAAGTGTTATTCTCAACTATAGGTAAAGCGTCAATATCAGCGCGTAAACCTATAGCATCTTGTGTGGCATTGTTAGGTGTATTGTTAGCCGCGTTGTTAGTTGCATTGTTAGCCGCGTTATTCGCTACATTATTTTCGCCCGCCGACTTGTTTACCACCCCTACTATGCCTAATCCAGCGCTGCCTAACCTATGATATAAGACGCCAAACTCTTCTAACCTAGCGCAAATAAAATCTGCGGTACTATGTTCTTGAAACGATAACTCAGGATGGCGATGAAGATGATGCCTCCATTTAACATAATCCTTGCGATGCGAATCTATATAAGCTAAATCCATAGAAGATAAATTAATTTGTCTCTATTACTGGTATTACTATTGATGCTATTATTGATTTCATTATTTATTCCGCTATTTATTCAACTATTTATTCCACAGCCCAACCGAAGGCAGGTGTTTGGCGCATTTTTCAGTCCAACTTTTTATATTAGGCAGCGCCTCAAGGATTTTAGTGCCGCCTATCTGCGCTGGCAGTTGTAGATGAGACAAGATAGTAATATCCGCATAGTTTGGCTTGTCCCCGCCCCAAAAATCATTTCCCGCTGCGTATCCTTCAAGGTTGGCATAAGCAGTTAGCATTGCCTCAATTGTTGCGTCCTTAAGTGGTTTAATCTCTTCAAGTGTTTTACCTATTTTCTTCTCACGTGAAGCGCGAAAGTATTCCTTATCTTCATCAGCAACCGCCTCAAAAACATCATACAACAATGCCTTGCCAGTTAGCTGATGGATGTGGTCCATAATCTTTTGCATGAATATTGCTTGCGCCTTTTCAGCAGCAGAAGCGAATAGTTTGGCGCGAATGGCATAAGTAGTATTAAGATATTCCGCTATATTGAACGAATCATTCATTATGACAGATTCATTTTGCATAATAGGAACTGTAGTAAATTGACCTTCATCTACATCCTTAATTTTGGTGAATGGGATGGGCATTGACTGGTAATCCAGGTCCAATAGCTCCAAAGCCAAGCGAGTGCGCCAACATGGCGGGCTGAACAGTGTGCCGTCAGCAGAGCTTAATTCGTATATCTTCATAATGATTTATTATACGAGATATTTGGTGATTTATGACGCATAAATTCTTGCGACGCCCATTTGATATGTTGTTTGAATTCTTGCGACTCCCATTTGATATGTTGTTTGAATTCTTGCGACATAGGTCTGTAGGGGCGGAGCTGCGCTCCGCCCGCAAAATGTATAAAGCTCGCGACAATGTCCCCTACGGGGTTAACTCACGTTGGGGTATATCCTTAAAAACCTGCCTAACTGCAGGACGGCTTTCAATGGCTGTATACCATTTTTGTAGGTTGGGGAAATCATCAAGATTCTGATGTTGCCATTGATGAGAGAAAATCCAAGGAAAACAAGCAATATCTGCAATAGTATAGTCATCAGCAGCCAGATACGGATGCTCCGCCAAGCGATTATCCATAACCTTGTAAAGACGCGATGCCTCATTTACATATCTTGTAATTGCATAATCAATTTTCTGGGGGGCAGCGCGGATAAAATGATGGGCTTGACCAAGAAAGGGACCTATGCCACCCATCTGAAACATTAACCAAACTAAGGTCTCGTATTTTAGACGCGGCTCTTGTGGCAATAAAGGGCTTTTATAATTCTCTGCCAGGTATATGAGGATAGCGCCTGATTCAAAAAGAGATATTTCTTTATTGTCAGGACCCTGCGGATCAATAATAGCGGGTATTTTATTGTTTGGACTTACTGCCAGAAACTCTTTGCCAAACTGGTCTCCTGTGGTTATGTCAATATGGTGGAAGTCGTAATCAATGCCCAACTCTTTGAGCATTATTTCAATCTTCCAGCCGTTGGGGGTGCGGTCTGAGTATAGTTGTATTTTCATAATTTGTTGTAGTAAATAGAGTACATTGCAAGTATTATACATAAGTACGATGCGAGCGGAGCCAAGGGGGGTATATATGCTTCCGCCCCTACAGACCACCGTCGCAAGTTTAAAACCTGCATTGCTATTTTATATACTATACTGATGAAGATTCACAAATATTAAGAAGGGCCATCCAATTCATCAAACAAAGATAAAGCATCCTCCACTACCTTTATTCTATTCCTTGCTATTGCCACATATTTATAAGAAATATCACATCCCAAATAGCGTCTTTTATGCTTAGCTGCCATTTTACAAGTTGTCCCAGAACCGCACATTGGATCAAATACTAGGTCACCTGGCTTACTCCAAGATAATATATGATCCTCTGCCAATTGCTCGGGGAATATGGCTGGGTGTTGAAACGCCTCTTTATCACTAGTTGATCCATGTAAGCCAACAGCATATTCCCAAATATTAGTTTTGGTTTTCTTGCTATTTAGCATAGCCAAGGTTTTTTTATTTATACCATCAGGACCTTTGTTATGAGTCAGTAACTCTAACCCTTGTCTAACTGTCTTGATTTTAATTGGATTAAATGTTTTTGGTTTCCCTTTACCTAATACCAGCATAAATTCAAAGCAGTTAGTGTATCCGTTAGAACGCATGAATGGTGTATTTTTCTTCTTATATATCATGATATCATGCACACAAAACCCCAGTTCTTGAAAAGTAATTGCCTGCCTGAAACTGGTTAATGTTTTACTTCCATTTTTTATTTTGTCGCCCACAACCCAAACCAACACACCCCCTTTATTGGTAACTCTAAATAATTCTGTTGCAATGCCTTCAAAATCAAAGTTATAGCCATCATAGCTGCGTAAATTATCATAAGGGGGAGATGTTACTGTCAAATCAATTGAATGTTCTGGCAGCTGTTTCATAAATTTAATTGCTTCGCTATGAACAATTTGATTTGTTACGAGTTTAGGGATTTGCGCTGTTTCTTCTTTTCTTTCTGCCAACTCAATAATATTAAATACTTTACCAATAATTTTAACTCTATCTTTTTTAATTTTATTAACTTTATCTTTGTCATGAGAATATATATGTATGTATTCTTTAGTTTCTTTGTACTGTTTAATTAATAAATTACCCTGGATTTCCATTATTACGATATCACCATTTTCTACTTTTTTATTTTTTTCGAATAAAACAGCATCACCGCTATATATATTAAATTTTTCCATGCTATCACCTAGCACCTCAGCAATAAAAACACTTTTATTTTTGATAAGCTCTGACTTAGGAATAAGATGATACTCAGCATTTGGTAATTGATTTTGTAAAAAATATTTTGCTGATTCTTGAGACGAGCTGTTTATAACTGGGCTGTTTATAAAAGAGTTACTTGCATACGCTACTCCAATACTAGGGACTTTGGATAATGTTCTTATATTCATAACTACAGTTATTATAAAATAATTCTTAATAATAAATTAATAAATAAGGCGAGCATGCCGAGAGTTTGTCGCGAGTATTATACATTTTGCGGGCGGAGCACAGCTCCGCCCCTACAGACCTGTGTTGCAAGAATTTATGCATTATATCAAACGGGTGTCGCAAGAATTTATGCATCACATATAAGAAGGTCGCGAGCATAGCGAGGGTTTGTCGCGAGTGTTATGCATTTTGCGGGCAGAGCGATGCGAGCATGCTGATGGTTTGTCGCGAGTATTATGCATTTTGCGGGCGGAGCGCAGCTCCGCCCCTACAGACCATCATCGTTCGTTCAAACACCATACCAGAAATGCGTCGTGAATTCAAGCAACATACCAGAATTGCGTCGCAAGAGAGGAACAAGTAAATTTATGTTACCTTGTGACTATGAACTGCAACCGACATAAGGATACCAAACGCCCCCATAGCAGTAACCAAAGAAGTTCCGCCATAACTTATCAAAGGCAAGGGAACTCCCACTATGGGCAGCAAACCTGTAACCATTCCTATATTAATAAGTATATAGCTGGAAAAAATAAAAATCAAACCTCCACAGAATAGCTTTTCAAATGAATCCCTTGCTTGCATGGCAATATAAAAGCTGCGAATAATAACTAAAAAGTAAATTGATAATAATAACAAAACCCCTAAAAGACCATTCTCTTCCGCAAATACTGAGAAAATAAAATCTGTATGGGTCTCGGGCAAGAACTCATAGTTAGCTTGATCACTATTACCCCATCCCTTGCCAAACACCCCTCCAGTTCCCACAGCTATCTTGGATTGAATTAAGCTCCAACCAGAACCCAATGGGTCGGAATCTGGGTCAACAAAAGAAAGTATTCTCTTCTTATGATAATCAAGCAAAATGTAACGCCAAGCCAAAGGCAAACTCGCAGCAAAAATAATTAACATAGGCACAACTATTTTCATCCGTATGCCAGCAAGAAAAATGAGGCAGGCGGCGGAAGATACTATGATTATCGCCGTCCCTAAATCTGGCTGTAAAAACACCAAAGCAACTGGAACAAAAACTACACATATTATGGCAGCTAATTGATACCAACTAATGGGAAGGGGCTTGTAGGTTAGCAGCCAGCAGATAGTTAATGGCAGAACTATTTTCATATATTCTGCTGGCTGAAAATTAACCAAGCCAAGATTAATCCAACGTTTAGAACCATTTATCTCGGGCCCAATAAATAACGTTAGGATTAATAAAAATAGCCCGGCAATATACAGAATAAAAGCAAATCTGCGAAAATGATATATCTCAAACCTTGCCACTGTAAACATTATAACAAAGCCGAGTACAAAAAATATTGCTTGCTTGGATACTAATATTATATTGCCTCCACTGGCACTATATATAGTGAACAAACTAATAACCATAAGGAGCGCAAGCAACAGCACTAAGGGGATATCAAGGTTAGTTGATTCAATACGAGTTAACCGAGCAATAAAAGACCTTTTTATAAAACGGTCACGGCGTAGAATATTAGTACTCATTATTTCAACCCAATTTTATCTTCTCCTAATATTAGATAATCCGTCACTTCTCTTGCAAGCAGAGCAGCACGAGAACCAGAACCGCCATTTTCTAACACAACTGTGACTATATACTTAGGGTCATCTGCTGGCACATATCCAGTGAACGAAGCATGGTCTTCCCACTCTTCCCTTATTTCCCGCCCCTCACTTTTTGCTGCTTCAATAATTTTAAGAGATATCACTTGCGAGGTCCCTGTTTTTCCAGCCATTCTATAGGCGGCATTATAGCCCGCTCTTCTTGCAGTTCCTTCTTTGTGATGCATAACTTCCTCCATGCCTGCGAAGACCAAGTCCCAATTCTTTTCATCGGAACTAATTGCCATATCTGGAGATCCTTCATACATTGCCTCTGTTGCAATTTGTTTAACCAGACGCGGTCTAATATTCTTGCCCTTGTTAACCAAAATTAAAGTTGCAGCTGCCAGCTGCATAGGGGTGGATACAAAATACCCTTGCCCTATTCCCATATTAACTGTATCGCCAGGAAACCAAGGAAGATTATACTTTTCCATTTTCCATTGTTCGGTCGGTAGGGGTAAGGTTAATTCATCATGGATATCATGAGCGCTTTTTTTACCAAAGCCAAATCTCTCAAGACCTTCTCTCATCAAATCATAGCCCATGTTGGCTGCCAGATTATAAAAGTATGTGTCTGAAGACACTCGTATAGCCCGTTTTAGATTAACCTCGCCGTGCCCCGATCTCTTCCAATTACGAAATACAATATCACTATTAGGCGGGCTAAAATATCCTTCATCAAATATAGTATCTTTAGGTGTAACCACTTCATTGCTCAAAGCAATGATGGAATAAAATGGCTTAATTGTTGAGCCAGGCGGGTATCTGCCAGCAACTGCGCGGTTAAGTAATGGAGCGGACTTCTGATTGCGCAGCTTAGCAAACTCGGCGCGACTAATCCCCGCAACAAACTTGTTATTATCATAAGATGGTTTGCTAATCATTGAAACAATCCCGCCGCTATTAGCATCCAAAACTATAATCGTCCCTTTTTTATCTCCAAGCACATCCCACACAAATTCTTGAATACTCATATCAAGCCATAACGACATATCAAGCCCTCTTTGTGGTCTTTCCTGACGATATACTTCCACTACTCTGCCATAAGCATTAACTCCAACTTCTTCTACACCTGGAACACCTCTTAGCTCCTTTTCGTAAAAACGTTCAAGTCCTAATTTACCTATTCTGTTCAGGTCGCTATAATATTCAAGATTAATATTCTGCTTATCCTTATCCGATACTATTCCTGTGTAACCAATCGCATGACTCACTAACTCCCCCTGTGGATAAAATCTCTGAAAATGTGGCTGAATATCAATGCCAGATAATCTATAGCGATTAACCATTAATTTGGCAATTTCTTCTTCGGTAAGGACTTCATGCAGCAAGATTAGCTGATTACGTCTTCTGACATTTGCCAGCTCTTTATAAAAACTTTGGAGTGCTTCTTCTTTCAATGGGAGCAATTTTCCAATCCCCTTTATAAGAAGCTCTGTGTTCTTTATCTTAAGAGGATGGATATATAAAGCATAAGATAATATGTTGCCCGCCAATAACCGTCCTTTGGCATCATACACTAATCCTCTTTCTGGGGTTATGGTGCGTAATCTTATGTGGTAATCCTCAGCGCGACTAATCTGTTCATCATAGTTGATTAATTGCAAGTAGGCAACTCTTGACAATATTACGACAAACATTATCAGAAGCATGAAACTAAGCACTCCTATACGGACGCGGAAGATTCTATTCTCCTCTACCTGGTTTCTTATCGCCTTGCTTGAAAAAAATGCCATTATTAGTAATTATATATGGGAATAAGTCAAATATAGCTTATTACATAATCGTCCGCTTTCATCACTTGCTTTCAGGCGGGACGCTCCATAATGATTCCAGCTGATAAAGTTCCCTTTGCTCAGAAGACATAACATGGGCTATAACTGAGTTTAGGTCTATCAGCACCCATTCTTTACTATCTTCACCCTCAACTCCTAACACTTCCACATTATTCTGTTTTGCCGCCTCTAATATGCGACTGCATATACCCTTAATATGACGACTAGAAGAACCAGCTGCCACCAGCATATAATCGGTTATATCAGTTATTTCGCGCACATCCATACAAACTGGATTATCCGCTTTTATATCCTCCATTGCCGCAAGTAGGAAACTTGCTATATCCTTGCTATTCATATCCTGTTTTTTATCTTCCATTTATCCTCTATATAGTTGATTGATTTTAATATATTCAAACACCTGTGGCGGAACTAAGAATGAAGTATCTTCGCCAGCCGCTAATTTAGCGCGAATATCAGAAGAGGAAATATCAAGCACAGGTAGTTTAACCTTTATTATACCGCCATTAGGGCAGGAAATAAACTCATCACACGGATTAAGCATGTCGTTTACTTGATGGACTTGGTTTATATCTTGTGAGTATTTAGAGGAATTATTAGGATTGGATAACTTAGTCGCATCAATCTGCTTGCTAATAATCTTCCCCTTTTCGTTACTTATCACCGCAGCGCTCGGCGAGGTATCGTGTCTATTAATAACCAAAATATTAGTTAGGTTAAATAACGATTGCCACTTATGCCACTCATCCAAAGATGCATAAACATCATCACCCACTATAAAACTAAAATGACAATCATCGCCATGAAGTTGGCGCAGTTGGGTTAAAGTATCTACGGTGTAATTGGCAGTTACCTCCTTGGTGTTCGCATCTATTGTATCCCCCCGCATTATGTCCCCCCGGTTGGCATAAGCTGCCTCAATTTTTTCCAGCGCAAAATTATTATAACCTTTCAGCGCCAACTCCGCCATCGCCAACCTTGATGGGACATCTGCAATCGATGCCTTAGCGGTGGGAGAAACAGCATAAGGCATTATGAATAGTTTGGTGTAGTTAAAAATCTCATTAAGCGCAATGAGTATTCTTAAGTGCCCTATATGAATAGGGTCAAAGGCGCCACCCAAAAAAGCAAATGATTTCAAAGGCGGAAAGGACTTGTGAGGGTTACACTAATAGAACCAGCTTTAAGTTGCATAGCCCTATTATATAACAAATCTCTTATATATGTGGGGCTAGAATGAGGTGAACCAGGGGGATGCAAATAGCTCCTCGCCCATAATAATTCTATTCATGGAAAATACTTGGCAAAGGCACAGTAAGAGGAGTAGCAACCAACATTGGCAGGTCGGCATCAGTGCCAAAATTCCAGATAGCCCCATCCCAGCCAGTAGACACAGCAGTTAAGGCGCGCAGTTCATCAACTGTCTGATAAGTTCCAAAAGAGTTACTAAAACTCCCTTGCGAATATTCACGGCTAGCGCTGTAATAAGAATTACTAACTGGAGCGCCCTTATTAACGTAATCCACTGATATAAAGCTGTAAACAAAATAGCCAATCAACCCTCCCGCCAAAGAACCGTAATCATCAGAAGCAGATATATCACCTGCAACTACTGCATAAGAATTACTAATCTTACTATCATTAAATTTGCCAACCAACCCTCCTGCCGAAGAACCATAATTATCATAAGCAGATATATCATCCGCAACCATTGCATAAGAGTTGCTAATATCACTATAATAAGCATAGCCAACCAACCCTCCTCCATCATAAGCGGATATATCGTCCGTAACTACTGCATAAGAGTTGCTAATATCACTATAATAAGCATAGCCAACTAATCCTCCTGCTGAAGAAGCGAAAGTATTAGAAGAGGATATATTGCCAGCTATAACTCCAATATTACTTATATAGGCGTCTTTTACATAGCCAAACAAACCGGCATATTCATAACCCGAACTACTTAGCCCGCTTATGCTATAGCCATTACCATCAAAACTGCCAGTAAATCCGTTAGATGGGTTATCGCCAATGGGTCGCCAATTGGATATCGTGGATAGGTCTATATTCCCAGTTAGAATATAGTCGCCAGATAAAGTGGAGCTATTAGTGCCAATAGCCGCAAGTTCAGCGGCATTGCTGATGATAGTTGGAACTTCAGCAGTAACATTAATGACAGGCGAAACTTCAGCAGTAACATTAATGACAGGTGGAACTTCCGCGGTAACATCGATGATGGGCGGAACTTCAGCGGTACCATTGATAATGGGTGGGGTCTCAGTAGTTGCGGAGACGCTGGTCAAATCTGAACAGCCCGATACATTACATGCTCTTACATGGTAGATGTATTCAGTATTGGGCAAAAGACCTGTGACAATATAATTAGTGACAGGAAGGAAAACAGTGGCAACTAATAACCCTGTGCTGCTATATACTTGATAGTATGTGGCACCCAAGACGCTATCCCAGGATATGCTTACATAATTAGAACTCAACCCTTTGGCAGTAACACTACTAGAGCTGGAGGGAGGTGATGTTGGCGACTCATCATCAGTGCTAGCTACATCTAAGGTACAAGAGATTAAAGAGAAGAGAATTATAGGGGTAACAAGAAAAAGTATATATCGCCTGATTCTTATGTAGCAGTTAATATAAAGGTTAGTTGAGGTAGTTTGTTCTACCTGAGTGGCATCCCCATTAAACACGCAACGTCCTAAGACATTCGTCTTTCTAAAAAGATTATACATAACATAGCTCAATGTGATTCGTTATCTACTTATCTATTTCACCAACCTGTAAAACAATATAAGTCAACCGTCACTTATTAGTGACAATTACACTAACACAAGTAATTATACCACCTTTATAATTAATGTCAAGTGTATACGAATAAAAAATTAATGCCAAATATAAGGATGTGTATGCGCCATCCCCAGCTAGATGATTAGTTGCGGGTTTCGCCCGTGCCTAACACTACGAATTTCTGGCAGGTTAGCCCTTCCAAACCAACTGGTCCGCGCGCATGAAACTTATCGGTGGAAATTCCCACCTCAGCGCCGAGACCATATTCAAAACCATCGGCAAAAGATGTTGAGGCGTTCCACATAACTGAGCTTGAATCCACTCCTCTTATAAATAACTCACCACTGGGATGCATATCAGTGATTATTGCATCTGTGTGATGCGAGGAGTATTGATTAATATGCGTAATAGCCGCACTAAGATCATCTACCACTTTTATTGATAATATAGGAGCCAGGTATTCCTCAGACCAATCATCCTCAGTTGCCTGATTAATATTTGCCAATATCTGGCAAGCGCGCGGACAGCCGCGTAATTCAACTTTATGCTGCTGCAATTCACCCGCCAGCTGTGGCAGAAAATCTGCGGCAACTTGCTTATGCACCAACAAACTCTCCATAGCATTGCACACTCCATAACGTCTGGTCTTGGCGTTTACTGATATCTTCAACGCCATTTCTAAATTGGCGTCCTTATCAACATACACGTGGCAGTTGCCATCAAGATGTTTGATAACATTCACCTGCGACTCGCTGCTAATTTTTTCAATAAGTCCTTTGCCACCGCGCGGTATTAGGACATCCAAATAATCTGTAGTGGAAATTAAATGCGAAATAATAGCGCGGTCAGTGGACTGCACCTGAGTAGCTGCTGCCGCTGGAAGGCCTGCCTTAGTCAAGGCATTTTGCATAATCTCCGCTATTGCCATGTTGGAATTAATTGCTTCAGAGCCGCCACGTAGAATACAGGCATTACCTGACTTCAAACACAGCGAAGCGGCATCAGTGGTAACATTAGGACGCGACTCATAAATAATGCCGACAACTCCAAGCGGAACCCTCATCTTGCCAACTCTTATGCCGCTTGGCAGGTACTTCATTTCGCTGATTGCGCCAATAGGGTCAGCCAAGGATGCAACCTGCTTAAGCGAAGTTATCATGGAATTAATGGTTTCATCATTTAAAGCCAGACGCTCTAACAATGGCGTAGCGAGATTGTTACTTTGGGCATTATCCATATCCTTGCTATTGGCAGCAAGAACATTATTGCGTTGTTTTTCAAGTAGGTCAGCCGCTATGAGTAGAGCATGATTTTTTTGCGCTGTAGGGGCAGCTGCCATAATTGCTGCCGCAGTGCGAGCAGCTGAAGCGATATCGGCGACATATTTGCTTAGGTCGTCAATATGAGAATTAGCTTTTAATTGCATGTGGTTATTATATAGCAAAAATACTTAATCTATATATGCTTGTATGCGTCCCCATGCACCTTGTGCCTCCGCACATTATTTATGAGAGTTATTTTGCTATAACGAAATGTTTGTCAAGGTAGTCCACCTTAACGCTGCTGCCGGGCTGTAACTCACCTCCTAATATTTTTGCGGCAAGTAGATTCTCAATATTCTTCTGGATAGTGCGTTTTAACGGACGCGCCCCAAACACCTCATCAAAGCCCATATTAATCAGAGCATCCATGGCAGCATCTGCTATACTCAGCTTAATCTCATATTGCTCTGTCAAGCGATGTTGTAGTAGCTTAATCTGTAAATCAGCAATTGCCTTAAGTTGTTCTTTCTTCAGATTGCGAAATACAATAATCTCATCAATCCGATTCACAAACTCGGGACGAAAATGCTTATTAACATGTTGCATTACTATGTCATGCACAACATCATACTCCTCATCTTTGAACTTACGAATATCATCCGAGCCGAGGTTTGAAGTCATAACAATAATAGCATTGCGAAAATCCACAGTGCGTCCTTGACTATCAGTTAAACGTCCATCGTCTAAAACTTGCAGCAATATATTGAATACATCAGGATGAGCTTTTTCCACTTCGTCCAACAGAATTAAAGAATAGGGACGCCGCCTAACCGCCTCGGTCAATTGCCCTCCTTCATCATAGCCAACATAACCAGGAGGCGCCCCCACTAAACGAGCTACGCTATGCTTTTCCATAAACTCTGACATATCCAAGCGCACCATTGCCGAACGACTATCAAAGAGAAACTCTGCCATAGCGCGACACATTTCTGTTTTACCAACGCCGGTGGGACCAAGGAATAAAAACGAACCATTGGGACGCTCAGGATCTGCCATCCCCGAGCGAGCGCGGCGAATCGTATCAGAGACAGCGCTAATTGCTTCTTCCTGTCCGATAACCTGCTGCTGCAATTGCTTCTCCATATCAAGCAGACGCGCCTTCTCGCCTTTTAACATGCGGGCTACAGGTATCCCCGTCCAGGCGGCAACCACTTCGGCTATTTCATTTTCTGTAACCTTGCTACGTATTTGCACTCCGTTAGTATCGGATTTATTGCTTGCCTCTTTCAAACTTTCTTCAAGCCGTTTTTCTAAAGATGGAATAGTGCCATACTGCAACTCGGCAACCTTGGCTAAGTTGCCATCACGATTAGCGCTTTCTCGTTCGCTGCGCGCTTGGTCAAGTTCCGACTTAATGTCTTGCGCAACTTGCAAGTGGGCTTTTTCTTTTTTGAACACCTCGTTGAGATTAGCAAACTCACGCTCTTTCTCTGTGATTATTTGCTCCACTTCTTTTAGACGCTTCTTAGAGGAAGGGTCCTCTTCTTGCTTTAATGCCTCAAGTTCTATCTTCAATTTAATCAGTTGGCGCTCGGCTATATCTAATTTTTCGGGCTTGGAGTCCATCTCCATGCGAATACGGCTGGCTGCTTCATCCATCAAATCAATTGCTTTATCTGGCAAACGCCTATCACTTATATACCTTTCTGATAAGCGCACCGCGGCGACCAACGCTGGGTCGGTAATATCCACTCCATGATGAACCTCGTATTTTTCTTTCAACCCCCTAAGAATTGCCACTGTATCCTCGCGGCTTGGCTCACCAACAAACACCTTTTGAAAGCGTCTTTCAAGCGCCGCATCTTTCTCTATGTACTGGCGATACTCGTTAAGCGTGGTGGCGCCCACGCAGTGCAAATCGCCACGCGCCAAAGCTGGTTTTAGCATGTTGCCAGCATCCATTGCCCCTTCCGCCTTGCCTGCTCCCACCAAAGTGTGAAGCTCATCAATGAACAGAATTACCTCGCCTTGTTTTTTGTTGAGTTCTTTTAATAGCGCCTTCATCCTTTCTTCAAAGTCGCCGCGGTACTTGGTGCCAGCAAGCAACGAACCCATATCCAATGATAATACTTGTTTGGATTGCATTGATTGAGGGACTTCACGATTCACCACCCGTTGCGCCAAGCCCTCTAATATAGCGGTCTTGCCAACTCCTGGGTCGCCTATAAGGACTGGGTTATTCTTGCGCCTTCTTTGCAGCACTTGAATTGTGCGGCGAATCTCATCATCGCGCCCTATCACAGGATCCAGATCCCCTTTGGCAGCGCGTTCGGTAAGATTAATCGTATACTTGGACAAGGCATCCTCGCCACTTTGGTCGCTGCTGCTGTCTACTTTGGTATCGCCACGAATGCTTTGTATATCATCCAGCAGTCGCTGTTTGTCCAGCCCCAGCGAATAGAGTATATCTTTCTCTTTGCCGCCTGCATCCAAAATAGCTGGTAGCACCCATTCTCCTGATACATAGCTATCGCCATTGTCTTTAGCATATTTTTCGGTTTTATTGATAACCTTAATAAAGTCACGCGAAGCACCAAGATTATCAGCGCCGCCACCACTAACTTTAGGAAGTTCGCTGAACAAGCCATCAAGTTTTTGGTTTAGTCCTTCCAAAGATATATTTTGCTTGCTTAATAGTTGATGTGACAAGCTATCAGAGCTATCCACCAAAGAAGCCAATAGATGCGCTGGCTCCAAAGCGCTATTATCCTTTTCTATTGCCAGCGACTGTGCCTGCTGCAATGCCTCTTTTAATCCGTCTGTATATTTTTCAATTTGCATAGTAATTCCTCTTATTGTTATTTATAGTGAATAATTACAAAAAATCAAGGGGGTATACCGCAAAGAGGGGGTGTAAGGGCTATATTATGAGCATATTAGCAGCGTATTAGCTGAACATTAGCAGCATATACTAACAAGCTATTAACAATTTTTTATTGTTTATTGACAGGTTATTGACAAAATTTGTGTTGATTTTACACAGATTATAAACAGCTTATGAACAGGTTTGACGCATAAGTCAGGCAAAGCAATCATGGGGATGATTTGTCGCGAGTATTATGCATCTTGCGGGCGGAGCAAGAGAGAATGAATATAGGGAGGATGAATACAGGGGGGATGAATATAGGGGGGGATGAATATAGGGGGGGATGAACAAAGCCCTCCGCCCCTACAAACCTGTATAGCAAGCATTCATACCCCCCTGGTATATTAGTAGTGTATTATTGCCAACAACGGATTATTCACAAATCCCCAGCGGATTACCTTCGCGATGACACTGCTGGACTGCGGCTGAGGGCAAAAGCTGTTCGTCTGGGGAGCGAACGGCACTTAATGAGGGATATTCGTCAGCATTGAAAATCCAGCTGCGCTCAATGTCTCCAACCGTGCTATCGCCCCAGTCGCCGGATGGAAATAAAGGAGCACAGCTTGTTTCTGACGTTGGCATTCCACCCAGTTCGCAATTTTGCAGTAGGGTGGTGGTGAAGGAAGTAGTGCCTGCTTCCTCGCCAGTTATAGTAATATTATCTCTATTCTTTCCTACGCCCGGTAAGACTGGAGTAGCAGTACTGTCCCAATAAGACGACTCAATAGTAACACCGTTGCCTGCTGTTTGGTTTCTTTCTCCAATTACACCTCCTAATGAAGCTCCAGCATCTCCTCCTTGATTGGAAACACTACCAGCAGCATAAGAAGTACTTATAATTGCCCCTGCACCAGAAATAGACCCAGCCAGTCCCCCTGCAGTCCCATCTCTACCGAATATTCCAGTACTCCCCCTAACATCCCCTGTAGCATAAGAAGATAATAGAGCCCCTCCCTGATTTGTTCCTAGCAAACCGCCAGTGTCCCCTGCGCCTTGAACTGTTGCTGTAGAATAAGAATAAGAAATCTTCCCTTGGTTTAATCCAACCAAGCCACCCATAGCATCCATTGATCCATTAGCTAAGCCAGTTGTGTAAGAATAGGTAATATTTCCATCTTCTTGATTCAAGGCGACTAACCCGCCAGCATGAGAGCCATCAACAATAGTATCTACTGTTGTAGTGCCCAAATAATTATTACCCTCCGCCTGAATTGTCATGTTAATATTTTGCAGCCCAACCGCAGTAATATTTCCATTATTTATCCCGAAAAGACCAAAGTGCTTTGAATTATCGCCTTGACGCGCGATGATTTCTAAACTATTGATGGCATAACCTTCTCCATTAAAAGAACCACTGAAGGATTGAGCGCTTTTGCCAGCAATTGGCGTCCAGCCGCGTCCTATAAAGTTGTCAGTACCAACTGCAGCAACCGCGGTATTACGCCAAATAGTAGTATTGGTAGCAGAAGCATCTATATCATTAGCAAGTTCATAGTGCTTGGTGAGTTGGTCGGCAGCATCCGTGCCATAGAGAAACCTGTTATTAGTAAAAGTAGATGAATCAAGAGGCATTCCTGTATGGTCAACTCCAGCTATTGCTTGCAACTGATAGATGTTCCTGATAATATAAGGGGTGCCAGGTTCTCCATTTCCTGTAACATTCATAGTAGCATCATGCGGGAATGCGTCATACAATCCCTTAACTCCATCCGTATCAAAATTATCGCTAGGTTGCAGGTTATTAATAAGATTAACCGTAATGGTGGCTTCAGATGGAAGCGCACCTTCTTGATGTGTTGCCACAACCTGAAAGGTAATAGAAGGAGCTGCAAAATCACTCAGATCTGCATCTCTACTCAAAATGATGTTTATGCTGCCTCCTGGGTTCTTAGCATTGGCAAGTTCAACAAGTTCAAATAAATCGTCGTTGTCGTTGTTCACCAAACTATAACCAAAGGGAGTCCTTTCGGCATCCATCGCCGAGACCTCGCCTACCACAGCCCCCGCACTTGCATCTGATAAAAGCAAGTTAAAGCCATAAGATCTTGTGGTAAATACTGGAGGGCTGTTGTCCACATAAACAGAAATTGTGGCTGTTGCATTCACACCTTGCTCATCAGTGGCAGTGGCATTAACTTGATACATACCTAAATCACCCGCCTCCGCTGTGGCACTTAGAGTTACTTCACCTGTTGCTGAGTTAATCGTAAATAGGGTATTCTCAACAAAATCACTAGTACTTTCGTTTATTAAATAAATATTGTTTATGCTATAAGTGATATCGTCATTATTGGCATCGGTTGCAAATACATTGCCCACCGAGTAGCCCATAGCTGAATTAATGGGGACGCCATCAAAATTATATCTAGGGAGTCCTGTGTCACTTCTTACGGCAATAAACTGACTTTCTGAGCCAGGGAATGCTCTAAACATTGGGGCTTGGTTGTTAGGAAGAACTCTCACGTTAATCACAGCTATTGTGATGCCGCCTTTTTTGCCATCATTGGCAGTAACGTTGAATGTATAGTCGCCTACACTATCCGCATCCGCTATGGCTTTTAGGGTTATTTCGCCTGTTGCTAAGCCTGTTACTGAGTTAATCTCAAATAGGGTATTTCTACCAGCAGGGGTTCCATTTATGCTATATTCATCGCTTATGCTATAAGTGATAGTGTTATTGTTACTATCAATATCTCTTACTGATACATTGCCCACCGAGTAGCCAGCAGTGGAATTAAATTGGATGTCAGCAAAATTGTATATAGCGAGGGTTGTGTCAGTTGCATCAGCAAAGCCAACTCCTGGGCTATTGCCTCGTACAAACACTGGGGCATCATTCACGGAAGTAATGGAAATTGTATAGCGAACTTTAACTGAGGCGTCATCACTTTTCACTAACTCTATATAAAATTCGCCGAATACGTCGTCGTCAATACCGGTGATGGTTATGTTTAGGGTATCGACGTTTGCTGAAAGTCTTAGTAGGCCACTATAGATATTAGCTGTATCTGATATGATACCAGCTGTACCTGATACACTGCCATTAATAATTTGTGTGAAGGTAAAATTGCTAAATCCAATCTTATTGGTAGTTTCTTCACCTACCTCACCAACCGTAACATTATAGGTTGTAGGAGAGTCGAAAATTTGGGGAAGAGTAATAGGCCCGCAATCTTTAGTACCAACATCTTCATCGAAAGTGCAGTCGGCTGTGACGGTAGTGGGAGGGGTAGTGGTAGTGGGACCACTTGAATTTGAGTCGCTGCTACTAGCGCAAGCAGCAATAACAGCAGTAAGCAACAGGACAGCAATTGTAGGCGTCCTTGTAAATAATCCCTTTAATATTCCCCCGAATAATCCCCCAGTCAAATTTTGTAAAAATATAATTTTCATTTCAATACCCATTTCATAAGTTAATAGTATATACAAGCCAATATGCTTAACATTAATATAACATAATTAATTAATAAACATTAATATAACATAATTAATTAATAAACGTTAATATAACACAATTAATCATTAATATAACAAAATTAATTGTTTTTTAGGAGAGGCAACGTCAGTTACCTCGCGAATTGAATTATCTTGGCGCTATCAACAGTGCACTATTCACAACCGAGCGGCATGCCATTACGATGGCACTCTTGCTCTGCGGCTGAAGGGAAAAGCTGTTTGTTGTCCGATGAGCCAACGGCAAACAATGAAGGATATTCGTTAGCATTGAAAATCCAGCCGCGCTCAATGTCTCCGTCCGTAGTTGTAATTGTAGTGTTGCCCCAGTTGCTGGTGGGGAATAAATCGGTGCAGGTGGTTGGCACTGGCGATGCACCAGCTATCACTATTCCGCCCAGTCCGCATCCTTGCAGTTGGGCGTTGCTTAGTCCTCTATGTCCTTCGACGATACTATCATCAAGATTGCCAATACCCATAACTGTAATGTCTGGGTTATTATACCAATAGGATGAAGCAATCGCAGTTATTAATCCTAACTGACCCACTAAAGAACCTATAAACTCATCAGACGTCTCAAATGTAGGCACCCCCGTAGCGTAAGATGCATTCACAACATTACTCGCATCAACGTCTATATGACCCACAAGAGCACCCACAACAGAATCATATGCGGAGCCTCCTCTTATTCCATAATCTCCATTGACATCTCCAGTGGCATAAGAAGATAAAACTCTGCCGCCTGCCGTGTTAGAACCAACCAAGCCGCCAGCGTCCAATCTACCTTCCACTGCAGCGGTAGAATAAGAATAGGAGATCTCTCCCTGATTGGAACCAACTAAAGCGCCCACCTTATCTGCAGTAGCATTGACAAATCCACTGACGTAAGAATATTGGATAATCCCTGTTTGCTCATTTTCACCAATCAATCCTCCACTACCTACGTTAGGTATATTTGTTGTATCAACACCACTATCATCACTATCAAAATCCAACGCGTTTCCTCCAACCACTTGGATTCTCATCTCAATATTTGCCAGTCCAACCGCGCTTATGTTACCGCTGTTAGTGCCAAAGAGACCAAATGTATCTGTGATAGCTGCAGCGCGCAAGAACATACTTAGGTTGCTGATGGCATAACCTTCTCCAGAGAAAGAACCGCTGAAGGATTGACTGCTGTTGCCAGCAATTGGTGTCCAGCCGCGTCCTACATAAGTGGTAACCGCGGGTTTAGCCCAAACAGCCGTATCGGAAGCATCTATGTCATCGGCAAGTATATAGTGCTTGGTGAGTTGGTCGGCGGCATCTGTGCCATAGAGAAAACTGTTATTAGTAAAAGTGGAAGAATCAAGCGCAGTTCCTTCATGGTCAACTCCAGCTATTGCCTGCAGCTGATAGATATTGCTGATAATATAGGGGTGGGAAGAATTTCCACTTCCTGTAACATTCACAGCGGCATTATCTGGGAAGGCATCATAGAAGCCCTTAATTCCATCTCCATCTGTATCATCGTCATTAATAAGATTAACCGTAACCTCTGCCATAGAGGATATCCCGCCTCCTTGATGTGTTGCCACAACCTGAAAGGTAACAGAAGAGGATACAAAATCATTCAGAATAGCATCTCTAAGTAAAGTGATATTTATGCTGCCATCTGCGTTCTTAGCATCGGCACGTCCAAATAAATCACCGGCACTTCTCAAACTATAATCAAAGGGAGTCACATCTGTTGCCAAGACATTGCCTACCACAGCCCCATCATTTGCCTCTGAGAAAAGCAAATCAAAGCTATAAGATGTTGGGGTGAACACTGGAGGGGTTGTATCAGCAGGAAGAACTCTCACGGTAATCACAGCCATTGCGCTGCCGCCGTTGCCATCATTGGCAATGACATTGAATGTATAAGGACCTGAATTAGTCGCCATAACTTTTAGAGTTATTTCACCTCTTGCTGAACCTGTTGCTAATTCGCCTGTCGCTGCACTAATCTGAAATAGGTTGGTAACATCAGTTCCACCAATTATGCTATAAGTAATAGTGTCATTATCAATATCGGTTACTGACACATTACCCACTGAGTAGCCAGCAGGGGAATTAAGGGGGATACCATCAAAATTGTAAGAGGGAGGAATAGTAGGCGCATCATTTACGGGAGTAATGGAAATTGTATAGCGGACTTTAACTGAGGCGTCATCACTCTTCACTAACTCTATATAAAACTCGCCGAATACGTTGTTGGCAATACCACTGATGGTTACGTTAAGGGCGGTGGCGTTTTCTGAAAATGTTAGTGGGGTAGCACCTACTAGTTGTGAATCTGATGCACTACCATTAATAATTTCTATGAAGGTGAAATTGCTTAATCCAAGCTTATCGGTGTTTACTTCTTGACCTGCTAATACCTCACCAACCGTGATGTCATAGGTAGTAGAGTTTAAATTTTGAGTAAGAGTAAGAAGCCCGCAATCTGTAGAGCCGCCAACATCTTCAGCGAAAGTGCAGTCGGGTGGAGTGGTAGTGGGAGGGGTGGTGGTAGTGGGATTACTTGATTTTGAGTCGCTAGCACAAGCAGCAATAACAGCAGTAAGCAACAGGACAGCAACTGTAGGCGTCCTTGTAAATAATCCATTTAATCTGTTCTTTAATAATCCCTTTAATATTCCCCCGAATATTCCCCCGAATAATCCCCCTGACAAATTTTGTAAAAATATAGTTTGCATTTCAACACTCATTTCATAAGTTAATAATATATATCTTGCGGGCGGAGCAAGGGGGGATGAATATAGCCCTCCGCCCCTACAGACCTATATAGCAAGTATTTATAAACAACAGCGTATTATTCACATCCCAGCGGCATGCCGTTACGATGGCACTCTTGCTCTGCGGGTAAAGGCAAAAGCTGTTTGGAGCCAGAGGAGTCAACAGCGCTCAATGAAGGATACTCATCAGCATTGAAAACCCAGCTGCGGGTAATGGCGCTACCTGCGGTACTGTCAATGTCTTCACCCCAGTCGCTGGAGGGGAATAAACCAGTACAGACGGGGTCTGGCGTTACGCCAGATATAACCATTCCATCCAGTTCGCATCCTTGCAGTTGGGCTGTGGTGAGAGAAAAAGTGCCTATTTCGTCTCCAATCTTATTTGGAACTCTCTCTCTTTCACTTACTATGCCCCTTATTCTGCTGGTAGTATCACTGTCCCAATAAGACGACTCAATAGTAACACCGCTCCTCCCTCTTTCCGCAACTACACCTCCGTATGGACCAGTAGAAGTAGAACTTTGATCAGTAACCAAACCGCTAGCATAAGAAGTATGTATGCGTGCCCCAGTATTTATGGATCCAGCCAGCCCCCCTGCAGTCCCCCCTCTATTGGCTATTCCATAACTTGTACCAACATATCCTGTGGCATAAGAAGATAATATAGCCCCTTCCTCATTTGTCCCTACCAAACCGCCAGTATCTCCCGCGCCTTGAACTGTTGCTGTAGAATAAGAATAAGAAATCTCCCCTTGGTTTAATCCTACCAATCCTCCTATAGCATCCGTTGATGCGTTAACTAAGCCGGTCGCATAAGAATAGCTAATAATTCCATTGTTTTGATTCAAACCAACTAACCCGCCAGCATGAGTACCTTCCCCCACAATATTAAATAATGTTATAAGACCCTGATAATTATTACCCTCCGCCTGAATTATCATGTTAATATTTTGCAGCCCAAGCACAGTAATATTCCCATTATTTATCCCAAAAAGACCAAACCACTTTGAATTATCTCCTTGGCGTAAATGGATGGTCAATTCGTTGATAGCATAACCATCGCCATTGAAAGAACCGCTGAAGGATTGGTCGCTTTTGCCAGCAATTGGCATCCAGCCGCGCCCAACAAAGTTGTCCGCGCCAATCACTGGCTTATTCCAATCAGTATTATTGGTGGCAGAAGCATTGATGTCATTGGCAAGTTTATAGTGCTTGGTGAGTTGATCGGCGGCATCTATACCATAAAGAAATTTATTATTAGTAAAAATGGACGAATTAAGCGCAGTTCCTGTATGGTCAACTCCAGCTATTGCTTGCAGCTGATAGATATTGCTGATAATATAGGGGTCGTCGGACTCCCCACTTCCAATAACATTATCCATAACATTAATAGAGGCATCATGCGGAAAGGCGTCATAGATGTCCACAATTCCATCCGCATCAGAATCATGGCTAAATTGAACTGTAATGACGGCACTAGAAGAAGCCCCACCAACTTGATTCGTTGCCACAACCTGAAAAGTAATAGGAGATACAGCAAAATCGCTCAGAGTCGCGCCTCTACGCAAAACAATATTTCTTGTGCCATCTGGATTATCATTAGCGGCAAGTTCAAATAAATCGCCAAATAAATCATTGCTGCCCGCCAAACTATAATCAAATGGAGACCCATCTGCATCCGTCGCCGAGACATTGCCTACCACGACTCCTGGCGTATTTGCCTCTGATAAAAGTAAATTAAAGTTATAAGTCGTTGGGTTAAACGTTGGAGGGCTTAAATCAACCACAGTAACAGAAATTGTGGCTGTTGTACTCTCGCCATTATCATCACTGGCAATGACATTAAATTGATACTCAGCTAAATTAGTCGCTTGAACTTTTAGAGTTATTTCGCCTGTTGTTTGATTAATCTGAAATAGAGTGGTATCATCAGTTCCACCGCTTATGTAATAGCTAATAGCATCATTGTTGGCATCGGTTGCCGACACATTGCCAACTGAATAGCCGATGGGTGAATTAAGGGGGATGCCAGCAAAACTATAACTGGCGGGTGTTGCGCCAAACCCAGCAGTGAATTGATTTTTTAAACCACTAGCCGCTGAAAACTGAATTTTATAACAACCCAGCGGCATGCCATTGCGATGACACTCCTGCTCTGCAGCTGAAGGTAAAAGCTGCTTACTATCAGATGAGCGAACAACGCTCAATGAAGGATATTCATCGGCATTGAAAATCCAGCCGCGGGTGATGATGCTATCTGCGGTACTGTCAATGTCTTCACCCCAGTCACTGGAGGGGAATAAAGTGGCGCAGGTTGGCGCTGGCGTAGTGCCAGATATAACCATTCCATCCAGTTCGCATCCTTGCAGTTGGGCGGTGGTGAGAGAATCAGTGCCTGTTGTGTCTCCCACATCATTAGAATATCTTTCATATCCTACGCCCATTGACACACCAGTAATATCACTGTCCCAATAAGACGACTCAATAGTAACAACACCGCCCCTGTTGAGTACCGATCTTTCTGCAACTACACCTCCTAATAAAGAACTAATACTAGGCGTTGCATCACTAACCATACCTGCAGCATAAGAAGTGTGTATAAGCGCCCCCACACTTGAGATAGACCCAGCCAGTCCCCCTGTAGTACCCTCTCTATCTTTTATTCCATAACTCCCCCTAACATACCCTGTGGCATAAGAAGATAATAGAGCCCCTCCCTCATTTGTCCCTACCAAACCGCCAGTGTCCCCCGCGCCTTGAACTGTTGCGGTAGAATAAGAATAAGATATCTCCCCTTGATTTACTCCAATCAATCCGCCTATAGCATCCAATGATGCGTTAACTAAACCAGTCGTATAAGAGTAGCTAATAATTCCATTATTTTGATTCAAGCCAACTAACCCGCCAGCATGAGTACCTATCCCGACAATATTAGTTACAGATGTAGTGCCCGGATAATTATTACCCTCCGCCTGAATTATCATGTTAATATTTTGTAGTCCAAGCGCAGTAATATTTCCATTATTTGTCCCGAAAAGACCAAAGTGCTTTGAGTTATCGCCTTGGCGCAGCATGCTGGTTAAGCCATTGATGGCATAACCATCACCATTAAAAGAACCGCTGAAGGATTCTCCATCTTTGCCAGCAATTGGTGTCCAGCCGCGCCCGACAAAGTTGTCAGAGCCAATAGCGGTTTTATTCCATTCAGTATTATTGGTGGCGGAAGCATCTATATTTTGGTTTAGTTTATAGTGCTTGGTGAGTTGGTCGGCGGCATCTGTGCCGTAGAGAAAACTGTTATTGGTAAAAGTGGATGAATCAAGCGCAGTTCCTTCATGGTCAACTCCAGCTATTGCTTGCAGCTGATAGATGTTGCTGATAATATAAGGGTCGCCTGGCTCTCCATTTCCCGTAACATCCACAGCGGCATCATGCGGGGATGCGTCATAGGGACCTATAACTCCATTCGCATCAGAATCATCGCCAAATTGCAGGTCATTATTAAGATTAACCGTAATATCTGCCACAGATAAGCTCCCACCTTCTCGATGCATTGCCGTAACCACAAAAGTAACAGAAGATGCTGCAAAATCACTTAGAGTTGCAGCTCTACTCAAAATAATATTTCTTGTACCATCTGCGTTATCAGCAGCGGCAGGTTCAAATAAGGCCTCAAAGAAAGCATTGCTATCTGCCAAACTATAATCAAAGTCCGTCCCATCTGCATCCGTCGCCGAGATATTGCCTACCACAACTCCAGCGGCATTTGCCTCTGATAAAGACAAATTAAAGTTATAAGGTGTTGAGGCAAATACTGGAGGAGTGAAATCACGGACAGTAACAGAAATTGTGGCTGTTACTCTCTCGTCTTGATCATTAGTAGCATTGACGCTAAATGTATACTCGCCTAGAACAGCCGCTATGGCTTTTAGAGTTATTTCGCCTGTTTCTAAGTTAATCTGAAATAGGGCACTATCATCAATGTATACGCTATATTCAATAGATTTACCATCAGGATCGGTTGCCGACACATTGCCAACCGAGTAGCCAGCGGGCGAATTAAAAGGGATGGCAGCAAAATCATAATTGGCAGGGGTTGCGCCCGCTGCAGGAGTAAACTTACTTCCTACTGAGCCACTGACGGCTACAAACTCAATTTCATCACAGCCCAGTGGCATGCCATTGCGCTGACACTCTTGCTCTACTGCTGAAGGCAAAAGCTGTTTATTGTCAGAGGAGCGAACAGCGTTCAATGAAGGATATTCGTCAGCATTAAAAATCCAGCGGCGCGTAATCCCGTCCATAGTGTTGCCACCCCAGTTGCTGGAGGGAAATAAATTGGCGCAGGTGGCTGGCTCTGGCATAACGTCAGATATAACCATTCCATCCAGTTCGCATCCTTGCAGTTGGGCGTTGCTTAGTCCTGTATGTCCCCCCGAAGCGCGATCATTGCCAATACCCTTAATATCTGTAATTACTGGGTTATTATACCAATAGGAGAATACAATCATACCTGTTTCTAACTGACCCACTAAAGAACCAAGATAATAAGGTAAACCATTATCATACGGTGCTTTTGAAGGCACTCCTGTAGCGTAAGATGCCTTCACAATATTACTCGCATCTCCTTTTATATGACCTACAAGAGAGCCCACAACAGCACTAACATCCCCCTCTCCACTAATACCGTTCCTATGTCCATTATCTCCATTGACATTGCCAGTGGCATAAGAAGATAACACTATACCTCTTCCTGTGTTAGAGCCAACTAAGCCACCAGAGTCCAATCTGCCTTCCACCGCGGCGGTAGAATATGAATAGGAAATTTCTCCCTTATTAGAACCAACTAATCCGCCCACCTTATCTCCAGTAGCATTGACAAGTCCGCTAACGTAAGAATATTGAATAACCCCTGCTGGCTCGTTTTCACCAACCAATCCTCCGTTGCCTTGGTTAGGAGCAAAAGTTGGACGTCCATACAAATCTTGCAATCTATTTTCAACTGATTGGATTCTCATCTCAATATTTTCCAACCCAACGGCGCTTATGTTGCCGCTATTAATGCCAAAGAGTCCAAAGGCATCTGTGGTATCCGCAGCGCGCAATGTCATGTTTAGGTTGCTGATAGCGTAGCCCTCACCACTAAAAGAACCGCTGAAGGATTGACCGCTTTTGCCGGCAATTGGTGTCCAGCCGTGCCCGGTATAACCGGTAATTGCTGGCTTATTCCAAAAGGCATTATTGGTGTCGGAAGCATTTATATCATTGGCAAGTTCATAGTGTTTGGTTAGCTGGTCGGCGGCATCTGTTCCATAGAGAAAGCTGTTATTAGTGAAATCTGACGAACCAAGCGGCATTCCCTCATGGTCAACTCCAGCTATTGCTTGTAGCTGATAGATGTTGCTGATGATATAAGGGTTGCCTCGCTCTCCGTTTCCTATAACACCCACAGCAGAATTATCCAGGTCTGCGTCATAGAAGTCCATAACTCCATCTCCATCAAAGTCAGTGATAAGATTAACCGTAACATCTGCCTCAGATGAAAACCCACCAACTTGAAGCGTTGCTACAACCTGAGAAGTAACAGGAAATGCAGCGAAATCACTTAGAATAACAGCTCTACGCAAAAAGATATTTCTGCTGCCATCTACGTTATCATAAGTGGCAAGTTCAAATAAATCCTCAAAAGAATCATCGCTATTCGCCAAACTGTAATTAAAGGGAGTCCCTTCGGCATCCACTGCCGAGACATTGCCTACTATAATTCCCACCGTGCCTGTCTCTAATAAAGACAAATCAAAGTTATAAGGTGTTGAAGTAAACACTGGAGGGCTTGAATCAATTACAGTAACAGAAATTGTGGCTTCGGTGTCCTCGGCTTGGCCATCACTGACGGTAGCGTTAAATTGATACGTGCCTAAGTCACTGGCTGCGGCTTGAGCTTTTAGAGTTATTTCGCCTGACGTTGGGTTAATCTGAAATAGGTCATTATCAATATCGGTGCTATATCCATCGTTGCTATATTTTGCGGTTATGTTATAAGTAAGAGTGTCACCATTAGCATCTCTTGCCGATACATTGCCCACCGAGTAGCCAATAGACGAAGAAGAGGGGATGTTTATAAAATTATAGCCGGCGGGTGCCTCGCCAGCCACAGAAGTAAATTGACTTACTTCTGCGATACTGGCTGCAAAAAATATTGGGGGGACGTTGTCGTCGGGGCGAGGGGTAAAGGTTACAGTAACCCGGGGAAAGCCAGTAAGTACTGTTTCATTATCATCAAAAGATGGATTGAATAGGCACTCAGCATCAGTGGTTATGTTCTTATTCACCGTGATATCAAATGTTACTCTGCGGTTAATATCATCATAAGTACCATAAGGACCAGGGTTTACACGCCTGCACATATCATCTATAGCAGGAACACCAGGGTCGTTAACGCCGTATTTAAAGAATTCATCCCTCACTCCATCGCCATCATTGTCTTGTATTGTATAACTAATTGAAACATTGTCACCTGCGAAAATACCAGTGGTATAAGGGAAGCCAATTATATTTCCATCGACGCTTACAATAACAGGTGGCACAAAACTAATAGGACTTTTGGGCACCTGAATAGTTATCGTTTCCATAGTACTACCGACTCCTTCGCTAACTGTTAATGTTAGCGGACATTCGGTACCTATAGCTATCCCTTCACGAAGTTCAATATTCCAAGATGCGGTATACATCGCATTATCAAATTCATCACCTATCGGACAATCATTAATGTTAGAAGAAGTCAACCTATAGCTGATTTCATTATCGTTATCATCTGGGTCTCCGTCACTAAAATTAGCATGGACTGTAAACGTCCTCTCAGCTGCGCTCCTACCAGCAGCATACCTAACATCTGCTAAGCCATCTGTTACTAAGTTACTTATGGTGGGAACTATATCACGTATGCCAGTTCTGCTATAGCGGCCTACTATCCCTTCGCTATTATGATATTGGGTTACATTCCGGAGGGAGCGTGTATTATTCAACTGAATTTTAAAATCTTCAAAATATGTTCCAACTATGTCATAATCTAATCTTGCGCAATTACCGCCTACTTCACCGTCACCTTGGAGTGTTGCATTATCAAGTTCTTGGACTCCTATAGTAAATTTAAGAAACCTTTGTTTATTTGTTTTGTCCGCTATCGTATCCGTTATGTCTTGAAAGCCATCTAAAGAAACAGAATCCAATGAACATGTATTATTTACTCTACTGACCCAGGGTCCTGCCAAATTCTGCCCTCTCTCAACCACAAAGAACCCGAAATCAGCAAAAGAAAAATCTGACACACCATAATTTTCACCCCCTTCAAAAAAATCATCGCCAGATATGTTTACTAAAACTGTTATATCGTCATTATTATTGTAATTAAGTTCCTGGGTAACTCCTGGTATGTCTGTCATTAATTGAGTTGTCATCGTAATTTCTGAGTCAGCTCCTATAATATTTAATGTTCCGTTCAGTGTGGCAGCAGGGGCATTCTTAGTTCGGTTATCCGTAACCGTAATCTCAAACTGTTTTACACCAACATCTTTATTAGCGTTAGGCAAGAATATTTGAACGCTTCCCGTGTCTTCTGAATAAACAAACACGTCGGGGTTTATTATTTCTATGCTTGACTGCCTCTCAGTTTTATCACTGTTATAAAATACCATAGTAAGATTAAATGCATCAATCTCGCCTCCTGCAAATCTCTCTAATTCTCCATCTTCAATATTTTTATCCGTAAAACCTACATCTATGAAGCCCTGTCTACCTTCTGTTGTGGTTATCTCATCAGCAACAATGGTAACACCTGTAGAAGGGAGTGTCGTTATCTCTACATCTGACGGCGGGGATTGAATGTCATATTCGGTGGCAAGCGTTATGGAACCCGCCTGTTCATTAGCTTCTTCTACTGGATTTGCATCTTTGGTTTCACCACTATCAGATTGCGCTAAGGCAGCATTGACCGTGATATTAAATTCATCGCCAGCAAGCTCGCTATTAGCCACTAACTTGAACGCAGGGAGAGTCCCTCCTGGCATAATGTCTGAGAAGCTTATAAAATGTTTTAGCGCAAAGTCATCGCTGAATTCACGGCCACGGGCGGGGAATTCAATAACTGACACTTCATCACCATCCGCATTAGTAAAACTATTGTTTCCTTGTCTATCAATATTCTCGGGAGTTATAGTAAGTAGAATGCCATAGCCCAAGCTAGCTGGTAAGTTCAGGTCCTCACCAGTGATATCAATCCCCTCAATAGTTGCAATAGTTCGGTTTGTCTCGCCTCTATTTAATGCCCCCATTCCGTCATGAGGATAATCTATTGTAATATCACCACCCTGCAGAATAAGCGGGCTGGGATTATTTTGAAAATTTAGAACAAAGAAACCTGTATGCGTTCTAGGACCTCCAGCCGCCGAATATCTTTCCGTTGTTGACCAAGTAACTGTATAGGTGCCTACATCCTCCTGAGTTAAGAAGTTTCCATGAATTCGGTTATCCGTCTCATCAGTACGTACTGTGCTCGACCAGCTGAACTTATCTGTTAGGTCCCTTGGGGTATCGCCGCTACTCTCTCTAACTTTTTCTATAACACTGTCAATAGAAAAAGTTATGTTTTCCTGCTCAGCTAAAGGTCTTGCAAAGTCCGCATCTTCAATTAAAATCTGATTGATCATGTAAAGAGAAATAGAAGCGTCCTCTATCAGATTCACTTCTTCACCATTACTCTTAAATATTTCATTAGAACTTTCAGCTATTACATGGTCATTAGTACTAGCTACTATTCTTATAGATGCAGTTGCTTCTTCAACGTTATCTCCTGTAAATGAGACATTATAAACTCCTCCTTCTCCCAGGGCATTAATAATATTATAATCAGCTGCTGATATATTGGAGAAGTCACTCATAAAAGTAACTGTAAATAATTCGGGAAATAATTCGGAATTGGGGGCTTCAACTGACACAGGAGTTATAGTTAAAGTTAAAGTATCTGCAAGAGGGGATGGGTCGCTAGTTTGAGTTCCTGGAATAATCATTGCAGGCACTACAGTGCCATCTAAGGCAAAATTGGCAAATTTTAAATCAGGGTCACTATAGGTTAGGGTCAATGGCTTGGGTTGTGGATTACTAGTTGCATTATGTGTGCCTAGCGGATTTTCAAACTCATTTAAGTTAAATTTAACAGCAGTCGCTTCAACAAATACAGCATCATCATTCTCTTGGGTGACTGTAACACGCGAGGTTTTGGTCCCATTATATATTGTTGCAGTAACCATATCGCCAAAACCACGTGGCTCAGTTTCTATGACTCTATAAGTAATATTAGTGATGCCCCAGCCATCTTTTTTATAGCTCATTATGTTATTATTTATAATATTTGAATCATAATCAAAAACATCCACGTTCTTAGTGTTAGATAATCCGTCTAATCCTTCCACACGAACAACGTTCTCTACTGCCACTGTTGCTGATTGACTTCTATTGCCATTGTCATTAGTAGCCACATCTCCAGGGACTATAGTAATGCTTTTGCTCTCAGTGTCATCAGTAATTGCAAGCAGTGCAATACCTTCTGTCCCTATATCTTCTGTTAAGTTGAAATCTAAATTGTTACTATTTACATTAATTATTCCAACATCATTACTAAGTGTGGGAGTAAGTGTTGGGGCATTATTGCCATTTGTATTACCACTGGTATCTTCATTGACGTTTAATGTAAAAGTGTGCGTGTCGCTGTAAATCTCAATATCTTCCGCATCATTTTCTTGTATGTGAACATTAATGGTGGCGCTGCCATGGACATTGCGGGCGAGGGCAAATCTAATTTGCCTCGTATTTGTGTCGCCAACCCCAGTAGAATTAATAACCACAACATTTGCGCCTGGCAAGTTATCAGAACTTCCTTCCACTGGTGATAATGCTATCAGTTGTCCATTAGTTGCCCGGTTAGAGTTAGGTGTTGGAACAAGCTCGCGAATTGGGACGGAAACCGTGATTATTGTTGTGCCTTCATTTTCTGTTTCGTGATCTTGGTTGTTTATACTTAGATACAAGGAGTGAGTGCCAAAAGCGTTTGGTATAATGCTATTTTCGCTAATATTGCCTATGCCTGTAGTAAGGTTTGCTAAAACGCTATTCCTGTCAGAAGTTTCTCCAATAAACAATCCTCCGACTACTGCTGGAATGTTTAATCCAGCTGCTTCAATATTTAGGTGAACCTGCGCCAAAGCATAATTACTTGCATTAGAAGGACTGTCTCCTTGGCTCACACGAATATAGTAGGTGCGGTTTGTTGCTTCTGTTTCTCCTTGAAATAAAGGGATGGTATCAAGAGCATTATATTTGTTGGTTTCATCTATTACTCCGCTGTTATTAATAACAGCAAATTGTTTTTGGGTTATGAGTAGCACTTTACGTATATCTTCAGGACTTCCTTCGTTAGCAAAGTTATAAGTGTTGTTAACCTTAATATCAAAATAGCTATCAAAATTATCTGCGCTGTCCTCTAATTTACCTGAGGTGCCTTCAGAAAGAATTTGTATGTTTGCGGTAGCAATATTCTCATTTGAAGTAAAAGGAATTAATATGACTCCATCATCAGCTTTTTGTTGGTTATTTTTGGTTACTTGGATTTTATTTAATCTAGTGAAATCCCGTTCAATAAAGTAGGTGTCATTGTCATCGTCATCGCCAAGGCGAACTAACGCGGTGTTATATGTGTCGCCAGTAAGATTAATTTGGGGGCGAGCGCCTTCTGTAGTCAAACCGCCACTGACAATAGAGGAAGCTGAAATTGCATCTGCTCCCACATTATCTGCTGTAATTTCATCAGCATACCTGCTTTGGATATATTTAAAAGTATACACTGGCGCGTTGTTGCTGGTAGTATTGTACTCCACATTTTTAGGATTAGCTTTTATCACCTCAACTGTAAAATCCATTGAATTTATTGAAGACGGCAGCGTGTTGCCTATAAAGGTGCCGGTAAAAGCCAATGTTGCCGTGATATTACCAAACAGAGATGCTTCAACATAATCGGTATCCTCAATAGCCAAGCCCACATTTTTGTTTTCATCAGGAGTATTCAAAGATAAAAGAGGCAATAGAGGGGAGTTAATTCCATCCGTAACATCAATGTCAGTTGCATCATCTGGGGTTGAACTTTCTAAGGATACATCAGTTATAGCGTAAGATATCGTAACTAAAGGTGCAGGTTCTCTGCGACCAATCCTAACAATATCATCAGCATCTTTGGATACATCGGTTAGGTTGTATACAAAAAGATTATCTTTGATTACATAGTTTCCATCGCTCCCCCCATCGCTCCCCCCATCGCTAAAGCCGCCATCTACATCTGTTTCTGCTACTTGTAAGCCAGTCATATTTACTGCAATAGGGTTTATTGGTTGCAGTACATCAATAACCCTGACTTGAATGGTTATTGTATTGCTTTTATCTTGGAGACCTGTCCCGCCTGTGTTGTTGGTTATCGTAAGGGTGCTAGTATGAACCTGTCCATCACCAAGATTTTCAAGTTTATCCACATCTGCTACTATTAGCTGCAACATGCCATCTGCTGTTGCATTGGCATTAAAAACTTCGGCAAATTCAGTACCCAATTCATATATCAATGCATCAGCATCTGTGGCGTTAATATTGACTATGTTGATATTAATGCCAGTAACAGGCGATCCCAGTGGAGCATTTTCCATTATCTCGCCGCTAGTGACACTATTTTCTGTATCAATCAGCGGTTTTTCTGCAACATCAAGTACTACTAAATTAAAAGCTAATGAGGTGCTCAACACATCCTGTGCAGGAGATATAGGTTTAGGTTGCGACTCTATTAGGAGGGTTAAGGGGGTTAGGGGGTTATATTCATATCTGCCTTTATCTGATATGCTTATTGTTTCGCTAAGAGTGATTGTATCGTTAGTAATGACAGCACTACCTGTATTACCATTATTAATTACATCTGTAGCAAAATCTTCAAAATTTATGGACTTCACCAGGGTTAGGGTTGCAGTAGAAGTTTTCTGCTTGCCTTCAGAACCTTCCCCAGGCGCAAAAGTTAATTTAACTGCGCCTTCATAGAAATTATCAAATATTCCAGGCTGTGTAATGCGATTACGGGTATCAGCGCCAAAGAGAAAATTATACTCAGCAAACATATCATCATTGTCATCTGTAACTGTAAAACGGGCTAACACTGTGCCAGCAGGAGTGTTTTCGTTAATGGTGACATTTAGTGTCAATTCATTTGCTGTTTCAGCATAGCTGCCGATACCATTCACTACCTGGATATCAGGGAAGATAAAATCATTGGAATCGGAAATAACAGGAGCAGTGTTTATATCATTAACTAAAATATTTACTGTGGCATAGTCATGTGAAAATGCGTTTTCAGCATTGTCAATATCATCGGCATCGGCAAGCCGAACAACCACACTATAGAAGTCGGGGAACTCTACCGTGCTTTCTCCCTGCAAAGAAATAGCGCCAGTGGTTTTATCTATGCTAAACAAAGCGCTGTCGGTTGGGTCAATGCCTAAACTCTGCAGTTGCGGTGCATTAAATGCGCCAAATCCTCCCGCTCCCACCAAAGCAAATTCAGGGGATATGCCTAAGTTAGCTGCCTCCTGCGATATATCAATAAAGTTCTGGTTGAAGGGCGGGAATGAAGTGCCCGAAGAACTAACTCCAATTACATTGTCTCCAGCAGTTGCTTCAGTCACACTGCCAGTAAATTGTCGCGTGTTAAACACAGGCGAGTTGGCTGGATTTAATAAGTTTGCTCTATCTATATCGGAGTATGCAGTATCATCAACCTCAACATCAATAGATATGGGTGTTTCCAGAGCTATAACATTATTGTTGCTCAATGCGTCACTAATATCAGCAGGGTTATTCTGGTCAAAGTTGTCAGGACGATAAAATACTTGAACCTCTATGGTGAAACCCGTTGTTAACCCCAGCTTATTAAGCACAAGATTTTGGACGTCGCCATCGCCGAAGCCATCAACAACAGCAAAGTTATTGGAAGTTTGTTCTAGATTACTATCATTAGGAGAAACTGCATAAAACAACTCGTTATCACTGTTAGTTTCTGGGTCCACTGCCTTGACTGTGCCAAGGGTATTGCGTCCATGGGCAATCATGGAAGCGCCAGACAATAGCATTATTCTTTTTCTTCCGTTAACTATTCTGTTTTCTATATTAGTTGCCTTAGTGAAGCCGAGCCTCACGATATTACTGCCAGCGGTAACTGGGGCGAATATAACATCTGTAATTTCAACAGGAACTTGCAGGGGTTTAACTGGCTTATTGGCAACAGTCCCATCTGTGTCTTGCGTGCTTATGGTAACCATGTAGATAGCTTTACCTTCGCCTTCTTTTAATTCATTATCGGTGAATTTTTCGTAATCTAACTTACTGGCATCCACTCTAAGATTAAAAAGATTATTTCCACCATCTTGTTTAACTATGCTAAATAACCCATTGCCATGAGTGGGGGAAACGGACATAACCTTGGTCTCTGCTGCGTTAACTGGAAGATTAGTGGTTCTATTAGCTACTTCGTCAGTGTCTGCAATTGTTATATTGCCAGGGACAACAGAAAGATTTCCTGTGGTGGCAAGGTTTTCAGTTAATGTGCCTAACGCAGGACTAAAGTTATTGCCTGGATAGTCAGTATCAGCTGGTCCAACTCCTTCAGCAATTGACAGGGGAGGATATGTTATAGTCGGGGCTTCATCAAGGTTAGTGATATTTATGGTTAGGGATGCGTAGTAGCATCTCTCATCTCCAGTTGTGCTACAGCCAAGAAATCCAGAAATTGGATTGCTATCAGAATTCGGTGTTGCTGTTGCATTTATTCTGGCAACTAATGGTTGATAATCGGCGCCATTAAAAGAAGCGCCAAGGACACATGTAAATAGGCGATCCGCTTCGTCGTCCCTATCTTCATAATTAAATGATGTGGCGCTTTTTACCTGAGTGTCTATATTATCAAGATAAATGGATTGCGGAGAGCAAAGAGGCTGCGAGATGGAGAATGGGGACTGCACAGCAGAAGAAGAATTAAGTAATGCAAAGAATATAGTTCGTTGCTCTCCTGTGCCTGGGGCAGGAGCAAAGCCATAACTATTTAGGGCATTATTAACTCCTTTTATGGGAATAGTAGTGATTGCTGCTTGTTCTTCAGCAAATAGGACAGTGCGGTTTAATACAAACCCGTCTGGCAAAGTCACATCATTAGGTTGAAAATCGCGTTGATATGTGTATGTGAAACTCCAGCCAATTGAGATGTTTAGAACATGAATACCAGCAGCGTTAGTTTCGGTAAAAGTAGAGTTTGCGTCTGATATTGCTTTCCACAAGGAATTATTTGTGGAGCTATCACCATTAAGTGCGTCAACTGAAATAGGGGTATCTGCAGAGGCAGTGCCAGAAAGAAGGGCGGGGGCTGGGGCGGGAACGGGATAAGTATAGTTGAATTCATTGGCTCCTTCAGGTGTAATCGTTACTGTAATACTTTGTATTATGCCAGTTTCAGCTGCAGGCAAAGAAGGGAGTTCAGAGACATTAAGTAAATCGGAGATTTTAAATACATTATCACCATCAGGGAAAATCTTTCCAGCCCTTGGATCAGTTGCCAAGTTTGCGTTCGCTGCCATCCATAAACTAGTAAAAGAAGTCGCGGTGCTGCCATTTATTACTGTCCCTTTTACGAAACTGCCTGATAAGTTGCCAATGTAGCTTTGTGCCCGCATGAGATCTGGCGTAACCGGTCCACCTTTAGTAGAAACTTTGCTAAGGTCAAAAGGAACGGCATCGTTTATATCAGGAAAGGTATCCACAACTTCGGGAAAATGCACAGACACTGTGCGGACTATGGACATTTCTGTCTTAACTAATGAACTCACTATAATTGTAATATCCGCTGTAACTGTAACCGCTGGAACATCCGCAAGAATGTCCGCAAGGGAAACTGGAAAGGCAAAAGGATTGCTGGCATAGATTCTTGCGCCTCTACTGTTGCTATTAGGGGCAATAGTTAAATACCTATTCAAAGTTGAGGAAGGATCCTTCGCGGCATCATCCGCAAAAGAATATTCTATTGTGTAGTTGTCAATGATATTTATATCATTTGCATCCACTTTAGAATCTTCTGCGGTTATTAATTTATTAATCTCAGCCGTTACCAATTTGTTTATCTCTGATTCTTTGATTAAAACACTCCCTAAAAGGATTTTGTGAGTGGGATTTGTACCAGAAACGGGCGTAGCAGAACCGAGAGGTGGTGCTGTTAAATTAATGCTTTCAGGTATAAAAGTATAGCTGGAATGAGAAAAAATGCTTGACTCAACAGTCCCGCCGCCACCGCCTCCACCGCCACTGCCACTGCCTCCACTACCACTGCCACCGCCAGAACCAGAAGATGAAGCACAGGATACCATCAAAGCGGTGGTAAGTAAGACGCTAATAAATAAATAAAAAGTTTTCATAAAAATAATTATAACACAATTAATCGTTTTTTAGGAGAGATGGCGGCAATTACTGGGAGAATTACCTTACAGGTGGAATAGACATAGAGCGACTATTTTAGTAGTCGTATACTAAGTGGGGAAGGTAAGTTGCCAGTTGTGGGTTTCAACACCATACATAGTTAATTGCGGGCAGGGCAAGCAAGAGGATGATTTGTCGCGAGTGTTATGCATTTTGCGGGCGGAGCCAAGGGGGGATGAATATAGCCCTCCGCCCCTACAGCAGCGCATTATTCACAGCCCGGAGAGCTGGGATCCCTATGACACTCCTGGTCTGCAGCTGAAGGGAAAAGCTGCTTATCGTCAGAGGAGCGAACGGCACTTAATGAGGGATACTCGTCCGCATTGAAAATCCAGCCGCGCTCAATATCAAAAGTACCTGCGGTGCTATCCGTAGTGTTGCCCCAGTCGCTGGCGGGGAATAAATCAGTGCAGGTTGGGTCTGGCGTTACTCCAGTTATAACCATTCCACCCAGTCCGCATCCTTGCAGTTGAGCGGTGGTGGTAGAGTTAGTACCTGTTTGGTCTCCAACTGCTCCTGGATTTCCATTTCCTTGGCTATTTAGAGTGTATTTGCTGTAAACAGCTACTCCAGGAGCGACCCCATCCTTCCAATATAATGAAGCAAAAGTTGAGTCCGTATACCTATCTCCTGCGATATTGCCTACTCTCAAGTCAAATGCGGGAGAATGAGTGGCCAGTCCTAGCGCATAAGCAGTCCTCACAATGCTGCTAGCACTGGCAATGCTTCCTATAAGTCCTCCTACATTACCTTGCGTATTCATAACACCTTGAGAGGTATCATCTTGCGGTAATAAAATAGGATTACCTACTCCAGCACCTGCATGAACATCGCCAGTGGCATAAGTATTTAGTTGCTTAGAACTGGCAAAATTTGTTCCAACCAAGCCGCCAGTAGCTCCTTCACCCCTAACCGCGGCAGTGGAATAAGAATAGGATAACTCACCGCCATTAGCTCCAACTAAGCCGCCAACAACCTCCCCTGATCCATTAACTAAACCAGTGACGTAAGAATAGCTAATTATAGCGCTTTCTTGATTAAATGCGGCTAAACTAGCTACGGCTCCTTGGTAGCCATGAATACTATTAGAAGTGAGTTCCTCATTATTATCATAGTTACGAAGATAATGATTGTTTAGCGCTTGGATTTCTGTCTCAATGTTTATTAGCCCAACTGAAGTAATATTACCGCTGTTAATACCAAAAAGGGCAAAGTGTTGTGAATTGTTGACCATGCGATTACGCATGTATAAATCTCTAATTTGATAACCATCACCATTGAAAGAGCCGCTGAAGGATTGACTGCTGTTGCCAGCAATTGGCGTCCAGCCCTGTCCGACAAAGTTGTCAGCATCAACTGCTGATTTATTCCAAACAGTGGCATCGGCAGTGTCGGAAGCGTTTATGTCATTGGCAAGTACATAGTGTTTAGTGAGTTGCTCGTCGGCATCGTCGCCATAAAGAAAACTATCACCAGTAAAATCTGACGAATCAAGCGCAGTTCCAGCATGGTCAACTCCTGCTACTGCCTGCAGTTGATAGATATTGCTGATAATAAAGGGGTTACCTGGTTCTCCATCTCCCATAACATTCATAGTTGCATCATGCGGAAATGCGTCATAGAAACCCTGAACTCCATCCCCATCAAAATCATCGTCAAATGGCAGGTCATTATTAAGATTAACCGTAATGGTGGCTTCAGATGAAAACTCACCTTCTTGATGTGTTGCCACAACTTGAAATTCAATAGAAGGAGCTGCAAAATCACTCAGATCTGCATCTCTACTCAAAATGATGTTTCTACTGCCATCTGCGTTATCAGCAGTGGCAGGTTCAAATAAATCCTCAAATAGATTACCGTCTTTCGCCAAACTATAATCAAAGAGAGTCCTTTGCACATCCGTCGCCGAAACATTGCCTATCACTACTCCATCTACAGCCGCTGATAAAGATAAATCAAATCTATAAGATGTTGAGCTAAACACCGGAGCGTCTCCGTCCACATAAACAGAAATCGTGGCTATTGCATTCGCGCCTTGGTCATCAGTGGCAGTGGCGTTAACAAGATACATACCTGAATCACTCACCGTGGCCGTGGCACTTAGAGTTACTTCACCTGTTGCTGAGTTAATCGTAAATAGGGCATTCTCAACAAAATCACTAGAACCTTCATCTATGAGATAAATATTGCTTATGCTATAAGTGATATCGTCATTATTGGCATCGGTTGCGAACACATTGCCCACCGAGTAGCCCATAATTGAATTAATGGGGATGCCATCAAAACTATATATAGGGAGTCCTATGTCACTTCTTATGGCAATAAACTGGCTTTCTGAACCCACAACTGCTCTAAACATTGGGGCTTCGTTGGGGAGAACCCTCACAGAAATTATAGCTGTTGCGCTACCGCCATTGCCATCATTGGCAGTGACGTTGAATGTATATCCACCTAAGTCATTATCTATAGCTCCTCGTATTAGAGTTATTCCGCCACTTGAGTCAATCTGAAATAGGTCGTTATTACTAGCAGTAGTGCTACCATTTATGTTATATTCATCGCTTATGTTATACATAGGAGCGCCTCCATCAGGATCGGTTGCCGATACATTGCCCACCAGGTAGCCAATATCCGAATTACGGGGGATACCAGTAAAATTATAGCTGGCGGTCGTTTCATTAAACTGATCTTCTGAGCCACTGACTGCTACAAACACTGGGGCTTGGTTGTTAGGAAGAACACTCACGGTAATCTCAGTCCTTGCGTTGCCTCCTCTACCATCACTGACAGTGACGTTGAATTTATATACAATTGGAAGGTTGCCTTCAATAGTCGCTATGGCTTTTAGAGTTACCTCTCCTTCCGTTAAGTGAACCTGAAATAGGTTGATATCATCAGCTCCACCGTCTATACCATAAATAGTATTGTCATTATCCACATCAGTTGCTGATACATTGCCCACCGAGTAGCCAGCAGTGGAATTAAAGGGAATGTCGGCGAAATCGTAAGAGACAGGAATAGTAGGTGGATCATTCACGTCAGTAATGGAAATTGTATAGCGGACTTTAACTGAGGCGTCATCACTCTTCACTAAATCTATATAAAATTCACCGAATACGTTGTTGTCAGCTGCAATGCTTAGATTTATATGGGTGGCGTATTCTGAAAGTTCTATTTGGTTATTATCAGGAAAAATTATTTCTGAATCTGATATACTGCCATTAATAATTTGCGTGAAGATAAAATTTCCTGATCTAAGCTTATCGGTGTTTACTTCTTGACCTGCTAACATCTCGCCAACCGTGATGTTATAGGTTGTAGTAGAGTTATAAACTTGGGGAAGAGCAAGAAGCCCGCAATTTATAGCACCGCCAACATCTTCAGCAAAAATGCAGTCAGTGGGAGCAGTAGTAGTAGTAGTAGAAGTAACACTCACGGTAATCTCAGCCATTGTCATGCCACCTTTGCCATCACTGGCAGTAACGTTGAATGTATAGTCACCTAAAGTACTTGCTACAGCTTTTAGAGTTATTTCGCCTGCTGAACTAATCTTAAATAGGGCATTATCATCAGTTCCACCGATTATGTTATATCTAACAGCGTCGCCATCAATATCTGTTGCCGATACATTACCCACAAAGTCGTTCTCAGACGAATTAATGAGGATGCCAGCAAAATTGTATCTAGCGAGGGTTGTGTCAGTTGCATTAGTAAACACAACTCCTGGCCTATTGGCTGCTTCTCCAAAAACAGGCGCATCATTCACGGCAGTAATGGAAATTGTATAGCGGACTGTAACTTTAACTGTGGCTTCATCACTGCCCACTAAAGCTAAATCTAAATCTATATAAAAATCGCCGAACAGGTTGTCGGCAATACTATTGCTGGCACTGATGGTTATGTTAAGGGCGATGGCGTTTGCGGAAAGTGTTAGTTGTTTTTCAGTTATGTTAAAACTCTCAACATCTTCATCTGATGGATTATCATTATTAACAATTTGTCTGAAGGTGAAATTGCCTAATCCAAGCTTATCGGTAGCTCCTTCTTTACCAATCTCGCCAATCGTGATGTTATAGGTTGTAGTAGAGTTAAAAGATTGGGGAAGAGTAAGAAGCCCGCAACCTATAGTGCCGCCAACATCTTCAGCAAAAACGCAGTCGGCTGTAGAGGTAGGGGGGGTGGGAGCGGTAGTGGGATTACTTGATTTTGAGTCGTCGCTACTAGCACAAGCAGCAATAACAGCAGTAAGCAACAGGACAGCAACTGTAGGCGTCCTTGTAAATAATCCATTTAATCTATTCTTTAATAATCCCCCGGTCAAATTTTGTAAAAATATAATCTTCATTTCACCGCTCATTTCATAAGTTAATAATATATCTAAGCCAATATGCTTAACATTAATATAACATAGTTAATCGTTTTTTAGGAGAGGCAACGTCAATTATCTGGCGAATTATTTTGCAGGCGGAGCTGACTATTTTAGTAGTCGTATACTAAGTGGGGAAGGTAAGTTGCCAGTTGTGGCCATATCCATAGAACGACAAGCATTAGCAATTGTAGCGCAATGAATGGTATAACTCCTTTATACATCTGTATGGTCTTAACCGATTGCGGCGTCACACTGCGCAGATAAAAAAGTGAAAAACCGAAGGGCGGGGTAAGAAAAGATGTCTGAAGATTAAGCGCAATCATCACCCCCAGCCACAGAGGGTCAAGCCCTAAAGAAAGAAGGACTGGGGCAACCGTGGGAACAATTATAACCGTTATCTCAATAAAATCTAAGAAGAAGCCAAGCAGGAAAATAACTAACATTACCAATAACAAGGCAAAAAATACATCGCCTGGCAAGCCAAGCAGCAGCTGCTCAATAGCTATATCACCGCCATAGCCGCGAAACACCAGAGAAAAGAAGGATGCCCCGATAAATATAAAAAATACTTGTGAGGTGATTACAGCAGTAGTGCGAACAATCTGGTTTAAATTAGGGATGGAGAGCCGTCTCTTTGCCAAAGCAATAACCAGCGCTCCAACGCAGCCCACAGATGCGGCTTCGGTGGGGGTGGAGTAGCCAGCAAGAATTGAACCCAACACCAGGACAATTAAAATGATAGGCGGCATTAGCACCTGAATAACCTTGAGGAATAAATTAGTTCCTTCAAGCATTTTCTCTCTTTCACTAAGAGGGATGGCTGGCATGGCTGCTGGATTTGTAAACGCCACCCAAATAATGTATAACAAATAGAGTCCTACAAGGATGAGCCCTGGCAGCAAAGCCCCTAAGAAAAGGTCTCCCACAGATACAGTATCAGGCGAGAACTCCCCTCTTGCCAGCTGGGATTGCTGATAGGCGGTTGACATTACATCGCCCAACAAAATAAGCACTATAGATGGAGGAATTAACTGCCCTAAGGTTCCCGAGGCGCATATAGTCCCTGTCGCAATGGAAGGATTGTAATTGCGCTTTAGCATAACTGGCAAAGACAATAGCCCCATAGTAACCACAGTTGCCCCCACTATGCCAGTGCTTGCTGCCATTAACATGCCAACAATCACCACCGAAGCCCCCAAACCGCCACGCAACGAACCAAATAACAGCCCCATAGTATCCAGCAATTCTTCCGCCACTCGCGATTTTTGCAAAGTTACCCCCATAAAGACAAACAGTGGCACGGCGATAAGAACCTCATTACCCATAATAGCAAACAAGCGGTTAGGCAATGCCTCCAAAAATACTGGCTCAAAGTACCCTAACATTACGCCAATAAAAGCGAAAGCCAAAGAAACCCCAGCAAGAGTAAAAGCCACTGGGTAGCCCACCATTAAGAAGGCAAATATTACAATAAAAAGGGCAAAGGCAAAAAATTCCATTACAATATGTCCTTTATATCTCCTGCTTTTTCTTTATAAGTAATTCTGCCGCTTACAAAACAATAATTGCGCCAGGTGTCTGATAATGCCTGGCAAAAAATCATAGCCGGCATAACCAACAAAACTGTCTTAAGTAAAAATATAAAAGGCAGACCAGCGGGCTCACGTGATGTTTCAAGGTAACTCCATGAAGCAAGGACATACTCCAATGAAATATAGAAAGTGAAGATGCAAACTGGACTAAGAATAAGCACAGCTCCGCAGATATTAACCCATGCTTGGCGAATGGGTGACAGTTGAGAATAAAAAATATCAATGCGCACATGCTTGCCCTCTTGAAAACAATAAGCGCCGCACAGCATAAATAATAACGCGTGCATATATTGCACCGACTCTTGTGCTTTTATTGAGCCAGTATTAAAGCCATAACGCAGCACTACTATAACAAAAGTAGTGATAGCCATAGCAAAAGCAAGCCAAGCAATAAACTGACCTACAACACGATTTATCCGCTCAAAGACCTGGCAAGTTTGGGTAATGAACGAGATAGCAGTCCCCCCTAATTTACTGCTATTCCACTCAACCTCTGACCAGTTATTTCCCATCTATATTTCCCATGTATACATCTATATAAGTGTGTAGGATTAACGCAAGTTTAGGACTGGTCGAGTTATGTTAGTCGCTTAAAGATAAAGCAACCAGACAAAGATAACTATTATTTAAGCGCTTGAGCTCGAGCTCTCATATAAGGAAGCTCGGAAACACCATGCCATTGAATGGCACCCTTACGAAATGCTTTGAATGATTGAAACACCTCATTAAACTCGGCATCATTTTCTGCAATATCTTCCAGGACGCGGTTGCTTATTGCTGCCAATTCATTAAGCACTGACTGAGGATATTGACGAACTACTACGTCATGTTCTTCTATCAAAGTTTGTAGCGCCCGATTATTATTGGCAATAAACTCAGATAACATATCTTCGTTGGCAACTCGCGCCGCATTGCGCACGATGGATTGCAGGTCAGCAGGCAAGGCATCAAACGCCTCTTTGTTAACCATTCCTTCTAAAGTAGTGCCTGGCTCATGCCAACCGGGATAATAATAGTATTCAGCTGCTTTGTAAAGACCAAAAGCTAAATCATTATAAGGACCTACCCATTCTGTTGCATCTATAGCGCCAGATTGCAGTGAGGCAAAAATCTCGCCACCAGGCAAGCCCACAGGAACGCCGCCTGCCTGCTTCAGGACTTCACCACCAAGTCCAGGAATACGCATTTTAAGCCCCTTTAAATCTTCCACAGAATTAATTTCTTTGTTAAACCAGCCGCCCATCTGCACGCCTGTATTACCTGCGGCAAGAGGAACTAGGTTAAACTTCGCATAAATCTTTTCCCAAAGTTCAATGCCACCACCATGGTGAATCCACGCGTTCATTTCCTGCGCGGTTAAGCCAAAAGGAACTGCGGCAAATAATTGCGCCGCTTGACTTTTGCCTTTCCAATAGTAAGCTGCTCCATGCCCCAACTCTGCAGTGCCGCGGGATACAGCGTCAAACACTTCAAGCGGACCAACCAGTTCGCCGCCACCATAAACTGTAACCTGGATTCGCCCACCAGACATTTCACCAATAAGTTCGGCAAAGTAGTTGGCGCCAGTGCCAAGACCAGGAAAGTTTTTGGGCCAGGTAGTGACCATCTTCCACTCATAAACCTCCTGTTCTGCTGCTGCGTCTGCTTCAACCTGCGCTTCCTGTTTAGGAGCACAAGCGGCAAGAACGGCTGCGACCACGAGGGTTAATAACAATAAAAATTTCTTATACATAATAATTTACTTAATTTAGATTAATAAAAAACAATCAAGATAAGCGATTACCGATTACCAGGACTGTGGATACTTATGTTTCATTATACTTAACTATAAAGCAATTAATCAATTGCGAGTAAATATAAATATTTAATGGATTAAAAATTAATTGCCTCTTCTCTGACTTGCAGATACTCCAACTCGGATATATTCTGCCAATTCATTACAGAATCACGAAACTCACGCAAAGATTCATAAACTTCACGAAACAATGGATCCTTACCCGCCAACTCTGCCAATGACTCCTGACTATACTCGGCTAGTTTGTTCAGGACATCATCAGGGAAACGTCTTAGTTGAACATTATGCTCATTAATTAATAGGTTTAGAGCGCGGTTATTATTGGCGGTGCTTTCTGCCAGCATATCTAAACTAGCAGCGCGCGCTGCATGGCGCACTATGGACTGCAAATCAGGAGGTAGTGAGTTGTAGGCATCAAGATTAACTATTGCTTCAAGGGAAGAGCCCGGCTCTTGCCAACCAGGATAATAATAATACTTAGCGATTCTATGCAGCCCTAACGCAAGGTCACTGAAGGGACCCGACCACTCGGCAGCATCTATGGCGCCACTTTGCAAGGCAGGAAATACCTCGCTGGCTGGTAGAGCAACCGCAATGCCTCCTGCCTTTTGAAAGGCGTTGCCGCCCAAGCCAGGAATACGCATCCTTAGCCCTTTTAAATCATCAATTGAGTTTATCTCTTTATTGAACCAACCGCCCATCTGCATTGCGCTATTGCCAACCGCGAATGGAATAACTCCGTATTTGGCGTACACCCGTTGCCATAGTTCCAGCCCTCCACCGTGATGCAGCCAGGCGTTTACCTCCTGCGCGGTAAGACCAAATGGAATAGCAGTAAACAACTGCATCGTCTGGCTTTTGCCCGCCCAGTAAAAGGATGCGCCATGTCCCATTTCTACTGTGCCGCGCGCCACAACATCAAATACTTCAAAGGGTCCGACCAGCTCGCCCGAGCCGTAAACTGTAATCTTAATCCGCCCTCCCGACATATCTTCTATCTGTTTGGCAAAGAAATTGGCGCCCGTTCCTAACACTGGTAAGTTGCGGGGCCAGGTGGTAACCATCTTCCAATGGTATTGAGCAGTCGGACTGGTTGCCGATTTTTTTGCTAGGTTTGATTTGTCTGATTTGTCTGATTGACCGAATTGGCTAAGTTGATTATTGCAGCCGCTAAGTGTTACACTAAGCACTGTAAACATCATCATTATGATGACTAATCTTTTATGTTGCATATTTTCCCCCTTCTTTTGTTTCCCCACCTTTGTGTTTTCCCCTATTTTGTGTTTCCCCACTTTAGGTTTTATGTGTGGGAATTATAACACAATTTCTCATAATTTTTCATAGCTGTATGGCCCCATATCACTTGGGACTCAAAATCTTTTTTCATGAATTCCATAGGTGTATGAACCGATAAGTGCGACATAAACTGGATAATCCGCTACGGTAGTTAGGGGGAGGTTAGCAATGGGTGGAGATAATGCCAAACTAATATAAGGCGAGCATGGTGTGGGCGGAAAAGTTGCCCTGCCTCACGGAAACTATGTTGTTTGTTTATGCGCGCCTATCCTGAGACGCTAACTTTTTTATTAATAAACTCCACTTCCTCTAGTTCTTTAACTTTTACCTCAACTTCATCAAAGCTTTCCTTTGCTTGAAGTTCAGTCATAAATGGTTTCCATCCAATTAGCTTTTTCATCCTTTCTTCTCGTTCAGCATCAGGATATTTCTCATTTATCATATAAGCTGCTGCCAGTTTTTCTAACCTACCTATTTTCTTATCTAAAAACCAGCCGGCAATAAAATTAATTTCATCTTTGAACTTGTAATTATCCCTGTTTGCTTCAACCCACTTTTCTACATCTTCATAAAAATCATAAGCATATTCATAGCCAACCGGGGGGAAACTCTTACTCAGTATAAATTTATCATTTAACATACGCACCTCATCTCTTAAGTCAAAAGCGTAAGGGCCGTAAACACACTGTATAAACTTGTAATCTAAAGGAACGCCTAACATTTCTTGTGCAATATAACATCCTTTTTGTAAATGAATCATCCCTGCCCAACCATTTTTATCTTTTAGTGCGCCGAGCAAAAAACAAATAAAATTAACTCTATCCTTTTCTTCCATAATATACCTCTTTAATAATAACTTATATATTCTATATTAAATATTAATAAAATATAGAAATAATTTCTATCATTCTTTGGTGTATGCGCGCCTATCCTGAGACGCTAATTTTTTTATTAATAAACTCCAGTTCTTCTACTTCTTTATTTCTTTCCTCAACATCCTCAAAACAGCTAAGCGCTTCAGGCTCAGTCATAAATGGTTTCCATCCAATCAGTTTTTTTATTCTTTCTTCTCGTTCAGCATCAGGATATATCTCATTTATCATATAAGCCGCTGCCAGCTTTTCCAACCTGCCTATTTTCTTATCTAAAAACCAGCCGGCAATAAAATTAATTTCATCTTTGAACTTGTAATTATTCTTATTTTCTTCAACATATTTTTCTATATCCTCATAGAAATCATAAGCACATCCATAGCCAACTGGAGGTAAGCCCTTGCTCAGTATAAGTCTCCTATTTGTTATACGTATCTCCTCTTCTAAGTCAAAAGCATAAGGACCGTAAATATACTGTATAAATTTATAATCTAAAGGAATACTTAACATGCGCTGTGCAATATAGCATCCTTTTTGTAAATGAATCATCCCCGCCCAACCATTTTTACTTTTTAGTGCGTCAAGTAAAAAACAAATAAATTTAACTCTATCCTCTATTTTCATAATATACCTCGTAGTTAATAATATCTTCTATATTTTATAATAAATGTTAATAAGACATAAAAATAATTATAATATTTTATTGCGGAGTATTCCATCTTTATTATTCTTAATCCACTCTTTAATATCACCGCTCTTATCTGGTTTTGCAAAGATATAACCATAATCAAAATCTGTTGAAATTATATGATTAAATATTTTAGAGCAATTTCTTACCTCATTTATAGTTCCATCTTCTAATTTTACAGGAAAGTTTAAATACCTCTTGTCAGTACTATTCCCAATACTTTTAATAATTTCACCAAAGAATTTCCGGGAAACTTTATCATATATTAGATCTGTAGGGGTTTCTGCTAGCTCGTATAATTCTTTTAACTTTAATGAAAAAGGATCCTTATTTTTTGTTTTCAGAAAACACCCTTCAAATATCTTTTTATCAATAATATTTTGTTTATATACTAATCTAAATAGATACTTTCTTTCTAGCAATTTATTAGAGTGATTATGTAAGCGGTGTTCAGTATCATTTTGTATCATAAATAATTCCCTTAATATATCAGAATCAGTACATTGCAAATACCCTTCTGGTCTATCCTCACTAACTGGAAAACTCTCTTCATACATTAATTCCTTAAGAAAATCTTGTAAATGTTCATCATATATCTTACGAGTAGGATGCTGGTAAACCTGGCTATACATCCAATGGCGAGACATTAATAAAGATTCCACCAATGGTAAATCCTTTTCATGAATACCTAAAGGAATACTATCATTATTATCATTCAAAGGTATATCTAGGATACGTAATGAGCGAATTAATCTATCTTTATCCACCAATCCATAGGGCACTCCAATATGACATGAATCTCGCAATAAATAATCCATTCTGTCGGCTCCAAAAAGGTCGCTTGTTATAATACTACTCAATATTTCTTTCCAAAGTTCTTCTGTAGTTTTTTCTGTTAATTTTTTAAAATCATTAGTAGCTATTATGGATATTATTTTAGGATCTAATGTTTTACTTCCATCACATTTATTGACAGGTATCTGATTAAAAAATTGCTTCATGTCCCCCTTAATTAATTCACGAGTTAGATCTTCATGATTTATTCCCTCTAATATTTTTTCTCCCGTGTGTGAAAATGGTAAATGTCCTACATCATGACATAATGCTGCCATGCGTAATGTCTGTCGCCAATATTGCTTGTCGCGTAATTGCTCTTGAAATACTTCTCGGGATCTCTTGGTTAGATTATCGTCATCCATAACGACATCAAATATATTAGTAGCGAGTTCCATAACGCCCAATGAATGTTCAAAGCGTTTATGGCTGGCTCCTGGATAGATGAGATAGGTCATAGCAAGCTGATGAATATCTCGTAAGCGTTGAAATTGAGGGGAATCAATAACTACTTTTTCTTCGTTAGTATAACTAACAAATTTGTGTATAGGATCACGAACTATGTGATTATTTTTCATTACATTATCTACTTTATTAAATATATAAGCGCTTTTCCTTAACACAGTAATTCTTATTGTTAATATTCTTTATAAGGGCTTTTATTATTAATTCAAGGGGTAAATTACCTTAGTTTTGTTTATGGGGTGAGTAGCTTGCGAGCGGGGCAAGAATTTGGACGTCATGCAGGATTTCATCGCGAGCATGGTTATGATTTATCGCAAGTATTAGGCATCTTGCGGGCGGAGTGTGGCTATTCTACTTTGGTCTCAAATATCATCTTGAGTTGGTTGCTTACGCGAGTGCCTTCAGAGTTCAATGCCTGAACAGTTATTAGATAATAAGCATCTTCGTTTAATGAATCATCATCAGCTAGTTTGGTAATTCCTGCGCTACCCTCTGCGCCACTCTCTATATAAGTATCAATGCTTTGGGCGGCAAAATAAGCGCGTCTATTAATATACTGTCTTATATAAAGAGGGATAACTCTATTTTCTTGTGCTGCAGTAACATTAGTTACGCTACCAAAGGGCATATTTGTAGCAGGGTTAAGTGCTGGTTGAGTCCTTCCTTGAATATCACAAAAATGGCTGGCAGGATCAAACGCACCACCAAGACAATTTGCTTCTACATCCACTGGGGCTTTCCAGTAGCCGTCAAGCAATAATATATTTGATAACTCCATTGCGACTGGCAAAGCGGGTTGGGCACAGGTAATATTATCACTATCTCTGCTAAAACCAGGCAGAGCGCACATTCTCGCTACAACGGTAACATCTTCGGTAACCCCAGATATGTTTACAGCAATTAAGTCGTCAATAGCGTTAATTTCATCTTTATTGGCACGCTGCACTGTGCTGTTATAGCGGGCACGCAGCGGAAGAGTAGAGGCATAGCCCAAAACAGCATTTTGCGCGCCAGTACTATAAGCGTTATCCCCTCCCGCAGCCAATCTTAAATAACGTTCAACACCAGCGCTTTGCAAGTCCATTCTATTTGCTGGGCTAACCACAGCTGCATTAATATCAGAGCTATTTGTGTTAGCAAAGAATACTCCGCCAGCAACTTTACTGAGAAGGCGCGCAAATCTATGGTCTTCATCCCAACCACTATTGAATAAATTTGCATCTGCTAATGAGAACTTGGTCTCAAGGAAATTAGTTCCGTTGAGGTTGGACTCACTCACTGGGTCAGCGGTATCAAAACTGACTCCAACCAAACTTAAACGAGAAGCCAAAGAATCTATGTACACAGATTGCCGAGCGGGGTCATCAACCGGGGCAACCAACATTGGAGGAATTACTGAAGCATCATCATCTAATATACCCATATAGCCATTGAAAGCGGGAAGTTCTAACTGGTCAACCCAAGCAAGCTTCACTGTGACGTGTGACAATGAGGAGGTTATGCCAGAACCCTGATAAGATTCTTTACAGCTACTATCCGTAATACATGATCTAATAGTGTAATAGTATATAGTACCGGGTAATAGCTCTGTAACTACTGTATAGTTAGTAGGGGCATCAACTCTGATAACAGGGAAACGGTCACTGACGACTTGATAGTAATGAATATCATCTTGACTCTGCCAGGATATATTCAAGGCAAACGGAGGATTCGCTCTTACTGCTCGGATTTTAGGGGCGGCAAAATTATCTGTGCTAGTGGTGGCAGAGTTAGATGCATATCCCCCACATCCCGCCCTATTACAAGCCCTGATGTGATAGGTGTATCTAGTTATTTCTATCAAACCATCAATGATGTGACTGGTAAGTGGAGCAGAAATATTAGCGATTAATGTTTGCGGTTGTTCAGTTGCGTTAAATATTTCATAATAAGCAGCGTTAGCTATACTCTCCCAAGATATTCTCAAAGAAGTTGAGCTCAGCGCAACGACTTTAACGGGACTGGGGCGGATGGGAGCAGTGGGGTGAGTCGTGCCATAAGCAGGAACAGACGGCTCAGAGCAAACACTCGCGACATTACATGCCTGAACGGTGTAACCGTACGTGGTGCCAGATGATAAGCTCGTTGTTTGTCTATAGGTCTGCGGGGCATTAATGTTATCAAATGGTATTGTTCGTGGAGGAATAACTTGGGTAACCTTATATATGCTGGCTCCTGTTACAGTGTCCCAAGATATATTTAGGGAATTTGGACTTATAGCCGTAACAACAGGTTTGCCAGGAGTAGCTGGCACGGATTTCGGGTCCGGTGTAACTGACTCGGTAGCCGGAGTCCTAATGGAAGCAACGACAGATAGCGCAGAGCAGCCAGAAGTATTGCATGCCTTGATGCTGTAGCTATATAAAGTATTTGGAATTAGCTCAATGTCTTTAGCGGCAAGCGAGGTTATATCGCGCCCAATTCTTGTCCCGTTTTGCCATATTTCATAGTAGGTTGCGCCGCTGACCATATTCCAGGATATATCTATGGCAGTTGAATTAATGGCAGTTACTGTCGGAGCGAGGGGCTTGCTCGGGATGACTGAGTCGGTAGCCGGAGTCCTGGCGGAAGCAACGACAGATAGCGCAGAGCAGCCAGAAGTATTGCATGCCTTGATGCTGTAGTTATATAAGGTATTTGGAATTAGCTCAACGTCTGTAGCGGCAAGCAAGGTTATGTCGCGCCCAATTCTTGTCCCGTTCTGCCATATTTCATAGTAGGTTGCGCCGCTGACCATATTCCAGGATATATCTATGGCAGTTGAATTAATGGCTTCAACACGCGGCGCATCAGGAACCCCAGGAATTGTAGATGAGTCGGGTTGTTGTGGATCTGTTTTAGCATCGTCTTTATCATCAGTGCAGGCGGCGAGAAAAATGATAAAAGCCAGCGCAAAGATAAACTTAAATAAACGCAATAGCGGAAGCAAAGAGTGGGGGAGCAAGTGGTGTGTGGAGTGTTTCACTTAGCGATTACAGGTCAAGCAGAATAAGTCCAGGGTTTTCCAAAAAGTCCTTGATTGCTGATAAGAATTGAACGGCGGTTTTGCCATCAATCATGCGGTGGTCGTAAGATAGCGCTAAATACATCATCGGTAATATCTCCACCTTGCCCTTGACAGCGACAGGTCTTTCCTGAATTTTATGCATTCCCAAGATAGCTGTTTGCGGGGGATTGATAATTGGTGTTGATAATAAAGAACCAAACACTCCACCATTGGATATAGTAAAAGTACCTCCCTGCAATTCTTCTAACATCAGTTTGCCGTCTTGCGCCTTTGCCGCATATTCATTAATTTGCTGTTCAATATCCACCAAATTCATAAGCTGGGCATCGCGTAAAATTGGCACGACAAGTCCGCGTGGCGAAGAAACTGCAATTCCCACATCATAATAGCTATGATAAACAATATCAGTTCCCTCTATATAAGCATTAACTTCCGGGTATTTGGTTAATGCGAGGACTGTACCCTTGACAAAAAAGGACATAAATCCTAAGCGAGTCCCGAGGTGCTTTTCTTCAAATGCCTTCTTATATTTGGAACGTAGTTCCATTATCGGCGCCATATTAACTTCATTAAAAGTAGTCAGCATGGCTGCCGTTTGTTGTGATTCAACTAAACGTTTGGCAACGCTGGCACGCAAGCGGGTCATCGGCACCCGTTTTTGTACTCTTTCGCTTGCAACAGCAGATTGCCCTATTCCTTGGGGTTGAGATGATTGTGACGTTGCAGATTTGGAGGTAAACTCAGCTACATCCTGCTTGGTGACCAATTCTCCTCCTTTTATGCCTTTTGCGCTTTTGGCAATATCTGCTAAATTAACTCCTTTTTCTTGCGCTAAACGGCGCGCTGCAGGTCCCGCTTTGGTTCCTCCTCCATTATGTTTAGTGGCATTATGCTTAGTGGCGGGAGATGTTGTTTGCGCATCTTCTTCTACAGAGGCCGGTGCTGATTTGCTTGTTGATTTGGTTGCAGATTTGCTTGCAGGGCTTGATGCCGATGTCTCCGCTTTATTTGCAGAAGCGGCGGATGATGATTTCCCCTCATCTGCTGTATCGCCTGCCGCATCAGCTTCGCCTTCGCTAAAAGTACCTATTACTTGATTAGCTTTAACTGTTGCGCCTTCTTTAACTGTTATCTTGGTGAGAGTTCCTGCTTGGGGTGCAGGTATTTCCAGGACTACCTTATCGGTTTCTATTTCAACCAGCACTTCATCGCGACTAAAGCTTTCGCCTTCTTTTTTACGCCATGCTGATATTTCTCCGTCATCTACTGATTCGGGAAATGGAGGAACTTTTATATCCATAATTTAATTTTAAGTTTAGTAGTTAATGAGATGTGAGCTCAAAAGCATCATCAACCAATTTTAATTGTAATCTGTTATGCAAAGCCATGTAGCCAGCAGCGGGAGATGCCGCATGGGGACGCCCGCTAAAAAGCAACTGCGCCTTAGGAAATATCGTGCGTTGGATTATCTCCAGATGGTGTTTGCTGCTATACCATGCTCCTTGGTTCATAGGTTCTTCTTGGCTCCAAACAAGATATTCTACTCGCTTATATTTTTTCAGTTCATCCGCCAACTCTTGATGGGGAAATGGATACAACTGTTCAACACGCACTATTGCAACATCCTTAAGATTATTTTCCTTTCTATGAGCTAATAATTCATAATAGAGTTTGCCGCTGCAAAGAATTACACGTTCAACACGGGAACGTTTGATTGACTTATCACTTTCCTTGATTATCGGCATAAAATGCCCTTCGCATAATTCGTCTAAGGGTGAAGCCGATATCTCTTTACGCAATAAACTCTTTGGCATCATCACTACTAAGGGCTTTCTTAGCGGCCTGATTATTTGCCGCCTTAACATGTGGAACACCTGTCCCGCCGTGGAGGGAACACAAACCTGCATATTATTATCAGCGCTCAATTGCAAGAACCTCTCCAAACGCGCCGAAGAATGCTCGGGTCCCTGCCCTTCATAGCCATGCGGCAATAACAAAACCAAACCGCATAACCTTTGCCACTTGGTCTCGCCACTGGAAAGAAACTGGTCTATGACCACCTGGGCTCCATTGGCAAAGTCGCCAAATTGTGCCTCCCACAAAACCAACGAACGGGGGTCGGTGGCGGCATAGCCATACTCAAAAGCCATCACCGCCTCTTCTGATAAGAAAGAATCGTATATTTGAAATCTTGCTTGTTTTTTATCAATATGCTGTAACGGGCAATAACTCTCGCCCGACTCTTGGTCATGCAGCACTGCCTGGCGATGAGAAAATGTGCCGCGTCGCGAATCCTGACCGCTCATACGCACTGCATATCCTTCTTTTACCAAAGTGGCGTAAGCCAACAATTCCGCATAGCCCCAATCAACTGGTTTTGTGCCAGCAAGCATTTCCTCTCTATCCTTAAGTGCTTTAGCAACCTGGCGGTGAACTGATAGTTCTTTGGGCAGCTGCGCCATTTTTTCACCTAATGCTTGCAATTTCTTTTTACTGATAGAAGTATCAAAATAGTTCTCCCACTCATGCCCTAAATAGGGGTCCCAATCAACAAATAATTTTGTGTCTGGTTTGCTTGCCAAGCTAAGCGAAACATGGTCGCCATTATCCAGATGGCGGCGATACTCCTCTTTCATTTCGCCATACCCTTCTTGAGTTAATAGCCCTTGCGCTATTAGTTTATCCGCATAGATATCCGCAGGGGTAGGATGTTTCTTAATTTCCTTATACATCATTGGCTGGGTTATAGCTGGCTCGTCCGCTTCGTTATGTCCATGACGCCGATAACACATTAGATCTAAAACCACATCACTATGGTATTTCATTCTATATTCCAATGCTAAGCGGGTGGCAAATATAACTGCTTCTGGGTCATCGCCATTAACATGGAGTATAGGCGCTTCTATGATTTTTGCCACATCGCTGGAATATTCGGTAGAGCGAGCATCGCCTACATGGCTCACAGTAAAGCCAATCTGATTATTAATAATAATATGGATAGTCCCGCCGGTCTTGAAGCCCTTAAGCTGAGACATCTGCAAGGTTTCCGTGACAACTCCCTGTCCTGAAAAAGCCGCATCCCCATGAATAACTACTGGAATAACCTTATCTCCTACCATATCACCGCGCCTATCTTGGCGGGCGCGCACTGAGCCCTCTGCCACAGGTGAAACGATTTCAAGATGCGAGGGGTTAAATGCCAGAGCCATGTGTATTTCTCCTCCACTGGTCTTTATATTACAAGAAAAGCCCTGATGATATTTAACATCGCCAAAGTATTCATCACTGGTAAAGCTAAACTTGCCTTCAAATTCATCAAACAGCGAAGTTGGCTTTTTGCCTAAAATATTGACTAACATATTAAGCCGCCCGCGATGCGCCATAGCTATGACAATTTCCTTAACATTAAGCGAACCAGCGTACTGCGCGAGTTCATCGGTCATAGGAATTAACGCCTCTCCGCCTTCCAAACCAAAACGTTTAGTGCCAGGGTACTTGGTAGCTAATGAGGACTCCAACCCCCCAGCTGCCACCAACCTTTCCATTAAGCGCATTTTCGTTTCATTGTCAAAGTTGAAATTCCCCTTGCACGATTCCAACTTATCCATAAACCATTCTTTTTTACTCTTATCACTGAGATACATAAACTCAACGCCCAAAGAAGAGCAATAGGTGCGCTCCAGCAGTTCAATACTTTCGCGCAGAGTCATTCTATCCTTGCCAAAATAGGTGCGATTAGATTTAAATTCCTTGTCAAGATCTGCTGAGTTAAGCCCATAACCTTCAAGTTTTAGTTCCCTGTCATCAGCTCTGCTTTTGCACTCTAATGGGTTAATTTTTGCCTTCTTGTGTCCGTAAACACGATATGCCTGCACTAATGCATCAAATTTGTTCTGTTTAGTGATCTCCTCCGCAGCTGCTCCAGCCCTAACATTAGCGACAGGAGCGGAAGAGGAAACAACAGGAACTCCTCCCCCGTTTCTTTTTAATCCCGCAATACTTAACTGCTGCAAGTCAGTCATAAATCCTTGATGCGAGAACTCCTCAGCGCGACCATTCAGCTGACCATTCACTTGGGGCAAAGAAGTGAAATACGCAGCCCATTGTTCGTCTACTCCTTGGTTATTTTCTAAGTATCTATCGTAAAGCTCTTCTATGTAATGAAGATTGCCACCACAAAGATGTGATGTCTCCTCGCCAAGAGGCGAGGCAGGGGCGACGGGAACCGCTTCTTGCGCGGTTTCTACGTCTTGATTTTTTATATCTTTCATGTTTCCTTGCTTAAAAAACTAATAAAAATCTCTCTGTATCAGAGGCGGGTTTGCTATAAAATTAGCGGTGACTATGGTCCTTATATTCACTCAACGAACGCACCACGCCTTCTTCAATTGTAACAACAAAAGTATGGTCAAATTTCTTAGTGGAATAAGACCAAATTAATTTCTCTCCTCCTATATATGGTTCGCGAATATAGGGTTCGCCTAAAACTTCAAGGACTTCTTGCGCAGGCATCTCAACATAGACCTCCTTTATATTGTTAATAGGGAATAGTTCTCCGCTGGTCCTGCCAGCACAGCCAACCAGCGTAAAAATTAAAGCGCTAAAAAATAATAGGTATTTAATTGTCATGACTAACCAGCATTTGTTTAATTTTACCAATTGCCCGAGTAGGGTTTAATCCTTTGGGACAAACATGAACGCAATTCATAATGCCGCGACATCTAAACACACTATAAGGGTCTTCTAAATCTTTAAGACGGCTCGCCGTAGCTTTATCTCTGCTGTCTGCCAAAAATCTATATGCCTGCAACAAGCCCGCAGGTCCTACAAATTTATCTGGGTTCCACCAGAAAGAAGGACATGCGCTGGAGCAGCAAGCGCAGAGTATACACTCATATAATCCATCCAGCTTTTCTCTGTCAGCAGGCGATTGCAAACGTTCCATGCCGCTGGTGGGCTCATCGTTTATCAAATATGGTTTAATCTTGGTATACTGTTTATAAAAGGGTTCCAGATCCACCACTAAGTCACGCACTACTGGCAGACCAGGTAAAGGACGCAACGAAAGTTTGTTCCTTTTAACCACTGCGGATAAAGGAGTTGTGCAAGCAAGGGCGTTCTTGCCATTTATATTCATCCCATCAGAACCGCAGACACCCTCGCGACAGGAACGTCTAAACGCCAAAGATGAAATCTTTTGCTCTTTTACCAGATGCAGGACATCAAGTACCATTAAATCTTTGCCTTCAGGAATAGTAACTTCCACTGTTTCCATATAGGGCTTCTCATCCGCTTGCGGTTCGTATCTGTAAACTTCAACTTGTAACATATTATCTAAACTTGTTATCTAAACTTATATAAGTGTATTCAATTAGTAGGTTCTTATTTGTGGTTCAAATGTTGGAACCGTCTGGGGCTTCATATTTACTGCTCGCTTACTCAACTTATCCGAACCTCTATAATAGATGGAGTGCGCCAACCAATTCTTATCATCCCTATCAGGGTAATCTTCACGGGCGTGAGCGCCGCGACTCTCGGCGCGTTGCTCGGCTGCAATTGCAGTTGCAAGCGCCACTTCAAATAGGTTGTCCAGTTCCAATGCCTCAAGCAATGCAGTATTAAAAACCTTGCTCTTATCAGCAACATAGCAACCATTCTCCAATCTTTCTTGTAATTGCTTTAACCTTTTAACGCCATCTTTCATAACATCTCCCCGCCTAAACACGCCAAAGTGTTTTTGCATTATTTCCTGCAAATCGGAGCGCACTGTAAAGGGTTGTTCGCCTTGCGAGCTTTTATCCCATCTGTTTAATCTAGCGCATGCCTTATCTATATCGTCATCTGTGGGCTCTTTATCTGTGGCGCTCTCTTGCAGTGATTTGGCGATGAACATTCCCGCGGCACGACCAAAGACCACTAAGTCCAGTAAAGAGTTGCCGCCTAAACGGTTAGCGCCATGCACCGAAACACAAGCGGACTCGCCCACTGCATACAAACCATCAATTACTTTCTCGTCTCCAGTTTTTCTGCTGTCTTTAGAAGGCATGAGCGCCTGCCCATGGATATTGGTGGGGATTCCACCCATCATATAATGACAGGTTGGTATAACTGGCACTGGTGCTTCAACTGGGTCAACATGAGCGAAGGTTTTAGATAATTCAACTATACCAGGCAAACGGCTATGCAGGGTTTCTGCTCCCAGGTGGTCAAGCTTGAGATAGACATGGTCTTTTTTATCTCCCACTCCGCGACCTTCAATAACTTCCTTCATAATAGAACGAGCAACCACATCGCGCCCCGCCAAGTCCTTAGCATTAGGGGCATAACGTTCCATAAATCTTTCGCCATCGCTATTGAGCAGGTATCCGCCCTCTCCGCGACAACCTTCAGTAACCAAAACTCCAGCGCCGTAAATGCCAGTGGGGTGAAACTGCCACATCTCAATATCTTGCACTGGAAACCCAGCGCGCAAAGCCATAGCCACGCCATCGCCAGTGTTGATATGAGCGTTGGTAGTGGACTGATATATCCGCCCTGCTCCGCCAGTTGCCATAATCAAAGAACGGCTGCGAATGAATACTCTTTCCCCCGTTTCTATGCATATCGCAATAACTCCACTAACCTTGCCATCTCCATTTACAACCAACTCTACGGCAAACCATTCGTTCAAAAAATAGGTGCCATGTTTGATGTTGTTTTGGAATAAAGTGTGTAATAACGCATGTCCAGTGCGATCTGCTGCGGCGCAGGTGCGAGATGCTTGTCCGCCCTTGCCAAAGTTCTTGGACTGTCCACCGAAAGGACGTTGATAAATTCTGCCATCATCATTGCGTGAAAAAGGCAGCCCCATGTGTTCCAGTTCAAAAACTGTTTGCGGTCCTTCGCTGCACATATATTCAATGGCATCTTGGTCTCCTATGTAATCTGAACCCTTGACTGTGTCGTACATGTGCCAGCGCCAATCATCATTAGGATCGTCACTGGCAATGGCGCAAGTAATGCCTCCTTGGGCGGATACAGTGTGAGACCTAGTCGGGAAAACTTTGCTAAGAACTGCGGTTTTCAAACCTGACTTTGCCAATTCCAAGGAAGTGCGCAGTCCCGAACCGCCACCGCCAATTATGAGAGCATCAAAAGATTCTTTATTGATACGAGGCATAGTTATAAGAGATTGTGAATAGTTATAAAGATAAAATAATTAGTCCCACCCAAAATAGTATAGACAAGACGAATATAGCCAACATGCTATACTTGAATATACGCAGGGGAGTAGATTGAATGTAATCTGTTATGACTGTCCACATCCCAACCCATATATGCCCCAACAAAGCCAATAGAGCGATAAAAGTGAAAATCTTTATTACTATATGTCCAAAGTACCCGCTCCAGTCGGCATAAGTGGGGTGCGGATTATAAATTAAGAAGCCAGTGATGCACAAAATAAAAGTCAGTAAAATTACAGCTGAAAAGCGCTGCACCAACCAGTCGGCTAAACCGTTGCGAGTGAGATTAGTAGAACTCATACAAAAAACATTAAGTACACAAGCAAGGCAGCAAATAGTATGCTTATTAACATTATTCCCCAAGATAATATTGATGCGGTTTCGAGGGAGTCACCCCAGCCCAAATCCATAAAAAGATGCTTGATGCCTGCCAATACATGATAAAACAGGACGCAAGCATAAGCCCATAAGAATAGACGAATGAATATAACAGCAGATAGCTCCTGCGCTAAAGCGAATCCCGCTTCATTTTGCAAGGAAGTATGCCACAACAGAATAATTGGCACTAAACCAAAGAATAACAATACGCCTGTAATACGATGAATAATTGAGAGAATTGCGGTAATAGGGAACTTAAAAGCAAACAGGTTCAGATAAACTGGACGAGATGAGTTATGATTTGCTTTCATGAGGTTAATTATAACAAATATTTAGTAATATACATAAAAAAATAGGATTATATATCCAGTAATTTGTTGGCTAATCCGCCAAAGGAGGAGTTGGACATTAGCAGAATCACATTATCGGGGTGCGCCAAAGCGCGTAATTCTTTTGCTAACTCATCAGAGTTATCATATATACGTCCATATTGACGCAGCATATCATCGTCCCATTGCAAAGGTTTGTTGGCAAACCAAAAAACTTTGTCTGCGTCCGCAACTGCCGCTGCTACGTTTTCTTTATGGATGCCTAAGCGAATGCTATTGGCAGCCAAATCCACTACGGCAATAATCTGCTGGTTAGTTTCCGCCAGCGCCGCAATTGCTGCCTTAATGGCTGTGGGATGATGGGCGAAGTCGCTAATAACTTCAGCGCCATTAACTCGCCCTAATGACTGCAACCTTCTCGCCACTCCTTTGAAACTCTGGGCTCCATCAACTATGCTTGCAGGGGATAACCCACTTATATAAGCTAACGCAGTTGTGGATAATAAGTTAAGGGCATTATGGTCGCCTGCTTGATTCCAGGATATTGAGAACTCCTGCTTATCCTTGCCGCCTGAGACAATATTAATTGTTCCTTGCTGTTTAGTCGCTTGCCAGCGAGAGTTGACATGTTGAGCCCCTTGCTGTAACTGCTCGTCTTTGTCCATAGTGTTCTCAGTGTTTCCAGTGTCCCCAGCCAAGTCGCCACCTTCTTGCGCAATTCCCATCATCTCGTGTAAATGTGAATGCTTCTCTTGCGCCAAACATCTTTGGATTGCGGGGTTAGCGGCAGGATAGACAACATGCCCATTAGATGGCACAGTGCGTAATAGATGGCAGAACTGTTTTTCTATTGCGGCAAGGTCTGGGAATATATCGGCATGGTCATACTCCAGATTATTGATAAGCAAAATATCTGGGCGGTAATGGATGAACTTGGACCTCTTGTCAAAGAAAGCGCTATCATATTCATCTGCTTCTAAGATAAACTCTTTAGCAGTCCCCAAGCGTGCTGGCGTTGGAAAGTCCACAGCGTCACCAGCAATCATATAACCAACATCTATGCCCTCTTGGACAAACATTTTAGTTAATAAAGATGTGGTGGTGGTTTTGCCGTGAGTGCCTGCAATTGCTATAACCTTGCGTTCGGCAAGGACATTCTCCGCCAACCACTGAGGAGCTGATATATACTTTAATTTATTATTAAGCAGGTGTTCAACAACTGGCATGCCACGGCGCATCACATTGCCTACTACATATATATCGGCTGATGGCAAATCCGTAATCTCATAACCATTGATTATGTTTATGCCTTGTTTTGCCAGAACATCGCTCATAGGCGGGTATACATTCTGGTCCATTCCGCTGACTTGATGTCCCAGTTCGCGGGCTATCAAAGATATTCCCGCCATAAAGGTGCCGCAGATGCCTAAAAAATGAATCCGCATAATCTAGCAGAAGTTTTAGGCGCGTGGAGTTTTACGTAACTTGAGAATTCTCAATACCCCCTCCAACTCATCCACAGAATGATAATGAACTATCATCTTTCCCGTCCCTCCTTTCTTATGGCTGAATACCACTTTAACGCCAAGCTTATCGCTTAGTTCATCTTGTAAATCTATGATGTTAGGGTCGGCTACTATAACCTTTCTTTTGCTACGTTTATTCAACATTTTATGTGTCAGCTGTTCGGTTTGCCTAACACTAAAGTCGGCAGCGGCTGCTTCCTCTGCTGCCCTTACCTGCTCTCTGCCTTCAAGAACTAACAGGACTTTGGCGTGCCCCATATCCAGCTTGCCTTCTAATAATATCTGTTTCACACCATCCTCAAGTTTTAACAAACGCAGCAGGTTAGCCACACTGGCGCGCGGCATTCCCAAAATATCTCCTAACTGCTGCTGAGTATAATTATGCTTAATTCTCAATTCCTCCATTCCCTGCGCCTGTTCATAAGCATTAAGTTCTTCGCGTTGAATATTTTCTATTAAAGCAAGAATTGAAGAATCCTCATCTGTGATTTCTTTAACTAAAGATGGAATGGTTGCCATTAGCGCCTTACCCGCAGCGCGCCATCTTCTTTCGCCAGCAATTATTTCATATTCATCCACTGTACCGCTTTTAGGGCGAACTAATATTGGCTGGATTAATCCCCGTTCTTTAATGGATTTCGCCAGTTCCTGAATTGTCTCGCTATCAAAGGTGCGGCGTGGTTGTGATCTGTTGGGGACAATTTTATCCAATGGAATTTGGGTTATATTCTCCCCTTCCATAACCATTTCATTATCAGGAATATCGCTGCCTAATAAGGCAGCAAGGTCTTTACCGAGAGCTTTCCTTTTATTCATTTGCTACACTGAAGTTTATTCATCTTCATGCCTGCGGATAAACTCTCCAGCAAGAGCTAAATAGGTTACTGAACCGCTGGAATTTTTATCATAACTTACTATGGGAAGTCCGTAACCTGGCGCCTCAGCCAAACGGACATTGCGGGGAATTATTACGTTATAAACCTTGTCTCCAAATACTTCCAATAGTTGATTGGATACTTCGTTTGCCAAGCGATTACGTTTATCAAACATCGTTCTTACGATACCTTCAATTTTTAACTTGGGGTTTATAGTGCTATTGATGCCTTCTACTGTGCGATTTAAATCTGCCAGTCCGCGCAGGGCAAAGTATTCGCACTGAATAGGCACTAATAATCCATCTGCTACTGCCATGGCATTGATGGTTAACACATTAAGAGCTGGCGGGCAATCAATGAATATGTAGTCGTATTGCTTCATAAGCGGGGCAAGGGCGTTCCTAAGAAAATATTGCTTGTCTTTAATTTTCTGAAACATCACTTCTGCGGCGGTTAGGTCGCGATTAGCTGGCAATAAATCATACAGGGCTTGGGTTTGTTTAATAATGGTTTCTTCGGCTGTCTTTTTACCCATCAACACCTCATATATAGTGGGAGAGATATCTGGCGGTTCAAGTCCGCTGCCCATCGTAGTATTGCCTTGCGGGTCTATATCCACTACTAACACTCTGCGTTTAGCGGCAACAAGTCCAGCACTGAGGTTGATGCAAGTTGTGGTCTTGGCAACACCTCCTTTTTGGTTAGCAATAGCTATCACATAAGCCGATGCTTTTTTCTTTGCAGGGGCTTTAGTTTCTTTAACTGCGGGCTCTTTAACTGCGGATTTTTTAGGTTCAATCATTTACAAAACAAATACGGTTATTTCTTCTTCCATACTATTATATTACGATTATCTGGCATAAACGGAATACGCGTCTTTTGCACGGTGATTAAATCCCAAAGTTTATTGTGGGGTAAGTTGGAATCTGACGTCAAGGTATGCGCTTCTTCTTGCTTATGACGTCCTCGCATGGCAATTACAATGCCGCCTTTTTGCAATAGTGGATAAGCAAGGGCGCAGAGTTTAGTATCATCTCCAAGAGCGCGGGCAATGACGGCGTTCATAAGGGGAGGTTGCTGTTTATCTGGGCTATTTTGCCCTGCCTGGCCTTTTAGCCCCGCTTGGTTGTTTTGCCCTGCTTGGTTGTTTAGTCCTGGATGGCTGCCATGCCCTGCCTGGCTTTTTAGCCCCGCTTGATTACTTTTGATATATTGTTCGGCGGAAAGATTGACGACATCCACATTTTGTAAATCAAGTTCTAAAGCAACCCGCATCAAAAAACCTGCTTTCTTACCAGTTTTTTCCAACAACAACCAATGCGTATTTGGCGCAACTATGGCAAGAGGGATACCTGGAAGACCAGCGCCGCTACCTATATCTGCAATTAAGATATTCTCGCCGTGAGCTGAAGAAGCAGGTTCGGCATCAGTCGGCAGAAATGGCAGGAATGGAAAGGCGCTAAATGAGTCAAGAATATGCTTCTCCACCCACTGATAGCGTGGAATGGCGGTTAGATTAAATAAATCGCTCCAACGACCCAACAGCTCCAAGTAAGAACATAATTTATCCGCCATTTGAGCTGTAAGGGGAACATTAAGAATCTCAGCGCCTTCTGCCAACCGTTGGCGAACTTTGTCGTTATTAAACATTATTAGTTATTTTACAGGATAGAATAACTAACTTAAATTTAATGTTGTTTGGTGTAGGAATTATACCGTTATGTTAGCGTTGCAAGCATGCCGATAGTGCGTCGCAAGTTTTGAGCATATTGCGGGCAGAGCATGGCTCTGCCCCTACAGACCTGCGTTGTTAATTCGTGGCAATTTTTATTTATGTGCCGTTTATGGACGCTGGGCGGGTAAACCGTTGGGAGTGCAGGTAAGGGCGGGGTATTGGGAAGCAGTGCCTAAGTCCCAAGCACGAGAACCATTATCGCACATCTCTCCCTCCCAATCTGCATAAATACTTCCAGTAAATGTATCTGGCATCTTCAAGTCCTCAGTCCTTCTGCCTGCGTTGGTGTCATCTGAATCACGATTACCTATTGTTAGTGTTACATAACTACCGCTGGTCTGGTTATCCCAATAAGAGTCGTTAATAGTTGTAGCAGTGGCATGACCAACTAGACCGCCGACATTATCGCCCTCTTTAACATACTCTGCAGCAGCATAAGATGATGTGATCACAACATTATTATTAGCAGTACCAATCAAACCGCCGATATTATTACCAGTGGAATTGATGACAACATCAGCTCCCACATAAGACGAAGTGATCTCTAATTCATCCCCATAGCCAACCAAACCGCCGACATTACTCGTCGCGTTGACATGAGAGTCCTCCACATAAGACAAAGTGACCACGGCACTGCCACTCGCCTGACCAGCCAGGCCGCCAACAAAAATACCCCCGATGACAGAACCACCAGCTGCATAAGACGAAGTGATGGTGACACCCAGCCCAAAGCCAACCAGACCGCCAACAAAATTCCGAGTGCTGAGGATAGTAATATCCACCACATAAGACGAAGTGATGGTGGCACTCTCTCCATTACCAACTAGACCGCCGACACGCTCCCCTCCACTGACGATAGTAATATCCATCACATAAGACGAAGTGATGGTGGCACTCTCCCCATAACCAACCAGACCGCCGACATAAAAACCAGAAGCCGTAACCTCTCCTGCTGCGGAACTATTGCTAATGCTTGCTCCACGTGCATAACCAACCAACAGCCCCACGTTATTGCCGCCGCTAATGTTGCCAGAACGGATATGAACATTACGCAGGACGGCAGTAGAGGTGATTCCACCAAATAGTCCAGTCGGCTTGGCTTCAGAGTTTATTATAGTAAGATTATTGATTGTCCAACCATTGCCGTCAAAAGTTGTATTGAAGAATCCATTTATATTATTGCAAACCCTAGTACTGCCAGTAGAGCAGCTGCCAATTGGCTCCCAGTCGGCATAACCGTCAAGGGACATATTCTGCGTAAGCTCATAGCCGTTGCATGTGGTGATGCCGCTCTGGCCGCCACAACCACGGGCATCACCAGCGAAAGATACACCATTAAGGTCTGCCCGCACCTGGTTTAATTCCTCTGCATTATGTATCTCTATTAGTCCATTGCCATTATCATCTACATCCAGAAAATTAGCTATGCTATCGCCATCATCATTAAGACCAATACCTACAGTAATAAATGGAGCAGGCCCTTCCCGACCAGCATCATCGCCGCCTAATATCAAAGCAACAGTGAAGTTATAGGATTCATTGGGGGTTAAGCTGCTCGTTATCATTTGTTCCACATTCGTATTCATGCCTGTGTAAGTGTCGTCTGTTATTAAAATGTCTCCCTCTAAAGTACCAGGGGTGTTTATATTGTAGTAGCTTATATTAATGCTGGATATATTTGCATCAGGATTATTCCAGCTAAGAGTGACGCTGCTGTCGCCAGGAGTCGCTGTTAAATCTGTTACTGAAAAGATCCCAGGAGTTGCGGTGATGAACGCCGCCATGACTTTCTTATTAGCATCATCGCCAATTAATGTCAAAGCAACAGTGAAGTTATAGGATACTCCGTTGGTTAAGCCGTCTATGACTTGTTGGATATTTTCTGTATTATTGCCTATTTTAGTGCTGTCTGTTATAAGAGGGAAGTATTGTAAAGCATTAGGGGTGTTTGTGTTGTGGTAGCTTATATTAATGCTAGCTATTTCCGCATCGGGATTATTCCAGCTAAGGGTGACCTCGCCAGCGCCAGGAGTCGCGGATAATTCTGTTACTGCAAAGCCATACAAAGTGGCATTACGAGGGAATACATCCCTTTCGTCATCTACACCATCCCCATCTTCATCAAGCTCAAGAGGATCGTCATCCGCATATTCATCTTGGTCAAGGTTGGGACCAATTAGGCGAGTAATCTGCATCGCAGAGGTAGTGGCATTCTCATCGACTCCTTTCAACTCCAAGGCGACACTAAAGGTATAAGTTTCGTTAGATATTAATGAATCAACAAGTATTATACCCTTCACGTCTGTTGCGTTGGCGGCTATTCTGTCATCATCTATTATTATGGGAGCTTCAAAGTTAACAGCAGTGCTGTTTTTGTAGCTTATACTAATATTAGCTATATCCGCATCAGGATTATCCCATATAAGAGTAGCGTTGGTGGTATCGGGGATAATTCGTAAATTTAGTACGCTAATTCCATCGGGTGGGGGCTTAGGTCCGCCTACTTGAGTGGCTACTGGCGTGTTACCTCCGCCACCGCAGGCACTGAGGAAAACTACAAGGGCAGTCATCATAAAAATTGCGGTAAAAACTTTTTGCATAATAAATAATCCTAAGTTTAGTAAATATTGAATTATTATACATCATAATCCAAGTAATTAAGCATCGGTAAGTATTTGGAGTTATTTGGAGTTATTCGGGCTTTTACCGCCGCCCAAAGCGTATTTTAAAACAGTCGTTTAAGCTGATTAAGAAATAATTCGTTATCTTGCGGGCTACCGATGGACACACGTAAACAATTACGTAATAAAGGATGGTACTTATCAAGATTCTTTATAAGCACTTTGTTGTCTTTTAGTTTTTCGCTAATGGTGGCGGCATCAAGCGTGTTGCTGCGAAACAATAAGAAGTTTGTTTCGCTGGGGTAGGTTTCTATTGCGCTAATTTCCTCCATCTTATGATACAAATCATCACGTTGAGCAACCGTTTCAGCAGCCCATTGCAAGAAATATTGAATATTGTCCATGGCAAATAATATGCTTTGTAAGGTTAAGGAATTAATGTTGTAAGGCAGTCGTAACTTATTTAGCTGGTCTATAACCTCAGGATGAGCCGCTGCAAAACCAAACCTTAGCCCTGCCATGCCAATCTTTGATAGAGTGCGCAGCTCAACCATATTAGGATGCTGGGTTATATCTGGCGACGGCAGATTGCCCCCACTACAGAAAAAATCATAGGCGCGGTCAACCACAACCAAACCATTGCTTTTAGCCAACGCAATTTCAATCGCTTGCGGCGCAAATAAATTACCTGTTGGATTATTTGGCTGTGCAATAAAAATTAGTGCGGGGTCATTGTCTTTAATTGCCGCACTAAAAGAGTCCAAGTTTAATGAAAAATCCTCTTGTAAGTCCACCTCTATGAATTTGCCACCAAGCACATTAGTTAAATGGGAATACATGCTAAAGCTGGGGGAAGGGCTTAGCACCCGTGCCTTACTCCCTCCGCAGAGTAGAATAAGCAAGAGGATGAGTTCATCTGAACCATTGCCTGGCATCAATGATATAGAAGGGGATATAGAAGGGGATATAGAAGGGGATATAGAAGGGGATATAGAGGGAGATACAGACGAGGAGGCAGATGAAGGGATTGCAAACTCCTCTTTCAAACGAGTTTGCAGTTCATCCGTCCAGCTAAGCGGATAGCGATTGACTTCAATGTTCTTTAATCGTTCAAGCCACAGGTCAAATAAAGTGGGACTCAGGTCTTGAAAGCCATAAGCATTCTCCATGGCATCAAGACGCGCCGCTGACTTGTCCGCTTGAACTGGCACATAAGCATTTGCTTGTTGAATTTCTGGCGGGACTACTTTTTTAATTATGGCGGATATATCTTTCATTTCTCCTGTTTATTCTATTCCTCCCTTTCTTCCTTTTCCTCCTTTAGAGGTTGGGGGTTTTCCACTCTAATTTTTACTGCCGCTGCATGAGCAAATAACCCCTCGTCTTTAGCCATCTCTGCTGTCATAGGAGTTAACTTCATTGCGGAAGATTGGCTTAACTGCAGAAAAGATATGCGCTTGATAAAGTCGTAAACTCCTAATGGAGATGAGAAACGCCCAGCAGCTCCAGTTGGTAAAATATGATTAGGACCAGCCGCGTAATCGCCATATACAGCAGAGGTATAATAGCCGCAAAAGACCGCAGAGGCAAACCTTATGCTATCTTTATATTCATCTGTTTTTTGCAGCATGAGTTGCAAATGCTCGGGAGCCAAAGAATCAGCCAATGCAACGGACTCTGCAATATTGGCAGTTTTCACTAACGCCCCGTTATTTTGTAATGAGTGTTCAATGTTCTCCTTACGGTTCTGGGTGATTAGCGCCTCTTTGATACCTTTTTCCACTTCGCTCAATAAAGCGGAACTATCGCTAAAAAGCGCTACTCGTGTATCTGGAGAGTGTTCGGCTTGGGCAAACATATCCAAGACAACCCAGTCGGGCTTAGCATGCTTATCCGCCACTATCGCCACCTCTGAAGGACCTGCCAAGGTGTCTATGCCAACCTCTCCATAAAGTTGCCGCTTTGCTTCTGTAACATATTGATTACCAGGACCAGCTATCTTATCCACCTTATTAATGCTTGCTGTTCCCAAAGCGAGAGCTGCCACTGCCTGAACTCCTCCTATGCAATAAAGAGTATCAACTTGCGCCAGATGAGCTGCGGCTAACACTATCTTGGAGATCTTCCCATCTTGGGCTGGGCTAACTACAATGACTTCGTCCACTCCAGCTAAGCGCGCTGGAATTGCTCCCATTAATACAGATGAAGGGTAAAGGGCACTGCCGCCAGGAACATAAATGCCTACCCTTTGCAAAGGCACAATCTTTTGCCCCATAGTATGTTGGGGACCTATTTGCTCATACCAGCTATGTTGAACCTGGAAGTTATGATAATAGGTTATGTTATCCTTTGCCTGTTGCAAATACATGGCTTTCTCTGGCAACAAGGATTCATAAGCATCAGCGAAGTCATCTTTGCTGTATGTTAAATCTTTAATATTCGCGGCATTGCCTCCGTCATATTTCTTTGTTAGCGCAAGCAGCGCGTCATCTCCTTTTTGACGCACCTCATTAATGATGTGTGTCACTGCCTCAATAACCGCTGGATCTCGATGGACACCCTTACTTTTTAGTAGAGCAAATTTTTCCTTAAAGCTCTGAGCGGCGGAATCCAAATTCATAATTTTCATAGGTTTATTTTAATGGTGTTGCTGCGGCTTTTATAGCAAGGATTATCATTTACTCTTGGGGATTTTACAAAACTCATTTATTCTTGGGGATTTTACAAAATTCATTTGTTCTTGGGGATTTTGCAAAATCCCTGGGGAGCTACATCCAAAGCTGCATTAAACTTGCTGGAAAGGTTTTGAAAAGCAATTAGCCCAGTAAGTTCAACTATGCCATCTTCATCCCAAAAATGTTTTAGGTTGTCAATGTGCTCCTGACTCACCTGCTTATCCGTGTAGGTCATTGCCTCACAATAATCAAGGGCAGCACGTTCTTTCTCGTCATATATGTCCTCGTCACGCCAGTTTTCTAATCCATCAACTTTTGCCATAGAACCATCACGTCTGGCAAGGGTGGCGGAGTTTATGTCTACACAAAAATGACACCAGTTAATTTGTGATACTCTAACGGTAATCATTGAGCGTAGAATTGGGTCAATTGGAGAACGGCGGCGGTCTAATACTCCATATAGGACAGCAACTGCCATGAATAGTTTAGGGACTCGACCCCATAGCAAGCCAGGGATAAGCACCTCCCCGTATTTTTTCTTTTGACGTTTGAAAAAAGGTTTTAAATAGCTGGGGTACTTATTTAGTGGTTTAGTATTGATTCTCATAAGGTTATTATAATATTGATTTGATTATTTGCTTGGCTAATTTATCGGATGATAAAGAAGCATCCAATATATGCAGATTATCCCAAGATGACAACCAGGTTATTTGTTTTTTTGCCAGTTGGCGAGTTGCGATTATCCCCTTCTCTATCATTTCATCATACTGGTGTTTGTCCTGGTGTTTATCTTGGGATTTGCCATCAGTCCCATCCTGGGATTTACTTAATTCTTGTTGTTCTAAGTACTCCCATACTTGACGATAACCCACTGCCCGCATAGCTGGATAGGTTAAGTCAAGATCGCCTCTGGCAGACAATGCTTTAACTTCTTCAAGTAACCCGTTCGCAATAAATTGACGGAATCTCACGGCAAGTCGTTTATGCAGCTGCTCGCGTTTAGCAAACATTAAAGCAAAAGTTAGAATTCGTCCACCACGTCCTCCATGTTCTCCACGTCCGCCATGTCCGCCACGTCCATCATCCCCGCCACGTCCGCCATCTTCCCCCTGTTCGGACTCCCATAATTCTTTAAGCCCTTTTTTGTTGGACTTGTCAAATAATGAAGAGAGCGGCATACCTACCTGTTCGTTTAGCTCAAGAGCGCGGCACAACCTTTGCTCGTCGCCACTGCCGATTCTTTGCGCTGCCTCTGGGTCAACTTTCAGCAGGACGGCATGCAAGGCGGCAGTTCCTCCTTGTTGCGCCAAAGCCATATATTTGGCGCGAATGGATTTATCTGCTCGCGGTAAGTCATTCAGTCCCTGTAAAAGTGCCTTAACATAAAACATTGTGCCGCCTACCACCAAAGGAACCTTGTGGCGAGCAACTACATCTGCTATTGCCTTGTGGGCATCTTCAACGAAACGCCCTGCCGAATAAACAGTGTTGGGTTCGGCTATATCAATCAGATGGTGTTTAACCTTTGCTTGGATGTGGGGTTCTGGTTTGGCTGAGCCGATATTCAGCCCTTTATACACTTGAACTGCATCGGCACTGATAATCTCAGCTGGCAGCATTTTAGCTAGTTCCAGAGCGAGAGCACTTTTACCACTCCCGGTAGGACCTAGGATGATTATTAGGGTTTTAGCAGAAATTATTCAAAATTACCGAAGCCCATCCACTTGTCATATCTTTGACGGACGAGTTCGGCAGGATTGCTGACGCTGTTAAGTTCTTTTAACGAAGATAGTAATTGAGTACGGACTTTGGTATAAACATCTTCGGGGTGACGATGCGCTCCGCCAGATGGTTCTTGTATAACCTGATCTACCAGAGATATTTTTTTCAGTTTATCTGCGGTAATAGACATGGCTTTAGCGGCGACATCCGCATATTTGGCATCACGCCAAAGTATGGAAGCGCAGCCCTCAGGTGATATTACCGAGTAAATTGAATACTGCAGCATTAGTAATCTATCGCAAACCCCTATGGCAAGGGCTCCTCCCGAACCACCTTCGCCTATAACCAAGCTTATAATTGGGGTCTTAAGACGCGCCATAACCATAAGATTGCGGGCTATGGCTTCACTTTGCCCTCTTTCTTCCGCCCCTATGCCAGGATAGGCGCCGGGAGTATCAATAAAAGTTATGATGGGAAGCTTGAACTTTTCTGCCATTTTCATTAATCGTAATGCCTTGCGATAGCCCTCGGGCTTAGGCATGCCAAAATTGCGCTTGACCTTTTCGGGTACTTCACGCCCTTTTTGTTGCCCTATCACCATAACTGGCTTGCCATCAAGGCGCGCTAAAGCCGCTACCAGTGAAGCGTCATCGGAATACTGGCGGTCGCCATGCAGTTCTTCGTGGTCGCTGAAGACGTGTTCAAGATAATCGGTGAAATATGGGCGTGATGGGTGACGGGCTATTTGGACAATCTGCCAGTCGCTGAGTGTGGAGAATACCTTTTGGGTAACTGACTCCAACCTTTCTTCTAATCTAATGATTTCGGAGGTTATGCTTTCATCATTGCTTGCCATCCGCAAGCCGTCCAGCTTTTCCTGAACCTCCACTATAGGTTTTTCAAAATCTAAATGTTCCATAATTTTTTACTGTGCTAAGCAACATTATACTATATATAGTTGAATAATTACACGCTTTTATGCAGAAATCCCTAACGGTTATTTTGTGTGGTGTCGCGAGCATGCCGATGGTGTGTTGCAAGTATTAGACATCTTGCGGGCGGAGCATGGCTCCGCCCCTACAGACCTGCGTTGCGAGAATTTATGCACCATACAGAATTGCGTCGCAATAATTTATGCAGCATGATTATGTACGTCGCGAGCATGCCGATGGTACGTCGCAAGAATTAGACATTTTGCGGGCGGAGCGCAGCTCCGCCCCTACAGACCTGCGTCGTAGGTTTGAACGCCATACAGATCTACGTTGCAAGGATTTATGCACCATACAGAATTGTATTGCAAGGATTTATACATCATAGCTAAGGTGGGTCAATGGGGTCAATGTCTAAGTGCCAAGCGATATTTGATTTGTTGTGCTGTTGCGCCTGCTCGCTCATAAGGCGCGCCACTTTATGTAATGCTTGTCTGCTTTCGCTCTTAATTAAAACAACGAAGCGATAAAAATTTAATCTTTTAGCTATGCTTGATTCAATAGGTCCCAACAATTGCGCCTTGTTTTGGCGGGCTTCATCTAATGCTAAATCTTTAAGCTTGCCAAGAAATTCTTGAGCATCTTCGGGCTTAAGTGCTTCGGCTCTTAGGTAAGCAAGGAAATGATAAGGAGGTAATGCAAATTTGTTGCGATTGTCAAGTTCCAGTTTGGCAAAGTCCGCATAGCTGCGCCTTATCAGGGTTTGCAGCACAGGATGTTCTGGATAATAGGTTGGGATAATAATACGTCCGCTGTTACGCCGTCCCACTCTGCCAATTACCTGAGTAATCAGCTGAGCAACCTGCTCAACATTATGAAAGTCATTGCTGAGCAAGCCGCTATCACAATTGACTATGATAGCAAGAGCAACATTAGCAAAATCATGACCTTTGGCAAGCATCTGAGTTCCCACTAAAATAGCTGGTTCGTCTGATTGCACCTTGCGATAAAAATCTTGAAAGGACTCCTTTTTGCTCATGCTATCTCTGTCTATGCGGAGAATCTGCGCCTTAGGAAATTCTTTTGCCAGTATGCTCTCAATGCTTTGGGTGCCCAACCCTATAGGAGTTATTTGTAAGCTATCGCAGTTTGGACATTTGTGAGGTATAGGTTTTTGGGTTTCGCACAGGTGGCAAGCCAAAAGTGGCGGATACTTATGCAAAGTCATCGGTCGGTCGCAAGAAGAACATACTTGCATCCAATTACAAGCCGAGCACTGTAGCTGCGGGGCGAAGCCGCGTCTATTAATGAACACCAAAACCTGTGAGTTATCTGCCAGAGTTTGTTTGATAGCGGTCAACGCTTCATGCGGCAAATTATTTGGCTGGTAACGCCCTTTCATTTCAATTAATTGGGCACTGATTTTTCCAGCACTGGCAAATTTTTGTTTGAGACGAAGATGCTGATATTTACCTTGTCGCGCATTGTAGAAGGACTCAAGCGCTGGAGTGGCACTGCCCAAGACAATGGGTATATTATATTCGGAAGCAAGCTTAATTAAAAAGTGTTTGCCGTTATAGCGAAAGCCGCTATGTTGCTTATAGGATGAGTCGTGCTCTTCATCCACAATGATACATCCAGGTTTGGCGAGGGGGGCAAACGCTGCAGAACGAGTGCCTATAAGCACGCTAATTTGGTGGCGCGCCACCAGTAAATAATTTTGCATTCTTGCGCCAGGACTAAGCGAAGAATGGATTACACCTAAAGGAATAGCAAGAGATTTTTCCAGCCGCTGTAAGGTCTGCGGTGACAGGCCTATTTCAGGCACTAAATATAATGCCTGCTCGCCACGGGCTAAAGCGCGGCGGATTATTTCAATATATACTTCTGTCTTACCGCTATTGGTTACTCCCTCCAATAAAAAACAGTTATATTTGCCAAAGCTTGCAGTAACCTTGTCAACTGCTTGTTGTTGTTCATCCGTTAGTTGCGGGTGAACATAAGGTATCCCAGTAAACTTGCGTGGTGGGAGTTTGAGGACTTTCCTTCCTGCGATTAGCTCCTTCTTTTTTAGCGCCTGTAAAACGCTTGCCGATATGCGCATCGCATTTAGGGCGCTGCTACTGATTTCAGTATTACTCTCTTGTTCTTGCTTTTTAGTTGAGGCGGGAGATTCTCCATGTTCTTGGTTTTGCTCCAATTTTTGTCCAACTCCCAGTAGTTGTAATACCTTGCGTTGATTGCTGCCTGTGATGCTTTCTATGTCAACATCCTTACCTTTATCGGTTAAATGCCATTTAGTAATAAAAAGTGGCTCCGCATCTTTGCCGCTGCGTAACGCAGAAGGAATGGCAGTATCTAATACCTGGCCGAGCGGTTCGCAATAGTATTCTGCAGCCCAGCAAAGGGTCTTGTATAGCCTAGGGGGGAATAAAGTTGGCTGGTCAACTAATTGTTTTATTTCTTTTAGGGTTATTCTTTTTCTATCCTGTTTTTTACTCTTACTAAGCGTTTGTTGTGCTTCTTGCGTTTCTTGTGGCTTGCCTGGACCGCTGATAAAACCAGAGAGAGTGCGCGGACCAAATGGAGCTATAACTCTGGCACCAAGTAGATGACTGCCGTAAGTAACATCTGGCGATAGCAGATAAGTAAAGCTTCTATTTAATGGCAGCGGGAATACTATTTCTACTGACTGCACGCCTCTATAAATAATTGCAAATAATTACAGAAGTTGTGTGATGAAATCAAACCCTTATGAGAAATTCTAATACGGAAATTTTTTCCGGCTCTTCCAGCATCTGCATCATTTCTGCCACTGCTTCCTTGCGTTTATCTGACTTATGCCATTGATTCCAATTATGGATATTATCAAAGTTGACTACAACATAGCGATGGTTGGGGTCGCGGGTATTTATAAGAGCTTCGCTTGAAATAAAGCCCGTGGCGTTAAATACTACCTGGTTGGCTTGCAATGCTCGTTTTTCATATTGTTCTATGCACTCGGGCATAACTTTTCTTTCAATAATAACCTTTATCATAATTAGTATTTTACTTGAAAAAGTAGAATATCAAATAAATTATATTGCGACGCGAGCATTCCGAAGGTTTATCGCAAGTATCAAGCATCTTGCGGGCGGAGCGCAGCTCCGCCCCTACAGACCTGCGTCGTAATGTCATAGACCATAGATATGTACGACGCGAGCATGCCGAAGGTTTATCGCAAGTATCAAGCATCTGGCGGGCGGAGCGCAGCTCCGCCCCTACAGACCATCATCGCAAGAATTTATACAGCATACCAGATGGGTATCGTAATGTCAAACACCATACAGAATTGTGTCGCAAGAATTTATACAAGATACCTTATGTTGTGTTATATTATTCAAATGACAAAAGAAGTATTCTGTATAAAATATCATTTGAACTTACCCGCTATGGAAAGCGCTCCTTTTCCCAATGAAAAAGGAGAGTATCTATTGGAGAATGTATCTCATCAGGCATGGGTGGAATGGTTGAAACACCAAACTATGCTAATCAATGAGAAACATCTAAGTATGGTAAACAAAGAAGACCGCGACTATTTGACGGAGCAGATGGATAAATTTTTGAATAACAAAGATTTTGACAAGCCAGCGGGCTATGTCCCCCCAGCAGAAGATAAATAAACTTGAATAACTAAGCACGAACTAAGCACATAGAGTAATGAACGAGGAAGAACACAACGACAGTAGCATTTTTAAACAGGGCGATACTAATAGCGATAATAACACAAAAGGAACAAGCCAAGATGACTTTAATTTTGAAAAAGCTATGGTGGAAATAAAGAGTATTGTAGAAGCAATTGAAGAAGGTAAGTTGCCGCTTGACGAAAGCATTAAGAAGTATGAAAATGCGCTTACATTAATAAAAAAATGCCAGAATCTGCTGCAAACAGCAAACCAGAAAATTGAGGAAATCACTGCAGCAGATACTACTGCTGATGATTCTACAAACAATAATTCTTAAAACATCAAACAATAGCAATTAACATTGCATCGGAATAATGCTTGACTTTAATACAGAGAAGAAAGATTTTTGCAACAACTTTAATAAGTTTCTTGAAGGGTTACTAACGCCCTATAAGTCACGCTATCCTGATAGCAGTGAAATTATAGACGCAGTTATTTATAGCACCATAACAAGTGGCGGCAAGCGGCTGCGCCCTCTGTTAGTTTATGGAGCCGCCCGTTCTCAGGGAGTAGATTTTAATCAGATAGCTCATGCGGCAGCTGCTATTGAATTAGTGCATTGCTATTCTCTTATCCATGATGACTTGCCTGCTATGGACAATCATGATACCAGACGGGGAATGCAAAGCTGTCATAGTAAATTCGGTGAAGCAAATGCTATCTTGGCTGGCGATATTATGCAGGTAATCGCTTTTGACAGCATTAATAGCTCTACTCTATACTCTGCTGAAGTAAAAGAAATAATGTCTCAAGCGCTGATTAAAGCATCTTGTGATATTGTCTGCGGACAAGTGATTGATTTAAGGGGAGAGAAGGAGCAACTTACCCTGCAAGAAACAGAAAACATGCATCAGTTAAAGTGTGGCGCTCTAATAAAAACTTCATTGCAACTTGGAGCGTTGAGCAGTGGCAAGGCGACAGATGACTTTATTACTAAGATAACATCTGCTGGCGAAAAGATTGGCTTGGGGTTTCAGATAAAGGATGACCTAATGGATATGGATGAAGAAGGCGAATCTTCCACAGGTGTGCATAAGTCCACATATCCAGCAATAGCTGGGATAGAAAAATCACGGCAACGAATAAATGACCTAAGGGAGCAAGCACTTAACGATATAGCCGATTTGTCGAATGATGCAAACTTCTTGCGTCAGTTATTTATGTTGATGATAGAAATGCCTGAGGATGCTGGATAGTCAACTCGCCTCCTTATGGGCGGAGGGAACGCAACGAGCCAAATGCGCTATTCATAAAGCGACTGAAACCCTGTTAGTGGTTTTCGGTTTTGTTTTCTCCGTTCTTTCCTCGCTCGTTATTTTCTCTCTCTTTATTACCCCCCTGGTTATTCCCCCCCTTGTTATTCCCCTCCTTGTTATTCCCCCCTTGGCGCTCGCGGCGGATAATCAGGCAAGGAATAATCTTGAAGATATTTTATCTTCAATAAAATCCCTGCGCGGTGATTTTACCCAGCATGAATATGATTCCAATGGTAACACTTTACGCATCCTAAGCGGAAAGTTTAGGATGACTCGCCCTTTGCTATTAAGATGGGAAGTTGACCCACCTTTTGCTCAGACCATAATAAGCAATAGCACCAATATCTTGATTTATGATGAAGAACTTAGGCAGTTAATTATCCGTCCGCTTGATAAAAATAACCTGCCACCTTTCTTTTTCCTTGGAGGAAATAAAGCTGTTTTAGATGCTATGGATATAAGCCAGCCAGATACAAATGCTCCTATATTCTTTTTAAGTGACGCTCAATACTCGCAAGGAATATCAGTTTATTTTAGAAACAATATACCGCGTGAGATTAACTGGGATACCGAACTTAACCAAAAAATTGTGATGAAGTTTGATAATATTAAAAAGAATTGGCGCAATACACGCTCGCAATTTAATCTTGTCCCTCCACCAGGAACCGACATAATAGTTGAACAATAGCCGGGGGAGGCGGATGAAACGACATAATAATTAAGTTCCGATTTATCGTTTGAATTGGTGAAAGGCGAAAGCCAAACTGCCGCCACTAATCCCAGCAAATAGCAAGGCAAAATCCTGATTTAGCCAAGTAAAGGGCATATACAACAAACATCCCCCTAATACCGCAATTCCAATGCAGGCATTCTGACTGCCATGCTTGGCTATAACACATAAGAAATATAAAGGGTTTATCAGCAGCAAGGATAAAAATACTTCATGCGGAATATAGTTAACCACATAAAATCCCGCTAAGGTTCCACATAAAGAAAATACCCACAAAATTTCACCCGAATAAATAAAGTAACGCAATACGTCCTTTTGCGGCACCGAGCGATGATTGTCTATGAAATTGAGCCAGCCAGTGACCGCTATAAAATGAGCGGATAAATAATAACTAACTGGCGCATGACTGCCCTTTTTAAATAAGGGGGCGAGGGTAAGCGCCATAGGTAGCAAACGGATATTGATTAACCAAGTTACGAAAGCAATGCCCAGTAAACTAGAACCTGCGGCTATGCCGTTAACAGCTACTATCTGTCCGGGCAGAGCATAGATAAACATTGTTGAGACGGCGCTTTGTAGCGCATCAAAACCAATGGATTCTAATCCAGCGCCGTAAGCAAAGAAGATAATGAATAGTGTCCAGCCAGGCGCGCCGCAGGAGTCACGCCAAGCTCTAGATATAGCAGATGTTGTTTTAACTGCTGCTTCTGTCATGTTGTTTATGCAAAATTGATTCCAGTATCTGTTTGTCTTGTTTGTGAGTAAGCTTAATGTTATAAACATCGCCCTCAATTTTATGAATGGACAAAGAAGGATTATGAGCTAACACAACCGAACAGTCGTCTGTCCAGCGGCTGGTATCTCCACCTTCATCCGCGGCGTTTTGAAAACTATCGCGCAATAGTTGGAGCTGAAATCCTTGTGGTGTTTGCAACAAACAGTAATCTGAACGGGTGGCAATCTTACTAATCTTGTACTCCCGATTATGTCCTGTTTGCGCAGGAGGAGTTGCTGTACTCGCATCTTTGCTTATGTCTTCGCTTAAAGGTGTTAGTAGCCCAAGTGTATCGGTTACAGGAAGGGCTGCGGCTACTGCTGGATGCGTTTGCAAAGCAGCTATACATTTTTCCACTAATTGTGTAGATACTAATGGGCGCGCTGCATCATGGATTAGAACACTTCTACTTCCTGATTCGTTTGCCAGTTCTGCGATTGCCAGATGCGTTGAATCAAACCTGTTTTTTCCGCCCTCCTTTATACAGCGGATCTTCTTATTTATGTTCCCCTTTATCTTGCCTTTTATGTTGCCCTTTATATTGTCAGCTAAATCATTTATAACATTTTGAAATCTTGCTTGCTCCCCAGGCGGAATCATCACTATAACTTCATCCACCAAACGGCAATTACAAAACTTTTCAAGCGAGTAGCTAATAACCGATTTGCCGTTTAATAGTTCAAGCTGTTTCAATTCTTCCGAGTTGGGCAATTCATTTTCATGCACGTTTTTATGTTTATTATTCCCCGCATGATTACTATAGCGGCGGCTACTGCCAGCAGCGAGCAGGATAACCAACGCGCCATTATTCTGATGCATCTTGGCGATGCATAATATTCTGATGCATCGGGATTATTTATTATGTTGATAAGTAGTCAAGTACTCCACATCCTCACGCGGTGTATTGCGCAGGACACGCCATAAAACATGTTTTACTCTTTCGCCATTAAAAATAATTCTGTAAACACCTTCAAGCAAAGGCATATTTACTCCCATCTTAATTGCTTGCTGATGAGCCATCTTGGTTGTGTGAATACCCTCCGCCACTCCTCCAAGATTATTGCATATTTCATCAATTGATTTGCCTCCTATCAAAGCATTACCCAAACGATAATTGCGGCTTTGTGGCGAGAAGCAGGTAGTTATTAAATCTCCTATCCCTGCAAGACCAAGAAAGGTTAAGTGATTGGCATTCATCCGTACCGCAAAGCGCGCCATCTCTGCGGCGCTTCTGGTGATTAGGACGCTTTTAGTGTTTATACCAAAACCAAGAGAGTCCGAAATGCCAGCAGCTATGGCATAGATATTTTTTAAAGCGCCTGCAAGCTCAACGCCATACACATCATCATTTTCAAAAATATGTAAGTACTTGGTGCTTATAGCTTGGCGCACCATTGCGCTTAGTAGATGATTATGGGTTGCTATAACACTGCCAGTAAGATGTTTATTCGCTATTTCGTTGGCAATATTAGGACCGCTGAGCACTCCTATATGCTGTTCTGGGTTAAGTCCTTTATCCTTAATTACCTTCTCTAACAACTGACTCATCAATTGGAAACTATCCCTGGCTATGCCTTTGGTGGCAGTTACGATGAATTGTTGATTAATATGAGGGCTTATGTTTTGTAGCACCTCAGCAAATGACTTACTTGGCACTGCTATTATGAGAAGCTGTGAGTTTGTAGCTGCTTCTTGTAAATTAGTGGTAGCGTGTAGGTCGCGGTGCAAAACCAGCTGTGGGATATATTTCTGGTTGCGGTGGGTTTTGTTTATTTGTTGCGCTTGCTTTTCATCTCTTAGCCATAAGAATGTCTTGTTGCCGCGCGTAGCGCTTATGTTGGCAAGAACTGTACCAAAACTGCCGCCACCTATGACGGTTACCTTCAGGGGCTTTATTAATGGTTGTGCGACATCAAGCATATATAAAGGAATTATATACCAATTCCCGCTGGTTGCGAATATGTCCGGTGTTTCTATCCCTCATATAATATGAGGCATAATGAGTCAAGAAGATATTTTTATTTATGCAGTAATCGGAGTAGCCACGTTGGTTACCTTCAGCACCAGGATATTGGGATTAATCAGTAGCCGTAAACTTGATGAGAGCAGTCCTGTTTTTACTTACGCTAACTATATAAGTTATGCCTTAGTTGGAGCTCTGGTGGTAAAGTTGATTGTCTTGCCAAATAATGATTTGGGAGAAGTTCCTCTGTTGTGGAGAATTTCTTTATCTTTATTATGTGTTGCGGCATACATAATCCATAAGAAGTACCTATTGGTATATTTAATTTTGATGGGCGCGGGACTTACAACACTACAATACATTCCATTTTTTAATTAGGACACCAAATTAAGATAAGCTTGGGGATACTAATGTAGGGGGGATTAATAATATAGGGGGGGAGGAAAAAAAAGGGGGGGATCTGAAAGATCCCCCCGCAGCGGAGGCTATGTTGGTTTCAATTATACGCTAACAAAATAATTTGTCAAGTAATATTAATAAAAAACACTAGTTTTTATTAATTTTCTATCTTTTTGAAAAAAGGCATAAAAATCCAAGTGCAAAACAGAAAAGCTTAGATTAAAATTTGGATTAAAGCCAATAAACACGAGGTTTAACGGGAATAACTCATAGAAGAGCCCATAAAAGGGCTTATATATGAGGGGTATAGGAACTGGCTCAGGCAGACACAAAGTGCGCAGGACTGCCCGCTGGTTAGAATAGTTTTTGGACTTCTTGCCTTTGTTCGCTATTACGGGTTATATTACTTTCCGTGCTGATATCTGGATTTATCTCCAAATCCTCGGTATCTAAAAAATTGTAATAATAATCAACAAAGACCGCGCTCTTTTTAATTCGCTCAACATATTCATTAATATGTTCAATATTAATATATTCGGTAAACTCTCTCGTCGTCCCTTCACTGCTGATAGATATTTCAGTGGTAACAAGTCCTTCAGGGACGGCAAAATGTTTCTCGGGAACATCCTTAAGGGCATTTTTCATAAAACTTTTCCATATAGGAAGAGCCGCAATACTGCCATATTCTATAGGACCAAGGGATGAGGGGGTATCAAAACCAACCCAACTTACCGCAACTAAATCTGGGTTATAGCCCACAAACCAAGCATCTATAAAATCTTGAGTAGTTCCAGTTTTCCCCGCTAAATCAAGCCGCCCTAAGTCCTTTGCCCTAATTGCAGTTCCAAGCTGCACTACATCTCGCAGTATGGAATTAATTTGATAATATTCTTGCGGACTCAGAACTCTGGTTATTTTATCTTTGTCATAGCCGCCTTCGCTAAATTTATCTGCTACTTTATAAGTACACCTGTCACACCCAAACAACGCAAGTTCTTCTTCAGATAAAATCTCCTGTAATTCTTTATTTTGACATATTACGCATTCTTCGGGTAATTTTTCTTGCTTTGGAGTTTGAATAGTAGCATGTTGATACAGGATTTTACCATCAGCGCTTTCTATGCGGTCTATAAAATTAGGTTCTACTAAGTATCCCCCATTAGCTAAAATGCCGTAAGCCCTTGTAACTTCCAACAAAGTAAGCTCGGCGCTTCCTAAAGATAGAGACAAATCATTAGGCAGGTGTTTTTCTGGCAAGCCAAGTTTTGTCATAAAAGAGCGAGTACGATTCACCCCCAACTCTCTTAATAACCTAACGCTAATCAGATTACGTGAACGATATAGCCCCTCACGCAAGGGAATGTAACCAAGAAAACGGCTACCGGCATTGGTGGGACGCCACACAAAGTTTCCGCTTGCCCCAGATACTAAAGGCGCGTCATTAAATATATCTGCTCCGTTATACCCAAGCGATAAAGCTGTAGCATATAAGAATGGCTTAATAGCCGAACCTATTTGACGACGAGCTTGCACTGCGCGATTATACTTAGTCAGCTGGAAATGATAGCCACCCACCATAGCGGCAATCATTCCGTTATTTGGATTAACCGCCAGTAGCGCTCCTTCTGCGCGAGGTATTTGAGAAATGCGAAAACCTTCCTCTTCCTCATTGGCAGAAATACGCACCATGTCTCCAACAGCCACTATATCACTTGCCAGTTCTGGTGGCTCACCTGTTTCTTCATCTGATATATAAGGAGCCGCCCAGGATAATCCAGCCCAGCTAATATTTATCTCATCAGACGAAGATAAAATAACAATAATACTCTGTTCACCTACTTGCTTAACTATGACAGGTTCCAAAGAATTATCATAGCTTGATATGGTTTCCAGCTCTTTTAGGGATTCAACAAAAACTGGGTTTTCCTCAAAAAAATCTTCCGTTTCAACCAAATCTTCAAATACTCTCTCAGCGCCACGCCATCCATGTCTTTTATCATAAGCCAATAGCCCAGACCTAACTGCTTCGTTAGCGTATTGCTGAAGTTCTTTGTCAACTGAGGTATATACCTTATAGCCGGCGGTGAGCATTTCATCAGAGTTTACTCCATATTTATCAGGGTCATCCAAAATGGCAAGGCGCGCGGTTTCAGATACATATAAGCCCTCTACTTCGGTGGCATAGTCGTAGGGCTTGCTACTTATTTCTTCTTCTACGGCGCTTAGATACTGTCCTCTTGAGATATATCCTAATTTTGCCATGCGCATAAGTATCCAGTCGCGTCTTTCTTGGGCACGTTTAGGATTGCTAACTGGATTTAACTTGGATGGGGCTTTGGGTAAGGCAGCTAACATCGCATATTGAGCCAAGCTCAGTTCATCTAAATCTAAGTTGTAATAGGTTTTTGCCGCAGCTGCCATACCAAAGGACTTGTACCCTAAAAATATTGTGTTGACATATAACGACATAATATCCTTTTTGCTAAGAACTCGCTCCATTTTAATTGCCAATAGAATCTCATTCAATTTACGCATTATGGTGCGATCGCGAGTTAGATAATAGTTACGCGCTACTTGCATGGTAATAGTACTGCCGCCAGTTTGAGTAGAGCTGCGAGTAATTAGCTGAAAAACTGCCCGAGCAAGTCCGCGTGGATCCAAGCCAATATGCTGAAAAAATCTAGAGTCCTCAGCGGAAATTAATGCATTGATGAGGTCTGTGGGTGTTTCTTCATAAGCAACAGGAGTTCTTTTGATATTCCCTATTTGAGATATAAGCGCGCCGTCTACCGTAAAAATCCTCAGAGGTTCCTGATACTTAACCTCGCGCAGCTCGTTTATGTTGGGCAAGCGTAAATATAAAATACTAACAAATAGGGCTATTAATAACCCTCCCCACAGAGTGAAGTAAAAAAATGATTTATAAAGTTTCATTGTATGAGTATTATATGAATATATTATAGATTTTATAATCTGGCAACTTTAGTAGCGATTGCCACTTTGGCAACTGCATTTCCTGCAACCTCTAATAAACGGGGATCCATTGGCTTAGGCAGGATATACTCCTTGCCAAACTTTAATTTCTCCTTCTTGTATAACTTCTGAATAGAAAGCGGAACTTCTTTGCGCGCCAAAGAGCTCACGGCGCGGGCGCAGGCAAGTTTCATTTCCATGTTTATTGCAGAAGAGCGGGTTTTAAGTGCCCCATAAAAGATGTAAGGAAAAGCCAGCACATTGTTTACTTGATTAGGATAATCCGAGCGTCCCGTAGCCATAATTGCATCCTTGCGCGTTGCCTTCACTAACTCGGGTTTTATCTCTGGGTCGGGGTTGGCGCAGGCAAAGATTATAGGGTTAGACGCCATTACTTTTATATTATCCGCGGTTAACAGGTTCCCTTTGGAAAATCCCAGAATAACATCGGCATCCTGACAGGCGTCTGCAAGGACACGGTCTTTGGTAGCGGCGGCAAACCTTGCCTTTAGCGCTCCATTATTAGCTCTGCCTTTGTATACTACGCCTTGGCTATCTATCAACCTTAAATTATCAACGCTTATGCCCATGCCCTGCAAAAGTTCTAAGGTGGCTAAAGCAGCAGCTCCAGCTCCTATGCACACAATCTTAAGGTCTTTCCATTCCTTTTTCTGCAATTCCACCGCATTAATCATCGCTGCCAGAGTAACTATGGCAGTTCCATGCTGGTCATCATGAAACACTGGAATATCACACGTCTTTTGCAATTCTTTTTCAATGTAAAAACAATCGGGCGCCTTTATGTCTTCTAAATTAATTCCGCCGAAAGTAGGCGCCAAAGCCCTGACAATTTCAACAAATTTCTTAGGGTCCTTTTCATCCACCTCCAAATCAAAAGCATCTATGTTGGCAAATCTCTTAAACAACACTGCCTTCCCTTCCATAACTGGTTTACTAGCCATAGCTCCCAAGTTACCCAGCCCTAGTATTGCTGAACCATTGGATATTATCCCCACCAAATTGGATTTAGCGGTATAGTCATATACGCTAAGCGGTTCTTCGGCTATTCTCAGCACTGGCTCGGCAACTCCTGGACTATAAGCCAGAGTTAAATCTCCAGGTGTTCTTGCTGGTTTGGTTATCTTAATAGCAACCTTACCTGCTGGCTCACGTGAATGATAAGCTAATGATTTTTTTCGTAAATTTATTTCTTTCATAATAATAATTTAATTTATGATGCCGAAGAGAGGACTCGAACCTCCACGGGATTGCTCCCACTAGATCCTGAATCTAGCGTGTCTACCAATTTCACCACCTCGGCATTATTTGTTTATTTTACAGGAAATTTATGCCTCCACCTCTGTAGATTTGCGAAGTTTTCCCTTTGTCAAATCTTTAATAAACAATTCCACCTGTTCAGTAGCCCGACCATAGTAACCATGGTCAAAATACTGCTGCACCATAGATGGTTCAAGGTTTATCTCGCAACACAATGCTCCCGCCATGCGTGCTTGTAGGACAAACCCTGCTGCTGGGAAAACATTGCCAGAGGTTCCTATCGCCACAAACACATCGCAATTGCTTAATGCGTCATTAATCTCTTCCATCCTATAAGGCATCTCGCCAAACCACACTATGTCTGGTCTTAAACTACCAATCATGGAGCAAGCAGGGCATCCTTCTTCTTTGGATAAATCTTTCTTACGTTCAAACTTTGCCCCGCAACTGGAGCAGAATATTTTGTATAGTTCACCATGCATGTGGGCAACTTGGTTAGCCCCGCCACGTTCATGTAAGTCGTCTATATTTTGGGTTACTAAAAATAACTTGTCTTGTAGTTTTTTTTCTAAGTCGCCCAAAGCAATATGAGCCGCATTGGGTTGTACCTTGCCTAGGTCTTGACGCCTGGTATTATAAAATTTATGCACCAGGTCGGGGTTGCGGGCAAAGCCCTCTGGGGTTGCCACCTCATCTACAGGATGATTTTCCCACAGTCCATCCGAGGCGCGAAAAGTTTTTATACCGGACTCAGCGGATACCCCCGCCCCGGTTAGGATAACCAGAGCATATTTATTTTCTTTTAATTCAGACATTATTCGGATGTTACTTGGATGTTATTTGGACGTTAGGTTATTTAATTCTTGCTGTAATTTATCACGGGTATTCTGCAAAGTTGCGGCACGGCTATCTTCACCTGTTGCCTGCCATTTATCTATTGCCTGCAACGTCTTACTGATTTGTATTTTTAAGCTGGCAATCTTGCGTTGCTTAACAGAAATATCCTCTGCTGGGGAATTATCATTTGTCTTTTTCATCTTGGCAATTCGCTCTGCCCTTCTTGCCGCAAGTTCCTCTTTTTGTTTATCCAATCTTAGCTTGTGGTCATTAAACCTATTCCTTGCTCTATCCGCTTTATATTTATTGAGTTGTTCGGTTTTACTTGACTCCTTAGCAAATATATAATAATCACTCAAAGGTATATTGCTGGGGCATACATAATCGCAAGCAGCGCATTCAATACAAGCAAATAATCCCTCATCCACTGCCAACGGTATCTTATCCGCTTTGATATATCGGTAGAGTTGTTGTGGCAACAAACGGGCTGGACAGACCTGCTCGCACAAGCCACATTTTATGCACTCGCGATGCTGAGTCCATTGTTTATCAAAGAGAGGGGTATCAGCACTACGCCATAAGGCGCTTTGCGTCAGCGGCGCGTCCTGTTTATGCCTCTGCTCATCTTCATGCCCGTGCCCGTTCTCATATCCATTATCCCCAACATTATCCTCACCATTACTCCCACCATTACTCCCACCATTAACATTGTTATTGGCAAGCATATTAGGTGACTTCTTAAACACCAATAGGCAATTTGTTGAGGAGGAAACTGGCATATTCAAATCATCAATTTTATAGTTCATCATTGCCCCGCCCATAAACACATTAACCGAAGATAAATCTTTAACTCCAGTTTGCAATAAGATTTGATTAATCGAGGTTCCTAAACGCACCCAATGATTACGAGGTTGAGGAACTCCATTACCTGCCACAGTAATAATTCTTTGCAATAAAGGTTCATTGTGCACCACAGCCCGATATATAGCACGCAAGGTTGCAACATTCAAACATAAAATCCCTTGCTGAACTGCTATTTTTCCGCTTGGTATTTCCGTGCCAAGCAATGCCAAAATAAGTTGCTTCTCGCTTCCCATAGGATAAATTGTTGGTAGCACCTTAAGTTTTATATTGGGAAGTTCTGTATTGGAGATTTTTGCATTGGGAGCTATTGGACTGGCAAGTCGGGTTTTTTCCGTTCCTTCCGCTTCCGTTTCCGCTTCTCCCGTTCCTTTATTTTTTATTGCCTCGCTAATTGCCTCACTAATTGCCTTTATGGCAGAGGACATGTTATTTTCAAGCGCTATTATTGTCTGCGGATTGCAGCCGAGTATTTTATGAGCTATGGGTATAGCTGCAACAACCTCATCGCTATAAGAGTCAAGCAAAGCATGGTCAACTGTTATATATGGTTCACACTCTACAGCATTTACTATTAAATACTTGATCTTCTGCGCTCCCATCTTGCGCAAAGCAGGAAATCCGCCACCGCCCATGCCATATATTGCCGCCCTTTTCAATCGTTCAATCAGCTCCTGCCGAGTGCAATCTTGATAGCTTTTATTCTCAGGTGGAGTAACTCTCTCATGCTTGTTATCGCTGCGTAACACCAAACACTCGGAATAATACGGCACTCTTCCGCTGATTAATATATTAGTAGTCCCCGTTATGACTCCTGATACTGGCGCCATCCTGTGCTTTTCGCCTGCCGTAATTGGCTCATTAATAAACTGTCCTGCCAAGACCCTATCACCTACCGCTACTTTATTTCCCATCTGCGCTCCTGCTTTAGTAATAGGAATATAGAACTCATCAGCGGGAATAATATCTCCTATAGGCAAACGTATGCTTTCTTCTTTATGTTCTGGCGGTTTAACCCCGCCATGGAAGGCGCGTTTTAGCCGGGTGGTTATAGGCGCCTTAAATATTTGCACCACCGACTGCGTCAGTCCTTGCAGTTTAGAGCTGGGCAATTTAGACCCGGGCATCTGTGGTAATGATCTGATATTCTTTGTCGGGTCTTATAGGGGGTGTAAAGTTATTAATACTTGTCAATTCCACCATGTCTATACAATCTACAGGACAAGGGTCAATGCATAAATCACAACCAGTACATTCATCAAGGATAACCGTATGCATTTTTTTAGCCGCCCCCACTATAGCATCAACGGGGCACGCTTGAATACATTTGGTACATCCTATGCACTCGTCCTCACGAATAATTGCCACACTTGGCGGCTGTTCCGCGCCATGACTCTCATCTTGTGGTAAGGGATCGCGATTAAGTAAATCCGCCAGTTGCTGAATTACATCAGCTCCACCAGGCGGACACTTATTGATTGCGTCTCCTTTGGCTATTGCTTCAGCATAAGGACGGCAGCCAGGATATCCGCACTGTCCGCACTGAGTTTGGGGTAATATGGCGTCTATTCTATCTATAGTAGGATCTTTCTTCACCCTTAAAAATGCTGCAGCAATGCCCAGCGATAATCCTGTTATCAGGGTGAGCGCCAATAAATAAAATAATGAATAAATAGGCATTCCTTTAAATTATAATAGCTATATGAGTCATTTTAAACAAGGAATAGCATTAATTAGGGGAATATACATAATATTTATATTATTGCTCATGGCACAAATACAGAGTGTACAGGCGGTAGATTGGGGCTTGCAGTATCAAGGGGGAGCTAATGATAATAATATAGCCATTAGTTATGCAGAACGGGATCTTCCACAAAATATGCGTGAATGGTATTTGGGCTGTAGAGAGTTTGAGCGTTCAGATACGGACTTACATAAAAAAGAAAAAGCGCATGGTTGTGGCTTAGCTTTTTCTTGGCGCCATTATTTCCGTCCTTTAGATGTTTCTCCCCGAGGAAGTTTCTTTTTAGGGGTGCGTAATGATTGGTGGCGACTATATTATGACTGGGAGGATGATTTCGCACAAGCAGATAATAAAGATGCCGCTCAAAAGGGACGTTCCACCGTTGACTCTCTTACTCCTGCGGCTATAGTAGGATGGACCTTTGGCGACGAGACAATCTCTTATGATATTTATTTTTCTGTCGGCAATGAGTTCAATGTAAGAACCGATGGGGAAGATGTGAGTGATGGCAGCATTATATTGGGCGGGATAGGTATTAGGTTTTAGAATACCGGGTTCTAAAATACCAGGTTCTAAAATATTAGGTTAAAGTTTAATCCCATCGTCTCACTTTTAGCACTGTGATAGGGACTATAATCGCTAAATCCTTCAATCCAATCCGCAGTAATGCGCCAGCCAGTAACTGGTGACTTAGATTTTTCCAGACCAACTTTAATATGATATGTTGAGCTCCAATCATTATATTCATAAGCCCGTTGCTCGCCACCAAAAATCAGGCGAATAACATTACCCGTCGCTGCACCGCGATAGTCAAAACCATAACGGGCAAACTTTTGGTCAAGGTTAAGATTATTCTGTAAATAGTTCCCATAAGCTATGTAATAGCGCAAGGACGGACGAATATCACCGAATAGAAATTCTAAATAGTCCCCTTCAAATAAAGGAGTTGCCCTTGCTTGGCGGGCTGTTTCTATTCCTATTTCTTCCAGTTTTTTATTGTTAGCATTCTCATCAATCCCTTCAGTGCCAGGTTCCTTCGGTAAATAATCTAAAAATTCGCGGTGAACTTCCTTGCGTTCATAATTCCAATTTAAACGCAACACAAAGGAATCAAGCAACAAGCCAACGCTGTATCCCAAAATATAATCATTATTTATGAGTAATAATTCTTCCTTATTTTTATTATCAGTTGGGTTTAAGTCCCTATAAGAAAAATAGTTTTTCATCCCAATCACACCGCCTACTTCCACTATTTGCGACCTGCCAAAATACCACCTGCTGAGAGAGAACTCTTTAGCTATATCAAAGGTCACCAGATCTTTGTCGCCAAAAATATCATGCTTAGATTGATAAGAGTTAACCGAGAAGCCATTATTATAACGTGACGCCAAAGGGGCTAAAAATAGTCCGCCTTCGGAAAAAGTTACTGTGTTGGGACCATCGGGTAAAAAAGAAAATATCGAGCCGCTAAGAACTATGGTGGACAGGATAGGAAGCAGAGAACTCATTATTTAGATTTTTTAATCTTGGCTATTATAGAAGTTGTAGACATATCAGAAGTATGGGAAAGAATTTTAACCTTACCTCCGTAAGATTCTACTATATCATAACCCAATATATCGGTTCTTTTTTTATAATCACCTCCCTTAACTAATAGATCGGGCTTGATTTTGTGCAATAAAACCTCTGGTGACTTCTCGCTAAAAGGCACTACCCAATCAACTTGACGCAAACCCTTTAGCATTTCAGCCCGAGTGTGCAAATTATTTATCGGACGATTTTTTCCTTTAATTTTGCGCACCGATTTATCATCATTAATCGCCACCACTAATCTATCGCCAAGCTGTGCCGCTTCACGTAAATACCTAACATGTCCAGGATGAAGAATATCAAAAACTCCGTTAGTAAAAACTATTTTGTGCCCTTTGGAACGTTCTATATTGATTTGCTTAACCAACTCATCAGCGGACAGATACGGTACTTCATTCATCAAAGGGCGGACAACATCATCATAGCCAATAACTCCAGTCCCAGCTTTAGTAATACTTATGCCCGCGGCTATGCTTGCCAATTCTGTTGCCTCATATAGTTTCACCCCTGCGCTTATAGCAGCACCAAGAACCGCAACTACTGTATCTCCGGCACCCGTAACATCATAAACCTCTCGGACTTGGGCTGGAATATTGTAAGTGCGATCCTGCAGGACCAAGGACATTCCATCAGAGCCGCGAGTAATCAATAACGCCTTTAATTTGAGCTGTTTAACCATATTGCGTGCCTTAGACAGAAACTCTTGCTCATCGCCGCAATCTCCAGCAACTGCCACAAACTCTGCATAGTTAGGAGTGAGTACATCAGCCCCTTTATAAGGCAAAAAATCTTTTCTTTTAGGGTCAATAATAACAAAAGCACCCTGCTTTTTAGCAGCAGCAATTATTGGCTCTATATCTGCTAAAGAACCCTTGTTATAATCCGAAAGAATTAATAAGTCGGCAAATCTTAATTTCTTTAACAATGATTTATTCATGCGCCCCGCCTCTGCACTTAAATCATCTTCAAAATCCAACCTTATTAATTGTTGTGAAGAAACTACTCTAAGCTTAGTGGTGGTGATAGATTTGGCAGTTACGGTTAAGTTATCTTTAATATTGCTTTGCTTAATTAGCTGGCGGATAGTTGTGCCTTCACGGTCCTTGCCAATAACGCCAAAAAGCTGAGGTTTAATGCCCCACCCGTTAAGATTTAATGCCACGTTTGCTGCTCCGCCTAAGCGATTCTCTTTGTTATCAACATGGACTACTGGAACAGGCGCCTCTGGAGAAATGCGTGATACCTTGCCTTTGAAATAGCGGTCAAGCAGGATATCGCCTGCAACGATAACTTTTGCTTTAGCAAAAAAGCGTAAATCCGGAATTTTGTTGATACTAACCATATTTAGAGTAATATATTTTATAAGATATTAAGCAATAATATAGTAAATAGATAGATTTTTGTTTATACTATAAATAACAATGGATATTAATCTCATTTCTTTTTATTGCTTTGCGGACTTTATAGAGTATAAATGCTGGAAGCCCTCCTTGGAGAAGCTATGTACTTCACTGCGGGGAACCATAATTTTGTCACCTGAGGGCGTAAACGTGTCTTTAGCTGGCGAAGAGAAGCAATTATCTGCAGTAGTTAACTTTTTTACTAAGGATAAAAGGTTTACTAATATGGATATAAAAAAGAAAAAAATTGAGAATATACCATTTAGGAGGATGAAAATTAAATGTAAAAAAGAAATAATAACTTTCCGTTCCGCGGGGAATGTTCCTGATAAAGAGCTAACCCCACATGGGAGGATGACTAAGAGATTAAATCCACAAGAGTGGAATAATCTCATAGAGGATGAGAACACTATTGTACTTGACACACGTAATAATTTTGAATGTGAAATGGGAAGTTTCCCAAATGCAATCAATCCACGTGTGAATTACTTTAGTGAGATGGCGGAGTATGTGAATAAACATAAAGAAAAATTAAAAGACAAACCAATTGCAATATTTTGCACCGGAGGAATTCGTTGCGAAAAACTTGCCAATTACATGTTACATCAAGGAATAAAACAGGTTTATCAACTTAACAGCGGGATACTTGGGTATATGCAGAAGGTTAAGAAAAGCGACAATCTGTGGCAAGGAAATTGCTTTGTTTTTGATGAACGTATAAATGTCAATAGCAATGGGGATTAATTATATTTCATATTCATTTTAGACAAAACAAATTAACTTAGACCCAAGATTTATTTTCATAAGAAAATATTAGTCAAGGATTTAGGAAATTAGAATAACAATTACTATTTATTATGAGTAGATTATTTCGTGTAAGACGAAGTTATACCCTGCGAGAAAGAGGGTTAAAACAACAGCAACAAACAATTGCTGAAAAAGGCGTAAGCATTATTATTCCTTATCAGGAAAATCCAGTTGACTGGCTTAAGGTATTTGACATTAGGCAAGCACCAGGGCTAATAAGCGTTGAGGAAGATAAAACCGATTGGAATTCCGCTATACAACCAGACACAAGTCCTGCGAGATTAGTACTGGAAATTGGTTTTGGCAAAGGCGAGGTTCTAATTGATGAAGCTATTAAAAAACCTCGTGATTTATTTATAGGTATTGATGTCTATAGCAGCGGCGTCTCCACTGTTTTGCGAGAAGTGGAAGCACAAGACATTAAAAATATTTGTCTTGTGCAAGCCGATGCGGTGGATGTAATCCCTGATATGTTTACAGATAATATTCTGGATGAAGTCAAGATTTTGTTCCCCGACCCCTGGCCTAAAAAGCGCCACCATAAACGAAGAATGCTTAGATCTGATTTTATTAATGTCCTCGTCAAGAAGATGAAGGTAGACGGAATCCTGCATGTTGCCACTGATTGGGATGAGTATGCCGAAGAAATTCTTGAGGTATTGGAAAGATGTCCTAAACTGAAAAACCTCTTCCCTGGCTATGCAGCGGGGAGGCAGTTAGATAGGATTGTCACTAATTTTGAGCAGAAGGCAATGAATAGTAGCAGGAATATCTACGAGATGCTATTCAAGAAGATATAAATGTGGGCATAAGGAGGGGGGATGGCTTTATTATCCCCTCTTCTATTATTATCCCCTCTTCTATTATTACCCCCCTTATATTATTACCCCCCTTATATGTGCTTCTCTCTATTGGTGAATAAACGCAGTAATCTTGTTGTAGATATGTTTGGCGGTGAGCCCGAAATGCTCAAATAATTCACTAGCAGGCGCTGATTTACCAAAGGAGTTAATCCCTATAATCTCGCCTTGCAACCCAATGTAACGATGCCAGTAATCTGGCATTGCCGCTTCTATTGCCAAACGTTTGACAATCTTTGGCGGTAAAACCTTATCGCGATATTCAGGCGACTGGGCATCAAATACTTCACAACAAGGCATGGATACCAACCTTACTTGCTTGTTGCCTCCTTTTGTTAGGTCCTCTTTATTATGTTGTTCCACTGCCTGACGGGCTGCGCCTAATTCGGAACCAGTGGCAATAACTATGGCTGCTGGCTCATCATTATTGTTGCCTTGATTGTAGCCCTTATTGTTGCCTCCTTGATTATTCCCCTCCTGATTATTCCCCCCGGCAACTAAAACATAGCCGCCTTTAGCAATATCTTCAAGTTGTGATTCATCACGCGACTGAAATTCAAGATTCTGACGCGATAGTATTAAAGTACTGGGAGATGATTTTTGCAGGGATTCTGTCCAAGCAACCGCGCACTCAACAGTATCCGCTGGACGCCACACATCAATTCCTGGAGTGGCACGTAGCATTGTTAGATGTTCTATTGGTTGATGGGTAGGTCCATCCTCGCCCACGCCGATTGAATCATGGCTAAAAATAAAAATGACCTTCTGGCGCATCAAAGCCGCCAAACGCACCGCGCTACGCGAGTAATCTAAAAATACTAAAAAGGTGCCGCCATAAGGAATATATCCGCCATGTAAGGCAATACCATTCATTATTGAGCTCATCGCTAACTCACGCACTCCATAATAGATATAGTTGCCGGGTTTGCCATTATCACTTATAGCAACAGATGAATCACTGAGCGTGCAGTTGGAGCCGCTAAGATCTGCCGAACCGCCGAGCAACTCAGGCAATGAAGGGAGCAAGTTATTAATGGCTTGTAAGGACGACTGACGGCTAGCCACTGAGGCAGCTGATTTATGCTGGCTAATAATAAAGTCCTGCGCCTTGTTAGTAAAATCATGCGGCATTTGCCCGCTTAATCTTCTTGTATATTCTTTCGCTTTAGTGGGGTGAGCGGAACTATACTTGGCATACAAATCTTCCCATTGTTGCTGCGCCTTTTTGCCCTTGTCGCGCATATTCCATGCCTGATATATTTCATCCGTTATCACAAATGGCTCGTGCTGCCAATCAAGGTTACTACGCATAAGAGCTATTTCTTCGTCGCCTAAGGGCGCACCATGCGCTGCCGCCTTGTCCGCTTTATTCGGCGAACCATAACCTATATGCGTCTTACAGATAATTAATGATGGCTTATCACTTTGTTGAGCAGAGGTAATTGCCTTCCTAATTTGCTCATGGTCATGTCCGTCTATGGGACCCAGGACATTCCAGTTATAAGCATCAAATCTTTTTGCCACATCATCACTACACCAGCCACTAACCTCGCCGTCTATGGAAATTCCGTTATCATCAAAAAAGCAAATTAGCTTGTTGAGCCGTTGAGTCCCTGCCAAAGAGCACGCCTCATGGGATAGACCTTCCATAAGACAACCATCGCCGGCAAATACATAAGTGAAGTGGGATACTATATTAAGTTCTGGGAGATTGAACTCTGCAGCAAGATTACGTTCGGCAAGAGCCATGCCAACCGCGTTTGCCAAACCATGCCCTAAAGGACCTGTGGTGGTTTCCACCCCTACTGTTTCTAATTCGGGATGGCCAGGAGTTTGTGAATTCATCTGGCGAAAGTTTTTAATCTCTTCCATACTGAGGTCATAACCACTAAGATGAAGTAAAGCATATTGCAGCATTGAACCATGCCCGTTGGAAAGAATGAACCTGTCGCGGTTATGCCAGTTAGGGTCGGTGGGATTATGCGCCAGAAACTCACGCCATAAAACTGTGGCGATATCAGCCATGCCCATTGGCATGCCAGGATGTCCCGATGAGGCACGTTGGACCGCATCTGCCGCCAACATCCTTATTGGATGAGCAAGTGATAAATCAGATTTTTTCATTGCAAGCCGAAATCAGAAATTGAGTTAACAAAGGAACAGGTCGTCCAGTAGCTCCTTTTCTTGCTCCCTCAAGCCAAGCAGTGCCGGCTATATCAAGATGAACCCAGGGGTATGCTTGAGCAAACTCTGCCAAAAAACCTGCGGCGGTGATAGTGCCTGCAGAACGATTGCCCACATTGGCGATGTCGGCAAAGTTACTTTTCATATCCTCCATATATGCCTTATCCATAGGCAAACGCCAAACCAAATCACGGGTTAGATTGGCGGCATTTTCTATTTGGCGCGCTAACGCATCATCGTTGGCAAACATCCCGCTTCTGAGATGTCCGAGGGCTATGACACAAGCCCCTGTTAATGTGGCTATGTCTATAACACAACGTGGGCTATATTTTTTAGCTACATAGGTTAGGGTGTCGCACAACACCAAACGCCCTTCCGCATCTGTATTGAGGACTTCCACCGACTTGCCAGACATGGTTGAGAGTATGTCGCCAGGACGATAGGACTTGGCGTCCACCGAATTCTCAGCACCCACTGCCATGCCTACAACATTAATTGGCAACCCCAATTCTGCCAGCGCTTTCATTGTGCCAAACACCGAAGCGGCGCCGCACATGTCATACTTCATTTCATCCATCTTGCCCGAGGGCTTGATGCTGATGCCACCAGTATCAAAAGTCATCCCCTTGCCAACCAAAACCACAGGCGGGGTTGATGCTTTAGTCCCCTTGTATTCCATAATTACCAGCTGAGGAGGGTAGGAGCTCCCTTGAGTAACCGCCAGATAGGCATTCATGTTAAGCTGCTGCAGTTGCTTTTCACCAAGCACCTTGCATGAGATTTTTTTATACTGATGCGCCAACTGCCTGCCTTGGTCTGCCAGATGCGGCGGAGTGCAGTGGTTCGGAGGAGAATTGGCTAGGTCTTTTGCCAGCACTATACCCTGAGCAATCCCCTGTAACTGCTGTAATCTTGGTTTGATTAGCTCGGGTTGTGGATGTAAAATAGTTAGATTGCTTGGGACAGGTGATGTGCTCTTCTTGGATTTAAAGTCATCATAAGTGTAGCTGGAAGCTGCGGCTGCCAAACAAATAGCGTCCAACACGGACGAAGAATAATCTGTGAATATTTGCGCCTTATTCGCATGAGTTTGACGCAGGGCAGTTCTGAGAGGAATAGCCAATTTGCTAAGGGCTAGCTCGGTTAGCGGCTTCTCGCCGCAAGATATAACTGTTAAGTTGTCTGAAAGATGCCACACTTCACCAAATCTGCTATTGTTGCTGCTTGCAAGTTCATCAAGCGACTTGCACGCCGCTGTGCTCAGTTGGTTATACAACCAAGTCGGGCAAGCACTGGTGGCGGCACTTTTGCTTTGCTTAGCGGTTTTGTTTTGCTTCTTGCTTAATTCGTTATGTTGTTCGCCTTCTTGCTTAAGGATGATAATAGCCGCCTGGTCACCCTGCAATTTGGAACTCGCTGATAGTTTAATTGATTGCCTTGCCATATAATTTTTCTGCTAAAGAGATACTCTGTTGTTTTAACTTAACTATTGTGGAAGACGAGATATATTTCCCGTATACTCTCCATACACTTTCTATACGTCTTCGCGTATATATCCCCCACTATATCCCCATATACCCCGTCATGGTTTACCCCGTCAGGTAGAGGGTTAAATAAAACCTCGCCTAATTTTTTGACAAACTCATTATTGAAATTATAGGATAAAATAAAGCGTATTTGCCATTATTCCTAAAAAACTTACTAAAATAATTCAATGCTATATAATTCAATGCAATGCTATATAGTGCGATAATAACCACCGTATCATCTAAAGAAGAGAGCAATCAAGGACGCGCAAATTTTTTGAAAATGGCTTTAACTTCTGTGATGCAACAAACCCTGCCACCAACAGAGATTCTCGTAGTTTATGATTACCCTTATGGTGAGGGGAAGGGAGTGGGCGCACCAATTCCCAAGCATCCCGACAGTGGCAAGCCCATCAACATAACCACTATGCCATCTGAAGGACGTGGTATTAGCGCCTCACGCAATACAGGAATTAAGCACTCTTGTGAACCTTGGTTGGCTTTTCTGGACGACGATGATGAATGGCTGCCACGCAAGATGGAGAAGCAAGCCGAACTTATCAAGCATGAGACGCAACAAAGAATGAATTCTTTAATGAATCCCTTAATGAATCCTTTGATATGTCATACAGACGAAAAATGGCGACGCCATGGCGAGCATGTTAATCCACATCTAAAACATCGCAAGAGTGGTGGCAGAATTTATGAAAAATGCCTGGAACTGTGTTGCATATCGCCCTCTACTGTCCTTATGCAACGCGAGGTGTTTGACAAATATGGATTATTTGATGAAAAGATGCCAGTGTGTGAAGATTATGATATGTGGCTGAGAATTTGCGCTTATGAAAATGTGCTGTTTGTCCCTAAAAAATTGACGCTGAAAAGGGGCGGGCATGCCGACCAGCTGTCGCGCAAATATTGGGGCATGGACAGGTTTCGCTGTTATGCCTTGAAAAAGATGCTGCTACAATCCGAACTTACTGCTGATTATCGGCTGGCAACAAAAAATGCGTTGCAAAAACGGCTGGAAATATTATCCATTGGAGCGCGTAAACGCGGCAAACAACAACATCTAAATTATTATCAAGAGCAAATTCAACAATTACATAAGCAAGATGCCTAACCTACCTAGCTCACCTAGCCCATCTAGCTCACTAATCCCAATTTGCTATGTTATAGCCCTAGCAGCTGAAGCCCGTCCGCTACTTGACCGCTGGAAATTTACTCAATTGGAGTCCGCCCCCTTTCCTCTTTACTACTGCGAACAACAAAATTACTTCTTAGTGGTAAGCGGCATGGGGAAGGTTCGCAGCGCTGCAGCTACCTCTTACTTGGCAAGTAAAATAATTCCCTTGCGGGCTCAAGCGACACCACCCACAATATGGATTAATTTTGGCACCTGCGGTCATCATAATTATCCGCTGGGGCAAGGGCTATTAGTCCATAAAATAATTGACATAAGTAACGGAAATAATTATTATCCGCTACGGCTACCCTACTCTGCATCTGCAACTATTGAATGCCATGCTACATCTCAACGCGAATATCCGCGTCAGGGGGGTGGTGTAGATATGGCAGATGGCATAGATGGAGGGAATAACATGAATGGGGGTAATGGAGATGGGGGCGGGAGCATAGATGGCGATGACAAGCTTAGCGACCCTGCAGGGATTAAAATTGACACAAACATCATAGATATGGAAAGCGCCGGCTTCTTCCCAACCGCCTGTTTGTTTAGTCCGAACGAACTGGTGCACTTGTATAAGGTGGTATCAGATAACGCTGATAATCTACCCACAAAGCCAGCGTTAATGCAAAAAAGAATAATCCCTCTGCTAATGGAACGCATACCTGAACTGCACATCATCAGTGACAAGCTGCGCGCCATAGCAAACAAAGAGTTTGATGAGGGACACGAAATGGCGCAACAGATTGAAAAATGGCAACTTGATTTTACTGCTGCCTGTCGTTGGACTACAACCCAAAGAATTCAATTGCAGGGGCTGCTAAGAAAATGGTATGTTGTGTATTACACCGCGGTTAGTGCGCGTGCTTCTGCCCCAGCAAAGCAGCCAAATCAGCCAAAATATAAGACACCTTATGAAATATGTACGCAAGCAAAAGATGCCAAGCAGATGTTGCAAATATTACAAAATTTTATACAAAAAGTAAATGGATGAAAAGTAAATGGATGAAAAGCAGATGGATGAAAAGCAGATGGATGAAAAGCAGATGGGTCAAAATAAATGGGTGCAAAGCAAGTGAGTGAGGAGCTGGAAATTAAGTCGCGTGAGAATAAACATGAGCATGAGGATATGCCTATGCCCGCGTCCATACCCCCGTCCATGCCCGCCCGCCAAACCATATACCTCGAAAAATCAGTGCGCCATCATCCACGCGCCGCAGCCATCATCAAAAGATTTAACAACCCTTGCGTTATTGAGTGCGATAACTACCGAGAAATATTCAATCCAAAACGTAATAATTTCCGCCTGCAAAAAAATCATCCCGCCCTGATAATTGCCCGCAAAGAAAAAGATTGGGTGCAACACAGCCCTTATGGTATAGGTGGCAAGCATAATTTTTACTTCTCACACATGCTGAACTGCATGTATGATTGCAGCTATTGCTTTTTACAAGCAATGTATTCATCGGCGCACTATGTAATTTTTATCAACTACGAGGACTTCTTCACGGCAATAGAAAAACAGGTGCAACAAGTGCAACAGTCCAAGGGAGGAGAAAAAAGGGTTATTAAGAATAAGACACGGCAAGAAAATGGAGGAAATGGAAAGGAGGCAAATGAAAGCGGGACGAATGGAAAAGGAGCCGAACAAGAAAAGGCAAAAAGTGAAGAGTGCTTTTTCTTCTCTGGCTATGATTGTGATTCTCTTGCCTACGAGCCAACCAGTAAGTTTGTCGCTGAGGCGCTACCCTTCTTTGCCAAACACCCAAATGCTTGGTTAGAACTACGCACCAAAAGCTTGCAAGTCAAAACTCTATTACAGCAAACAGCTATTCCCAATTGCATCGTGGCTTTTAGCATGGCGCCAGATGCAGTGGCACGCCAATATGAAAAAGGCACACCAACTCCAAGCAAAAGATTACTCGCAATGAAAAAACTGGCGCAACGCGACTGGAAGATTGGAGCGCGTTTAGACCCATTGATATGGCATGACAAATGGCAAGATTCCTACAGCGAACTAATAGAGCAACTTGCCGCCGCAGTCCCCAACAAAGCAATGCATTCCATAACCCTTGGCACTCTAAGATTTCCGCGCAGCATGGCAGCAACAATGTCGCGCCACTACCCAACCGCACCCTTTTTAGTAAATAAAATGATAACTACCGACTCCGCCCTACAGATGCAAAAGGCAGCCCATGATGAAATGATAGAATTCTGCCGCAGTCGCCTATCCCAAAACTACGACGACGCCAAAATCATCCCCAACGCAATATAACTTGGCGTCCGTATGGTGTATGAATTCTTGCGACGCAGGTCTGTAGGGGCGGAGCTGCGCTCCGTCCGCAAGATGCCTAACACTCGAGACAAACCATAACCATGCTCGCAACTATTTTTAACACATAAAGTATAATAAAACCATGTACTACAACCAGCATAAACTCACTGACTATTATGGTTAAAAAATCAACTGACAAAAAACTAAATATTAGCCAAATTACAGATGCATTTTATGACACATGGATCGCACTTGAGGCTTATGATAAAGCAGCAAAAGATATTTACAAGATTATTGTTCAAGGCAATAAAACACCTAATGAAAAAATTGTATTCACTGCTGAAGAATTAACCCAGAGTTTAGAAGAATTCAAGCAAAATCTCATAGCCAAAAAACAAGGGACAGAGCTTTTTGGCAAAAGCAAAAATAATGAAGGGATAGAAGGGATTGTCGGCAGTATATTTCAATCAGCAGGTGGTGAAGATGTTTATCCGACCATTAACGAAAAAGCGGCACATCTCCTATATTTTATAGTGAAAGATCACCCATTTATAGATGGCAATAAAAGATGTGGGACTTTTGCTTTTATATGGTTCTTACAAAAAGCTGGTGTTGAGATTACCAGCATAACATCTCAATCAATGACCGATATTACGCTTACCGTCGCAGAAAGCAAACCTAAAGATAAAGATAAAATTATAGGGTTAATCGTTTATATGCTAAAAAGTGCATATATTCGCGCTTTATTATTGTAAAAAAAGCTGACCTTTCTAAAAAATTATAGGGGTTATATTTTTCATACCCCCCCCCCCATAACAAAATAAATTTCTTACTTATTCTCTTCTGGCAAACTAGCAAATAGCTCGTGAATATTGCCGTCTGGGTCGGCAAAAAAAGCTGTTCTATGTCCCCATGGCATATCAGCTGGTTGTGCTACCTCTTTAGCTCCTTTAGCAAGTATTTCTTTATATGTCTCGTCAACTTGCGCTGGAGTATCAAGAATAAAAGCTAATTCAAACGTCTGTCCCTTCTTTAGCTCATTGTAGCTGGGATGGCGGGTAAACTCAGCCATGACTTTATTAGTGGAAATACCAAAACGTGTACCTGGCATTTTAAACTCCACATAATTACCCTCCATCTCAAAGATAATCTCAAGACCAACAACATCATGATAGAATGCTTTCATCTCAGCAAAATTGCTTGTGATGATTCCCACCATATCCATTTTCAAAGTTAATTTCATAATAAAAATTATAGCATAAGGGGTATAGGTAAGGGGGTATAGCTGAAAGGCATATACGAGTGCCTGAACTCGTCTGCAAAACGGACAAAAATGTTAAGCGTTAAGTAAGGAAATAATTAGTATAATATACTATTATGAAAATTCAATCTTATATTAACTTCAACGGCAATACCGAAGAAGCATTCAAGTACTACAAATCAATCTTTGGTGGAAACTTTAGTGAACTACAAAGATTTAAAGATATGCCTGGCTCAGACAAAATGCCAAAGGAAGCCCTAAATCAAATTCTACATATATCACTGCCAATCGGCGATGGTGTTTTAATGGGTAGCGATGCAATGGGTCATCCAGTTACCGCTGCCAATAACTTCTCCATAACTATTCAACCAGATAGCGAAAAAGAAGCAAGTAGAATATTCAAAGCCCTAGCAAAAGGCGGCAATATAAAAAGACCCTTTGGAGAAATGAAGATGGAACCAGAAGGTTCTTTTTGGAGTTCCTACTTTGGCGTATGTACCGACAAATATGACATAAACTGGATAGTCCGTTACGGAAGTTAGGGGGAGATAGGGGGAACGCTAATTAGACCTAACCAATAGATTAATTAAAATGAATGAAAAACTATCAATATTAAAAGAAGTTGACTTGCGAGAGGTGTGGGCAAATGAGGCGATAAATTTTACACCATGGCTTGCAAAGCAAGAAAACCTTGATATTTTAGGAGAAGAAATAGGTGGGTTAAATATAGAACTTATAGAATCTGAAGCAAGTGTTGGAAAGTATAATGTAGATATACTTGCAAAAGATAATATAGGGGACAGGAAAATAATAATTGAAAATCAACTTGAAAATACAAATCATAGACATCTTGGACAGATAATCACTTATGCTTCTGGCTATGATGCCAAAATTATTATTTGGATAGTTAAGGGTTTTAACTCTGAACATCAACAAGCTGTTAAATGGCTAAACGAACACACAGATCAGGAAATAGGGTTTTTCTTAGTAAAGTTAAAGGTTTACCGGATAGAGAATAGCCCTCCAGCACCTAAATTTGAAATAGTAGCAAGCCCTAATGAATGGGCAAAAACAATTAAAAGTTCTAGTTATACGTCTAATGAATTAACTAATACTCAAGAAAAACAATTGTTTTTTTGGCAAGAATTTACAAATTATATTCACGAAAATGGAGATAAAATTCAAGTGTCAACACCCATACCAAAACATTTTTGCAGCTCAGGTATAGGTTTTTCTGGGTGTGTAATGTTCGCTACGATTTTATTTAAAGAGAAAAGATTAGGGTGTGTGTTATATTTTTCTAAGGATAAATTAAACTTCCTTAAATACCTATATTCTATTCGTGATAAAATTGAAAAAGAAATAGGCCAAGAAGTTAATTGGGAACTAAACGATGATTCTTCTAATATAAAAACATACAAAGAAGTTACCGATGTATTTGATCAGTCTAAATATGAAGAATACTTTGACTGGCTTTACAACAAAATAATTTTATACAAAAAAGTGCTTCCTAAATATTGGCAAGAATATAAATAATCTAATGTATTCTATTGAGGACTGTTATTAAAAGTTGAAAGGTCTTCAACTACCTCCTCAAATTTTTCTCCAAATATAGCTTTAAATTTTGTGTCTGTATTATAGAAAGGTAACCCTATTAATCTATATTTAGGATTCTCTGCTTCTACAATCTCGTTAAATCCATATCTTTTGGATATCTCTTCCAAGAATTCTTCTTTCCATCCTTCTTTACCCGTTTTGAATGTTCTCTTATCAATACTATCTCCCACTATACTATTATCATAACCAATAAATTGTTCACCTTTAGGTTCAATAAAAATTTGATAATATTTTTCTGAACGGGTTATTGTTTTATTATGTTTAAACTCTCCTTTATCTTTACTTTTTAAAAACAATATAAAATCAGGGCAAAATCCTCTAGCAGTCTTGAAGTCATATATTTTATAAACCTCTTCATTTCTTAACAGATAGAATTCATCACATTCCTTATTCAAATCGCCTACAGTTTCTTGTATAAACTCAATCATGCTCGCTTCTTCACTTGTTCCAGTAAAGGCATTTAAAGCATACCAATCAGCGTGCTTTAATTTATTTTCCAGATTTTTAGTTTCTATGTTTTCTGCTATCAGTTTACTTTTAGGTTTGGAGAAAAAATCTTTTAAATTCTTCATCCTAAAATCACTACCTATCTCAGGAGCAATTTGTTTCTTAAGTTCTCCAAATATCTGCCGTAAAATAATAAGCACAATATTTAGTTTTTCCTTCCCTTCAATGTTTTCATATTTAGTGCCTTGGGGAGCAACAATCGTTATTTGAAAATCTGCTAATATCTTTGTTTGCAAATCATCAATACTTTTTACATTCAATTCTTCACTTAATTTTTCAAACTGAAATAAAGAGTTTTCTTCTTTAGCTTTTATGTTTACCGCCTTCAAAAAAATATGCTTTTCAATATCTTTGAATTTCTTTTTAATTGATATTAGCTCTTTTTCTTTTAATTTTAGTTTTTGTAAATTTTCTTGAAAATCATAATCCATTATCTCTTCAGCCATTTCTATATCCTTAACTCTATAGGGGGTAAAAAAATCCTTTGGAATATCGTCCAAATTTTTATTCTTTCTATTTGGATTAGCTATTTTTTTGTTATAAAAAAGTTTAGTATTCATATAAAATTTGCTTTCTTTAAAACCTTCCTTTAATTCGTAAGTTCTAACAACTTTATCTTCTCTCATATGGCCCTCTTTCCTTAGTGCTTCTTTAAGCTGGGAAATATACCGTGATTTTTTATCATAAGTATAATAGTGTAACTCTTCTAAAATTCGCAGTTCATGTTCAAGTTCACCATCAAATTTTCTTTGTCTTTCAGGTTTATCATTATATGTAAAAGGAAAATATCTTACTCCTCTACCTATAAGTTGTTTCTCTGAAGTTGTTGCTGCAATAAATTCTGTGTCATTATCTCCAGAATTTTCTTCTTGATGAAGACGAACAATATCAAAAAGATTCAATACATCCCATCCTTCCGTTAATCTATTAACCGTAAAGATCCCTCTAATATTATTTTCTTTATCCTCTAAACTGTTAAGAAGCTTTTCCTGTTCCGCTGTTATTACTTCTGTTTTCTTTTTATTTGTTTCTGAATTGGTGATAATTACATTCCTCTCTATAAAATTACTTTTTAGCCATTTTATTGCTTCACTATAACCTTTATTCTCACCTCTAATAAATTCTAAAATTTTTTCAGTTCCTGATTTTTCTATATTAGAAAAATCTGCTGAACGATCTTCAATAATTCTTTCAGAAATATTATTAAGAAAATCAAAGTTCTTCTCTTCAAGACGATCTATCCAGCATAAAAATTCTTCGTAATCTATTTTTGAATCTTTAATTTCTTTACTTCTAAAAAGTATTACTGGTTTAAAATTAATAACTCCGTGCTTAAGTGCAATTTTATGCCGATACCAATTAAATAATAATGCATGTAGAATCCTTTCATTTTTATCTAAAGTAGAAGATATCAGATTTATCTCTTTAGTAAATCCTTTCTTTAGAAACTCCACTAACTCAAATTTATAAATTACTTTATCACTATATTTCTTAATAACTTCTGAATCTGAGGGAATAGTAGCAGTAAACTCCAAAAGTACATTCCTATTATGAGTGGGGAGCCTTTCATCCCCGGGATTTCTCTTCTTTAGAATAAATTCTATAACTGTATGTTCCCAGCCCTTTTTTTCTTTTTCTGCTTTAGAACCTTTTAACTCTTTGTCAAAAAAATCTTCTATTATAGTAATGTTTTTTGTGTTAGCATTAAGATGATGTGCTTCATCAGCAAGCATGATAATATCTTTTTTATGTAGGGTATCCAGAGTTGTCTTATTTTCTTGTTCAGTATGTATATCGTAATATAGTTGTTGAATAGTAGCAAATTTAATTTCTATACCTTGTGGATTATCACTAAATACCTCTACTTCCTTGATTGAAATAGTTGCGTTATCAATAAAAATTGGATTTGTATAAAGATGTTTAGTGTGGGTGCTATTGATAAAGTTACTTATAGTTTTATCTAAAATATTATTTTGATTCACAAAAAATAAAAAGTGTCTATATCCTTGTTCATAATAATAAAGAATAGCAGCTGCCATCAACATGGTCTTACCAGATCCAGTAGCCATATTAAACATCAGATGAGTGTAGGAATTGGGATCCTCTATTTTTTTTATCTCCTGATAAAGTAAAAAATTATCAAAAGCTTCTTGTTGCCACTCAAAAAAACCATGTCTTAAATTCTCTAAAATATATTTTGGTATTTCAGGTTGTAGAATCCTTAATTTGCGTGCTTTACCCTCAATTATCTCGTATAAATATTTAATATCTGGCATTATGAATCACTGATGTTTGACATATTCTATTTTTCGCTATTATAAAATTTTTTAGTTAATTCTTGATCCTCCTTGCTAATCTCAAATTTTTGATCAGCCATCTCCGTTTTCTGAACATACATTTGGTTAAGGTCTAATATTTCTGAAAATATTTCCTTCTGTTTCTCTAATGATAATTTATTAAAATTATCTTCTTTTATAATTTTTTCTTTAAACTCTTGAAGTTTTAGATTATAATTAAGAAAATATTTTTCATAGAGAGAATTAAAAACTTTCTCTAATTCTTTTAAACTCTTGCAAGCTTTAATTTTCTCTTTTGCTTGTTCGTTCCATTTAGCTAGTTCAAGGTAAATAAAATCTCCGCCTCCTTGCCAATTCACTGATTTTGAAATTCCCCCTTGCTCACCATTTAGAACCTTTTTTAATCTTTCACAAGCAATGTTTTTTATATAGTCCATTTGCTCTATCCCAATATATTGCCTGCCCATTTTGTGTGCTACAGAGGCGGTTGTACCACTTCCTAGATGATAGTCTAAGACAATGTCATATTCATTAGTAGCCAATTCAATAATTTTTTCAATAAATTGTTCTGGTTTTGGATTATCAAAAACTATTTCATTAAATAATTGCTTGAGATGCCTTGTTCCATCTGTAGTTGTACCAGCATCATCCCATATAGTTTTTGAAACCTTTCCTCTTTTTTCCGATTCAAATAAAAATCTTTTCCTTTGCGGACTAGCAGTGCCTCTAGCACCGAAAACTATTCTATTGTCAGCCACCAATTCCTGAAATTTTTTATAATCATTTTTCCAGCTACAACCTTTGTTTGGTGTATAAATAATTCCCGTATTCGGGTTTTTTATTTCATATTGTTGATTAGGCCGCCACCCACCTACTTGAAATGGATCAGCTTTCCAAACACCCCTAGGATCATCATCTGGATTAAAAAAACCTTCACCATCCTCAACCAGCCTAAATTCTGTTCTATTTTTTATATAGTAATCTTTATTTTTGAAATATACTAAATTATGAGTATGTGAAACCGAAATAATTGCTGTATTAGTGACTGACTTCGTAGAATTCCAAATAACATCATTCAAGAAATTTTCTCGTCCAAAAATTTCATCACACAGTATTTTTAAATATGCAAACTCTCTATCGTCAACCGAAATAAATATAACTCCATTATCTCGTAATAACCTCCTTGCTACTTCCAACCTGTTTTTCATAAAAGTTAGCCAAGTAGAATGATTAAATTTATCATTATACTTAAACCCATCTTTTCCTGTGTTATACGGTGGATCTATATAAATGAGCTTTACTTTGTCTGCAAATTGTTTATTTATACTATGAAGTGCCAATAAATTATTGCCCTTAATTATTAAGTTCTCTTTTATTGTTCCGTTCTCATCGCGCTTTATTTCTTTAACTGTTTCTTCACCTATTTCTTCACTATTTTTAATGTACCTTTTCCAGTTGACTAATGCTTTTTCATCGAATAGACGATCAATTTCATCTGAAGCTATAATTTGATTAAAAAATATTTCTTTTCTTTTAGATTTTTCTGTTTCATATTTTTTTGTTTTTTCAGAATATTTGAAAGATGTATCCATCCCTTCTTCTGTGCTTTGTCCGCCTTCCAATACACAATCTTTATAGGGGAAATTAAGAACTACATCATTAGAGTCATTAATAAATCTCTTGCCATTGGTTAATCCAATTCTATTTCTATACTGTGTATAGGAATTATCAATTTTATTTTTCTCCATAAACAAGCGAAAGCTATCCGTATTAAATATATAAGCAGTTTTTGTTTTAACAAAAAATTTTTCTCTTAGCTTCTTTTCCTCTATTAGCATATCAATGATTTTTCCATCAATATCTTCTATCAGTTTTAACAGAAAGGTGTAATTAAGTTCTGGGGTCTTATCCGATGAAATTGGTTTAGACCAAATTCTCTCATCAGATTTTAAGACCTCATATATAAGATCACGGATTTTTGTATCGCTCATAGGAAATTACATAGTTAATGTATATTGCCACTTAATTTATCATATTTAGAGCTGATTGGTGTATCTGATAATAGATATGTGCCTTCCTTCCTATAATCGGTATCTATATTAATATATGGTATTAATTAACTAATCACTAGAAATGAGAATAAATATTCTATGGAATATTGGAGTTATTTAGCTTTTAGCTTCTTAGGTTTATTGGGTTTACTTAGCTGAGCGGAGTTGTTCTTTCCGCTTGTCTTTCCCGACATATCATAAGTTTTATCTACTACTTTTGTTAAGTTATCACTTAACTCATTTATAACTTTTACGGTTGGATGATCGCTTTTTTCTTTACCCAACCGAAAGCTAGGGTTATATGCGGCGTTATCAATTACATGCTTATGAAGATCTAACAAGATATGCTTTGCTTCTTTATCACCGGAGATTTCTTTTCGTGAACTATATTCTTCAAAAAATTTAACTAACGTCTCCTTATGCGAGTACTCTTCCTCTAATATTCTCTCTTCCCTCTCTCTACTTTTATAATATGTTCCCAACCAAATTAAAATTCCTATAGCAGATATTAATAGCGAAGATGTTAGTAAGTAGCCCTCTATTCCTGTATGTATAGGCAATTTCTTCAAAATTTCTATCAAAGTTTGCGGGAAAAGTGGAAGGGAAATTGCAAGGAAAAATGGAAGTAAAAGTGGAAGTAAAATAAATAATAGTGGAAATAGATAAACCAAAGGTATAAATAAGGATATCAATCGTTTAGAAAATAATTTACCATATTCATCCGCTTTATTTCTGTGGTGTTGTGCTCTTAAAGCATAGGTATTACTAAGTGTAAAGTTAAATCCTAACTCTTTATCTATGCTAGTTTTTCCCTCTTTCTTGTTCATATTTATACCTCAATTTTTTTAATCTTAATCAATATTGATATGTTAATCAATATAGAAAAAATTATAACATGAAAGCGATTTGATAAAACGTGTATGATTTCGCTATTCAGGAGTTTATCGCGAGCATATTGATGGTGTTATTGCGAGTATTAGACATTTTGCGGGCGGAGCGCAGCTCCGCCCCTACAGACCAGCGTAGCAAGAATTTATGCATTAAGTATGAATTTTTATTTGATATAAGGGGTTAGTGAGGTATATAATAACCTTATGGCTAAGAAAGCAGCTAAGGCGCGCGGCAAGGGCGTCAGTAGGAAAGGCGGGATAGTATTTACTATCGCCGGGTTAATCTTTCTTGCGATTACAGTGGTTAATATTAAGTATATTTTTTCGGGGGAGGAGAATATATTTTTACTGAGTAATATTAAAAAAGAGATTACACGGACTCAAGGCAAGGTTGATGAGCTCACTGAGGAGAATAAAGCAAAGAAAGAATATATTGATAACTTGCGCAATGACCCACAAATAATTGAAGAGGAGGCGCGACGTAGTTTGAATTTAGTTAAAGATGATGAAACACTTTTCGTTTTTCCTGACGAGGAAAAGTAACTTTATCTCTTGTCAGTCATCCCTGCTGGCTGTTCCCCCAATATCTATTCCCCCGTTCCGTATTCAGTTAGTTATCTTTTGTAGCGGTCTTTAATTCGTCTTAGGGTGCGCAACTGTCCGACTGCTTCTACGAGTTTGGCGCGGGTGAGCGCGTATTCCTTTGCCTCCATTTTATCTTTGGAGTTGAGTTCTTCGGCTGCCACTTTTCTTGCTTCTTCAGCTGCTTCTTCGCTTAGTCCTTGCTCGCGCAGTGCTTCATCGGCAAGGATGTGGACGCTATCTGGCTGCACTTCTAAGAAGCCGCCTTTGATATAGAATATATCTTCTTCACCGCCTTTTTTGCGCAGTTGCACTGGTCCTGGCATTAATTCTGTAAGTAAGGGCGCGTGGCCTGGCAGAATGCCAAGTTCACCGCGCACGCCTGTAGCGGTGAGTTCTTCTATCTCGCCGTGATATATTTCTTCGCGCATGCTGGTAATAAAGCATTGTGTGGTTTTTGCGTTATCTCGTTCCATAGGGTTTATTTTACATGTTTTGCGGGTGCGATTCAAGCAATATACAGAAATTTATCATTTATAATAATGGCATGAGATTACTGAATCTATACTCGCACTGATGTCTTTGAAGATATTGCAGGATTATAATCGTCTAATCCAGTCATCGCGAGTTTATGAAACTCTCAGCGAGACCCCCCTACAACGAATAAATAACTTTTCTAAACGCTTCAACAAAGAGGTATATCTAAAGCGCGAGGATTTGCTGCCCATATTCTCTTTCAAACTGCGCGGCGCCTATAATATGATTGCATCCTTGCCTGCTAGCAAAACAAAAAATGGCATAATTGCCGCATCTGCTGGCAACCATGCGCAGGGAGTGGCGATGTCCGCAGAGCAGCTTGGGATTAAGGCAACTATTGTAATGCCTGTCTCCACGCCCGAAACCAAAGTTAAGTCGGTGCGTTCGTATAATGCGAACTTAATTCTTAAAGGTGATACTTTTGATGAAGCATTTCAACACACCCAATCGCTTATCAAGGAAAATAGCTACACATATATACCACCCTTCAACGACCCACAAATCATAGCTGGGCAAGGCACCATTGGAGCTGAGATAATTCGCCAACAACAGCAACGCGTAGATGCGGTGTTTGTTCCGGTCGGCGGTGGTGGTCTAATAGCTGGCATAGGCGCATATATAAAGTATGTTAATCCGAAGGTTAAGATAATTGGGGTAGAGCCAGAGGATGCCGCCAGTATGACCATTGCCCTCAAGAACAAAAGAGTTACCACTTTGCCGCATGTTGGCATATTTGCCGATGGAGTAGCTGTCAATAGAGTTGGTAGTGAGTGTTTTAAGTTGGCGCGCCAGTGCATTGATGGGATGATAACCGTGACCACGGATGAGATATGCGCTGCTACTAAGGATATTTTTGAAGATACTCGCGTTCTTGCCGAGCCAGCGGGTGCTGTGGCATTGGCTGGAGTGCGCAAATATTGTGAGAACGGCTCGGATTGGCGTGGGCTTGATGGGCTTAATGGACAGCAACGAAGCAAAACTGGTGGCAGGGTTGGCAGCAAAGCAGCAAGCAAGAGCAACTCAGATTCATCATCGTCATCCACCGAGCATCTGGTAGCAATTCTTTCTGGCGCCAATACGGACTTTGACCGCCTGCGTCATATAGCGGAACGCACCGACATAGGTGAGCAACGAGAAGGATTATTTGCAGTGACTATCCCTGAGAAGCCAGGAAGTTTTCGCCGTTTTTGCAGTTTACTGCACAAGTACAACATAACCGAATTTAACTATAGATATAGCCACTCTGCTCAGGCGCATATTTTTGTTGGAGTGCGGATTAAGAGTAGAGATGATATTGACCAGATACTGGATAAACTACGCAAGATTAACTTTCCTGCTTATGATATGACATCCAACGAAATGGCTAAACTGCATATTAGATATATGGTGGGAGGCATTCCCCCTACTCCGCCTGAGAATGAGATTATCTTTAGGTTTGAGTTTCCTGAAAGGCCAGGGGCTTTGCTACACTTTTTGCAGAAGCTAAACCCCAAATGGAATATTTCTTTGTTTAATTATCGCAATCATGGAGCGGCTTATGGCAGAGTGCTGGCGGGAATGCAGGTGCCGGCAAATGAGAGGAATATGTTGTATAGGTACTTGAAGGATCTTGGCTTTACCTTTTATCCAGAAACGGATAATGAGGCATATAACATATTTTTGCGAAGTATAAGTTAGAGTGGGCTAGGGAGGATTAGAATAGAGTCAGAGGGGATTAGAATAGAGTCAGAGGGGATTAGAATAGAGTCAGAGGGGATTAGAATAGAGTTAGGAAGTTTTTTTACAATCCAACCATCCTTTCTCGGTTACCACATAATCCATCCGCACATCCAAAGGTGATGCCGCAACTTGCTTGACTTGTTGAAAGCTAAACGCCACCCCAATTAATAAAGGTCTTCTGGCACTCGCTTGCCCAGTTAAGCTCCCAGCCAAACTCTGAGACAAACCGCCACAAAAAGAAAATGCTCTATCATAGTAACCGCCGCCCATTCCAAGACGATTGCCTTGCGCGTCAAAAGCCGCCAAAGGCATAAACACCGCACTAAGTGTCCATAAGGGAACTCGCCTCCCATAAGGAAGCGCTGGTTCACAGATGCCATAGCGGTTACTTATCCACTCACCACTTTCCCCATCAACCTCATCATTAAAAGGCAAAAAATGCATACTTTCGCCCAGTCCATTTATGTTGCCTTCCACAGCGGGAGCATAGCATTGTTTATTGCGCTGCAGCGCCTCATGGATTAACATATATAATTCCACCTCCTTACCAACAGACATATATAGTCCTATCCGTTTGCTGCGGAGAAATATGCCGCTGGATATTATGTTGCGGCTTATGGCATAAGAATTGCTTTTGTGCGCAGCTGCTCCCATATTGCTGCGCTGTTGAATTAGCCGCTTACGTAGCTGGACTTTATTGTCCGTAACGAGAGTTTTCTGTGGCAAGATATTTTATTTCTTCCTCTGTAGATCTTCTGCCTAACACCTCATTACGATGAGGAAAGCGTCCAAAACGAGAAATTATTGTAAGATGGTCGCGCGCCATTTTAAGAGAAAGGTTGGCTACTTTGTACTGCTCCCTGCTTGATTTATCTAAAAGACCGCGATAGAGAGAAACCGATTTATTTTGCGCCTGTTCATCCTCGCGATGTTCATAAGGCAGATAGCAGAATATCTTTTCGCAAAAGTGCATGTCTCTATCATATCCAGCAGCTACTGTTGCTTGAGCTATTTCAAACGCCTTGCTATCATAAGCAAAAGCGCGTTCAGTTTTACGATGAATGTGGCGGGAGAATTGGTCCAAAATAATTATCAACACCAGTGAGCCCTGCGGGCTATCGCTCCATCCGTCCAGATCGCCCCGTGAAGCTGCTTCCAGCAAATCGGAGTATTTTTCGGTTATTTCTTTGTCCACATCTTGGGAGAAGCCAAACCAGAATTTAAGCTGTTCTTCTGTAGGGGCATCAGTTTTATTTGCCAGATTACTAAACCAAAAATAATGGATATCATGAAGCAGTTGATGATTGTATTCAGTCATAATGGGGGTTATTATAACATGGGGGCGATGTTACGAGCATGCCGATGGTTTGTCGCGAGGATTAGGCATCATGCGGGCGGTTACTATATTCATCCCCCCTGGCTCCGCCCCTACTACATAAAGCTGCTGTTTATGAATAGGTGAGTTAGGATGGATGCAATGTAGCCAAGCATTATTACTGGCGCCCATTTAAGATGACCAAAAAAAGTGTACATGCCGCGCGCTTGTCCCAGCAAGGCAACCCCAGCTGCCGAACCAGTTGCCAACAAACTTCCTCCCACTCCAGCGGTAAGGGTAACCAACAGCCATTGCCCTTCACTCATAGTTGGGTCCATGTTTAGCACTGCAAACATAACTGGTATATTATCTAAGATTGCAGAAAATATACCTACCAGGGCATTAGCTATTGTTGGACTAAAAACCCCATAAGTATTCAATGACAATAATTCTAAGTATCCCAAAAATCCCAGTCCGCCGATGCACATTACCACCCCATAAAAAAAGATTAGCGTATCCCACTCCGACTTCGCCACGCGACTAAAAACATCAAAAGGAACTATAGCCCCCATGCGCACAAACTCATCGGATGTAATTTTAGCTTTGGCGGCTTTCCTCGCTATGGAGCGAGGCAAGGTTTTGCGTAAGAAGTAACCAAAAAACTGCAAATAACTTAAGCCCATCATCATTCCCACTGCAGGCGGCAGATGAAACTGGGCATGAAAGATAACCGATGTAACTATGGTCAGAAGAAATAGAAAAATAATCCGAAAGGCGCCACGTTTTATCTCCACCTTTTCTGCTTTCTGCTTGGGTGCATGCTTGGCAATGAAGAAACTCATAATGGTGGAGGGGATTATAAAATTAACCAATGATGGAACAAACAAAATTAAAAACTCAAAAAATGGTACCTTGCCTGCCTGCCAAACCATTAGAGTAGTGATATCGCCAAACGGACTAAAGGCGCCGCCAGCATTTGCCGCCACCACTGTATTGATGCAAGCAATATTAATGAACTTTTTATCCTTCCCACCTACTGCCATAATCACTCCACACATCAACAATGCTGTCGTGAGATTATCGGCAAATGGAGATATAAAAAATGACAAGAAACCAGTCATCCAAAAAATGCCTCTCATCCCAAAGCCCTTATGCACAAGCCACGACTTCAATGCCAAGAACAAACGTCTTTCTTCCATAGCATTTATATATGTCATTGCCACTAACAAAAATAGCAGTAACTCGGCATAATCCAGAATATTTCTTTCAAGTGCCTCCTCCACTAAGTGGGATAAGCCGGTCCCCGAGTACATCCAAGCAATGACACCCCAGATAAGTCCGGCGCAAAGTAGCACTGGTTTGGATTTACGCATATTAGTGTATTCTTCCAGCATCACCAAAATATACGAAGCGAAGAAAATTATCAAGCAAAGTATTGCCACAGGATGATAGACAAGGTCAAGCGGTGTCGTTAAATCCAAAGGGGCTGTGGCAGCAATTGCTGTTGTTGGGATTATTAACCCAGCTATAGCTGCAGCTAATACCAACAATATATTAATTAATTTATCCATAGTAGTTTTCTGTTACCTTTATTTACCCTTGTCATTATAAAGATTAATCATCGCCTAACTCCGCCATTTTCTCTTCATATTTGATAGTGAAATCTTTAATTCTGTCATCTCTGCCTATAATAAACGGTTCAGATAATTTTGGCTTAATCAATGCGAATGGATATGGTACTTTTGTTTTATCCCAAGTGCTATTCAAACGAAACCCTTTATAGCTAAAACGGCAAGCATACACAGGAATCTGTTTGCGTTTAGCAACAACAAATATACCCGCTTTCGCCTTTCTCCGTGGACCTTGTGAACCATCCACCGCCGCCACAATACAGTGGTCATCATATTTCATAAGGTCATACAATCCAGATACTGCAGATTCAAGTTTGTTTCTGGAAAATCTTAAGGGACTGATATTTAAAGCTCTGGCTAATGGCATCGCAATGGTACTGCCGTCTTTGCTTTGACTAACAATGGTGATAGTATCGTAATGAGAAAAGAATTTAGATGCAGGCAATATCTCTTCATGCCAAATAGCTACAATACATGGTTTGGGAGGACGCTCAGCTTTGTATCTTAAGCTACGCGCTATCCAAGGGATTATGTTCCCAATTATTTTCTTCTGCCTCTCCTTCTGTTTTACTTTATTTTTTGGCATAGTTTGTTTGCTTAGAATATTTTTTCATTGGCTGATTTGGTTAGCACTTGGCAATTACCAGCAGCGGTAATCAAAACCGTATGCTCCCATTGGGCAGACAAACTATTATCTTGGGTTACTACAGTCCAGTCATCACTGAGGGTACGGGTTGCATAATCGCCAGAATTTATCATTGGCTCAATAGTAAAACACATTCCTTCTTGTAGTTTAACTCCCGTTCCTTTTTTGCCATAATGTAAAACCTGCGGCTCACAGTGAAAATCTTTGCCTATGCCATGTCCGCAATAATCACGAACTACGGAAAATCCAGCACTCTCAGCATAATTTTGAATAGCTGCTCCCACGTCGCCTAAATGATTGCCTGCTTTCACTTGTCTTATTCCTGCATAAAGAGCTTGGAGGGTTTCTTCCACCAACCGTTTAGCAAAAGGGTTTACTTTGCCAACACAAAACATGCGGCTGCTATCACCATAGTAGCCATCTTTAATTATTGCAACATCCACATTGATGATGTCGCCAGACGACAAAGTTTTATCCGAATTTGGAATGCCATGGCACACCACATTGTTTACTGAAGTACAAATTGACTTAGGAAAATCCATGTAACCCAAGCTAGCGGGCACCGCGTCTTCTTCATTAACCATATAGTTATGGCATAACTCATTAATCTTATCGGTTGAAATGCCGGGACGGATTGATGAAGAAATAAAATCCAGAGTGCGCACGACAATATCAGCCGCCAGCTGCATAGCGGCAATATCTTCTGGGGTATTAATTAGTTTCATCAGCGTATTCAGTATATATAGTGCGTCCGCTAAGGGCGCGGGCAATAGTTCCGCCATCAATATATTCTAGCTCTCCTCCCATTGGCACTCCATGGGCAATGCGAGTTATCCGCATCTGCGGCATATTGGCTAATCTTTGTTTAATATAATGAGCGGTGATTTCTCCTTCCACCGTTGGATTAGTAGCCAGAATAACCTCAGTGCAGTCACTCTCTTTAAGCATAGTATCAAGCATATCCAGTCCAAGCTGTTCGGGACCCACATCATCCATAGGCGAAAGATGCCCATGCAACACAAAATAATAACCCTTATAGCTGCCGCTTTTTTCAACTGCCATAACATCAATGGGCGACTCCACCACACAGATTTGCTTATTACGCCCTTCATCATTGCATATTTCACACAAGGGTTGTTCGGAAAAATTACGACATCTTTTGCATTCGGATACACGAGTAAGAGCAAGGTCAAGATTCTCTGCCATACGATGCCCCAGAGGGCGGTTGTTAGCCAGCAGATAAAGGACTATTCTTTGCGCAGTGCGCGGTCCTATACCAGGCAGACCGCACAGGGTATCAATTAAGTTGCTGATAGATTTACTAAAATCTGTCATTTAGGATAACTCGTATATCTTATAAAGGGAAATTTATTCCCGCTGGAAGCCCCAAAAGTTTTTTCTGCTTTTCTGCAACTTCATTCTTAACCTTGGCTGCTGTAACGTTTACTGCCGAAGCAATTAATGACTCCAGCACATCTTTGTCTTCTTGCAATGCCTCATCACTGATGAGGATGTTAAGTACTTCGTTATTGCCATTCATCTCCACTTTAACCATCCCACCACCAGATTCCCCTTCAATCCGTAATGACTTCATCTCTTTTTGGATATCATCCATCTTCTGCTTCATTTCTTCCGCTTGTTGCATTATTTGTTTTAAGTCCATAATTATATTATTCGGTTAGGTTGTGTTATTCATCATCTGCGGCAATTGAGCGAACTGAAGCTTCGTTTAGTTCGCCGTCATACTTATTGACTATAGTATTGATAATAGGTTCTTGGTGTACTTTCTCCACTAATTCTTTATGTTTTTTATTGATTATCATAGATGGAGTATTTTCTGCGGGACCTACCTCAATTTCAATACTAATCTGTTGCATAATTTCAATATTTATTGCCTGTTCTATAGCAGTTATCATTTCATCGGTTAATCTTTCCCGCACATTGGATTGACAACTTAATATCCAAATACCACCACGAATGTCTACTAATCTGGTGTCGCGAATCAATGAAGCGCTTAAACCTAACAGGTTAAGCGAATCCACTAACATAGCCCAATTATCTGCTTGAGTATAATCTGGAACAGAAGGTCTAGAGGAAATGGAGGTGGAGGCGGCTGAAGGAGAGGCGGCAGATTGAGATTCTGGTTGAGATTCTGATTGTGTTTGCGTTTCGGGCTCGGCTGGTTGTACGGACGTTTCAGGTTCAGTGGACGTTTCGGGTTCAGCGGACGTTTCGGGCTCGGCTGGTTGTACGGACGTTTCAGGTTCAGTGGACGTTTCAGGTTCAGTGGACGTTTCGGGTTCAGCGGACGTTTCGGGCTCGGCTGGTTGTACGGACGTTTCAGGTTCAGTGGACGTTTCGGGTTCAGCGGACGTTTCGGGCTCGGCTGGTTGCGCGGGTACTTCGGGTTCAGCGGACGGCTGCACTTCAGGCGCCACTTCAGGTTTCTCTTCAGGCGTAACTTCTTCACTGGCATCAGAGTTTGTTGTGACAGGGGTTTCAGTTTTTTCTGGCACAGGAGCAACATAACGTGGGGGAGTGCTGTTCTTGTTTGCCAAAGAATTAGCAAGAGGTTGCATTGCCAACATTCTTATCAACCCCATCTCTGTTCCTTGACGCGGAGAAGGCGCCCAAGACAACTCCTTTTTACACATTAGCGCAATCTGATAATAAAGTTGTAATTCCTCGGGAGTAAACTTGTTAACCAAAGTAGTAAGCCCGTTGTTATCTACATCGGCAGCGCCTAAGGTTAAAATGGATAACTCTTGAATTGCTTCCATTATGCTATCCCATAATTCGGTAAAATCGCCCCCCCCTTCTTCCATCTGTTTCATTGCGTTTAGCAATGAATCTAAATCACCTTGCGCCACATATTCCAGCAATTCTTCGGCGGGCAACATCCCCGACACTCCTAACATATCTGCCACCTTAGTTGCTTCAAGGTCATTGTTGCAATAGGCAATTGCTTGGTCTGTCAAACTCAAGGCATCTCTCATACTTCCAGCAGCATAATAAGAAATAAGGTCAAGAGAATCATCATCAAACTTCACTTCCTCTTGCGGCAATATTTCACGCAACCTGTTGGCTATCATCTCCTTTGAAATTGCTTTGAGGTTAAACCTCAAGCAGCGAGACATCACTGTAACTGGAATTTTTTGTGGCTCGGTAGTGGCGAATAAAAATATAATATGCGGCGGTGGTTCCTCCAGGGTCTTAAGCAATGCATTGAAACTATGATTGGAAAGCATGTGCACTTCGTCAATCAAATAAATCTTATACTTTCCTTTAGTAGGAGCAAACTGCATATCGCCTAACAGGTCGCGGGTATCCTCAACCTTAGTCCGCGAGGCGGCATCAACTTCTATTAAGTCAGCATAATTGCCCATATCTATGCCTTTGCAAGTGGGACACTCATTGCAGGGTTGGGCGCTTACACCCTTATCACAACAAAAACACTTAGCGAGGATGCGGGCGACTGTGGTTTTACCTATTCCACGAGTGCCGCAAAAAAGATAGGCATGATGAAGACGATTGGACTCCAATGCATTGGTTAGCGTGCGGGTAATATGTTCTTGACCCACCAATTGACTAAAACCATTGGGACGCCACTTAAGTGCCAAAACACGGGAGTGCATCAGAAGGGTTTAGTTACTGCCAGTAGGACGATGATTATTAAAAAAATTGTTGGTATTTCATTAAACAAACGAAAAAACCGAGGGCTTCTATTGTTTGTGCCAGCGGCAAGAGAACGGAGGTATTTACCACAGACAATATGATATGCTAATAAACAAAAAACTAATAAAAGCTTGACATGCAGCCAGCCGTTGGATGCTACTGATGGGTTAATGAACAGCAATGTGAAGCCAAGAATAAACACCGCGGCAACCGCAGGATTCATTATGAACCTATAGAGACGTCTTTCCATTAAGGCAAGTTGTCCGCGCACCTTGTCGTCATCGCTTGCTGCGTGATAAGCAAGTAGCCGTGGCAGATATAACAAACCAGCGAACCAGGCAACTATGGAAATAATATGAAATGCCTTAAGGTATAAATACAGCATATTTTAGTGGCTTTTAACTGTCTTGTAACCCGGTGGCAACCCTTCATTATCTGCGAACTCCTCTATTTTGTAACATTCCTCGTGTTCCAACAGCTTACGGATAAGAGAATTATTAACCATGTGTCCGGACTTATAGCCGCGAAACTCCCCTATGATGTTATACCCAATAAGATGCAAATCGCCAATGGCATCCAATACTTTATGATGAAGCAACTCTTTGGGATGCCGGAGCCCTTCTTTATTGACAATTGTTTGATCATCCAACAACACCGCATTCTTAAAGCTACCGCCTAAAGCGCGGTTTTCTTTTTGCAATTTTTCCAAATCCCTAGTAAAGCCAAAGGTGCGTGAGCGGCTCAGCTCTTTTATGAAAGAGGTATTGGAGAACTCTATTGAGGTTTTATGATGTTTATCCGCAAAAAATGGATGGTCAAAATCTATTTCCATAGTTATACGATAGCCGTTATAAGGCAGAAACTGTCCTACTTTATCTTCAAAGCGAAACTCAACTGGCTTGATAATACGTAGATATTTTTTGGGGTCTTCCTGCTCCGCTACTCCGCATGATTGCAATAAGAATATATAGTTAGAAGCGCTGCCATCCATTATAGGAATTTCTTCGTTATCCACATTAACATAAGCATTATCAATTCCCATGCCAGCAAAGGCAGAAATTAGGTGCTCAACTGTGCAGATCGATATATCATTTGAGCTGATCTCGGTGGATAAAATAGTGCGATGCACATTTAATGCATGAGCTTTTATTTCTATAGCCGGGTCAATATCAATTCTACGAAACACTATACCTGTTCCTGGCGGAGCTGGGAAAAGCTCAATGTTTATATTCTTGCCAGTATGTAATCCCACGCCGGATGCTTTTATACTGGAGCGAATAGTTCTTTGTTTAATCATTTAAATAATAGTTCAATAACGATAGTTTAATTTAGTTACTTATTTGGTATTTTATGCGTATTCTGTGTGTATTGGGGGTAAATCTAAACAAAAATTGGAGTAAATAATAATTGTTATCTAACTTGAATGTGGACTTGGATTCTTTCTAAATCCCTAAATTGAGGGTGCTGGCGCAAGAGCTGTATGTATTCATCGGCAGAGTATTTGATAGAGCTGGCGCTAGCAGCATTATTACAAAAGACGGACAATTCCCCGTTTTTATATTGCGCCAGAGTAACTGAAGAACGTAACTCAGCAGGGATGACTTGGTGGAATATCTCCTCAAGCTGTTGCATTATTTTGTGGTGACGCAGCAGGTCGTGTTGTTTGTTGGCAGTGTATGAACGGTTGCTTTGCGCAAGGGGTAATAAGCCGCTTCTTTTGCCTTTATAAAACATCTATTGTTTATCGCCTATGTCTCTACAATTCCTTGTCACCAGAAGTGAGGAGTATTTTTTCTTCGGTTTTTAAGGGTTCAATTATTAAATCAAGGTCGCCAAGCATTATGCCATCCAAAGCATGCAGAGTTAGTCCCAAACGATGGTCGGTCACCCTATTCTGCGGGTAATTATAGGTTCGCACCTTCTCTGCCCTGTCCCCGCTTCCCACCAAACTCTTTCTTAGCTGTGCCTCCTCCTCTTGTTGCTTGGTCTGTTCTGCCAGCAAGAGTTTTGCATTCAAAATAGCCATTGCCTTCTCTTTATTGCGATGCTGCGAACGTTCTTCTTGGCACTCGGCGGTCACTCCAGTGGGTAAGTGGGTTATACGCACTGCCGAATCGGTTTTGTTGATATGTTGTCCTCCAGCGCCGCTAGCACGATAGGTGTCAATTCTTAAATCAACTTTTTTTACCATAATAGCCGCGCTGTCTGTTGGACTAACCTCTGGCAAAATAGCCACAGTGCAGGTTGAAGTATGGAGTCGCCCTTTGGCTTCAGTTTTTGGTACCCGCTGCACGCGATGAGTGCCCGATTCAAACTTCATATCACCATAAACCCCATTCCCTTTTATATATAGCACCGCAAGCTTATAGCCGCCCTTTTCAGAATAGTTTAGATTAACTATTTCTTTGGTCCAGCCACGTTTATCCGCATAACGTTGGTACATTGATAAAAGGTCACCGCCAAAAATCGCTGCTTCATCGCCGCCAGCGCCAGCGCGTATTTCTAAGTATATATTACGTTTATCTGCGGAACTATCGCCTATTAGTTCGGACTGAATTAAAGCATCCTGTTGTTGCAGTTGTTCCTTAAGCTGAGCATGTTCAACTGCGGCAAGGCTGCGAATATCTTCATCAGCATCCTTAAGCATGGTTGATGCCTGTTTATATTCTTCTTCCAGTTTTTCATATTCTTCAAATAAATTCAGAACACCTCTTAAGTCAGCCGCTTCCTTGCCGTAGTCACGGCGCAAGTTGTTATCGCTCGACACCTCGGGAGACATCAATAGGTTGTTAATCTCCTCATAACGCTTTTGCATTTTTTTAAGATGCTGTCGTTGTTTCTCGTTCATTTATATTCAAGGTTATGCATCATCCTTTTTTATTAGGTTATTTTGTATATGGAGTAATGATTTTATGTCGTTATTATTTGTGCCTTCTTTTATCATCTCAGTAGGTCCATGGCTCAATTTGGCAGCCAACCTATCCGCCAGTTGCCTCATTACTTTTTGCGCCTTTTCATCCCCATCCTTCACCTCATTCAATGCTTTTTGCAGTTCTTGTTTCTTCCATGCGTCAACTTGAGCGCGATACTCCTTCAATATATCGTTAGAAGAAACCACAGTAGATAAGTATGTATTTATTTCTTTTTCAATTAGCAGTTCCGCCTTGCTTATTTCTTTTTCTTTTAGAGCGCGATTACTGGTTAGCACGGTTTCCAAGTCCTTCAAAGTATATAGATAAACCTGGTCAAGTTCATCTACAGAATCTTCAACATCATGTGGTAGCGACATGTCGCTTATGAATAATGGTTTCCTGCCCCATTTTTTTACCGCATCTTCCACCATGCCCTTACCAATTAATATGGTGGGACCTGAGGTTGAAGTAAAAATCGCATTAACTCGCGGCAGGTAGGATGCTATATCCATCAAGGTGAGCGCCTCACCCTTATGTTTTTCTGCCAATTGTTCTGCTTTAGCATAAGTGCGGTTGGCTATGTATAGTTTTTTAATGCCGCGCGAATGCAGATACTCCGCAGTTAGGCGGGCGTTTTCTCCTGCCCCCACCACTAATGCATTATTTTCGCTTAAATCTCCAAGCATTCTGCTGGCAATGTTCACCGCAGTGGATGCCAAAGTTATAGTATGTTTGCCAATGTCTGTGCTGCTGCGCACCTTCTTGGTTGTGGCAAAGACAAACTGCATTATTCCATCCAGAGGACCGCTGATACATCCTTGCGCTTGGGCTATTTTATAGCCGTCCTTAATTTGACCCAGCACCTGCGTCTCCCCCAGAGCCATTGAATCAAGCCCGCTTGCTACTTTTAGCAGATGAATCATAGCCGCTTTATCTTCATATTGATATATAAAATTATTGATGCTTGAAGCGGCAATATGATGAAAGCCCGCCAACCAAGCAATGATACTGCTACGTTCGGTATCCCCATAATAATAAATTTCGGTACGATTACAAGTTGAAAGAATAAACCCCTGTTCCACCCCTTTGACTTGGTTTAGCGAAATAAGCGCTTCAGTGATGTTATCTTTATGAAAGGCGATATGCTCGCGCACACTCAGTGGAGAGGTAAGATGATTACAGCCGATTATTGAAAAGCTGGAGGTCATTTGCTATGGACCTGGTGCATCATTTTATCCATTCTTGTTAGCGCTAGTTTATAGAAGCTTGCTTTGCTATACCCCCGCGGATTAAGCGGAGCGCCTACAATAACCTTAATGGTGCCAGGATACATAATGAACTTATGGGGAGGAAGCAGTTCGCCCGAGTTATGTGCCACTAATAAAAGAGGAAAGCCGCTCAGCAAGGATATATTAGCCGCGCTGGGATTGAACTTATCTATGCCGAACCCTGCTGTGTTGGGAGCAGACCTTGTCCCCTGTGGAAATATAAGTAAATTGTATCCTTCATTAAGGCGCGCGACTCCTTGGGTATAAATTCTCTTCATTGATTGCAGCAAGTTAGAACGTTGCAGAATAACTGGTTTCAGTAGCAATAGCGCTTGACCGAAAAGCGGCAATCTGATAAGTTCTTCTTTGAGCACGGTAACCGAAGGAATTCTTAGCACAGTTAGCGCGAATGCCTCCCAAGAACTTTGGTGATTTGCCATTATTACATAATTTTGCTCTGCAGGGATTGCGCTTTCATAATGATATGAAACACGAATATTGCAGCACAGTAATAGCCATATCTCATAGCATTTATAGAAAAAGTAACAAACATAAGTGCGTTTTTTTAATGGTAACCACACAGAAATTAACACCATTGATAACGTCCACAGCAGAATAATAAGAATATAGCCAGGATAAAAAAGCATGCTGCGGATAGCTATCATCTGTTTAGCTGGGAACCTATACGGATATTGGAATGGGTGTTGGGCAGAAGGTTTAGTATAAACTCCGAGCGCATCTTAAGTAAATATTTGTCCGCTACCAGCGTGAATGCGTGGCGTGAAATTAACATTGCCATTAGCTATGCTGCTTGAACTTTTTTGCGCAGGAAAACTGGAGTATCAGGAGTGGAATCAGATGGGCTGAAAGAATATCCATCTAAATCAAAGAGAAGTAAATCACTTGGCTTAGAAAGGCGATTCTCAATGATATAACGCGCCATCATACCCCGCGCTTTCTTGGCAAGTAATCCAATAACCTTGTATTGCCCATTCTTATAATCCTTAAACTTGGGGGTAATCACATTGCCTGGCACTTTGGACGGCAGCAATGAAGCGAAGTATTCATTAGAGGCAAGATTAACTAATAATTTATCGCCCGCCTCCTCCATCTGTTGCCCTAAAAGCATGGTTATTTTATCGCCCCAAAAATCATAGAGGTTTCTGCCATGTTTGTTAGCAAGCGATGAGCCCATTTCTAAACGATAAGGAAGGATTAAGTCCAATGGTTTAAGCAGCCCAAACAAACCAGATAGTATGCGCAGCCGTTGCTGCATATAGATGATGTCCTGCTGCTTGAGCGTAGTAACTTCCAGCCCCTGATATACATCGCCATGAAAAAAGAAAGCGGCGCAATAAGCATTATGTGAGGTCAGCGGTAAAGAGAAGTTCTTGTATCTTTGCAAGTTTAAAGCAGCAAGTTGCTGACTGATTCCCATAAGCTGCATAAGTTGTTGCTCACTCATTTTTTTAAGGATGGAAATCAATTCCTGTGCCTCAGCAGTAAATGCAGGAATAGTTGGCTGCGCCTGTGGCGCATTAGGCGCTGCTGCTGGAATATTAGGGAGCGCTGCTCCCATGCTCCCTGGAGCTATATTCTCATTGAGTTTCTTTGCTGGCGAAATGACAATAAACATACATAATTATAGAATAATGTGGCTAATATTGCAAGCAAAAGATGAGAGTTTGTTGTTAGAGTATTCGTTCTCTAACAAAATACCCCCCTGGGGCATATTGCCAACACATAACAACACCGCTCAATGGGAGCCGAGCATTAGATTATTATTTCCCCACCATTCCCCATGGCTAGTGTGAAATATTATAACACCAAATCAAATAAACATTAATTAAAATAATTAATAATTGATAAAAAGATGTAATCAATAAGTTAGTGTTTAAGCAATAAATATTGAAGGTTTTATTTGAGCTATAAGATATAATTTTGGTTATGAGAAGAAATAAATGGATGTGTCTTATAATTCTGTGGATTGGGCTGGGACTGGCTAAATCACCCACACTGCTTCGTTACTTGTGGGTTATGATTATCTTTGGGTTATTAATAATTATTCCCAATACCTATAGAAAAAGAGTTAGGAAAAGTTTGAGAATGTTTTTCCCTGAAATAAAACCTTTGCGAAGATTGCTGCTAATTCATCATAATATGCTGTTAGCATTACAAATAGGGGTAGATATAATTACCGTATGGTTTAGAGGAAAATATTGGGCTGAAAGCCACATAATTAAAATAAATAATAGTAAACTCGCGGATGCTGCAATGCAGCGCGGAAAAGGAGTGATTTTTATATCGCCTCATTTGGGGAATTGGGAAATGTTAGCCCCTTATTTAGGAGGAAAATACAAATGCCTCGCCTTGCATATAAAAGCAAGTAATCCATATTATGGCCGTGCCAGTATTGCCTTTCGTAATGACTGCGGCTTAAATTCCTTGGCAATTAGCCAACCAATGTTTGTCAAAAAAGTAATACAAAAATTAAAACAAGGCGGAGCGGTGACATTATTACCAGACCAAAGACCGCAAGAAAAGAAGGGCGGTATTATGGCAGAGTTCTATGGAGTTAAGATTCCTTCAGCTACTATGCTTAGCAGAATAACAAAAATAACTGGAGCAGAGGTTGTCTGCGCCTTTGCCTTGCGTCAAGCATACGGAAAGTATGAAATATTTTTTCAAAAACCGCACCCAGATATTTATGCAGACGACTTATATACCTCCACAAGGGCAGTTAACAAAAGCGTGGAGGATTGCATTGGTAAGAATATCATCCAATATAATTGGCTACAAAATAAGATTAAATATTCTAACAATTAACGCCAAGCAATTGGCAATAAAAGCACCACAAAAGTAAACACTTCCAAACGTCCTATCAGCATTGCAAAAGAGAGGATGAGTTTCTTTGCGGTTCCCATGTCGGCATAATTAATTGCCGCGTCTCCTAAAGCTGGTCCTAGGTTGTTAATTGTGGCTATAGTAGCAGACCAAGCGGTTAAATGGTCGGCGCCAGTTAGTAGTAGCAAGGACATAATTATAAAAAAACTAACCAGATAAATTGAGCAAAAGCCCCAGACCGCTTCTAATATTCTGTCGGGGACAGTGTTGCCGCTAAGACGAACATTGAATACGCCATGCGGATGCACCACCCTTTTGCATTCGCGGTGTCCTTGCTTTATTAATAGCAGAAACCTTATTGCTTTTATGCCGCCACCAGCAGAGCCAGCACAACAGCCAATCGCTGCAAAAGCAAACATAAAGAATAGAATATTTAGAGAGAAGCCGTTGTAGTTATTAAGAGTATAGCCAGTGGTGGTGATAACCGATATTCCTTGGAATACAGTTGCTATTAGTGATGTGCCATCGGTTATCTGCGGCAGCCGTAATAATGTTATCCCAATTAAAGTAATCAAAATAAACGAAACGAAAAATTTCCATTCAGGGTCCTGCCAATAGGGGATTAAACTCCTGCGACTCCATACATAAAAGTGCAAAGCAAAGTTCATTGATGCCAAGAACATAAATAGGATTGCCACCAGCTGAATAGCTGGACTGTCAAAGTAACCAAAGTTCTCTTTATGAGGAGAAAAACCGCCGATGGAAACAGTAGAAAAACTGTGATTAATTGCGTCCATAAAATTCATGCCTGCCAGCTTGTAAGCAAGGGTGCAGGCAATGGTTAGCACTATGTATATGCCCCATAATAATTTTGCGGTCTCGGTTATGCGGGGAGTAAGTTTGGTGTCTTTAACTGGACCTGGGATTTCTGTCCGATATAGCTGCATGCCCCCTACCCCCAAAACTGGAAGAACTGCAACAGCTAACAGGATAATTCCCATGCCACCAATCCATTGCAGAAATTGGCGATAGAATAAGAGGGACACTGGTAAGAGCTCGGTGTCTACCAAAATAGTGGAGCCAGTGGTGGTGAGCCCTGACATTGATTCAAACCAAGCATCAACAAAACTAAGCGGCTTGGTAGCAAATATAAAAGGCATAGCGCCGCATAATGCCAGGATTAACCAAGATGATATAGTTATAATCATGCCGTCTCTGGTGCGTAGATTTTTTTCATCACTGCTTGAAAAGGAGCTAAAGATTAAACCTATTACTAAGATTATGACTATTGATTTTACAAAAGAATATTGCGCCCCGTCTTGGTAGTACAAAGAAATAAGTAGCGGGATGGTTAGTGATAGGGCAAATAGAATAACGAGTATGCCCACCAAGCGAAAGATAATGCCTGTTTTCATGTTGTTTTCATTTAGTTTTTATTTCGTTTCCATTTAGCTGGGTGATTAATCCTTGAACTCAATGGGTGGGTAACCTTTAATCTCAATTCCTTTACGAGTTAAGTGAACCTCGTTATCTCCAGTTGGTATGTCTGCCAATTGATAACGCACCTTAAAATCACCTGACTCTGCCTGACTTATGTACTGGTTAATTCTTGCCAAAGTTTTTTCACGTTGAGGGATAGCTCGTTTAATTTTCTTACTGCCTACTAATTTTTTATACATAGTTTGCGCTTGCTGCGGCGACAAAAGCAGCGCAGTGGCGTTGTTGCCGCCAAATCCTTTGGCATTAATCAGGGCTGCATCCATTGCGGCTACACCAATATCATTGTGGGCTAAATTAAAGCGCAGGTTTTCCGTGGCAACATCCGTTGCAAGATGCTGGACGGTGCTTATGCCAGGCAATATGCCATGCTTCCAAAAACCAAGAGCTGCACTGAGTTGGTCGCCGCCTGCAGTTGCCTGCGAGTGTCCAAGATATGATTTAATTGCCAGGACGTTCCAGTCCTTTATACCGAATGCCGAGGCAACCGAAGATAGTATTTGTGATTCTGTTACGCGGTTTTGCGGGGTTGAGGTGCCGTGGGCATGAACATAAGATGATTTACGCAGGACTTTACTCCCTAATAACTTTTCGGCAGCATAAGCTGCTTTGCCCATAGTAATGTAGTTGCCAGGACCTGGTGAAGATATGGAACGTTTTGCCCCATCTGCGCTGATAAATACATCTGGCACTGCTCCATGGATTGTTGCTCCCAGGTTGCAGGCAACTTCCTCTGATGCCAGGATTACAAATTGCGCTGATTCGCCCATTACAAAGCCAGAATTATCACCAAATGGCAAACTCGCTTTGCTGAAATCAGAATTATCGGTATTGTTAGAATTACCTTTGTCATTGATAGCGCTACTAACATCAAGCTTTTTGTCTGAAGTCATTGCCCCCATATTGTAAAAAGCGCTCATTAACTGCGGCAGAATTGGCGCTTCGCTGGTGCCAACTACTGCCATACTTAATTCACCAGATTTTATATTATGCGCCGCCAAGGATAGATTGTAAAGAAAGGTGGCGCAAGCGCCACATTGATTGCCTGTTTGTCCCAGATTATTAAGCACATAAGCATTAACGAAGTCGGCGCTCATCTGCGGGTAGCTAAATGGCAGCTGCTTGGTGATGGTTTTTACGCGGCGCAACATTGAAGTTAGCACTCCGCCCATGCCTGCTAAATCCAACTGCCCAAGAGAATTACCGGCATATACTGCCAACTTGTCTGGGGTAACTACTGAGCGAATAGCGGGGATATCCAAACCAGCGGAATTGAGGGCATCATTGGCAGCAAATACTGCCATCTGTAAAGAACGGGGGTGATTATGAGATGTGTATAGTTTGCCAGGGTTGAATTCATCTGGCAAGGAAGCGGCAAAACTTATAGGGAATGGTTCGGGGTTGTCGTTGGTGCGATAATAAGAAGTGGTCTGTGGGTCAAAATGATTTGCTTGATTGATGGCGCGAATAAAGAATCTGTCTGCCAGAGCGGCGGGGTCTTTATTGATGGAGTGAGCGGCGCTTGATGAGGCAACATCGGCGGAAGATTTTTTTGATGCTTGCTGACTCATCAATAACTTATGCAGCGAATTGTATAATTTATTCCTTTCTGCAGTTGACAACTCTGGCGCTACTATGTTGCGGTATGCTTGGTCTGTAGACGATATGCCGCCAGAGTTAATACCGCCGTATCCAATTATTAATGGTAAATGCATTATTGATTAATAAGCTTTGTGGTAATTCATAGTATTATTTTAGGGAATTGATTTATAATGTTGCTGAACAGGGAAAAGACCTATCCATAGGGAGGAGGATTGGAGAGACCTTAGGAAGGTGGATATTAGATTTGTTGGGGCTATAGCTCAGTTGGGAGAGCGCTTGCATGGCATGCAAGAGGTCGGCGGTTCGAGCCCGCCTAGCTCCATAATTATACTTTATATTTTTGGGGGTGTTTATCTGGACGATTTTGGGGGCACTTGTCTGGATGCTCATATTGATGGTTATATCCATAGCTGCTGCCGTCTCTGTTGTTGTCCCTATTTTCATAGCCGTTCTCGTATCTGTTCTCACCATTACTTTCATTCCTTTTTATTAACCTCTGTGTTGCACGCTTGAAACCAAACGTTCAACAATCTCTACAAGGGGGATGCCTGCGTGTGCAAGTAGTTTGGGGTACATGCTAATTGCGGTGAAGCCGGGAATGGTCTGAACTTCGTTTACTATTATGCGGCTCGCCTCCGACTTACTATCAGCCAAAAATATGTCCAATCTCATAATATTGCAGCACTCCAAGATTTTAAATGTCTTAATGGCAATTTGTTTAATCTTATCCGTCACTTCAACCGAGCACTTGGCAGGCACTTCCAATTTTGCCCCTTGTGGGTCATTATACTTGGCATCGTAATCATAGAAGTAGTGCTTGCCAGTAACTATTATTTCTCCAGGCAACGAAACCGTTATGCCGCTTGCATCTTCCAATACCGAGCATTCCATTTCCCTGCCCTGAATATGCTCCTCTAAGATAACCTTGCTGTCAAGATTAAATGCCTCTGACACTGCTTTAGCAAAATCTGCGGCAGTTGCTACCCTTTGAATTCCCAGAGATGAGCCAAGATTTGCTGGCTTTACCCAAAAAGGAATTGAGAGTTCGGCTACGGCTCTTTGATAGGTGCTGGCATATACTTGCCCCTTATCAGTGTTTGTTTGGGGGTATTCGTCACTCCTGATAGTAATATGTTTGGCAGTATCAATACCTGCTTGGCTTAATAATCTTTTGGTTATATCCTTGTCATTAGTGATAGCAGAGGCAGTTACTCCGCCACCTATGTATGGAATGGCGCAGGAGTCCAGTGCCCCTTGAATTTTGCCATCTTCGCCGTAGATGCCGTGCAAAATAGGAAACACCATATCTACTGGAATACTCTTGGAGCCAAGTTGTAGCCCGTTTGCTTTGCCGCCGCCTGGAACTATGGATATCCTGCCTAAAGAAATATTTTCCTTTGCTGTGCTTGTATTGGGTGAGTCGGTGGAGGGCAAGGATGAAGAGTTGGAAGAATTGGAAGAATTGGAGGGGCTGGAAGGATTGGGAACATCCGGAGACACTACTGATGGCATAAGATGCCAGTAACCTTGTTTATCAATACATATAAAAATGCACTCGTAGCCGGCCTTTTGCAGAGCATCTGCCACCCCAGCAGCTGAAAGAACCGAGATGTTATGCTCTACTGACTGCCCGCCAAACAATAAAGCCACTCTTATTCCTTTTATGCCTTTACTCATTCTGTTACTGGTAATTTAGTTGATTAGTAAACACTATAGTGATTATAAAACAAAATTTAACAAAGAGAGACACAAGCATACCGATAGTTCAGCGCAAGCATCAAACTAATTCGAGGAAAGCCATGCTCTACCCGTTGGGTAAAATGTAGACCTACCTCAAAATATTTTATATGGCGAGTTAGCAAAAATACTCTATAATCTGTTGAGTATGAGTAAAGGTAAATATAACTATAAGCATATTATCCTTGCTGGCATGCCGGCAAGCGGGAAAAGTTCCGTAGGGGCTTTGCTGGCTGATAAATTGGAGCGTAATTTCTATGATACAGACGCTATGTTAGAACAAGAACACAATATGGATATATCTGCTATCTTTGCGAGTAAAGGAGAAAACATATTCCGCAAGTATGAGGCAGATATGTTGCGGCGCGTCCTAAATTATGAGGCGGCGGTTATAGCGTTGGGGGGAGGAGCTGTGTTAGCAAGCGATAACCGCAAAGTTATGCAAGACGGTAATCTAATAATCTATTTGCGCGCCTCAGTTGCAACTTTGGTTAAAAATCTGGGGGATAATAATAATCGCCCATTGATTAAGCCGCAGTTTAATAAAGAGGAGCAGTTAAGAGGAATGCTTGGGATACGCGAGGATATATATCAAGATTGCGCAGATATTGTGGTTGCGGTTGATGATATAAGCGCAGAAGATGTCGCAGTCATTATTGAGAATAAAATTGAAAAAATATAACCTTTTCTGTTGCAGGTAGCATAAACTTACCAGCGATGGATGCGCGTGGATTTGCGCTATGGGGGGATTATGCGTCGTGTAGCTCTTTAAGGTGTCTTCTAACTTTTTGGAAAGCCAACTGTTCTATTTGTCGCACTCGCTCTGTTGATACTCCGAACTCTTTAGATAAAACTTGTAATGTGGCTTTTTGCGGCGCTAACCATCTTGCCTTAACTATCCTTTTGCTGCGCTCGTCTAATTCACTAATCCCGATGGACAATGCCCGATGAAGTTTCTCTTTCCATTCATCATCCTCGGCTAACATTGCTGGATTCATACTATTATCAGCAAGATAAGTTGAAGGCGACTTTGGCGACTCATCGTCTTCACTATCCTCATAATCAAAGGAAACATCCGCGGCAGTGAGACGGCTTTCCATTTCTCTGACCTCCGAAACCTTTACGTTTAAGTCCTTAGCTACTGCGCTGATTTCGGATTCAGTCATCCAAGCAAGCCGTTTTTTGCTGCTGCGTAGATTAAAGAAAAGTTTGCGCTGCGGCTTAGTGGTGGCAACTTTTACTATGCGCCAATTCTGTAGGATATATTCATGAATCTCAGCGCGAATCCAGTAGACCGCAAAAGTTATTAGCCGAACTCCGCGATGGGGGTCAAATCTTTTGACTGCCTTCATTAAACCTACATTTCCTTCTTGTATGAGGTCACTTAATGGCAACCCATACCCGCCATAAGAGCGCGCAATATAAACTACAAACCTAAGATGCGCCATGATTAATGCTTGGGCTGCGTTTAAGTCATCCTCTTCAACTAATTTAAGAGCGAGCTTTTGCTCCTCCATTGGAGATAATATCTCAATATTCTTAATGAAGGAAAGATATGATTGAATATTCTGTCCAGGAGTTGCCGCAACTGGTAGTAGGGACCTAGCCATTGCTAATAATTATGCCTCTTTGATTGCAAGTTGATTGATTGTGCTTTAATTGTGCTTTAATTAATCGCAAGAATTGGTTGCAAACTGATTGTAAGTTTAGATATTCCATAAATAAGTGGCTCCTCGAGCAGGACTCGAACCTGCGACAAATTGGTTAACAGCCAACTGCTCTACCAACTGAGCTATCGAGGAACCTGATAAACATACAATTATTATAAGGAGGAATTGTAGAAATTAATGTTAAATAAAAAGTTTATTGCAAGTAATAAACTGATAAAGCCCCTATCTATATAGTTGCCTCTATAATTATTCCTACAATCGGTATTGTTGGTATGCCTCTTCATATTGTGGAAACATTATAAACATTGCTCTCTCTAGTTTGTATATCTTATCTACTAACTCATTATTGCTGTAGTAGCCGTCAGAAGCGCCCTTAGTGGAAACATTAAGTGGTGACATTTCTTTGATGAAGTTTATGTCGCGTGGCGGGTAGCCCTGTTGCAGTAAAAAATCATAAGTGTCTTGATTAAGATTAGCCGTCTGCAGAAAGTTTATGTTACTTAGCTCTTTTTTGTATTCACCACTGCTGAAGTATTCAAGATATTCTTTGTCAGTCAAGTTCATTACCTCCAAAGGATTGCGGAAAAAAAACCACAAGAACAAGAAGGATTGCAGTCCTATATGTTGCGGCGCTTGTGTGGCGGCAGATGACTTAGCAAGCCAAGAAAATACATTAATAGGATATTGGTATCTGTCCATTCCGCTGTTAGCTGCCATAGCAGCAGTGTAGCTTTTGTAATAAATTGCTTGCGTTTCCATCATCTGCTTGTCGCAATAACGACTAAAGTTGTTGAAATCGCCAACCTTATGGCATATTTCAGCGGCATGAATGTTGTTGGGACGGCGATTCTTGTAATAGTTGAAACGAGAAATATGCCAGCGGAATGGGTTATTTATACAGCCCAGAATTGGAAGGTTCACAAGCGATTCAGGCAACTGAGAACGGCGCGAGTGAACTAAAAACATTACTAATGGTTTGGAAGGAGGGATTAGTTTAGTGAAAGATGCTATTTTGAGCAACAAACGAGATATTTTTTTCCTTTCATAAGGGGGCTTGCCAAAGGATGCAAGAGTAAAATCCTGTAGCGGACTGTGGCTGTACTCTGAAGTTGCTAAAGGATAGATTAATCTCTCCATCCGCTGCCTCGTAGCGGGAAATATTTTTATGATAATGTTGATTATCTTGCCTAATGGCGAACCACTTAAAAACATATTAAGATGGGCGCGCAGTAGAACACTACGCATCCAAGTGCCGCCTGTTTTAGGAAGGTGAATAAAAATAAATTTGTCCGTAATCCGCATACTTATTTACTGATTATATAGGACTATAAAGATTATCAACTAACATATTGCATAAACAAGCATATAATTCTATTAATCTGTAACTGAAACCATGATAATTACCCGTAGATTTGTTTTTATTCATCTGCCTAAGAGCGCAGGTATGTGGGCGCATAAAGCCATTGAGCAAGCGCACTTAAATTTATTTTTTCGTAAGACACCATTAGGAGAAATGCTATTCAATCTTGGCAAGTTTCTTCCCTTTGCCTTTGCTCGTCAGACAATATATAAAATAGCCAGACGCCTAGTTATTTTTAACTATAGGTATTATGATCTCGGCAACCTTTCCATTAAGAACTATCATGATCCTCTGGGTAGTTCTAAGTTGAAATGGTTCATCTTTTTTGCTCAAGGGATGCACCTGTTGGATGTTAAATATGAAACTATGCTGCGCCTACAACGTCATACCAGATACGCGCAACTGCCAGAGTTCTTTCAAGAGATGCCGATATTGGCGGCTATGCGCGACCCTTTTAGCTGGCATGTGTCGCGCTATAACTACTATAAGGAACAAGAGAGTAAGCAGCTTATAGACAGCGGAAATAGTGCCCAGAGTTTTATTAATATTTTAGGCGATGATATTGATTTTGACCAATACTGCTCAAACAAGATGATGAAACTACAGAATTACTTTTATCAAGGGTATAACAACTATATCAAGAAGCAAAAGGATGGCGAAGAGGTATCTCAATATCATAATGAGCTGATAGATTTTTATAATCCAACTGATAATAATTGCCCACCCGCCAAACACTATGGGTTAATGACCTTAAGATTTATACAGATATTTTTTAAACGTCCGCTTGATGTTATGAACCTGCCGCCAGCTGAGTTTGAACAATATTTTATAGATGGCAAGTATAAGGATAATTTGAAGAATATTACTTTTTTGCAACAGGACAAGATAAACCAACAGCTGTATGATTATATGATTAAGCTACGTTATGAAGCGCAAGACCTGCAGCATATTAAGGAATTGCCGCCAGAAAATGTTTCCACAAAGAAACCCTACAAAAGCTTTTATACTTCTAAGGATATGGTAGATAAAATATATAAACTGGAACGGGCAATTTTTATAATGTTTCCTCAGTATGAGGAGGTGTATAAGCTGTATAAATAGCTGCTCAGTTTGGTATCAATTTAGCGATTGGTTGGCATTTATAATAAATATTTCAATTTGGGATATTATGCTATCGGTAATATCTTTTTCATTACTTGCCAAGTATTCTACTTTCCTTAGATTGTACTTGACTATGATTCTTAATTTAGCGCGAGATTTTTCTCTTATGTTCCAGTCAATCGTTGCATTAGACCTTAAGTCATTTAGTATAACCTTAGCTAATTTTATAATTTTATCATTCTGCAGCGGAAGTTCATCACTTTGATGGTCCATTAGGATAGAATAAATCGCGTAAACTTCTTCTGATAATCCAAGTTTATTCCTTTCTTTCTCCCAATCTCTTAATTCCAACGCTAGCCCCATTAAGGAACTAATTAATTTATCTTTATCTGAAGAGTGTTTTGCCGATTTGTTTAGAATTGAAAATAACTTGCTAGCAAACTTATCGCCAGTAACAAAATTATTTTTCCCCACATTGACGATTATAAGATGTATTAGCTTGGCAAGAATCCGTAACTCTAGATTAGGACAATCCATTTCATGGATGCGCGCCAGCAGTTCATCGGTCAAAAACTGCGGCTGTAGATGGGCTTCCTTATCTTTATCATAAAACTCTGCTAAAGAATCTTTAACAATTGAATCATCTGCCATGTATAACAGTTCGTTGGATGATTCGTTATTAATTTCAAGCAACGCTAAGCTTTTTCTTAAGGTATGAAAAAATTCTAAGTTCTTGTTAACAGCTGATTTGGTGGATATCACCATAGAATGAGATAAAGAAAGATTGCTAAGCAAACGAGTGAACTTGTCAATAGAAAAGTATAAGACGTATTCTTGCGCCCGCCTAATAATGGCAAGTCGTTGCTTTCTATTCGCTTGCGAATATGGTTCATAATTGAAGTCACAGAAAAAACCCAGCATCTTTTTATGTTGCTGTTCCATTGTAGTAATTGCCTCTTGCATATCTTGTATTGGCGCCCCATCGCCTCCTCTTTTTACATAATCATTGGTCATCTCACTCAAGTAGTCACTAATGCCCATGTAATCAACTATGAGACCTCCCGGTTTGTTGATGCGGGCATTATTAACAATAGAAATCGCCTGCATAAGTTGCCTGCCCTGCAACGGTTTATCCCAATATAGTACATCCAAACACGCAGCATCAAATCCAGTTAGCCACATATCTCTGACTATCACCAATCTAAGCTGGTCGTTGGGATCTTTAAACCTAGCGCCTAATATCTTTCTTTCCTTTTGAGTAGTTTGATGTTTTTCCCAAGATGTTAGTTCTTCAGTGGAAGGCGCCATTAAAACTTTAATTTTACCCTTGAGTATATTGTCGTCTTGCCATTGGGGACATAGTTTAATAATTTGTTCGTATAGGTCAACTGCGATGCGACGACTCATCGTGGCAATGATTGCCTTTCCTTGAAGAACCGAAGAATGCTGCTCAAAATGATTAACTATATCTTGAGCTATTAATTTTAATCTATTAGGGCGGGCTAAAAATTTTTCCATTTTTTGCCAACTAACAGTATTGGGATTCTTACCAGAAAAATCCACCTCTGAAATGTCTTCCTTTACTCTGTCCTCAGGAGCTATATGAGTTTCAGTAAGACGTTTTTCATAATAAACCTTAACAATTGACTTGTCGTTGAGCGCTTGCTTAATATCATATATATCAATATAGTCGCCAAATAGAGTGTCTGCAGAAGTATCATGCGGCGCATTGGGGGTGTAGCCAAAACCAAGGACGGTGGCATTGGGAAGAAAGTTATCTTTTAAGTAATTGGCAAATACTTTGACGTTTTTATCCTTAGTATTTGCATTGCCAAACCCATAGCGACTGAGATGAATTCCATTTACTATGACAAAAATATTGTTCCTGTCAGATAATACTTTTGAGGTGGCGCCCTTCCCTGAATAAAACTTTTGGATAGTGGTGAATATCACCCTCCCTCCTGAAGTGCTAAGCAACTTTTTTAGAGATGAATGACTATCCGCCTGAATGGGCGCTTGATGCAATAATTGTTTGCCTGCCACAAAGGTTTGGAATATCTGCTCATCCATATCATTGCGATCCGAAATAAACACCAAAGTGGGATTTTGCGCTGGCGAGTTTCTGATTATCTTGCCGGCATAAAATAGCATGGTAAGAGCGTTATCAGTACCATAAGTATGGCAAAGAATGCCTCCTTTTTTGTTCCCTGAGTGCTTTGATTGCTGCACTTCTTGAATATTCACCTTGGGGGAGTATTTACGCTTGTTTGATTTAGCGCCTACTGGCGGAGCATAAGAACCGAGATTTATCTCAGATAAACCATAATAGCTTTTGTCTACTTCGTCCATTGCAATATCAGCAGCATTAATAGTTGAAGCAATCGCGCGATTAACTCCGTAGTATTGATGATAAGTTCCTATATCTTTTACAAGAATATTTGTCATCATTTGGCTCTTGTTGCTATAAACCTGTTTGTTATAAAAAACTATGAAGTTTCTAATATAATCCAGCAGGACTTCGGGGTGAAACATCTCGTTGATTAATGTTGTCAGTTGTTGCTCGGCACTCTCGCTTTCACCTGCGGGGCTTTTCCAAATCATCGGGTGTCGAGCGTCTGTAAAAACTGAGCCGAATAGAGTTTGCTCATGATCAGAAATAACTGAAAAACAGTTATAGCAAAATAATGACGGCGCTATGGCTAAGTTAGAAGTAAAATTTGCGGAGGAACCTCCCCAAGAATATGCGCTGTTACCAAATTTATCAACTAATCTGGCGCGTGGATCTCCAAACTCCATAACTACAAGTGGCAAACCATTAATCATTATGACAAGGTCTGGCTTATACAGCAGATTGCCTTTCTTTATTGTTAGATTGCTACAAATTGATAGATAGTTGCGGCGCGGGTTATAAAAGTCAATTAAATTAATTGAACCGCCTCGCTCAACACCTTCATCTTGATATGAGACAGAGATTCCTTGATTAAGTATTTTATGAAAAGCTTCATTTGCTTCCATAAGATTTTGACGAGCCATATCAAGCACGTTAGTAAATGCATCTTTTCTCAATCCTGCAGGGGAGGATGAGTTAAGTTTATCTATGGCTGATTGAAGATGTGAAGTGAGAATAACCGAAGAGGGTTCCTCACTTGTTAATTCATGTTGCTGCTGAGCAGAAAGATTAATATAACCATGCTTTTCCAAAAGCTCAATCGCTAAATTAATAGCTCCTGCTTTTTTATGTTGGGACATTTATAATTCCCTTGCGTTTATTGCAGAAACGCGTGGTAAGGGCATACACATATTATCTGTCGCCCCCGATATAAGCAAATCTACATTATTAAATAAACGCCTACTCTTGTATTGTCTTATGTTATTCATTATCCCCCTGATGCTGTAACACACAATTATTAAAATCTTATCAACAATCTTATCAAAATTGTATAACTTAATAAGAACGGGCATTATATCACAGATTAAATAAAAAACATAGAGGAAAACATAGTTTAACCACGCATAATCTTAATCTTCTCGTTCATTAACTGCGGCAAAAGTATATCGCGTGTGTTTTCTAATGTCACGATTTGTTGGCGGTTAGCCAAGATACGATTAAATAAAGGGTTAGTAATCATTGTAAATTGACTAATAACTTTTGGACTTGGTAAACGAAACTTTAGCAGCTCGGCAGATGAGAAAGCATGAAGAATAACCGTTCCTAAGGCATTGGATTTGATGGTGTTAATGATTTCTGGGCGCTTGAATAACAAATACTTAAAGCTTAGGTTATTGTAAATCTCGTTCTTGGATATTATTTTGCGTAGCCCCGATGAATAGGTGCCGCTCAGTCCATAAGCCACTTTACCCACAGTGCCATCAAACGAAACTAGTAGGTCATGCGGAGCGCATTTTTTATCGGTAAGTTCTGATTTAATAAAAATATCAGCGCGAGCACGTTCCATATCCCTTACCCTAATATATCTAATTGTACCAGGGAGCTCCTCTTTACAATAATCTTTGCTGCTAACTCGCGCCCCCGATTCAAAGTCATAGATTTTAGTAAGATAGGTATCCTCCCACTCTGGCTTGGCACCTTGAATAAACCACTTATGAAAAAGGGCATGGGCAAGCTTTTCTAAAGTGATATTCTGCCGCCTTAATATTTCTATCTTATCTTCTAAAGATGCCAATACATCAATTATCTCTTCTTGTTCTGCTAATGAGGGCATTGTCACTGGTATACTTAATAAATGAGATATTTTAATGCTCGGCTGGACTGTAACAATTAATAGATTCTTAACTAAGTTTATGAATTTCTGAGTTTTAAATAAGAATAACAAAAAATCCTGATATATCAGTTTTTTGTTGGCGCGAATTCCAATTACATTCTGAGCAATGCATATCTCTTCTTCAGACGGAGTCAAACAAAACTGAGGAACTGATGCCCCCACAGTAGAAAAAAGAATATCTTTATGTTGTGGATGAACGTCTCTAAACCAATTTCTATAACAATCTTCAGAAACATATTTTTGCTTTTCTTCGCTAAACAGAGGATACTTTGAACTAATCTTAATCTGCCAACTTTCTATAAGACGACATCCCGAGCTTAAATTAAAAGGGGGTGTTTTGCCTCTATTATCAATAATTTTTTCCACTATATCACTTAATGGCTGTATTTTCCAGCTTTTATTATCCTGATTATTGAGGCGTCGGTTCATTATCTATTGTATTATAAGATGTTTTAACAACCTTACAACATTAAGAGAGACCTGTTGGAATACAGGCGGACTACAGAAAATGAAGATAGATAGTTTTATCTAATCCTTGTACTTGATTTTATTTAAGCTTATTCTAATTTCTTTGTTTAACCTTGCCTCTTCTTTTAATTGAGCTTCCAGTTTTTCTTTTAATATAGCGTAAGAATTGCTAAAATTGAAGTTATCCTTTTCCTCTAGCAGGGTCACATAACGTTTAGGGTTTAAAATATAGTTGTTTTTCCTCACTCGGCTAAGAGGAGCGGAATTACAAAAGCCAGCAATATTTTTATATTTCTTTCTGTCGTTCTTCCATGCATGGTAAACATTAGTAATCTTATCAATGTCTTCGTCACTGAACTCGCGAGTACGACGATTAATTAAGCTGCCTAAATCATCAGCATCTATGAACAAAATGGAATTATCTTGAGGTTTCATCTGTCCTTTTACTTTTTCCTTGCGTGATATAAACCATAAACAAGCGGCTATTTGAGTGTTAAGAAAAAGTTTGGTGGGCAAATTTATTATGCAATCAACTAATCCTTTTTCAATGAGTTCTTTACGTATATCCTTGCCGCCAGCAGTATTTGAAGATAAGGAGCCATTAGCTAAAACGAAACCCGCCTCTCCGCCTGGAGCAAGATGATGAATGAAGTGCTGAACCCAAGCAAAATTGGCATTGCCACGCGGCGGTTTGCCGTAAACCCAACGTGGGTCATCCTGCAGAATCTCGCCACTCCAATCACTATCATTGAAAGGTGGATTGGCAAGTATAAAATCCATCTTTTTATCAGCATGGGCATCTTTTAAAAAAGAACCCTCATTATTCCAAACAACCTGCGAGCTGTCTATGGCATGAATAGCCAGGTTCATGCAACATAAACGGTAGGTTGTTTGATTGCTCTCTTGACCAAAAATTGAAATATCCTTCATCTTGCCTCTATGACGTTCAACAAAGTTCTCACTCATAATGAACATTCCCCCACTGCCGCAGCATGGGTCATATACCCTTCCTTTAAAGGGTTGAAGTATTTCAACCAGCAGCTTAACTATAGTTTTGGGGGTATAAAACTGCCCTCCTTTTTGTCCTTCGGCAAGAGCAAATTGCCCTAAAAAATATTCATATACCCTTCCCAATAGGTCTTTTGAACGAAATGCCTCGTCACTTATAGGCGCATCTTCTATTAGGTCTATCAACCCTGCTAATGCCGCGTTATCAATGTTGCGTTTGGAATACACTTTTGGCAAAATACCTCTAAGGTCGGGGTTTTCACGCTCAATTGCCACCATTGCCATATCCAAATCCTTGCCTATATTATTAGACCTGGCGCGTTTTTGTAAATAATTCCAGCGTGCTTTACTTGGAACCCAGAAACAATCTCGCGCAATATACTCATCTGGATCTTCTGCTGATGCATACTGATATTCTCCTATGCCTGCAACAATCTTATTATGAATCTTGAAAAAAGAATCGGAAATGTACTTAAGGAATATTAGCCCTAAAACAATATGTTTGTATTCTGCTGCATCAATATTCTTACGTAGTTTATCTGCTGCTTTAAATAATTCGGATTCGAAACTCTGATAAGTAGATACCGATCTCTTGTTAGTTGATAACACTCTTGTTTATGAAAAAAATGAAAAATAAGATTATAGAATTATAACCTTTATTAATAGTAAAAATTACTCATACAAGTTAATTAATCCTGTCAGATTACTTGTTACAAATTGAGTATTGTTGAGCGGATGATTTAAATTCTTGTATTTGCTTGGCAATCCATAGATTATCCTTGCCCAGCTCTTGTGCCATTATTTTAATAACCTCCTCTGAGCAGTGATTTGCAGCTTTGGCATCCAATAATAAAGAACGGGTGCGCCGCGCTAACACGTCTTCCGCCTTACGAGCCATCTCATAGCGCACTGCGGCAACAACTTGTCCTTTGGTGTAAGGTAATTTGGGATGAATTGGCAATTTGTATTCACTGCTTTCTTTTTCAATTATTGCTAATTGTGTGGAAGATTGATTCCATTTATCCAGGGATACCGCTTCCATTGAGCTCTTATTTTGAGGCATATCCTCCATAGCCATAGCTACTGCCTCTGCCGCAGTATCGCGATAAGTAGTCCATTTGCCACCCAGAACACTAATTAGCCCCGAATCACTGCGTAGGACCTTGTGAGAGCGGCTAAGATTTTTAGTTAACATATTGGAGTTCTTGTTTGCAACCATCGCTCTTTGGCCAGCAAAAGAACTAAGTATGTCCGCTTTGGTCGGAGCATTGCTAAAATAAGCGCGGCAGTTATCAAGTATAAAATCAATTTCAGCACTCTGAGGTTGCGGTTGTTGCGCAGCTTTGAGAACTTCCACATCTGTGGTTCCCACTAAAAGACGATTATGCCATGGCAAGCAAAACATAACTCTGCCATCCAAGGTTTTTGGAATTAACATGCCGTTTGTCGAAGGCAGAAAACTGTGCGGCAACACAATATGACTACCCTGGCTAATCGCTTGTTGTTGTATGCTGTTAGGGTTGTCCATATTGATGATTCTATCCACAAAGGTACCAGCAGCGTTTATAACATGGCGGGCTTTTATTTCATACTCTTGGTTGGATTCAGAATCTTTGGCTATGACTCCTGCAATACGTTCTGCAGATTTGCTTGATTGTTTTATGACGTCTATCACTGGCATGTAGTTAATCAGATGAGCGCCAAGACCACTGGCTGCCTGCGCCATAACAATGGCTAAACGAGCATCATCAAATAAACCATCGCTGTATGCCACTCCCCCCTTAATTTCAGCTACTTGTAAACCAGGAAGCATTTCGCAAGTTTGCGCTGCGCTTAAATACTGACTGGAAGATACAGCAGCATTGGAACCCGCCAACATATCATATAAGAAAAGTCCCAGCCGATAAGTGGCAAGCTCGTATCTTGTGTAAATGGGGATGATAATTCTTTGCTCACGCACTAAACTACTGGCAGTTTGTAGAAGCCCTGCCCTTGCAATTAACGAGCGGCGCACCATACTAATCTCAAATTGCTTGAGATAACGCAAGCCACCATGAATCATCTTACTGCTGCGGCTTGAAGTGCCAGAAGCAAAATCCCCTGCTTCAACTAAAAGAGTTTTATAGCCGCGATTAGCCGCATCAACGGCGCATCCCAAACCCATAGCTCCCCCACCTATTATTACTAAATCCCAGGTAGTTGAAGTTCTAATTTCATTTAGTGTAGATTCACGCTCCATTTTGGTGAAGCGTTATTCGCCCCAATCTAAAGTTCCTCCAGTTTGATAGTCGGTCACACGGGTTTCAAAGAAATTCTTTTCCTTACCGAGATCCATTACTTCAGACATCCAAGGAAAAGGATTGGATACACCAGGGAATTCTTCTGATAATCCAAGTTGCGCTAAGCGGCGATTAGCGATATGCTGCATATATTCTTCTACCATAGGAGCGCTGATACCCAGAAGTCCCCGTGGCATAGTGTCATAAGCATAAGCAATTTCAAGTTCAAGTGCTTCGTGAATCATCTGGATAACTTGCTTTTCAAAGGCACTATCCCAAAGCCCGGGATTCTCAATTCTAATTTGATTGATGGCATCTATGCCAAAATTGAAATGCAACGACTCATCGCGCATTATGTATTGATACTGCTCGGCTATCCCAGTCATTTTATTACGCCTACCCATAGAAAGTACCTGAGCAAAGCCAGTATAAAACCAGAGGGACTCCATGCAGACATAAAGAGCTATCATATTCTTTACAAAAATACGGTTACTCGCCGTAGTTCCAGTACAAAAATCAGGGTCTTCCAGTTGTTTGGTGTGTTGTAAAGCCCAAGCAGCTTTGTCATGGACGCTTGGAACTTCGCGATATAAATTAAAAATCTCACCTTCATCCAACCCTAAACTTTGAACTATATACTGAAAACAATGCGTATGTATCGCCTCTTCAAACGCTTGACGCAATAGGTACTGGCGACATTCGGGGTTGGTAAGATGCTTGTAAATAGCAAATACTATGTTATTCGCGACTAAGGATTCACTTGAAGCAAAGAAACCCAAGTTTCTTTTAAGCATTAACCTTTCGTCATCAGTCAATTCTGTGGGGTGCTTCCAGAGGTATATATCTTTACTCATCGGTACTTCGGTGGGCATCCAGTGGTTGGCGCAACCCTCTATGTATTTTTGCCATGCCCATTGATATTTGATTGGGACTAGTTGATTGACATCAGCGCGAGAGTTTATCATTGCTTTATCGTCCACTCTAACCCTTGACGCCCCTTGTTCTATTGCAGTAAAACTATTGACGGGTGCAGTATATTCCTTTGCGGCTGGTGTCACATTAGCTGTCACATCTCCTGCTGAAGCATCCACTGATTGCGGGGCAGCGTCTGCTTTATTATTTGTTATATCCCCTGTTCTTTGCTCTGGCTTATCATCAAATAAGTTGCTTTTGTTTCCGTCTAACATGTCGTCTCTATTCTTTAATTACAATAATTCTTTAGCGGCATTTGATGTGAATATGAATATCAATACCAATATCAGCATTAACTATTTGCTGAAAAATCTTTATTGACAACTTTCACAAGCAGGGTCATCAATGGAGCAAGCAGCTCCCTCTTTGATCTCAAAATCTTCTATAACGGCGGAGCTCACTGAAACTTTGTGTTCATAGTTGTGCTGAATGTTATCAGTGTTGCCATTGCTACCACTCAAACCACTCCCCCCACCATTGCCATTTGCGCCATGACCATTTGCGCTATGACTATTTGTGCCGTTGCCGTATGCGCCGTTGCCATTTACGCCATTGCCGTATGCACCATTGTCGCCACTACTTGTGGGCTCAGACGTTTTTATTGCTTGCGTCACATCCACATTGCTAAGTTTTCCTCTATCTATAGTTGATTTTTCCGCGCTAGTTGCAGACCTTGAACGTAAGTAATAGGTTGTTTTTAATCCTTTGAGCCAAGCAAGTTTATACATTTCATCCAATTTTTTGCCGCTAGGTTCATGCATGTAAAGGTTAAGAGATTGCGCTTGGTCAATCCATTTTTGTCTTTTCGCCGCTGCTTCTATCAACCACTTAGGTTCTATCTCAAAAGAAGTGGCATAAAGTTCCTTCAGCTCCTGAGGAATTCGGTTTATATTCTGAACGCTTCCCTCGTAGTATTTAAGGTCATTAATCATTACGTTATCCCACAGATCCAGTTTCTTAAGGTCATCTGCCAAATAATTGTTAACACAAGTGAACTCGCCAGAAAGGTTTGACTTTACGTATAGGTTCTGAAAAGTTGGTTCTATGGATTGAGTAACCCCGGTTATGTTGGCTATAGTTGCTGTGGGAGCTATGGCAAGAACATTGGAATTGCGCATCTTCTGTTTACGTATCTTATTTCTTAATTCGTCCCAATCAAGTTTTGTATCAGTGTCTAAGTCCAGATTACCCTCCCCTCTGGCATCACGCAAAAGCTCTATAGAATCAATGGGCAATATACCTTGCGACCATAAAGAACCATCGTAGCTTTGATATGCTCCCCTTTCAACCGCCAAATCACTTGATGCCTCTAATGCATAATAGCTTATTTGCTCCATTATCTCATCGGCAAACTCAATCGCTTCAGGAGATGAAAGAGGTAGTTTCTTCATGTACAGCACATCTTGAAAACCCATTATACCCAGCCCTATAGGTCTGTGTTTAAGGTTGGCATTGCGCGCCTCACGTACGGGATAGAAGTTAATGTCTATGACATTGTCTAACATGCGAACCGCTGTAAATACTTTTTGCTTAAGTTTTTCGCGGTTAAGCTCTCCTTTTTTATTGAAGTATCTGGTGAGATTAATTGAACCTAAATTACATACTGCAATTTCCTTGGAGTTGGTGTTCAAGGTTATTTCAGTACATAAATTAGAAGAATGCACCACCCCACAATGCTGTTGTGGTGAACGAATATTACATACGTCCTTGAAAGTTATCCATGGATGCCCTGTTTCAAATAACATTGATAACATCTTGCGCCATAATTCTTTGGCGGAAATTCTTTTGAAGTTGGTAAACTCACCTGTCTCTGTCATTGCTTCATAAGCACAGTATTTTTCTTCAAAATCCTTGCCGTAACTATCGTGCAAATCTATAACATCAGATGGAGAGAATAAAGTCCATGAAGAGTCCTGTATAACCCTTTTTACGAACAAGTCCGGCACCCAGTTAGCCGTGTTCATATCGTGAGTTCTACGTCTGTCATCCCCAGTATTCTTACGTAACTCAAGAAACTCTTCAATGTCTAGATGCCATGTCTCAAGATAAGAACACAGAGCGCCTTTACGTTTGCCTCCTTGATTAACTGCGATAGCCGTGTCGTTGGCAACTTTTAAGAATGGGACAACTCCTTGAGATTTGCCGTTGGTCCCTTTGATATGCGCTCCCATAGAACGAACTGGCGTCCAATCGTTGCCAAGCCCTCCTGCCCACTTGGAAAGTAATGCGTTGTCCTGCATGGACTTGTATATGCCAGATAAATCATCCGCTATTGTTGTCAAATAGCACGAAGACATCTGTGAGTGGACGGTACCTGAGTTAAACAATGTGGGAGTGGAACTCATATAATAAAACTCTGATAATTGATGATAAAACTCCAGAGCTCGCTTCTCTCTTTCGGGCTCGTTGATAGCTAATCCCATAGCAACTCGCATGAAGAAGGTCTGGGGTAGTTCAAATTTTATGTCATCTTCATGTAAGAAATATCTATCGTATAGGGTCTGAAGACCAAGGTAAGTAAAATATTCGTCTCTTTGAGGTTTTATGCCTTTTGCCAACACCTCTAAGTCAAAAAGTAAAAGTTCCTTGTTTAATAACCCTACTGCTACTCCTCTTTCCAATGAGGAAGTGAATGCCTCAGCATAGCGGTCTTTTAGTTCATCAAGAGTGGTTCTTTCAGCTATATTTAGAGAGTTCAGCACTTGGTCTGCCAGCTTATTGAGTAACAATCTTGCAGTGACGTAAGTATAATTGGGCTCTCGTTCTATGAAAGTCCGCGCTGACATTATAATCCCCTCGTCTACATCCGAAATGTTCATCCCCTCATAAAACCCTTTCAAGGAATCTTTGTATAAATCTTCCGCTAAGGTCCCATTAATGCCAGCACATGCTTTTGAGATCCTTTCTTTTATATGAGATTTGGCAAGTTTTTTCTGCTTTTTGGCTGCTTCTTCTTTATTTGCTGAAGTTCCGTAACTGACTATGATATAGTCGTTTTCTTCGGCAGTAGGTCCCTTATCTTTTTTCTCGCGTTTTTCTTTTTCCTCTCTTTCTTTTGAACGCTCTTCGCGATACAGCACATAGCTTCTGGCTACTTTGTGTTCGCCACTACGCATCAAAGATAATTCCACTAAATCTTGAATTTCTTCAATATGTACGGCACGAGGACCATTACGCCGAGTCAGTACGTCGGTTATATTCTGGGTAAGTTTTTCTGAGCTTTCATGCACTCTGGAGGAAATTGATGCCTGGCCTCCCTCTACTGCAATATAGGCACGGGATATGGCAATTATGATTTTTTCTTCATCATAAGGAACAACTGTTCCGCTTCTTTTTATTACTGAAAGAGTCCCTGGGGCTGATATTGTGGGTGGCGTCCCTTTATGTGTCCCCCCATGTGTTTCTCTATGAGTATCATGATGTGTGTCATGTGTCTCTATATGCACCTCTGTATGTGTTTCTTTATGTGTCTCTCTATGCCTGGGCTCGGCTGGTTGGTTTAATTGATTTTCTTGAACTTTTTGCAATGAATCGCTTTGATTTGACGATTGATTTGATGATTCTGTTGCCTCATCCGCAACCTTAGAAAAAACACCTTGCTCTGATTTCATTTGCCACTTACCCTAATATCATTATAAACACTAAATTTAGGAAATTTGCGTTTCCTATTTCACATACTATCATACTATTAAATATCTAAAAAATTAATAGTAGCATAAATTAATTATGCAAGATTTTTAATTATTCTTCCTCATTCTCAGTTTCATCTTCTGCCCCATCCCCTAAGTCGCTTTTGTATATAGGACTAATACCTTCAATTCTTCCTCCTTCTTCAAGGCGAGTAAGGATAACTCCGCGCGCTGCTCTCCCTTGAACTGGAATTCCCGCTACACCAGTGCGCATTAACTGACCGTTTTCTTTTATTATCATAAGTTCATCATCAACATTTACTGGGCATGCTCCAACAATACTGCGATTATCCTCAGTTATTTTCATTACCATCATGCCTTTCCCTCCGCGTCCTTTAACAGGAAAATCTTCTAAACGGGTTCTTTTAGCACTGCCTGCCTCAGATATAACCACAAAATGAGAATGCTTCTTGGTAGGCATCATTGCTATAAGGTGTGCATCGCTTTTTATCTTAAGACCACGCACTCCACGCGCCGCGCGTCCCTGAGGACGAAAGTCGCTCTCTTTGGATTTTAGCCCCCTCCCTTCTGACGAAACCAGTAGAATTTCATCGGAGCCATCTGTTTCTATTGCGGCGACTAACTCTCTGCCATTCATACCCATTATAGTAATTCCACTACGCCTAGCGCGGGCAAAATGCTGAGCATCTATTCTTTTAACCATGCCATCAGAAGTTGCAAGCATGATAAATTTATTGCTGGGCTCGGTCTTACCGTCCTTACCGTCTTTTAGCCCTATATCCGATTTGTCCTTGCCGCGTAATTCACTCCATGGCAACATTGAAACAATTCTTTCCCCTTCACTTAACGGCAAATAATTAACCATTGGCTTGCCTTTGGCAAGACGGCTGGATGTAGGGATGTCATAGCACCTAAGCCAATAAAGACGCCCTATGTTGCTAAAACATAAGATAGTATCGTGACTGTTGGCGGCAATAAGCTGCTCAATATAATCATCTTCTTTAAGACCAGCAGCGCTAATTCCTGTACCACCACGTCTTTGAGTGCGAAATGTTTCACGATATTGCGATTTAATATAGCCAGCATGAGACAAAGTAATCAACATATCTTCGGGCTTAATAAGGTCTAAGATGCTCATATCGCGTCTAACATCAATTATCTTAGAACGACGCTCGTCACCATATTCTTCTTTAATATCTTGTAATTCCTGACAAATCAACGCCTTCATTCTGTCGGGGTTGCCCAGTATATCAAGCAGGTCGGCAATTGTGCTTAATAACTCTACATATTGGTCTTTAAGCTTTTCTCTTTCCATAGAGGTTAACCGTTGCAACCTTAATTCCAAAATTGCTTGGGCTTGCTGTGGGGATAGGCAGTATAGTCGTTCGCTCTCGCCTTCTTTTGTAGCTATAAGCCCATATTCTTGTGGCAGGTCTAACGGTCTGATGTCTTCCCCTGTGGACTTGTCTAAAATATCAATTATTGCGGTTGCCTTCCATTTGTGCGCTAAAAGACGCTGTTTGGCTTCCTGAACTGTCGGCGATGATTTAATCATCGCTATAACTTCATCAACATTAGCAATGGCAATAGCCAAGCCCTCCAATAAATGAGCGCGACTGCGCGCTTGACGCAATAAATACAAAGTGCGCCGAGTTACTACCGCTCGTCTATGTTTGACAAACTCACTAAGAATAAGCTTAAGATTAAGCAGACGCGGCCTGCCATCAACAATCGCAACCATATTGATGGGGAAGCTGCTTTCCAATGCTGTGTGCTTGAATAGGTTATTTATAATTACATCTACAATAGTGCCTCTTTTTAATTCAATAACTACACGAATGCCTTCTTTATTACTCTCGTCTCTTAGGTCAGAAATGCCATCAATTTTTTGCGCCCGCACTAAACCTGCTATGTTCTCAAGCAGGGTCGCTTTGTTAACTCTATAGGGAATCTCTTCTACTACTATGCGATATCGCTCATCACGCATTTCCTCCACGCTATGCTTGGCTCGCATATAAACCGTCCCTCTGCCGGTCTCATAAGCACGGGCAATTTCTTGGCTGTAATTTATGTATGCCGCAGTGGGAAAGTCAGGTGCTGGAATATGCTTCATTAACTCAGCAATTGTGATGTTGGGGTTGTCTATTAAAGCCAAGCAGCCATCTATAACTTCACTTAGATTGTGGGTGGGGATATTAGTTGCCATACCAACCGCAATACCTGATGCTCCATTAACTAATAAATTAGGAATGCAGGCAGGAAGAAACTCTGGCATGGTTTCACTGCCATCATAATTGGGTACAAAATCTACCGTGTCTTTATCTAAATCATCTAAAAAAGTATGGGCTATCTTAGTTAGGCGAATCTCAGTATATCTCATTGCCGCCGCCATATCCCCATCTATAGAGCCGAAGTTGCCTTGTCCGTCAACTAGAAGATAACGCATGGCGAAGTCCTGAGCCATGCGCACTATAGTGTCGTAAACAGCAGCATCACCATGAGGATGGTACTTACCTATCACATCCCCTACAATGCGGGCGGATTTTTTATGCGGTTTGTTGTAATCATTCTTGAGATTATGCATCGCATAAAGAACCCGCCGATGAACTGGCTTCAAGCCATCACGCACATCTGGCAGAGCTCGTCCTACTATGACACTCATAGCATAATCAAGATAAGATTGTTTTACCTCATCTTGAATTTCTATTCTTGTTATATTTTGAATCTCTGTATTATCTTCTGGCACTATTAAAAACCATCATGGAATAAATGAAAAAAATGTCCTTGCTATGAGTAAGCTGCGTTAATACTGATGCAACACTGATGAGTTAATACTAAAAGTACTTTCAACTAAAATAACAATAGACATAAAAATTATAACATAAATAGTCCCCTGTATATTTCTAATTCATAGATTATTGCAACCTGTTTCTGCCTTGCGGGAGTTAATTATAAATCTACTTGAATTAATACTTCAAGCATATAATATTAGCAATTATTAATATTACAACCTTAGAGGAATTAAATATGAAATATTATATAAACATAAAAATTATCGTCAGCGCTCTTGCTATGATAATTTTGATGATAACTTCATCAATTACATTAGCCGAAACTATCTTTATCAGCGATCAGTTGCGCCCAATTGAGGAAGCGCAGAAAGTTCGCAACGTGATACTGAAAAATTCTCCCGATAAAGTGAACTTTGTCCCCGAAGAAGGACCTGTTTTGGTAACTAAGATCATCGCAGAACAGCAAGCCGGTAAGGGTTCTGTTCATGTTATTGGGTCTTTACATGGAACTTTTCCTGTCTTGGATGAAGCAAATGCTCTCAGTGATGTGGGCGGTTTGATGGCGAAGTTGAAAAACCGTGGCTTTAGTGATACCTTTGCTAATCTTGCAAAAATAGGCGGTTCTTCACAAAAGTACATTCCCTGGATGCAAGCCACCTATATAATGGCTGCGAATAAAAAGGCGATGAAATACCTGCCAAAAGGAGCAGATATTAATCTTCTCTCTTATTCACAGTTAAAAGAATGGGCAAAAAATATCCATGATGATACAGGCAAAAGAGCTCTTGGTTTCCCCGCAGGTCCTAAAGGACTTATGCATAGATTCTTTCAGGGCTATCTATATCCTTCATATACAGATGGAGTAGTCAGAACATTTAAGAGTGATGATGCAGCAGAGATGTGGGCTGATTTCCGTGACCTATGGAAATATGTGAGCCCCCGCTCTACTACTTATGAGTTTATGCAAGAACCATTGTTAGCAGAAGAAGTGTGGATTGCTTTTGACCATACTGCTCGCTTGAAGAATGCCTTCTCACAAAAACCAAATGACTTTGTTGGCTTTGCAGCCCCAGCTGCCAAGCATGGACGCGGCTTTATGCCAGTGATAGTTGGGCTAGCGATCCCTGAAAATACACCGGATCGTGCTGCATCAGAAAGGTTAATTGACCACTTAACTAAGAGTTCTATTCAAAGAATTGCTCTGCGAGAAGTGGGGTTCTATCCTGTGGTAACTGCTAACACCAAAGGAATGCCAGCAGATGTTCGTCTTTCAGCGGCGGCTATCAGCGCTCAGGCGAACTCGCCAGATGCAAACCCAGGACTATTGCCAGTTGGTTTAGGTGATAAAAGTGGCGCTTTTTCTAAAGTGTATCGTGACACCTTTCAGCTGATAGTCCTAGAAAATCAGGACATCCAAAAATCTCTTAAAAGACAAGCTAGAACGCTTAACCGCATAATGAAGCAAACCAAAGCACCCTGCTGGGCGCCAGATGCTTCAAGTGGCAGCAAGCCATGTCCGGTAGAGTAATAGCTAAATACCTTCCATAAGTATGGAGAGGGTTTACGAAGCTAAAGCAGGGGGATTTTATTTCCCTGCTTTTAGCTTGTTTATTTTAACCACGATATACAGATTAACTTTTAAATCTGACAGATAATAAAGGAGAAATAATAAAGATGAAAATATTTTCACAACTTGGTAATGATAGATTAATTCCCTATCTGTTGATATTGCCAAGTACACTTTTTATCTTTATTATTTTTCTTATTCCAGTATTTGAAACAATCATATTAGCTTTTCGTGATTTTGATAATAATTGGAGCACAGAGAACTTCATAATTGCCGCAGAGGATATTAACTTTACCCCCTCATTGCGTAACACTATGCTGCTGCTGGTGGCAGTAGTCGGTGTTCAAACCTGCTTAGCACTGGGTATGGCTATGATGCTAACCAAAATGAAAAGGGGCAGGAATATTTACCTATATATATGGACCATCCCTCTCGGAATATCCGATTTAGCAGGAGGCCTTGTTTGGCTTGCCCTGTTAACAGAGAGTGGATATATCAATTCTATACTTTATCATTTGGGGATTATAGATAAGCCAACCTTGTGGCTAAGTTATGAGTCCCCAATTATTTTGTTCGCCGCAATAGCTATTGCAGAGATATGGCGTTCTACAGCTGTGGTTATGGTGATTTTGGTGGCGGGAGTGCAACTAATTCCCAAAGAGTATAACGAGGCGGCTCAGGTTTTTGGCGCCAGCGCCTGGCAAAGATTCGTAAAAGTTACCCTGCCGCTGCTTAAGCCCAGTATTCAAACAGCTCTAATTCTGCGAACTATCTTGGCATTAGAGGTGTTTGCAGTAGTGATTGCATTGGCGGGGAATGATTTTAGAGTTTTAGTCCAAGAGACCTATTTGTGGCAGTTTCATTATCGTGATAGCGGAGTCGCCGCAGTTTATGCTTTATTAATTTTTGTCCTTTCAGTGGCTGCCACATTATTTTATTTGTCAGTTATTCGGGTTAAAAAAGAGGCGCAAACCACATGATAAGCACTACAAAAATAATATATTTGCTGGCAGCAATTGCCAGCGCTTGGGTACTCTTTCCTATATATCTAATAGCAATTTCTGCCATGCAGACCAGTGAAGGAATTTACGCTTGGCCCAAATCTCTGTTTCCCGCATTGTCTTTGGATACCCTAACTTTCTTTTTCAAAGTTCCTGAAGTTTGGAAGTCCACTCTTAATAGCATATATGCCGCGGTGATGACGATGATAATCGCTGTAGCACTGGGGGCTCCCGCTGGGTATGCCATGGCGCGTTATGATTTTAAAGGCAAGTCAATATATAGGATAACTGTCTTAACTACTCGCGCCTTCCCTGTCGCTTTACTTGCCTTACCTTTGGCGGTCAGATTTATTAAACTTGGCATTTACGACTCTATATTTGGGGTGGCATTGGTTCATAGTATTTTAGCTATGCCCTTTTCCGTTCTTATAACCTATAGCTTGTTTCTTGGTATTCCTAAAGAACTTGAAGAGGCAGCATGGACACTCGGTTGCTCACGCCTGAAAGCATTTTTGTATGTTGTGATGCCTTTAGCATTACCAAGCATAGCTGCTACTGCAATTTTTGCTTTTATTATTTCATGGAATGAGGTTTTTGCGGCGGCAGTGCTAACAACTCAAAATCGCACACTACCAGCTTATCTAATATCGGGCTTAAATGAAGCTCCGCTACATTTTCGCTTTGCTGGTGGTTTCTTTCTAATAATGCCCTCACTAATTTTTATTTTCATAGTGCGTAAATATCTTTTTAGTATGTGGGGTATTTCCAACAGATAAACAATTATGGGACAAATTAAAATTACTAATATAAAAAAGAGGTTCGCCTCAACGGAAGCATTAAAAAATGTTTCTTTGACTGTTGAAGAGGGCGAGTTCTCTGTTTTGTTAGGACCCTCGGGGTGTGGCAAAACCACTCTACTACGCATAGTGGCAGGGCTGGAGAGTATGACATCTGGCTCAATTATATTAGATGGGAAGGATGTTTCCCAGCTGCCAACTCAAAAACGCAATATTGCAATGGTATTCCAAAACTATGCGGTGTTCCCCCACATGACAGTATATCAGAATGTTGCTTTTGGTTTGAAAATGAAAAAATTTGCGCCACAAGAAATTGAGCATAGAGTCCAGGAGGCAACTGAATTGATGCATATATCTGCATTGCATAAGAGGTTATCTTCTCAGTTATCAGGGGGACAACGGCAACGGGTGGCTGTAGCGCGCGCCTTAGCAATGAAACCAGAAGTGCTTTTGATGGATGAACCCTTATCAAATTTGGATGCCCTGTTGAGATTGGAGATGCGCGCCGAATTGAAAGAACTGTTACAAAAAACCCACACTACTACTCTATATGTTACCCATGACCAAACTGAAGCAATGAGTTTAGCGGATCGTATTGCAGTTATGTACTTAGGGGAAATAGTGCAATACGCGGATGCGCGGCAGATATATCATTCTCCAGCTACCACATTTGTAGGAGGATTTATTGGCAATCCGCCTATGAATATTCTGCCAATTAAGGATTTAGCTGATAACGATGAATTATCTAATCTAGTTAAAAAATTGGCGAAGAGTAGCAAGGTCTCACTTCCACTGCAAGAATTATCTTTGGGATTACGCGCTGAAGATATGCCTGTGTCAACCAGCAAAAAACCTGGCTCTTGGGTTGTTAAGGCAATGGTAGTAGAATCATTGGGTTCTCATCTACATATAACCACTAAGATAGAAGGACATTTAGTGCGCACGGTTGCCAACAACGATATTTCTATTAATCATGGACAACAAATATACCTTAATCCAACTAATCCGCATTGGTTCAATAAACATGGCAAGCTAATTAGCTGAGCAATGGAAAAAACATTAAAACTAATAGCAAAGGCGCAAGAAATTTTACGCAATAATGATCGTGGTGGGTATACTATTCCTTGCGGTCACCTATATCCATTCCAATGGTATTGGGATTCTGTGATAAATGCTTTAGGATGGCAATCATTTGATGAGCCGCGCGCCTGGCAAGAACTTGATTTTTTAATCAAAGGGCAATGGGATAATGGCTTTATCCCACATATAATTTTTCATCAAGAATCGGAGGATTATTTTCCGGGACACGATGTTTGGGGAACTTCAGATTTCGCTCTGCCAAGCTCGCGTATTTCACAACCGCCTATACTGGCGCTTGGCTATTGGCTACTGTATTGCAACACTAAGGATAAAAAATCTGCGCGAGAGCATTTAATTAAGGTTTTTGATAATCTGTGCAAACACTATAGTTGGTGGATAGTTAACAGACAAAGACATGATTTCCCTGGCTTAGTAGCATCAGTGCATCCCTGGGAAACAGGTATGGATAATAGCCCTGTATGGGATGAGCCATTAAAGCGGGTTCCAATGTTTGAAGGTTCCTATAACCGCAAGGATACCACATTAGTCAATGCCGCCCAACGTCCAACTAATCAAGAATATGATAAATACCTATACATAGTTGATTTGCTTAAAAATGGCACAACAGATGAGCAGCTGATTGAGACAGGTCCTTTTAGTGTTTATGATTTATGTATCATATCGTTATTGCATAAATCGGCAGATGCTTTGATAAAGATTGCGGCAGTCCTGGGACGAGAAGATTCGGAGAACCTGAAAGAACTAAAGGGTTTTATGGCGAATACTTCCCGTAGTATCCAGCAACTATGGTCGGAGGAAGGATATTTTGTAACTTGGGATGCCTTGCAAAACAAGCCGCTGAAACAAAAAATATCCGCAAGCTTTTTACCCATGTATGCCAAGCTTGCCACCAAACAGCAAGCAGAAATGATGAATCAAACGATTATAGAGGAGCTGGCAAAAGTTGAATACGGGGTTCCATCAACATTTTCTAATGAGAAGGGGTTTGATTCTAGTCGCTACTGGCGCGGTCCAGTTTGGTTGCACATAAATTGGATGATAGCCCAAGGACTTAATGAATACGGCTTTACAGAAACAGCTCAGCAGATAAGACAAAATACGTATTCCTTAGTAGAAAAAAGCGGCTTTTATGAATACTATGACCCTATAAGTGGTAAAGGATGTGGCGGCAATGATTTTTCATGGACGGCTGCAATCTACTTATTTGAGGGAAATAATATTTAATAATAAATTAGCAATATAGTTGATTTATTATTTTAATTACCTATAATAATATGTTGGTAATTTGATTAATCAAATTATCATTTTTTAAACATTATTAAATATAATTACTAAAGAGGTCCTCCTATAAGAGGCAAAAAATATATGAAATATACTAAACTTTTTACTAAGGTAATTTTATGTGTTGGAATGGCTACAGCGTTTGCCGTTTCAGCAGCTGAAATTACAATAGCTACAGTAAATAATGGTGATATGGTGCGTATGCAAAAATTATCATCAGAGTTTACCAAAAATAACCCCAGTATTACTCTTAAATGGGTGACACTAGAGGAAAATGTTCTGCGTCAAAGAGTAACTACAGATGTAGCTACTAAAGGCGGTCAGTTTGATGTTATGACCATCGGGACTTATGAAGTTCCTATATGGGCAAAAGAAGGTTGGTTGGTCTCGCTTGATGACCTAGGTCCTAAATATGACATTAATGATCTGTTGCCTCCTATTCGCAATGGCTTAACATACGAAGGTTCGTTATACGCTTCACCTTTTTATGGTGAGAGCTCAATGACCATGTATCGCAAGGACTTGTTCGCTGCTAAGGGATTAAGAATGCCAGCAGAACCAACTTGGGGAGAAATCTATGAGTTTGCTAGAGCAATTCATAACCCACCCAACGTTTATGGCATTTGCCTAAGAGGTAAAGCTGGTTGGGGTGAAAACATGGCTTATATAACCACTGTTGCCAACTCTTTTGGCGCCAGATGGTTTGATGAGAACTGGAGACCACAATTTGACACTGCTGAATGGAAAGCAGCACTCAGCTTTTATGTTGATTTGCTAACCAACTATGGCCCTCCCGGCGCCAGCAGCAATGGTTTTAACGAAAACCTAGCGTTGTTTAATTCTGGTAAATGCGGTATGTGGATGGATGCTACAGTAGCTGCCAGCTTTGTAACCAACAAGAAAGATAGCTCTGTTTACAATAAAGTTGACTTTACTTTAGCGCCTCATGCAGTTACTAAACGCGGCTCTAACTGGCTTTGGGCTTGGTCTTTGGCAATTCCTGCTGGAACCCAAAAACAAGCTGACGCCAAGAAATTTGTCGCTTGGGCAACTTCCAAAGAATATTTGGCTTTAGTTGCTAGCAAAGAAGGTTGGGCTAATGTTCCTCCCGGAACACGCACCTCTTTGTATAAGAACTCTAACTACAGACGTGATGCATTCTTCGCGGATAAGGTTCTTAACGCAATTATGTCTGCAGATCCTATCACTGGCACGCTAAAACCGAAACCCTATACAGGCGTTCAGTTCGTTGCTATTCCTGAGTTCCAAGCAATTGGCACAAGGGTCGGACAGGAGTTCTCTGCTGCTTTGGCTGCAGGTCCCAAAGGTGTTGACAGTGCTCTTAAGAAAGCTCAGTCATTCACTACAAGAACTATGAAACGGGCAGGATACCCTAAATAGTATTCTAATAACAATAAATGGGCGGTTCCATTATCTTTGGTCCGCCTATTTTATTGTCCTAATAAAACATTTATGAATTTCTTGCACATCAACGAATAGATATGCAAAACATAAACTGATGACAACATCAATGACAACATCCCCGGCAAAATCCCCGACAACATCCCCGACAAAATCTAGGTATAAAGGTCTTGCAACAAAGTTGCCATCATATCCCGCAATAGCGGTTCTCTTATTGTGGATGGCTATTCCTTTGGGGATGACCCTTTACTTTTCTTTTTTAAGATACAACTTGCTACAGCCAGGAACTATAGAATGGGCTGGACTTAGCAATTACGAATTTTTTCTTACAGATCCAATACTTTTTCAAGCGATTATAAATACTCTTTTGCTGGTTGGGGCTGTACTAATTATTAACCTAATAGGTGGAGTGCTGCTGGCAGTTCTAATTGACCAGCATATATGGGGAAGAGGCATAGTTAGAGTGTTAATAATTTCACCCTTCTTTATAATGCCAACAGTCAGCGCCCTGATATGGAAGAATCTTTTGATGCATCCAGTGTCTGGTTTGTTTGCCTATATTGCAAGCATAATGGGATTGCCTGCGGTGGATTGGTTTACCGACATCCCACTCACCTCAATTATAATAATCGTGGCATGGCAATGGCTACCCTTCGCCACACTAATTCTTTTTACTTCACTGCAATCTTTGGATGAAGAATTAAAGGACGCTGCCAACATGGATGGAGCTGGGTACTTCTCCTATTTCTTTTACATAGTGCTTCCCCATCTGGCTCGCGCCATTACGGTCGTAGTATTAATTGAAACAATTTTTTTACTAACAGTATTTGCCGAAATATTTGTTACTACTTCAGGCGGACCAGGGTCTGCCACAACTAATCTTGCTTATCTTATATATATTAATTCTTTATTGGAGTTTGATGTGGGATTAGGTTCCGCAGGCGGAATAGTTGCGGTTATTCTGGCAAATATAGTTGCCTTCTTCCTCATAAGAATGATTGGCAAGAATCTTGAAGAATAGAAGGATAATAATATGGATAAAAATTACTTAGCTAAGACATTAATAATGACCTGCGTTGCCTGGTTCTTTGCGTTTATTGTGTTCTTTCCGATTCTATGGATGATTCTGACTGCGTTTAAAACCGAACTGGATGCCTTCCATAACCCACCGCTCTTTTTTAACTTTAAGGCAACCTTGGAGAATTTTGTGGCGGTACAGGAAAGAAGCAATTATTTTAGTTTTTTTGCCAACTCGGTCATCATTGCTGGTGGGGCAACCTTATTATCCTTGATTATTGCGGTGCCAGCTGTATGGTCAATGGCTTTTAGCCCAACTAGGCGGACTAAGGGTATACTGATGTGGATGCTCTCCACCAAAATGCTCCCGCCAGTCGGAGTTATTATTCCTATTTATCTGTTGTTTAAAAACACTGGTTTATTGGATAGCCGCACTGGACTAATCATCATAATGACTCTGATAAATCTACCTATTTTAATTTGGATGCTGTTTACTTATTTCAAAGAAGTTCCTGCTGAAATTTTAGAGGCGGCGCGCATGGATGGGGCGAAGTTATGGCAGGAAATCTTGTATGTCCTGCTACCTTTAGCAGTGCCAGGGATTGTATCATCATCTTTGCTGATAGTGATATTAACCTGGAATGAGGCATTTTGGTCACTGAATTTAACCGCGGCGGATGCAGCGCCACTTACCGCATTCATCGCTTCTTATTCCAGCCCGGAAGGTTTGTTTTGGGCAAAACTATCGGCAGCGTCCATGCTTGCCATAGCTCCCATAATGGTATTGGGATGGTTTTGTCAAAAACAACTCGTGCGCGGATTAACCTTTGGCGCAGTAAAGTAACATAACAGATAAATATATGTCAGATATAGTTTTAGAAAATATACATAAAAGTTTTAGTCCAAAAGAAAAAATTATCAATGGATTAAATTTACGCATTAAGGAAGGAGAGTTTATAGTGCTCTTAGGACCATCTGGATGTGGCAAAACCACCTTATTAAGATTAATTGCTGGACTGCATGGTTGTGAGGAAGGCAAGATTAGTATAGACAATAAGGATGCTACAAACATGCCCGCCAGTAAACGTGGCTTGGCAATGGTTTTTCAGTCCTACGCCTTATACCCCCACATGAGTGTCAGGGGGAATATTGAGTTCGGGCTACGACTTGCCAAATTGCCTAAAGAAGAACGCAACAAACGCATTGAGGATGTAGCAAAGGTGTTGGAAATTACACAGTTATTGGATAGAAAGCCGCGCGCACTCTCTGGCGGACAGAGGCAGCGGGTAGCTATTGGCAGAGCCATTGCCCGCAACCCAGTCGCTTTCTTATTTGATGAGCCGCTGTCTAATCTTGATGCGGCATTGAGAGCGCAGATGCGTTTAGAGATTGCCCGTCTGCATCATCGCCTTAAGAAAACCATGATTTATGTAACCCATGACCAGATGGAAGCAATGACCTTAGCGGACAAAATAGTGGTTATGAATAAAGGAAATATTGAGCAAATAGGCAAGGCGATGGAACTGTATCATAAGCCAGTGAATCGCTTTGTGGCGGAGTTTATTGGCTCGCCCAAGATGAATATATTCAAGGCACAAAAAGTAGGCAAATCAAATAAAGAAGTGCACTTAACTGATAATATCAAAGTATCAATCAAACGGCAGCTAATCAATGGAACGATTGACGCTTGGGGAGTCCGTCCCGAACACATTAAAAATGTGGCGGTAGGCAAAGGAGATTGCAATGGACAAATTGAGGTTATTGAACAATTGGGAGATAATTCTTATTTGTATGTTGAGATAGCAGGACTTGGATTAATTAATATGCGCGTTGAGGCGGATAATGAGTATAAGGTGGGAGATGAAATAGGAATAGCTTTTATGCATGAACATTCTCATCTGTTTGCGGCAGACGGTAAATCCTTAGTTGCATATAAGTAACCACAATATACAGTTAATTTAAACTATGCGGTTGAGAGGTAAAACCGCCATCATAACCGGTGGCGGCAACTGGATGAATTAAGCAATAATATATAACTATGATACGATTATGAAAAAATATCTTAAGAAATATGACTTAAGCGGCAAGAGCGCGCTTATTACTGGCGGGGCGCAAAGCATTGGCTTCGCAACTGCCGAAGCGATTGGAGAATGTGGCGCCAAGGTGTATATTGCCGACCTTACTGAAAAAATTGGCAAGGAAGCGGTGGAGAAGTTAACTGCCAACGGAATTAACGCTGAGTTTGTTGAGTTGGATGTAACCAATAGCGCTCAGGTGGAGGAACTAGCTAAAGAACTTAACCACAATGGTAAACAGATTGATATTTTAGTATGCAGCGCTGGAATTGCCCGTAGTGAAACTCCAGCAGAAGAAGTGGCAGATGAACACTGGCTTAATGTTTTGGATGTTAATCTCAACGGTTTGTTTTGGTGTTGTCGCAGCTTTGGCAAATTCATGCTAGCACGTAAACAAGGGTGTATAGTGAATGTTGGCTCCATGTCAGGATTTATAGTCAATAAACCGCAACCGCAATCCTACTATAATGCTTCCAAAGCGGCAGTTCATCAGCTAACTAAATCATTGGCAGCTGAGTGGGCAGAACGGGGAGTAAGAGTTAATGCCGTTGCCCCCACCTATATAGATACCCCTCTTAACAGATTCGCTATGGATAATGATGATATGTATCCTGTGTGGCTGGAAAGTACTCCAATGAAAAGAATGGGACAGTGCGATGAAGTGGCATCTGCGACCCTATTTCTTGCCACAGACGCATCCAGCTTGTTAACTGGTTCTATATTGCTGGCAGATGGTGGTTACACCTGTTGGTAAGCAATATAATGCAGGGGGTGTGAATATAAGGGGGGTTTATGCAAGCGGGGTTTATGCAAGCGAGGATTATTGATTAATACCAAGAGTATCCAAGCTTAAAACTAAGCGAAGTTACTTGGAGACCCTGTAATTCTCCTGACTCACTGAGGGGGTTAGTGGCAGAACCTGTCCCATCAGAGAACTGGAGCTTATCTCTTTCCAAGGTGCCAGGAAAGCTATGCAGCAGATGAGCGCCAATAGTAAACCCCGAACTAAACACCTGATTGTAACCAATATTAAGTGCAAGTAAGAACTCAGGTCTGTAGGTAGATATATTTTCTGTGCTGCCTTGTTCCCCTTGTTGGGAATTGCTAAAAGATTTTTCGCTCTCTGCCTGCGTATACCAAAAGCCGAAACCAAGATAAAACCCTCCAGGATAATGATAACGATACCCTAAGAAAGGACCCGATATTGATACTTTTTCTGTGCTTGACAATTGAGCATCACCATCCTGTGTAGTCCTAGTTCTAGTTGCTTCCTCCGCAAATACATAATAGTCCAGTGCAAAAGCATTGCCGCTTGTAGACCCTATATCTAACATAAAACCAACCCCGCTCTCTGAAGTTGGCTCCTCTCCAAATCCTTTAGCGTTGATATATTGGAGCGTCTCTGATAATGGCACAGTCCCAACTAATATGCCAACACTACCCCGAATTGGTGGTGCATCCGCGGCTTGCCCTTGCTGTGATAAAGCAATAGCGCTTGTAAAGATTGCTGTCGTAATGAATATAATATTCCTAATACGAATCATAGTTTTTTTGATAATATTCCATATTCATAAGTATATTTACCTGCTACTATTGGCAAATCCTATTTCAAAATTAACTCAATATAAAAATAGTGAAATTATAAAGCAACGGATTCTGACTTATAATTATCCTGACTTTTATTTGATGTGCGTGCAGATTTAGGTTTAATAGATACGCTAATATTTTTTATACTATCCTCTTCAGTATTGCCAAGTATCAAATCAAAATCTTTACTTCTAATTGTTTTAATATTTCCAAGATATATAGAAACAAAACAATCATTAATCTTTGTTTCTTCGGCATTCTTTATGTTCTTCTTAGCTATTTTTACATATTCCGAGTCCTGCTCAACACCAATATATTTTCTACCTAACTGTTTAGCAGCAACAGCAGTTGTGCCAGTTCCCATGAATGGGTCCAAGACGATATCTCCAGCATCAGTAGTCATTAATATTAATCTTTCAAGTAAAGGGATCGGTAATTGACAGGGGTGCGCATCTCTTCTTTTCTTATGTCGTATTCTATGAATATCATTCCAAACATCAGAAAGCACGGGACCAAATTTATGAGCTTGGTCTTTTTTTCCTCCATAATCTTTTAAATAACCTTTACAAATTCTGCACTTGGAGTGAGGATAACGGATGCTATTAAACTTAAAGTCCTTATAGTTCTGTTCTTTTGTATAATATAAAATTCCATAATGATTAGGCAATAAAGTTTTCCCCATAGGAGCTCCCCCAGAATCCCAAACAATCCAGTGTTTAAAATAGGAAATTTTATTAAGATGCTCTGTATAATAAGAAAGCCAGCGAGGAATATTATGAACAAAAATTGCGCCAGTTGGTTTTGTAACTCGCACCATTTCACTCATCCACTCATTACACCAATTCAAGTAATTTTGTTGTTCCTTTGAATCTTCATAACGATTATATTTTTTGTTAAGATTAAAAGGGGGGTCTGCAAATGACATATCAACCGAGGTATTAGGTATTTTTTTTAATACCTCTAAACAATCACCTCTAATGATTTTATTCAAGTATCTATTAATCATGTTGAATATATTATAAGCTCCAAACCTTAACCGCAATTTCAGCTAATTGTGTTTGTCGGTCTGTTATGTTATTAGTATTCCAATCAGCATAATCACATATCATGTTTGTTATCCAGAATTCTGATTGTTTATATTGCTTTTTCTTAATATTAAACGAAGCATTAGAGTGTAATGAAGCAGAATTAGAATTTTTCAGCATTAATGAAAGATTACCTATACGATGTTTGTACTCATTTACTTCTTCCTCAAAGAACTGAGGCCAATTTTTTTCAGGATTTTTAGGCAATATATGCTCCAGATCTACCTCACTGGGGGAACTATCTACTAAGAGTCCTGGATGATTTTTCCCCTCCTCCTTATTTTTATAATTTTCAATGGAACGTAAATAATAACGAGCATATTTTTCCTTACTTGTTCGTGCGCTGATAAATTCAGTTTTAAATTCATTATCAGAAGGAATGACAGATTTTAAAGATTCCCTTAAATCTTTTGTATTTTTAATTTCCTCTTTTATTATTTTACGTGCTTGTTTTGCATACTCAAGTTCTAAAGCCCCACTACCAAAAGAACCAGTTATTAAATTTCTAACAAGCCATGAAACCATCAATTTCATAGATTTTTGTACTTCTTTATCTTCAAATTTTTTTAAAACCGCAAATAATAACGGCCTATACTGCTCCAACTTAAAAAAGTTTAATATCTCTGCATAACCCTTAGCTTCATCATTATTATAAATTTTCCAATGTGGATGATTATAATTAACAATTGCTAGGTAAAGATGAGTATTAGCCCTCAAGTCCTTGATAAAATCTACTACCTGTGCCTTATCTCTAATATTACTCTTAATAGCTTCATAAAGCTCTTTGTGCTTAACCCTTGTAAATTTATAATTTGCATACCAATAATGCTTAATATACTGAAGCATAAGTCCTCCATCTCCATATTCTTCAAATATGTTAACCATTTCCATCCAAATATTTTGAACATTAGTTAATTTGTCACCTGATTTACTATACAAATAATTCTTAAGTAAGTCAATTTGAGCTAGTTCTAGCCCTCTATCATTCAGAGTTTCAAAAATTGTAAAAGCATTTGCCGAGCCAGGGACGATGATTTTAACCACTTTGAGTTTATCAGTAATATACTCTATCCAATCATGCAAAACGCTAAAATCACTCCCGCTATTATTTCCTAATTCTTCTACCTTCTTCTTTGATAATATTCTTGCGGCTTCTATTCTTGAATGCGATGTTTTTTGTTTATCAGGGTTCTTTTCATTTATAATCAAATCTTGAAAAAAATTATTATCCTCCGACCCTAATCTAAGTTTAGAAACTTCATTTTTTTGACGTCGATTAAATACACTAATAAAATCATTCTTTATGGAGTTAGCTTGCTCCCTTTCGTTACTTTCTTCAAAAAAATCTCTTACTGCTGATAAAAAAATAAAAACAGAAGTAATTCTTTGTTGTCCATCTACTATCTCGAGTGCTTCACTATCCTCTTTTTCAGTCAATACAATAGTCCCCATAAAATATTCAGGTTCCTGATTATTAATAGCATATTCTATATCATCAAACATATCCTTGATATGTTTTTCTTCCCAAGCATAGGGACGCTGAAATATAGGAACTGAAAGTTGGTACTCTTTTATAACTTTACCTATACCTTGAATATCAAAATCAATTTCTTTCATACTAATATACCTATAATGTGTTATTTAAATAATCTTTGAACCTTTGCTGTTCATCTGGATGAAAAGTGAAAACATCATCATAAGCATCAACCATCCTCCTTAAATCTCCTTCTCTCACGTACCAACCAATACCATCTACAAAACCAATAAATTTTGATTGTGGATAATGTTTCTTAATTAAAGAGGCGACTTGAATTTCAGTTTTTGATTTATCTCCTTGACCAGAAGAAGTTGTTGCTAAAAACGAGCATTCAATAATAACTAATGGATTGTCTTGATTAGGTATAATAAAATCCATAGACCTTTTACTGTTGGCATTATTAGCTTTTAATTTATCAAGATCCCCTCTAGTAAATGGTATTTCCTTTTCATTTAATATCCTTTCTATTAAAACTTCAGGATTATTTTCTTTCTTGCCCGAATAACTACCTTTTTCCCTGTACCTAACTAAGGTATCAATCATTTCTGGTATTTCAAATTTTAGTTTTGATATATTAAGTTTTTTAGATTCAAATAAAGGCAATGTTCTTGATAAGAAAGGAACTGCCGAACCTCCAAAAAACAAGCTTACAATAGCTTTTCTAAAAAATTCATTTTCTTTGATAAATTTAGAAATATATGCATCACTCCACTCTGATACACTATTCCCTGACTTGTCTTTGCACCATTTATCTTTGTTGACCAATTTATTTAATTCAGGATCGTCAACTATTCTCATGATTGTAGTCAATCTTTTCAATGTTTCATTTGAAACTCCTGTAAGAGCGAGCAACGCCTTTAGACCATGTTCTTTATCCTTAAGCAACTTATCAAAAATCTCTTCCTTTAATCCATCATTCTCAATGTCATTTTTTAAGAGTAGCAGTATTTGTTTGATGGAATTAATATGACCTTCATGTTTTTCTTCAAATTCTTGATTAAAAAAATATAAAGTATTTTTGTTGATTACAGTATTATATTTATCTATAGTTGTTGGTGTTATGATCCTATTCATTGAATTATTTTTTATTAGTGAAAAATAGTATTGATTCGTGCTTCATTGAGTTTTGTAATCCTCTAATTGGTTTTTGTAAGTTATGGTTGAATTTAATCCCTTGTTTCTCTGCTAACTCAATAACCTTTGTTTCTAGTTTAATTCCTTTGGTTTGGATATCATTTGTGCCAATAATAATGACAATAGGGCTTTGTGGTTTTGAAACTCGCTTCATTTCTCCTAATGCCAAATCCATTTTATCGAAATAAAGTTCCAATTTATTTTCTACTCCTCTACCCTGCAAACCAATCATATCTTTTCTTAAGTCATCAAGGTTATAACCAAGATATTCCAACTGTGGCTGGTCATTTTTTAAGTAATCAATAGCAAATGAGTATGGTGGAGAAGTAATTATTGCATCTACGCTATCGTCAGCAATGGGCATATCCAATACACTTCCTCGCATTATTTGAGAATGCCCTATTTTTAAACCTACTTTCTTTCTTGCCTCCTGAAAATACTTGATTGTTAAAACATATCTTTCTAAAACACGAGGAAATAGAGCATCAATAGGAGAACTACTACGACTTGCAAACCCCATAGCATCTAAAAAAGCTAGTAATACTATATTGTAATATGGTCTTTTATCATCACCTTTACCCTTAGTGAAATACTCAGGGACTTTATCTTTCTTTAATTTTTCTAATAATTTATTTGGATATTTAGTTATGGACTCTAAAACTTCAATATCTAAATCCAACGAAAAGGTTTTAACTTTTCCCATTAACTCACAAAATGGACTTATATCAATAGCAATAGAATCAATTCCAAGTAAACTCGCTTCAACAGATAAGGTAGAACTTCCTGCCATAGGGTCAAGGACTACATTTTTATGCTTCATGCCAAGTATGTTTAATAAACCTCTAATCAACTGGGGATGAAATTTCCCCCTGTAAGGAAATAAACTATGGGTTGCATATCCTGTTGAATACTTTCCATTTAGAAAGAAAACTTTTGTTCTAAATGAACTATTTTTGTGAACTGCATCAAGATTGTGGAAATTACATGTCTTATAATGAACCGTCTCTTTACCATCCACTAATTTAAGATAGGCGCTTCTTTCAATCAATTCTTTTTTTGATAATACCTCACTCTCCCATAAAGCTAAATCTAATTCAAAAATTTCATCAGTGCCATCTACTAGTTGATAATTTTCATTAAAAAGTTTTTCTATTAAAGGAGTATATTTTTTCATTACAATCCATTATAATTCAAAGCGTCCTCTAATAACAAAATATAGTGTGTAGATTTATATTTAATTATACAGACGAGTACATATACAAACCCTGGATTTACATAGAAGTAAAGTAATCAGTATTACAACTTAGAAGAAAGCACTGATGGGATATCAGCTGGAGTACCGCATACGACAACCCCGCCCTCTTCAAGTGCTTGTTTTTTAGATTCATAAGAACCGCGTTTGCCAACTACTATGGCGCCAGCATGCCCCATCTTTTTGTCGGGGGGGGATTCCGCTCCAGCAATAAACGCGGCTATGGGTTTATCCATTTGAGCCGCATACTCTGCCGCCTCTTCTTCCATTACTCCACCAATTTCACCAACCAAAGCCACTGCATCTGTGTCCGCATCTTCGTCTAACATTTTTAATGCATCTTGGGTAGTAGTTCCTATGATGGGGTCCCCTCCTATACCAATAAAAGATGATATACCGAGACCAGAACGCACTAGATTAAGACAAATTAAAGTCCCTAAACTGCCAGATCTGGAGATAACGCCTATCCTGCCTGGCTTGAAAATATTTTCGTTGAAAGCTGGCATAAATCCAAGAAAACATTGACCAGTCCGCACCATGCCAGCGGTGTTTGGTCCTAAAATCTGAGCTCCTGCTTCACGTCCTGCAGCCAAAAAATGCATGACATCATGAACTGGTATATGCTCGGTAAGAACTACTATATTCTTTATGCCTCCTTTTAATGCATCCAGCACCGCATCCTTGACTCGCAGAGGCGGTATAAAAAGCACTGCGGCATCATTGGTACCATTAGTATCATTAGTATCATTGGTATCATTGGTATCATTGGTATCATTAGTAGCATCTTGCGCCGCATCTTCCCCGCTACCCCACACTGGTAGATCAAGATGCATGGTGCCCGCTTTCTTAGGATTAATTCCTCCTACGATATTGGTGCCGTAGCCGAGCATTTTTTCCGCCCAGAAGCTACCTTGTTTGCCGGTTATGCCATAGACCAGCACTCTATGTTGGTTAGTTAAAATCATTGTTACTCTTGTTTACTCTTAATTATTTTGGGGGGTTATTTATTCGCTGCTTTGACTGCCGCCGCAACCGCATCATTCATTGCTGGGTAAGGGTTAATATTGAGTTCTTTTTGCACCATAGCAACCGCTTCTTTATCTCCAGTACCATGAATAGAAAAGAATACTGGTATTTGCGGATTTAACTTCTTCCAAGCGGTTATAATCCCTTCCACCATAACATCGGTGCGGGCAAAAGCGCCACAGAAGTTTACCAGCAAGGATGTAACCCTTGGATTGTCAAGCACTAGTCCCAATGCTTCTTCGCCCAGACGATATGCCTCACCGCCTATCTCCAAAAAATTAGCCGCCTTGCCGCCATGATAAGCAATGGCGTCCATAGTTGCCATAGTAAGCCCAGCCCCATTGGCAAGGACACCCACATCGCCGTCTAGTTCTATGTAGCGCATCCCCAATTCTTTACCCCGCTTTTCCAAAGGGCTTTGTTTCTCGCCACTGCCAAGTGGCGTCAATTCTTCCTGACGGGGAATTGCCGAGTCATCCATAGTGAACTTGCAATCCAATGCAATATAATTTCCCTGTTGGGTTTGGACTAAGGGGTTTATCTCCAATAGTTCGGCATCATTTTCCATATACACCTTGGAAAGCTTTTCTGTAATAGCTGCTATCTGCGATGCCTCTTCTGAGCTGATTTGCTGTTGTTTTAGGGCTTGGGTGAAAGCGCTAACATCAAGTTGTTTATCAATATCCATAACAAAGCGTAGTAGTTCATCAGGATACTGCTCGCTGCTCTCTTCAATGCTCATACCACCATGGCGCGAAAAAAGAACCAAGGGGGATTTACTTGATGAGTCGTTCATAATAGCTAAGTAGCTCTCGCTTTTGATGTCCACCGCTTCTTCCACCAGCAATCTCTCTACTTGATAGCCGCCAATTTCCATGCCAAGTATTTTGACTGCTGCAGCTTGCGCTGCGGCTTCATCTGATACTATAGCAATGCCGCCTGCCTTGCCTCGTTTGCCGCTAGGCACCTGTGCTTTAATTGCGCACTTTCCTCCCGATGTGGCAATTTGGGTGACTACTTGCTGCGCTGCATCAGCAACATTAGTCGCTATACTGCTAGCAGGAATGGCTATGTCGGACTGCTGTAGCAGTTTTTTTCCTATATGCTCTTCAAAGTTCATAATCTGTTAAAGTTCAGTTAAAGTTAGTTTTGAATGTTGTATTTTTTCAAATATTTACCGAAAATTTCTTCTTCACTTGGTTTATCTTCCGCCACCTCTGTAACCAAGTGGGTGATGTTAATAAAACATTTATAATTGAGATTTTCTGATATTGAGTTGCCTTGCCAGGTGCCACAGCCCATAGAAAGAGTAAATGGCAGAGCGTTACTAAAAGAACCGCCATTGCCAAAAGTATGCGCCTGGTTTACTAATACGCGGACAGTTTCCATCTGTTCCGCCAGCAGGCGAGCATTATCCATATTCGCGGTATGTATTCCCACGGAATGTCCTTTGCCCTGATATTCTGCAATCTCTTCACATTTTTTCATTGCCGCAGTAAAATCTTGGGCTTTATAGATGGTAAGCACATTACAAAGTTTCTCACCGCTAAGCGGGAATGGGCTACCCACACCATGCTCCTCTACCATAAAAAATTTAGCTTCACTTGCTATTCCCCCTCCGTTCTTGTTATCCCCCAAACCAAAACTATTTGCCAATAGCGCAGATGGACGCGCCACTACATCCCGATTTAACTTGCCATCTTGCCATAGGACACTTTCAATTTTTTCTTTCTCTTCGGGGCTCGCTAAATATCCGCCTTGTCGTTGTAGTTCAGCAAGCATCTTGTCATAAATACTTGCGACAATTATTAAACAATTCTCCGATGAACAGGAGGTGGAATTATCAAATATTTTGGAGGCAATTATTTTTTGCGCTGCATCCGTAATATCTGCGCTATCATCAACTATAACAGGAACATTACCAGCGCCTACCCCTATGGCGGGGGTTCCGCTGCGATAAGCGTTGCGCACATTGTTTTGACTGCCAGTGCAAACCACCAGGTCAGCTATATCCATAAGCTGGGTTGTGGCATCACGGGTAACTGGCGTTGGGATAATCTGCACCAAATCTACAGGCGCTCCTATCATGGATAATGCTTGACGCATTAATTCCACTGTCGCATTGGTCACTTTCCATGCAAGGGGGGATGGAGCGATGATGATAGCATTACCTCCCTTAAGTGCCATCATTGCCTTGTTAACCGGCGTTGCCGAAGGATTAGTGGAGGGGGTAATCGCTGCTACCACACCCACTGGCTTGGCATATTTAGTCATGCCAGCGGCGGGGTTGTCTTCTATGATGCCGACAGTGGCAACTCTTAGTAAATCACGCAGGGTACCGAAGGTCTTGCGTTGATTTTTAATGTATTTTGATTCAACATCGCCTAACTCGGTTATATCCACCGCCATTTGCGCTAATTCTCTTGCGTTCTTGGCGTTGTAAAGAGACCAGCCGAGCGCAGTTATCGCTTCATCTACCTTCTCTTGAGTGAGGGGCTGCCATGATTTCATTGCTTGCTGCCCTTTAGCAACTAATTCCTTAATGGATATTGTTTCTTCTTGCATAGTTATATATTATTTATCTAGTTTGTGGAACGCGTAGCGCGCGGAAAATATTCCAGCCCAAAACAAGTATCGCCAGAACCAACAATAAAGCAGTTACCGGACGATAAAAAAGCGCGACTGGCTGGTAATGAAGTAATAGCATAGCTTTGACAAAGCTTGACTCGCCAATACCGCCCAGAATAAGCCCTAACACCATACCGGCAACTGAGTAGCCCGAGCGTCTCATCAAATACCCCACTATACCAGCGATGTACATAACCATTACATCTACAGTTAAGTTGCGCAATGCATAAGCGCCTACAGTTGCGATTAACAAGATAGCTGGAGCTAAAAAATGAAATGGAATTCGCAATAAATAGACAACGGTTTTGGTTTGCAGGTATCCCAAAGCAAATATAAAGCAGTTGGCAAAAAACATTGAAGCAAAAACTGTCCATACTAATTCTTTTGAGTTTATAAAGATAAGGGGACCTGGCTGCATGCCATGAATTTGGAAAACCCCAACCATTATAGCGGTAAGAGCGCCACCTGGCAAACCAAGCGCCATTAAGGGTATCATCGCAGCACCAGTAGCTGCGTTATTAGCGGTCTCAGAAGCAACCACCCCAGCAAGCTCTCCCTTGCCAAACTTCTGTTCCTTGCTGGACCAACGCACCGCTTCGGCGTAACTTAAGAATGCAGCTAACACCGAACCTATACCTGGCAGTATGCCAGCAAAAAAACCTATGCCTGTGGATCTAAGCACTGTCCATTTAAGCCGCCAGAACTCTAACATTGAAGGGAAATCAAGCACTACCTTACCCTTATATTTCACCGCAGATTTGCTTGTTAGTATTTTTCCTCCTTGAAACAGAACCTCGGACACTGCGAATAATCCCAGCACCATAGGAATAAAGTGAATACCTGCCAATAGATAATAACTGCCGAAGTTGTAACGTCCTACGCCGCCAGCAGGGTCAGTGCCTATAACTGCTATCATTAGCCCTATGCCTACAGACAATAAGCCCTTCCATAGAGTAGCAGCTCCCACTCCAGCGGATACTGCTAAACCAAAACAAACCAACGCAAAAATTTCTGGGGGACCAAAGGTACTTGCCGCCCAGTCGGCTATAAGCGGAGTTGCGGTCATCATCAGCAACGCCGAGCAAATACCACCAAAAGCCGAACATATAACTGCAGCTCCAACAGCTTTACCAGCTTGTCCATTTAAGGTCATTGGGTAACCATCAAAAGCTGTCGGGGCGTTCTCAGGAGAACCAGGGATATTAAAGAGAATGGCGGTTATTGCCCCACCAAATACTCCAGAACAATAGATTACCGAAAAGAACATAATTGCATGTTCGGGCTGCATGTTGATAGTAAAGGGTAAAATAACCGCAGCCAAAGTAAGCATGTTTATACCAGGTATTGCTCCAAAAATCATTCCACCAAGCAATCCACTAAAAAACAACACAAGGGCTATAGGGTCGGTGAAAAGCTCCTGCGCCCCGATTAAAAAGTTCTCCATAAAATTATAAACCAATTAGAAAAATCATAAAATCCTGGCAAGGTACCTGTAGGCAAGGGAACATATAACAGGGAAGTAAATATTATATTAATTACAAGAAATATAGTGATAGGAATTAAACACAGGAACAGCGGACGCCTCTCGCCCATTATATACAAGCATGCAACCAAGAATACCAACGAAGAGAAATAAAAACCAACATAACGCATGCTTAATACATAGAGCATAGCCACTGCGAAGAGAAGCCACACTCTTGCTATGGATGATGGTTCTTGTTCTACTATGGGTGCGGATTTCGTTTGGGAAGATTTCGTTTGGAGAGCGGGTTCAGATTGCGCACGCGCTACGGATTTCGCTGCCAATAATTTTTGTAAATATTGAACTCCTGCAGCAAAAATAATCATTAATAAAATTGCCCGTGGCCAAGAAGCAGGTCCCCATTTGTATCCTGCTAAATTTTCATTAGCAAAATCTACAGAAAAAAACCAAGCAATAACAGCAAAAAGTAACCACCAAACAAACTCCATAAGTGGAGAATTGACTTTACTGCTAAATATTGCCAGATATTGTGATATTTTTTTAACGTAGGTAGCTGACATTGTTAATTTAATTATTTATGTGTTTATTTAAGGATACTAGGATTTGATTTACATAAAAAACTCGGGTAGATAGGGGAGAACACCTCTATCTATCCGAGTTTTAACAATAGAGCTAATTAAATTAATCCGAGCTCTTTATAAACCTGACGATAGGTTCTGATTGCATTTTCTATGAGTTTACGGGAACCCTTAGTATCACGATAACTATCAATTAACGTCATATATTTAGATTCATTAAACTTTTGAAACTCAGCAGATTCAAATGCTTCTTTGCATACCGCTTCAAGATATTTTTTGCGAGCATTTGGTACTCTGGGATGCACATAAAAACCACGAAAACGCAACAATGCTTCAAAATCAGCGCCAACTTCCTTATGAGTTGGGACAGATGAGAAAGCACCTGGTCTTGAATCAAATAAAGTGAGGATTGGCTTCATCTTCTTAGCATCAATGAAGTTGCGCACATCGCCTGGTTGTTCAAACAGAGCATCAACTTGACCACCGATTAACGCAGCATATCTTTCTGCTGGTTTATCAAAAGGGATTTGATTGGTCTTAAAACCAATCGCCCCTTCAAGCTTAGCCATGTTCACCCTTTCCATGGAACCAAGATTGCCAAGGTTAGCAATACTCGTTTTACCAGGATTCTTTTTAGCATGAGCTACAAAGGCGTTCCAATCTTTAAATCGTTTGTCATCGGACCTAACGTATATCTGACTGAAGGTAATTTGTGCTTGGCATATAGGATCCCAATCTTTACCTGGGTTTTCTTTGAGCTTGCCTTCAGCATAATTACTGACTGCATTATCAATTGCTTCCAGAATGGTATAGCCATCTTTGGGCGCAGTCATAAAATCTGGAACTGCGGCAATTCCGCCACCTCCAGGTTTATTAACTACCTGCACACCGACTCCCATAACAGAGCTCATGGCGTTACCCATAGCGCGAGTTAGCTGGTCGGAACCACCACCCGCTCCATAAGGAACAATAATAGTTATAGGTCTCTGGGGAAAACCTTTAGGTTTATCCACAGCGCCTATTATTCCTGAAATAATTATCAACAATGCGCTCACACCGCCAATAATCAATGATTTGTATAGTTTCATAATGTGTTTTATAGTAATAATATAATTACAGGTATTATATGTATTTAATTCAATAAATAGTGAAATTTACTACATTAACTTGGCGCTTTAAGGATGCGCTATTCCGTGCGAATTTAAGTTATTCTACGGAGTTTAGCTACCATTTTACTTCTTGCCTTGATATTCGCTTCCACCACAAAATAATCAATAAGTGGAGCAAAGATATTAGAAAATAAAATAGCCAACATTATGCCTTCGGGGTAGGCGGGGTTAACACAGCGAATTAGTACCGTCATAAAGCCAATTAGAAAACCAAAAATCCATCTGCCTTTATTAGTCATAGCTGCCGAGATAGGGTCGGTTGTCATAAATACCAAACCAAAAGCAAAGCCGCCCAGCACTAAGTGCCAATAAAAAGGCAAGGCAAACATCGGATTAGTATCAGACCCTACCAGATTTAGCAAACCAGCAGTGGCAAATAACCCCAGCAGTGTCCCAGCCATTATGCGCCATGAAGCAATGCCAGTCCATATCAAGAACACGGCTCCTATCAGAATCATAAGGGTGGAAACCTCGCCACTTGAACCCTGAATAAAGCCAAAGAAGGCATCAAACCAAGTGATATTTTGCGCCAGGATAGCATCCACTCCGCCTTGAGCTGCCAAGCTAAGGGGCGTGGCGCCGCTGAATCCATCAACCGCCGTCCAAGCAGAAGCGCCAGAAATTTGCGCTGGGTAGGCAAAGAATAAAAAGGCGCGTCCAGTAAGCGCTGGATTAAGAAAATTCTTGCCAGTCCCGCCGAATATCTCTTTCCCCACCACTATGCCAAAGGTGATGCCAAGGGCTGCCTGCCACAAAGGTAAATTGGGAGGAGAGGTTAAAGCAAATAAGATTGAGGTAACAAAAAAGCCCTCATTAATTTCATGACGCCGCACCATGGCAAATAGCACTTCCCAGAACCCTCCCACTACAAATACTACAAAGTAAATGGGAATAAAATAAACTCCGCCGTAAACAAAGCAATCCCAAATACTGTTGGGGTTTAGTGAACTTAAAGAAGCTATTAGGGCGCCGCGCCAACCATCTGGAGCACTTAAACCGCTTTCAACAATTGCAACCAGCGCCTGATTACCGATATTCCACATACCCCAAAACATCGCAGGGAAAGCGCATAACCAAACAGTTATCATCACCCGCTTCATATCAATTCCATCACGCACATAAGGAGCATGCTTGGCGACCTTGCCAGGTGTATATAGGATGGTATCTACCGCTTCAAATAAAGGATACCATTTTTCATATTTGCCTCCTTTCTCAAAATAAGGAGCAAGAGAGGCCATCATCCGTTTAATCATAATAGATAATAATTATATGTTGAGCTTGTTGCAACAAGTATATATTAGTTGCATAAAATTTAAGTGTCCCAATTTTCCTTCTCAATTCTTGTAAGATTCTCGCGCAGCGCCTCGCCATACTCATATTTGCCAGGACACACAAAAGAGCAAAGCGCCAGATCCTCTTCGTCAAGTTCCAAACAGCCAAGTCGTTCTGCCATTTCAATATCTTCTACCAATAAGGAACGTAATAATTGAGTTGGCAGCATATTATGAGGCATAATTTTTTCGTAAGTGCCCATAGGAACCATAGCCCTTTCACTGCCATTAGTGGTGCTGGTAAAATTAAATAATTTGCTCTTGAATAATTTGGAAACATAGATATTCTGCACTGAGAATTTATTAAAACCTGGCGACATCCAGCCCATAAACTCCCTTGTATCACCTCTATTAAGTGCGGTTAGTTGTAGGTGGTATCTGCCTAAAAACTCACTGCCGACATCAGCATCGCTCTCTCCTGCTGCTTCCGCTCCTCCCGCTCCTCCTGCTATAGAACCATTTAATACCGAACCAGAAATTAATCGGTTGTTATTGCCTTGTAGTTCTCCTGCGGTAAGTTCTTCCACATTAGCGCCCAGAGAAGTTATTAGCGGACGTGGATTACTAATTCCTGGTCCTGCTATGCTTATCATCCGTTGATTCATCAATTCCCCAGTTAAGAATAATCTGCCGATCGCTGCGGTATCCTGATAATTAATACACCAATTGGTTACTCCGCGCCCTGCAGGGTATAAAAAATGCATGTGGGTGCCGCTGAGAGAAGCAGGATACTTGCCACTGAAAGTTGCAGTGGTAATAGAAGCATTATTTTGCTGTGGCAAATTTGGTAATTGGATATGCGGAGCATGGGAGACAAAAATGCGACCTTTTTCTTTTGTCAATGCCGCTAAAATCTTGACCCCTTGAATAAAATCATTAGTATGTTCTTGTAAAAATAACTGCGGGTCTGCAGAATGCTTATCTTCTGCCATCACATTGATGAATATCGCATCCGCCTGGCTGGATACGGCAGGAATCTTGCTAAAAGGACGGGTACGTAAAGCACACCATAAGCCGCTGAGTTGTAATTGTTTGGCGATATCCGCCGCCTTGATTTTATTGAGTTGTTGTGTGGAAAAAGATGAAAATTTTTCTTGCGTGTCCTTGCCGTCAACTGCCACTACCACCGACACTAACTTTCTTCTCGCGCCGCGATTTATTGCTACAACCTCGCCTGAAGCCGGTGAAGTATATACAACTCCCTGGTTTTGCTTAGCGGCAAACAAAACAGTACCTTTTTTGACCTGGTCTCCAACCTCAACCGCCATAGCTGGTTTTAACCCATGATAATCCCCACCCAACAGGGCAACCTGCTCGGTTTCTTTAACCTCAGGAGAGGATTGAACGGGCATTCCGCTCATGGGAATATCCAATCCTTTCTTAATCTTTATCTCCTTATTACTCATATTTTATATGTAAACTATTTTGTATATTCTATTGTAAAAAGTGCCTAAAAAAGGCAAATTGAGATAAAAAATTACTTTATTGTGCTATCTTATATTTATACCTTATGCTTATGTATAAGACATACACAATGGACTGCCAGCGCTTCGCCTCTACCAATCGCATCCAGTCCTTCCCCACGCGTAGCCTTTATGCTAACGGCATCTTCATCAATGCCAAGCAGCTGAGCAATATTATTACGCATCTGCGGTTTATAATCGGCAAGCAGTGGTCTTTCCAGCACAATGGTGCTGTCAATATTCACCACTTGATAGTTATTTGCTTGCAACACTTCCATGCATCGCTTAATCAATACCGAACTTGCGACGTCCTTCCAGTTATCGTCTGTATCAGGAAACATAGCTCCTATGTCTTCTGCTCCTTTTATGTTGCATGCTCCTAATAATGCATCACAAATAGCATGCAGCAGAACATCGCCATCCGAGTGAGCCAAAGTTTTTTTATCGCAGGGAACTAATATTCCCCCCAACCATATCCCATCCCCAGCAACTAAAGCATGCAGGTCATAGCCCTGCCCGATACGTATATTAGGCAGTCCATTAGAAGGCGTAAGATTATGTTTATTCATGTTCATTTTCATTTCCCGATTTATTAATATCTGATAAAATATGCTCACTCGCACTCGCCAAATCGGCAAATATTTCTACTTTAAGCTGCTGTTGTTTAAGTAATTCTGCAGTGCGTAACCCGTTACCTGTCTGCACCAATATTGGACTACAACCATGCGCTATCGCGGCTTCAATATCCTTAAGTGAATCTCCAATAAAAATACTTTCGTTTGCGGCAATTCCCAAGTCACGGCTTATCTGACGCAGCATTCCTGGCTTTGGCTTGCGGCACGCGCAGCCATCATCAGGACCATGAGGACAAAAAGCTATTACGTCAATTTTTGCCCCTAACTGTTCTAACAGCTGTTCCATTTTATTGTGAATTGCCATTAAATCTTGCTCGGTGTAGAAATTCCTGGCAATGCCACTTTGATTGGTGGCAACCGCTAGCTTTAGTCCGCTGACTTGCATTGCCGCAATTGCTTCCAAACTGCCAGGAATCGGCTGCCATTCATCAGGCGACTTCACATAGCCCTTATCATCGCTATTTATCACCCCATCTCGGTCAAGTATTACCAAACGTGTCATAAGCATACTCTTATTTTACGGGTTTAATGACTAAAAAATTAGAACTTTAATAACAGATTAAGAAACAGATATTCCCTGCAATGATTATCTGGGGTTATCTATGCTGCCGCAGATTTTTCTATATAACATTGTAGGATTAGATAGTATCTTTCTTTATAATACTACTAATTGTGATACAAGAAATTTTAGCTGCTTATCCGTTACCTTTACTCGTGGCTGCCTCTTATGCGGGCTTCGGGCTATTGTTTGCTTTGGTGTTTATAACATTCTTAGTTAACCTTATGGACATTCATGCGCGTGGTGGTAGTTCCGGTTTTAGGATAATGATTCTACCAGCGGCTATGCTACTCTGGCCCCTAATTATGCCAATTACGATTGGCAAGGTTTCCCTCATAATACGTAAATATTTAATCGCCAAAAAGAAAGAAAAACAAAAAGCAAACACAAAAGTAATGAAGCATAGTAAAACTCAATGAAGAACTGGCATAGGAAACTGCATTTTTTTATATGGATTGTTTTACTGGCGTCTCTTGCCGTAGCTTTTGTGCTTGCCCGCACTCTGGTACTGAACCAACAACAGCAAGCAAACCTGAGCCAACAAAGCGAATTATTTGAACAATGGGAGGAAGATTTCAACCCTAAAAAAGAAGCAGAGGAACAAGTACAATGAGCGCCGACTATCAAGCAATCCAATGGAATAAACTCAAAATTACTTATGATGTATTCATAATTATTGGGGTTATTGGATATGTAGCCACTTATATGGCGGTATCCTACTTTATGCATCCCCAACCACGCGACATAAGCCAGACAACTCTGCTTATCAGAGCTCTCGGGACCTGCGCTTTCATAATGCTGCATATTATTTTATTCATAGGTCCATTGGCGCGTCTATCATCTGTATTCAAGCCGCTACTATATAATCGCCGCCATCTGGGGGTAAGTATGATATTAGTAGCTAGCGGGCATCTATCGCTTGCCATCGTTTGGTATCACGGCTATGGGGTTATTCCCCCATTCGCTTCTCTTATTACCAGCAACCCTAATTATGCAGACATGAGCCGCTTTCCTTTTGAAATATATGGACTGGCAGCTTACGCTATTTTGCTGATAATGGCTCTTACCAGCCATGATTTTTGGCTTAAGTTCTTTACTGCCCCGTTATGGAAACTACTGCATATAGGCGTATATTTTGCTTATTCTTTCTTAATCGCTCACGTCTTATTCGGCTTCATACAAACAGAAGGGGATATGAATAATATTTATGTTCTTGGCGCCGCGGCAAGCGCCTTAGCGGGACTACATATATTAGTGGCAATTAAGGAGCTGCTCGCCGACAAACGCACCACATCAACAGAGGAATGGGTTTCTTTGTGCCCAGCTAGAAGTATAGAGAATAACCGCGCTAAGGGTTTTACTCTAAGTAAGGGAGATAAGATAGCAGTATTCCGCTATGATAAGGACCGCATAGTTGCAGTCGCCAACGCTTGTGCTCATCAAAATGGTCCACTGTGTGAAGGAATGGTAGTCAATGGACGCATAGTATGCCCTTGGCATGGCTATGAATATATGCCAGAAAACGGCAGGTCGCCAGCCCCTTTTACTGAGAAAATACCCACCTATAATGTGCGGATTAAAAATGGAATTGTGCAGATTAATCAAACTCCTAATGCAGCGGGTAAGAAAACCAAAGCGGCTATAATAAAATAAGTAGCATAAAATAATCAGATGGGTCAGACGAAGATGAACGCTAAAGGGAAGAAACAGGAAAAACAGAAGGCACCGAAGGAAAAGGATAATTTTTTTATTGGCTACCAGAAAATGCCAAACCGCGAACGTCGTTTACTATTGGCGACAATACCATTGTTAATTGCGGCAATAGGTGGATTTGGCGGACTTATAGCTGCCAGGCAGAAAAAACCTGAGGCGGCAACCTGGGGAGCAAGAGCTATATCATTACGCGGTCAATTAGTAAAAGAACCATACCCTTATCTATTGGTGCCTAATCATTACTCCCCCAGTGGCTATGATACGGTTTTCTTGGTGAAACAGGGCAAACATGGCGCTCATCAATTGGTTAATGAGTTAGATGAAAAATATGTAAATGTCAGCGGTAAACTACTTACCCGTCATGACGTTAGGTATAACTATTTATTTGAAGCGCTATCAGAAGTGTCTACCTTGCGTAAAAACATAAATATTGCTACCACCAAAGTAAAGGAACTGGGAACTCATAAGCTAAGAGGAAGAATTATAGATAGTAAATGCCATTTTGGAGTAATGAGACCGTCTATGGGCATGACTCATAAATCCTGCGCATCTTTATGCGTAAGGGGTGGAATTCCGCCGATATTTGTGCCGCAAGCAACGACTCTTAACCGCGTCGTCCTAACTACAGTTATGGAAGAGGAAGCAAACATTGAACATATTCTTCCCTATATGTTGGACCTAATAGAGGTGGAAGGAAAGTTATCAGCAGTAAATAATCATTATATTTTTCAGATTAATCCTGCTACAATTAACGTCCTTAGTCCAGCACCCTGTGTGGAGGCATAAGATTACTTTATTTATATTTCACTTATACTTTAATTATGATTCAAATTAAAAACTCAGTAGAGCGCTATGGGCTGATAAGCAAAATCTTTCATTGGGTGATGTTTGTGCTTGTTGTATATCTGCTACTTGACCATGAAATTACTCACGACTTACCAAGAGGAGACGAGACGCGCCGTTTCTTTGTATGGTTGCATCAGTCCCTTGGGATAACAGTTTTTATGCTGGTGTGCTTGCGTTTAATATGGGTTTTCTTCAACAAGAAACCAGAGCATGAGCCAACGACTCCTCCCTGGATGCGCAAGTTGTCCACTATTAGTCATTGGATACTATACATTGCGGTATTAATGCAACCTATAAGCGGCATGCTTGGCAAATTGCTTGATGGCAGAGCCGTTCCTTTTTTTAATATATTCAGAATTCCTCCACTTACATTATCCGATGGTTTGGCGGTAGAGGTAATCAAAACTATACATTATGAAGTAATCCCCACTGGGTTAAAGATTTTTATTATATTGCATCTGCTCGCTGCTCTTTATCACCATTTCATAGTTAAAGATAATGTTCTTAAACGGATGACTTGGGGCGCCTAAGAGGACACATCAATGAGGGGATATACTAAAGGGGGGAAATATATTATTAGGGGGTACATTAAGTGTATAGAATATTTTTTAAAACTCAAAGAATGCTATTATTAAACAGAGTCATAACTCAAAAATTAATCTGCTGCTCAATCATCTTATGCTGGAGTTCGTTCAGCCAGGCGCAAGAATCCACTACAGACCAACTACAAATTAGCGGCAATAAACGCACCAAAACATCTTATATAAAGAAACTAGTACGTATCTGCTATAAAGACATTGAACGTGGAAGATTTCCCTCATTGCCAACAGGGGAAGCTCAATTAGAGCAATGCCTGACAAATCAAGGGCTGTTTAGCGAAGTGACAGTGCAAAGATTATCAACAACAGAAGTATCTATTCGCGTAAAAGATAAATGGAGCTTTCTGGGAATTCCCAGTTACCAAAGTGGGGAGGAGCCAAATGAAGCCGCTTGGGGCGCATTCATTTTTGATTCCAACATAGGCGGCACTGGCAATATTTTTGGTAGCTCGTTTAGACGGCAAATAAGCGAGCAAAGAGATAGCTATGCGTTTTTCTATGGTATTCCTTATGTGGATGCGCAAGGAGATTATGGCTTGTTCATATCCACAAGTAGCAATGATATAACCAATTATCAGTTTGATGCGGATGATTGGATTTATCGTAGCAATGAAAAATCTAATAGTTTCTCTTTAAGATTAAGGCAATACATCACTCCTGAATTTAGTATGTCTTATTCCTATACAATAAATAATTTTGAATCTGATAGCAATGAATTGCGCAGTGGAACTCAACTGGCAGATGAATTAGTAAAAATTGACTCACAATCACTTGAGATAAACTACGAATGGAGTAATTTAAACGCTGAATACTATTATCAAAAGGGCTTTCAAATCTCACAATCAATCGCTGGAGATTTTAATTCTGATGACGGCAAAATTCGTAATAGCTTTTTTGCTACAAGCATCTATTGGGGGTTGCCCTCTTATGGCAAGAATGTATTCCAGTTGAGTTTAGACGGTGCTAGCCAAGATAGCAGCAATGCTTATGATAGTTTTAAAATTGGCAATGAGGCAGGGTCGCGCGGCATTTCAAGCGGCGGCGGTTGGGCGCGGCAATACACAACTATAGGGGCTGAATATCAAATTCCTATTGTTGGCACAAGATCCATCTTTTGGACTATTAGTCCTTTTGTTGATTATGGTTACTTATGGGATGTCCCTAACGTAGCGGACGACAACTTTGACTATGCCGCCTGGGGCATTGCCTCATACATATATCCGCGCCAAATTAGTATCCCAGCTTTGGGAATATTCTATGGCAGCAATAACCGCTTCCAAGAGTCATCATTTAGCTTCTTTATTGGTTTCAGAAACTGAAGAAACAGGTGTTATCTCTACCCGCTCGCTAAAGCCCTTGCCAAGTAGCTTACCCTTCGCTCCCCTTTTGGCACGATACTTACCCATGTCAGCAGACATCAATAAAGCCACTTGTTTGCCTGCATCATTAATTGCCAACGCATCCCCTTTTTTGATTATCACCGCCTGCTTAACTCTATCCTTGGGATAAGCTGGATTAATTAACCTGACACCCTTTCCTCGTCCCATGCGCGGAATATCCTCTGCCGGTAAAATTAATAAGCGGTTATTCTCTGTTAAACAAGCAACTTTTTGCATCCCTTCAATCACCTTAACTGGCTGAATCATTCCAGCGCCGCTTTTTATGTTCATAATCTGCTTACCACGCTTTCTATTAACTGCGAGTAAATCTTCTTCATTAACTATAAACCCATTACCATCGCCCGCAATTAACAATAGTTCTTCTTTAGGAGTAATCAGAACCCCCGCTTGTATCTGAGCGCCATCGGCTATATCCAGACGGCTAGTTAGTGGCTCGCCCAAGCCGCGCGCTGAGGGAAGGTCATACGCTGACAAACTATAGGCGCGCCCATGGCTATCCATAAAAATTGCAAATAAATTATTATCCCCTTCCGAGCTACAAAGGAACCCATCCCCTTCGCGGTAGGTAAATTCACGCGGGCTTATATCATGTCCTTTGGCAAGCCGCACCCAACCCTTTTGCGAAACTACCAAAGTAGCTGCTTCGCGACTTACTATATGCTCATGCTTAAAGGTTTCGGCGGCGGGAATCTCCTTGTCTTCTGAGTGAATTTCACTGCGTCTATCATCCCCATATTCTTGTTTAATTTCGTTAAACTCTTTTTTGATAAAATCAGTTATCTTTTGCTTAGATTTTAGAGTGCTTTCCAAATAGTATTTCTTATCCGTGAGTTCTTCTTCTTCTCCTTTAATTTTCTCTTCTTCCAGTTTGGCGAGATGACGCAGTTTCGTCTCCAGTATCGCTTCTGCTTGTTTATCGCTTAGTGAGAATTTTTTGATAAGCACTGGTTTTGGCTCATCTTCATTACGAATAATTGCAATAACCTTATCTAAATCTAAATAGGCAATCAAAAGACCAGCTAATATATGCAGCCGCTCATTTACTTGAGATAGTTGGTTTTCAAGTCGTTGTATAACACAAGAACGACGAAATTCAAGCCAGCTATAAAGCAGTTCGTTTAATGCCCATATTGCTGGTTTTCCATCTGTTCCTATGACGTTTAAATTAATTCTGACGCCCTTTTCTAAATCTGTAGTGGCAAACAGATGCGCCATAAGACGCTGCCTATCAGTGCCCTTGCGAGTTGCCAGCACTAAGCGCACAGGGGTTTCACTGTCCGACTCATCTCTAATCTCAGCAACCATCGGCAATTTTTTATTTTGTATCTGTTGCTGCAGCTGCTCAATAATCTTTATGGTTGAGGTTTGTGGAGGGAGCTGCGTAATTACGGCATCAGTGCCGTTAATGTCATATTTACAGCGCACCTTGATATTTCCATTGCCTGAGGTGTATGCGGCGATGAGTTCATCCTGCGAACTTATAATGCTGCCTCCGCTGGCAAAGTCAGGAGAAGGTATTTTCTTAATAATCTGCTTAATTGCTCTATGGCGCGCCCTTTTCAGCTCCGATTCTGTCATCTTCTTTTTCTTGGCAATATACTCGCTTAGGTCTGGCTTGTCTAATAGCAACAAGCAGGCATTCATAACTTCACTAAGATTGTGAGAAGGTATTTCTGTGGTCATGCCCACCGCTATACCGGATGCGCCATTTAACAGGATATTCGGGACACGCGCCGGTAAAATCACTGGTTCTTCAAGCGTGCCATCAAAGTTGGGCTGCCACTCCATAGTAGCGCGATTAAGCTCAGATAATAGCAGTTGCGCATAAGGGGTGAGGCGTGCTTCGGTATAACGCATTGCGGCAAATGATTTAGCATCATCCATTGACCCCCAATTACCCTGCCCGTCCACTAAACAATAACGAGTGGCAAATGGTTGCGCCATCAGCACCATTGCTTCATAACAAGCAACATCGCCGTGTGGATGAAATTTTCCTATTACATCGCCTATGGTGCGCGCTGACTTTTTATACTTGGCGCCACTTCTGAGCCCCAACTCAGACATCGCATAAATAATTCTTCTCTGCACTGGTTTGAGACCATCCGCCAATTGCGGCAAGGCGCGATCCAGAATGACATACATTGAATAGTTGAGATATGCGCGCTCCACATATTGCGCCAGTGGCTCATGTTCTATAGGGCGAACAACTAGCGGTGCGCTGGTTTGTTTGCTTTTAGCCATATCTATCCTTGTTTAAGAGCCGTAGCATATTCTCCCACTTGCTGCATAAGCTTATTTTGCATCTTCACAGAGTCCTCTCCCGCTTCTTTAGATTCGCGCAACGTTTTAATTAAAGCAGACCCTATCACAACTGCTTGCCCTATCTCGCCAAATTTACTCGCCTGTTCAGGACTCTTAATTCCAAAGCCCACTGCCACTGGCAGCGTAGGGTTTAGTGAAGTGATATGCTGTTGCACCTTTTGTAATTGAGGCGAACTGCTGCCAGTTACCCCAGTAATGGAAACATAATACAAAAATCCGCGCGCTTTGGCGGTTATAGTAGTTAATCTTGCGGCATCGGTGGTTGGGGTAATTAGATGTATCAAGCATGGGTCATCTTCATCAGTATTAAAATGAGATACTAACTCATCTTCTTCTTCGGGCGGTAAATCCACAATGATTAAGCCATCAATTTTGGTTCGCCTTGCGGCTTTCACAAATCGTTCAACCCCATAGTGAAAAATAGGATTGTAATATCCCATAAGAATTAAAGGAGTATCAGGATTATTGGCGCGAAAATCTTGCGCCATATCTAAAATGGTGGAAAGATTTACACCATTGTTTAAAGCGCAACGAGATGCTTCTCTGATTTCCTCGCCATCTGCGGCAGCATCACTAAATGGAATCCCTATCTCAACTATATCTGCTCCGTTTTTAGGCAGGTTATTGATGATATTACGGCTTGTTTCAATGTCTGGGTAGCCAGCAGTTACAAAACATACAAGCGCGCTTCTAAGTGCATTATTAGGCGTGCTATGGCTAACGTTAGATGCGGGTTGGGATTGACTCTCAGTCGCGCCTTTGCTCGCAGAGACACTATCGCCTGCCGTTAAACGGGCGAAAGTTTTGTCAATCCGCGACATAGCTATTGAGTTGTTTTCTTAGTTATTTGATTTTCTTCGCTGCTTCAGCTGCTTCTTCAATTGCGCCAATCATATAAAACGCTTGTTCAGGAAGGTCATCATATTCTCCGTTAAGAATGCCCTTAAATCCTTTTATGGTCTCTTTAAGAGGGACATATTTGCCTGGAGAGTTAGTGAATATTTCTGCCACAAAGAAGGGCTGAGATAAAAATCTTTCTACTTTACGAGCGCGGGATACAGTTAATTTATCTTCTTCGGATAATTCGTCCATACCCAAAATAGCTATGATATCCTTAAGTTCTTTATATCTTTGCAGAACATTTTGAACTCCACGCGCTGTCTCATAGTGCTCATCGCCAATTATCTGTGGGTCCAGCTGGCGGCTAGTGGAATCAAGGGGAGATACTGCAGGATAAATTCCTAATTCGGCTATCTGGCGAGACAGCACTACAGTTGCATCCAAGTGGGCAAAGGTGGTAGCAGGTGATGGGTCGGTTAAATCATCGGCTGGGACATATATTGCTTGCACCGAAGTAATAGACCCCGTCTTGGTGGAAGTAATCCTTTCTTGTAATTGCCCCATCTCTTCCGCCAGAGTTGGCTGATAGCCCACAGCAGAAGGCATCCTTCCCAATAGAGCGGAGACCTCGGTTCCTGCCAGAGTATATCTATATATGTTATCAACAAACAAAAGAACATCACGGCTATCATCGCGAAATTTTTCGGCAATTGCCAGCCCAGTAAGAGCAACACGCAGGCGATTGCCAGGTGGTTCGTTCATTTGACCATAAACCAGTGAAACCTTGTCCAACACATTGGATTCTTTCATTTCATGGTAGAAATCATTACCTTCGCGGGTTCTTTCGCCCACTCCAGCAAAAACCGAATAACCGCTATGCTCAATTGCAATGTTGCGGATAAGTTCTAACATATTAACGGTTTTGCCTACACCCGCTCCGCCAAATAAACCTACCTTGCCGCCTTTAGCGAAAGGGGCAACTAAATCAATAACCTTTATACCTGTTTCCAGCAGCTCAGTGGCAGGTTTTTGCTCTTCATAAGATGGGGGTTTGCGATGAATGGGCATACGTAGTTTTTCATTTATGGGACCTGCCTCATCTATCGGCTCTCCCAAGACGTTCATTATCCTCCCCAATGTCTCCTCACCCACTGGAACATTAATCGGAGCTTCAGTATTCTCAACTTCTAATCCGCGGCGCAAGCCCTCCGTTGAACCCATAGCAATAGTGCGCACAGTTCTGTCGCCCAGCTGCTGTTGCACTTCAAGAGTTATATCTTTTTCCGTTACTTTTAGCGCATCGTAAACTTTAGGCACCGCGCTATCAGCGAACTCTACATCTATAACCGCTCCTATAATTTGTGTAATCTGTCCTGTTGTCATATTAAATATTCAAATATAAAACTTATTAAAAAATTGTTAGCTAATCACTTTTCAGCAATTGACTATATTATAAGAGCATTATAAGAATAAAAACAACATCTATAGCGTCAATTACAAAAAAACCACCTGTTTTCCCGCCCCAGGTATTCTAATTAAATCTATTTTAATCAAAGCTATTCTAATTAAAGGAATAACGTCCGTCCTATTTTGTAATTAGTGCCTGCTTGGTTTTCTTAGTTTTAAAGCCCCTAACCCACCATAATATTGACACCACAAAGCATATTCCTGCCAAACATTCAAATAATAGATATAAATCTCCGCCAAGCAAATACAACAATATAGTTAATAAAGCCGCCGATACCATAAAAGTTGCGTTCATTATGTTGTTAGTTGCAATAACTCGCGCTCTTTCCTGCGGTTGCGCTTTCTCTTGCAATAAAGCAAAGATAGGCAAAACATAAAAGCCGCCAAGAATACTTACCAGAGTAAAGTCAATACACAGACGAACAGCCCGCCAATCACTTATGAAATCTCCCAAAGCAATATATTCTTCACCAGAAGACAATAATGCAACAGATGAAGCGGCAGCCGCACGCGCCGCAAAAACTGTCTCTAACAGCATAATACCCATTAACAAAGAGCTCATTGTGGCATATCTGCTGGTTGCCTTTCCTTTCATCAGAAAGGAACACAATATCGCCCCTAAGCCAATTCCGCAAGCAAACATCACCATAAACATGCTTACTGATATACCCTCAACTCGTAAGTAGGTACCAGTTAATACTGGTATCTGAGTGAGCAATGTTGAACCCAAAAACCAAAACCAGGATACACCCAGCAATAAGGGGATGAGTTCGCGCCGTTTACCCATAATGCAGGAAATTAATTCTATACTTGTGGTAATTGGATTCAGTGAAAGCCGCAGGGGTTCTTCGCCTTTATTGCTTTTTTTGCCTTTATTGCCTTTTTTACCCCCAGAGACGGCTTGTGCGTTTGGACTTGTCAGATTAACCGGCGGCGCTGCTGGAATGAATCTGGCAGATAAGAAACCGCCAATAGCAACCACCACTAAGATTATGTCAATTATTAATATGCCATTGGGAGTGGCGGCAAAGTAGCCACCTATGATGGTTCCGCCGATGATAGCCAAGAAAGTCCCAGCGGTTATAAGTGCATTGGCATTTACCAGATGTTGCGGAATATGATGGGGGATTATGGAATACTTGACGGGACCAAAAAAGGTTGATTGCACTGAGAGCAAGAATACTATAACCATTAACAACGTAATATCCTGCGCATAAAAAGCCAGCACCGCCAACAGGACTATACCTATTTCAAGAGCTTTGACCCATCTTATTATTAATGCCTTATCATAAATATCCCCCATAGAGCCAGCAATTGCCGCAAACAAAATATAAGGCAGAATAAAAATTGCTTGGGTTATGGTAACCAAAATCTTGGCATCATAGCCATGCTCCGCAGCTAACTTATATACCAATAAAACCGCAAAAGCATTTTTGTAAATATTGTCGTTCATTGCTCCGCCGAATTGTGTAATAAACAATGGTGTGAAACGACGCTTCAAAAAAAGTGATAACATAACCTCGTTATTTTAGCAGGTTTTTTGCTGGTTTACTGTTGTTCTTCTTTACAATGATAATGTTATGGCAAGTCAAAAATATATTCAAAAGTATATTCAAAAATATATTCTAAGTGCGGAGGATTGGCGGCTGATTGCCGTAAGCGGCAAGGATGGCATAAGATTTCTGCAAGGGCATCTTACTTGCGACCTAATGCAACTAACTAAGGATAATCCACTACTTGGCGCCTCCTGTGACATTAAGGGGCGAGTGGTGGCGAGCATGTTCTTAATTGCGGATGAAGGCAATTTAGCTGCCAATAATTCTCAGGGGGATTCTCAAGGAGAAAATAATGAACGGGTGCTGATAATATTGCCAAGAGATGTAATTGATTCTTTGCTCACTCTATGGAGTAAGTACATGATGCTCTATCGCCAAGCGAAGATAGATATTCTTGATAGCGACTTTGAGTTATTTATATTGCAAGAGGATAATGATGCAACAAATGACTCCGCAAATGATACAGCAGATGATACAGCAGATGATACAGCAGATGACGCAACAGATGACACTGTGGGGGAAAGTCGGGGAGCGCATCGTAGTCATAATCATAGCCATAGTGATAGCAAAGAGGCGAGGAAAGTTTTATCACAAGGGGATGGGAATGTTTTTATTAATGTGTTTGACAAAGCATCAAGTTCATCAAGACCAGCAAATCCACCAAATGAGCGGGATGGGAAAGATGGGAGTAATGCTACCAGTTGGGATGCTTATTTAATTAAGCATGGCATCCCCTTTATAACCTCTGCAACATCAGGACAAATGACGCCACAAATGATTAATTATGACAAATTGGACGGAGTAAGTTTTACCAAAGGTTGTTATTTAGGACAGGAGGTGGTGGCGCGAGTCCATTACAAAGGAAAATCAGCGCGCAGGTGTTATAAGGTTTCCTTTGAAAATAAGGGGGAATCTGTAGCGACAAAGATTAATATGCCGCTTTATTCCATAGTTGGCGACAAGATAAACGAAAGTGGCAAGTTAATAAATTACTGCCTTGAGGATGATAATAAATATATGGGTATTGCGCTGTTGAATAGTAATTTAGTAGATATGCAAAATATTTTCTTGAGTAAGCCCAGTTCCAGCAATTCCAACCACTCACCAGAATCGCTTAGCTTAGTTGAATAAGACATTTGCAAGTATTGTCTATTGAGATTATTGAATAGCAACCTCAATATTGACTTATTATTGTAAATTCTCTATAATGGATTATGAAATTTAAAATTAATATAGGAATTAAAGCAATATTTAGTCCCATTAACAAAATTATATCAGCTACTGGGAAAGGGGTTAAATCTTTATTTGGCGGGGTATGGAAAATATTAGCAAAATTGGTTCCGCAAAAGATTAAGGATATAAATTCTAACTATAAAATTGTTCTGGGAATATCTCTATTTTTGCTGGTCTGGATGCTAAGCGGTATTATTGGTAAAGAGAAGCCGCAGGAACTGGATGTTTCAGGGCGGACTAATAGCAACATTAAGACAGTGCTGGTTAAGGAGTTTTTCAACTCTCCTACCGAACGGATAATCCGTCTGAGTGGTAAATCCAAGGAAGAGCGAATGGTGGCAATTAAAGCCGAACTTAGCGCCCAAGTTGAGACCATAATCGTTAAAGCAGGAGATGATGTGGCAGCAGACATCAGCATCCTAAAACTGGAACAAGATGAAGTGTTAGCGCGCTTGCGGCAAGCAGAGTCACAAGAAAACCAAGCTCGCTTGGAATATCAGAGCCAACAAAGGTTGTTAAAGCAGAAACTAACCTCGCAAACAAGCGCCGCGCAAGCATTAGCTAATTATCAAGCAGCTAAAGCTGGCGCTGCATTGGCAAAGAAACAATTTGATTCAACTGAAGTTAAATCCCCTTTTGCTGGAATTGTAGAAAAAATCTATGTAGAACACGGAGATTTCGTTCAACCAGGTAAATTGCTGGCTGATATATTTGATTATGACCCTATGCTAATTATGGGTGACCTGTCAGAATTAGAAATAAATTTCATTCAACCCGGCTCCAAAGCCATAGTTAATCTGGCAACAGGAGAAGAAGTTGAAGGAACTGTTAGTTATGTAGCAAAGGTATCAGACGATCTTTCTCGTACCTTTGAGGTTCAAGTAGAAATTCCCAACGCAGATAAATCATTACGCGCTGGAGTAACCGCCGAACTTGAGTTTTTTGCGGGAACCATTAATGCGGTTAACATCCCCCCTTCCATCATCAATATTAATGCAGAGGGTAAACTCGGAGTTAAAGTTATTGCATCAAACAACATAGTTGAGTTTATGCCCATTGAAATAGTTAAAGCGGAAACTAACGAAATGTGGGTTGGAGGTCTGCCTGACGGAGTTAAAATAATAATACGCGGTTATGGATTTGTTGATGAAGGCGAGCAAGTTGCAATAGAAGTAAAGGGAGAAAGTTAGAATATGGAACGTTTTATAGATGCGGCTATAGAATACAAAAGAACAGTAATAATGCTGCTTGTCTTAGTGGTAATCAGCGGCATGCTTGCTTATGCTGCCATACCCAAAGAAGAAAGTCCTGATGTGAATATACCCAATTTATACATTAGTACCGCTCTTGAAGGAATTTCTTCCCTTGATGCGGATAAGCTTTTGTCCTCTCCAATAGTCCGAGAACTGGAAGGCATTGATGGACTGGAAAAAATTATCAGTACTGGGGCTGAGGGATATTCTGCTATTAACTTGGAGTTTGATTCTGCTATTGACATAGATGCAATCCTGCCAGATGTGCGCGCCAGCGTGGATAAGGCGAGGAATAACCTGCCAACGGATGCAAATGACCCATTTATAACAGAAGTTAATGTTGCCTTGTTTCCTATTCTGGTAATTACCATGAGCGGCAATGTGGATGAGGCAGTTCTTTACCGCTTTGTTGAAGAATTAAAAGATGGACTGGAGGGGCTGCCTGGAGTACTTGAAGCCAATATCAAAGGAGACCGCGCAGAATTCGCGGAAATAATTGTCAATCCCTATTCATTGGAACAATACGACTTAAACCTTGACGAACTCATAGGGCTGGTCTCAAGCAATAATCGTTTGGTCGCCGCTGGAGCTCTGGATACAGGCGAAGGAAGGTTTGGAGTTAAAGTGCCAGGTTTGCTGGAAGATGAAAATGATATTCTTAATCTGCCAATTAAGATAGTAAACGATAAGGTTATAACCTATCGTGATATAGCTGTGGGCAGAAGGACATATAAGGACCCAACCTCTTATTCCCGCTTCAATGGTAAATCAACTGTAAGCATTGAAATAGTAAAACGGATAGGAGAGAACTCTATTGATACCATAGAAAATATAAAAAAATACATTGAAGAAAATAAAAAAGAGTTTCCGCCTGGGATTGAACTTAATTATTCATCGGATAGTTCTGTGGGGATTCGCGATAGTTTGAATAGTTTATTTAACAATGTTATTGCGGCGGCAATATTGGTTATGTTAGTATCTATAATTTTTGTTGGTTTTCGTAATGCTCTGTTGGTGGGATTATCTATACCCTGCTCATTTCTTGCTGCCATTCTCATAATCAACTTGATGGGATACACCTTGAATATTGTAGTGCTGTTTGGCTTAATCCTTAGTGTTGGTATGCTGGTGGATGGCGCCATAGTAGTATCCGAATATGCAGATATGAGAATGCTGCAAGGAAGTTCTCGCGTTGATGCTTATGCCGCAGCCGCCAAACGAATGTTATGGCCCATAATTGCCTCAACTGCTACAACTCTGGCAGCGTTCTTCCCTTTATTATTTTGGCCCGATGTAACTGGGGATTTTATGAAATATATTCCCATAACAGTAATTACTACTTTGCTCTCCGCCTTAGTAGTAGCTCTCATTGCCTTGCCTGTACTGGGTTCATTAATTGGCAGACCCAATGTTCACGCAATTAATACGCGGGCGATTCTGTTAGCTGCCGAGAAAAAGAACTATAGCGCCATAACAGGACTTCCTGGTTTATATCTGCGCGTGGTTGATAGAGCCATTCACCATGCCTATAAGACAGTCGCCGTTCTATTTGCCTTGTTTATAACGATTATCGTGGTTTATTTCTCATTTGGCAAGGGGGTAGAGTTTTTCCCTAGCGTGGAACCAGATAATTCTCAAGTTAGAATAAGAGCGCGTGGCGACCTAGCGCTTGATGAAAGAGACCAAATAGTTAAGCAGGTGGAAGAAAGAATGCTCGCAATTAAGGAGTTTAAGACAGTTTATACCACTGTCTCTGTTGAAGGAGGCGGAGGCAGAGGCGGTGGTGGAGCAGCTCAGGATTTAATCGGCACTATACAAGTTGAGTTTTCTGATTGGCGTAATCGCCCTCCTGCTGCCGAAATTATGCAAAAGGTTGACCAGATGGCGGGTGATTTCCCTGGCGTTCTGTTGGAAGTCCGTAGTGAACAAGCAGGTCCTCCCAGCAATGCAGACATTGAAATTGAGCTGTCCTCCAACTATAAAGATATTTTAGATAAAACTGTGGATGAGCTTACCCAGTATATCCAAAGCAATGTAAGCGATATAAAAGCAATCCGCAATACCAGGTCACTGCCAAGCATCGCTTGGGAAGTTGATGTGGATAGGGAAAAAGCAAGCAGGTTTAATGTTAATATTGCAACTCTTGGTTCTTTCGTACAGATGATAACCAATGGCATAAAGGTATCCGATTATCTGCCAGAAGGAGCTCAAGAGGAAGTTGATATAAGATTACGCTTTCCTTTTAATGAAAGAAATATTGACCGGCTGGAAAGAATGCGCGTCTCGGCTAAAGGCGAACAAATACCAGTTAGTAATTTTATTACACGCACGGCAAGGCCGCGTGAAAATGAAGTAACACGAATTAACGGTCGTTTTGCTTATAACATAGAAATTGACTTGCAACAAGGGGTGCGTCCCGATCAAAAATTGCCAGAGATTATAGCCATACTATCCAGTGAATATATGCCGCCTGTGGTGGGTTGGAAGTTCGGCGGAACTCAGCAAAACCAACAAGAGGCGGGAGCTTTCTTGATGCGCGCTTTTGGTGTGGCATTTTTTATTATGCTGGTTATTTTGGTTACTCAATTTAATAGTTTTAGGCAGGCGCTATTAGTATTAAGCGCCATATTCTTTTCCACTGCTGGGGTCTTCCTCGGGCTACTGATAAGAGGAGAGGCATTTAGCGTAGTGATGAGCGGCATAGGAATTGTAGCCCTGGCTGGAATAGTGGTTAACAATAATATCATTCTTATAGATACGTTCAACAAACTTAGGCAGGATGGAGAAACAGCGCGTCATGCGGTTCTGCAGACATGCGTGCAACGTTTTCGTCCAGTCCTGCTCACCAGTGCTACCACTATTATGGGACTAATGCCATTGGTTACCCAACTTAATCTTAACTTCATAGAACGTGACATAACAATAGGCGCGCCGTCTTCACAATGGTGGGTGCAGCTATCAACTGCCATTGCTGGTGGATTGTTATTTGCCACAATAATAACTTTGTTCTTAACCCCTTCGTTTTTGTATAACCATGCAATAAAAGAAGACAAGAAGCGCGGTGTCCGAGAAGTTACTACCGCAAAGACAAAACTTGAAATAGATCTAGACATAGCTAAAGCTACATTAAAAAGCTAATTAAAGATTATGACGGTAACCTTTTTAGCGGCTTTCGCAACGGCGACATTATCTTGCCTGGGGTTGATATTTATCCGTCTGCCCAAATCTTTCCTTGACACAGATACCAGTGGAGCGCAAAAATTTCATCAGGACTCCGCCATACCTCGCATCGGAGGATTGGCTATTCTGGTAGGATTAGTGGCAGTTCTTTATGGGCAGCCGATTTTCTTAGCGTTGATATTCTTGGCTTTCTTGGCTGGTTTTGTAGAAGACCTTGCCAAAGATGTTCCTCCTGTTTATCGCTTAAGTTTTTCGTTTATTGCGGCATTACTCGCATGTTTGCTATTAGACAGCGGCTTTTACAATAGTGGTTTTTCTTGGATTGATAAACATCTCTTAGTCAATATGTGGGTTGCTTATCCGATTGCTATTTTTATGATAGGCGGGGTTATGCATGGCATTAATATCATTGACGGATATAATGGCCTTTCCTTAGGAGTTTCTTTGTTAGGGTTGACTTGCCTGTGCATCATAGCAATGAATGTTGGCGATTACCAATTAGCAAAAATAAGCATCGGACTTATGGGCGCAATCTTGGGAGTGATGCTTTTCAATTATCCGTGGGGTAAGATATTCATCGGGGATGGCGGCGCCTATATGATTGGCTTTATCATCGCAGTTATTTCTCTTTTGTTAGTAAATCGTAATCCACAGATTTCTCCTTGGTTCCCGTTAATGGTTATTGCCTACCCAGTATGGGAAACATTATTTTCAATATTCCGCAAAAAGTTTGTGATGAAGTCATCTCCCACAGAACCAGATGGTTATCACTTGCACATGTTAGTTTATAAGAAGATTATCAAGCGGTTGTTTCCTGGCTGGACGGCAAGGTTTCAAAACTCGGCTGTATCCCCTATCCTGTGGATATTTTCTTTAGGAGGAATGATTCCAGCTCTGCTGCTATGGAATAATACGGATTTATTGGTTGTAAGTGGGGGTGTGTTTATAGCAGTTTACTGTTCATGCTATTGGCTTATATATAAGTTATAGGTGCCATAAGTATTAAAGTTACTTGTAGTTAGGAGCCAAGATAGGCGTCCTTAATTTCTTTATTATTTAATAGTTCTTTGCCGCTGCCTTGCATGGAAATGTTGCCATTAACCAAGACATAAGCGCGGTCGGCAAGTTGTAATGCTAAGTTAGCATTTTGCTCCACCAATAAAATAGTTATTCCCCCTGCTGCGATATCCTTAAGCCGCTCAAAAATTTGATTGACAATTATTGGCGCAAGCCCTAAACTCGGTTCATCCAGCAGTATAAATTGTGGCTTACTCATCAATGCCCGCCCTATGGCAAGCATCTGTTGCTCTCCTCCCGATAGAGTGCCTCCTCGTTGCAAACGTCTTTCTTTAAGTAAAGGAAAAATATCATATATCCCACTCATAATATCAGGGATTTCATTCTTATCAATATGAATGCACCCCATGTGTAAGTTTTCTTCAACTGTCATTGCTGGAAATATACGTCTCCCTTCTGGCACCATGCTAATGCCTAACTTGGCAATCTTATTGGTGCGATAGCCCGTAATGTTATGTCCCTTATAAATAACCTTTCCTCTTCTGGCTTTAGGATTAGCAAATACAGTCATTAGTAGAGTGGACTTACCCGCGCCATTCGCCCCTATTATGGTTACTATTTCTCCCTTGTCAACATTAATTGAAACCTTATTTAATGCCTGAATAGGTCCATAAAATGTGCTGACCTCAGACATTTCTAATATAGATTTTGTGGGTTCAGTAGTTGCTGTAGTTTGCTTGATTCTTGCCATTATTTCTGCCCTTCTATTTCTCTTGCCCCAAATAGGCAGCTATTACCTTAGGATTATTTTTTACTTCTATGGGCTTGCCAGCAAAAATTACTTCACCATAATTGAGGACTACTATGTGGTCGGATATGTTCATAACCAAATGCATATCATGCTCTATAATTAAGACGGTTACTTTATACTCATCACGCAGCTTGATTATCATTTCACTGAGTTCCTTTGTCTCAGATGGATTCAAACCAGCTGCTGGCTCATCCAAGCATAAAATATTAGGGGAGGTGCACATTGCCCGCGCCATCTCCAGTCGTTTTTGTTCTCCATAAGGCAGTTCACCCGCTATACGATTAGCTGATTTGCTAAGATTAAAAAACTTCAACCATTTATTGGCAACAAGCATTGATGCCTCTTGTGATTCTATGTATCCGTGGGTCTTGAATATTCCTTTAAGTAAACTACGTTCCATGCTCATGTGTTGCGCCACCAGTAGATTCTCGGCAGCTGACATTTCTTTGAACAGACGAGTATTTTGGAAAGTGCGCGCCAAGCCAGCGCGATTGACCAGATGCGTGCCACCAAACATCTTATAAAAAAGCCGACTCAAGAAAGCTAAAGGATTAATGAAATCGCCTAACTTAAATTTCTCACCTAAAATTTTGACTATATCATAAGAACCCTCTTTGCCTTGAAGTCGCAACTTACTGCCAGGCGCTGCCTTGTAAAAACCAGTTAAGCAATTAAACACTGTGGTCTTACCCGCTCCGTTAGGACCTATTAATGCAGTGATTGATGGTTGCTTAACCTTAAAATTAACATTCTTGAGAGCGACTATGCCACCAAACTTCATACTAAGGTTAGAGACATCAAGTATTGTGTTATCAGATAAGTCCATAATTCACTATTCGGCTGTAGAGTTGTCTTCTTGGCTACTTGCTTATTGCTTGACTTTTTGCTGAGCTGCCTTGCTGCTCACGCGCTTTATAAAAAGGGCGCACTGGTTTAACCAACCCGCGTGGCCGCCAAATCATCATAAGAATCATAAGAGCGCCAAACATAAGCACTCGGTAATCTGCAAATTCACGTAGAAGTTCGGGCAAGATGGTTAAAACAATGGCAGCTATTACTACCCCTAAGGTTGAACCGAGACCACCAAGGACAACAATCGCCACAATAAGAGCCGACTCAAGAAAGGTAAAAGAACTGGGATTAACGAACTTTTGATAGGAAGCAAAAAATACGCCCGCAAGTCCTCCAACACTTGCCCCTATCATAAAAGCGGAAAGCTTAACCAGAACATGATTTAGCCCTAAGGAACGACAAGCAATTTCATCCTCGCGCAATGCTTCCCAAGCGCGTCCCACTGGCATACGCACCAAACGCTTATTAACATAAAGGGCAAATATCACACATATTAATATCATCCAATAAATAAACATATATTTATATGAAGAGGTATATTCCAAACCAAAAAACTCATGGAATGCCGGCATTGATTCCGTCCCAGTGCGACTAAAAGATAGCAGATTAAAGAAGGTGACATCTGGAGCTGTCATGCCGTTTGGTCCGCCAGTAAAAGATATCCAATTATTGAGCACCAAACGAATTATTTCTCCGAAGCCAAGAGTGACTATGGCAAGATAGTCGCCATGCATTCTTAATACAGGGAAACCCAATACTGCGCCCCAGCATGCTGCTATTATTGGGCTTATGAATAAGATGCTCCAAAAACCCAGACCTAATTCCGCGTATCCTATGGTAAGTGAGTAGGCGCCTATGGCATAAAAAGCTACATAGCCCAAATCTAACAATCCCGCTAGCCCCACTACTATGTTTAATCCCATTCCCAACAGGACATAAATCAGCGCTAAAATCATTATGGTGATGCCATACTTGCCGCCGAATATTCCCAGCGACTCAGGGGAATAATGGGCTACAACTGGGAAAGCAAATGCTATGAGGGCTACAAGGGGCAAAGATGCTTGCCACCAAATAGAAGTTGTTTGCTTGGAGACGGTAACATGCACCTTTCTGCCGCTGAGGAACCTATCCAGAACATTTGCTCCATAAGGTGTCTGGACAAAGATTGATACGGCAAACCTGCCGACGGCAACCACAGCAACAAATATCATTGCCACCTTAAGGTTATTGCGCAGCTCATAGCCATCTAAAACCAAGCCAACTATGGGAGCAAATAGCACTAAGGCAATCATGGCTGCAAGAATCGTATCAAATATAGAAGCCCGCAGATTTATCTTATTAAAAGCGCCTGATATTCGGGAAGTCGTTTGAGCGCTGTTAGTGTTCATTATGTGTCTGTTTATACTTTTTCTACTTCAGATTTGCCAAGTATGCCGCTGGGACGAAAAATTAAAATCAGTACTAATAAGCAAAAGGCAAATACATCCTTATAGTCAGTATTTATTAAACCAGAAAACAAGGATTCTGACATCCCCAGAATAATCCCGCCCAATATAGCGCCAGGCAATGAACCTATGCCTCCCAGCACTGCGGCAGTAAATGCCTTAATTCCAGTAACAAATCCAATATGAAAATCAAAAGAACCATAATTCAATGTAACCAAAACACCAGCAAGGGCTGCCATAGCAGCGCCAATTACAAAGACCGAAGAGATAATCCTATCCGTATTAACTCCGAGTATGTCTGCCATCACCCTATCCTGCTGGGTGGCGCGACACTGGCGTCCTAAGGATGTTCTTTGGATAATCTGATTCAATGTTACCATCCCCACAATTGCAGCTATGACAATGAATAGTTGCGAGTATGTAATCTGCACAAAATTTTCCGCGCTACTCCCCAAGCGGATGGTCCCTTCAATTAAATTTGGCACTCCCTGAGTGCGCGCTCCTTGGGTTATCTGAATATAATTCTGCAAAAACAAAGACATGCCTATGGCTGAAATAAGCGGAGCAAGCCGAGTAGATTGACGTAGCGGACGATAAGCAACTCTTTCTATGGTCCAGCCGTAGCAAGAGGTAACAACAATGGTAAAAATAAGAACCGCAAAAATTACAAAAGGAGCCGAGTGAATGCCAAATAAACTCAGAATTGCTATGCCAATAGCAGATACATAAGCCGCTACCATATACACATCTCCATGAGCAAAATTAATCATGCCTATAATGCCATAAACCATTGTATAGCCAATGGCAATTAGCCCATAAACCGAACCTAAAATTAAGCCATTAAGTAGCTGTTGAAGCAGTATGTGCAAGTCCATGATGATGTTTTTTTATGATTGATTTAATTATATAAATACAAATAGTATATTTACAAAATTAAACCAAGCATTAATAGTGAAGAAAAATAATGAAGAAGAAGAATAATAAAGAAAGATATTAAACAAATAACCGCCCCTTAGCGCAGATTAAATAAGCGCCAAGGAGCGATTATAAATATTTCTATAATTCTGAGTAGGTACCGTCGGTTTTCCACCCATACATTACAAAGTCCGATACCTTGATATCACCTTTGGAATCAAACGTCTTATCTCCCAGAACTGTGGGGGTATTGTTGGCTTTAATCCATGAACTCAACTTAGTGCCAGATTTCTCGCCTTTATTTGCCTTCAAAGATGCCGCTATAACCTGCATAGCAGTATAGGCATAAAGGGTATAGCCCTCGGGTTCATATCCTTGATCGCGAAACCTTTTCACCAAAGCAGCTCCTGATGGATTATTCTTCTCATTACGCGGGTCAGCGCCGAAAGTCATAAGCGTCTTGCTGAGAAATTCTTTTCCACCAACTGCCTTAACAAAATCCTCAGATACTATGCCGTCGCCAGAGATAAACCAAGCATCAACACCTTGTTCGCGCATCTGACGCAATAAGGGACCTGCTTCGGAATGAAGACCACCAAAGTAAACCACATCGGGCTTCTTAGAACGAATCTTGGTGACCAAAGCATTGAAGTCCTTTTCACCGCGAGTCAGGCCTTCATACATAACCACTCTAACCTTGCGCTTTTTAAGTTGGTTGCGGGCTGCATCTGCCAGTCCTTGTCCATAGGTATCTTTATCATGGATAACTACCACTCGTTTAGCTTTTAGTTCATCTTTGATATAGTCACCAGCAACCTGTCCTTGTTGGTCATCGCGACCGCATACGCGCATCACATTGCCAAGTCCGCGATCTGTAACCGTGGGATTAGTTGAAGCGGGAGTTATCATAAGAATGTCTGCTTCATTGTAAACCACAGAGGAAGGGATGGAACTGGAAGAGCAAAAATGTCCTACAACCGCAGTCACCTTGTCTTTTTCCACCAATCTGTTTGCTACATTAACTGCTTGTTTTGGTTCGCAGGCATCATCGCCTTTTACTGCAACCAGCTTTTCGCCATTAATACCGCCAGCGGCATTTATATCACGAACTGCTTGTATTGCCCCTTTCCAAAGTTGCTCGCCAAAAGCGGCATAAGCTCCAGTGTGGGGACCAGATATACCAACCTTAATCTCGGCAGGAGCTACTTGTGCTAATGCAAAAGATAACGACGCTAACGTGATTAATAATAATTTATATTGTTGTCTCATAATTGACCTCATAATTTAAATAATAATAATAATAATTTTGGGATTTCCTCCTTGCCCATGCATAACATTATACATATTCTTTGAATAATTAATGTTTATACTCTTTATATTTTAGGGAGCTATTTAGCAGGGTTATTTGCCTAACATTCTATGACATTAACTGCCAAGCCACCACGCGCTGTTTCTTTATATTTATCCTTCATATCCTCGCCAGTTTCTCTCATCGTCTTAATAACCTTGTCTAAAGACACAAAATGCTCGCCATCTCCTCGCAATGCCATACGAGTTGCATTTATGGCTTTTATCGCTCCCATTGCGTTCCTTTCAATACATGGCACCTGAACCAAGCCGCCAATAGGGTCACAAGTTAAACCAAGATTATGCTCCATAGCTATTTCCGCAGCATTCTCTACCTGATAGATGGTGCCACCCATTGCTTCGGTTAGTCCGCCAGCAGCCATTGAACAAGCGCTGCCAACCTCTCCTTGGCAGCCAACTTCGGCGCCAGATATTGAAGCATTTTCTTTATATAAGATACCGACGGCTGCAGCAGTAAGCAAAAAATTAATAATACTATCATCGCAAGCACCCTGGCAATAATGGTAATGATAATGCATAACCGCAGGGATTATACCAGCAGCGCCATTTGTCGGCGCGGTCACCACTCTGCCACCAGAAGCATTTTCTTCATTAACCGCGATAGCGTATACATTAACCCAATCCATATCCGTTAACCCAGGGCTAATCATATCAACCTTGGATTTATTTTTTAAGTCCTCATACAATGATTTAGCTCGTCGCCGCACCTTCAGTCCGCCAGGCAAAATCCCATCATTGGACATGCCATTTTTGACGCACTCTTGCATAACCTTCCATATAGCCAATATTCCTTGTCTAATTTCCTTTTCGCTGCGCCAGGATTTTTCATTCTCCAACATAAGCTGACATATTCTAAGATTATGTTCCTTACAATGAGCTAATAATTCAACACAACTAGTAAATGGATAGGCAACCTTAGTGTCGTCTTCTTTGATGCGGTCAGCGCCTGCCGCTTTGTCATCCACCACAAATCCACCACCTACTGAATAATAGGTTTTAACACATAGTTCTTTTTCTTTGTCATCATAAGCATAGCACATCATGCCATTGGAATGATAAGGTAAGGACTTACGTTTGTGCATAATAAGGTCCTTCTTCAAATCAAAGGAGATTTTACGCTTACCAAATAGGTTAATCTGCTTATTGCTTATGATAGCATCAACTCGTTGTTCGGTCAGTTGCGGGTCAACTGATTCTGGCTTTTCTCCTTCCAACCCCAAAATAACTGCTTTCTCCGAGCCGTGCCCTTTGCCAGTTGCTCCCAAAGAACCAAATAACTCTACCTTAATACGAGCGGTTTTATCAAGGAATCCTTGTTCTTCAATTCTTTCGGCGAATAACCTGGTCGCCCTCATGGGTCCCACCGTGTGGGAACTTGAAGGTCCTATGCCGATGGAAAAAAGGTCAAATATACTAATTGTCATAAATTCTAAGAATAGACAGGATGTCTCTTACAAAGCTCCAGAACTTCAGAACGAACTCTGGATATCGTAGATTCATCTTCTATGTTATCTAATAAATCGCATATCCACTCTCCTACTTGACTCACCTCTGCCTCTTTAAAGCCGCGAGTAGTGCAGGCGGGAGTGCCTAATCTTATTCCGCTGGTAACGAATGGTGATTGTGGGTCATTGGGCACCGCATTTTTATTAACCGTAATATTGGCGCGACCAAGTGTGGCATCTGCTTGCTTACCAGTTAAACCTTGAGAAATAAGATCCACTAACATTAGATGGTTCTCGGTGCCGCCAGATACAATCTTATAGCCGCGCTCTTGAATTTTATTCGCCAAAGTAACGGCATTCTTCACCACCTGCTTTTGATAGTCAGTAAATTGTGGAGATAATGCCTCTTTAAATGCTATTGCCTTTCCTGCTATGACATGCATCAGGGGACCGCCTTGAGTGCCGGGGAAAACAGCGGAGTTGAACTTTTTATCCAATTCTGGTTGATTCTTTGTCAGGATGATGCCGCCACGCGGACCTCTTAATGTCTTATGCGTGGTGCTAGTTACAACATGGGCATGCGGTAGAGGGTCGGGATATTGTCCCGCAGCGATTAAGCCAGCAACATGCGCCATATCCACCAGCAAATAAGCTCCTATTTCATCGGCAATTTCTCGCATTATAGCCCAATCTACTTTGCGTGAATAGGCGGAAAATCCACCAATCATCATCTTGGGCTTATGTTCTTGAGCAGCAGAACGCATTTGGTCATAGTCCAACATACCCTTGCTATCAACACCATAAAAGACCGAGTTATAAATTTTGCCAGAAAAATTAACCTTAGAGCCGTGAGTAAGATGCCCACCTTCAGCTAAGTTCATTCCCATAACAGTATCATGGGGCTCAACTAATGCCATAAATGCTGCTGCGTTTGCTTGCGCTCCTGAGTGGGGTTGCACATTGGCATAGTCAGCGCCAAATAATTCTTTTACGCGGTCAATTGCCAACTGCTCAACAATATCAACATATTCACAACCACCATAATATCTTTTGCCTGGATATCCTTCGGCGTACTTGTTAGTGAGCTCTGTCCCTTGAGCTTCCATAATACATTTACTCGTGTAATTCTCAGAAGCAATAAGTTCTATATGCTCTTCTTGGCGTCTTTTTTCATTCGTCAGCGCTTTTGCTAACTCAGGATCAAACGTTTCAATTTCCTTAATCATAAATATTTTCCTTTAATTAAATAGTTTGTTAATAATCAATTTTAAATTTGCGGTTATTTAATAGCCATTTAGTATATCACTTTAGTACAATTATATCTACTATGTCTTAATTTACTGAAATTCACTGGGATTCACTATGCCTTAATTTACTCGGATTTACTATGCCTTAATTTACTCGGATTTACTATCCTTTGGTTGCTCCCATAGTTAGTCCAGCAATAAACTGCTTCTGCATTATAAAAAATAATATCACGGGAGGGACCGCCGCAATTACCGCCCCTGCCGAGAGCAATTGCCAGGATGCCACCCACTGACCTTTTAAGGCATTTAACGCTGCGGTAACTGGGCGCACCTCATCACTTTGCGCCAGCACTAAGCCCCAGAAAAAATCATTCCACACAAAGGTAAATATCAGAACAGATAGCGCTGCCAGTGCAGGACGCACCAAAGGAATTGTTATATGCCAGAAAATTTTAAACTCTGATACTCCTTCGGAACGAGCCGACTCAAATAATTCATCTGGCAGGGCAACAATAAAATTGCGCATAAAAAGAGTGCAGAAGCCAGATTGAAAGGCGGCATGGAAAATTATCAAACCCCAATAAGTATCATACAATCCTGTACTAATTGTGAGATCGCGGACTGGGATCATAAGTATTTGGAAGGGGACAAAGTTGCCACCGACAAAAAGCGCAAATAACCAAATGTTGAGGCGAAAGCGATATTTTGCCAAAGCATAACCTGACATGGTGGACAGGATAACCGCAGCGATAGTGGCAATAATGGAGATGAATAAACTATTCACCATATAACGCGCCATAGGGGTATCGGTTAAGATTGTTATGTAGTTTTGGTAATACCATTTTTCAGGTAATCCCCAGTAATTACCCAGTTGAATATCAGCTAAAGAGCGGAAGGATGTCAAGATTATCGCCGTCAGAGGCATTAACCACAAAATTAATGAAAACCATAATAGAATGTGATATTTTCTTTGATGCCAAATAGAGCGGCTTTGAATAGGTTGTGGAAACATTATTATTGCTCTTGCTTTATCATACGCCACAAGAAGTAGCCAATATAAATCAGGGTTATTAAGAAAAGAATCGTAGCTATGGCAGCGCCATAACCAACCCTATACGAGAATATACTCTGTTCATACATAAAATAAGCCAACACACTGGAGCTATTATAAGGACCGCCAGCAGTCATTATTGCCACCAAATCAAAGCTGCGCAGGGCACCGATTACCGTAACCACTATGGCAATGAATGTTACTGGTCTTAATTGTGGCAGCACTATGTTCCACAGCATGGCAAAACCCTTGGCTCCATCAATACGCGCCGCTTCAATAACCTCGCTGTTTACACTGGTGAGCCCTGTTAGGTACAAAATCATGCAATAAGCGGTCTGGGGCCATAAAGCAGCAAATATTATGCCAAAGGTTACCAGATTCTCATCGGATAAAATAGAAATATTAACTCCGCTAACCCATTCAATAAATATAGCCAATAAACCAAAACGAGGGTCATAAAACCAACTAAAAATAACTCCAACAATTACCAGTGAAATGACAAAGGGAAAGAAAAATAATGATTTTGCCAGGCGGATGCCACGCACCTGCTGATTAAGAAATAATGCCAATGCCAAGCCAAATACTGGCGCCAACATCAAGAGCACCAGCCATAAGATATTGTTCTTGATGGATACCCAAAACTGGGGGTCTTCTATTAGTTCTGCATAGTTGCCAAAAGCTACAAAATCTTTCTCACCAATACCATCCCAGTCATAAAAGCTCAGGATAATGCTATCAAAAATTGGATAGACCACATATACGGCAAACAATAAGGCTGCTGGCAATAAGAACACAATTGGCGCTAAGCGATATGTATTCATAACAGGTAATTATAACATTATTTGATTTATTATCATGTTAGCAGTAAATTTAATAATGAGTAAGAGGCAATGCTTAGTAGCACCGTGGTAATTATACTGCGGGTAACAAATGCAACAATCAAGGCGATTATGCCAGCTAGCTCTCTGCTATTTAACCAAACGAAAATCTGTGTTCCTTGCCCGTTGAGTAAGTCATCCACTAACAGCGCGGCAATGATGGCTGGAACCGCATAATTTAACCATTGCAGCACAATAACAGGCGGCTTGAATCTGTTTATCACCAATAAGGGAAGCACACGCGGCACTATAGTAACCGCCATACAGCCGATTATTAATAGCAGGACTTCGGGGCGAACTGTCATCATGATTTATCGGGGCGAAATACTATGCTTGCTAAAGTCGCCGTGATAATTGCGGCAAGCAAAGGAGTGGCGATGCTATGATAGGTGAAGTTCAATAAGGCAGTAACTATCACTGCGCTGGATATAACAAAGATACATGGAATAAGACGAGGGAAATTAACTGCCAGCAGCATGAGTATTGCCGCATACATTGCTGGTAAGGCAAAATCTAAGCCCAACGCATCTATACCTTTTAGGTCTTCACCAATATAAGCTCCTAAAATATTGCCTGTGCACCAGCCGCTATAAGCCGTAAAGTTAAGGGCGATAACCCAGCCGCCTCTATCAAGCACTCTGCCTTGTATATTAGCAGTTGCCACTGAGAAGCTCTCATCAGTTAGCCAAGCCCCTATGATAAACCTAGTGCGGGTTGGCAACTTGATAGTTGATGGAGCTATAGCTGCCGAATAAAGAAAATGGCGGAAGTTAAGAAAAAAAATGGTGGGCAGTAAAACCAATGCTCCAGCAGAATATAGCTGGGCAAACACAAACTGCGCCGAACCAGCATAAAGAATAAGCGATAACAATCCTACCTCAGCAACTGACATCCCGGCAAGATTGCCAGATATGCCGGCAGCCAAGCCAATACTGACGTACCCTAAAACTATAGGAATTGCCGAACGCATTCCTTGACGCGGGCTATTTATATCATCGAGATATTGCTTTACTGAAGTATTTGACATAATTGGTATTATAGAATAACCACACCTATATAATCTACAATCTATAATCTATAATCTTTCCCATTTATGAGGTTAATTATCTTGTAAAATATTGAGTGATGTTTAAATTATATAACTGGGCTTTATGAACAAAATTATGAACAAGATTAAATTAGGTGTATGCTACTATCCCGAACACTGGGACCCCTCTTTATGGCAACAAGATATAAAGATGATGCAAGAGCTTGGCATAAGTTATATCCGTCTTGCAGAGTTCGCTTGGGGGAAAATGCAGCCATCCCCTGATGAATATGATTTTGCTTGGTTGGATGAAGTGATCGGACTTGCTAATGACAGTGGCATTGGCACGGTGCTATGCACTCCTACGGCAACTCCACCAGCATGGCTCATAAAAAAACACCCAGAGATATTACCAGTTGGTGAGGATGGACGAACTCGCAGTTTTGGTTCCAGACGCCATTATAGTTTTAACTCGCCAGTTTATTTAGAGTATTCCCGCGCCATCACTGAAAAGATGGCTAAGAGATATGGTAATCAATCGGCAGTTGTAGCGTGGCAAACTGATAATGAGTTTGCTTGCCATGATACTGCGCGTAGTTATGGCGATGTGGATAAAGATTATTTTCATAGTTACTTAGCAAAAAAATACGGTGATATCAGCAAGCTTAATAACGCTTGGGGAAATAGTTTCTGGGACCAAAATTACGGCAATTTTGATGAAATTCCATTGCCTAATAACACTGTTGCTGAGGCAAACCCTGCTCATTTGTTGGACTTCTACCGCTTTTGCTCGCAGTCAATAGTAGCGTATAATTTGGCTCAAACGGATATTCTACGCAAGTATTGTTCCGACCAACCAATTACTCATAATATGATGGGCTTCACCAATGATTTTGACCACTTTGCTATGGGACAAGACCTTGATTTTGCCAGTTGGGATAACTACCCCTTGGGGTACTTGGAAGAAATGTACCAGGATTGGAGTGGCGGAGATGATAAGAAAAAATATTACGACATAGGACACCCTGACATCTCGGCTTTTTATCATGACCTTTATCGCGGAATCGGCAAAGGCAAACTATGGATTATGGAACAACAACCTGGAGCAGTGAATTGGGCAGGCAATAATCCAACTCCCGTTGCGGGCGCTGTAAAATTCTGGACCTGGCAAGCATTTGCTCATGGCGCCGAAGTAGTTAGCTACTTTCGCTGGCGTCAAGTCCCTTATGCGCAGGAGCAGATGCACTCTGCCATCCTGTCTCCCGATTCGCAACCAGCAACCGCCTACAACGAAATTGTGGAGGTTAAAAAAGAAATGTCTAAGCTGCCTCAACTAACTCTCAAACCTGCTGAGGTTGCTTTACTCTATGATTATGAGAGCTGCTGGTATAACGAAATATTACCGCAAGGTAGCGGCATTGTTTATCCGCAATGGGCTTTTAGATTTTATGAAGCATTACGCGGTTATGGAATTAATCTTGATATAGTCCACGTCAACGCTGACCTAAGCAAATATAAGTTAGTTATCGTTCCTGCGCTTATAAACATCAGCAAGGAGGTAATTAATAGAATACAAAAAGAATGCTCTGATACTCAATTTTTATGGGGTCCAAGCAGTGGCAGCAAAAATGCGGATTTTCAAATTCCACAAACCTTAGCGCCAGGTAATTTACAACAAGTATTACCGATTAAGGTTAAGCGCGTTTCCTCATTAAATTCAAGTGTTGTTCTAACAGGAGATGGTGTGTTTGGCAAATGGCAAGGAGAGGCTTGGCGAGAATATATTGAAACAGATATAAATGCCGCAGCGCAGGATGCGCAAGGTGGCGTTTTTTATACTAATGATAACCATCACTACCTGGGAGTATTATTGAACAAAGAATCTCTGAGATCTCTGACAGGGTACTTGCTTAAACAGGCGGGGGTGGATGGAGTTAATTGGAAACTTGCTACAGGAATGCGAGTGTGCTCCACCGAACAAGGGGACTTTATATTTGATTTTGCCGCTAAGGAATATAAACTTCCTATATAAAAGAAGATAAAAAAAGCGGGCTCAATAATTAAATTACTGAGCCCGCTTTGAATTTCAATATTCTATAAAGAATAAACTAAGATTTAAATATTCTCTTGCGAGTTTTCTCTAAACGTTCGAGAATAGCATCAAGACGATCTGGCTTAACCATAAACTCCTGAAATCCTTTCATTCCTTCCTTAGCCATATCTGGATCAGTATCTCTATCATAGAACTGAGCGGTCTTGGCTTTAGGTAGCATTTTCTTTGCTATATCAAGGAAAGGATCCTTAACAACCTTAGCTCTCTTATTGGTGGGAAGTTGCAACAGAATTTTATTAATGTCTGTTTGAACATCAGCGCGAGCAATAAATGCTAAGAACTTCTTGGCATCCTCTTTATTTTTAGCGCGCGCAGGAATATGCACCGTATCTGTAGGAGCATCTTCACCCAACTCAAGTCCTGGTGTGATTACCGGGAATTGAAAGAAACTCATCTTGGATTTCACATTATCCGGAAATTGCGGAGTTATGAAGTTGCCAATCAGATACATAGCTGCCTCACCACGATACATAAAAGGTTGCGCTTCTTGCCATGAATAGGTAGCATGATTTTTCAGGAAGTATCCTGGTTCAACCAATTGAGCCCAATGCTTAAAGGTGTTGCGAACTCTTTTATCTGTATAAGGTATCTTGCCATCCATGAGGTCAATATGGAAATCATATCCATTGACACGCATATTAAGATAGTCAAACCACCCGCCAGCTGTCCATAGGTATTTGGTGCCTATGGTGATAGGAGTGACGCCATTTTTCTTTAAAGTAGCACATGCCGCCAAAAAATCTTCCCAGGTCTTGGGTGTCTTAATGCCGTATTTGTCAAAAATATCTTTGCGATAATAGATACCCCAATTATAGTAAGTATAAGGCACGCCCCATTTCTTACCATCAATAGTCATGGAAGCGCTAGCAGCTGGCATTTTTGATTCAAGACGGTTAGCAGCCCATACATCACTTACATCTTCCAAAAGACCAAGGTCTACAAATTGCTTCATACGATTGCCAGCATACCAATATATAACATCAGGTGGCGCTGTTACCAACCAATTACGCAACGCTGTTTTATACGCCTCGTGGTCATAGATGTTCAATTTGACCTTGATGTCTGGGTGGGCTGCTTCAAACTTCTTAACTAAAGCTTGAACTGCCTTCTTAGGATCAGGATCCGAAGTATCTGCATTTATTACCAATTCACCTGCGTACACATTAACGGCAAAAAAAGCGGATACTAAAAATAATGTCAATTTTTTCATAATATTAAAATATTTAGTTAAATAATAGTAGTTTGATTATACATAAAAACATGCAACAGACCATAAAAAATAATTATTTAATATTTAGTGATTATGGCTATACTATATCTATGTTACGAGCTATGTTACGAATACTGCGGTAGCCAGTCCTTGTGTTGCAGTAATAACTCATCCACCATTTTCCATATTTGCGTAAGATTAAGCTCGGCTGCTGTGTGGGGGTCAAGCGCTGCAGCATGATAGATGTATTCTTTTTTGCGACTAAGCGCTGCTTCAACAGTTAACTTTTGGACATTGATATTGGTTTGCATGAGGGCGGCAAGATGAATAGGCAGGTTGCCGACCCGCTGTTCATCAATTCCATTTTTATCAATGCGGCACGCCACTTCCACGCAGCAATCGTTTGGCAGGTTGGTAATTAACCCTTGATGATTTGAAACATTAGCATGAATTTCTACAGGATTATTAAGCTCAAGGGCGGCAAGAATATCCTCCACATATTCAACACTACGTTCAATCTTAAATTCATTGTTGGGGTCTTCCAGTCGCAATCTCATATCTTGCCAATCCTGTGATTGCTCTTCGCATCTTCTTATATATTCGTCCAAAGGAATATTAAATTCCTGGATGAGTTCGGGGCGGTTATTCTTTATGAACCAAGAGACATACTCGGAAAAATGCTCGCTGGACTCGGTTACAAAATAGCCAAATCTCTTTAGCATCTCATAGCGCACTTTGTTGCTTGGCGGATAGGTAGCTGCTGCCTCAACTTGCCGCAGTCGCGGATAAAGTGATTCACCGCTCTTGATATCTTTAAGAGTTAAATAAAATGCTATATGATTTATGCCGGCGCAGGTAAAAGTAATATCTTCTGGCTTCATTTTTAAGTCCGCAGCAATATCTTGAATCGTGTAGCGGATACTATGACATAGCCCTAAGGTTTTAAGTTGTGGAAATTCACGATGAAGCGCCATCTGCAACATTGCCATGGGGTTAACATAGTTCAAAAGATAGGCATCAGGACATATCTCCTGCATATCTCTGGCTATGTCAAGTATCACAGGAATAGTGCGCAGTGCGCGCATTATGCCACCAATTCCAAGAGTATCTGCAATCGTCTGACGCAAACCGTATTTTTTAGGGACTTCAAAATCTAATACAGTACATGGCTTATACCCCCCTACTTGCATCATGGTAACTACATAATTTGCGTCCTTTAGCGCATCTTTGCGGTTTTCATAAGAGGTAACTTTCGCTGACAGTTTCAATTGCTGGATAAGATTTTCCGTCATTTTTTGCGATGTGGCGAGCCGTTCAGCATCAATATCATGCAATGAAATATCAATATCATTAAACTGTGGATTCTGCAAAATATCCACCAGCAGATTCTGGGCAAAAACGGAGCTGCCTGCTCCTATGAAACAAAGCCGAAACATTAATTAATGTTTGCCGTAAGTATTAAATTTTGTTAACCTTTGTAGTGCCACACCTGCTTCAGTAAATAAATAACAATCAACAGGATCTATAGCAACATTGAGATTGCTACCAATAGCTATATCCGCATCATCTAGAATCTCAACAATCAAATTATTAGCATTGCCTTCTAATCTGGTATAGGCATAAGAAATACCTCCTAACCTTTCAACCACTTCTGTTTTGACTTTGAATTTAATCCAATCCTTGCCACCAGATGAAATTTGGATATTTTTAGGTCTGACACCCAGAATTAACTTCTGTCCTTTACCAATTGCTCCGCTTTCTTTAGTTGTGGTTAAAGGGAGTTTAACTGTGTTACCTGCAACTTCCACTTCAATAGATTTATCCCCCGACTTAATGCAGGTGGCGTCAATGAAATTAATCTTGGGGGAACCTATGAAACCTGCAACAAAGAGGTTGGTAGGATAATGATAAAGTTCTAACGGACTGCCCACTTGTTGCAGGTGCCCTCCATTTAGGACAACTATTTTATCCGCCATAGTCATTGCTTCAACCTGGTCATGCGTTACATAAATCATCGTGGTTTTAAGCTGTTGATGAAGCTTGGCAATTTGCACTCGCATTTCCACCCTTAACTCCGCATCTAAATTGGATAGGGGTTCATCAAATAGAAATACCTGCGGCTCGCGCACTATGGCGCGTCCAATTGCCACCCGTTGTCTTTGCCCGCCAGATAATGCTTTGGGCTTCCGCTCTAACAATTTTTCTAACTGCAGAATATTAGCAGCGCTAGTAACCTTATTCTTAATTGTTTCTTTCTTCTCCTTTGCCATTCGCAAGCTAAATCCCATATTTTCTGCAACAGTCATGTGGGGATATAAAGCATAAGATTGAAACACCATTGCTATTTTTCTTTCCGCGGGCGGAAGGTCATTTACCTTTTGGTTGCCAATGGATATTTCACCATCGGTTACCTCGCTGAGGCCTGCGATAAGACGCAACAGAGTTGACTTACCGCATCCTGAGGGGCCTACAAATACTACAAATTCTCCTTTATTAATATCAAGGTTTATGCGGTCTAATACATTAACCGCATCGTAGGATTTATGGACATCTCTTAATAATACTTGTGCCATAATAAATTTTTAATAATAATTAAACTACCCTTAATTATACACAAAAAAAATTATTTTTAGTCAGCGCCAAGAATAGTGGCAAAAGCAGCAGAAGGCAAAGTTACTTTTCCTATTTGCTTCATACGTTTTTTACCTTTCTTCTGTTTTTCCAGTAGTTTCTTCTTACGAGTTATATCTCCCCCATAACATTTGGCAGTAACATTCTTGCCCATAGCGCTAACAGTGCTGCGAGCAATAATTTTGCCTCCTACCGCTGCTTGAATTGCCACCACAAAAAGTTGGCGTGGGATTATTTCTTTAAGCTGCTCAGCATAATGACGCCCCGCCGCCTCAGCACGGTCCTTATATATAAGCCGAGACATAGCATCGACTGGCTCTCCATTAATCAGTATATCAACCTTTACTACATGTGTTTGTTGATAACCTATGATTTTATAGTCCATAGAAGCAAAGCCGCTACTAGCTGAACTTAGCTTATCAAAGAAATCGGTCATTAGTTCACTAAGCGGAATTTCATATTCCAATGATACTTGTCCCCCTCCTTGATGCAGCATCTTCTTTTGTATGCCGCGCTTTTTTTCACATAATTCTAATACTGCTCCTAAATATTTATTAGGTAGAAGTATGGTGGTATTGGCGATGGGTTCTTCAATTATCTCTAATTCTGTTGGGGATGGCATTTCTTCAGGTGATTCAACCTTAACCGACTTGCCATTTTTAAGTTGTGCTTGATAAATAACAGTTGGCGCAGTCGCCACTAGATTAAGTCCATATTCTCGCTCTAATCTTTCACGCACTATATCCAAATGTAATAATCCCAATAAGCCAACACGAAAACCTGAGCCCAATGCTGATGATTGGATTGGTTCGTAGGTTAATGAAGCATCATTAAGCGCTAGTTTGCCAAGACATTCACGAAAAGCGGGGAACTGTTGACCATCCACTGGGAAAAGTCCAGCAAAAATACGCGGTTGCACTCGGCGAAAGCCAGGCAAGGGTTTTGTTTCGCTGTTATCAGTAACAGTGTCTCCAACTGGAGCGCCCTTAATATCTTTGATGGCCATGGAAACATAACCAACCTCTCCTGCCTCTAATGAATCACATTCATGACGATGTGGAGTAAAAACTCCAAGTTGTTCTACGCGATGGCGAGTACCTTTTGAGGCAATCTCAACCCTAGAACCTTTGGTAATTCTACCTTCCATTACTCGCACCAAAGATACCACACCCATGTAATTATCAAACCAGGAATCTATGATTAGCGCTCTAAGAGGGGATTCTCTATCTCCGCTAGGAGCGGGTATTCTCTCTATAAGCGCCTCTAAAAGTTGATGAACTCCCGTCCCTTTTTTAGCGCTGACAGTTAAGCACTCTTTTGCTGGCAACCCCACCAACTCCTCAATTTCTGCGGTAACACGCTCTGGTTCTGCCTGAGGTAAATCAATTTTATTTAGGACAGGCACCATTTCAACCCCCTGCTCCACAGCGGTATAGGTTGTAGCAAGGGTTTGCGCTTCCACTCCTTGAGATGCATCCACTAACAAAACAGCTCCCTCGCAAGCGTTTAGTGACCTGGATACTTCATAAGAAAAATCAACATGCCCTGGAGTGTCAATGAAATTGATAACATAATCATTACCATCATCTGCAGAATACGCTAAAGTAACACTTTGAGCTTTAATGGTTATACCACGTTCTCGTTCAATCTCCATAGAATCCAGAACCTGGTCTTTCATCTCTCTCTCACTAAGTCCGCCACATTCTTGAATAAAACGGTCTGCAAGAGTTGACTTGCCGTGGTCTATATGAGCAATAATAGCAACATTGCGCAAGTGTTGCAAAGGGGTTTGCTTAACGCCCATAATTTATAAGATTATAGAAAATCGTTGCCTATAAAGTGTAGCTTTTATAGGGCTTTTTGTATCATTTCTAATGCGGTTTTTTTATCCGCCCATTTGTCCACCTTAACCCACTTGTCCTTTTCAAGTTTCTTGTAGTTTTCAAAGAAATGATTAATCTGCTCTTTGAGCAGTTGTGGCAGGTCTCCCACATCATTAATATCATTATAAATAGGAGTAAGTTTGCTATGAGGAACTGCGACAATCTTTTCATCCATGCCACTTTCATCTTCCATCTGCAGGACCGCAACTGGACGACAACGGATAACGCAACCAGATAATAAAGGATGAGGGGTGATGACTAAAACATCAAGAGGGTCGCCATCATCTGCCAAAGTATTAGGAACAAAACCATAATTGGCAGGATAAAACATCGGGGTTGGCATAAACCTATCTACCACTAAGGCATCTAAGTCCTTGTCAACTTCATATTTAATTGGCGTGCTGTGGGCGGGTATTTCTATTATTACGTTAATATCATCTGGCAAAGATTTGCCAGCGGGAATGGAGTTGTAACTCATATTGCTTATATTAGTGATTTATTTCAATTAATTATGCTGGCTTACTAAACAGCAAACACGAATTGGTTCCGCCAAAGCCAAAAGCATTGGAAATAATGTGCTTTAGTTTGACCGCGGTTTGGTTTTCTCTAATTAGATTAACTCCTGTATGTTCGGGAGGATTTTCTAAGTTGAGCGTCTTTGCTATAAAATCATTTTCCATCATTAATAATGAATAGATACTTTCTTGAACTCCAGCAGCACCTAGTGAATGTCCCGTTTGAGATTTGGTAGAACTGACCGGAATATTTTGATCGGCAAAAACTTGACTGATTGCTTTAAACTCAGCATTGTCTCCAACTGGGGTGCTGGTAGCGTGAGCATTTATATAATCTATTTTATCAACCCCTTTGATGGTTTTTGTCATACAGCGGATAGAACCATCTCCAGCAGGAGCAACTATACCACCCTCGCCATCAGAAGTGGCACAATAGTTAGCAAGCTCGGCATAAATCTTTGCGCCACGTTTAATGGCGTTCCCCATCTCTTCTAACACTAAAAATCCGCCACCACCAGCAATAACAAACCCATCGCGATCCTCATCCCAGGGACGAGATGCCTTAGTTGGCTTATCATTATATCCACTGGATAGCGCTCCCATAGCATCAAAAAGTGAACTTGTAGTCCAATGTTCTTCCTCGCCGCCACCAGCAAACATAATTTGTTGATTGCCGAGCCGAATTTGATCTGCCGCCATCATTATGCAGTGCGCTGAAGTTGCGCACGCCGAACTGATAGACATATTCATACCTTTTATATCAAAGGGTTCTGCTAAACAGGCAGAAACTGTGCTGCCCATACAACGGGTAACTCTATATGGACCCAGCTTCCTTATGCCATCTTTTCTTAAAATATCCGCAGCTTCCACCTGGTTAGCCGAAGAAGCTCCGCCAGAACCAGCAATAAGACCAGTTAAAGGATTTGAAATCTGCGCTGGCAACAAGCCCGCATCTTCAATTGCTTGCTTAAGTGATATGTAAGCAAAAATAGCGGCATCTGCCATAAATCTCAGTTTCTTGCGGGGAATATGAAGAGATGCATCCAAGTCAATGGAGCCACTAACCCAACTACGCAATCCCATTTCTTGGTATGTAGGATTGTGCTTTATACCCGAACGTCCTTCTTGTAAGGATTGCAAAACATCACGTATACCATAACCTATATTAGAGATTATCCCCATACCTGTAACCGCGACTCGTTTTAATTCTGTCATATTAATTATTATAAATCAGTAAATAGCCCAACTTTTAATTCTGATGCAGTATATACTTTGTTATCATCTGCATAAACATAGCCAGTGGCTATGCCCATTATGGTGGATAGTTTAACAATTTTTTGCATATTAAGATGGTATCTCACTTTCTTGACACCTGGCAGAATCTGCCCTGTGAACTTAACCTTGCCACTACCCAAAGCCCTACCCTTGCCTTGATAACCGCACCAACCAAGGTAAAAGCCAAGCAATTGCCATAAGCCATCCAGCCCGAGACAGCCAGGCATAACTGGGTCACCCGCAAAATGGCAGGAAAAAAACCATAGATCCTTATTAATATCAAGCTCAGCGATTGCCTCGCCATTGCCAAAATCACCACCTTTCTCATTAATTTCTGTGACGCGATCCATCATCAGCATATTTGGCTTGGGTAATTGAGGATTACCAACGCCAAACAGCTTGTTCTCGCTACAATCTAAGAGATCCTCGTAAGTATAGGATGATTTTTTAGTAAAACTATGCATTGTAATATTCCATGGGTATTTATCTTACCACATCATACGCCTTACAATCAATAATTTGCCACAGTAATTAATTTATAATAATGGATAATGCAAAGCATCAGAATTTCTTTACTTGTAACGGTATATCACGGCATAAATCCTGTGTGGTTTGAGCAGTGTATGGAAAGTGTTTATAAGCAAAAAGAACATATAGATGAATTGGTGCTTGTTGAGGATGGAAAGCTAACTGCCGAACTTAATGAAAGCATAGTTAGGTGGAAAGAAAAACTACCCATAAATATTGTCAAACTTGAAAAAAATCAAGGTCCTGGCAAAGCAGCTCAAGCAGGATTAAATAAATGTTCTTATGAATGGGTAGCAAGGTTAGATGCAGATGACATAGCAGACGAAAATAGATTTGCAATCCAAAAAAAAATCTTAGAAGAACAGCAGGAATTAGATGTACTAGGAGGTTATCTACCAGAATTCGCACAAGAACCGCAACAGATATTTGCGGTTAATCCACTCCCCTTGAAGCATGCAGAAATCGTAAAAATGATGAAACTCAGATGCTCAATTAATAATTGCTCGGTAATATTTCGTAAGCAAAAGGTATTGGAGGTTGGTGGCTACGAATCGCTCGTAACTCATGAGGATTATCTTTTATGGTTTAAAATGATTAAAGCGGGAGCAATTTTTAGAAACCTTTCTCAATCTGTGGGCTATGTTAGAACCAATAAGCATTCTTACGAACGTCGCCGTGGTTGGTTTGCAATTAGGCAAGAAATTACTTTTCAAAACACCATAAGAAGACGCGGATATATTACTAATATGGAATACCTGCGAAACATGGCATTAAGATTACCGCCCCGTCTACTACCTGCCTCATTAATGAAGGTTTTTTATATAGTTTTTTTACGGCAACGGAGAATGGCGTAATATTATTTCTTATTTTCTTTACTTGCATCATTTTCAGCATCTCCTGTGAGTTTACGAAATTCAGGCAAGTTAATTAAATCCTGATAAGTTCCCTTTGCCTTGACTCTCCCTGCATCCAACAAAATAATTAAATCGCAGTGCTTTATGGTATCCAAACGATGAGTAACAAAAATAAATGTCTCATTGAGCGTCTTATCTTCTGAAATATTATTCAGTATTTTACTTTCTGTGCTCTTATCCAAAGAACTAGTTGCTTCATCAAATATCAGCAACGATGGTTTGTAATAAAGAGCGCGCGCTATAACAATTCGCTGTCTTTGGCCGCCGCTCATGCTGCTGCCTGCCTCCCCCGCCTGGGTATGTTCTTTTTGCGGCATTTTGCTAACAAACTTAGATGCCTCTGCCATCTTCATGGATTTTCGTAGCTGTTTTTCATCAACCTCTTCATCATCAATTGCAAGAGTAATATTATCAGCTATACTTCTCTCAATAAGGACTAGGTTTTGTGAAACATACCCTATGGAATCCTGCCATCTACGAATGGTCTTGTGCCCTTTTAATGGATTGCCATCAACTGTAACTTCGCCTGAGCGAGGAGATATTCTACCAGTTATCATTCTTAATAGAGTTGTTTTACCGCTACCGGATAAACCGCAAATGCCTATTTTCTTACCGCAGGGTATCTCCAGGTTAACCTTCTTAAGCACCGCTTCTTGTGGTTTTTGTTGCGCATAGTGGTATGACACATTTTTCAGTTTTATACTCTTAACAAACGGCAAAGGATTGCGAATATGCGGCTCATAAGATACTTTAGCGACCATCGCTTGAAGAAGTTCTCGCGAGACCGAATCGTATATAATCACCCCCCCTCTAATTGATATATAAGTATTGAATAGATTTGTAACCTGTGGAAACATGCGATAGATAATGATTAAGAATGCAGTTGCTAACTGGATATTACTCTGCTCAGTAAAAACTATTATATAAAGCGAAACAAATACCATAAAAGCATAAATCATCATTTCTCCCAACGGGGCAAAAAGCATACCAATCACACCAAGTTTAAGATTATTATTGTCCAATTGCTTCTTCACTATAGCAAAATTTTTAGAAAAGACATTTTGTTTGCCTATCATTTGAATATACTCTCGCGCCCCTATAGAATTTAATAAGCGCCGCTGTTGCGTCAGATTTAATTGATTTATCTCATCACTATAACGATTAATCCGTTGGCGCGTGGCGCTAATTGAAAAAGTTAATAATAAAACAACTAATCCTACAGCGAACAATAATAGCCATGGTTCAAGCAAGTATAAAATAACTAATCCTGTGCCCAAAAAAAAGAAGGTATTAATTAACGAAAAAACCGGATTGATAAACCCACTTATTATTCCTGGCAAACGATTATTAATAGCATTAACTATCTCTGAAGTTGTTGCTTGAGAATCAAGCGCGCTATTATGAATATAATAATGGAAAAGCTTGGTAGTATAATAAACATTCAATTGCATATTAATTAACGCTCCTATGTATTGCCCCAAAATATGCCCTCCTCGCGCAATAATTAGCGCGATGACTGAGCCGAACCCCAAAATAATTGCAAAATCAATATCAGTCCATTGGGTTACCGTATCGTGGAACCTACCCAACCATTTATTATTTAAACTACTCTCAGGGGCAATGACGTAGTTAATAAAAGGAACTATTACAAGTGAACCCACCAAAAACACCATGTTAGATATGATTCCTATCGCATGAGACACAAAAATTTTCATGCGAATATTAGGTTCCAACGCACTCATAAAATGATAGAAGCGTCGCACAAAATTATAAAGTGAGCCCCAATTAGCTAAAATTCTTTTTGATAAAGAGATTAAGACGGTAGATCCTTTAGATACTTTCCTTTTATTGCTGTGAGAATTACTATAATTCATACTTACCTATATTACTATAATTTTTGCTGATTTTTGAGTATAATTAATATGTATGGTAATAAATGAATACTATACGGATGAAAAACGTGGATGTGAAATATGGTACAAGCTAAGATGAGAGTCCAAGACGAAGATATTGGGAGGCACAGAAGGCAGAGCCGCCATTCAGGTGAAAATAAAAGAAGTTTTATTTGGGCTATCCTGTTTGTTGCTTTGGTTGTGGCGATAATTTATGTGTATGTTAATCGCTATTCTATTATTCCTGAATTAACTAACGTAATCCCTCAAGGAGATATAGCTGCTGAGCAGAACGGGAGTTCATCCGTTGCAAGAAAACCGCAACCCTCAAAATCTGCGGACACGTTGCAATTAATTATCCCAGAAATAGAGGACTTAATAATAGCCGTGAATGCAATATCAGGGGACATAGAGAAGTTAAAAAGTCAAATTGGGTTTCTTAATGGAGCTAACTCGAGAGATAATGCCCAATTTAAGAAAATAAACGACCAGTTTCAAGGAATAAATAGTCAACTACAGCAAATAGCCAATAAACTTGAAGAGATTGATACTAAATCACAGGCACAAACTGCTCGTCAGAACGAATTCAACAGTATAGCATCAGAGAATATTGAGAGTTTGCGTAAAAGTGTTAACAATCTGGATAATATATATAGGAATCAGGCAACTACACTGGAAGATTTAGAGGCAGGACTGGCTAATATTAATTCACGAGTTACGGATTTAGAGCGTTAAGACAATAGCTCACGCACATAATCTGCAGCGTTAAAATCTAAGATATCTTCTGCATCTTCTCCCACCCCTATAAATCTTATAGGGAGTTTTAACTCCTCCGCTAAAGCAAAAATAACTCCTCCACTAGCCCCTCCATCAAGTTTGGTAACGCAAATAGCGCTTACATCCACTGCCTCACAAAATAATCTTGCCTGCATAAGGGCGCTTTGTCCGTGACTGCCATCAAGAGTTAAAAGAATTTCATCGGGGGCACCCTCCTTTAGTTTTGCAACCGCCTTCACTGTTTTGCGCAGCTGTTGTTTTAATTCTTCATTATTCGGCATCCTTCCCGCAGTATCTGCTAAATATATATCCTTGCCTGTTTCTATGGCTTGCTGGAGTCCACGATAAATTACTGCTGTGCTATCCAGCCCCATATCCCCGCAAGTGACTGGAATGTTTAGGCGTTCTCCCCATACTTGTAGCTGTTCAGTAGCAGCTGCTCTATAGGTGTCACCTGCCGCCAACTGCAACGAAAAACCCTTCTTTTGGTAGTAGGCAGCTATTTTTGCCAAAGTAGTTGTTTTACCAGAGCCATTAACTCCCATTATGAGCAGACAATATGGTTTATTTTCAGTATTTATTAGCAGCGGCTGCTCCACTGATTTAAGGGTATTCTCAAGGATCTTTGCTAACTCAGTCATTGCCGCTTCCTTATCCTTAATATGTGATGCATTAGAGCGCCATTGACTCATGATCTTACGAGTCATCAGAATACCAAAATCCGCTAATAGAAGTTCCTCTTCCATTTCTTGCGCTAGTTCGCGAAAGGACTGTTCAGTAACTCCAGCAAATTTTTTAAGTTTATTAACAAAACCTTTATTAATTCCCCCCAGTCCCTTAGATTCAGATTCAGATTCGGATTGAGATTTATCTTTACCTTTACCTATTCTGCTAAATATTGACATTAGACAATAGAATATAGATGCGGTAACGGATTAATATCAAGAAAGAACCCAAACCCCAAACTATTAAATTCAACACTAAATCAATACCAGGAAATGAATAGCTGTTTTTCAATAAACTGCCCACTACAAAGAAAACAGCTATTAATAAGCCCACTGAAAATACCGATTTGAATATAAGAAAAACATCGGATGCGGTTGTTGCCCAGCTTTTTTGTAAAGCAGTGAAAGGGTCGCTGCCATCAAGAATAATAAAAAAATCAAATAAGGCAAGGCGTAGGTATAAATAAATCCCTGGAATTATAAGAAGCACAAGTCCTATAGAAACTGCTATGTTCATTAGAATACTTGCCAATAAATAAAAAGGTAGGTATTTTGTTCCTTTGACTAACGCCTGGTACCAAGATACATTATTATTTGCATTATTTGTATTACCTTGATTATCTTGATTTCCTGGGTTGTCTTTATTAATCTCAGATGCCAGGACTATGAAACCACATTGAAAAACTGCGCCAGCAATAAAGCTTACTAACAACATAATTGAAAATTTATTGTTATCTGCTATACCCGCCAAAACAAACTGATTAAGTGAAAGTTCTAATAGATACCAGCAAACCACATAAGAAGCAATGTATCTACTAAAAAGAAGATAGTTGTTGCGGAAAAAATAGAAACTATCAACTAAAACTTTATTCATATAAATTTAAAAAGTTGATGCCGTTATTCAATTTTATAAGGTACATCTCTTCTATAAGGAAGATATGAAGAGAGATGCTATGCATTGCCAAGCAATGCAATCACTGGGTGATAGATTTAAGCCGTTTGACCAGATGGGTCTTAATGCGCGCAACTTGGTTTTTATGAAACAAATTGCGGTGAGTGGATTTGTCAAGTAAAGATTGCGCTTGCTTATATGCTGCTTGTGCATCTTCTTTTTTCCCTTCTTTACTTAGCTTGACTACCTGTTTAACAGAAGTCCTAACCCTTGATTTTTGCGATGCATTCAATTGCGTCGCTTTCATTGTCTGACGTACTCTTTTTCTTGCAGAAGCTGTATTAGCCATAATCTTTTACCTACTATTAATTTCTAATTATTCCTGAACCAATGGAATGACTTCAATAGGCAATTCCACCACATTATCAGCATCAAATCTTAGTTCCGCCACAAACTCCCCAGTATGTCTAATTGCGCCATCAGGCATATTAATCTGTTTTTTTTCAACTTGCACTTCTTTGGCAGTTAATTCGTTAAGAACATCATTTATGGTTATAGAACCATAAAGCTTCCCTTCTTCACTGGCTCTGCGACTAAAACTTAGCTGTAAATCGCGAGTTTTCTCCGCCTGGGCGCTTGAAAAATCTAACTTATCCTTTAATTGCTGCTCCAAGTTTTCACGTATACTCTCATACTGTTTCTTGCTCTCCTCTGTAGCGGGTAACGCTTTCTTTTGTGGAAAAAGGAAATTACGAGCATATCCTGGCTTGACTTTACATACTTCGCCAAGTGTTCCCAGTTTATCTATCTTATCTAATAAAATTACTTCCATGATTAATTAATTTGTTAATACGATACTTATCACTAACCTGATAAATCTATTGCTTATGGTTATCCGTGTACGGCAGCAAAGACATGTATCTGGCGCGCTTAATTGCCAAAGTTAGCTTGCGTTGAAAATAGTTGCGAGTGCCAGTATAGTATGAAGGGATAATCTTACCGCCTGGATCAATATATTCTTTCAATAGATTAATGTCCTTGTAATCTATAGTAGTGATTTTATTATCTGTAAAGTAACAACGTTTTTTACTTGTAAAAGAGCGTGTTCTTTTTCCCTTAGCTTTCTTATCCATTACTTATCCTCTGTATCTTTTGTGTCATCTGTAGCTTCTGATTCTGTAGCATCATTTGTGTCATCTGTAGCTGCTGCGTCCATCCCTTTACCCTCTGGGACGTCTTCAACATCAGAGGAGGAAGCATCAGTAGATGCAACAACTTTAGAAGTTTCATCAGATGTTTCTGTTTTAACTGCTGGGGCAGCATCTTCTTCGTTAGCAGAGTCCATGCTGGACTTTGATGATAATTCTGATTGTTTGATTTTCATTATCGGGGACTCCTCAGTAGACGAATCTTTACATCTAATAACCATATAACGTAAAATCATATCGTCAAATTTAAAAAGCTTCTCCATCTCAGCAATGACAGAAGGCGGGCAGTGTATATTAATCAATACGTATAAACCGCGCCTAAAACCATCGATAGTATAAGCTAATGGGCGTACTCCCCAGTTTTCAAAACGGATAACATCCCCTTCCTTTTTAACTAAGGAGAGGTATTTCTCGCTAAACTCGTTCGCCTTATCATCTTGGATATGGCGACAAATAAATAATATTTCGTAGTGTCTCTTTTCCATTGTATTATCTTCGGTCAGTGGCTATTACATGTTAATTCACTAGTAAATGAATAAACCAGTCAATAGCAGATAGTTGTTAATATAACAAATATAACAGCAAAAACGGATAATTTTTATTTTTTTTTATAAATTCAATTAAAACTTTATAAATCTAGAAAGGAATATCCTGGTCAAGATCATCATATTCGCCTTTTCCATCACTTTTTGCGTCTCCGGATGATTTAGCCCCTCCTTTAGATTCACCTTGTTTAGATTGCTCTTTGGATTGATAAGAGGAAGAAGAAGACGCATTGCCTTCTGAAGCATTGCCTTCTGAAGCATAGCCCTCATTATCATAAGAGCTAGAGGAACCTTGACGCCCTCCCAGCATCTGCATTTCTCTGGCTATAATTTCAGTGGTATAACGAGTTACCCCGTCTTTCTCCCAACTATTGGTTCTCAACTCTCCTTCAACATATACCTGCATGCCTTTTTTCAGATACTGGGACGCAACTTCAGCTAATCTATTGAAAAAAACCACACGATGCCATTCGGTCTTTTCTTGTCGTTGTCCTTTATCATCGGTCCAGGACTTTGTGGTGGCGACGCTGCATTTTGTAACGTGCAAACCACCTTGTGTTTGATGGGTATCAGGATCATTACCCAAATTACCTAATATTATTACTTTATTTACTCCTCTTACCATAATTTATAATTCATCATTCATTATTACTAAAATATATCCGCTTATTATTACCACTCATTAAGCAATATTAAACAAATTGTTTATGAATGATAATATGGGGTTTATTTTTTATCTTTCAATGGTATTAATACAAAAATTATACCATAATAAATTATTTAACAATATTTCTGATATGCTCAAAAGAAAAGCCGCGCCCTGTCAGAAACCTATAGCACTTATCCTTTTGTTTGATATCTGTAAGAGGTAACTCATACTTGCGCGCAGCAATTTTGCTGGCACACTCCTGCCAGAACTCCTTATCTTGAGGAAAATGCGCATCCGTCATCTCTTTACTAATACCTTTATTGCGTAATTTATAATTAATTTTAATCGGTCCCCATCCTCTTTGAATTGACTGTTTTATGTATGATGCGGTAAATCTATCATCATCCTGCAAGCCCTCTCGCACTAAATCATCAAGAATACCCTCAATTTGGCGATTAGCAGGCGAATCCTCAGAACTATTTATTTGTCCGCCATAAGAGTATTGGTGCGGTCTTTTTGCCATGAAGAATCTCCCCATAATCTTCTGACGAAGTTCGGCGCGCGAATACTCTCTGCCACCTAATAATCGTAAAGCATAGCCAGTGATACTAATTACTTCAGCAGGCGATTTCTGTTGATTATTTTGTTGATTATCTTGCGTCATAAGCTTGTGTCATAAATTAGCGCAGTAAATAACAACAGGGTAATTAACAACAGGGTAATTAACAACAGAGCGATGCAAAGCTATCGTGACTGTTATAAAGCAGCGCGTTGAGAACTTTTTGTCAAATAAATGAATAGCATTATTATTACAGCCCCTAATAGCTGAACGTAAGTAAGGGACTCAGAAAAAATAAGCCATCCCATCAAAATTGCCACTATCGGCTGCAACAATAGGATTAAAGTTGCTACGTTAGGCGCTATGTAAGCCAACGAATAGGCAATAAACCCTTGCCCTATAACTTGAGAAGTTATGCCTAACCCTAACAAAATTAACAGACCATAAACAGTACTAATCAGCATCGTTTCACCAAATAAAAATATAAATGGCAAAACAAATAAGGAGGTGAAAATTCCCGTCCATAACATTTGCTTGGTTGTATTCAGCCTTTCTCTTAGTTTACTTGCTATTAAAATGTATAAGGCGTATAAAATCGCAGCTAAAATACCAAACACAATGCCAGCAAGATTATTCTCTCCTCCACCTCCTTTGCCCCCCACTAATAAAAATACTCCGCCTAAAGCCCCTAAGGCATATAACCAGGCAATAGAATTCATCTTTTTACCAAAGAATAGCCATCCTAAGGGTATAACAAAAATAACTCCAAGATTAGCCAGTAGGGTGGATTTAGCAATATAAATATATTCCAAAGACAAATGCCAGGTTATAAGATTGAGCGAATAAGTAAAACCCAAGCCAGCTAACCACAACCAATCATTTAACGTAAGAACTGCAGAATTGGAGCCAGGATTAACGGCAACCGAACTACCACTATCTTTATTGGCGCGAGAGGTCTTAGAGTAATTAAGCGATACATAGTACTCCATTAATAGGAAGAATGGCACAGAAACAGCTACTCTGTAAAAAGCAGTTGCCACAGGTCCTAATTCGCTTAATCTTACATAAACAGGAGACATGCCAATTAACACAGCCCCTAAGAATATGGCAAGATAAGGAAAGGTTCTCACCTCTTCCTTATAAAAATACTACTATTCAGCGCCGGCTGCGGCATTAGACGCAGCAGTTGGCGATTCTTTAATATCTGCCATATCTGCTGCCTCATTTGTATCCTTTGAATCATTCGCATCTGCCTTGCCTGGACGGGCTTTGCTCGGCATCAGCTTGGCGCGTAATGCCGCCTCAATTTCTTCAGCATCTTTAGGATTTTGTTTTAAAAACTCACAAGCATTTACCTTGCCTTGTCCTATCTTTTGCCCTTTATAACTATACCAAGCTCCTGCTTTTTCCACTAAATCATTTTGGGATGCCAATTCAACCAGTTCACCGAGATGATTAATTCCTTTACTGTAGATAATCTCAAATTCAGTGGAACGAAATGGCGGAGCAAGTTTGTTTTTAACTACCTTAACTCGGGTACTATTACCAGTCATCTGATCGCCTTCTTTCACCGCTCCAATTCGTCTGATGTCCAGGCGCACTGAAGAATAAAATTTCAAAGCATTGCCGCCAGTCGTTGTTTCTGGATTGCCAAATACCACTCCTATCTTCATCCTTATTTGGTTGATAAAAATCACTAAAGTATTGGAGCGCTTAATGTTGCCAGTAATCTTACGCAATGCCTGACTCATAAGACGCGCTTGAAGCCCCATGTGAGAGTCGCCCATATCACCTTCAATTTCAGCGCGGGGAGTCAAAGCCGCCACAGAATCAATTACTATCATATCCGCGCCACCAGAACGAATTAGCATATCGCAAATTTCCAGCGCCTGCTCACCAGTATCCGGCTGAGACACTATGAGGTCATCCACTTTAACTCCTAATTTCTCAGCATAAGCAAGGTCTAAGGCATGCTCCGCGTCAATAAATGCGGCAACGCCGCCTTGTTTATGGCATTCAGCAATTGCTTGCAGGGTTAAAGTAGTTTTACCTGATGATTCAGGTCCGTATATCTCCACTACTCTGCCACGCGGTAAACCTCCTATCCCCAGCGCAATATCTAGTCCTAAGGAACCTGTGGATATTACTTCTATGGCAGCTATCCCATCTTGATCTCCCATGCGCATAACAGATCCTTTGCCGAATTGCTTTTCAATCTGTGCCATAGCGGCTTGCAGCGCCTTTTGTTTTTCTTCCTTCATTGTATTAATATAATTTGGTTAATTTTTTCAATAAAATATACATAGCTCCACTGCCACCATCATTGGGCAGGGCTCTACAAAACCCCAATATAGCGGGGTTATCCTTAAGCCAAGCTATAACATAAAGTTTAAGCTTGCCTTTTATTATTCCTTTGTTCAGTAAATTCTTGCCCCTGTTTCCTACTCCCATGTTGTTTTCTTTATTATACCCTTTCCCATGAATAATCTTAACACTTTCATAACCATTACTAAAAGAGAGATTCATAGTGGCAATTAATGCCGCAGCCGCCTCTGCCACATTCATGCCATGCAGGTCTAAAGTATCACTGTAAATAATTTTACCGCCGCGTAATTTTGTCATCTTGCTGTTCTGTAAGCCAGGACGTTTGAAATCATCCAGTTCATCTGGGTTACCTGTGACGTCTAGACGAGAACTAGTATCTGCGATAAAACGGATATTGCTTCCTGAATTATAAGCGTCTCCATTATTTATGTTGGGGGTTACGTTGTGCTTTATATCATCTGCTTTGGTCGGCAAATAATCCTTAATACTATTTTGGAAATAGCGTGCTTCCTCCTCGCTTATGTATTTATCATTGGGGGATTTACTCTGGTTATTGGGTTTACTGCTACTATCATGGTGAGAGTAAGAAGTTGCTTTGTTACCACGCTTGCTAAGATTATCAAATTTATTATTAACCATAGATAATCGCTATTATAAATGAAAATATATTATATAAAAGCAAGGAGGTTAAGTTTTTATGCCGCTCTCTAATCAGCCAGCACATTTCACATAGTGCAAATACTCTATTGTTTCCTTTCCTTTATAATTCCTAGCCCCTGGTTTATCTGCGCGAAAACGATTGTAAGGTTTAGTAAAACAACCATACTTCCCTCTAAGCATCATTATTTCCTTGATGTCTGAGAGAGACATTAGACCCTCGTTATTGTAACTGAGAAATATATATTTTGTCTTAGCATTTAATACCAAATCCTTAAATTTTTGCACCACTCGCGGCTTAGAACAATATAAGGATTTCTGTTTGCTATATTCACGCAGACCCGATTTACCAAAAACTTGCGGGTTATCATATCGGGCAACTGTCTCCAGCACATGGTAGTTGGTCGCATATTGACGATGATTATATGGAGGATCTAAATACATAATGTCCCCAGAAATTTTTTTCACCAATTCATTAACATCTTCATTGAACACTTGATGGCCGGTATCATTTATAATCAATTTTGCGGGATTCATTACCATGTCAATTTGCGCAGATTTTTTAGTTTGCTTCAAGAAAGCTCCATATACTGATGCCGTATTAGCGCGCTTATCAATTGCTTCAAGTAAACTTGCTATCAAAAAGAAATATTCATCTTCTGAAATAAGGCGAGCTTGTTGCCAACTTTCTATTTTCTGGCGAATTGCATCGCATTTTAATCCATTGGTATCAGAAAAATATTGGCGCGGTGTGCTGCTATCTCGTGTTCCCCCCCAACAGAAGTTACTATAAACAAAACCTTTCTCTCCTACTATGTTAGATAAATAATTACAAACAATATTTTTCCTATCAGCAATACCCACATCACTCAGAGAGGGGAGCGTTTTCACAAGATTAGAAAATGGTAATACCTTATGATTGCCAATATAGTGTCGGTTTAAGGCATAACTATAATATTGAATATCATTGGCTATTACTTGATATCCCTTTTGCTTAAAGTAGCTACCTACAATACCAGTACCCGCGAATAGGTCGCAAAATATTTTGCAGCTATCATCAACAACTTCGTTAATAGATTCCTCCAAAAATTGAAGTAACGATAATTTACTGCCGATATAATTCATTTAATAAGTTATATTATTGAATATCAGCTGATTTTGTTGTTCACAGAATTCAATATATTTAAGTTTAAGACAGCTACTATTATTAGAAGTATTAAAGACGTCAAAACTTTGAATAATTTCTTTATAACTAGCAGAAGTTTTGTCTTCTATTGCCCTTGATATTAAAACAGGTTGAATATCGCCCTGTATATTAGGAATATAATATTGTTCTAGCCAATAAATATATCTTTGCATTTGATATATTGTATCGGGGTTTATCTTTTCATCCTTTAATTCTATAGGGACGACAACCCGCTGATCATTTTTTGTAAGAGATAATAAAACATCTATCCTCTGCATGCCTACTCCACAAGATACCTCATTGCCAATCCACTCTTGCTCTCCCGCTGTTAATATAATTTCATCTAGAACTCGATCCCTCCCCGTTCCAATATTTTGCGTTATATATGCTTGCAAATGTCCTTCAAATGCTTTGCCGTCTTTTAGCTTAGCAATTAATCGTCGCATAATATCAACCGCTACCTGACGTCCTTTATATGCATTGGCTTTACTACTTTTACAAACTATCTTATTGTCATCAAATGACAGCATTCCATTATTAACATTCAAAGATTTTTTCATATTATGATCGCGAATAAGTTGGCATAATCTTTCTGATTCATAAAGAGTAATCATAGTACACCCTCTATTTGCTTTTAATTTACGGTAGATTAAACTCCAAAGCATCTGATTAGGAGAATGTATATTTTTGATTTCATCCAATGCTTGCCATTCTGTAACTCCACGGGCATACACTTCATGAGGTTTTATTAGAGCCCTAAAGGGTAATAACTTATCTAACTCATTTTTTAAGTATTGCCTATCATCATTATCATCTATAAAGGGTGCCTCAGATGTTACTTTGAATATGCCATAAAAAGTTCCCTCCTGTTGCCCTTTCTGAACATAAAAAATAATCTTATCATCTTTTCTTATCCTATTAATATCAGCTATCATGGCAACTAAATTTCTTTCTGTAGAATGATGTAGATTAGTTGTGGCAGATTGATTAAAATCAATTAATGTTTTTTTCCCTCCCGTCCCTATAAATAAGTATTCAAGATGGAGCTTCATTGTCCGTTCACTGACAATCAATACGTGAGTAGTAGTCATTTAGTTTTCTTAAATACTAAGATATATTCATGCTTAAAAATATAATAATCACTTGATAAAGCCCGGTATCGCCAAATTCCCCCCTGATTTTTTTTAGCGCGATTTCCTTCCATGTTCTTTATTATAATGCTTTTTAATATTAAACCTGATTCCTTCGCAGCTTCCATGCAATGAAAACCTAACGGCACCCACTCACCTGCTGAGTATTTATCGCCTATTACAATTGCAATATACCTATTAATATCTAAAATATTAACAGTGTTTTTCACTATCGCAGCAAATTGTTTTAAAAAATTATCAAGAGAGGAAGCACCAGATAAATCATTTTTATTATCGCTAAATTTAATGATATTCCAGTAAGGAGGATGTAAAATCGCAAATTGAATTTTTTGCCTTTTATGCGACCTCATAATATCATTAACCTTAATAAAAGTTTCTTCGTTAGAGCTGTCTCCAATAATAATATCAGCAAAATTATTTCCTTCCTGGCTCTTTTCATCAAATATATCCGCACTAGCTTTAGAGTTCTCTAATTTATTCTTAACATACTCAACCATTTTGGGCTGAATATCGATCCCTATGAAGTTCCTTTTTAATTCTTCTGCTTCATAAGCAGTGGTTCCGCTACCTAAAAACGGATCAAATACTATCTCATTTTGTTTGGTATATCTTAGAATAAACTGACGTGGTATCTGAGGGATGAAGTTCCCATGGTAAAACCCGTCGTGTTTCCCTCTTTTGTCTCTAGCAGGAATAAGCCATAAGCTATCAGTCCATATCTCAGATTCCTTCCAGTTCTTTAAATCTAAATCATTAAAAGCAGGCATAACTATTTTTGTGAAGTTGACACATACTTAATGTTCGATATAATGTTTAATTTTTTCTGCATAACTATATTTTAGTAATGCGACACAAAAATTTATTATACAAGAAATATTCTATACAATTGTATAATTATAGATAATTATATGTCTGTATATCACTTTAGCGTCTAAATATATTTTTATCATTCCTATTGGAGCGTCATGACTCAACAAGTTATGAGGGCTATCGCTATAAATCACTTGAAAATGAGATGTTTGTCCCTACAATTGTTATGTTATGGATAAACTAAACTCACAAATGAATTCAATGACCCCTTTACACGGCACCACTATTTTATCAGTGCGGCGCGGCAAACAGGTCGCTATGGGCGGGGATGGGCAGGTTACTATGGGTAATGTTGTTATGAAATCAAATGCGCGCAAAGTCCGCAGAATTTATGATGACAAGGTACTTGCTGGTTTTGCAGGCAGCACTGCCGATGCGTTTACCCTGTTTGAAAGATTTGAAGCAAAGTTAGAAAAACATCAAGGAATGCTGCAAAGGGCAGCGGTGGAACTTGCTAAGGACTGGCGTACCGACAAGTATTTACGACGTTTGGAGGCATTGTTAGTAGTAGCGGATTCCCTGCATTCTTTAGTTATAACTGGTAGCGGAGATGTTATTGAGCCACAAGATGACATTATTGCCATAGGTTCTGGCGGCACTTTTGCTACAGCTGCAGCGCGCGCCCTGCTTGAAGAGACCAAACTTTCCGCAGCAGATATAACCAAAAAATCCATGGCTATAACCGCTAATATATGTATTTACACCAACGACAATTGTATACTTGAAACCTTAGAAAATGTTAAATAAAAACGCCTACGGCAGTGACTTAGCTCCGCAAGAAATAGTTAGTGAACTTGATAAGTTCATCATAGGGCAGAATGAAGCTAAAAAAGCAGTTGCAATTGCACTGCGTAATCGCTGGCGCAGAATGCAGCTACCTGCCGACATGAGGAACGAAATAGCTCCTAAAAATATTCTCATGATAGGTCCTACTGGCGTGGGCAAGACCGAAATAGCCAGAAGATTAGCAAAATTAGTCGGCGCTCCTTTCATTAAGGTTGAGGCAACAAAATTTACAGAAGTAGGTTATGTTGGGCGAGATGTTGAGTCCATAATACGCGATCTTGCCAATATTGCAGTAGGACTATTGCAAGATAAAGCACGTGAAGAAGTTAAGGATTTGGTGGACAAGAAGGTTGAAGAACGTTTGTTAAATGCTTTGCTGCCGCCTATTCCAGATGAAGATACGAGCACAACTTCTGAATCGTCGGCGCGTAACGCCTTTCGTAGTAAGCTGCGGGCTGGCAAACTTGAGGAACGTGAAATTGAGATTCAAGTTAGCGGCTCTTCTATGGGGGTGGAAATTATGGGTCCTCCAGGCATGGAAGATGCAACCAATCATCTGCAACAGATGTTCAAAAAATTATCTGGCAGCAATAGTCCAAGCCGTAAGATGCCGATATCTAAAGCACGACGCCTGCTGAGTGAAGAAATAAGCGAGAATTACATCAATGAAGAAGAAATAAATGCCAACGCCATAGAAATTGTTGAGCAAAGCGGCATAGTGTTTATTGATGAAATGGATAAAATAACTCAGTCCAATGAGCCAGGACAGCGCACAGGCAATATCTCGCGTGAAGGGGTTCAAAGAGATTTATTACCTATAATAGAGGGGTGCTCAGTAAAGACAAGATGTGGGATGATAAAAACCGACCATATACTTTTTATTGCTTCAGGGGCATTTCATCTTAGCAAGCCGTCTGATTTAATCCCCGAATTACAAGGACGTTTGCCTATTAGAGTTAACTTGCAATCCTTACGTGCCAGTGATTTTGAAAGAATTCTTAAAGAACCCGATTATTCCTTAATTGAGCAGTACAAGGGACTGTTGGAAACTGAGGGACTAAAAGTTAAGTTCAGCACCAAAGCAATTAAACAAATAGCAGAGATTGCTTGGCAAGTTAACGAGAATACCGAAAATATAGGGGCGCGTCGTTTACAAACCACTATGGAAAAATTATTAGAGAAGATTTCTTTTGATGCGCACAATATTGCGCAAGAAAGGAAAGGGAAAGCGCTTGAAATAGATGATAAGTACGTCAAGCAGCAACTTGAAGCGCTGGTTGAAGATAAAGATTTAAGTAGGTATATTCTGTAGGGGCTGCAGAGAGGGCGGACATACCCTGGGGGAAATTAATAGAGGGTAGAATTAAAGAGCTATTGCGCGAGTTATTTACGCAGGACTAATGATTTGTTAGGGATGTCGTTATCGTAAAGAATATCTCGTTTAGCATTCATATTTGAACGAGAGACAAAGGGTCCTATCCTGATACGAAAAATAAATTCATAGCCCTTGCTATAGGGTTCTATCTTAAAATTATTCATCCCCCACTCATGCATTTTTTTTAATTCCTCTTTTGCCTGCTCATAAGAGGCATAATCCTCCACTATTATGTAATAAATATTTTTAGACGCAGCAAGGACTTGCTTCTCTTCTGGTCTGTCAATACGCACTGCCTCTTCTTTACTAAGTACATTGTAAAAATCATATTCATTCTCTGTTGGCGGTTGGGGAAATGTTTCAGTCAATTCCTCTGATGATATGCTGCCACCTATGTTACTTTCCTCTGCATTATTGTCATTGTTGCTGGTATTAATAAGATTAAACCTATAACTCAAATAAGCAAAAGCAAAAATCATACAAGATATACCGCATAAGATTATCAATAGCTTAATAATCCATGGTTTGAACTTATTGTTGCTTTTCTTAGACGGCAGGTCTATGTAATCCCTCATTGGGCTATTTTACATCCGATCTGGAGCATTTACTCCCATAAGATGAAGTCCGTTAGCTATAGTTATCTTCACGGCAGCACATAAGCATAACCTGGGTGCCATCTCATCTCCCGTTCCCAAAACACGAACCGCATTATAATAGCTATGGAATTCACTGGCAAGTTCTCTTAAATACAGTGGCAGCAGATGGGTTTCATATTTATCATTGATTTCAAAAAGAATATTAGGAAACCGACTCAGTTTCATAGCCAAAGATTTCTCACGCTTATCCACAAGAAGTTCAAGCATCTCTAATCCCTTAGTGCGAATCTCTGTCCAATTATGCTCCTTATTTTTGTCCAGTTCGTCAAACAAACGGCATATTCTGGCATGGGCATACTGAACATAATAAACCGGGTTCTCCTTACTCTTTGAAGTTGCCAAGTCAATATCAAAATCCATTTGACGATCTCTCCTATACATAAGATAGAAAAAACGCGCCGCGTCTACTCCCACCTTCTCCATAAGAGACGCCAAAGACTCAAATGTATCAGCCCGAGTAGACATAGAAACCCTTACCCCGCGCTTAACTAAGAAAGCAAGCTGTATCAAAAGCACATCAAAACTATCCGCATCTCTACCCAACGCTTGCATAGAAGAACGAATACGATTAATATAACCATGATGGTCGGCGCCTAATATATCCACTATTCTATCGTAGCCCCTTTCGTATTTATTGTTGTGATAGGCAATATCATTAGCAAAATATGTCATATTACCGTTGCTTCTTTTTAATACCCTGTCCTTGTCATCACCAAATTTTTTGCTGTTGAACCACACGGCTCCATTTTTTTCGTAGACATAATTATTTTTCTGCAGCACCTCTATCATTTTTATATCTTCTTTATCCTTAATTGTAGAGCTCTCGTAATACCAGCTGTCGTGATGGACGCCAAATTTGTTTAAGTCATCACGAATTGTTTGCATCATATTAGTTAGGATGAAATCAGCAGCTTTAGAAAAATCAGATCCCAAGCGGCTTTCCAGCAGAGTTATTATTTTGTCAATTCTTACTTCTTGTTCTTTCTCATCTTGCTCTATATGTAATATATCTGCAGCGGCAGGCAGTGAAGGTGGTTTTTTCTCTCCTTGAGATTCTTGCCACAGTCGCGCTATTCCCATGATATACTCGCCTTGATACATCCCTTGAGGAATATCCTCTAAGGGTTCTCCTTGTAGTTGCATAAGGCGCAATAAAAATGTAGCCGTGAGTATTTGCATTTGCCGTCCACCATCATTGACATAAAATTCACCATCCACATCATGTCCAACAAAACGCAAAATATTGACCAAAGTGGAACCTACGGCGGCGGCGCGTCCGTGTCCAGTATGCAAAGGACCAGTTGGGTTTACCGAAACATATTCAACCAAAATTTTCTGCTTAACTATTTCTTTGCCTTTTGAATCTGTGATACTGCCAAACTTTTCTTTTTCTTGTAAGACCTTAGCAATAATTTTATTTTCACTAGCTAACTGACAATGGAAATTGATAAACCCAGGAGGAGCAAAATCAGCTTTTATTAGCCAGGGTTCCTTAGGGAGTTCATCAATTATCAGCTGCGCTAATTTAGTAACTTTTATTCCTGATGAAGAACTTTGCGCCAGCGCTAAATTGGTTGAATAATCACCAGCAACATCATCTGGGGTACTTCTAACCTCAATTTTTACATCAGCACTTGGCAAAATTCCATTTTCATGCAAGGATTCAACCGCCCGCGCCAAGGAATCTTCTATCCTATCTTGCATTGGCTATTATTTTAATTGTCTTAAGTTATTGGGGTTAATTAACTGCTATGACATTCATTTCATACTTTGCTACAGGGGATGAAGGACTGTTAATTTCAAGTAAAACGTCATATCTTCTATCTGGTGGCATAAGAGAAGTTACTACCCCCTTATCTAAATATTGATATGGAGAAAATTTCCCTGACGCAACTGGATAGTCATTTATATCTGAAAAAATAACCTCAATCCACGGGAATGACTTGGGTATTGAAGCATAATTAGTCAAGGTCGCCTGCAGCACATACACCCCATCACTACGCAAATTAACTTCAAACCTTTCTGCCTTTATATCAATTGGTTCAACATAAGAGGGTAAGCGGCATTTAAGCTGTTCTATGGAGCATAAAAACCCATATACAGGACGGATACTCTCTTTGGCAGCCCATTCATCAAAGTTAATCCATAACAATTGGAATGAAAGAAATAAAATTAATATTAAATTAACTGTCGCGGCAAAGAAGTTCTTAAGGAACCTCTTCCTGCGATATGAGGAATATCCTGGAGCTACGTCAAAATCTGATGTATTCATAATCTCGTTATTAAATGTTGCCGATGTATCTTGATTTTTATTTTGCTTTCCTAGCTTAGGTGCCTTGCCTTTAGAACCACGCTGAGCAGAAAAAAATCCCTTAAGTAAATAATCAGGAGCATGGAACTGATTATCACAATTACCACATATTATATCACCTTTTGCCACCTCCAGGTCATCTTGAGTTAAATCAATTTCGGCTAGGCAATTAGGGCACTGAGCAGTATAAGGAGATACCATGTACCTATTTTATACGAAATATTAGATTATGGGCTTTTTCTTAAGTTTTGTAACGCGTGTTTTACTAATTGTTCTGTAGACAGTCCATCTCCTTTTATATTATTAATGGCGATAGTTGCCTCTTGTTTTTTATATCCAAGAGTAATCAATGCTGTTTCCGCTTCTAATATTGGAGTGCGGACGGCAGTTACCGATGGTAATCTACCTTCAAGTTCGGTTATGAGGTGTTGGGCTTTTTTGCTACCAAGTTTAGGAACCCTAGTAAGTTGACTGACATCCCCGCCTTGCACTACAGCCGCCAACTGGTCTAATGTAAAAACCCCCAGAATATTCAGCGCCAGGCGTGGTCCTATTCCGCTTACAGCAATAATGTTGCGAAATACTTTTCTTTGCGCTATATCTATAAACCCATAGAGAGTGGCAGTATCATCGCGAATAATTAGATGAGCATACAGCCGAACTTCCTTCCCTGTCTCAATTTTCTCACCAATTGATATGGGAATATCCAAGCCATAGCCCAACCCATTACAGTTTATGACTACGTGTCCTGGCTCCTTATTTTCCGCAATGCCGTGGATAAAATCATACATTCAAGATTATTAGCCCTTGCCCTCAGCACTCTTGCCCTCAGCACTCTTGTCTTTAGCGCTCTTGTCTTTAGTACTCTTGTCTTTAGCACCCTTTTCGGTACTCTTGTCCTCAGCGCCCTTACTGCCTTTTACCTCTTCATACTCGGCATCTTCAACTTTATCGTCAGAATCTGACTTTGACTCTTCCTGCTGGGATTCTTCATTTGAACTTTCTGCTTGGTCGGCTTGCTGCTTTTCCTGTTCTTTTTTCATAACAATCTGAGTAAGAGGCACCGCCTTCTGAGTAAGCTCACGAGCTTTTTCTTTAATGGCATCACCATCTTCACCCTTAAGCGCTTCTTCTAATTCTTTTAGCACCTTCTCAATATCTTGCTTTTCCTCATCTTTAAGTTCATCCTTATGCTCTTCAAACGACTTTGAAACAGCATGATTAATGCTTTCTCCCTCATTGCGCGCCGTAACTAATTTTTCAAATTTTTCATCATCAGCAGCATGGGCTTCCGCCTCTTTTACCATCGTCTCAATTTCGCTTTCAGATAGTCCGCTTGCCGCTTTAATTTCAATAGATTGCTCCTTGTTGGTATTCTTGTCTTTGGCAGAAACATTCAAAATACCGTTGGCATCAATATCAAAACTAACTTCAATTTGCGGCATGCCGCGTGGAGCTGCGGGGATATCCGTGAGGTCAAATCTTCCCAATGATTTATTATCGGTTGCTTTTTTCCTTTCCCCTTGCAAGACATGAATAGTTACCGCCGGCTGATTATCATCAGCGGTGGAAAATACTTGAGTTTTCTTGGTAGGTATGGTAGTGTTCTTCTCAATTAACACTGTGGATACTCCGCCAAGGGTCTCTATACCCAAAGATAACGGTGTCACGTCAAGCAATAAGACATCTTTCACATCTCCCGCTAAAACTGCCGCCTGAATCCCAGCCCCCATCGCGACTGCTTCATCTGGGTTAACATCACGCCTCGGTTCTTTACCAAATAGTTCTTGAACTTTCTTTTGTACTAGCGGCATTCTGGTCTGACCGCCCACTAAAATCACTTCCTTAATATCACCAACGCTCAGTTTTGCATCCTTAAGTGCCTGTTTGCAAGGAATCAGGGTTCTACTTATCAATTCATCCACCATTGATTCAAGCTTAGCTCTGGTAAGTTTGATACTCAAGTGTTTGGGTCCAGAACTATCAGCGGTAACATAAGGTAGATTAATATCTGTTTGCAATGCCGAGGATAACTCAATTTTCGCTTTTTCTGCCGCTTCTTTAAGTCGTTGCATAGCCAATGGATCCTTGGTTAGATCTAAAGCATTTTCTTTCTTAAACTCATCCGCCAGATAATTAATAACAACATTGTCAAAATCCTCGCCGCCAAGGAAAGTATCTCCATTGGTAGCCAGCACCTGAAATTGTTTCTCATTATCAACATCAGCCATCTCAATAATGGATATATCAAAAGTTCCACCGCCTAAGTCATAGACCGCTATCTTTTGCTCGCCTCCTTTTTTATCCAAGCCATAAGCAAGAGCTGCAGCAGTGGGTTCATTAATTATGCGCTTAACATTAAGCCCTGCTATCCGTCCCGCATCCTTAGTTGCCTGACGTTGAGAGTCATTAAAATATGCAGGCACTGTAATAACCGCATCTGTGACCTTAGCGCCTAAATAATCCTCGGCGGATTTCTTCATTTTCTTCAGAATCTCTGCTGAAACCTGCTGTGGCGCCAACTCTTTTCCTTGCGCCTTAACCCAAGCGTCGCCATTTTTCGCCTTCATTATTTCAAAGGGCGAGTTCTTAGCGTCTTTTTGGACCACGTCATCGGAAAACTTTCTTCCTATAAGACGTTTAATTGCATAAAGTGTATTCTTTGGATTAGTTACACTTTGTCGCTTAGCGGTCTGGCCAACCAGAACTTCACTTTCTGTATACGCGACTATTGATGGAGTAGTACGGTTGCCCTCTGAGTTCTCAATAACCTTGGGCTTTCCGCCTTCCACTAAAGCAACACATGAATTTGTGGTGCCTAAATCAATTCCTATAATTTTGCTCATAATTTATAATTTGCTTTCATAACAATCTTATTTATAGGTGCTTGAATAATTTATTCAAGGGATTTTAAGTGATTTTTTTAATAAGGAGGCATCCTTATTCGTGGGTAAACAAAGTGTACTTGATATTTAGATACTCATCAATGCCGTATTTGGAACCCTCGCGCCCAATACCTGACTCCTTTACTCCACCAAAAGGAGCAACCTCATTGGAAATAATCCCGCAATTTACTCCTACTATGCCACTTTCCAATCTCTGTGATACACGATAAGCACGTCCTAAATCCTTAGTATAAAAATAAGCGGAAAGCCCGTATTCAGTGTTATTAGCCGCAGCTATACCTGCTGCTTCTTCATCAAACTTGTATATAGGAGCAACTGGTCCAAATGTTTCCTCATAATAGGGCAGTGTATCTGCGCCCATGTCGGTAATAATCGTTGGCTCAAAAAAAGTGCCTCCCAGTTTATGTCGTTTACCGCCACATATCAATTTTGCTCCTTTGTCTAAAGCATCTTTAATGTGCTTTTCTACTTTAACAACTGCATCTTCATTGATAAGGGGACCCTGAGTAACTCCTTCATCCATGCCATTACCCAACTTAAGCTTCATTACTGAATCCTTGAGCTTATTAATAAATTCATCATAAACCTTACTCTGCACGAAGAAGCGGTTAGCACATACACAGGTCTGCCCCGAATTACGAAATTTACTGGCGATTGCTCCAACAACTGCAGCATCCAAGTCCGCGTCTTCAAATACAATAAATGGAGCATTTCCTCCTAATTCCAGGGATATTTTTTTCACTGTTTTGGCGCATTGTTCCATAATCAGCTTGCCAACTGCAGTTGACCCGGTAAAACTAACCTTCTTAACTTTTGGATTGCTTGTTATTTCTTCTCCTATAGGAACTGCTTTGCCAATTACAAGATTTAGTAATCCCGCAGGCAAACCCGCCTGCTCGCCTAACTTAAGCAGCCCAATTGCAGAATAAGGGGTAAACTCAGCAGGTTTAATCACGCAAGAACAACCAGCTGCAAGAGCCGCCGCACACTTACGGGTAACCATAGCGACAGGGAAATTCCATGGGATTATGATTCCCGCCACTCCCACTGGTTCTTTAGTAACCCTGATTTGAGTATTAGGCAACTGAGCAGGAATAATATCTCCATAAGCGCGTTTACCTTCTTCAGCAAACCATTTAATGAAAGAAGCGCCGTAGGTTATCTCACCGATTGCTTCAGCAAAGGGCTTGCCCTGTTCCGCCACCAATATTTTTGCTAGTTCTTCACGGTTTTCCATAATCAAAGAAAACCAATTCATCATTATTTCTGCCCTGTCTTTAGCGGTCTGCATTGCCCATTTTTTACCAGCAATGTGCGCAGCATCAATGGCGCGTGCTGTTTCAACCTGAGCCATATTTGGCACAGTGCCTAATAGACGATTATCTGCTGGGTTTATAACTTCTAAGGTGCTGTTATCATCCGCATCACACCAGACGCCGTTTATATATCCCTTATTCTCAAATAAGGGAAGTTCCGATATATTCATTTCTAATTACCTAATTGTTAACTAATTAACCATATTATAGGGGGGGTTAATCTTTATTAAAATATGTCTTTAAAGGGTTGAAAAAAAGCTAATCGGTGCTATATTGTAATGATATATATTATCATTTTATAACATAGAGGTAAACGAAATGAAAAAATTTTTATTAGCAAAAACGTTAGTAATTGCAGCAGCTGTAATATCTGCTAGTGCTTTTTTTGTTGCGCCATCGGTTGCAGCAACTAAGTTCATAACTATAGGCACAGGTGGAACCACCGGTGTTTACTATCAGGTAGGAAGAAATATATGTCGCTTGGTGAACAAAGACACATCCAAGCATGACATAAGTTGTAAAGCCGAAAGTACTGGAGGTTCTGTATATAATCTCAATACCATTCGTTCTGGAGATCTTGATATGGGTGTTGCCCAATCAGATTGGCAGTTTCATGCTTATGAAGGAACTAGCAAGTTTTCTAAAGCAGGAGCAAACAAGAAACTACGTGCTTTATTCTCCGTTCACCCAGAACCATTTACTGTGGTTGCTCGAGCCAATTCAGGAATTAAAACATTCTTTGATTTAAAAGGCAAACGAGTCAACATTGGTAATCCAGGTTCAGGACAACGCGGGACTATGGAAGTAGTGATGGAAGGTTATAAATGGGATAAAAACTCATTTAAAGCAGCTTCAGAACTTAAGGCAGATGAACAGGCGCAAGCATTATGCGACAACAAAGTTGATGCAATCGTCTACACAGTAGGCCATCCAAATGCCAATATTAAGCAAGCTACAACTCTGTGTAATGCCGTGTTGGTGCGAGTAGATGGCAATCCCGTTAAGAAATTGGTAAAGGAAAAACCTTATTATCGTTGGGCTTCAATACCTGGCGGCATGTATAAAGGGAATGATAAAGTCACCAAGACCTTCGGAGTTGGCGCTACTTTTGTCTCATCTGGTGATGTAGATGATGATGTAATCTATACCGTGGTCAAGGCAGTATTTGATAACTTTGATGACTTCCGTCGTTTTCATCCAGCATTTGCCAATTTGGACAAAAAGGCAATGATTAAGGACGGGTTATCTGCCCCACTTCATAATGGCGCGGTTAAGTACTACAAAGAAGCCAAACTTCTTAAATAAATGCTAACTCTTCAATGAGTTAATACAATATTTTGTAGCATTTATTGCATGATAGCAGGTCCTCTTAAGGGAAGAGGATCTGCTTTTTTTATGCATAAAAAATGCCAGCTATATATTAAGGCGAGTAAGAATGATAATCTTTTCTGAGATACTTGCCATTGTTCCTATCAACAGGATGAACTTTTTTAACCTGTTTGCCATTTTGGTATACTGGATAATCTTTATCAACCCATTCAAATATAGAACCCTCCACATTCACAACATTTGTGTAACCCTCCCGCTGTAGGAGACGCGTCATATCTCCCGAGCGGTATCCAGTCGCACAATATACAACTATTGGTTGGGATTTGTCTACTCCTGCAAGTATTTTTTTGGCATAGCGTAAACTTACGGCATTATGCGCTCCTTGAATATGACTTACAGCATACTCTTTGCGTGCTCGCACATCTAATAATGTTATGGCGCTATTCTGCTCAGCAGAGTTATGTAGCATGTCATAAGCATCATCAACGTTAATCATTGTAATATCCGAATATTCTGTCCGTAGTTCTTCATGTATGGCAGTGAAGTCGCCCGCATAAGCCGACGGTAATATCGCATAATTAATTAGTATTATTCCAAAGAATAAGAATAATGGTTTTTTGTCAGTTTTCATAAGGTTTGGTTAAAGGTTCTAAACGTAATAATTTACCATTGACTGAATCAGTCAAAACATATATATATCCTACATCATCCTGCGCTACTTCTCTTATTCTTCCAATATCTTGTAATAGCTCTTCTTGAGCCACAACCCTTTCTCCTTTCATCTTAAGGCGACGTAAGTGGGTCTTTGCTAAAGCTCCAATAAAAATATCTCCTTTCCATTTAGGGAATATACCTCCATTATACATAATCATCCCCGAAGGGGCTATAGAGGGGTCCCAATAAACTATAGGTTGCTCCATTCCCTTTTTGTGAGTCCCCTCTCCTATTTTAGTGCCGCTATAATTTTTGCCATAAGCTATTATTGGCCATCCATAGTTAGCGCCCTTTTTAATAATATTAAGTTCATCACCTCCTCTTGCGCCATGCTCATGCAACCATAATTTCCCTTTGGCAAAGATAAACCCTTGCGGATTACGATGGCCATAAGAATATATTTCTGGCAACACGCCAACTTTACCCACAAAAGGATTATCCTTAATTGGTTGTCCCTCATCACTTATGCGAACAACAGTTCCAAAATGATTCTTTAGATTTTGTGCTTCAGCAGGGTCGCCTCTTTCACCAAGAGACAAGTACATACGTTTTTTATCATCAAAGACGATGCGCGAGCCAAAATGTCTCCCTCCTCTTGCCAGATTTTGTGCATGAAAAATATTCTTCTTATTCCTTATATTTCCATCTTTCCATTGGAATCTGCCAACTCTGGTTCCGTATAGGTCGCCGCTTGCCGCAGTATAAGAGTAGTAGATAAAACCATTGGTGGCGAAGTCGGGATGCAAAGTTAGATCCATAAGTCCTCCTTGACCATGCAGTGTAACTTCCGGTAAAAACACAATACGTGATGTTTGGTATGTTTTCCCAGAAAAGGTGACCCGACTAATAGTGCCAGGTTTTTCTGCTATTAATATACTTTTATCAGGCAAGAATACCAAAGACCACGGCTGATTTAGTTTATCAGCGATTGTAACCGCGCGATACGAATATTCCTCTGATTGCCATACCTGCTTATCAGCACTCCATGCAACAGAAGAAATCATCATGCAAAAAACTATGATGACGTGTTTTATGGCGAGACAAGGCAAGGGGAAAGGAAAAGTAAAAGGGGACAGAGGGGGAGGGGATAAATGTAACTTGGTAATCATTGCTAATTAATTTAAAATTGAATAAAATTTCTCCCAGTATTTTTCCCAGTTAAAGTTCCAAGGGTCATCTTTGCGTCCCGCTGCTATGTCCTTATGACCGACAATTGCTTCCACCTCCAACGAATCATATTCATTGACAATATCGCGGCAGGTATCAACTAAAAAGCCATATTGCTCTTCTGTATAAGAGTCCTTTTTGCTTCCTTCAAGCTCAATGCCGATGGAAAAACTATTGCAGTTACTTTTACCCTTATAAGAAGATACTCCAGCATGCCATGCTATTTTATTGAATGGTACAAACTGAATAATGCTTCCATCTCTTCTGATAAAAAGATGAGACGATACCCTAACACCTTGCAAAGAAGCAAAGGACTCATGCGCTTGGCAATCTAATATGCCCAAAAACAGCTGGCGGACATAGTCGGTACCATATTCACCTTCAGGCAAACTGATTGAGTGCAGCACTATTAAGCTTAGTTGTTCAGATTCAGGACGTTTCTCCTGATGAGGAGAAGGTATATACTCAGCATTTTTCAGTATGTGATTGTTAATTCTCTTCATAAGAGTAATTAATATTCTGTTAGCGCGCCGCGCACATCATCCAACAAGCGCTCCATCTCTTTTAGCCATTTACTAAGTTGACTATTATGCTGGGGCAAGGGCTGTGATGAACTTAATATTGTTAATGGTTGAGATTGATGGCGATTGATCTCATTATCACTGATAAGTTGCACAGAAGAGAGCGAAATATTGCGTGATAATTTTTTATGGGCGGATTGCATTGCAAAAATCCATGAAGAGGACTCTGTCTCAAGACGGGCTAGGGTTTCAACCTCGGCAGAATGAATATTATTATTGCGCATTGCATCAACTAACTGGCTAGCATCATACCCATACTGGGGGGTTATATTCAGACGCCGCTGCAACTCTTCTATAAAGCAATAATAAGCAGAATTTAGTTGTACCAAGCAAGAGATTTCAAGCGCATCAACATAGTGTTGTTCTTTTTGTTGTGCTGCTAATTCCAATAAAATAGTAGCATATAGTAATTTTTTATTAGTATGCCTTTCATGTTTATCGAGAGAGTGTACTTTCATTCTGTTGCGTTTAAATGATAATAATAACTACAATAATTAATATTAAGGAAATCAGTAAGTTACTTAGAGTCTTATTCCAAACTCAAAACTAAACAACCCAACACTCAAAAGTGGCTCAATTTCTTTTGGCTGGCTTATTGAATATTCTAAAGTTAGCCATTCGGCTGCAACGGTTCCGCCCCACTTGCTACTAAACTTATTGCCAAAGCCAATAGAAAATAATAGTATATTTTCGCCATCAATCACATCAACTATTTTATTGGGATCGGCGCTTTTATATTCATCTTTTAGAGAAAATACTCCATTTAATGTATCTACACTCCTGCTATTAACGTCAAAACTTACTTGTTTCAAACGAATAGGGATATCAAATCTACGACCCCCAACAGGAAAGCGAAATTCAAGCCCCGAAACTGATACAGGTATTGCTTCAAAAACAGATTGCGATTGTTCGCGCCGTTGCGGTAATCCAGTATCTGGATCAATCGAGGGGAGTTGGCTAACACTATCTTTAAAAGACCCAATATCCTTAACCAAACTACTAACCTCGCCTTGCCCTATCAAAAACCCCAAATCAAATTTATTAGCAATAACAAATCCAAAAGAAATCCGATTAGCTGGAGCTATCGGAAATCCGACAGTGTCTATCCCATAAGTCAAGTACCACGAGCGAATATCCTTTGATTCAGCACCTGATTTAGTGCCTTCTGTAGTTGCTTCATTCTCAGCTGCAAAAACTGACTGTGTAAAAACACAATAAAAAAATAACGGTGCCACCATCCACTTCCTCAATAACATTTTATATTTCCCCCTGATAATTCATAAAATTAATTGCCTTATTATAACATATTACCAATTAATGCGCAACTTTCACGCTATAGTATTTCATATCCGCGCAGGGTATTTTGTAGAAGGGGTTAAATGCGATTCTTCAATCAGCCCTTAATAATTTTATTTTTTCCCTAATTCTATTTTGTGCCCCTTTATCTTCTTGCTGAATGGCTACACGTAGCTCCTGATTATATACATTTTCTAAAATGCGTTGAATGCAATCTCCCGCTGCACTCCAAGCATTGGGGAGTTGTTCATGCCCAACATGCAAATTGGGTAAACTAATATTCATTGCTGCAATATGTCCATACAAATAATTTGGTCCCTGCTGTGCTGCCTGCATTATATGCAAAACGTTAAGGGCAGATTCGCCTTTCGCCATACTCCCCGCTTCATTGAGTCTATCCTCCCACTTCTCCAATAGATTTTTGGCTTTCTTGGAATCAAGTAGTAACTGAACAACTAATTTCTGCAAGAGTGGAAAACCCTTGCTTTCACCAATAATTGGAGGGTTTACAGCAGGTTTAGCAAAAGTTTGGCGCTTAGATGGGCTAGGAGGACTCTTTGTAGGCAGGTTAATTTCAATCCCGCCAAGCAACTCCCCGGCTTTACGACGAATTAACTCACGGCGAGTGCTGCTTGGCGGAAAATCCACTAAAAAACCCACCAAGTTATTAATAGCCAAACGCGAGCTCTGCATATCCATTCTCTGATGAAATGGGCGAAGCAAGAAATCTTCTACTGGAGTGGGCTTTAGAGCATTCCAAGCAGTTTGCTTATCCTCCGCTTCGTTTACAAAGTCATAAGGATCCTTGCCTTGTGGCATAAACTGCAACAATAATTCTTTAGTATCACCTAAAAAGGGAAAACATTGACGCATAGCGCGTATTGCCGCCTTAGTGCCGGCCTCATCGCCATCAAATGCCAAGATTAATGTATTAGCCCGTTGTAACAGGTTCTTGGCATGAAATGCAGAGAACGCAGTCCCCAAGCAGGCAACAGTTTTCTCTAACCCTGCCATAGCCATAACATCCATATACCCCTCCACCACTAAAATACTGTCCTTGTTGATTTTGGTATTTAACGCTTGAGGCAGTCCAAATAAATGCTGTTCTTTATGAAAAATATCACTGTCTGCTGAATTAATATATTTTGCTTTGCTGCTGCCATTGATAATTCTGCCACCAAATCCTAAAACACGACGTCGCGCATCCATAATTGGAAACATAACACGAGCACGAAATACATCATAATACCCGCCTTCATCATTTTTCTTAACCAAGCCAGTGCGCAACCCTGCCTCCTTTAGAACATCGCTCTGCATGAGTTGCCACAAGTCATCATTGCGCGCCGGAGCATAGCCCAGTCCATATTCTTGAATTAAATCCTGTGAGCAGTTGCGCTGTTTAAGGTATTCCAGACCTTGAGCGTTCTCTGGCATACTCAACTGCTGCGCATAAAACTCGGCAGCAAGCTTAACAACCTGATAATCCGCATCAGCAACCTTGGTCTTTCCTGTGTTCTTTGAGGATGTCTCATATTCCACCGCAACATTTTGCAATTCCGCTAAGCGATGAACTGCTTCATAAAAATCAAGAGATTCTGTTTGCATCAAAAAGGTCAAAATATCTCCTTTTACTCCGCAACCAAAACAATGGAAAACATTGTTGGCGCTGCTAACACTAAAAGAAGGTGTCTTTTCATCGTGAAAAGGGCATAAGCCCATGTATCTACCAGAACTGGATGACTTAAGCTGGACTGTGTTGCCGACTATAGCCGCTATATCAGCATTATCTTTAATTCGCTCAATAAATGAATCTTTGATTGGACGGCGACTGTCATTCATTTATCCATCACCTCCGCTAAGTAATGAAAAGTTGCCTCCCATTGCCGTAGTATTCTCAACAATAGATTGTTCCCACACAAACTGCAATAAATAATCCTTACCGCCTGCCTTTGGTCCTGTGCCAGATAAATTACAACCGCCAAATGGATGTGATTCCACCACCGCTCCTACTTGATCGCGATTAATATAAACATTACCAACTTCCGCTTCAGCAGCCAACTTTCTCGCCCAATTATTGTCCCTGCTATGTATGCTTAAGGTTAACCCCATAGCGGATGAGTTAATCGCAGTAGTCAATTCTTCAATATCCTTATATTGACACAAATGAAGAATGGGACCAAAATATTCTTCTGTTAGACATTCGGACACCTCATTAACTTTTATCAAGGTTGGAGGTATTAATAATTGTGTTTTATCAATTATCTGCCCTTGCGCCAATACCCTGCCGTCTCTAGCGGCTTTACTTATGTACTGACTAAGTTTTTTATAAGCAGTCGCATCAATTACTGGACCGCTATCCACAAAAAATTTGCGATTATCTCCGCACTGCAAACCGCGCACAGTTTGGGATATCATATCTTGGTAGAACTTTCCTTTACTGCGTGGTACACATACCAAACGAGTTGCTGAGCATCTTTGACCCGCAGAATTAAATGCTCCTATTACTAAATCATGGATTAATTGTTCCGGCAAAGCAGAAGAATCACACACCGCCAGATTGACACCTCCTGTCTCGGCAACTAAAGGAATTAATGCTCTGGCAGGATCTGCTGCTAAGAGTGCACGCAGGCGAGCAGCCGTTGGGTGGGAACCAGTAAAAGTTATCCCTTTAATATACTCGCTAGTCACTAGTTTTTCTGCATCCTTATTGTTAGGGCAAAGCACTGTTACCACTCCTGGCGGAAAGCACTCTTGCAACCAGTTGCCCAATAATTCTCCTACCTCTTTAGTTTGCGGCGCCGGCTTAGCTATAACTGGACAACCGCTTACCAGCGCCGCTACTATGGGACCAACTGTAATAGCGACAGGAAAATTCCAAGGAGCTATAACCAGCCAAGGACCACGGGGACGATAATTAGTTACAGAACTTTCCCCTGTATAGGTTCTATTGTGATACTCACTGAACATATTTTGCGCCTGCAATGCATAATAACGGCAAAAATCAACTGCTTCGCGAATTTCATTCAATGCGTCCTCATAAGTGCGTTTGCCGACAGCAGAGATTAACTGCGCCAGAGAATAACGTCTCTCTTCTAAAATATTACTGAACTTTTCCACCATGGCTGCCCGTTCGGCTACAGCTGTTTGAGACCAGGGCAGGAACCTCTTATGAGCAATAAGACATGCTTCACTCAGAGCATTTACAGACGATGTTTTGCTTGCAGATGTCTTAGTTGTTTTGGGAGCTGCCGCTTTGAGTAGCTCGGCGCGCACTTGGGCATCACTGAGGTCCGTGCCCATTGAATTTATACGCGGCAAGTATATATCAGCAGCTCGCGGCACAGAAGTAGTTACATCCTGTAAGGGATTAACTATCTTACGGCTATGAATAAAAGAGCTATTAGCGCCGTTTTCCAATAATCGGCGGACTAAGTATGCCAATAGATTTTCGTGGTCCCCAACTGGCGCATAAATACGGCTATGATAACCGCGCTTTATTAGGGCATCGTGCAAGCCCTCTCCCATGCCAAATAATCGTTGGAATTCAAACTTATTATGATGTTCCCCTCTCTGCTTAGTTTTATCTGCTTGATTAGTCGCGTTGGTTGGCTGTGAAATACCAGCTGCAATGTGCTCTGCAATGTGTAATACATAAGCGGCGCTAACTGGATTATGAGTGGCAAAAGCTGGATAGATATATGGCGCCTTGAATAGCCGCTCAGCACAAGCTATAAAAGCAATATCTGAATGATTTTTAGAAGTCCAGATCGGGTACTCAAGACCCTGCTGCTGAGCATTCTTAATTTCCATATCCCAATAGGCGCCCTTAACTAACCTAACACATATCTTCTTCTTATAATGGCGGGATAGCTTATCCAAATATTTCACCACGCCTAAACAACGTTTCTGATATGCTTGAATTGCTATTCCCAATTTATAGTCGCCATCAGTTTGCGCCAATAGGGCGGCAAATACCTGCAAAGTAGCATCTAATCTTTCACTCTCTTCGGCATCAATATACATTGTGCCATCACACAAGCGAGATAATTCTTTGAGCCGTGGCAGAGTATCTTTCATTAGAAGGTCGGTTTCATGAGGGGTAAAGCGGGGATTAATCCCTGAAATCTTTACCGAAATACAAGAAAATGACTTTGCCGCACTGATATATTTGCGGTAGTAATTTTCAGCATCTTCCCAATTGGTTGCCGCTTCTGCCAGCATATCATAAGAAAAACTGTAGCGTGATGAGTATCGTTTAGAATTACGGGTTGCTGATTCAACATCTTTACCCAACACGAAAGTATTACCCATTACTTTGATTATGGCGCGAACTATGGGACGAATTACCGGCCAACCCATCTTAGTTACTAAGGAGTCCATGTCTGAGAATTTTTTGGTGGTATCCAATGCCATAGTTGTCAAAGTATCTAACACACCATGACGTTGCAAGAGGTCCCACTCACCACTTCGCAAACTCTGACGAATAATTTCTTCTTGTTTTTTTGCTTCAGGTATCCGTAATAAACACTCAGCCAACTGCATTATGGCAACCCCTTCCTTGGTATCCAACGAAAATGTCCTCAATAATTTACCAGCAAGAGTATTCTCTTCACCAGATTCTCTGTCTAACGCATGGGCTAATGAGGAAACCTCTTTCCATTCATATTGCCTAACCGCCTTAGAAAGAGTATGGATAAGGTTTTTTTCGGTGCTGCGATAGTTTTTACTATATATATCTGTAGATACGAGTCCATGATTTTGCCCCGTTGCGGTTGTGATTTGCTGCCGACCCATACTAATAAAGTATTATACGGAAAACCAAGATATAAAGGCAGTTCTGTAATTATTTCGTTATAACTACCTTTATTATCTATACGATATCTTTAATTTAAAGGCAACAATAGCATCATAAGATATGAAATGCTAGATATCATAAGTTACCTTCCCCTCTTCCCCTAATGGTCTATTATACTAAAAATATAATTTTGTCAAGGTTTTTAATAATAGTTTATTTATTATTTTTAAATCGCGCAATTCGCTTATTTGCCAAATTAACACTATTAGAATCAATCTCAAAGCAGATAAAATTACGTTTTAGCTCTTGGCATATCACCGCGCTAGTCCCCGCGCCGCAGAATGGATCCAACACTAAATCACCTTTGTTAGAACTTGCCAATATAAGACGTCTTAATAATTTTTCTGGCTTTTGAATTGTATTTAGCATCTCGCGACTCAACAATTCCTTAGATTTATAAGTAAGCTGTTTAATGTCGCCCCAAACATCGCCAGGATTTTTACCCTTCGGATTAAATTTGGTCTTGCCAAATCTACCAGTCGTCACCGCTGGAACTCTCTCACAACGCAACCTCTGAGTAAGTTCCACCAATTGCGGTACCCGAACATCATCTAAGTTAAAAGTATTTGCCCGTCCCCCCTTAACAAAATAGCAAATAACATCGTAATTATTGGTGTACTTTATCCTGCCCTGAGATAAACGGCTGGGCTGATACCACACGATGCGAGTCACCAAATTCAAATAGGGGCGGTAATCTATAAAGTCAATACAATCATGTTTGCCAAAAAGATACATAACGCCACCTGTCTTTAATTTAGAGGCGCACTGCTGGATTAAACGGAGATTAAATTGTTGAATCCCCCCCGCTATCTTATCCCATTTCTGATTGGTGGCATTGTAAGGACCGTCGCAGATAATTAAATCAACTGTACCATCCCCAACTTTATCTATAAGTCGTAATGCATCCCCTTGGGTTATATGATTTAACTTGAGTAGAGAACGCATATCATGCGGGAAGCAAGTGCATGCGCGCTTTAGGCATAATCTCCTCCAAAGATTCCAAACAGGAGTTTGAAGGAAGCACGCGGCTATTCTTTAGCAGCTGCACCTCATATTTTAATTTGTCCTCGTTATTTAATATATTCAAATAGATAGGCAACCCTTTATCATGCAGATAAGGAATAATAGCATCCTTAATCTTATCCAGATTCTCTTCACTAATATCATTAACCTTGCTGTCAATGTTTATAGCGCGGCAATGAACGGCGCGCAAATCCTCAAGTCCATAAAGGCGGTTAATTTGAAATACTGCTTCGCGAGATTCTTGAAAAGAAACTAACTTTCCTTTAGCGGCAATGATATTTTCATTTTTAAGTAAATGCTCTTTATTATTAAATGCCTCTTCAAAACAGCGCGCTTGAACCTGACCACTTTCGTCAATCAAAGTTAGCCGATACATTTTGCGGTTATTGCGAAATATTGGTCGTATTCCATAAATTCTCCCGCATACCACTGCTTCTTTGTTTACGCTGAGATCTACTACTAGATTAGCAACATAGCGGCGCAACTCATCCTTATATATATTAAAAGGGTTATGGCACAAGTAAAAACCAAGGGACTTATACTCTTCACGTGATATGCGCGCAGCGCTCCATTCATTAGGGACAGTCCCTTTGGGTAAAATAGCTTGTTTGAGTGACTCGCCAAACATATCACCTAACCCTTGTGTCCTCTCTTGAAAATGTTTCCTGTTAATCTGTAGCCCTTGTTCAATGCTACTAAATAGCAATGACTGATTTTGTTCCAGTAATGAGAAAGCGCCGGCACGCACTAAACTTTCCAGCATAGAAGAACTTAAGTTTTTAGGGTCAAGACGGCTGCACAGGTCAAGCATACTCTTATACTCTCCTGATTCTCTTTCTGCGGCTATCGCAATTGCAGAATTAATTCCCACCCCCTTAATTGCGCCAAGTCCATAATTAATGACATAAGAGTCATCTTCCTTTCTTATACCGAACTTAGCTGGACTGCGATTGATGTCGGGCGGCAATAGATTAATATTAAGTTTGCGGCACTCCTCTGCAAGAGCGGCAATTTTTTTAACATTGTTTAATTCAGAAGACATATTGGCAGTAAGGAAGTGCACCTTATAGTGAATCTTAAGGTATGCGGTCCAATATGCCAAAAGACCATAACCAACTGAGTGCGAGCGATTAAATCCGTAACCAGCAAATTTTTCTATAATTTTAAAGAAATACTCCGCTTTATTTTCCTTATAGCCGTTTGCAACAGCGCCCTTGATGAAAGCCACTTTTTGTTTTGCCATAACATCCATTTTTTTCTTACCCATAGCATGACGCAGAGTATCCGCTTGCGATAAGCTAAAACCCGCCAGTTTTTGCGCCATCTGCATTACCTGTTCTTGGTACACTGCAATACCATAAGTTGGACGCATAATATCTTCTAATGATTCATCTGGGTACTCTATGTCTTTTCCCTCTTCAATTATTTGTTTATTCTTAATAAAATCATCAATAAGATCCATAGGTCCTGGACGAAACAAAGCTATCAAAGCTACAATATCCTCAAATGTTTTTGGCTCCATTCTTTTTGCCACATCTCTCATTCCAGAAGATTCAAGCTGAAATACTGAATATGTAGCTCCTGAGCGAATCATCTGCATAGTTGCCTTATCATCTGCAGGCAAATTAGTCATATCAATTTCTTTATTATCGGTTTGCTTAATTAGCGCTAACGTCTCTTCAATAACGGTTAGAGTGCGCAAACCCAAAATATCAAACTTAACCAGCCCTATCTCTTCTAAATCATCTTTATCGTATTGGCATAATGACTTCCCCTCATCATCCATGTATAAAGGGCAATAGTCCTTAACCGCGCCAGGCGCTATCACTAAACCAGCAGCATGTAAACCAGTATGGCGAACTTGTCCTTCAAGTTTACGCGCCAAATCAAATACTTGCTGCGCCTCTTGGTTCTCCTCTATAAACTCTTTCATTGAAGCGTCTGCGGCAAGAGCGGTTTCCAGGTCAAACCCTTGAGGTATCATATTTGATATTTTGTCTCCTAAACCGTAAGGTTTGCCGAGAACCCTGGTTGCATCCCGCACTACCCCCTTTGCCCCCATAGTCCCGAAGGATATTATTTGAACTGCATTCTCTTTGCCAAAAGAGTTTTTCAGATAATTAATAACCTCATCTCGTCTATCCATGCACACATCTATATCAAAATCAGGCATTGAACCCCTGCCTTGATTAAGAAAACGTTCAAACAACAAATTATGCTCCAGTGGATCCAATCCAGTAACTCCAGTAGCATAAGCAACCAAAGAGCCGCCGCCAGAACCACGTCCAGGTCCTACAGGAATATTATGACCGCGCGCCCAATTGACAAAATCACTTACTATGAGGAAGTAATCGTTATAATTCATTTCATCTATAACTGTGAGTTCCTTGGTTAATCGTTTAAGGTATTCTCCGTCTTTGTTTTTCTGCCAATCAGCGCCGCTCATTTTCGCCATACCTTCATAAGATAAACGTTTAAGCATATCACGACCATTTTCTTCTCCCTTAAAAGGATAATGAGGGAGGTTGTGTTCTTGTCTAATAAGGAAGTTGCATCTTTCGGCTACCCATACAGTGTTCTCAATTGCTTGTGGAATATCTGCAAAGAGTTTCACCATATCTTGGGGTTCTTTCATAAACTGGCTATTCACGTAGGGGTGAGGATCCCGCTCTCTACCAAGAATTTCGTTGCGGTTTATATTAACTCTGGCGTGATGCGATTCATAATCTTCGGCGCGCATAAAACGCACATCATTAGTGGCTAAAGGGGCGCAATTATACTCTTTTGCCAATTTCAAGGTTGACATAATTAATGACTCTTCATAAGGAAGGCCTAATCTTTGTAACTCCAGGTAGTAATTATCTCCGCAAAGTTCCAGCCACCACTGCAAATTGTTGCGCGCCACATCCTCATTGCCATTTATAATCGGATGCCCCACATCTCCCTTAGCTCCTCCGCTAAGAACAATAAGACCTTCACAATGAGCAGCAAAAAAGTCGCGGGTAATAATGCCTCTTTTGTTAGATTCCGCCGCAACTGTTTGAGTCCAGCTTGAAAGATAACTAAGGTTTTTATAGCCAATATCATTCGCCGCAAGAACACATACGCGATAAGTTAAAGGGTCTTCAAGGTGGTTGCATATTAGAAAATCCATCCCAAGAATTGGCTTTATTCCTTCCTCACGCGCTGCCTGAGAAAATTTAATAGCGCCAAAAAGGTTCGCCTCATCAGTCAAAGCCACCGCAGGGCTTTTCATTTTATTCGCCCACTCCACTATCTGCTTGGGAAAAGCCAGTCCATCCTTAATGGAATAGGTGCTATGGACTCTCAGATGAACAAAATCATTCATACTTGTAAAAAAGTGTTATGATAAGAAAGTAATGAGCAGCGACATATTCTTTAAGGCGCAAAACATAAGCGTTATACACGCCGGCATAACCTTGCTGGATAACGTATCCTTTGACATCAAGCATGGCGAGATAATTAGCGTCATAGGACCTAACGGTGGAGGTAAAACTACCTTGGCGCGAGTGTTGGCAGGAATAATAAAACCTCATCAAGGAAAGATTATAAAGCAACCTGACCTAAGAATTGGTTATGTTCCTCAACATTTTTACCTGAATCAACTTATGCCGCTTAAAGTTAGCAGATTTTTACAACTGAGTCCTTACTACAATAAACAATCTATAACAAAATTTGTTGAAGATTTACAGATGGAATCAATAATGGATAGTCAATTTGCTCATCTCTCAGGTGGCGAGAAGCAAAGGGTGTTGATGGCGCGCGCCATGCTCGGTAATCCGCAACTTCTTATTTTAGATGAACCAACACAGGCATTGGATATAGACGGCAGCAGCAGATTATATGGGATGATTGATGAGTATGCAAAAAAAGAGGATTGCGCGGTAGTTTTAATTTCACATGACCTAACTTTTGTGATGAGTTCCACTGACAAGGTTCTATGTCTGCAAAATCATATATGCTGTCGCGGCACTCCTCAAGAGATTAATGATGACCCAGTGTATAAGAATCTCTTTGGCAATAAGATTGCTAATAACTTGGCATTGTATCGCCACCACCACGACCACTCGCACAACTAACCACCTCACAACGCGCTCCTGTAGGGGCGGAGCTGCGCTCCGCCCGCAAGATGCCTAACACTTGCAATGAACTATCGGCAACGGGAGGGGCGGAGGCATTTATTCATCCCCCCTTTTATTCATCCCCCCTTGCTCCGCCCGCCAGATGCCTAACACTTGCGATAAACTATCGGCAACTAGGCATGCCTACATGCTATAATAAATTCAACTTTATGAATCATATTCAAAAATTACCGTCAGAACTTGCAGTTCAAATTGCCGCTGGCGAAGTGGTGGAAAGACCCGCATCAATTGTAAAAGAATTAGTTGAGAATAGTTTGGATGCAGGGGCAACCAACATAGACGTTAAGATTGAGAATGGCGGAGCAACTCTCATAGAAGTCATGGATAACGGCAGCGGAATTCGCAAGGATGAACTAAGTTTAGCTCTGGCAACTCACAGCACCAGTAAAATAAAAACAGCCGCTGATTTAGAATCAATAATGACATTGGGGTTTCGTGGTGAAGCATTGGCAAGCATGGCATCGGTCTCCAAATTAACTATCAGCTCTCACCATCAAGATGAGAGTGAGGCATGGTCTGTTGAATCATCTGGCGGAAAAACGGAAGAAATTAAACCAGCAGCTCTCAGCAAAGGAACGCGAGTAGTAGTGAAAGATCTTTTTTATAATACTCCCGCAAGACGTAAATTTTTGCGGACTGCCGCAACCGAGTATCAGAATATAGAACAAACATTTATCCGCTTGGCTTTGGGTAATCACAACGTAGGATTTACATTATCGCGCAACGGCAAGATCACTCATAAGCTATCTGCGCAAAGCGGCGACGGCAAAACAACAACTGCTATTAATGATGAAAGTAATAACCGTAGCACAAAAACATTAAGTTCACTGCGTCTTGAAGAACTGCTTGGCAGCGAATTAATTCAAAACTGGAATTTCTTTGATAATAATGCTGCGGGCTATAGATTGCGAGGGTGGATAGTGGCGCCAGCATTTGCGCCTTCCAACACCAGGTCGCAGTTTCTGTATGTGAACGGGCGTTTTATTCGTGATAAAACCTTCTCCCATGCAGTTAAACGTGGCTATGGCGAACGGCTTCATGGAGCGCGCATGCCTGCTTATGTTCTGTACTTGGATATGCCGCCATCCGAAGTGGATGTTAATGTGCATCCAGGCAAATATGAAGTTAGGTTCCGCAATGGAAATCAAGTACATAGTTTAGTGCGTGGCAGTATTTCAAAATCAGTGGCGCAAGAACCGGCACGGCAAAAAATGCATCTGCATACATCACCTGCTGGTTCTGATGGTATTCAACCAGGGTTAAATACTTATGCAAGGAAAGAAGGGCGAGCACCTACCCATAATAATACCCCCCTCAATAATACCCCCCTCAATAATACCCCCCTTAATAATTCCCTTAAGGATTCCTTCAAAAGTTCCTTCAAGAATTCTCACAAAAATTTTCATCAAATTAGAGAGTCATTAGATACGCCCGCTTATGATGTCGCCTCTATTAAGAAATCCTTTAATGAGGCGAGGAATAAGGCGGCAGGTGAATATGCATCATCCAGTGCTGAGGGCTTCACGCCACCGCTTGGTTATGCGGTTGCTCAGATGCATGGCATATACATTATTGCGATTAATTCAAAAGGCATAGTTGTAGTAGACGCTCATGCAGCCCATGAACGGGTGGTATTTGAACAGATGAAAGAACAATGGAGCCGTAATAAACTTGAACAGCAACCCTTTTTGTTACCAATAATGATTAATCTCTTACCTGCGGAAGTGGATTTTATTGCAGAAAATGCTGAGGCACTGCAGAAATGGGGATTACAATTACGCGTTATGGGCGGCGACCAGGTGGCGCTTGAGTCCATGCCCATAGTACTTGATGAAGAGAATACCGCTGAGATGGTGCGCAGTGTATGTGAGGACTTACGCGAGTACTCCGCTAGCGGAAATAATACAAATGATGAATTAGCGGAGAAGATACTTGCTTCTATGGCGTGTCATGGCTCAGTGCGTGCTAACCGTAACCTCAGTGTTGCAGAAATGAATGCTCTATTACGTCAGGTAGAGAAAACTAAATCAGGACATTTATGCAACCACGGACGACCCACCTGGTTTCAAATTGAACGTTCCGATATAGACAAGAAGCTATTACGGGGAATGTAAAAAGTGAAGTTAATAAGTTAATAAGTTACTATGTAACTAAATAACTAAGCAATAATTAAGCAACTTCCCAACGTTTATTTTCATAAAATATTTTCTGCAGAGGTCTATTTTTTTCGTTCACTGACATAAGATAATTCTCTCCTTTCTTACGGCTATAACGAATTTGAAGAAGATTGCCATCCTTATCTTCTGTCGGTCCTCCCAGTAAATAATGGAACTTTTTATCAAGCTGTTCCTTATAGGGCACAAGCTCTTTAACATAAGGAGATCTGGTCTCTCTTTGCTTAGGAAAACCTGGCGCTGCAAGAAATAATCCCATTGCTCCTTCGCGAATCATATATGCGGATTGAGGATACTTAGTGCAAGCGATAGTGGTTTGCACTGGACTCATTCTTGGCGGCGCCACCTGACCATTGCTGAGCACGCGCCTTTTGTTATCGCATTCCTCATTAGAACAAGTAAAGTACTTACCAAACCTTCCACTCTGCATCTCCATTATCCCGCCACACTTATCACATTCCAATTCTTCTGATTCTGGCACCTGAGCGCTAAAATCACCCTTCTCAATTTCTACCCCAGTACAATCTGGACTATTCTCACAAATATGCAGTTTCTGTTTAGCATCAACAATATAATTTGACATAAAGGAATCACATTTAGGACACTTCTTACGTGGCGCTGGTGGAGTGTCCGCTCCCGCATCTTCCTTCTCATGCTCAACATCAGCTACCTGGGTAGTAGATACAATATTAATCGTTTTCTTGCACGGTTCTTTCTTATCATCGTAGCCAGAGCATCCTAAAAAGATGCCAGAGGCAGCAGTGCGTATCACCATATCACGCGAGCAAGTAGGACACTTAATCTTAGTTGCAACTGGAGTATTTGGCCTCATTCCGCTTTTCTCATCTTCTGCCTTCTCAAGCTTTTTAACAAAAGAAGCATAAAAATCATCTAAAACATTAGTCCATACTTTATTGCCGTTAGCTATACTATCCAAAGTATCTTCCATAGAAGCGGTAAAATCATATCCAAGCAAATCAGGAAAGCTATTGCTGAGACGGTCAATTACTATTTCCGCCACTTTCTCGGCATAGAATTTTTTATCCGTCAACCTAACATAACCTCTGTCTTGGATAGTGGAAATAATTGGAGCATAAGTTGAGGGCCTGCCAATCTCAAGTTTTTCCATCTCTTTTACTAAAGATGCTTCTGTGTAACGGGGCGGCGGTTTGGTGAAATGTTGTTCAGGAATAAATCTCTTTGCTTTAAGCACTTCATTCTCTTTCAAGTCAACTGGAAGGTCAATCTTGTCTTTAGTTGATGGAGGAACAACCTTAAGAAATCCGTCAAACTCTAGAGCCCTGCCAGCTGCTTGTAATTCATATTTATCAGCAAGAGCGGTAATCTTAAGGCGGCGATAAATCGCATCCGTCATCTGACAAGCAAGAAAACGCGCCCATATAAGATGATATAAGCGTCTCTCGCTGGCTCCAATAGTCCCTGGCAATCCTTCAGCTGGCAAGTTAACATTACTTGGACGAATCGCCTCATGGGCTTCCTGCGCCTTCTTTGCTGAGCTGCGATAATAACGGGTATTCTCTGGCAGATATTTAGCGCCATATTCCTTGCTAATATGAGCACGGCACTGTTGCAAAGAAGAACTGCTAAGATTAAACGAATCGGTACGCATATAAGTGATATACCCTGCTTCATATAATTTCTGCGCCGCTATCATAGTGCGTTTCACACTAAAACCAAGGCGAGTACTCGCAGCTTGTTGCAAGGTGGAAGTTATGAATGGTGGAGGTGGACTGGACTTCTGCGTACTCTCTTTTACATCTTGCACTACAATTTCTGCCGCTTTTAAATCTGCCAATGCCTTATCTGACTCTTTTTGAGATATCGGCTTAAACGCTTTTTTATTGTACTTGAGCACTTCCATAATGAAGTTGTCTTTACGTGGAGTTGACACTTCCACTTCCATAGTCCAGAATTCTTCAGGGATAAACTTTCTTATTTCACGCTCTCTTTCGGTTATGAGTTTTACCGCCACTGATTGCACTCTCCCTGCGGACAAACCTCGCGCAACCTTCTTCCACAAAAGTGGAGAAAGCATGTAACCTACAACTCTATCAAGAAAGCGTCTCGCCTGCTGAGCTTGGACCTTATCCTCATTGATTTTTTCTGGTTTGTCAAATGATTTTTTAATCGCGTCTTTAGTAATTTCAGTAAAAGTGACTCGTCTGTAGTCCTTATCCTTCCCCAACAGATAAGCAAGGTTCCAAGCAATTGCTTCACCTTCTCGGTCCAAGTCAGTTGCTAAGTATATGTCTTTGGAGGTTTTAGCCAATCCCTGCAATTCTTTTATCACCTTTTCTTTACCAGGCAGGATTTCGTATCTTGCTTCCCAGTTTTTATAAGGATTAACCCCCATAGAGCGAATCAACTTAGCATATTTTTCACCTTTAGGCGGAACCTCAGGGAGAGCTAATGTTGTCTTCTTTCCCTTGCCACCTTTCGGCAGGTCTCTAATATGACCTATGCAAGAGCGAACAACATAGTCGCTGCCTAAGTACTTGTTGATGGTCTTCGCCTTAGCGGGGGACTCTACTATTACTAATGATTTTTCCATAATCTTATAAGAACTAATTATATCTTTGTTATTTGTAAAGAAAGCAAACGTTGCCACAAAACAATTGGCTGCACAACATAAAGCCACCAATAGTAGGCAACAACACCAATCAAAGCAAGCATTATAATACCAAACTCACTCATACTGAATGCATAATGTCCCAAAGCAGTTAATATAACAAAAATTAATAATGGTGTGAAATAAACCGTAAACATTAAAATAGCTGGCAGGTTCTCGGGACAAGATATAAGCAAATTATCTCCTTGGTGGTAGTTGTGTCCTTTCTTCATATCAAGGGGGAAGCTTCTGTCGTAACGTGAGAATATATTAAATAATCTACTACGACAGCCGCCGCCTGCATTGCACAAAGAACAGCTATCACAGGAGTTAACCTTAACCCATACCTTCTTAGCAGTTGATTCAACCACTAAAACCTGCGCTGTTATTAAATTTTCTTGCATATACTAATTAATCTCTTCATTCGCATAATTATATGTACTATTTCAATTAATTCAATAATACATAATTATATGTACTATTCCAATTAATTCAATAATACATAATTATATGTTTTAAACTTCCCTAATAATTATATGTAAAACAACATATAATTATCATAATGGACAAAAAATCTGAACATAACGACGCGCATAATTTGGTTACTACCAAAACGAAAGTTACCAAAAAGCAAAGAGGAGAACAAAAAAACCAACGGCCTGGAATTATTTGGCTTACTGGGATTAGCGGAGCTGGGAAAACAACCATCTCTGTGGCACTGGATGAAATACTAACCAAACAAAATTTTCACACCTATGTGCTGGATGGAGATGATATCCGCGGCGGACTTAATAAGGACTTGAACTTCTCTGATGAAAGCAGGCATGAAAATGTACGGCGAGTAGGAGAGGTGGCAAAACTCCTGGCTGATGCTGGGCTACTGGTATTGGTGGCGCTAATCTCACCTTTTCGCGCTGACAGGCAAACTGTACGCGAAATTATGCCGCATGGAGAGTTTGTAGAAGTATATGTTAAGGCAACGATTGAAGAATGTGAGAAACGCGACCCCAAAAAATTTTATGCAAAAGCGCGCAGTGGTAAGATTGCCAAATTTACTGGAATCACATCTATATATGAGGAGCCGTTAAATCCTGAACTTATAGTTGACACAGAACAGGCAACTCCCGCAGAATCAGTTCAACAACTGCTAAACTATTTACAGGAAAACAACTTCTTGCAACACACTGATAAACAGAATCACAAAGTTAGTGCTTTATAGCCGATGATAAAAATTCTTGACAAAGGCGTGCCAGCCAAAGAGATTATCCAAGCAACAGAAGCGGCGGGCGCTAAAATAATGAGCTTTTATGATAGCACCTATAAAATAACCACTAAAGATGATAATTCACCGCTTACCGAAGCGGACCTTGCCTCTCATAATATTCTTAATGAAGCATTACCTGCCTTCATAGACATTCCCATGTTATCAGAAGAAAAGGAAGTCCCGTGGGAAGAACGTAAACAGTGGCAGAAGTTCTGGCTAATAGACCCACTTGATGGAACTAAGGGCTTTATCAAAAGAAGCGATGATTTCACTATCAACATAGCCATCATTGAAGAACAAAAACCCATATTTGGACTTCTTTATCTGCCAGTTACTAAAGAGATGTATTGCGCGGCACGCGGGCAAGGAGCATTTAGACGTGGCGCTGAGGGGTGGGAGAAGATAACCGTGATGTCTCCGCAGAACAGCCGTTTAATAGTCGCTGGTAGCAGCCATCACTATAGCCCTAAAATGCAAGATTTCATTCAAAGGATTAATCACAAGGATTTTATCGCTGCTGGCAGCGCCCTTAAATTCACGCGAGTTGCAGAAGGTGGCGTAATGCTATACCCCCGATTTAACCCCACTTCATTATGGGATACTGCAGCAGGTCAATGTTTGGTGGAAGAGGCAGGTGGAAAAGTTGTGGATTATCAAATGCGCCCACTGTTATATAATTTTCGCGCTGACACTCTAAATCCAAGTTTCATTGCCCACGCCTATGATGATGGAAAATGGAGCAAGCACTGGCAAGAAGTGGCAGCTACTGCACAATAAAAATAATCAAGCCAACCCCCAACAACAGCCGATAAATCACAAACGGGATTATTCCCACTTTTGCCAACAAGCGGAAAAATATTCCTATTGTCAAATAAGCAAACAAAGCCGCAAGGGCTGCCCCCCATAAAGCAACAAATAGATTACCTTGCTCACCTTCAAGCACCAAACGTAATATTCCATATAAAAAAGCCGCTCCTATTACTGGCAATGACAGCAGAAATGAAAGTCGTGCCGCGCTTTGCGGTGTATAGCCAGCGAACAAAGCGAAGGTAATAGTAATACCAGAGCGTGAAACTCCAGGAACTAAAGCAAAAATCTGACAAATACCACATAGCACTATTACCCAAGGGGAGAGTCGTTGCTTAGCTTTAATCCCCCTGCTTGCCAGCCATAACAATATTCCAAAGGCAATAGTAGTGGCGGCAATGACTTCAACGCTACGCAATTTGGTAGCTATAAAATCATAGAAAAAGTAGCCGCTGGCTAACACTGGTATACTCCCCAGCAAAATGAAAAAAGCCATCTTACGTTCTTCTGCCGCCTGCGGCTGCCGCCATCCGCTGCTACAAGCAGCAAGCATTGCCAGAATATCTTTACGGAAATAAATTGTAACTGCCAGCAGAGTGCCTCCATGCACTGCAGTATCAAACATTAGCCCTTGGTCACGGATATCAAACAACTGCGCTGGCAGAATAAGATGCGCCGAGCTGGATATAGGAAGAAACTCAGTCACCCCCTGAATGACAGCCAATAATGAAGCGATAATTAATCCCATTTATTTTATGTGTTGCATAACCACATCAGCGGTTACTTGAGGGGACGACTCACATTTAAGCATGGATGAGATATAAGAAAACAATTTAGGTTTAGAAGTTAAATACCTTTTTAATTTAGGATTATTGGCAACCGTTAGATTAATTGCATTATTTCCATAACAACCAAAAATTAATGGGTCACTTACTAAATAAATAGCAATTGTTCGCAAGCCCAATGCAGTGGCAAGATGTCCCAAGCCAGTATCCAACGAAATAACTGTGTTGCAACTAAGCATAATCCGCGCAATTTCTTTTATGCTAAGACGCGGTAAAATAGTACAAACCGATTCATTGCCCTCTATCAATAGATGAGCATGTGCTCTTTCACTATCACTATGTCCTGGTAAAATACATTGATAACCGCTTGCCGCCAATACATCAATTAAACCTCGCCAAAAATCAACAGGTAGCTCCTTTCGTTGTTTGCTTGTTTTATGACACAAAAACACCTTTTGCTTGGTTGATGGAATATTGGCAATCTGATTTTCTTCATTTTTTAGACGCGACAAATCAATCCCATAATCACAATCATTGATGTCTGCTTTATAACCCAAAGATGCAGCGCAGAGTTTCATCATAAGCTGGACTTTATGCATATCCTGGTACATATTTAGGGGCACATCTCCCTTCGTTAGCATTCCATAATTTTGCTGCTGTTGTAACCATAATTCATCCACTGCAAGAGTATGCCGCTTATCATAATACAATGAAGCGAAAGGGTCTCTCCCTTTGGCGAGTCCATGAAGAACAGCGCCTATTCCTTTACCCACCAAAGCACTTTTTAATAATAATTGCAGATCTATCGCAACATCATAATTTTGCTCTTTAAGTTGCTGCTTCAGTCGACGCCATTGAGCATAATTCCGCTTAACGTCAAATGGCTCCCTCTTCCATTTACGCCATCTGGTTATTCTTATGTTCGTCACCGCGTGATGCAGCAAAGGTAAGGAAGAGAACTCTTCCTCTACAGCCCAGTCAATTTGCGCTTGAGGGAAGTGTTTATTAATCTGTGATACTGCAGGAAAAGTATGGACTATATCTCCCAAAGAGGTGGTTTTGATAACAAGTATTTTCACTTGTTGCCAGTATGCCCATAACCGCCACTACCTCGTGTAGTTGCCTCAAACTCTTCCACTACTTCAAACTCTGCTTGGCACACCGGCATAATCACCAGTTGCGCCAATCTCTCGTTGCTATCAATTGTTTGCGTTTCTGTGCCGCGATTCCAACAAGAAATAATTAACTCTCCCTGATAATCGGAATCTATCAAGCCAACGCTATTACCGAGCACCAAACCTCTTTTATGCGCCATCCCTGAACGTGGTAAAATAATCGCAGCATAAGCAGGATTTTCTACATAAATAGCAATTCCAGTTGTCAGCATCTTGCACTCTCCAGGTTCAATAACGCATTTTTCATCAAGTAGCACGCGCAAGTCCATTCCCGCAGAACCTTTAGTTGCACGGCGCGGCAGCATGTCTGCCGTTATTCTTTTATCAAGGATTTTAACTTTTATCTTACTTGTCATTTTTACTCTTTCTATTTTTACTCTTTCTATTTTTACTCTTTCTATTTTTACTCTTACCTGCTTTTACTCTTCCCTGCTTTTTCTGCTTCCCGATTATTTTTCATGCTTGCTATTTCTTGCATAATGATATGCGCTGCTGCGGACTTAACCATCCGCGGCAATTGCTTGCTTTTACCATCGGCAAATAACAATAAAATCTCATTCTCATCTGCACCAAATGCCTTATCCAAGACATTAACACATATCATATCCGCTCCCTTCTTTTTGAGCTTATCTTTACCTTTTTTCTTTAACTCACCGCTACTGGTAGCCGACTCAGCAGCAAAACCTATTGCAAGGGATTTCGGCGGCATAAGAGTGCGCATATTAGCTAAAATATCTGGGTTAACAACTAATTTCAACGCAGCTGGAATAAGCTCTTTAGCCACTTTACTTTGGGATTGGCTTGCTGGTCGCCAATCTGCCACTGCCGCAGTCGCAATAAGAATATCTGTATCAAGCGCAATTTTTTCTGCCGCGCTCATCATCTGCCGCGCACTCTCAACCTGAATCAAGCGACAGTTCGGCGGCGCCTCCAAAGAAACTGGACCTGAAATAAGAGTTACCTCAGCGCCTGCCTCCATCGCTGCTCTTGCCACAGCATAGCCCATCTTGCCGCTGCTATAATTGCTAATGTATCTAGCTTTATCCAAGGGTTCGCGAGTGGGTCCGGCAGTAACTACTATACGCGCTCCAGCTAATTCATTACGAGTGAACAGCACGGCAGTTTGTCTGGCAATTTCAGAAGGATCTTCTAAACGTCCTTGCCCTATTTCGCCACATGCCTGCCAACCATCGCCTGGTTGCGTTATATGCGTATCTGTGAATTTTAGGAGCTGCTTAATGTTTTGTTGAGTAATACCCTTAGCCCACATTTCTTTGTTCATAGCAGGAGCTATTACACGGGGCGCGTTGGTTGCTAAAAAAACCGCGCTAAGCAAATCACTTGCCTCACCACTTACCAGACGCGCCAGTAAAGAAGCGCTTGCTGGAGCTATTACTAAAACATCCGCCCAACGTGCCAACTCAATATGTCCCATAGCTCTCTCCTCGGCATAATCTACCAAGTTAATATGAACTTCGTTGCCAGATAATGCCTGCATAGTTAAAGGAGTGATAAATTCTGTTGCTTGTTGAGTCATAATCACGCGGGTTTGCGCTCCATTCTTTTGATAGAGTCGCAATAACTCAGCGGACTTATAGGCGGCAATGCTGCCGCTAACTCCCAGCAGGATATTCTTGTTGGAAAGGTTAGATAAATTCAATTGGTTCAATCTTTATTAAAGCTTAATTATGCTGTCATTATAATATAGCGGAATTATATATTACTTTCCGCAAAATGATTGCAAAATAATTCTAAAATAATTAAAACGTATTGGTTTTATTAATGAACTATTTTATAACATAGATATGATATACAGATATGATGTATCGTAGCGCGCGGCTCAAACTTTACCCCACCAAAGAACAGGACGCCATATTGCAAAAGCAGTTAGGGACGGGTAGATGGTTATACAATCATTTCTTGGCTCTGTCTATTAGGCATTACAGCAACCATATCCTCACTAGTAAAATCGCTTACCGAGACGAAAATCAAGCAAGGTGCGTGGTTTTAGAGGATTTGGCAATTAGTAATATGATCCGCAAAGGTAAACACAAGAGAGGACTAAATCGTTCAATGCGTGATAGTTGTCTTGGAGACATAAAGAGAATGTTGGAGTATAAGACCACTACTATCAAGGTGGATCGGTTTTATCCAAGTTCTAAATTATGTAATGCTTGCGGTCATAAGAACAAAGCATTGACGTTATCTGATAGAAAGTGGCGATGTATTGAATGCAATACAGAACACGACAGAGATATCAATGCGGCGATTAATTTAAAGAAATGGGCGAGGAACGCCCTGCGTGGAGATGGAGTAAAACCCTCTGAGATATTTAATATCCCAGAAGGTGTCTATCTGGGAAGCGCGAATATAAACTGCTCTCCTGCGGAAAGTAGTATATAATTCCCTAATATAGATAGTCCGCCCAGCGACAAGTGGCGCAATATTTGATTTATACAGAAAGCGTGCTTGGCAGCAAATTATTACATGCAGATTATTGACAATTTATACTAAAATGGTCCTAATGAATCATAATCTTACCACTGGGACTGATGTGGCAAATAATGAGGTGGCAACCCAGTTGCCGCAGCATGCTCACAAGCAAAGAGATGCCAGCAATGGCAGTATTCCTGCTTGGCGTATAAGCATTGCGCCTATGGTTAGCTACTCCACCCGACAGATGCGTTACCTGTGGCGTCAGCTATGTGCCAGTTGTTTACTCTACACGGAGATGATTCCTGTCGCCTCAATGCTGCGCGGTAATAAAGCAGGTCATCAAGAAAGATTGTTGGGATATTCCGAATGCGAAAAACCACTGGCACTGCAGGTGGCAAGTAATTCACCAACTGAACTTAAACAGGCAACTCGGCTGGCAATTGAATGGGGTTATGATGAGATAAATCTCAACACAGGTTGCCCAAGCTGTAAACTAACTCAAGCAGGTGTAGGGGCATATATGATAAAACAGCCGCAATTAACCGCTGAATGTATTGCTGCGATGAAAAGTATTAGCAATGCTGGCGGGATTAGCCGCATTGCTGTCACTCTAAAGACCCGCTTGGGCGTAGACGACTGGGATGATGATGAAAAGCTACACTACTTCATAGAGCAAACCCAGCAAGCAGGAGTAGACAGGGTTATAATTCACGCGCGCAAGGCATGGCTAAAAGGATTAAACCCAGCACAAAACCGCAATACTCCACCATTGGACTATGAACGAGTGGCTCGCTTAAAAAAGGCATTCCCTGACTTACCCATAATCTTAAATGGTGGCATAAATAACATTGGAGAGCTCACAGCGCAGCTGGATAAATTTGACGGCGTGATGATAGGCAGAGCAGCATATCGCCAACCCTTGATGTTGCAAGAAATTGCCCACCGTTTTTTTGCGGAAAAGAATGAGGCACCCACTATAGAAGAATTGTTGGAAAAACAGCTAAACTATGCGCAAGAAAGGTGGCGTGGTGGAGAAGCATTTCGCTACACTGGCATGCATCTACTAAACATATATAATGGTAAAGCGGGAGCAAGGCGCTATCGCCAAGAATTAAGCAAGATGCTGCGAGAAAGCAAGCCGCCATCTGTTAGTGACGTTTGCTCTTTTCTGCCTTGTAGTTAATGCTAATGAATTATTGCAAACATGCAATATAATTGAATATTTACTCAGGAATAATTTTATGACTAAAAAGAGAATCGCTATATTAATCAGCGGGCGTGGTTCCAATATGTTGGCGTTAGCGCAGGCAATGAAAGAAGGAAAGATTAATGGCGAAGTGTGCGCAGTGCTTAGCAACAAGGGCGATGCCCCAGGTATTGTAACTGCACAAGAGTTAGGCCTGCCAGCAAGAGCGCTGGATAAAAAATCTTTCCCCAGTCGGCAAGATTATGAAAAAGAACTAATGAAAGAGCTGCAAGAATCCCAGCCAGATTTAGTGGTACTAGCTGGGTTTCTCCATATACTTGGCGAAGAAATTATTAGCCATTACTACGGCAAAATGATTAATATTCATCCTTCGTTATTGCCTAAGTATCCAGGACTCCATACCCATGACAAAGTAATTGAAGCCAAAGAAAAATTCCATGGACTAAGCATTCATTACACTAATAATGATTTGGATGCTGGTCCTATGATATTGCAAAAAGCAATAGAAATTCTGCCGCATGATAGCGCAGATTCGCTGACGCAACGTCTGCTTCCATTTGAACATAGTTGTCTGGTAAAAGTTATTAGTTGGGCGGCTAACGACAGATTACAACTAACTACCGAAGACAGAGTCCAACTTGACGATGAAGTCATACCTGCCGACGGTATAAAATTAAACACTCAAGAAGACACCTCCAATTTATAGCGCTATATTTTAATTTGAATTCCATGTTTTTGAATTTATTCGTTACGCTCAAATAAATATCAATGCTATAATGACAACCGATTATGGGACAGGCAAAATTATTAGTATCTGATGCTGAAGATTTTATCAGCGTTAAAGATGCTGTAACATGGGCATCTAATTATCTAAATCGTCCCGTCACTAGCGCCAATATTTCATATTTGATTCAATACGGGAGGATCAACAAATATAGTCAAAACGGCAGTCCGCGGCTAAGCATTAAAGAACTTATGCAATATTACGCGGATAGTAATTTGACGCTACAAAAGAAAAAACAGCTTACAGATGATGTCAACTGGAATCTATCTTTTCTCAATATAAAGAGGCAGAGACAACCAAGCATGTTCATCGCTTACATCCATATAAAGGCAAGTTTATTCCCCAATTAGTTGAATATTTTTTAGATGATAAAACGGATGATTATAAAAATCAAACGTGTTTTCATAAAGGAGATATTATTTTGGATCCGTTTTGCGGCAGTGGAACCACTTTGGTTCAATCCAATGAACTGGGTTTCCATTCCATAGGTATAGACGTATCAGCATTCAATGCTATGATGAGTAATACCAAAATAGCCAAATATCAATTGCCCGCAATTAAGGATGCAACACAAAAAATAAGCGCTAGTTTAAATAAATTTCAAATGAATAAAAAGTACCTGGCGTTTGAAATAGACCTTGCAAAAATTGTTGCTGAATACAACCGTAAATTCTTTCCCTCTCCAGCATATAAAATTAAAATACTCAATAAAGAAATCAACGAAAAAGATTACACTGCTGATAAAGAAAAAAAGTTGTTAGACGATTATAAAAATTTAGTTGCGCAATACGACATTAGAATTATCCAACAAGACCAAGAAACATTTTTAGGTAAGTGGTTTGTAGAACCTGTTCATGGTGAGATTAACTTTGTCTTTAACGAAATTAAGCAGATTAAGAATGTCCGACTTAAAAAAATACTAGCAATTATTCTAAGCAGAACTATTCGCTCTTGCCGCGCAACAACTCATGCTGATTTAGGAACATTAAAAAATCCAGTAACTTCACCATACTACTGTAAAAAGCACGGTAAACTTTGCCGCCCTATATTTTCTATCAATAATTGGTGGCAAAGGTATTCCATTGATACAATCAGGCGCTTAAATGAATTTGATAAATTAAGAACAGACACTCAACAGATTTGTTTAGCACAGGACAGTAGAAAAGTAAATATTATTAAAGAGTTGCAAAAGAAAAAGCACCCATTAGCGGCAATTCTACAAAAACAAAAAATTAAAGGGATATTTTCCAGTCCTCCGTATGTCGGGCTAATTGATTACCATCAACAACATGCTTATTCTTACGAGATGTTTGGGTTTGAAAGAAAAGATGATTTAGAAATAGGACCTCTTTTTATGGGGCAAGGCATAAAAGCGCGCGAGTCATATAAGCAAGGGGTGGCGGCTGTGCTTAGTAATTGTAAAAAATTTATGCAGGATGACTTTGATGTATTTTTAGTTGCGAATGACAAGTATAATCTTTACCCTGAAATCGCCTCCATAGCCGCCATGCGTATAGTGAAAACCTATAAACGTCCCGTGTTAAATCGTGTGGAAAAGGATCGGCATAGCGCTTATTACGAAACGATATTTCATCTCAAGCAACAAATATTAAAAAATTTAAATAAATAAAACAATAAAACTGACTTGCTAGAGTTGTTTTACAACAAGCCCTTTAATAATGCTTATCTTTTATATCAGATGTAAATAACTTCTTGGTTGTTGTTTGATATGCGGACTAAGCTGCCAATAAGTCGCGCTTGATTGCCTGATTCTTTTAGTAATTCTATTAGCTCATCTGTTTGTGATGCAGGGTGGATAATTGCCATGCCTATGCCACAATTAAATGTTTTAAGCATTTCTTCATCACTTAGATTGCTTGCTTGTTGCACTATATCAAATACCTCAGGGGCATTCTTTTTATCATACGCATCTGCAATATTTATTTGCGCTGTCCAGCCATTTGGCACTGCACGCGGCAGATTCTCAGTCATCCCACCACCAGTAATATGTGCTAAACCATGAATACTGATTTTATTTTTAATATGCCTGATAGCATTAACATAAATTTTAGTTGGTGTCATCAACGCCTCTTTAACTGATTTATCCTGGGCTTTACCTTTAAGTTGCTGAGTCAGGTCTATTTTTTCTTCTTTGATTAACTGCCTAATCAAAGAAAAGCCATTTGAGTGTACTCCAGAGGAAGTGATACCAACTATGTTTTGGTCTTCATCAACTCTGTTAGCATGGGGATTTATAATTTCGTCTTTTTCAACCAGCCCCACTGCAAAGCCAGCTATATCAAAACTACCCTTAGGATATAGCCCTGGCATCTCAGCTGTCTCCCCCCCCACCAATCGCGCGCCAGATTGTTCGCATCCATCATATATACCTTTAATAACCGCTAACACCTGTTCTTCATCCAAAACACCCGTGGCGTAATAGTCCAAAAATAATTGAGGATCTGCCCCACAGCAAATAATATCATTAACGCACATAGCAACCAGGTCTATACCCAAACAATGATAGTCGCTTTCATTTCCCTCCTCTGCTAAGGCAAGCTTTGTCCCAACTCCATCTGTTGCGGTGGCAATAACTGGATTATCATAACCTTTTGGGATTTCGTAAAGTGCTGAGAATCCTCCTATATTTTGAAGCGTCATTGGCAGAGAATCTATTGAACGGTCTGATTCTTGGGCTAATTCTCTGGCTGATACCCTGGGTCCTTCCATGGAGGCAATTTTCTGCACTAAAGATTCCGCTTTGTCTATGTTGACACCGGAGTCCTTATAAGTTGTGGAAGTTCTCGGTGCTGTTGATGGTTTGCCCTCTCTGGTCATATCGTCTTTATTATCTTATGTGTTATCATAATCTCGTTCACTAAACCTAAGAAAGCGATTTGATACTTTACCCTTAACTTTCTTTTTCTGTTCTTTTGCCTTGCCGTCAACAACAAGCATACTATTATGCATTTTATCAATACCACTATTATTATACTTATCTGTATGAGAGCCAAGTTTCACATTAAATCCTTTGATTAATTCTTCCGTCCGCTTTCTTTCTAATTCGTTGAGCTTTAATTCGTATTCTCTGGCTTCCAGATTATGACGTGTTTGTCTATCTGAGGAACGGAGGTATCCTGAATAGTTTTTTCGTGCCATTTCTTTTTTAACACCTACATGGTTAAGGGCTTGTTTACTCACCACATTTTTGCGATTACGATTACGCAAATACCCTCCCCTGCTGATATTATCTTGCTCAGTTCCTTCCTCGGTAGGTCGCTCAGTTACTTCCCTTACGCCTTCAGGGGTAAATTGTTTCTTGCCGAGAATTAAATCTCTCCAATCACTGCTACTAGTTTTACGATGGTCATCATTGCCATCACTATATTGTTTTTCTTGATATTTGCCTCCGCCATTCTTTTTAGAAAAAGGTGGTTTAATCATAACTATAAATTAATGCAAATTAATGCGAATATTCCTGTAACCTAATCATTAATAATTAATAATTAATAATTAATAATTAATAATTAATAGTTGTATTATACACGACAATAATCAATTCAGCTGGTCCATGAGCGCCTATCTGCAAGGTCTGCTCAATATCCGCAGTCCGTGAAGGTCCAGTTATAAAATTGACAGGTCCTGCAGCATTATTAAACATCTCTCCTGCGTTAGAATTACGCAAGTCCTCAAAATAAAAGAATATATCATCTTGTTGTAAAAAAACACAATGACTATGAGGAAGGAAATTCAATCCAGTTGGTGATAAAGAACTACAAGCAACTGCAACAGAACCGCTTTCGGCGATACCCGCCTGTGCCCTCACTGCCGCTTGTTGGATAACCTCGCTAATTACATAATCTTGCTCATCATAACCATGATGCTGCCAGGGCAAAGAGCGCAGCATCTCATCTTGGGGCAGATAAACATCCTTAACTCGCCATATCTCTTGCAATTGTTTTAATGCATCTTTTGCCTGATTAACCACAATAATCTTTGCTCCCGTTGTTTCTACAGCTTGGCTAAAAACACTTAGGGGGTTATCTACATCCGCATTGAAATGAGTATACAGGGGTTTACTCCTACCATTGTTACTGGCATGAGGTTTATTGCTGTTAAGCTGACTCAGGATTTTGGCGCGGCTACTAATAGTGCTATCCTCAAAAACTTCTTAACTACGAACATAGAAACATAATACAATCTGGGATGCATTGCCAACTCCATGTATATCTTCACTAAGTGCTTCCACCAATTAAAAGCTTTGCCTCCCTCATTCTGATCTTCGCGTAAATTACGCAGCATATCAGTTAATGGTATTTTAACTGGGCATACCTCCACGCACCTACCGCATAAGCTTGAAGCATTGGGAAGATGGCGCGCTTGATGGGCATCAGCCAACAAAGGAGTCAACACCGAACCAAGAGGACCAGGATAAACCGAACCATAAGCAGTGCCGCCTATTGCAGTATAAACTGGACAATGATTCAAACAAGCTCCGCATCTAATACACTTAAGTATTTCGCGATACTTGCTGTTATATATTTTACTCCGCCCATTATCCAATAAAATATAATGGCGTTCCAGGGGGGCATCATTAATGCGGGCATCATTAAGTGAGGTATCAATTTTACCATGTATATTATCTTTCATTGACGCCCGTGCCCCACCCAACAAACTTACATAACAAGTTACCCTTTGTCCTGTGGCGCTATTGGTTAACAAACGCATCATCAAAAAAGCATCATTTATTGTGGGCACAACCTTCTCAATACCAACGGTAACTATATGCACCTTAGGAAGCCCCGAAGTGAGGTCGCCATTACCTTCGTTGGTAAGCAACATCATCCCACCGCTTTCGGCAATCAAAAAATTAGCCCCAGTTATGCCAATATCTGCTTCCGCATATTTGCGTCGTAACATAAGGCGCGCCTCTGCCACTAATTGGGGCGGTGTGCTTATGTCACGCTCACCCAGCTTATGATGCTTCTTGAAAAGAGCGGTGATTTCAGCGCGGGTTTTATGAACTGCGGGAGCAACTATATGAGATGGTTTTTCATTGGCAAGTTGAATAATATATTCTCCCAGGTCAGTTTCCACAGCGCGTATGCCTGCTGCTTCAAGTTCTGTCGCCAGGTTGGTCTCCTCGCTGACCATGCTTTTACCCTTGGTTATTAATTTAGCATTATGACGTTGGCTTATATCCAAAACTATTTGATTAAGTTGCTCTCCATCTTCAGCCCAATGAACTTGAGCACCCGATGATATGGCTTTCTCTTCAAACTGTTGCAGATAATAGCCAAGATTATCCAACGTATGCTGTTTAATATCCGCCCCTTGTTCCTTTAATTCATCAAAGTTGCTGATAGAATTAATTCCTTTAATTCTCTTACCAATAAATCCACTACTGGCGCGCGCAAAGGCAGTTTGCAAGTTGGAATCATGCAAGGCATCCCGCGAACTCGCTATAAAATTCTCACTATTTATTTGCATAAGACCATCGGGGTTTAAGTACCCTGCCAAGTGGAGCGAGAGTACGCCAGGCGCCAGTTAACAACTCACTGATATGATAAAAATAAATCTGTTGCTGTCGTTTGCGTGAATGGCGCGCCAGATGCAACAGGCAGCCCAAGTCGGTTGAAGTAACAATAAATGGGGAAGCAGATTTTGCATTATCTAATGAATCATTTTTTGAGCTATTATTTGGACTCGTCTCCTCAGTTAATTTTGGAGATTGCACAGCAACAGCGTCATTAATTTTATCGTCCGCCATCCGCTTTGCCAGATGTGGGTACTTCATGCAAAAAGTTCCACCAAACCCACAACATACCTCTTTGTTTGTTAGGTCATTGACTGTAATATTGCAATACTTCTTAAGTACTGCGCGAGGTGATTCACTAATTTTCATTTCACGCAAAGCAGCGCAATTATCATGATAGACAACCTGCGGACTAGGCAATCCATCAGCTGGGTTAGGAGAATACGGACGGGGTTGAGATGCTGATGACTTCTGTGAACTCATCCCCTCCTGAAGCAAAAAATCGGTTAACTCGTACGTCTTTGCGGCAAGTTTACGCGCGGCATTTTGCTGCTCGTCAGGAGATGAAGATGGGGATGAAGATGTAGATGAATTTGGGGATGAACTATTAGATGAACTTTGACACAAAGAAACATAATGATGTTTTATCATACCCGCGCAAGAAGCGCTTGGCACTATAACTTTATCGTATTCTTTTAAGGACTCAATATTCTGGATTGCCATTTTGCGCGCCTCATTAATATAGCCATTGGTATAACCTGGCTGACCGCAGCATACCTGCTGCTTGGCAAGAACTATGCTTGTTGATGGTTCATGCGCCGCATACTCATTTAATAATTGCATACAGCTTTTAGCAACTGAGGGACGAAACAAATCCGCCAAGCAAGTTACCATTAAAGCTATCTTCCTTTCTTTCATTGCTTAGTTATTTGCCTGCTTATGTATATGCATATCCATAGCAGCAGCGCTGGAAGATTATGTCTCAATATCAAAAAGTGCCCAGGCAGGAGCATGGTCGGAAGGCGTCTGCATTCCTCTAATTTCATAATCAACTCCAACATCCACACACTTTTCTTGCAACGACTTACTTGCCAAAATTAAATCAATGCGCAAACCCCGTTTCGGCTCTCTATCAAAACCGCGACTACGATAATCAAACCAACTAAAGGTATCGGTATTATCCGCTTGGCGTAGACGGAAAGTATCCGCCAACCCCCAACTCATTAAATTGCGCATCATCTCTCTTTCTTCCGGTAAAAAAGCGCACTTACCCGTCTTAAGCCATCTTTGTTTATTATCCTCACCTATGCCTATATCCACATCCTCGGGTGCTATATTCATATCGCCTATGACAACTACAGAAGATTCAGGCGAATGCCTCTCTTGCAGATGCTTCATAAGACGCTTATAGAACCTCTCCTTATAAGGAAACTTGCGCGGATGATCGCGACTCTCTCCCTGTGGAAAGTAACCATTTAGCACAAATAAATCCGAACCATCTTTCAGCTGAAAGCGCGCTTCTATGAAACGGCTTTGTGTATCCTGTTTCTCATTGGGAAAGCCCTTTTGTAAATCAAACATATCATGGCGCGCCATTATTGCCACTCCATAGTGAGTTGGTTCACCTATATAAGAAACATCATATCCCAAAGAGCGAATATCTTGTTCAGGGAAGTCGGCATCGGTTACCTTAGTTTCTTGCAATCCTATGATATCCGGCTGATGTTTATCAATTAGTTTTTGAATTTGTCCGCTTTCTAATCTCTTGCGGATACTATTTACATTAAAAGTTACTATTTTCATCACGTTAAATTAAGTTAGTGATATCTCCAATTAGTTTCTCAATATTATTCAAGTCGCTAGGTTTTACAGTATGCTTAAATGAAGCGTTTGAATTCTTCGCCATAGAAACCATTTTTATATCTCTAACATTCTTAACAATTTTATAGTATAGATCTGTTGGTGATATGCCAAATAGTAGTAAATAATCATATTTTGTATCATAACGAATGCCATTAAATTGAAAAGCCATGCTAATATCCATTGTCGCCGTTTTAATTTCAAATTTAATTCCATCAACCATGATATCATACTCACCTCTTTTACTCGGGGGTCTCTCAACCACATTAAATTTCTTAGATTCTTTCAGCAATTCTTCAACAAAATTTTCCCCTAGCTCTCCTATGTGAGTGTTTGACATAACCCCCTTAACTTTCTCAAATCTTTCCCCTCCCCAGTGACTCTCTGCTAATATTTGTTGCTCAAATTGATTTAACATTTGCAAAAACTTCTTATATATACTATTCTTCCTCATAGTGGATTTTTACAGTTTAATTGCATTATGGTCAATAAGTGCGCTAAAGATAGCTGAAATCCCTAAATGCTTACAATGATTCGTGGCACGCAGACAATATTCATTCCATTGAATGTTGTGCAAAGCATTGAGTATTGTTTTTTTTCGTTGCTTAACTATGATTCCATATCCTGACCCATATTTCACCTCATTAAAGCTATCTACTACTTTGACATCGCTATAGTAGGTACTCGGTAAGAAACAATCGTATTCATCCATTCTTTTCAAACCACAACGTCTACTTGGATTTGTACATACTGTATAAACTTCAAGTATATGTTCCAACTTTTTACGTAAATCTAACTCCTGTTTGTGACTTTTATCCTTGACCCACACCTGAAAAACAGTATTAATATCTACCTCCTTATTATTTTCTTTAGTAAAAATGTTTTTCGGCATCTCCTCACTATGGACTAAACGCATTCCTTTAACCCTACGCATAGCACTCCCTTTGCCTATGCTAGCAAAATACATAGGAAGTATGAAACCAACTGCTTCACAAAATGTAGAGCAATAGTTCATAAATGCCAAAGCCATCCAAGAGCGCGCTCCAAATGGAGGGTTCCCTATAGCAACATAATTTGTATTATCATTAGGAGTAAAACTAAAAAAATTCATTTTTTGTATTTCGGGGTGCATGGGTTCAAGATCAAATCCTAATCTCCTTTTTGTAGGAAGTAGTTTATAAAAGTTACCACAACCTGCACTGGGTTCTATAAATGTGGAGTTTGTATGCTTTATTTTTCTTTGCTTAAGGCAGTCAATTAAAGTTTTATAGCAATAACTTGCCGCTTCAGGTTTTGTATAGTACTGATCAAGCCCTATTTCATAGCCATTCTTTATCACCCAATTAGGCGTATATTGGATAGGAATAATCTCCAAATCAGATAATAAGTCCAAATTATTCAAGTTAGTAGGCAATGTTACTTTCATATATGCATTATACATTAGTAAGATGCGAGCATAGTGTCGTTAATTCAAACACCATATTTATGGATGATAGTTTATTGTCTAAAACAAATTAAACTGCTCACTCTCTGCTACGGGGGGACGGAACAAATCAGTTCTTAAACGTTCCATCCCCGCAAAACTCAGCTGCTTTTTCTTGCTGTTGAAGCGGGCTTTAATTAAATCTGCAAACACTCCACTGCCACGCATTCTTGTCCCGAACTTACTCTCATAAAGTTTGCCATCACGACTATCCATAATTCGTCCCAGCACTCTTTTCGCCTGCAATGGATAATGATGATTCAACCAAGTAGCAAATATCTCTTTTAATTCATAAGGAAGGCGCAGAAAAACATAGCCAGCATTCAACGCCCCATTGCTGTGAGATGCATCTAAAATACTTTCAAACTCACTATCATTGATAAATGGGATTACTGGCGCCACCATCACTCCGCATGGAATGCCCGCATCAGTAAGAGTTTTAAGCGCTTGCAATCGTCGCGCTGGCGCCGAGGCGCGCGGTTCCATTTTTTGTGCAATTGACGGCTTCAATGTAGTTATGGAAAAAAACACATGCGCCAAATTCATACTTGCCATTTTAGTAAGGATATCAATATCTCTTTCAATCAATGCTGATTTAGTGATAATCCCCACTGGATGTCGTGCCTCCAGCATCACCTCCAAAATAGAACGGGTTAGTTTCAGTTTACGCTCTGCTTGCTGATACGGATCTGTGTTTGAGCCCAAAGAAATCGGAGCACATTTATAATTGGCAGCGCTCAGCTCCTTCTTAAGTAATGGAGCGCCATCTGGTTTGTAAACAATCTTGGTCTCAAAGTCAAGACCAGGAGAAAACCCTAAATATGCATGAGAGGGGCGGGCATAACAATAAATACAACCATGCTCACAGCCACGATAAGAGTTAATAGAGCGGTCAAAGGGTATATCTGGGGACTTAATATAGTTGATTATCTTCCTAGTGCTATCGCGAATTAATGTTGTGGCAACCCGTTCTGGTTCATCTGCCAATGAGTTCCAACCATCATCTTCTTTAGTATGTTCAATCAGCTCATAACGATTAACTGGATTAATCAGAGCCGCCCGCCCTTTCTTCGCGCCCTTGGCACCAATGGCGGCATTTGTGTCTGCCTCAATATCTTCCAAATAATCCTTTAAATCAATTCTTGCCATATAAATAAATATAGCATAATTATCATAATAGTGCATAGTTCGTCAATAAATGCGGTTTTAATATATAATCCATAAATGACAGTTAAAATTGGAGTCGCAATGGGTTCCACCTCTGATTGGGCAACAATGCAAAATTGCTGCCAGCAGCTTGATGAGCTTGGTATTCCTTATGAAAAACAAGTAGTGTCGGCGCATCGCACCCCTTTGTTAGTGGGTGAATATGCTGCTGCCGCCCAAGGACGCGGCATTGAAGTTATAATTGCCGCCGCTGGCGGGGCAGCTCATCTGCCTGGCATGATAGCGGCGCAAACCCCGCTGCCGGTCCTCGGTGTCCCCATTAGCAGCGCAGCTCTTGGTGGAATGGACTCTCTGCTATCCATAGTGCAGATGCCGAAAGGAGTTCCTGTGGGTACTCTTGCCATAGGTAACCCAGGGGCAATTAATGCCGCCTTGTTAGCCGCTCAGATTCTGGCGCTGAACGATAAAACCATCGCCGCTAAGATAACCGAGTTTCGCAAAAAACAAACAGATACGGTAATGAAAATATCGCTGGATTAATACAATCCACGAATAATGAGAGAATATAAAACCATAGGCATCTTAGGCAGTGGTCAATTAGGACAGATGCTGGGGTTGGCCGCCATTCCTTTAGGCATAAGATGTATCTTTTATGAGGCAAGTGCAGGAGGAGTGGGGGCGGAAGCGGGAGCAGCGGAAGCAGGAGGAACAGAAGCAGGAGCGGCAGGAACAGAAGCAGCGGGCATAAAATCTACAAATGAACTTCCTTGCGCCTCTGCAGTGGGCAGGATATATAACGACTTCAATGCTTTCGCCCGCGCTGCAGATGTGTTTACTTATGAATTTGAAAACGTCCCGCGTGAGCTGGCACAGCAATTAGCCCGCAAGAAAAAATTATTCCCTTCATTACAGGCGCTGCACTCATCAGCAGATAGAGTGCATGAAAAGAAACTATTCTCATCGCTGGGAATTAGCACAGTCCCTTGGCTAGCACTTAACACGGCTGCAGACCTAACAAACGCAGCAGAAAAACTCGGCTTTCCTTTTTTAATCAAGAGCACGCGCTTGGGCTATGACGGCAAGGGGCAGACCCCCGTCCACAACGAGAGGATTCTAAAAAAAATGCGCCAAGAGTTGTTTGACTCAATAGAAGCAACCTCAATAGCAGCAACTCAGCACAAGAACAACAATTCCAGCGCCAGCAATTCCAGCAACAAATCACAAAGCTCCCGTCAACAAGCAGAGCCGACCGCTCCTCATATTACTAATAATTATTGGGAGGACTTACTGTCTAAAGGTCAACAGGCAGAGTCAACTGCTCCCTATATTGCTGAGCAGCTCGTCCCTCTAAAACGGGAACTTTCCTTGATAAGCGTTCGCTCCATAAAGGGAGAAATTCGCCACTACCCCATTGCTGAAAATCTGCATCGCAATGGCATCCTCTATTCATCACGCGCCCCAGCGCGAGTAAGCAAGAGACAAACTCAGCAACTTCACCATTGGATGGAGCAACTAATGGAAAAATTATCTTATATTGGCGTTCTAACCTTAGAGGTATTTGATACCTCTAAAGGATTGCTTGCCAATGAGATTGCCCCGCGAGTTCACAACTCAGGCCACTGGAGCATTGAAGGCACCGAGACCTCCCAATTTGAAAGTCATATTCGCGCCATCAGCGGAATGCCACTTGGTGATACGTCCGCGCGAGGAGTAAGTATAATGCATAATTTAGTTGGTAGGATAAGCCCACAAACAAAGAACATAACAAATTGCCACCTGCATTTATATGGCAAAAGTCCAAGGAAGGGCAGAAAACTCGGACATATTACCTTCAATACCGCCAGCAAATCTACGGCAGAAAAGCTCGCGGCTATTATGACAAATCATAATAGCTTTTACTAATATAACAGGTTGGCATATTCAGGTCGCCACTGATTTTTAGAGCAATCCTGTGTTATAATAAGGGCTAATTGTTATAAACTTTTGATCTGGAAAGCATGAATACCATAATTAAATTTGCAGTGAGGGTTGCGGGGATAACTATGCTAACAATGATGTTAGGTTCTTGTGCAGGAGGTGGATCCTCAGGAGGTGGATCTTCAGGAGGAGGGTCTTCAGGAGGTGAAACTCCAGGGAACGGAACAACATCTGATTCCAATATAGCCGAGCTTTTCAACAACTCGTTAGTTATAACTCTGCCTTACACATCTTCTGATGGGGTAATATCCGAGCCAGGCGATGCAGATTATTTTAGTTTCACATTAACTCAAGACAGCGAAATCACTGCTTCCTTCACCAATGCAATTAATATTTATGCCGGGTTATATTCTTCATCTTTTTCTCTGATAGCTACCAAACAGGGTTCTGGCAATGGAGGTAATTTTCGTATAGCCCGCAGATTACCTGCCGGGGAATATTACATGCAGGTAAGAGGCATTGATGCTGATACAACTGGAATCTACACGTTTAATATTGAAGCACCTACAACTATAGCAACTCTGCCCTATACATCTTCTCGGCAGTCCATATCACCTGCAGCAGATGAAGATTATTTCCGTGTCGTATTAGAGCAAGATGCACGGCTTATACTCTCCACCACTGGTCTTACTGATACTTTTGGTAGCTTATATGACAATTCTTTTGAGCAAATCGCCTTTGACGATAACTCTGGCGATGCTAGCAATTTTTTGATGATACGCGAATTAACTGCTGACACCTATTACATAGAAGTGGCAGGAGTTAATATTCCTCCTACTAGTTCCCTCAGTCCAGGGGATTATGCGTTGAATGTTGAAGTGCCTGCAACTATAGCAACTCTACCCTATACATCTTCAGGGGAGTCCATATCACCTGCAAGAGATGTAGATTATTTTAGGTTTAGTTTGACTCAGGCAAACATAATTGACATCAGTACCTCCAGTTCTACTAATACTTATGGCAGATTATATAATGATGGCGGTAAAGTGATTGCCTTTGATGATAATTCTGGCGCTGATAATAATTTCCATATCATAAGATTACTACCTGCTGGTTCCTATTATATAGAGGTAAAAGCGCCTAACGGTTTTACTACGACAGGAAGTTATACATTGAATGTTGCGACGCTAGGTCCAACGTTTCTATCTTTGCCTAATGCGACTTCTGCAGAATCCATATCTTCACCATCTGACCAAGATTATTTTAGGTTTGATACAACTGAAGACAGGGTAGTTACGCTATTCACCACTGGCGCCACTGATACCTTTGGCAGATTATATGATTCTAATGCAGCCCCACTTGATTCTGATGATAATTCTGGCAGCGACGAAAATTTTCTTATTAAAAGGTTATTGCCTGCTGGCTCCTATTACGTAGAAGTGAGCGGTGGTTCCCTTTTTACCACTGCAAGCAATTACACATTAAACTTCATTGCACAAGAGCCACTACTCATCCCCTCACCGCTGACTGATACATCCCCCTATAAATCTATGGAACAAAATATATCATCCGCAGGAGAGGAAGATTATTTTCGTTTTGAGTTAGCACAAGATACTCCTCTTATACTCTCCACCACTGGAGCTACTGATACTTTCGGCAGCTTATATGATAATTCTTTCACGCTAATCACTTCTGATGACAACTCAGGGAGAAACAGCAATTTCTTTATGGGGGGAGAATTGAAAGAAGGTACCTATTACTTAGAGGTGAAAGGTGCGGACAGCACCGCTACAACGGGAGAATATACATTGAATGTTGCCGTGCCGCGAACTATAACCTTGCCTTACACACCTTCGGAGGAGGCAATATCCCCCGCTGTCAAAGAAGATTATTTTAGGTTTGAAGTAACCGCTGCGAACATAATTAACATCACCACCAATGGTTCCACCGACACTTATGGCAGATTATATAATGGCGCGGGCAAACTACTTGCTTACGATGATAATTCTGCCGAAGGCAACAATTTCCTTATTGAAAATATACTATCAAGCGGCATCTATTACCTCGTAGTGGACGGTGCTAATCCTGATACAAATGGAAGTTATACATTAAATATTAATACGCCAACCAATCAGCCAGAAATATCCTTAATTGACCCTAATCCAGCTGTGAATGGAACTATATCTTCGTTTACCGACAAAGATTATTTTAGGTTTAATGTAACCCAGCCAAACATAATTAACATCAACACCACCGGTGGCAATAATACTTTTGGTGCATTATATAATTCAGCAGCCATCCAGTTAGCTTCTGATAATAACTCTGGCAGTGATGAAAATTTTCTTATCAGGAGGTTATTATTCCCAGGAAGCTACTACATAGAAGTACAAAGCGGGAATAATACAATTGGAAATTACACATTAAATATTTTTACAGAGGAAGTCCCCTTTATAAACTCTTCTGCTACATCTTCCCTTGAAACACTATATTCTACACAAGACATACATTATTTTACTTTTAATGTAACTCAAGAAAGGGTGATTACTCTATTCACCACTGGCAACATTAATACTTATGGCAGATTATATAATGCTGCTGGCAACACCCTTGCTTCTGATGATAATTCTGGTAGGAGGCGCAATTTCCGTATTATAAAAGCATTATCTGCTGGCTCCTATTACATGGAGGTGGGAGGGATAGCTCCTTCTGCAGTTGGCGATTATACGCTAAGAGTTGCTGCAGTAGAACCGCTACTCATAACTCTGCCTTACACCTCTTCTGGGCAAGATATATCAGTCGCAGGAGAGGAAGATTATTTTAATTTTACTTTATCTGAGGACAGCAATCTTACCGCCTCCTTCACCGATGCTAATAATATTTATGGCAGATTATATGATTCCTCTTTTGATGAAATTGCATCTAATCAGTATTCTAACGACAATCGGAACTTCTTTATCAATAGAGAGTTATCTGCTGGCACCTATCATATACAGGTAAGAGGCATTGATACTGATACAACTGGAAGCTACAGATTGAATATAGAAGTACCAGAAACTATAGCAACCCTACCCTATACATCTTCCCAAGAATCTATATCTCCCGTGGGAGATGAAGATTATTTACGCATTGTATTAGAGCAAGATGCTCCCCTTATACTCTCCACTACTGGTCTCACTGATACTTTCGGCAGCTTATATGATAATTCTTTTGGACTAATTGCATCTAAAGATAACTCGGGGACTGGTAGCGCAGGCAATCCACAAAATTTCTTGATGATACGCGAATTGGCTGCTGGCGCCTATTACATCGGAACAAGAGGTAACAATAGATTTACAACAACTGGAGATTATGTATTGAATGTTGCATTACCTCCAACTATAACTTTACCTTACACCTCTTCTGAGGAGGCAATATCCCCTGCTGGCAATGAAGATTATTTTAGATTTGAATTAACCCAACCAAGAGTAGTTACTGCTTCCTCCGCTGGCTCCTTTGATGTAGTTGGCAGATTATATAGTTCTGTCGGTGTCCTGCTTGCCTCCGATGATAATTCCGCGGATAATGACAATTTTTATATTGAAAAAAGATTACTTGCTGGTTCCTATTACTTGGCGGTGAGTAGCGCTAATCCTGCTGCAAGTGGAGAATATACATTAATAGTTACAAAGCAAGCGCCCCCAACAGTAATATCCTTGTCCAACCCAGATTCACCTGGTTCATATCCAGGTTCAGATCCAGATTCCGACCCAGTCCCATCTTATGCAACTTCAGGAGAATCTATATCTTCGGCAACTGATATAGATTACTTTAGTTTTAGTTTAACCGAGACGGACATAATTAACATCGCAACCACTGGTCCCACTGATACTGTTGGCACATTATATAATTCTGCTGGCGCCAAACTTGCTTTTGATGGTAATTCTGGCAGCGGCAATAACTTCCTTATTGAAAAGATATTATCCCCAGGCACCTACCACATAGAGGTGGCAGGGTCTGGCAGTTCTACTGCAACTGGAAATTACATATTAAATATTATGGGTCAGCCAACTATAGATATTCCTTATACATCTTCGGGACAAGATATATCACCTACAGATGATGTAGATTATTTTAAGTTTGAAGTAACCGAGCTAAATATAATTAACATCAACACTACTGGCTCCACTGATACTGTTGGCGCATTATATAATTCTGCCGGCGTCAAACTTACTTTTGATGATGATTCTGGCAGTGGCAATAACTTCCTTATTCAAAGAATATTATTCCCAGGCATCTACTTCGCAGAGGTGCGGGGACAGAATAGCAACACATACGGAAACTACATATTAAATATTGTCACAGATGAAGTTCCAATTATAAGTTCACCCTATACATCTTCCGTAGAAGAAATATCCTCCATAGAAGATAGTGATTATTTTAATTTCAATTTAATTAATCCCAGCGTAATTACACTATTCACCACTGGCGCCACCGATACTTATATCAGATTATATAATGATGCTGGTGAACTGCTTGCTTCTGATGACAATTCTGGCACTAGTAAAAACTCTCTTATTGAAAAAATACTGCTTACTGGCTCCTATTACATAGAGGTTGGCGGTTCTTCTTCTGCAGTTAGCAGTTATACGTTAAATCTCATTACCGAAGAAATACAATTAATATCTTTAGCTTATACTTCTTCAGAGGAAGATATAGCCACACCTGGCGATGTAGATTATTTTAGTTTTACGTTAACTCAAGGAGGTGAAATCACTACCTACTTCACTGATTCTAATAATATATATGGCGGGTTATACGATTCTTCTTTTTCGCAGCTAGCTTCTAATGATGACAATGACAATAAAAGGAATTTTCGTATAACGAGGAAATTATCTGCAGGCACTTATTATATACAGGTAAGAGGAATTGATGCTACCACAACTGGAAGGTACAGATTTAATATTGAAGCGCCAGCAACTATAACCCTGCCCTATACATCTCCCCAACAATCCATATTTCCTAAAGGAGATGAAGATTATGTGCGGGTTGTGTTGGAGCAAGATACCCCCCTGACAATCTCCTCCACTGGTTCCACTGATATTTATGGCAGCTTATATGATGCTTCTTTTTCGCACATAGTTTCTAATGATGACAATGGTGGCTTTAGAAACAGAAATTTTTTTATAGTGCGTGAATTGAATGCAGGCACCTATTACATTGAAGCAAGGGGCTTAAATAGGCATATAACAACTGGAGATTATGTATTAAATGTTGCAGTACCACAAACTATAACTTTGCCCTATACTTCTACCGGCGAGGCGATATCCCCCGCTGGCAATGAAGATTATTTTAGATTTAAATTAAAGCAACGAAGCATAGTTACGGCTTTTAGCGCTGGCTCCGTTAGTACTGTTGGCAGATTACATAATGCTGCTGGCAAACTGCTTGCCGCCGATGATAACTCTGCTAATAACAACTTCCTTATTGAAAGAATATTGCCAGTCGGCACCTATTACTTAGCCGTGGGCGCTGCTGATCCTGCTGCAGATGGCGACTATACATTAAATGTTAAGGCAAATGCTGAAGCGCAAACAACTATACTTTCCTCGGCAACTAACTCCCCTAATGCAACTTATGGAGGAACTTTATTTTCGGCAGCTGATAGAGATTACTTTACCGTTAACTTAACTCAAGATAGTGTGATTACAGCTAATACTACCAGCTCTATCAGCACTTATCTCAGATTGTATGACACGGCTCTGGATGAAATTATTGATAATAATCCCCTTCGCCTTGCGTTTGAGAGGAAAAAAGAGAGGATAGAAAGACTTGCCTCTGCTGGCTTATATTACGTAGAGGTTTATACAGATCACAAAAGTTTTACGCCAACTACAAACGGAAACTATACGTTAGATATTGCCACAGAATTACCGCCGACTATAACCCCGCCCTATGCTTCTTCTGACGAAGCGATATCAGTTGAAAGAGACGTGGATTATTTTCATTTTAACCTAACTAAGCCAATGATAATTAGCATAAACGCCTTCACTGATTCCATTGATACTTATGTTAGATTATATGATTCTGCTATTTCCCCAATAACTTCCGCTTATTCTCTACGAAGATACAGTTTGCCTATAATCCTCCCGTTATCAGTTGGTTCCCACTACATTGAGATGAATGGCTATTACCCTTTTACCACTGGCAACTATACATTAAATGTTAATGCGCAACCTCTGCCAACAATTTCATCTCTGCCCTTTCATTTTAGACGCGGAATAAGCACGCCAGACCACAGGGATTTTATACGTTTTACCTTACAGCATCCAAGTATACTTACGGCATACACTGATGAAAATGGTGTGCAGGGTGGTCCCCGTGTTGATACTATTGGCGCATTATATGATGCTAATGGTTTTGAAGTAGCTTATGATGACCAAAGCGGTGGGAACAATAATTTCCGCATACAACAGGAAGTACCCGCTGGCACCTATTATCTTGAGGCGCGCATCTTTGGAGGGGAAACTGGCAGCTATACAATGCATGTTACAGCACAACCACTGCAAAAATAACTCATAACTAAATAACTTACTTCTTTTTATCCTATTAGCAGGTATATAGGTTAAAATAACAACCCTTTAATGTACTCTGGAATGTACTCTGGAATTTATTCTGGAATGCACCCGGGAATACACCCTTAAAAGAACGGCACGAATGATAAAGAAACCTGACACTGAGCAATATAACGACCTGCAAGATTCGCAGAATCAAGCAGAACAGTTTGAGGGCGACTCCCAAGGACTAATTCATGCGGAGGCAGCCGAGCAAATGCTATTGGGAATGCTGATGCTTGATGACGAAACTTGGGATAGAATAAACTCTCCATTGGAAGCAAAAGATTTTTCCAATGCTCAGAACCGCCATATCTACGATGCCGCTTTAGCTTTATACAACAAGAATAGCTCTATTGACCCTATAACAGTTATAGAGGAACTCAAACTACGCGGTAAACTGGCAGAGGCAGGCGGCAAAGAATATATCTCGGAGTTAACCGCCAACGCCACCTCAGGTGAAAACATCAACATCTATTCATCATTAATACATGACAGAGCATTGAGACGCAAGTTTATTCAGCTAACCAAAACAATGTCTGCCAATGCCGAGAGTTCCCGTCATGCCAATATTCAAGAAGTCCTACAAGAAGCAGAACAGAAAATTTTTGACCTCGGCGATAAAAGCGAAAAAGCCCCCAACATAATAAAAGTAGGCCAAGCAATCAATGAAGTGATGGCAGAAATTGATTTTTACTTCAACAACCCAAATCAGATAACTGGGCAAAGCACTGGCTTTGCTGTATTGGATAGCAAAACATCGGGGTTACAAAAATCCGATTTCATAGTATTAGCGGGACGCCCCTCAATGGGTAAGACCAGCTTCGCTCTCAACATAGCGGCAAGCGCCGTTATATCGGATAATAAAGCTGCCCTGATATTCAGCATGGAGATGCCAACCTCAATGTTAGTTATGCGTTTTATCTCAATTCTCGGTTCGGTAAACCTGGCGCGGGTACGCGATGGACGACTAACAGAATCCGACTGGCTTAAGATTAGGCAGGCAGGCGAAATGCTGGATAGCGCAGAAATCTACATAGATGATTCATTAGACCTAACTCCTATGTTAATCCGTAGCCGTATTCGCAGAGTTAAGCGCATGCTGCCAGTTGAAGTGGATCTGGGCTTGGTCGTTGTGGATTATATTCAGCTGATGAAAATGATGCATACCAATGAAAACCGCACCAATGAAATCTCGGAAATATCTCGCTCACTTAAGGGGATTGCCAAAGAGTTCAATGTCCCTGTTCTGGCTTTATCACAACTAAACCGCGCGGTTGAAGGGCGCGACAACAAACGTCCAGCTATGTCGGATTTGCGCGATTCTGGCGCAATTGAACAAGATGCCGATGTGATTCTATTTATCTATCGCGATGAAGTATACTACAAAGACAAGCCCGAGTCCAAAGGAATTGCTGAAATCATCATAGGCAAACAACGTAATGGTCCTACTGGAATGGTTAAACTATCATTTAAAGCAGAGAATGCCAGTTTTGGCAACCTTGAACATTCTAACTATGACGATGTTGATGTCGGGCAGGGAGTAAGCGATGATGATATGGATTACCCCTCGCAACAATTATCCTAAGACGCCCCACCCCTTAGCTCATTAATGAATAATGACTCGTCCCACTAAAGCCCTAATAGATTTATCGGCACTTAAGCACAACCTCATAAAAGCCGCCTCGTTAAGCCGCGGCAAGATAATTGCAGTTATTAAAAGTAATGCTTACGGACATAGTATGCCGCAGGTCGCCTCATGCTTTGATGAACTTGCAGAGGTAGATTCCTTTGCTGTCGCCTTCTCTGATGAAGGAATAGCTTTAAGAGAGCATTTACAAAATATAGGCAGCCAAAAAAACATAATAACTTTGGAAGGTTTTTCTGATGTGGTGGACTTGCAATCTCATCTGCAACACAATCTTATTGCAACTATCCACCACACTGAACAACTAAAAATACTTGGCAAGGAGCAACTAAACAAGCCGCTCGGAATATGGCTTAAACACAACAGCGGAATGAACCGACTGGGACTATCCTCCACAGAATTATTGGCAGCTTACCAACAGGTTAGCGCCAACCCACATCTGCATCTTTGCGGCATTATGACGCATCTCGCTGCTGCGAATCGCGCTAACACCGAAGAAGCGCAAGAGCAGGTGCGCGTTTTTCACCATGCCCTAACTTCCATCCAGCAATCCACCCAACAGCAAATACCCTTATCTATCTGCAATTCCGCCGCCTTGTGCAATCTCCCAGCAGCGCACGGCACAGCAAACGATTACGAAAGACCTGGCATTATGCTATACGGTGCATCCCCGCTGGACAATACCTCAGCGCAGGAACTGGACTTACGAGCTGGGATGCAACTAAAAAGCAAACTAATCTCAGTGCGCCAACTCAAAGCGGGCGATTTAGTGGGTTATGAAGGAGTATGGCGTTGTCCCGCTGATTGCTTAATGGGGGTTGCCCCTATAGGTTATGCGGATGGCTATCCGCGCCGCTCGGCAGCTACTCCTGTGCCTGTCTTAGTAAATGGACACAGATGTTTTTTATCTGGCAGAGTATCAATGGACATGATATGTCTTGACTTAAAAAACTGCCCTAACGCTCAAGTAGGAGATGAAGTTGAACTCTGGGGGGCAAACCTGCCTGCCAACGAAGTGGCAGATGCTTTTGATACAATTGTGAATCGCCTATTTACTGGACTAACCTCCAGGGTTCCACTCAATTTTATTTAGGGCTTATATAATCCCTCCTAGATTAATCCTGCGTCCAAACACGCAACAAAAATAAGCAGGAATAGGCAATAGCAGTTAGGACAATTGTTGCAGCAGCGCAGAATAATCTGGTTCTTCAGTAATTTCTGGCACTAATTGGCAATAGGTAATATTACGCTCGGCATCGGCAACCAACACACTACGCGCCAGCAGATTCTGCAAAGGTCCGTCTACCATTTTGATACCATAGTCATCGCCAAAATCTGACCTATAGGCAGAAAGAGTAACAACCTTATCAATGCCCTCTGCTCCACAGAACCTCTGTTGGGCGAAAGGCAAGTCGGCGGATATACATAGTATTTGAGTATCCTCCAGAGATGCCGCTTCTTGATTAAACCTTCGCACAGATGCGGCGCAGGTGCCAGTATCCAAGCTGGGAAAGATATTCAGCACCAAGCGCGATGCCTTAAAATCAGCTAAAGATACTTCTGCTAAATCACCATTCACCAATGAAAAGTTTGGCATCATTAAGCCAACTTGCGGCAGATTGCCTTTGATGTTAACTGGGTTTCCTTTTAATGTTACTTGCATGTTATGTTTCCTCTATGTTATGCATGGTTATGCGTTAATAAGTTATGTTAATTATATTAGTTAATCTGATATACATTCTAATTTGCTATCATTGTTAAAAAATTCTTTAGTATGTTTTTTCCCTGCTTGGTGAGAATAGATTCTGGATGAAACTGCACTCCCATCAAAGGCAACTCTTTATGGCGCACGCCCATTATTTCCTCAATCTGATTATAAGATTCTGCAATATCCGCATCCTTACCACCATTATCATGGCTCGTCCAGGCGGTTATCTCAAAACACTGTGGCAAGGACTCTTGCTGCGCCGACAATGAATGATAGCGCGCTGCCTGAAAAGGATTATCAACACCCTCAAACAGAGAACTTCCGTTATGGAACACACTTGAAACCTTGCCATGCATTATTTTATCCGCAGTTATTATCTTGCCGCCATAAGCTTGAACCATTGCTTGCATCCCCAAGCATACTCCAAGAATTGGAAAGTTCGCAGCAAGTTCGCGCGTAACCTGCATTGAAATACCCGCCTCATTTGGCGTGCAGGGTCCAGGCGATATAATGATTGCTTGCGTTTTAGCGGCGCTAAGTTTCGCCCTCAGTTCAGGCACAGTTACTTCATCATTGCGATACACTTGCGATGATGCCCCCAGCTCACCCAAATACTGCACCAGGTTATAAGTAAAAGAATCATAGTTATCAATGAGCGCCAACATAATCCTATTATAACAAACGATAAATTAATTAAACAACAACATAAGTTATTAATCCTGCGGTAAAATTAACAACTTATCCCTTATAATTAACAAAATCGGCTATGTAGCTCAGTCGGTTAGAGCACAGCACTCATAACGCTGGGGTCGGTGGTTCAAGTCCACCCATAGCCATATTTCTGATAACCGAAAAGTAACACACTAAGTATATGACACATAACGAAGACCTTTTTATAAAGATTATCAATCGCGAGATTCCCGCAGACATTGTTTACGAAGACGAGCACGTCATTGCATTTAAAGACATTAGTCCTGCGGCGCCATTGCATCTATTGATAGTTCCACGCAAGCACATAAAAACCACTGACGACCTGCAAGAAGAAGACAAGGAATTAATCGGACATATTGTTCTGGTTGCCACTAAACTGGCGCGCGAAAATAACGTAGCGCAAGATGGCTATCGCATGCAGTTTAATTGTCGTGAAAATGGCGGACAGATGGTATACCATATTCACTTACACCTAGTAGGTGGCAAGAAGATGCCTCATTTTTAGAGCGGCGGACAATCATCTACATAAGCTAATATCAATATAAATGTAAATGTAAATGCATATATAGACATAGACATAATAATAAACCCAATAAGAATAAATGTGGGGAACAAAACACCTAACAAAACACCTAACAAAGAATAATCTAACAAACACAATAAACGCCATCAGTGGCGGCGCAACCTGTGTTTTTTGTTTAGACAGCAATGGCAAGAATAATTGCTGCGATAATTGTCGCGCGGCTATGCCTATTATCACTCGCTCCTGTCGGCTTTGCGCTCTGCCTATGGAATATAGCTTAACTGGACAACCTCCAAACGCTTATGTAGCAGGAAATGCAGAAAATGCAGAATATAGCGACAACCTCTGTTCCGCCTGCTACCTCAATCCCCCACCTTTATCAATGGCATGGGCGCCTTACGCATATTTCCCTCCACTAAGCAAAGCCCTACATCACCTCAAGTTTAACAACCTGATTTATTATGCCAACATCCTTGGCAACCTATGGTTGGAGGCATACATAAACAACCTGCTTACCAATAGCCAAGAAGCCGCCCACTCGCCTAATGCGTATATACTTAATTCTCCACCCGACCTCATATTGCCCATGCCGTTGCATAAGAATAAATTGCGCGAGCGCGGTTTCAATCAAGTCGTTGAACTTATCAAACCCTTAGCATCTTTTTTAGGATTACCCATAAACTCCGCAAAGCATAGCATCTGCCATAGAATTAAGGCAACCGTCCCGCAATATAACTTAACATTACAACAAAGACGCAAAAACCTCACCGGCGCCTTTGCCCTAAACGACACTGCAAGAATACAAGGCAAGAACATACTGATAATAGACGATGTAATCACCTCCACTACCACAGTGCATGAATTAGCCCACACCCTAAAACGCGGCGGCGCCAATCAAGTTGCCGCTTGGTCTTTACTCCGCGCCTAATTGCCCAGGGAACTTACAGGTAATTGGCGGGGAATTGGCAGAGAATTAGCGGAGAGTTTATAGAGAGCTGGCGGATAATTTACAGAGAATTGGCAGAGAGTTTGCGGTGAATTTGTTATAATCTAATCAATGCGCAACACACTAAAGATTAAACAATCATTACAAACTTTAATATATGGAATACTCCTTATATCCCCGCTAATTATGGCGGCATTCCCTGCTGTAACAACTGCTGCCTCAAGCCCAGTGATAGTGGTGCTTGGTGATAGCTTAAGTGCTGCTTATGGAATTAACCCTAAGGACGGCTGGGTTACACTGATGCAACAACGGCTAAAGAAAGAAGGATTGCCTCACAAGGTAATCAACGAAAGCATATCCGGCGACACTACAGATAATGGATTATATCGTTTACCAGAAATTATTAAGCGCGAAAAGATTGCCTACTTGGTGCTGGCACTGGGCGCCAATGATGGCTTGCGCGGCATGCCTTTTCCACAAATGAAAAGCAACTTAAAGCAAATTATGGATATGGCTAACAGCCAAAAAGCCAAAATAGTTTTAGTGGGAATAACCTTGCCAACAAATTACGGCAGCTTCTACAAAATGCAATTTGAGCAAGTATACGATGATTTAGCCAAAGAGTATGATGTGCCCTTGTTGTCCAATCTTTTAGAAAGCGTCCCCACTGAAGAAGAATATTTCCAAGCAGATAGGTTGCATCCCAACGAAGCCGCCCAACCAATCATTATGGAAAATGTTTGGAGCAAACTCCGCAAAATTCTATAGGGCGGAGCGCAGCTCCGCCCCTACAACATTAACCTATTGACAAAATTAGCGGATTGATATACAATGAATAGATTATTAGAATTATAATTTTTTATGCAACCCCAAAACCAAGAAATACTAAATAAATTTCTTAAGAAACACCCCCATATAGAAAAGTTAGAACTTATGATTGTAGACAACAATGGTTGTCTGCGCGGCAAACATGTGCCTATAAGTCAAGCAGAAAATCTATTTAACAAAGGCGTGCGGATATCTGCCTCAATATTCGCTATGGATATTCGTGGCGCTGGCGTGGAAAAATCTGGTCTTGGCAACAAAAATGGCGACAAGGATTACGACTGCTTTCCAATTGCCGAAACTCTGGTGCCAGTGCCCTGGAAAGAAAATAGCGCTCAAGTAATGCTGCAGATGGTAAACGAGGATGGCAATATGCACTTTGCCGATCCACGCTGTATTCTGGATATTGCTTATAAGCGCCTTTTAGGACATGGCATGGGACTCACCATGGCAATGGAAACCGAGTTCTATTTACTTGACCCAAAGCTTGGTAAGAATGGAGCGCCGTCCCTGGCGCAGAGCAAGGAAAGCAAATATGGCGCTCCTGACTTTCAGGTTTACTCCTTGCAAGAGTTAGATGATTTTGAATCATTCACCAATGATGTGGAGCATTTTGCCGCACAGCAAAACATCACTATCGGCAGTATTATCTCCGAGTCATCTCCTTGTCAGCTGGAGGTGGACTTAAAGTATAAATCAGACCCTTTTCGCGCTTGTGATGACATCATAATGCTAAGAAGGATAATCAAGCATGCGGCGCGCAAAAACGGCTATATTGCCACATTTATGGCGCAACCATTCCCCCAGCTTGATGGCAACGGCGCTCATATACACTTGGGTATACATGATAAAAATGGCAAAAATATTTTTGCCAACCAAAAAGTTGAGGCGCAAGACAATAAGCCCCTACGCCATGCTGCGGGCGGTATTCTGGATACAATGGATGATGTCTTTCTATTATTTGCCCCTCACATTAATTCTTATAAAAGGTTCAAAAAGGGCTATTCAGTTAGCGTGACGCGCAGTTGGGGTAGCAACAACCGCACAGTTGCTTTACGTATAGTAGAAGAAAAGTCCTCTAATATCCATCTGGAACATCGTCTCGCAGGCGCAGATGTTAATCCCTATCTGCTTGCCGCCGCAGTAATCGCTGGCGCTGATCATGGGCTAAGCAAAAAAATTGAACCGCCAGCCCCAGTGACTGGAGATGCCCATCGTTTTACGCGCCATTCTAAGGTGATATTTGAAATGCAAGAAGCAATAGATGATTTTCGCCGCTCGACTTGGGTGAAAAAATATTTTGGTGAAGAATGGCGCGCGGTTTATGCTATATGCAAGCAAAGTGAATTTGATGAGTTCCGCTCTTTTATAACCGAACTGGAGTATGAATGGTACCTCACTTCAATATAGAGGTTTGGGGAAGTATCATCTAAATTATTTTATACTTATATAAGTATATGCTAAAAAAACAAGAATACCCCAATTCTTATTACACGGCAACTGCAGCTGCTACAGAATATCCACAACTTAAAGGACAGTTTAGCAATACAGCCGATGTAGCAATTATAGGCGGCGGGCTAACTGGTTTATCCGCGGCGCTTGAGCTTGCTGAACGCGGCTATCAACCAGTCGTTTTAGAAGCAGCCCGCCCAGGTTGGGGGGCGTCGGGACGCAACGGCGGACAAGCGCTATTTGGGTTTGGTTGCGACCAAGATGTCATTGAAAAACAGCTTGGACTTGATACATCTCGTCAATTATTTGATATGACTGTCGCCGCGGTGGAGCTTATAAAACATAGGATTAATAAATACAATATTGCATGCGATGATATGCCTGGGCATGTTGATACCGCCATCAGTAAACGACAAGTGGTTACGCTTAGAAAATGGCAGGAGCAGCTGGCAACCAAGTACAATTACGCGGTTGAAATGCTTCATGGAGACGACCTAACAGCGCGCATAAACACTCAGCGCTATAGAGCTGGGATGTTTGATTCTCAAAGTGTTCATCTGCATCCATTAAAATACACTCTGGGGCTGGCTGACGCCGCAACCGCTGCTGGGGCAAAGATATTCCAACATAGCCCTGTCACAAAAATTACCCAAGCTGATAACAAATTCACTCTTACTACCCCTGATGGTAAATTAGTGTGCTCTAATATCATTCTTGCTTGCAATGCTTATCTTGATGATTTAAGCGGCGACTTGCAGGTAAAAATGCAAAAAAACATGCGCTCATACATAATGCCAGCTGGAACTTACATAATTGCCACCGAGCAACTTGACAAGAATACAATCCACCAATTAATGCCAGGCAACGACTCAATAACTGATATAAACTTTGTGCTGGACTATTTTCGCCGTTCCGCAGACCATCGTATGCTATTCGGCGGCGAAGTAAGCTATTCATCCATACCCCCACTTAGTATTACCCGCTCATTACGCAGCAGAATGCTCAAGGTATTCCCCGCACTCGCCGCCGCTAAAATTGAATATGCGTGGGGCGGATTTGTTGGCATTAGCGTTAACCGCGCTCCTCAAATAGGCAAGTTGACAAACAATGTTTATTATGCTCAAGGTTTTTCTGGGCATGGCTTGGCGTTTAGCGGCATGGCAGGGAAGATAATAGCCGATGCATTGGCGGGAGAAAACGAAAAGTTTGCTTTACTACAAAAGATAAAGCATCGTCCTTTTCCTGGTGGCAGGTTATTGCGGACGCCTTTATTGGTGTTAGCTGGAATTTATAGCAGGATACAAGATTTGCTGTAAAAGTTATATAATAGATTTATTATTACAAAATATATATTTTATGAAAACATTTAAACTACTTATAACATCATTAGTGATGTTATTAATATTATCTCCTGTCGCGCAAGCTGCAGGTGTATTAAACATATATAATTGGTCTGACTATATAGCCGAAGACACGTTAAAAAACTTTGAAAAGAAAACTGGTATTAAAGTAATCTATGATACTTATGATAGCAACGAAGTACTTGAAGCAAAGTTATTAGCTGGCTCTACTGGTTATGATTTAGTTGTTCCCACTGCCGACTTCATGGCAAAGCAGATTGAAGCAGGAGTGTATCAACCTATAGACAAGTCAAAACTTTCCAATTATAAAAATCTTGACCCAGCTCTATTGAAACTCATTTCTAATAGTTATGATAAAGGCAACACTTATAGCGTTCCTTATATGTGGGGCACCAGCGCCATTGGCTATAATCCTGACAAAGTGAAGGCAGTGCTTGGTGATGTTCCAGTAGATAGCTGGGATCTTCTGTTTAAGCCAGAAAACGTTAGCAAGCTAAAATCTTGTGGCGTGGCTCTTCTGGACGCGCCTACAGAAGTAATGGGCGCCGCATTAAATTATTTGGGATTAGACCCCAATAGCTTAAATACTGCGGACTACAAGAAAGCTACTACTTTGCTAAAAAGTATAGCGCCTCATGTTACCTACTTCCATTCATCCAAGTATATTTCGGACCTCGCCAACGGCGATATATGTATAGCTATGGGTTTTTCCGGTGATGTATTTATTGCCGCAGATAGAGCGGATGAAGCAGGAAACAATGTGGTCGTCAACTATATCATACCAAAAGAAGGAGCTCTTCTATGGTTTGACATGTTTGGCATACCCAAAGATGCAAAGAATGCAGATAATGCGCATAAGTTTATTAATTATATTCTTGAACCAAAAGTGGTTGCAGCAATAACCAATTATGTTTCTTATGCTAATCCTAATCCTGCTTCCAACAGATATGTTGATAAAGATATTTTATCGGATATCGGCATCTATCCCGATGAGGCAACTCACAGGAATCTGTGGACTGCAGAAGTTTTGCCGCGCAAGACCAATCGGATAATAAACAGAAACTGGACATCAGTTAAGGCAGCTGCTAAATAACCTATAAAGACAACTAATAAAGATAAAAAGGCGAGGCACTCCAACAGAATACCTCGCCTTTTTTGTTTTATAAGTGAACAATTATGAACGAACCTATTTTAAAAATAGCTGGCGTCTCCAAATTATATGATGGCTTTCAAGCAGTAGATAATGCAACATTCAATGTCCAACGCGGAGAGATATTTGGACTCTTGGGAGGGTCGGGGTGCGGCAAGACAACTTTGCTGCGGATGGTGGCTGGTTTTGTCACTCCTACTTATGGCAGTATACAGTTAGAAGATGAAAACCTAATTGTAATTCCGCCATATAAGCGCAAGGTTAATATGATGTTTCAATCTTATGCGTTATTTCCTCATCTTAGTGTAGAGAAAAATATAGCATTTGGGTTAAAACAAGATAAATTACCTAAGCAAGAAATAGCCCAACGGACTGAAGAAATGCTATCCTTAGTGGAAATGGAACAATACGCCAAACGTAAGCCGCATCAATTATCTGGCGGACAAAGGCAAAGAGTGGCATTGGCGCGCAGTTTATCTAAAAAGCCAAAAGTATTATTATTAGACGAGCCCATGGGGGCGCTTGATAAAAAACTACGCACTCAGATGCAGCTTGAAGTAGTTAATATAATTGAAGAAGTGGGAGTAACCTGCATAATAGTAACTCACGATCAAGAAGAAGCAATGACTATGTGTTCGCGTATCGCAGTTATGGATAAAGGGCGTATTATCCAAATAGATTCGCCTTCTAATCTTTATGAGTTTCCGCATAATCGCACGGTCAGTGAGTTCTTCGGACAAGTAAATATATTTAATGGGAAATTGGCAGTGGATGAAAAGAATCACTCGGAGATAAAATCGCCGCAGTTAAAGAATAACCTATATATCCCATACAGTGTAAGCGGCACTTTGGGCAAGGATATGGAAATTGCCATAAGACCAGAAAAAGTAAACATTAGTAAAAAGCAACCCAAACAAGCAAACAATGTAGAAAAGGGCAAGATAATAGAAATTGCTTATCTTGGCAGTAACTCAGTTTATCATGTAATACTGGATAGCGGCTTTCGCTTTTTGGTGTTCGCCGCCAACTCGTCTAAGTCGCAGTCAGTTTTGTTAACCTGGGAGGACGAGGTTTATGTTTATTGGGAAGGAGAGAATTGCATAGTCCTAAACCAATGAGTAACAACATAATTAGCCGCACCTTAACTTCATTGGGAACCTCGTTAGGTATATTTGTAGCCAAACTTCCTTCGTATTCTCAGAAGTGGCAAGCAGGCAAAGACATGTTGCTACAACAAACCCAAAAAATAATAGTCATTATTCCTTATGGTTGGCTATTGTTGTTTTTCGTAATCCCTTTTGTAATAGTATTCAAAATAAGCATCGCAGAACCCCTGACTGCTATTCCTCCATACACCGCTCTGTTGCAATATAAAGAAGATGTCTTTCAAGTAGTAGTTAATTACTATAACTATCTGCTTATTGCGAGCGACTCACTATACTATGAGTCATACATAAGGTCTTTGCAAATAGCTGCTACCGCAACAATTATGACCTTGCTAATCGGCTACCCTATGGCTTACGCCATTACCAACGCCAAACCAAGTAACCAAGGAGTTCTGTTATTGCTAATTCTTTTGCCATCCTGGACTTCTTTTTTAATTCGTATTTATGCTTGGGTTAGTATTCTAAAGAATAACGGGCTCATTAATTCGGCGCTAATGTCCATGGGGATTATTGATGACCCCCTCATTATTTTGAATACTAAGTTAGCGGTATATATCGGCATAGTTTACGGCTATCTGCCCTTTATGGTGCTGCCGATTTATGCCAACTTAAATAAAATGGATAAGACCCTTAGCGAAGCAGCAGCCGACCTTGGCTGTCGTGGTTGGCAAATATTCTTGCGAGTTACTCTGCCACTATCACTAAGCGGTATAATAGCTGGCTGCATGTTAGTGTTTATCCCATCAGTTGGCGAATTTGTAATCCCCGAGCTGCTCGGCGGCTCCTCATCCCTAATGATTGGCAAGGTCTTATGGACCGAGTTCTTTGGCAATCGCGATTGGCCCGTTGCCTCAGCTCTGGCAGTCATAATGTTGCTGCTACTGGTAATACCCATAATGATTTATCATCGTTTTCAAAGCAAGGCATTGGAATCCTCATGATGAAGTTTAAACTATCATTTACTGGAGTGGTGTTAATTTGCGGCTTTATATTCCTCTATGCCCCGATACTAATTCTTATGATTTATTCTTTTAATGAATCACGCTTAGTTACCGTTTGGGCGGGGTTTTCCACCAAATGGTATGTAGAACTATTTAAAGACGAACAGCTGATAACCGCAGCATTACGTAGTTTACGAATTGCCTTTTTGTCTTCAACCAGCGCTTTGGTGCTGGGGACTATGGCGGCTTATTCTCTTATCCGTTTTACCAAATTTAAGGGGCGCAAGCCGTTTGAGATATTCATAACCGCGCCATTAGTTATACCTGATGTAATACTCGGTTTATCTTTTCTGTTATTATTTGTTTCAATGTCAGATGTAATTGGCTTCCCTTCAAGCCGAGGAATGCTGACAATATTTATCGCCCATGTGACCCTGTCTATGGCTTATGTAACCATAGTGGTCGCATCAAGATTGCGAGAAATGGATGGTTCGTTGGAAGAGGCAGCTGCCGACCTTGGTACCCACCCAGCCAAAGTGTTTTTTTTGGTAACCTTGCCATTAATTGCCCCAGCACTGGTGGCAGGATGGTTATTGGCATTTACGCTATCCTTGGATGACCTAATTATTGCAAGTTTTGTATCAGGTCCTGGTTCCACCACCTTGCCAATTCAGGTGTTTTCCAGCGTAAAGCTTGGAGTTACTCCTAAAATTAATGCGCTGGCAACTATTCTGATAAGCACAGTATTTGTTGTAAGTATGATTATTTGGTTGCTGGCTTCTCAACAGGAAAAAAGAAGTCGCCAAATTCTCAACACCAATAGCGATAAGTAAATTGTATAATATTTATAGTTTATAGCTTCACGGCTTAACCTAGGCGCCGACTAACAAGCAAATAGGCACAACAGGTTAGCGCCAATAGTCGCAGCCGCCAAAGATGTAATCTCTGCGTGGTCATAAGCAGGCGCTGTTTCCACTACATCCGCTCCCGCTATATTTATCCCTTGCAAGCAACGCAATGCCTCTAAGGACTGAGCGCTAGAAAATCCACCAGGGCACGGCGTCCCAGTTCCTGGGGCAAAAGCGGGGTCTAGAAAATCCATATCATAAGTTACATAAACCAATTCATCACCCACTATAGAACAGGCATCAGCTAATGATTTGGCAATACCATCTCTATGCATAAGTGGCGCGTTGATTATATTCATACCCAAAGTATCTTCTATGTTGGTCCTTATGCCAAGCTGCACTGATTTTTCAGCTATAACCAACTTATCTTGAATTGCCTTTGCCATCATAGTACCATGGTCAAATCTTTTTCCTCGCGTTGTTTCATCCTGCCATAAATCACTGTGGGCATCAAACTGGATAACTGCCAAAGGTCTGCCATAATATTCCGCATAAGCGCGCAAAATAGGATAGGTTATGTAGTGGTCGCCCCCAAAGGCGAGAGTGGCGCATTTATGTTTAAGAACGAACTTAAAGTGATTATATATGTCATCATCTATACTCGCCGGCTTGCCAAAATCAAAAGGAATATCTCCTCCATCTATTATCCGTAATTTAGCAAGGAGATTAACTCCACAGTGCTCTTTGAATGTATTAATTGGCGGACTATCAGAACTATTGCTACTATCAATATTATTGTCATGGGAACTAATATTATCCTGCCAACCAAACGGGTAATCCCACGATATAAGAGTGGATGAAGTTCTAATGGCGCGGGGACCAAAGCGCGCTCCGCTACGCCCTGAAGTAAAAATATCCACTGGCACCCCCACCACCGCCACATCATTAGCTGTGTAGTCATTACTGGTTGGCAAACCCAAATAGCTCAGTCCGCCGCTAAACATATTCTGAGTTGCATCAGTTGGCGGTTTATTCATCTGATATAGTGTATCAAGCTAATTAGTTATCTTCCGTCCAACAATATTTACAGAATTTTTTCTGCAGTTCTATCAAGCACTATACACACCTTAGCAATTAATTCATCCAGCTGCTCATCGGTAGTAATCAACGGTGGACAAATAATCATAGTATCGCGGACTGCGCGCATTATGATGCCTTCTTCAATACAGATATCGCGGCATATTACACCAGCGCTGTGCTTATCGTCATAACGGCGGCGGGTTTCTTTATCCACCACCAATTCTAATGCCGCCAAAGCGCCCACACTACGCGCTTCACCCACCAAACTATGTTCTGCCAGAGTTAGCCATTTTTTATTTAGAGCTGGCGCCAATTCATTGGCAGTGCGTTCTACTAAAGATTCTTTTTCTATGATATTGATGTTTGCCAAAGCAACCGCGCAACAGGTCGGATGACCAGAATAAGTAAATCCATGGGCAAATTCTTTACCCTTAGCAATAAGCGTGTCGGCAACTCTATCGCCAACCAACAGCCCACCTATTGGTAAATAACCGCTACTAAGTCCTTTGGCAATTGGCATAATATCTGCATTAATATTATAGTAATCACTGCCAAACCAATGTCCCAAACGCCCGAAACCACATATAACCTCATCCGCCACTAACAGAATATCATGCTTGTTGCATATTCTTTGAATTTCCTCCCAATACCCTTGTGGAGGAATAACTACGCCACCAGCCCCTTGCACTGGTTCGCCAACAAAAGCCGCTATGCGATTAGCGCCAATCTCCATAATTTTTTCTTCTAACAGCTGAGCGCTTTGAATGGCGAATTCTTCTTCACTGAGGTCGCCTTGCAATTCAAAAGAATAGGGCTGCCCGATATGAGCAATATTCTTAATAGGGAGGTCACCCTGTTCATGCATAAATGCCATGCCGCCCAAACTCGCTCCTCCTATAGTACTGCCATGATAGGCATTGAGACGGGAGATGATTACCTTTTTATCATGTTTGCCACACAGGTCCCAATAACGTCTAACCATGCGAATCATAGTATCATTGGCTTCCGAACCAGAACCAGTAAAAAAGCAATGATTAAATTGCGGCGGACTAATCTGCGCCAATTTAGCTGCCAATTCTATTGCTGGCTCAACACTGCAATTAAAAAAGCTATTATAAAAAGGCAACGCGCGCATCTGTTTAGCGGCAACATCGGCAAGTTCATCTCTGCCATAACCAATGTTGACGCACCAAAGCCCAGACATGGCATCAAAATATTTATTACCTTCGCTATCCCATACATAAATATTATCCCCGCGCACAAAAACCCTGCTCCCCTCAGCTCCTAACAGAGCAGTATCAGTAAATGGATGAATATGATGTTGCTTATCCATTAGTTGAATATTGCTCATCTTGGTGTTTTTCATTGTCGTTGTCATATAAGTTTATAGGGTGTTCTACTTTAATCTTAGATGGAAACCCTGGGGTCTGGTTACCATATCATAACCAAGATGCGATAAACTACAGCCACGACCTGTATCCTTAACTCCGCACCAAGGAAGAGCTGGGTCAACATAATCGCAGCGATTCATAAAAAACACTCCACATTCAATAGAATTGCCAAGTGATTGCGCCGTTGCCACATCATTAGTCCATACTGAAGCAGTGAGCCCATAAGGGCTATCGTTGATTAATTGAACTGCCTCATCGTCAGATTCCACTGCCATTATTCCAACAACTGGACCAAAGGTCTCCTCCATCATAATATCCATAGAATGATTAACCTCCGTCATAACCTGTGGCGCAATGTAAGGCGTGCCCTCTTTACTGGCTGTAAATCTGTTTTCATCAATATTAGCTTTGGCGCCCATGCTTAGAGCATGCTGGATGTGACGGCGCACCCCAGCTGCTGCCTTGCTACTTGCCATAGGTCCTAAAGTGGTGGCTGGCTCATCAGGTCTGCCCAACACCAAAGCATTTGCTTGTTCCGCCATTGCCGCCACAAATTCATCGTAAACTGAACGATGAACATACACTCGCTCAATACCACAACAGCATTGACCTGAATTGAAAAAAGCTCCTTCTGCAACATTAATTGCAGAAAAATTAATATCCGCATCTTTTCTTATATATGCGGCATCCTTGCCGCCGAGTTCTAAATTAACTGGTATAAAACGACCAGCAGCAGCTTTTTCTATTTGCTTGCCACCATTTACCGAACCAGTAAAAGAAACAAAGTTAATCTTGCTGTTGCCTATCAATTGCCCAACCGTATCATGGTTTGCTTGGAAGTGGGCGAATACATCTTCGGGCACCCCTGACTCATACAGGGCTTTGGCGATAATTTCGGAGCAACGCGGTGTTTGTAAGGAATGTTTTAGCAAAACGCTGTTACCAGCGATCAGAGCGGGAATTATGCCATTAAGCGAAGTTAGATAGGGGTAATTCCAAGGGGCTATGATAAAAGCCAAGCCAACTGGTTGGCGGCGGATAAATCTTTCATATCCTGGTTTATCGGAGAATTTTTTATCTGCCAGCGTCTCCTCAGCAATGGAAATCATATAGTCACCCCGCTCTTTCACTATTGCAGTTTCAGCGCCTGAAAATTTAATTGGCCTCCCCATCTGTGCCGTTATTGACTGCGCTACTTCATCTTGCATAGAAGAAAAAATACCAATAAATTTTTCTAAAACTGCAAGCCGTTTGCTTAATGGGGTCTTAGCCCACTTCTTACCGCCAGCACTTAGAACATCCACTTGCTGTTGTGCTTGACCTATATCTAGCAGTTCTCCCTCATAGCATACACTGCCATCAATTGGAGATATAGTTTGGAATCTGGTATTATTCAAGGCAGCAAAATAGTTGCACCAATTGTTCCTCCCTGTTCCAAAGCATTATGTGCCGCAGCCGCTTCACTTAAAGAAAACTCCTGATTAGTCATAATCTTAATTCCCTGCTGCACTGCAGCAAATAAACTCCCTGCCGATTCTCTTCTTTGAGTAGCAGTGGCGACATAATCAAACAAACGCGGACGAGTAAAGAATAATGAGCCACCGCCCTGATTGCCATTCGCCAACACAGATGGAGCAAAAGGCGCAACCGCCCCTGAGGCATTGCCATAAGAAACAAACATCCCTCTTGGCGCCAAAGAATTAATCGTAGCGTCAAAAGTTGCCTTGCCTATAGAATCATAAGCAACCGTAACCCCCTTCCCTGCAGTTAATTCTTGCACTTTCTCTGCCAAGCCGTGCCCTGGATTCTCCCTATCATAAATAATTATTTCATCGCAGCCCATAGAGCTGGCAAGTTGCGCCTTCTTCTCATTGCCAACTACCCCTATCACAAAAGCGCCTAACTGCCGCAACCACTGAGATAAGATTGTGCCAACTCCTCCCGCCGCCGCATAAAGTAAAACCCTATCGTCCGCGCTAACCTGATATAGCCGCCTGATTAAATACTCGGCGGTCATTCCTTTTAACATCATTGATGCCGCTTGTGTTTCGCTTATGTCCGCAGGAAGTTTCACCAGATGCTCAGCAGATATGCAACGACTTTGTGTATAAGAACCAAGCGCCGTGCAATAAGCAACCCTGTCGCCCGCACTGAAATCGGTTACTGATGCCCCCACTTCCGCTACTACACCAGCCCCCTCCATCCCCAAAGTTGCGGGCAACTCCAACGGATATAATCCGCTACGTTGATATACATCTATAAAGTTTACCCCTATGGCGCCATGTTTAATAAGCACTTCACCTTCTGCCGGCGCATTAAGCGGCGTCTCCTCCCAGCGCATAACATCTGTGCCACCATGGGCATGTACTCGTATAGATTTGTTGATTAATTCCATAATACACACATTATACTCATAACGGAAACTATGTTGTTAGTTTATCCGCGCCTATCCTGAGACGCTGATTTTATTATTAATAAACTCCAGTTCCTCTACTTCTTTAACTTTTACCTCAACTTCATCAAAGCTTTTCTTTGCTTGAAGTTCAGTCGTAAATGGCTTCCATCCAATCAACTTTTTTATTCTTTCTTCTAGTCCAGCATCAGGATATTTCTCATTTATCATATAAGCCGCTGCCAGCTTTTCCAACCTGCCAACTTTTTTATCTAAAAACCAGCCAGCAATAAAATTAATTTCATCTTTGAACTTGTAATTATCCTTGTTTGATTCAACATATTTTTCGACATCTTCATAGAAATTATAAGCATATTCATAGCCAACCGGGGGGAAACTCTTACTCAGTATAAATCTGTCATTTATCATGTGTATCTCCTCTCTTAAGTCAAAAGCGTAAGGACCATAAACATACTGTATAAATTTATAATCTAAAGGAACACCTAACATTCGCTGCGCAATATAGCATCCTTTTTGTAAATGAATCATCCCTGCCCAACCATTTTTATCTTTTAGTGCGTCAAGCAAAAAACAAATAAATTTAACTCTATCCTCTATTTTCATAATATACCTCTTTAATAATAACTTATATATTCTATATTAAATGTTAATAAAATATAGAAATCAATTAAACATTATAATAACTTTTATTATTACATCCCGTTCAGGAGCATCTTATCTTTATTATTCTTAATCCACTCTTTAATATAACCGCTCTTATCTGGTTTTGCAAAGATATAACCATAATCAAAATCTGTTGAAATTATATGATTAAATATTTTAGAGCAGTGCCTCGCCTCCGTTATAGCTCCATCTTCTAATTTTACAGGAAAATCTAAGTTATCATCTTTGTCAGTACTTTTACCAATATTTTTAATAATTTCTTCAAAGAATTCATTAGGAATTTTACTATATATTAACTCTGTAGGGTTTTGAGGTGTTTCGCATGATGTGTTTTCTTCAGATAATTCCCTGGAAACTTTACTATGTATTGGATCTGTAGGGGTTGAGGGTGATGTGTATGATTTCTCTAGTTCTAATGGAAATAGATCTTTATCACCAATATTTTGTTTGTATACTAATCTAAATCGATACTTTCTTTCTAGCAATTTATTAGAGTGATTATGTAAGCGGTGTTCGGGATGCTTTTTTATCACAAATAACTCCCTTAATATATCAGAATCCGTACATTGCAAATATCCTTCTGGCTTGTCCTTATTAACTATAAAACTCTCTTCATACATTAATTCCTTAAGAAAATCCTGTAAATGCTCATCATATATCTTACGGGTAGGGTGCTGATAAACCTGGCTATACATCCAATGACGCGACATTAATAAAGATTCCACCAATGGTAAATTTTTTTCATTGATTCCTAACACAATATGTTCTTCATCTCTTCCCAAAGGTCTAGGCAGAATACGTAACGAATGCACTAATCTGTCTTTATCCACCAATCCATAAGGTACTCCAATATGATATGAATCTCTTAATAAATAATCCATTCGATCTGCTCCAAAAAGGTCGCTTGTTATGATACTACTCAATATTTTCTTCCAAAGTTCTTCTGGATTTTCTTCTGTTGCTTTTTCAAAATCGTCAGTTGCTATTATAGATATTATTTTAGGGTCTAATTTTTTGCCTCCATCAGGTGCATTAACCGGTATCCTTTTAAAAAACTTGCTCATTTTTCCAGTGATTAATCCACGAGTTAGATCTTCATGATTTATCCCTTCTAATATTTTTTCTCCTGTATGCGAAAACGGCAAATGCCCCACATCATGACATAATGCTGCCATACGTAATGTCTGTCGCCAATATTGCTTATCTTGCAGTTGCTCCTTAAATATTTCTCGGGATCTCTTGGTTAGATTATCGTCATCCATAACGACATCAAATATATTAGTAGCGAGTTCCATAACGCCCAATGAATGTTCAAAGCGTTTATGGCTGGCTCCTGGATAGATGAGATAGGTCATAGCAAGCTGATGAATATCTCGTAAGCGTTGAAATTGAGGAGAATCAATAACTACTTTTTCTGCGTTAGTATAACTAACAAATTTGTGTATAGGATCACGAACTATGTGATTATTTTTCATTACATTATCTACTTTATTAAATATATACGCGCTTTTCCTTAACACAGTATTTCTTATTGTTAATATTCTTTATAAGGGCTTTTATTATTAATTCAAGGTGTAAATTACCTTAGTTTTGTTTATGGGGTGAGTATATATAGTCGCGAGTATACCGATGGTTTGTTGCGAGAGTTATACATTTTGCGGGCGGAGCGCAGCTCCGCCCCTACAGACCTATATACCAAGTATTTATGCATCATACCAGAGGTGTGTTGCGAGCATTCCGATGGTACATCGCGAGAGTTATACATAAGTACGTTGCGGGTATTCTGATGGTGTGTTGCGAGAGTTAGGCATTTTGCGGGCGGAGCGCAGCTCCGCCCCTACAGACCATCATCGCAAGAATTTATGCATTATACATAAGTACGTTGCGGGTATTCTGATGGTGTGTTGCGAGAGTTAGGTATTTTGCGGGCAGAGCATCGTCGTAAGTTCATACCCGACAGGCCCGCGTTGTTAATTCGCAGCGATTTTCGTTTATGAACCCTTTATGGGCGCTGGGCGGCAGCGCCGCCGGGGGTGCAGGTGAGGACGGGGTACTGGGAAGTAGTGCCAAAGTCCCAGACGGGGAGGCGGCTACTAGCACACCTATCCTTCCAAGTTGAATAGATACCAGCATCACTACTTGTTGGGTTGATCAATTGAGCAGTGGTTATACCTGTTATTTTACCAGCCACACTGCCCCCAGTTATACCGCTGGTCTGGCTATCCCAATAGGAGTTGGAGCTGGCAGGATTAATAGCCCCTCCAACCCCAACACTAGCAACCAGACCGCCAACTACTTCACCATTCGCACTGATAGACCCAGCAGCAGAATAAGACGTCTTGATGGTAACACCGCTTCCAGCACCAAGCAGGCCGCCGGCATTACCATTACCGCCAACACCAGTGGCGGAGAGGGTAACACCATCTCCCACATAAGACGAAGTGATGATCGCATTCTGCCCCTGACCAAGCAGACCGCCGATATTATTTGATCCACTAACAGACACATCCTGCACATAAGACGTCGTGATGGTCGCACCGATCCCATAACCAACCAAGCCGCCGACATTATTACTACCACCCATCACAGTCCTGTCAGTCCTACCAGTCCTGCCAGTAACATAAGATGAAATGATGGCTGCACGTTCTCCCTGACCAACCAAGCCACCTACATCAGAGTCAGCAATAGCTCTACTCCCACTGACAGAATCAACCTCAGCATAAGATGAAGTGATGGCTGCCCCTCTTCCATCACCAATCAGGCCGCCAACTCTGAGACGCCCACTGACAGATACGCCAGTCACATAAGATGAAATGATGTTGCTGCCAAGCGCTAATATAGCGTGAGGATTACGATTGTTACGCCCAGAACCAACCAGACCGCCAACATTACTGCTAGAAGCTGTAACATCCCCTCCTGCGGAACTGCTCATAATAGTCGCACCGCCATAATGCGCATAACCAACCAATAGCCCCACATTCTTCACGCCATCGCTAATGCTGGCAGAACGGAGATGAACATTGCGCACAATAGAATTAGAACCGATTGCTCCAAACAAACCTGCCGCGTTGGCATAAATGCCAGCAGCGCTTGTTATGGTAAGGTCAGAGATTGTATAACCATTGCCGTCAAAAATCGTATTGAAGAATGAGGTTTCAGGAGCGCAAAACTCAGCATTTAGTGATGTCGCGTCCGTTATCCCATCGCAGCTGCCAATTGGCTCCCAGTTAGTATAGCTAGCAAGGGATATATTAGCAACAAGTTCATAGCCGTTGCATCTGTCGATACCTGTAGTCGTCCCGCCACAACCCATGATATTACCGCTACCCAATAGATTACGGCGAATCTGGTCAAGTTCATCCGCAGTGGCAATCTCTATCAGCCCATTGCCATCATCATCTATATCCGTGTCATCTTCAAGTCCGTCGCCGTCTCTATCAGGGTCCTGAGAATCAACTAAGCCGCCTCCACCTGTATTGGACTCAAAGCCCTGAGCAACCAATCCGCCAGGGGTGCAGGTGAGGGCTGGATATTGCATATCAGTCCCAAAATTCCAGGCGCGGGAGCCATCAGCGCACCTATCATTCCAAGTTCCATAATAAAAAGAGTTTAGGGACTGCAATTGAGCAGTGGTTAGACCTGTTATTTTACCAGCCGCATCGCCCCCAGTTATAGTGCTGGTCTCTCTATCCCAATAGGAGTTGGAACTGGCAGGATTAACAGTCCCAAAACCAACCAGACCTCCAGTATTACCATTATTATCCGCACTGATAGACCCCGCAGCAGAATAAGACGTCTTGATGGTAACACCTCTTCCAGAACCAACCAGGCCGCCAGCATTACCATTACCGCCAGCACCAGCACCAGTGGCGGAGAGGGTAACACCATTTCCCACATAAGACGAAGTGATGATCGCATTCTGCCCCTGACCAAGCAGACCGCCGATACTATTTAATCCACTAACAGACACATCCTGCACATAAGACGTCGTGATGGTCGCACCGATCCCATAACCAAGCAGACCGCCGACAGAATTACTACCACCCATCACAGTCCTGCCAGTAACATAAGATGAACTGATGGCTACACGTTCTCCCCGACCAACCAAGCCACCTACATCGGTGTTACTAATAGCTCTACTCCCACTGACAGAATCAACCTCAGCATAAGATGAAGTGATGGCTGCCCCTCTTCCATCACCAATCAGGCCGCCAACTCTGAGATGCCCACTGACAGATACGCCAGTCACATAAGATGAAATGATGTTGCTGCCAATCGCTACTACAGCGTGACCATCATGATTATCACGCCCAGAACCAACCAGGCCGCCAACATTACTGCTAGAAGCTGTAACATTCCCTCCTGCGGAACTGCTCATAATAGTCGCACCGCCATAATGCGCATAACCAACCAATAGCCCCACATTCTTCACGCCACCGCTAATGCTGGCAGAACGAATATGAACATTGCGCAGAATAGAATCAGAACTGATTGCTCCAAACAAACCTGCCCCTTTGTCATAAGGGTCTGCTGCGCTTGTTATGGTAAGGTCAGAGATTGTATAACCATTGCCGTCAAAAATCGTATTGAAAAATTTGTTTTCAGGAGCGCAAAACTCAGGCTTTACTGATGTCGCTTTCGTTATCCCATCGCAGCTGCCAATTGGCGTCCAGTCATCATAGCCATCAAGGGATATATTATCAACAAGCTCATAGCCACTGCATTCTGTGATGTCGTTTAGCCCACCACAACCGTTGGTATCAGGGGTTGCTCCATCGCTTGCTGTCAAGCCGCTACCCAATAGATTATAGCGAATCTGGTTAAATTCAGCCGCAGTGGCAATCTCTATCAGCCCATTGCCGTCATCATCTCGATCCATGTCATCAACAAGTCCGTCACCGTCTCTATCATCGTCCAGAGAATCAACTACGCCGTCTTTATCTGCATCGGCAGCAATAACCACATATACTGAAGGAGGCACGCCTTTCATGTCCTCGTCATCTGTGCCTAATGTCAAATCAACAGTGAAATTATAGGATGCTTCGGTGATTAGGTCCGATATGACATGCTGGACATTCGTTGCACTCCCGCCTATTCTAGATGGATCTCTAGTTGAGTAGTATTCTTGCAAGTCAGAACCATCTCTGCGGTAACTTATATCAATGCTCTTTATATCTGCATCGGGATTAGTCCAGCTAAGCGTGACACTTGTTTCGCTAGTAAGCGCCGTTAAATCTGTTACTGCGAAGCCGTCAGGAATTGTAGGGATGGGGTCGCTCGGGTTTATCAGAGCGGGAGAGTAGATCTGAGCGGGTGATCCGTTAGGAGTGCAGGTAAGGGCTGGGTATAACTGGTTGCTGTTAAGATCCCAAGCGCGAGAGCCGTCATCGCACACATCATCAACCCAATTTGCATAAATCTCTGTAAAATCTATTGTGTGGACTAATGTAACAGTGGTTTGGGCTGCGTCTGCCGCGACGCCTTCCTTATTACCTATTGTTTGTGTTATGCTAGGGTCTCCTTCATTCCAATAAGAGAAAGCGATGTCTTGATTAAATCTCTCTCTACCAACCAGACCTCCAATACCAGGGGCGGGGGTCACAGACCCAACCACAGAATAAGACGAATTAATATTAGTGTTACTCCCATCACCAACCAGACCGCCGATCCCACCGTAATAATTATTACCCAAGGTAATAGACCCGACCTTAGCATAAGACGATTTGATGGTCACATAATTAGCTATATTATTAGCCACAAAACCAACCAGACCGCCGGTAGATTGTTGAACATTCATGACATTCCCAACCTCAGCATAAGACGAAGTCACTACGGCATTAGTCCCTTCACCAAGCAGACCACCGATAGAACTGGTCCCCTCAATAGAATCAAGCTGAGCATAAGATGACGTGATGCGAGCGCGAGCCCCCTGACCAACCAGACCGCCAATAAAATTGATCCCCTCAATAGAATCAACCTCAGCATAAGATAAATTCACGGCGGCATTAGCCCCATCACCAACCAGACCGCCGATACTACCACCACTCCCGATGACAGAACCAACCTCAGCATAAGACGACTTTATGTCCGCATTCGTCCCCACACCAAGCAGACCGCCGATACTACCACCACTCCCGCTGATATTCATATTCTCTGCACGAGATGACATCATGTCCGTATTCGTCCCCTCACCAAGCAAGCCACCGACATTTTCATTCCCGTTAATATTCATGCCCACTGCATGAGATAAGAGGATGGTTGCATCTGCCCCCTCACCAACCAGACCACCGACATCATCACCAGTGCCGATGGCGCTCCCATTCACTGCATAAGATGATGTAATTGTAGAACTAGCCCCACGACCTAGCAGACCGCCGACATTATTCTTTCCGTTGACATTCATACCCGCTATATAAGATAAGGTAATGTTAGAACCAGTCCCAAAACCAACCAGCCCGCCGACATTATTATTAGTCCCGCTGGCTCTCCCATTTATTGCATAAGACAAACTGATGGTCGCATCATCCCCCTCACCAAGCAGAGCGCCGATATTAGAAGTCCCGCTGACAGTCACACCCTTTGCATAAGATGATGTAATTATAGTTCCACTCCCACTACCAAGCAGAGCGCCGATATTAAAAGTCCCGCTGACAGACACACTCTCTGCATAAGACGATGTGATCATTGCATTCTCTCCAAAACCAACCAGACCGCCTACACGATCATCCCCGCTGACAGTGACAGTCCCATCCGCATAAGATGAAGTGATAATAGAATTACGCCCATTACCAACCAGACCGCCGACATTATCGACAGTAGTAGCCGTAACCACTCCTCCTACAGAACTATTGCTAATTCTCCCTCCCCCAGTATAACCAGCCAATAGCCCCACATTATTCCTGCCACCGTTAATACTGGCAGAACGGATATTAACATTGCGTATAACGGCAGCGGAGCTAAGTGCTCCAAAAAAACCTGCCGCATTAGCATAGACGCCACCAGTGTTTATAGTAAAGTGACTGATTGTCCAACCATTACCTTCAAAAATAGCTTTGAATAAGTAGAATTCATCTGATTGGCAAACATCCGTAGCAGTATTATAGTCCCTGCATTCGCCAATTGGATCCCAGTTGCCGTGAATGCTTATATCCTCTATAAGCTCATAGCCCTTGCAAGCCCCACCACAGCCACGTCCAGTAGTAACATCCATACCCGGCACTATTCTCCTCAAGAAGTTACCATCTAAACCATTGCGGACTTGATCAAGATCACTATACGTCAAACTGTTAACCACGAAAGAGCCAATCTCTATCAGTCCATCGCCGTCATCATCTATGTCTACGTCATCATTAAAAGGATCATTATCGTCATTAATATCTAAATAATCAAACGTCCCGTCACCGTCACTATCTCTATTCGGTCTGCCATTGCCGCTTGCATCAGGGTCCCTAAAATCATGTATTCCATCTCCATCAAAATCCTTATCTGGCTCGCCGTCGCCATTTTCATCAGGGTCTACAAAATCAGCTATGTTGTCTCCATCGTAATCGGGACCAACAGCCAGCACAACGGAAGCAGGAGGACCTTCCCTGCCAGCGTAAACTCCCTTTAATGTTAAACTAACAGTGAAATTATAGGTTTCTTCGTTGACTACTATGCGTATGACATCTTGGACATTCATCTTCCCATTGGTGGTTCTATCATCATCTGTTATAACTGCCGATCCGGAAACACGAAGAGCATCTAGGTCACTGTACCTTATATTAATTCTCTCTATATCTGCAGCGGGATTATTCCAACTAAGAGTGACGATGTCTTTGCCAAGAGTCGCTTTTAATGCTGTCACAGAAAGGAGGGCAAGAGTTGCGCTAACAGATCGCGGTATTGCTACTTTGTTAAGATTAGTGTCGGCTAATGTCAAACTAACAGTGAAAATATAGGTTCCTTCGTTGGTTAGGTTATCTATGGTTTCTTGCACATTCTGGGCTTTGGTTTCTATTTGGGCAGGGTTTGTTATCAGGCCCCAATATTGCACATCATTAGAACCAGCAATTTCATAGCTTATATTAATGCTGGCTATTTGCGTATTGGGGTTATTCCAGCTAAGAGTTACATTGTCAGGGCCAGCAAGCGCCGTTAATCTTGTTACTGAAAAGACGCCAGGGGTTGCGATGGCGGATGCCTCTACGACTTCTTTATCGGCATCATCGCCGCGCAGTGTCAAACTAACAGTGAAGTTATAGGTTTGCCCGTTGGTTAGTCCAATTATGGTTTCTCGCACATTCTTGGCGTTGCGGGTTATTTTAGTGCTGCTTTTTATTAGGCGCTCACCAACACCATTCGCTCTCTGATAACTTATATTAATGCTCTCTATATCTGCATCGGGATTATTCCAGCTAAGAGTGACGGCGAGGATACCAGGATTTGCCTCTAATTCTGTTACCCCAAAGGGGCGCATAGTGGTATCATCAGGAACAATTCCCCCTCCACCATCTCCTCCTTCACCGCCATCTCCACCAAACCTACGAGGGTCGGCATCCGCATACTCGTCTCCATCAAGGTTGGGACCAATTAGGCGAGTAACCTGGACTGCAGAAGTGGTGACACTCTCATCAGCGCCTTTCAACTCTAAGGAGATGCTAAAGGTATAAGTTTTGTTAGTTGTTAACCCTTCATCTATCACTCCCTTCATGTTCATTGCATTGCGGGCTGTTCTGGCGTTGTCCGTTATTACTATGGGGGTTTCAAAGTTAGTGGCTGTGTGGAGTTTGTAGCTTATGCTAATACTAGCTATATCCGCATTAGGATTATTCCAGCTAAGAGTAGCGTTGGTGGTATCAGGGATAATCCGTAAATTTAATACACTAATTCCAGTGGGAAAATTCGTTGCTTGCGCACCGCCTCCGCCGCCTCCAATGTTGCCGTCGCCTTCGTCGGCGACGCCTCCTCCATCGCCAGCACAGGCAGCCAGAGTGATGGCACAAATTAACGAAAATAGTAGCGCTGATATTTTCTTTGATATAAATCTGGACTGGTTGGTAGCAACAATGCTATCGCTGGTTGTGTATGTGTTCATAATATAGTACTGTAAATAATTATTAATACGCTTCATCTCATGTATACCTATAGTTTGATGCAAGTGTTAATCATATTAGTGGCAATTTTCATTTATGGACGTTGGAGGACTAAAAACCTTGGGCAGGGGGGCAGGTGAGGAAAGGGTAATCAGCATCCCTGCCAAAGTTCCAAGCGCGAAACCGATTTAAAGTAGCATTAACAATAGGATTCCCACCAAGACGCTCGGCGAGAGGTGAACTTATATCATCAGTGAACTCACCTGTAGCAGGATCACACCATTGATTAACCCAATCTGCATAAATACCAGGTGCATCATTTGTTGGCGCCTGCAATGCAGCAGTGCTTCTGCCTTCGCCATCAGTATTACTTCCCATTCTTGTTACGAGATTGCCGCTCGTTTCGTTATCCCAATATGAGATACTGACAACGCTAAACCCCCCTTGACCAACCAGACCGCCAAAATCATCAAAACCTCTATCCCCTCCGATAGAAATAGCCGCATAAGATGATGCTATATTAGGATTAGTTCCAGAACCAACTAGACCGCCGACACTAAAAGCTCTATTCTCCTCTCCGAGATAACCGCCAACCACATAAGAAGACCTAATGATAGCATCCTCTCCGTAACCAACTAGACCGCCGATTTCAGTAGTATAAGTCCCAACTCCTAAAGCCATGTCTATCGCATAAGATGAGGTAATGGTCGCACCATCCCCATAACCAACCAGACCACCAATAATACCAGTTCCGCTGGCAGAAACTCCAGCGGCATAAGATGAAGTAATGGTCGCATCACCCCCACGACCAACCAAGCCGCCAACTCTACCGCTAGACCTCCCGCCGAGAACAACGTCAGCAACATAAGATGAAGTGACTGTGGCACCCACCCCAGCACCAACCAAACCACCGATATTAGAGGCAGTACTCGCGATAATCTCTCCTTCTGCAGAACTATCGCTAATACTTGCCCCATTTGCATAACCAACCAACAGCCCCAGATTATTTACTCTATTCTCGCCTACATTAATGCGGGCAGAACGGATACGAATATTACGCAAAACGGCAGTAGAGTTGATTGCCCCAAACAGACCTGCCCCTCTGACGTAGTTGCCCGTAGGGTTGGTTATGTTAAGGTCACTGATTACATAATCATTGCCATCAAAAATAGTGCTGAAGAATAAGCTGGCAGGAGTGCAAATAGTATTTGTATTATCGTAGAAACCGCAGCTGCCAATTGGCTGCCAGTTATCGTCATTAAAGCCATCAAGAGATATATCGGCGCTAAGCTCATAGCCGTTGCATTCGCTGATGCCGTTTAGCCCGCCGCAGCCATCGTCATTGCCATTCAAACTACTACCCAATAAATTATGGCGGGTTTGGTCAAGTTGCTCCACTGTGGCAATCTCTATAAGTCCATCGCCGTCATCATCTACGTCTGCTTCATCAAGCATGCCATCGTTATCGTCATCAGGATCTAAATAATTAAATTTACCATCACCATCGCTATCTCTGTCTGGTCTGCCATCATTGTTTCCATCAGGTTTCTGAAAGTCATCCTCATTAGGTATTCCATCACCGTTAAAATCATCATCCACAAAATCAGCTAAACCATCTCCATCATAATTGGGTCCAATAGCCACCTTAATGAAAGATGGAACGCCTTCTCTGCCAGCATCAGTGCCATTTAATGTCAAAGCAACAGTAAAGGTATAGGTCTCTCCGTCAATTAGCCCGCCTATGAATTGTGTGACATTCACTGCATTTCTGCCTATTTTAGCGCCACCCATTATTACGGGTAATTCTTGCAAACTAAAACCATCTCTTTGATAAGTTATATCAATACTGGCTATTGACGCATCAGGGTTATTCCAGCTAAGAGTTATGTTGCCAGAATAAGGAATCGCTGATAATTGTATAACTGTAAAACCAAACAGATTAGGATCATCAGGGTCGGCATCCTCTTCATTATTTCTGCCATCTCCATCTTTATCAAGCTCATCAGGGTCGGCATCCACATATTCATCCCCATCAAGGTTGGGACCAATTAGCCGAGTAATAGATGTTGCAACCACAGCTCTATACTCATCAGCGCCGCCCAACTCCAAGCTAACAGTAAAATTATAGGATTCTCCAGTGCTTAAACCAGGTATCGATTCAATTACGGTTATATCGGGGCGGGTTCTCTCATTTTCTGTTATGTTTATCTGTGTTTCAACGCTATCAGCAGCGATATTACGGTAAATTATGCTAATTTGAGTAATGTTAAAATCAGGATTCTCCCATACAAGAGTGGCACTGGTGGCATCGGGAATAATTCGTAAATTTAATACTCTAACTATATCCGGAATTGCGTTAACAGATGCTACCGCGACCTTCTTACCAGCATCATCTTCGTCTAATGTTAAGTTAACAATGAATATATAGGGTATTCCGTTGATTAGGTTATCTATGGTTTCTCGCACATTCTGGGCGCCAGGGGTTATTTGAGCGCTATTTTTCGTCATAAGCGGACCAATAAGATCCTCTCTTTGGTAACTTATACTAATACTGGATATATTTGCATCTGGATTATTCCAGCTAAGGATGACCTCTTTGTCGCCAGGAAGTGGGGTTAATTCTGTAACTGCAAAGGCAGACATAGTGTCATCATAAGGGGAGGCATCCTGGATATCATTAACGCCATCTCCATCTTTATCAAGCTCAAGAGGGTCATCATCCGCATATTCGTCTCTATCAAGGTTGGGACCAATTAGCCGAGTAACGGATGTTGTATTCACAGGTCTATTCTCATCAGCGCCGCCCAACTCCAAGCTAATATTAAAGGTATAGATTGCCCCAGAGGTTAAATCATCAATTATTTCGGTTACGGTTACATTGGGGCGGGTTCGCTCACTTTCTGTTATGTTTATCTGTGTTTCAACGCTATCAGCAGTGTTGTTTTGGTAGATTATGCTAATTTTAGTAATGTTAACATTAGGATTATTCCATTCAAGAGCGGCGCTTGTGTTAGATGGAATAATCCGTAAATTTAGTACTCTAAATATATTCGGAGTTTCGGAGACAGATGCTGCCACGACTTTCTTACTTACATCATCGCCAGTTAATGTCAAGGTAACATTGAAAGTATAGGATGCTCCGCTGGTTAGTCCGTCTATGGTTTCTTGCACATTCTGGGCGCCGGAGGTTGTTTGAGCGCTGCTATCCATCATAAGCGGACCAACAAAATCATCTCTTTGGTAACTTATACTAATGCTGGCTATATCTGCAACGGGATTATTCCAGCTAAGGTTGACGCTGATGCCGCTAGAAACCGCTGTTAGATTTGTAACCGTAAAGGCAGACAAAGTTTTATCAGTAGGGAAAGCATCCACATCATCAGTGACATTATCTCCATCTATATCAAGCTCAAGGGGATCGGCATCCACATATTCGTCTCCATCAAGGTTGGGACCAATTAGGCGACTAATGGATAGCGCTCTATACACAATTTTATTTCCATCGTCACCGCCCAGTTCCAAAAGAACATTAAACATATAGGTTGATCCACTGGTTAAACCAACTATCTTTTCGGTTACATTTACATTGGGGCGGGTTTTATAATTTTCTGTTATGTCTCTCTGTGTTTCAAAATTATCAGAGTTGGTGTTATGGTAGCTTATGCGAATTTGAGTAATATCCGCATCAGGATTATCCCACATAAGAGTGGCGCTGGTGGTATCGGGAATAATCCGTAAATTTAATACGCTAATTCCAACTGTATCACTCGCTCTCGGAGTGCTATCTCCGCCGCCGCCTCCACCTCCGCCGCCACCTCCATCTCCATCTCCGCCGTCACAGGCAGCCAGAGTCAAGACGCAAATTAATGAAAATAGTAGTGCTGATATTTTCTTTGGTATAAATCTGGATTGGTTGGTGGCAACAATGCTATTGCTGATTGTGTCACTTGTTTCTTTGTTCATTAAGCCATTATACTTATATAAGAACTTATATAAGTTCTTATATGAACCCTCGCCGCAGGAACTGGTTGTATATGCATCCATAACTATTATTATACATAATTATAAATTAAAGTCAATAATGGACGATTATTTACATTTATGGATGCTTTTTATGGACGTTGGGGGGCTACACCGCCGGGTGGGCAGGTGAGGGCTGGGTATTGGGAAATAGTGCCAAAGTCCCAAGCATCAAAACCGTCATCGCACCTATTAGTCACGTCCCAACCTGCATAAATACTTCCCAGCAAAGTTGTTGGGGTCTGCAATTGAGCAGTGGTTTTCGGTTCTTGCATACCAGTTATGCCGCCATCCTTTATACCACTGGTATCGCTGTCCCAAAAAGAGAAAGTAATGCCGTTTAAAGTCCTAGCGCCCATCAGACCACCAAAATTATCACCAGTATCAATGTCAGAGCCATCCATCTTACTGAGAGATGCAGGTGCCGCATAAGATGACAGAATGCTGCCAAAATTTGCAAGGCCAATCAGACCGCCGACATTAGCATCCCCGCTGACAGAACCGCCAGCAGCATAAGATGTAGTAATTCTGGTGATATACCCAGAACCAACCAGACCGCCGACACTAATGCCAGTGGCACTCACAGATCCACCAGTTACATAACAGAATTCAATATCGAGAGAAAAACCTTGACCAGCCAGACCACCAACATCAGCGTCACCGCTGACAGCCCCAGACGCGTAAGAAGACCTGACTCCCATAGAACCCCCAAAACCAATCAGACCACCGACATAATCAACACCGCTGACATACTGGACCTCTGCATAAGACGAAGTAATATCACCAGAACTCCAAGAACCAACCAGACCGCCGACATAATCACCCCCGCTGACAGTACCGCCTGCCGTCCAAGATGAAATTATTTTAGCGTTACTGCCATAACCAATCAGACCGCCAGCATTACTGCCAGAAGCATTAACATTCCCTTCTGTGGAACTATTAATGATGTTTTCACTTCTTCTTGATCCCCCCACATAACCAACTAACATCCCCACATTATTCTCGCCGCCAGTAATATTGGCAGAACGAATATGAATATTACGCAGGACGGCAGCAGAGTTAATTGCTCCAAATAGTCCAGACGCGTTGGTGTAGGGAGCAACAGGGTTTGTTATAGTAAGATTGCTGATTATATAACCATTGCCATCAAAAATAGTATTGAAAAATTCATTTACAGGAGTGCACATACTACCACTGAATCTAAGACAACTACCAATTGGCTCCCAGTTATCATAGTCGGCAAGGGATATATTATTACTAAGCTCATAGCCGTTGCATTCAGTGATGCTGGTCAGAGGAGCACCGCAGCCAGTGGCATTACCAGTGTCTCCCGGGCTTAGCTTGAAGCTGCTACCCAAAAGATTATGGCGGGTTTGGTTAAGTTGCTCGGCTGTGGCAATCTCTATAAGTCCATCACCATCATCATCTACGTCTGCTTCATCAGGAATAGTATCATTATCGTCATCAGTATCTAAATAATCAAATATTCCGTCATTATCGCTGTCTCTATCTGGTCTGCCATCGCCGTTTGCATCAGGGTCTTTAAAATCATGTATTCCATCACCGTCTGTGTCTATATCGTCAACGCCGTCGCCATTTTCATCATCATCTACAAAATCAGCATATTTGTCTCCATCTAAATCGGGACCAATAGCCACCCTAATGGAAGGAGCCGCACCTTTCCTGCTTGCGTAATCTACGCCTAATGTCAAATCAATAGTGAAATTATAGTATTCTTCGTTGGTTAGGTCCGTTATGACCTGTCGGACATGAATTGCGCCCATGCCTAGTCTATCTTCATCAGTTATTGTAAGAAATTTTTGCAAAGTAGAACCGTCTCTTCGGTAACTTATATTAATATTGACTATATCTGCAGCAGGGTTATTCCAGGTAAGGGCGACTCCTCCGTCGCTAGGAATTGCCTCTAATATTGTTACTACAAAGATGTCAGGAGTTGCGGTGACGGATGCCGCAGCACCTTCCCTGCCAGCATCAGCATCTTTCAATGTCAAACTAACGTTGAAAGTATACGATTCTCCATTGGTTAGCCCGTATATGGTTTCTTGCACATTCATTTTAGTTTTTTCTATTTGAGCGGGGGCTGTTATCAGGTCCCAATATTGCACATCATTAGAACCATCTCTTTGGTAACTTATATTAATGCTGGCTATCCGTGCAGCGGGATTATTCCAGCTAAGGGTTACATTACTAACACCAGGAGTTGCTTGTAGTTTTGTTACTGCAAAGATGTCAGGGGTTGCGGTAACGGATGCCACTGCGACTTTCCTATCAGCATCAGCACCGTCCAATGTCAAACTAACGTTGAAAGTATATAGTTCTCCATTGGTTAGTCCGGTTATAGTTTCTTGCACACTCATTCCATTGCTTTCTATTTGAGCGGGGGCTGTTATTAGGTCCCAATATTGCACATCAGTAGAACCATCTCTTTGGTAACTTATATTAATGCTGGATATATTTGCGGAGGGATTATTCCAGTTAAGAGTTACATTACCAGCGCCAGGAGCTGCTTGCAATCTTATTACTGCAAAGATGCCAGGAGTTACGGTAACGGATGCCGCAGCACCTTCCCTACCAGCATCAGTGCCAGTTAATGTCAAGCTAACCTTGAAGGTATAGGGTTCTTCGTTGGTTAGGTCCGTTATAACTTGTTGGACATTTTTTGCGTTCATGCCTGTTTTAGTCCTATTTGTTATTAGAGGTAAATATTGTAAAACATCAGGGGCACTTTCGTTGTGGTAGCTGATACTAATGCTGGTTATGTTTGCAGCTGGATTATTCCAGCTAAGGGTTACATTGCCAATGCCAGGAGTCGCTTGTAGTCCTGTTACTGCAAAGCCAAATAAAGTGGCATCATCAGGGTAAACATCCCGCTCGTTATTAACCCCATCTCCATCTTTATCAAGCTCAAGAGGATCGGCATCCGCATATTCATCTCCATCAAGGTTGGGACCAATTAGCCGAGTCATTTCTCTTGCAACGACTCTTTTATTCTCATCGGCGTCGTCCAGTTCCAAGAGGACATTAAAGATATAGCTTGTTCCATTGGTTAAACCAGTTATTACTTTGGTTACGGTTACATTGGGGCGGATGCTATCATTATCTGTTATGTTTTCTTGCCTTTCAAAGCTATCAGCAGCGGTGTTTTGGTAGATTATGTTAATTTGAGCAATATTCGTATCAGGATTATTCCAGCTAAGAGTGGCGCTGGTTACATTTGGAATAATCTTTAAATTTGATACACCAATTGGGGTAGAGAGCTTCGTTTCTATCTCGCCTCCTGGATATACTCCTGGACTACCTCCTACTGGGTCACCTGCTCGCTTGCCCCCGCCGCCGCAGGCAGCCAGAGTCAAGACGCAAATTAGCACAAGTAGTAGTGCTGATATTTTCTTTGGTATAAATATGTGCTGGTTGTTCGCAGCAATCCTATTGTTGGTTCCACCACCTATTTCCTTATTCTTTAATCTACTATATAAGTTCTTAAGTAAGTCCTTATATAAAACCTTGCTGCAGTATAAGCCTTCGCTGCAAGGACGGGTTCTATACGTGTCCATAGCATATTATTATAAATTACTATGGATTAAAGTCAAGGTTATTATGTATTTATGTGATTTTTGTTTATGTGTACTTTATGGACGTTGGGGAGCTAACCCGTTGGGAGTGCAGGTGAGAGCTGGGTATTGAAACCTATTGCCAAGATCCCAAGCACGGGAATCGTCATCACATGGATCTGTTGCCCAATTTGCATAAATACTTCCTGCAAACGTTATGGGGTTCTGCAATTGAGCAGTGGTTTTACCCTCGCTAGCACCATCCTGATTACCTATTGTTCTTGTTACACTGCTGCCACTTGTTTGGCTATCCCAATAATAATCGGCGGAGGGGGAGAATAAAGGAAAGGGGGTACCAAAAATGGACTCATCGCCAATCAGACCGCCAAAGTAATCATTAATATTAATGGTAGAGCCGCCCGTCTTGCTGAAAGACGCGGGCGCCGCATAAGATGAAATAATTCTGGAAAAAGATCCCGCGCCAAGCAGACCGCCGACATTATTATTCCCCGTAATATCCCCGCCTGCTGCATAAGATGAAGTAATTCTGGTCTCCGAACTCCCCAAACCAACCAGACCGCCGACATAATCGCCAGTAGCACTCACAGATCCACCGACCACATAAGAAAGTATAATATCGAGCTGAAGTCCGCCACCACCGCCAACCATACCGCCAACATTATTGTCCCCACTGACAGACCCAGACGCATAAGAATACCAGATTGCTGTTGTCCCCCCATAACCAATCAGACCACCGACATTAGCATTCCCGCTGATAGATCCAGACGCATAAGACATTCTGATATCAGCATTACTGACATAACCAGCCAGACCGCCGATATTATTGCCAGAAGCCGTAACATCGCCTTCTGCGGAACTATTCCTGATGGTAGCTCCTTCTGCATAACCAACTAACATCCCTACATTAGTCACGCCGCCACTAACACTGGCAGAACGGATACGAATATTACGCAGGATGGCGGTAGAGTTAATTGCTCCAAATAGTCCAGCCGCGCTGTTATAGGGGGCAACTGGATTTGTTATAGTAAGATTGCTGATTGCCCAACCATTACCATCAAAAATAGTACTGAATAATGCATCTAAATCAGTGCAAGCACTAAAGGAGGGAGAAAAAGGCGAAGGGGGGGAAGAGATTAATGTAGGACAACTGCCAATTGGCTGCCAGTTGGTGTAATTGTCAAGGGATATATCAGCACTAAGTTCATAACCATTGCATGTTGTAATGTCATCGCCAGTTATGGTGCCGTTGCCACAGCCGCTGGCATTGCCCATGCCTCCATCGCTGAGTGTGAAATTGCTACCTAATAGATTATGGCGGACTTGGTTGAATTGCTCAGCAGTGGTAATCTCTATTAGGCCATCGCCATCATCATCCACGTCTGCTTCATCAAGAACAGTATCATTATCGTCATCAGTATCTAAATAATTTAATATTCCGTCTTTATCTGTGTCTATGTCTACCCTGCCATCACCGTTTGCATCAGGGTCTCTAAAATCATGTATTCCATCACCGTCTGTGTCTATATCGTCAACACCGTCGCCGTTTTCATCCCTATCCTCATAATCAAACTCTCCGTCGTTATCCGTGTCTACGTCTATTTTGCCATCGCCGTTTCTATCAGGGTCCCTAAAATCAGGGATTCCATCACCGTCTGTATCGTTATCCATCTCTCCGTCATTATTGTCATCAGTATCCTCAAAATCAAGTAAATCATCTCCATCGTAATCGGGACCAACACCCACCCTCCTGGAAAACGCCGCTCCTTCCCTGCCAGCATCATCGCCATCTAATGTCAAACTAACAGCGAAAGTATAGTATCCTGCGATGGCTATGCCTCTTATGGTTTGTTGGACATTCATTGCATTCTTGCGTGTTTTCTCTCTATTCCTTATTGCGGGGTATTCTTGCAAAATAGAACCATCTCTTCGGTAACTTATTCTAATGCTGAATATGTCTGCATCGGGGTTATTCCAGCTAAGGGTGGCGCTACTGTCGCCAGGAGTCACTGTTAAATCTGTTACTGAAAAGGAGTCAGGAGTTGCGGTAATGGATGGCGCTGCTCCTTCCCTACCAGCAGCATCGCCCTCTAATGTCAAGCTAACAGTGAAGCTATAGGATTCTCCGTTGGTTAGTCCAGTTATGATTTCTTGCACATTCTGGGCACCAGGGGCTATTTGAGTGCTGCTTGTTGTTTCGGCAGCAGCAGAACCAGTGATTTTATAACTTATACTAATGCTCGCTATTGGTTTAGCGGGATTATTCCAACTAAGAGTTACATTCCTAACGCCAGGAATTGCTTCTAATTCTGTTACTGAAAAGACGTCAGGAGTTGCGGTAACGGATGGCGCTGCTCCTTCCCTGCCAGCAGCAGCGCCCTCTAATGTCAAGTTAACAGTGAAACTATATAGTTCTCCGTTGGTTAGTCCAGTTATGGTTTCTTGCACATTCCGGGCGCCAGGGGTTATTTGAGCGCTGTTTTCTATTAGAGGCACATCATTAGAACCTATAATTTGGTAACTTATATTAATGCTGATTATTTGCGCATTCGGATTATGCCAGCTAAGAGTTACATTGCCGGCACCAGGAGTTGCCTGTAATGCTATTACTGAAAAAACGCCAGGAGTTACGTTAACGGATGCCACCTCTACTTCCCTATCAGCATAAGTCCCATTTAATGTCAGACCAACAATGAAGGTATAGGGTTCTCCAGCAGTCAGGTTGTTTATAAATTGTTGGACATCCATTATATTCCTGCCTACTTTAGAGCTATTTGTTATTAGAGGCAAGTATTGTAAAACATCAGGGGCGCTTGCGTTGTGGTAGCTTATGTCAATGCTGGCTATATCTGCATCGGGGTTATTCCAGATAAGCGTTACATTATCAATGCCAGGAATTGCCAATAATTCTCTTACTCCAAAGATGTCAGGGGTTGCGGTAATGGATGCCCCCACGACTCTTTTATCAATATCAGTGCCAGTTAATGTCAAACTAACAGTGAAATTATATGATTGTCCGTTGGTTAGTCCGGTTATGGTTTCTTGCGCATCGGGGGTTATTTGAGTGCTGCTTTTTGTTAGGGGCTCATCAGTAGAACCAGCAACTTTATAACTTATACTAATATTAGCTATTTGCGCATTGGGATTATTCCAGCTAAGGGTTACATTGTTAGTGCCAGGAGTCGCTGCTAATCCTGTCACCGTAAAGATGGATAAAGTGGTATCACGAGGGAAGGCATCCTGTTCGTCATTCACGCCATCTCCATCTTCATCAAGCTCAAGAGGGTCGGCATCCGCATATTTATCTCCATCAAGGTTGGGACCAATTAGCCGAGTAATGGATGTTGTAACCACACTTCTATTCTCATCATTGCCGCCTAATACCAAGAGTATATTAAAAGTATAGATATCCGCAGTTAATCCAGATATATTGTAGTTTACGTTCGTTGCATTGCTGGCTATTTTGGCGCTATCTGTTATTGTTATGGGGTCTTCAAAGTTAGCAGCAGTACTAAGTTTGTAGCTGATGTTAATATGAGCAATGTTAACATCAGGATTATTCCAGGTAAAAGTGGCGTTGGCAGCACCAGGGATAATCCGTAAATCTAACACCTCAAAGGCGTATTTGGTTGCGTCATTATCATCCGCATCTTCTGGCATGGCGCCATCCCCGCGACAGCCATCACCATCATTATCCACCGCGCTAGCTGTGCCATTTCGCCAGCCGCTGCTGCTGCCAGGATAATCACAGAGGTCGCGATTATCACCAACTCCGTCGTTATCCAAATCTGCGCTCTCAGTTTTATCACGCGGAAAAGGATCTATATCATCATTAACGCCATCATTATCATCATCTACATCTACCGCATCCGCTTCTTTGTCTCCATCAAAGTTGGGACCAATTTGCCGAGATCTCTCTCTCACAATAATTCTTCTTTCCTCATCAGCACCGCCCAGTTCCAAGTACACCCTAAAGATATAGGTTGTTCCATTGGTTAAACCAGTTATCGTTTTGGTTACTTTTGCATTGGGGAGGATGTCATCACGGTCTGTTATGTTTACCTGTTTTTCAATACCATCAGCAGTGGTGTTTTGGTAGATTATGTTAATTTGAGTAATAACAGCATCAGGATTATCCCAGCTAAGAGTGGCATTGGTGTAATTTGGAATAACCTTTAAATTTGAGACACTAATTGGGCTGGGACCAGGACCGGGGGGAGGGGGGGGAAGTATCTGCGCTGTTGAACTACTCTCTTTACTGCTTCTTTCGCAGGCAGCCAAAGTCAAGACGCAAATTAACGAAAGGAGAAGTACTGATATTTTCTTTGATATAAATCTATACTGGCTGTTGGCAGCAATACTATTGCCGGTTGTGTTGCTTATTTCCTTATCCATTAAGCCATGATGGAATTCCTTATGGAAACCATTACATAAACCTCTGCCATAGTTATATAAACTCTTACCGCAATTATAAAAACCCACGCCGCAATTATATAAACCACAGCTGTAGATACTGGTTTTACATATCTTCATAACATAGTATTATAAGTGATTATTTATTAAAATCAATATAAATATATTTATGTGTTGTTAGTTCGGGCAGTTAGTACGGTTAGTATATGCAGGTTCAATATAACATCTTTGCTCTTCATGCGCAGGAAAAATAATGGCATCATCAAGAGCCCCAGTCCCAGTAACTCGTTGCGCTTTAATGGTAGGATAAGCGCCAGGGAGGAAATCCCAATCAACATTAAAATTTAAACCTAATGATGAGACACGTATATCTCCCCAATAATCATCATTAAATAAACCAGCGCAATCCACCAAATCGTTATGAGCAAATCCATTGCCGATACAATTTCTCAAATGAGATGCAGATATTGATTTAATACTCGTGGAGTTGTCACCAAGAAGAGAAAGTGGCGCAATACTATCCCCTTGATAACGTTTATGTGTAATATAACCCAAAGAATAGTTAGGCAAAGTAATTGAATAGGCATCATGAATATTAGGGCTATTTGAATTGTATTCCAGATCAATGTGACCAAATATTAGCCCTCCATCACTAAGCTTACTACTAGGATGTGGGGAGCGCATATTAAGAACACTGTAAATAGTTGCCTCATGCTCTAATTTTCCTACTATGCCGCCTATCTCGCCCTTGATATAACCAGAGTCAATTAGCTCGCCGCTATAATACAAATACCTGTGAGTGCCTCTTAACGCATCACCAAATAATCCACCAACGTATTTAACTCCTTCAACATCACCAGCAGCGAAACTCGCAGTTGTTGCCCCTGTTTGTGCTCTGCCTGCCAATCCGCCCACATAAGAAAAACCGCGCACATCGCCCAAAGCATAAGAAGCAAATATATTACCATAAGATGCTCCAACTAATCCGCCTACCTCTTGAGAAAGAAGTTGACTGTGCCCGCCTAAATCGGTCTTCACATTCCCTTTGGCATTAGATGCATGTATGGAAGAGTTAATCCCCAACAAACCCACCAATCCACCAAATCCAATGCCATTGGCAGTAATGTTAACGTCCGCCATAGAGTTTTTTATTGTGCTGAATATTTCTCCGTTCGTAGATTGACTAAGTGTCCCCACTACGCCTCCATATTTATAACCAACTCCTATTAACGTTCCAGTAACATGGACATTATCTATGGTGCCTCCTAACATTTGTCCTACTAATACCCCTCCATGGCTGAATTTGACCGCATGTCTTGAATATGCGCGAGCGGCGGGATTTATAATGTTTGCCGAGGTTAATCTTAAATTAGCGATAATACTACCACGTCTTGCTGCGCCGAATAGTCCAATATAGCTTGACTGCCTATTGATGGTTAAGCCGCTGATTTCAAAATTAGATCCATTAAATATTCCGCTAAAGCGTGCTGGGGATTTACGCACTCTGCGAGCTAACGTTGTGGCATCGCATTGCTCAACACCCCTTTGACCACAAAAACCTACTCCTATAGACATAAATCCGCCGCCACCATTCCAGGTTGAGGTGAGGGAAGCGTTCACATCATTTGCTAAACGATAATGACTGCTAAGCTGCTCAGCCAATCCATTCCCATACAAATAAGAATTACCTGTAAACTCGGATACTTGTAAACTACTCCCTTGATGGTCAACTCCAGCTATTGCCTGCAGTTGATAAATATTATGGATAAGATACGGGTCAGCGCGTGTTCCACTGCCCTGGGTTTGCATGGCAGGGTTGGCGGGAGCCCCATCATAAGGGTCGCGAACTCCATCACTATCAAGATCTTGCTCTGGATCGCTTACAGTCATAACATTAATAATCTGTAAAGTAAATGGATAGTTAATGGCAACTTCTCCAGCAGAACTAGAAATATTAAAGCTAAGCTCATAAGTCCCGATATGAGCATCATCAATCTGCTGGGAGTTGATTAAGTCGTTTCCGATATTAATTATTAATATTCTTTCCTCAGGTGATGATGCTTTTGTCCTAATAGCCGAGCTTATAATTTGAGAATCTATAGAGTCGCCTGTTATGTTAGATACGATAATCGGAGTGCGCGCTAAATCCTCATCAGAGATTACAACCTCAATCCGTCCGCTTTGTCCTTCGTAAATTGCGAAGGTATCTGGGGCGCCATCCGCACTATCCAGTTTACTAACTCCTCCACTAGTTGCCGCATAGCGGGCGCTGCTCTCATCGTCTGTATTTTTTACTTTTAGAGTAATAGTTCTCCTGTCTTCTGCTCCGCCAAGTTCATCATAAACTAAGAGGTTTAATAGATATTCACCTATATCAGCATCCCGCAGAAGTCCAGAGGCAATATGGATTACAAACTCTACTTGGTTATGCTCTTCTTGGTTATTTATAGCATTGGACTGGGATAGTTTGTCCGCCTCAATAGATATAACCCCAGCTGGCAGATTAGCACTGGTAATATTCAAGTCAACAATATCTCCATGCTGTATATCCGTATCTCTAGCCACCACACTAATAGTTCCTTCTTCACCACCTTCAAACACTTCAAAAATATTTTCACTGCTTGCGACAACTCCACCAGTAGAATTAATCATAGATATTGCAGGAGCATCGTTGACGTTCTCTATCACAATAACTATCTTAAAAAGGTCAATAGAACCTTCTAATCCATTGCCATCAATGGGGATAACTGAAATCTCATGTTCTCCGACCACTCTATCATCTAACGTAATATTTTCTCCTAAGGTAAAGATAAAAATTTCATATCCGTCAGAATGTGTATAGTTTTCAAGCGCGGATGGAACATTCTCGGGAGCCATCTTAAGTGCCGAAGAAATATAGCCATTTAAATTATCCGTGAAATTAGTATTTGGCTTAATAGCTTTACTCTTGATGGTAACATTGATAGATTCCCCAGATAGTATATCGGAATCATGGACAATAACATAGAAAGTTTGCTTGCCTCCTTCACGAATTTTGATAGATCGGTTAACGCTTGTAGCTTCATTAAAGTAGAATACACCGCCATCGTATAAAGCTGTAAGAGAGGGCACCGAACAGGCCCGAACATCATTGGAGCACACAAAAGGAACAGGGGGAGTAATGGGAGCAGGAGGAGGAAGTTGAGCAGAGGGAGGAGGTTGAGCAGGGGGAGGAAGTTGAGCAGGAGGAGCAGGGGGAGGAGGAGCAGGTTGAGCAGGAGGAGTTATATGCAAACCGTTTCCATTATTATCTAATTCAGTACACCCTGTCATTATCCCCACCGCTATCAAAGATAAGCAAATAATAAAAAAATGACTCTTTAAATGACTCTTTAAATTATTTTTTAATTTACTTTTTGTACATTTAACCCCCATAAACATCCCCCTATGCCTCTATGTCTCTATGTCTCTATGTCTCTATTAATTGTCTCTATTAATTGCCCCTAACAATTACCCCTATTAATCCGCTGTTGAATAAACGTGTTACTATCCAAATATATAAGGAATAGTCATCACAACAACTCTCTTATTATATCATTAACTTTCTATATCTACGCCAATTTTATGTGCATAATTATATCTATGCAAAATAAAGTAACTAATCGCAAGTATTGCGATGTGTTATTCTAATTTAGCGGATAGTTGTTGGGCAGTAGGTGGCGTGAGTATATGCAGGTTCAATATAACATCTTTGCTCTTCATGCGAAGGAACAATAGGAGATCCTCTACGTGGTGTGCCATCCATATGCCAATATTCTATTGGTTGGACTATAAGAGTAGGGAAACCTCCATTGAGAAAGACCCATTCCACAGTAAAATATGAATCCATTGATGATATAACTTGCTCCCCCCAAGAATTTTCAGGGAATATACCGCGACAGCCAGAAGTATCACCAGGAGACGTCCTATCTATGCCGCAATCCCTAAGTTGCCTTTCTAATAATAATCTAATAGTACTATGTTTATCGCCAAGAACACTAAACGGCACAGCACCTGCTGAATAGTCATTATGTAAAAGATAACCTAGATAACGATTAGGTGAATCAATTGTATGATACGCATCAATTGAATAGGCATCATAAATTTGGGGCCTGGTCGTAGGTGTTCTCATATCAATTCTACCAAATATTAACCCTCCCTTCCAAATTTCATCATTAGGATAGCTGGAACGCATATTAATAACACTGTGAATGGTTGGGCTTTTTTCTATCTTACCTACTATGCCGCCTATAGAGTCCGATAGTTCCGAAATATAAGAAGAGCGAACAAGCTGCCCGCTATAATACAAATGCTCGTGCGTGCCTCTTAACACTGCCCCAAATAATCCACCAACGTTTTTAACTCCTTCAACATCACCAGCAGCGAAGCTCGCAGTTGTTTTTCCTTGCTGCGCTATGCCGACCAATCCGCCCATATAATGAAAGCCGTGCACATCGCCCAAAGCATAAGAAGCAAATATATTACCATAAGATACTCCAACTAATCCGCCTGTCTCAGAAGCAAATATATCCCCAAAAGATACTCCAATTAATTTACCTGCCTCATTGAAGATAAGTCCCCTGTTATCATTTACAACGGACATTACATTCCCCTTGGCGTTAGATGCATGTATGAAAGAGTTGCCCCCTAATAAACCCACCAATCCGCCAAATCCAGCGCCATTGGCAGTAATGTCAACGTCCGCCATAGAGTTTGTTATTATGCCAGGTATTCCTAAACTCGCCGATGGACCAAGTGTTCCCGCTAAACCTCCATATCTGTAACCAACTCCAGTTAACGTTCCAGTAGTATGGACATTATCTATAGTGCCTCCTAACATTTGTCCCACTAATACTCCTCCATGGCTAAATTTGACTGTATCGCTTGGATTTGAGCGAGTGGCGGGGTTTATAATGTTTGCCGAGGTTAAGCTTAAATTAGAAATAATGCTGCCATCCCCTGCTTCACCGAATAGTCCAATATAGCTTGACTGTCTATTGATAGTTAAGCCGCTGATTTCAAAATTTGCTCCATTAAATATTCCACTAAAGCGCGCTGGGGATCCAGACACTCTGCGAGCAGCCGTGGAGGCATCGCATTGCTGGGTACCACCATCACAAGCACCTACTCCTATAGACGTAAATCCGCCGCCGTCATTCCAGGTTGAGGTGATGGAAGCTATTACATTATTTGCTAAACGATAGTGACTGCTAAGCTGTCCCAACAATCCATTCCCATACAAATAAGAGTTCCTCGTAAACTCGGATGCTTGCAAACTATTCCCTTGATGGTCAACTCCAGCTATTGCCTGCAGTTGATAAATATTATGGATAAGATATGGATCAGCGCGTGTCCCACTGCCCTTGGTTTGCGCAGCAGGGTTGGTGGGAGCGCCATCATAAGGGTCGCGAACTCCATCACCATCAAAATCTTGATTGAAATTATTTGTACCTTTAACATGCACAGTAACAATCGCTTCTGTGTCTGGAGCCACCTTCATACCACTAGGATCTATAGCGTTAATAAAAAAACTTGCTTGAGAATCAACTATGAGCGGAATACGATTTTTAATTTGCAAACCGTCTACATAAAACTTTTCTGCGCCAAGAGGTCCAATTTCATAAATTAATCTTGCCGCATCACCAAGATCTGGGTCGTTTGCCACGAGAACTGGCGGAGGAGACCCACAACCAGATGTTGAACCTACTACTGAACAGTATTCCTGCCCGAAAGTTACTATGACTGTCCCAGCTGGCAATTGGTCTGCTCCAGATTGTTCAAATACAGCTATATGATGGTTTAGCTGCGGGAAAAAGGGAGGTTCAGGGACATTAACAATCTCAAGAAGTATACTTGATTCTATCGCGTCAACTGTCGCTCTCGCGCTATCAAATATTGATAAATCTATAATGTAGCCGTTTATGTGAACATCATCAAAGTCAGCGCCTTGCCCTAATCGCAAGACAAGAGTAACTGTCCCATCCTCCAGCACATCCGTGGAGCTAAATGATGTTTTGTCAAATGACAATAACTCACGAGTAAGAGGGTTAGTCCATCTTACTGTTATACTCTCGTGTGAATGAACTAAATCTTCATCCGCAATCTTAATATGTAAAAATCCACTACTGCCCTCATTCAGTTCATATATATAATCTTCTCCACCTAATAGCGTCTTATTGATATCCCCTGCATGAGTAATCTCAACAATTTCAGGAGCGTCATTAACATTCTCAACAACTAAATTAACTTGGCGTGTAGCGATTACTCCCTCAGCATCTGTTGCGTTTATTTCCAAGATATAAGTTCCCACCTCGGCATCATTCAACGACTCGGATGGAATATCTATATTAAATATTACTTGGTGGTAAGAATCGGCATCCGATTCATCTGTATGCGCTTTGGCAACGGATATAAACTTAGCGTCAAGGGTGGCGCTGGCTACAGTCAAACTAACCCTATCGCGCACGAGAAAATCTACATCTTCAACTATAACGTCAATGCTACCTTCAGGGCTTGCTCCCTCAGCAACAACAAAATTATCCGCACTGCTGCGCCTAACAGAACCCGAACTCGTTATATTAATAATCCTCGGAGCATCATTGACATTTAGAAGGGTAAGATTTAAATCTAAATGCGCAGTCCTGGCTGAAGAATCAATAGCAGTTATGGATAGAGTATGCTCGCCCACAAAATCATTTGACGGCGCGGCAATATTGGCTACAAAGGTGGCGCGTTTGCCTCCCGTTGTGTCTGGCAGATTAATCAGCGGACTATTATAAGATACCAGAGTTAAAAATGGATAATTAGAGTCGGTGGGATGAGAGGCGACCATTCTAATATTTTCTTGGTTTTGCGGGCTGGCAAAATCTTCATCCTCCACCACAATTATAAAAGTTGTCGCTACATTTTGTGTCAATACAAAGGAATTAGCAGCAGGTCCGCTATTAAATCCAAAGCTAGGCAATATTTTAATAATGCGCGGTTGCTCCTCAACATTAATAATCTGTAAAGCGAATGGATAGCTAATGGCGACTTCTCCAGCAGAACTGGAAATATTTAAACTAAGCTCATAAGTGCCGATATGCATATCATCAATTTTCTGAGTTCCGCTTGAGTTGTTTCCAATATTAATCGTCAATATTCTTTCATCAGGCGATGATAGTTTCGTTCTAATAGTAGCGTTTATAATTTGCGAATCTATAGAGTCGCCTGTTATGTTAGATATAACTAGCGGAGTGAGGGCTAAATCCTCATCAGAAAATGTGAACTCAATTTGTCCGCTTTGTCCTTCATAAATTGTAAATAGGTCTCCTCCGTTGTTCGGCGCCCGACTAATGCTCGTCAAATTACCCGTCCAACCGAAATTAGAAATAGTAGTTAAGTCATTGGTGTCTTCAACTATAACAATGAAGTCGCGAGTAGCAGAGCCGGCAAAATCATCGTAAACCGACAATTGAAAATGATATTCGCCTATATCAATTTCTTGCATAAGTCCAGAAGCAATATGAATTGTAAACTCTACTTGGTTGGTCCCGGCTATACTTGATTCAACTGAAAAATATTTATCAATAAATGCAGAGTCACCTAATAGCGCATCATTAATTATGTCTAAGCTGACTGTATCTCCATGCTGTATATCAGGATCCTCAACCGTTACTGTAATAGCTCCATTAACTCCACCCTCGGACACTATAAAGGTATTCTCATCTGCGGGAGCTGCCCTGCCAACTCCGCCTGAGTGAGTCAGGGCAGATATTACAGGCGTATCGTTGACGTTCTCAATTCTAATGCTAATCTCGCCCACTAATGATTTGCCTCCTGCGCCACTTATTATGAAGGGAATTGTGTAATTATCGTCCCGCGCATCTTCGTTGCGTGGAGCAGCAATTTCCAGGGTAAACGTTGCCTGATTTCCGCCAACCGTATCAGGACGGGTAACATATAAACTTTTAGTAAGCAGTAAGTCATTCGGTAAATCGCTAGGTATAGTTTCCATTGTTATGTTCTCTTGAGCAAGTGGATTAACAAGGTCTTCATCCATAATTATAATTTCAAGGGATGCTAAAATTTCCTCTGTAAGCACAAAATAATTGGTTCCTGTTCCTGCTACAGCTCCCTGTCCCGCCTGCACATTAATAATAGCAGTCGGTTCAGGCACATTGTTTATCTCCAACACAAAAGGATAAAGGGCGTCTGCTCTCCTATCTGCGCCAACATCAAATATGCGCAGATTCAAGTTGTAACTTCCAATGTCCGCATCATCAATCGGGCTGCCATTCTTGCCGATATTAATGAAGAATGTATGTTCCTCAGCAGAAGACGAGGATTCAACTCTGGTTATGTTTAATAGTCCTGCCCTAATAGAGTCGCTAGTTATTGTATATTCAAGTTGCGAAGTGTGAATTAAATCCTCATCAGAGATTATAACTTGAATTTGCCCGCTTTGCCCCTCACTAATTGCGAAGGTATCTGGGACGCCATCCGCATTACTCAGCTTATTAATCCTTCCGCTAATTGCTAAATAATTGATGCTGCTTGTGTCATCGGTATTTTTGACATTCAGAGTAAAATTCCCGCTGCCATCTATCCCACCAAATTCATCATGCACTAAAAAACGAAACTGATGCTCGCCTATATCAGCATCCCGCAGAAGACCAGACGCTACATTTAATACAAACTCCACTTGATTATTCATAGCATCCGACTGGGATAATTTATCCTCCTCAATAGATATAATGCCAGGCAAATCGGCACTGATAAGATTTAAGCTAACAATATCTCCATGCTGTATATCTACATCTCTAACTTTTACCCTAATAATTCCTTCTTCACCTCCCTCATATACTTCAAAAATATTTTCACCGTTTGAAGTAACTCCGCGAGCAGAATCCATCATGGATATCTCAGGAACATCGTTGACGTTCTCAATTCTAAACTCCCTCTTATATAAAACTATGTTCCCCGTAGTATCAGTAAAGGAAAAAGTAATATTATGTTCTCCAACTAGTTGATTAGCAGGAGCGGTAAATTCAATTCTAAAAGTGACTCTGTTATTCGTAGAACTATCGGGGCGGCTAATCTCTGATTGTGGAACAGTTATGAAGTTCTCAGGCAGAGTGGGGCTCATAATAGTAATGTTTATACTCTCTTGGTTTTGTGGACTACCAAAATCTTCATCCTCCACCACGATACTCAAAGAACCCGCAACATCTTCTGATAATGTCCAAGAGCTGCCATCGGCTGAAGCGCTAACACCTGCTCCCGCCAACACGCTAATAATATTGGGCTGCTCAACAACATTATTAACCTTAAGGATAAAAGGATAATTCGCATTCACAGTTCCAGCATCATTCTCTACTCGTAGATTCAAGTTGTAACTTCCGATATCCGCATCATCAATTGGACTGCCGCTCTTGCCGATATCAATGAGGAATATATGTTCCTCGGCAGAAGAAGAGGGTTCAACCCTGGTTATGTTTAATAATCCTACCCTAATCCCTTGCCTAATAGAGTCGCCAGTTATTGTATATTCAAGTTGCGAGCTGTGGATTAGATCTTCATCAGAGATTGCTATCTTAATCTGCCCGCTTTGCCCCTCACTAATTGCGAATATATCTGGGCTATCATCCACACTGTCCAGCTTACTAACCCCGCCGCTAATTGCTGAATAGGTAGCGCTGCTTGCATCATCAATGTTTATAACTTTTAGAGTAATCGTTCTACTGTCTTCTGCCTTGCCAAGTTCATCATAAACTAAGAAGTCCAATGAATATTCACCTGTGTCACTGTCCTGCAAAAGCTCAGAGGCAATACGAACTATAAACTCTACTTGGTTATTTATAGCATCCGACTGGGATAATTTATTCGCTTCAATAGATATAACTCCAGTCGGCAGATTAGCGCCAGTAATATTCAAGCCAACAACATCTCCATGTTGTATATCCGCATCATTTACAATTACTTTAATAGTCCCATTATCGCCTCCCTCAAATACTTCAAAAACATCTCCACCTATTGAGACAACCCCATCTAAACTAGTCAGGGCGGATATTACGGGAGCATCATTGACGTTCTCAATTTTAAACTCCCCCTTATATAAAACTATGTTCCCAGTAGTATCAGTAAAGGAAAAAGTGATATTATGTTCTCCGACTAGTTGATTAGTAGGACTGGCAAATTCAATTCTAAAAGTGACTCTGTTATTCGTAGGGCTATCGGGGCGGCTAATCTCTGATTGTGGAACAGTTATGAAGTTCTCAGGAAGGGTGGGGCTTGTAATGGTAATGTTTATACTCTCTTGATTTTGCACACTACCAAAATCTTCATCCTCCACCACGATACTCAAAGAACCCGCAACATCTTCTGATAATATCCAAGAGTTACCATCGACTGAAGCGCTAACACCTGCTCCCGCCAACACGCTAATAATATTGGGCTGCTCAACAACATTATTAACTTTTAGAGTAATAGTTCTACTGTCTTCTGCCTTACCAAATTCATCATAAACCAAAAGGTCTAATAGATATTCACCTATATCAGCATCCCGCAGAAACCCGGACGCAATATGGACTACAAACTCCACTTGATTATTTAGAGTATCCGACTGGGATAATTTATCCTTTTCAATGGATATAATCCCAGCTGGTAGATTAGCGCCAGTAATATTCAAGCCAATAATATCTCCATGCGGTATATCATCATCTCTAACTGCCACCCTAATAGTTCCTTCTTCACCACCTTCAAACGCTTCAAAAATATTTTCACCGCTTGAGAAAACTCCGTCTGAACGAGTCAATGAGAATATTACAGGAGCATCATTGACGTTCTCAATTCTAAACTCCCCCTCATATAATGCTGTATTTCCATCTGTATCAGTAAAGGAAAAAGTAATATTATGTTCTCCAACTAGTTCATTAGCAGGAGCGGTAAATTCAATTCTAAAAGTGGCTCTGTTATTCGTAGAACTATCGGGGCGGCTAATCTCTGATTGTTGAACAGTTATGAAGTTCTCAGGAAGGGTGGGGCTTGTAATGGTAATGTTTATACTCTCTTGATTTTGCGCACTACCAAAATCTTCATCCTCCACCACGATACTCAAAGAACCCGCAACATCTTCTGATAATATCCAAGAGCTACCATCGGCTGAAGCGCTAACACCTGCTCCCGCCAACACGCTAATAATATTGGGCTGCTCAACAACATTATTAACCCTGAGAACAAAAGGATAGTTTGCATTCACAGTCCCTGCATCATCCGTTACTCGCAGATTCAAGTTGTAACTTCCGATATCCGCATCATCAATTGGACTGCCGCTCTTGCCGATATCAATGAGGAATATATTTTCCTCAGCAGAAGATGAGGATTCAACTCTGCTTATATTTAATAATCCTGCCCTAACCCCTCGCCTAATAGAGTCGCTAGTTATTGTATATTCAAGCTGCGAAGTGCGGGACAAATCCTCATCAGAGATAATAACCTTAATCTGCCCGCTTTGTCCTTCACTAATTGCGAATGTATCTGAAGCGCCATCCACACTGCCCAGCTTACTAACCCCGCCGCTAATTGCTGAATAGGTAGCGCTGCTTGCGTCATCAGTGTTTTTGACATTCAGAGTAAAATTCCCACTGCCATCTATCCCACCAAATTCATCATAAACCAAAAGGTCTAATGGATATTCACCTATATCAGCATCCCGCAGAAGCCCAGACGCAACATTTAACACAAACTCCACTTGATTATTCATAGCATCCGACTGGGATAATTTATCCTTTTCAATGGATATAATCCCAGCTGGCAGATTAGCGCTAGTAATATTCAAGCTAACAATATCTCCATGCTGTATATCCGCATCTCTAACTTTTACCCTAATAATTCCATCTTCACCTCCCTCATATACTTCAAAAATATTTTCACCGCTTGAGGTAACTCCGCGAGCAGAATCCATCATATATACCTCAGGAGCATCATTGACGTTCTCAATTCTAAACTCCCCCTCATATAATGCTGTATTTCCATCAGTGTCAGTAAAGGAAAAAGTGATATTATGTTCTCCAACTAGTTCATTAGCAGGAGCGGTAAATCTAATTCTAAAAGTGACTCTGTTATTCGTAGAACTATCGGGGCGGCTAATCTCTGATTGTTGAACAGTTATGAAGTTCTCAGACAGAGTGGAACTCATAATGGTGATGTTTATACTCTCTTGGTTTTGTGGACTACCGAAATCTTCATCCTCCACCACGATACTCAAAGAACCCGCAACATCTTCTGATAATATCCAAGAGCTGCCATCGGCTGAAGCGCTAACACCTGCTCCCGCCAACACACTAATAATATTTGGTTGCTCAACAACATTATTAACCTTAAGGATAAAAGGATAATTCGCATTCACAGTTCCAGCATCATTCTCTACTCGCAGATTCAAGTTGTAACTTCCAATATCCGCATCATCAATTGGACTGCCGCTCTTGCCGATATCAATGAGGAATATATTTTCCTCAGCAGAAGATGAGGATTCAACTCTGGTTATGTTTAATAATCCTTCCCTAATCCCTTGCCTAATAGAGTCGCCAGTTATTGCATATTCAAGCTGCGAGCTGTGGATTAAATCCTCATCAGAGATAGTGACATTAATTTGTCCGCTTTGCCCCTCACTAATTGCGAATATATCTGGGCTATCATCCACACTGTCCAGCTTACTAACCTCGCCGCTAATTGCTGAATAGGTAGCGCTGCTTGCGTCATCAATGTTTATAACTTTTAGAGTAATCGTTCTACTGTCTTCTGCCTTACCAAGTTCATCATAAACCAAGAAATCCAATGAATATTCACCTGTGTCACTGTCCTGCAAAAGCTCAGATGCAATACGAACTATAAACTCTACTTGATTATTTATAGTATCCGACTGGGATAATTTATCCGCTTCAATAGATATAACTCCAGTCGGTAGATTAGCGCTAGTAATATTCAAGCCAATAATATCTCCATGCGGTATATCATCATCTCTAACTTTTACCCTAATAATTCCTTCTTCACCTCCCTCATATACTTCAAAAATATTTTCACCGTTTGCGATAACTCCGTCTGAACGAGTCAGAGCGGATATTACAGGAGCATCATTAACGTTCTCAATTCTAAACTCCCCCTCATATAATGCTGTATTTCCATCTGTATCAGTAAAGGAAAAAGTGATATTATGTTCTCCAACTAGTTCATTAGCAGGAGCGGTAAATTCAATTCTAAAAGTGGCTCTGTTATTCGTAGAACTGTCGGGGCGGCTAATCTCTGATTGTGGAACAGTTATGAAGTTCTCAGGCAGGGTGGGGCTTGTAATGGTAATGTTTATACTCTCTTGATTTTGCACACTACCAAAATCTTCATCCTCCACCACGATACTCAAAGAACCCGCAACATCTTCTGATAATATCCAAGAGCTGCCATCGGCTGAAGCGCTAACACCTGCTCCCGCCAACACACTAATAATATTCGGTTGCTCAACAACATTATTAACTTTTAGAGTAATAGTTCTACTGTCTTCTGCCTTGCCAAGTTCATCATAAACCAAAAGGTCTAATATATATTCACCTATATCAGCATCCCGCAGAAGCCCAGACGCAATATGGACTACAAACTCCACTTGATTATTTATAGCGTCCGATTGGGATAATTTATCCGCTTCAATGGATATAATCCCAGCTGGTAGATTAGCGCTAGTAATATTCAAGCTAACAATATCTCCATGCTGTATATCCGTATCTCTAACTTTTACCCTAATAATTCCTTCTTCACCTCCCTCATATACTTCAAAAATATTTTCACCGCTTGAGGTAACTCCGCGAGCAGAATCCATCATGGATATCTCAGGAACATCGTTGACGTTCTCAATTCTAAACTCCCTCTTATATAAAACTATGTTCCCATCTGTATCAGTAAAGGAAAAAGTAATATTATGTTCTCCAACTAGTTCATTAGCAGGAGCGGTAAATTCAATTCTAAAAGTGACTCTGTTATTCGTAGAACTGTCGGGGCGGCTAATCTCTGATTGTTGAACAGTTATGAAGTTCTCAGGAAGAGTGGGGCTTGTAATGGTGATGTTTATACTCTCTTGATTTTGCGCACTACCAAAATCTTCATCCTCCACCACGATACTCAAAGAACCTGCAACATCTTCTGATAATATCCAAGAGCTACCATCGGCTGCGGCGCTAACACCTGTTCCCGCCAATACGCTAATAATATTGGGCTGCTCAACAACATTATTAACTTTTAGAGTAATAGTTCTTGTGTCCTCTGCCCCGCCAAATTCATCATAAACCAAGAAGTTCAACAAATGTTCGCCTATATCAGCATCCCGCAGAAGCCCGGACGCAATATGGACTACAAACTCCACTTGATTATTTATAGTATCCGGCTGGGATAATTTATCCGCTTCAATAGATATAACTCCAGTCGGTAGATTAGTGCTAGTAATATTCAAGCCAATAATATCTCCATGCGGTATATCCGCATCATTTACAATTACTTTAATAGCCCCATTATCGCCTCCCTCAAATACTTCAAAAACATCTCCACCTATTGAGACAACCCCATCTAAACTAGTCAGGGCGAATATTACGGGAGCATCATTGACGTTCTCAATTCTAAACTCCCTCTTATATAAAACTATGTTCCCATCAGTATCAGTAAAGGAAAAAGTGATATTATGTTCTCCAACTAGTTGATTAGTAGGAGCGGTAAATTCAATTCTAAAAGTGACTCTGTTATTCGTAGAACTATCGGGGCGGCTAATCTCCGATTGTTGAACAGTTATGAAGTTCTCAGGAAGGGTGGGGCTTGTAATGGTAATATTTATACTCTCTTGATTTTGCACACTACCAAAATCTTCATCCTCCACCACGATACTCAAAGAACCCGCAACATCTTCTGATAACGTCCAAGAGCTACCATCGGCTGCGGCGCTAACACCTGCCCCCGCCAACACGCTAATAATATTCGGTTGCTCAACAACATTATTAACCTTTAGAGTTATAGTTCTACTGTCTTCTGCCTTACCAAATTCATCATAAACCAAGAAGTTCAACAAATGTTCGCCTATATCAGCATCCCGCAGAAGCCCAGACGCAATATGGACTATAAACTCTACTTGGTTATTTACAGTATCCGACTGGGATAATTTATCCGCTTCAATAGATATAACTCCAGTCGGCAGATTAGCGCCAGTAATATTCAAGCCAATAATATCTCCATGCGGTATATCATCATCTCTAACTGCCACCCTAATAGTTCCTTCTTCACCACCTTCAAACGCTTCAAAAATATTTTCACCACTTGAGAAAACTCCGTCTGAACGAGTCAATGAGAATATTACAGGAGCATCATTAACGTTCTCAATTCTAAACTCCCCCTCATATAATGCTGTATTTCCATCTGTATCAGTAAAGGAAAAAGTGATATTATGTTCTCCAACTAGTTGATTAGCAGGAGCGGTAAATTCTATTCTAAAAGTGACTCTATTATTTGTAGAGCTATCAGGGCTGCTAATCTCTGATTGTGGAACAGTTATGAAGTTCTCAGGCAGGGTAGAACCCCTAATGTCAATGCGCAAACTCTCTTGATTTTCCGTACTACCGAAATCCTCATCCTCCACCACGATACTCAAAGAACCCGCAACATCTTCTGATAATATCCAAGAGTTATCACTCGCTGCGGCGCTAATACCTGTTCCCGCCAACACGCTAATAATATTGGGCTGCTCAGCAACATTATTAACTTTTAGAGTTATAGTTCTTTTATCTTTTTCTCCGCCAAATTCATCATAAACCAAAAGGTCTAATGGATATTCACCTATGTCAGTGTCCTGCAGAAGCCCGGACGCAATATGGACTACAAACTCCACTTGATTATTTATAACATCGGACTGGGATAATTTATCCTTTTCAATGGATATAATCCCAGCTGGCAGATTAGCGCTGGTAATATTCAAGCCAACAATATCTCCATGCTGTATATCATCATCTCTAACTTTTACCCTAATAATTCCTTCTTCACCTCCCTCATATACTTCAAAAATATTTCCATTTCTTGCTCTTACTCCGCCTGAAGTGGTAAGAGCGGATATCACAGGCGTATCGTTGACGTTCTCTATCACAACTACTATCTTAGAAGAACCCTTCAATCCCTTGGTATCAATAGAGACAACTGAAATATTATGTTCTCCGACCACTTTATCATCTAATAAAAGGTCTTCCCCTAAGGTAAAGTTAAAAATTTCATATTCTTCAGCATTTGTGTAGTTTTCAAGCGCGGATGGAATACTCTCGGGATCCGTCTTGGGATCCATCTTAAGTGGTGGAGAAACATAGCCATCTAAACTATCCGCAAAATCAATAGTTGTACTATTGATGGTAACATTAATAGATTCACCAGATGATATATCGGAATCATGGATAATAGCATAGAAAGTTTGCTTCTCTCCTTCGCTAATTTTGACAGTTTGGTTAATCCCCGTAGCTTCGTTAAAGTAGAATACACCGCCGCCGTATAAAGCTGTAAGATGGGGCGGCGAACATACCTGGAAATCATCGGCGCATGTAAGGGGAGTAGGGGTAAGGGGAGTAGGGGACTGACCGCTTGTATTATTATTTGATCCACCGCACCCCACCGCGATCAGAGACAAGAAAACAATAAATAATTTATTCTTTAATAATTTAAATAAATTACCTTTTAAACATGTAACCTTCATAAATATTACCATATACTCCTACCAATTGACAGCTGAATAAATGCATTGTCATTGCATTACCATCAAAGGTTCTGTAATTGTATCATTAATATTGCATATTTATACCATTTTTATACTTATATTTACGCAAGGTAATAAGGTAGGGGTTGGGCAAGGAAATACATAAACCTGAAAGGAATAAGCGACTCCCTACTTGCAGTAACATAACCGCAAGTATTGCGATGTGTTATTCTAATTTAGGGAGGAGTTATCGGGCAGTAGGTGACGTGAGTATATGCAGGTTCAATATAACATCTTTGCTCTCTATGCGAAGGAATAATATTGGCAGCATCAAGCACTCCCACCCCAGTAACTCGTTGCACTTTAATGGTAGGATAAGAACCAGCAACCAAATTCCAATCAATATTATAGTTTGCACCTAATGATTGGATAGTTCTATCCCCCCAATAATTATCATGGAATAAACCAGTGCAATCTACATTAACGATAGAAGCAATACCGCTGCCGCTAAAAGTATGTCCGTTACCGCTACAATATTTTAGCTGATTTGCAGATATTTTTTTAATACTCCCTGAGTTGCCATCAAGAAGAGAAAGCGGCGCACCCTCTCCCCCTTCATAACTTTCATGTACAATATAACCCAAAGAATCGGCAGCGACATCAATTGAATAGGCATCACGAATACTAGGGCTGGGATTAATATTAGGGCCGGGATTGGCAGTCAGATCAATATGACCAAATATTAGCCCCCCATTAATAGGTCTATTACCAGGATGCGGGGAACGCATATTAATAACGCTGTAAATAATTGCCGCATACCCCAATTCCCCTACTATGCCACCCATGATATAACCAGAACCAATGAGCAAACCACTATAATACAAATACCTGTGAATGCCCGCTGACGCTGCACCAAATAATCCACCAACGTATTCATTCCCTCTAACATCACCAGCAGCGAAGCTTGCAGTTGTTGCGCCTTGTAGTACTTTACCGACCAATCCGCCCACATAATCAGAGGCGCGCACGTCACCCAAAGCATAAGAAGCAAATATATTACCGTAAGATATTCCAACTAATCCGCCTACATCATGAGCAAGAAGTTGATTGATATTATCTAAAGCGGGCCTCACATTCCCTTTGGCATTAGATGCATTTATGAAAGAGTTGCCCCCTAATAAACCCACCAATCCGCCAAATCCAGCGCCATTGGCAGTAATGTCAACGTCCGCCATAGAGTTTGTTATTATGCCAGGTATTCCTAAACTCGCCGATGGACCAAGTGTTCCCGCTACACCTCCATATCTGTAACCAACTCCAGTTAACGTTCCAGTAGTATGGACATTATCTATGGTGCCTCCTAACATTTGTCCCACTAATACTCCTCCATGGCTAAATTTGACTGTATCGCTTGGATGTGAGCGAGTGGCGGGGTTTATAATGTTTGCCGAGGTTAATCTTAAATTAGAAATAATGCTGCCATACCCTGCTTCACCGAATAGTCCAATATAGCTTGACTGTCTATTGATGGTTAAGCCGCTGATTTCAAAATTCGCTCCATTAAATGTTCCGCTAAAGCGCACTGAGGTTCCATACACCAAACGGGCTGCCGTTGTGGCATCGCATTGCGTGTCATCGCTATTACAAACACCTGTCCCTATAGGTATAAATCCACTACCACCATTCCAAGCTGAGGTGATGGAAGCACTTACATCATTTGCCAAACGATAGTGACTGCCAAGCTGAGCTGCTAATCCATTCCCATACAAATAAGAGTTCCTCGTAAACTCAGATGCTTGCAAACTATTCCCTAGATGGTCAACTCCAGCTATTGCCTGCAGTTGAAAAATATTATGGATAAGATATGGGTCAGCGCGTGTCCCACTGCCCTTGGTTTGCGCAGCAGGGTTGGTGGGAGCGCCATCATAAGGGTCACGAACTCCATCACCATCAAAATCTTGATTGAGATTATTTGTACCTTTAACATGCACAGTAACAATCGCTTCTGTGTCTGGAGCCACCTTCATACCACTAGGATCTATAGCGTTAATAAAAAAACTTGCTTGAGAATCAACTATGAGCGGAATACGATTTTTAATTTGCAAACCGTCCACATAAAGTTTTTCTGTGCCAACAGATCTAATTTCATAAATTAAATTTGCCGCATCACCAGGATCTGGATCATCTGCCACGAGAACTGGCGCAGGAGACCCACAACCAGATGTTGAACCTACTACTGAACAGTATGCCTCCCCGACAGTTGCTATGACTGTCCCAGCTGGCAATTGGTCTGCGCCAGATTGTTCAAATACAGCTATATGGTGGTCTAGCTGTGGGAAAAAGGGAGGTTCAGGGACATTAATAATCTTAAGAAATATACTTGACTTTATCGGATTAATTCTTACATTATTACCATCAAATATTGATAGACCTATAACGTAGCCGTTTATGTGAATATCATCAAAGTCAGCGCCTTGCCCCAGCTGCAAAATAAGATTAACTGTCCCATCATCAGCATCAATAGAAGTAAAAAATTGTTTGTTAAATGATAATAATCTATCAGATAAGCGGTAGGGGTTATTCCATCTTACTGTTATATTCTCGTGTGAATGAATTAAATCTTCATCCATAATATTAATATGCAAAAATCCAGCGCCGCCCTCATTCAGTTGATATATATCAAATTTACCCATTCGTGTCTTACTGATATCCCCTGTATAAGTAATTGAAACAATTTCAGGAGCGTCATTAACATTCTCAACAACTAAATTAACTTGGCGTGTAGCGACTACTCCCTCAGCATCTGTTGCGTTTATTTCCAAGATATGAGTTCCCACCTCGGCATCATTCAAGGATTCGGAAAGAATATCTATATTAAATATTACTTGGTGGTTAGGGTTGGCATCCGATTCATCTGTATGCGCTTTGGCAACGGATATAAACTTAGTGTTAAGAGTGGCGCTGGCAACAGTCAAACTAACCCTATCGCGCACGAGAAAATCTATATCTTCAACTGTTACGTCAATGCCACCCTCATGGCTTGCTCCCTCAGCAACAACAAAATTATCCATATCAATGCGGCTAACAGAACCCGAACTTGTTATATTAATAATCCTCGGAGCATCATTGACATTTAGAACGGTGAGATTTAAATTTAAATGCGCAGTCCTGACTGAAGAATCAATAGCAGTTATGGATAGAGTATGCTCGCCCACAAAATCATTTGACGGTGCGGCAATCTTGGCTATAAAGGTGGCGCGCTTGCCTCCCGCTATGTCTGGAAGATTAATCTGCGGACTCTCATAAGACACCAGAGTTAAAAATGGATAATTAGAGTCGGTGGGATGAGAGGAAGTCATTATAATATTCTCTTGGTTTTGCGGGCTGGCAAAATCTTCATCCTCCACCACAATTATAAAAGTTGTCGCTACATTTTGTGTCAATATAAAGGAATTGGCAGCAGGTCCGCTACTCAATCCAAAGCTAGGCAATATTTTAATAATACGCGGTTGCTCCTCAACATTAATAATCTGTAAAGTGAATGGATAGCTAATGGCAACTTCTCCAGCAGAACTGGAAATATTTAAGCTAAGTTCATAAGTGCCGATATGGACATCATCAATTTTCTGAGTTCCGCTTGAGTTGTTTCCAATATTAATTGTCAATATTCTTTCATCAGGCGATGATGGTTTTGTTCTAATAGTAGCGTTTATAATTTGCGAATCTATAGGGTCGCCTGTTATGTTAGATACAACTAACGAAGCGAGAGATAAATCTTCATCAGAAAATGTGAACTCAATTTGTCCGCTTTGTCCTTCATAAATTGTAAACAGGTCTCCTCCGTTGCTCGGCGCCGGACTAGATATTGGAGCAACCTTCGTCAAATTACCCGTCCAGCCGAAATTAGAAATAGTGGTTAAGTCATCGGTGTCTTCCACTATAACAATGAAGTCGCGAGTAGCAGAGCCGCCAAAATCATCAAAAACCACTAATTGAAAATGATGCTCGCCTATATCAGTATCCTGCATAAGCTCAGAAGCAATATGGATTGCAAACTCTACCTGATTGGGCGCTGCTATGTTTTCTTCAACTGAAAAATATTTATCAATAAATGTAGCGTCCCCTAATAACGCATCATTGCTTATCTCTAAACCTACTGTGTCTCCATGCTGTATATCAGGATCCTCAACCGTTACTGTAATAGATCCATTAACTCCGCCCTCGGACACTATAAAAGTATTACTCTCTACAGGCAGGCCGGTCCTGCTAACTCCGCCTGAGTGAGTCAGGGCAGATATTACAGGCGCATCATTGACGTTCTCAATTTTAATGCTAATTTCGCCCACTAATGATCTGCCTCCTGCGCCACTTATTATGAAGGGGATTGTGTAATTATCGTCCCGCGCATCTTCGTTGCGTGGAGCAGCAATTCCCAGGGTAAAGGTTGCCTGATTTCCGCCAACCGTATCAGGACGGGTAACATATAAACTTTTAGTAAGCAGTAAGTCATTCGGTAAATCGCTAGGTATAGTTTCCATTGTTATGTTCTCTTGAGCAAGCGGATTTACAAGGTCTTCATCCATAACTATAATGTCAAAGGATGCTAAAATTTTCTCTGTAAGCACAAAATAATTAGTTCCTGTTCCTGCTACAGCTCCCTGTCCCGCCTGCACATTAATAATAGCAGTCGGTTCAGGCACATTGTTTATCTCCAACACAAAAGGATAAAGGGCGTCTACTCTCCTATCTGCGCCAACATCAAATATGCGCAGATTCAAGTTGTAATTTCCAATATCCGCATCATCAATTGGACTGCCGCTCTTGCCGATATCAATGAGAAATATATGTTCCTCAGCAGAAGATGAGGATTCAACTCTGGTTATGTTTAATAATCCTTCCCTAATCCCTTGCCTAATAGAGTTGCCAGTTATTGTATATTCAAGCTGCGAAGAGTGGATTAAATCCTCATCAGAGATTATAACTTGAATTTGCCCGCTTTGCCCCTCACTAATTGCGAAGGTATCTGGGACGCCATCCGCATTACTCAGCTTATTAATCCTTCCGCTAATTGCTGAATAATTGATGCTGCTTGTGTCATCGGTATTTTTGACATTCAGAGTAAAGTTCCCGCTGCCGTCTATCCCACCAAATTCATCATGCACTAAAAAACGAAACTGATGCTCGCCTATATCAGCATCCCGCAGAAGACCAGACGCTACATTTAATACAAACTCCACTTGATTATTCATAGCATCCGACTGGGATAATTTATCCTCCTCAATAGATATAATGCCAGGCAAATCGGCGCTGATAAGATTTAAGCTAACAATATCTCCATGCTGTATATCCACATCTCTAACTTTTACCCTAATAATTCCATCTTCACCTCCCTCATATACTTCAAAAATATTTTCACCAATCGAGGTAACTCCGCGAGCAGAATCCATCATATATACCTCAGGAGCATCATTGACGTTCTCAATTCTAAACTCCCTCTTATATAAAACTATGTTCCCATCTGTATCAGTAAAGGAAAAAGTAATATTATGTTCTCCAACTAGTTCATTAGCAGGAGCGGTAAATTCAATTCTAAAAGTGGCTCTGTTATTCGTAGAACTGTCGGGGCGGCTAATCTCTGATTGTTGAACAGTTATGAAGTTCTCAGACAGAGTGGAACTCATAATAGTAATGTTTATACTCTCTTGGTTTTCCGTACTACCGAAATCTTCATCCTCCACCACGATACTCAAAGAACCCGCAACATCTTCTGATAATATCCAAGAGCTGCCATCGGTTGAAGCGCTAACACCTTCTCCCGCCAACACGCTAATAATATTTGGCTGCTCAACAACATTATTAACTTTTAGAGTAATAGTTCTACTGTCTTCTGCCTTGCCAAGTTCATCATAAACCAAAAGGTCTAATAGATATTCACCTATATCAGCATCCCGCAGAAGCCCAGACGCAATATGGACTACAAACTCTACCTGGTTATTTACAACATCGGACTGGGATAATTTATCCTTTTCAATGGATATAATCCCAGCTGGCAGATTAGCGCTGGTAATATTCAAGCCAATAATATCTCCATGCGGTATATCATCATCTCTAACTTTTACCCTAATAATTCCTTCTTCACCACCTTCAAATGCTTCAAAAATATTTTCACCGCTTGAGGTAACTCCGCGAGCAGAATCCATCATGGATATCTCAGGAACATCGTTGACGTTCTCAATTCTAAACTCCCTCTTATATAAAACTATGTTCCCATCTGTATCAGTAAAGGAAAAAGTAATATTATGTTCTCCAACTAGTTCATTAGCAGGAGCGGTAAATTCAATTCTAAAAGTGACTCTGTTATTCGTAGAACTGTCGGGGCGGCTAATCTCTGATTGTTGAACAGTTATGAAGTTCTCAGGAAGAGTGGGGCTTGTAATGGTGATGTTTATACTCTCTTGATTTTGCGGGCTGCCGAGATCTTCATCCTCCACTACGATACTCAAAGAACCTGCAACATCTTCTGATAATGTCCAAGAGTTATTATTGGCTGAAGCGCTAACACCTGCTCCCGCCAACACGCTAATAATATTCGGTTGCTCAACAACATTATTAACTTTTAGAGTAATAGTTCTTGTGTCCTCTGCCCCGCCAAATTCATCATAAACCAAGAAGTTCAACAAATGTTCGCCTATATCAGCATCCCGCAGAAGCCCAGACGCTACATTTAATACAAACTCCACTTGATTATTTACAGTATCCGACTGGGATAATTTATCCTTTTCAATAGATATAACTCCAGTCGGCAGATTAGCGCTAGTAATATTCAAGCTAACAATATCTCCATGCGGTATATCCTCATCTCTAACTGTTACCCTAATAATTCCTTCTTCACCTCCCTCATATACTTCAAAAATATTTTCACCGCTTGAGACAACCCCATCTAAACTAGTCAGGGCGGATATTACAGGAGCATCATTAACATTCTCAATTCTAAACTCCCCCTCATATAGCGCTCTATTTTCATCTGTATCAGTAAAGGAAAAAGTGATATTATGTTCTCCAACTAGTTGATTAGCAGGAGCGGTAAATTCAATTCTAAAAGTGACTCTATTATTTGTAGAGCTATCAGGGCTGCTAATCTCTGATTGTTGAACAGTTATGAAGTTCTCAGGAAGGGTAGAACTCCTAATGTCAATGCGCAAACTCTCTTGATTTTCCGTACTACCGAAATCTTCATCCTCCACCACGATACTCAAAGAACCCGCAACATCTTCTGATAATATCCAAGAGCTACCATCGGCTGAAGCGCTAACACCTGCTCCCGCCAACACGCTAATAATATTCGGTTGCTCAACAACATTATTAACTTTTAGAGTTATAGTTCTTGTGTCCTCTGCCTTACCAAATTCATCATAAACCAAGAAGTTCAACAAATGTTCGCCTATATCAGCATCCCGCAGAAGCCCAGACGCAATATGGACTATAAACTCCACTTGATTATTTATAGTATCGGACTGGGATAATTTATCCTTTTCAATAGATATAACTCCAGCTGGTAGATTAGCGCTGGTAATATTCAAGCCAACAATATCTCCATGCGGTATATCATCATCTCTAACTGCCACCCTAATAGTTCCTTCTTCACCACCTTCAAACGCTTCAAAAATATTTTCACCTATTGAGACAACCCCATCTAAACTAGTCAGGGCGGATATTACAGGAGCATCATTAACATTCTCAATTCTAAACTCCCCCTCATATAATGCTGTATTTCCATCTGTATCAGTAAAGGAAAAAGTGATATTATGTTCTCCAACTAGTTGATTAGCAGGAGCGGTAAATTCAATTCTAAAAGTGACTCTGTTATTCGTAGAACTATCAGGGCTGCTAATCTCTGATTGTTGAACAGTTATGAAGTTCTCAGGCAGGGTAGAACTCCTAATGTCAATGCGCAAACTCTCTTGATTTTCCGTACTACCGAAATCCTCATCCTCCACCACGATACTCAAAGAACCTGCAACATCTTCTGATAATATCCAAGAGCTACCATCGGCTGAAGCGCTAACACCTGCTCCCGCCAACACGCTAATAATATTGGGCTGCTCAGCAACATTATTAACTTTTAGAGTAATAGTTCTACTGTCTTCTGCCTTGCCAAGTTCATCATAAACTAAGAAGTTCAACAAATGTTCGCCTATATCAGCATCCCGCAGAAGCCCGGACGCAATATGGACTATAAACTCTACTTGATTATTTACAGTATCCGACTGGGATAATTTATCCTTTTCAATGGATATAACTCCAGTCGGTAGATTAGCACTGGTAATATTCAAGCCAACAATATCTCCGTGCTGTATATCATCATCTCTAACTTTTACCCTAATAATTCTTTCTTCACCTCCCTCATATACTTCAAAAATATTTTCACTGCTTGCGGTAACTCCGCCTGAACGTTCCAAGGAGGATATTACAGGCGTATCGTTGACGTTCTCTATCACAACTACTATCTTAGAAGAACCCTCCAATCCCCGGGTATCAATAGAGACAACTGAAATCTCATGTTCTCCGACCACTTTATCATCTAATAAAAGGTCTTCCCCTAAGGTAAAGTTAAAAATCTCATATCCTTCAGTATTTGTGTAGTTTTCAAGCGCGGATGGAATACTCTCGGGATCCGTCTCGGGATCCATCTTAAGTGGTGGAGAAACATAGCCATATAAACTATCCGCAAAATCAATAGTTGTACTATTGATGGTAACATTAATAGATTCTCCAGATGATATATCAGAATCATGGATAATAGCATAGAAGGTTTGCTTCTCTCCTTCGCTAATTTTGACAGTTTGGTTAATCCCCGTAGCTTCGTTAAAGTAGAACACATCGCCGCCGTATAAAGCCGTAAGATGGGGCGGCGAACATACCTGGAAATCATCGGCGCATGTAAGGGGAGTAGGGGTAAGGGGAGTAGGGGACTGACCGCTTGTATTATTATTTGATCCACCGCACCCCACCGCGATCAGAGACAAGAAAATAATAATAAATCTACTCTTTAATCTACTTTTCATATATGTAATTTTCATAAGATCATTATCTATATTTATATTTATTCATTGAATTATATAACAAATATTAGTCGAATTATATATAGCAAACATATTACTGCCTAATATTCAACATATCTACTTTTCAGATGAGCGCCCTGCCTCTGCAATATGAAGTATATCATTTTTAGCGGATGGTTGTTGGGCAGTAGGTGGGGTGAGTATATTCTGGTTCAATATGACATCTTTGCTCTTCGGGCGAAGGAAGAATACTGGCATCATCAAGCTCTCCCGTCCCAGTAACTCGTTGCACTTTAAGGGCGGGATAATTATCAGAGGGAATGGACCAATCAACATTATAGCTTGAACCTAATGACGAGACACGTAAATCCCTCCAAAAATTATTATTGAATAAACCAGTGCAAAGCAACCCCTGCAAAAGTGCGTCGTTAGAGCAATATTTCAACTGAATCATAGGTATTGCTTTAATACTAGCGGCGTTGTCCCCAAGAAGAGAAAGCGGTCCGCCCTGTGCTGTTCCATAACTTTTATGTGCAATGTAACCCAAAGAATTGTCAAGGACGTAAATTGAATAGGCATTATGAATATTAGGGATATCTTGAACTACAGTTAGATCAAGGAGACCAAATACTAACCCTCCTTTAGGTGTGTCATAAGGATTGCTGGAGCGCATATTAATAACACTGTAAATAGTTGTTCTTGCCCATAATTTTCCTATTATACCTCCTATAAATTCTGGTGTGGCAGAGGTATAAGAAGAACGAATAAGCTGTCCGCTATAATACAAATATCTGTGAGTACCCCCTAACATCTCACCAACTAATCCACCAACTTGTATGATTCCTTCAACATCACCAGTAGCAAAGTTAGCAGTTGTTGCTCCTCCGAGCACGTTTCCAACCAACCCGCCCACATTATAATAGCCGCGCACATTACCCGTAGCATAAGAAGCAAATATATAGCCACGAGATATTCCGACTAAACCGCCTACATAATTAGCAAGAAGCGCATTATTATCATTTACAGCGGACATTACATTCCCTTTGGCGTTAGATGCTTGTATGAGAGAGTTCCGCCCCAACACACCCACTAATCCACCAAATTCAATGCCATTGGCAGTAATGTCAACGTCCGCCATAGAGTTTGTTATTATGCCAGGTATTGCTCCATTCGCCGATGAACTAAGCGACCCCGCCACACCGCCTGCATATTTATAATCAATTCCCATGAACCTTCCAGTAACACGAACATTATCTATGGTGCCGCCTAACATTTGTCCCACTAATACCCCTCCATGGCTAAATTTGACTGCATCGCTTGGATTTGAGCGAGTGGCAGAATTTATAATATTTGCCGAAGTTAATTCTAGATTAGCAATAACACTGCCAACTCCTGCTTCACCAAATAGTCCAAGATAGCTTGATTGCCTATTGATGGTTAAGCCGCTAATTTCAAAATTCGATCCATCAAATGTTCCGCTAAAGCGCACTGGGGTTCCATCCACCAAACGGGCTGCCGTTGCAGTATCGCATCGTACGTCACTACTATTACAAACACCTGTCCCTATAGGTATAAATCCGCCGCCGCGATTCCAAGTTGAGGTGATGGAAGCGCTTACATCATTTACCAAACGATAGTGACTGCTAAGCTGTCGCAACAATCCATTCCCATACAAATAAGAGTTCCCCGTAAACTCAGATGCCTGCAAACTATTCCCTTGATGGTCAACTCCAGCTATTGCCTGCAGTTGATAAATATTATGGATGAGATACGGGTCAGCATGTGTTCCACTGCCCATGGTTTGCGCAGCAGGGTTGCCGGGAGCGCCATCATAAGGGTCGCGAACTCCATCACCATCAGAATCTTGATTGAGATTATTTAATCTTTTAACATGCACAACAATATACCCCTCTAGCAATTCCCTATTATTATAAGGATCTACAACATGTATAATAACACTTTCTTTCTCACCCACTCTAATAGGGTGGCGGTTTTTGAGTTTCAAACCGTCTAGATAAAAATTTTCTGTGCCAATAGATTGAAGTTCATAAGATAATCTTATCGTATCACCAGGATCTGGGTCGTTTGCCTCGAGAACTGGCGCAGGAGACGCGCAACCAGATGTTGAACCTACTGCTGAACAGTATGCCTGCCCGATAGTTGCTATGACTGTCCCAGCTGACAATTCAGCTCCTCCAGATTGTTCAAATACAACTATATTATGGTCTATCTGTGGAAAGAAGGGACGTTCCTGGACATTAACAATATTAATAATTATTCTTGATCTCGCTAGCTCACCGCCTGCGTTAACCACCGCGCCAGTGCTATCAGATATTGAAAAAAATATAAAGTGGGGACCTACATGAATATTATCAAAGTCAGCGTCTTGCCCCAGCCGCAAAATAAAATTAACTGTCCCATCCTCAAGCACATCCGTGGAGCTAAATGATGTTTTGTCAAATGACAATAACTCACGAGTAAGAGGGTTAGTCCAGCTGACTGTTATATTCTCGTGCGAATGAATTAAATCTTCATCCATAATCTTAATATATAAAACCCCGCTGTCCCCCTCATTCAAATTATATGTATATTCATCACCTGTATTACCTGCATCTTTAAGGTTCTTGCTAATGCTCTCTGAATAAGTAATTGAAACAATTTCAGGAGCGTCATTAACATTCTCAACAACTAAATTAACTTGGCGTGTAGCGACTACTCCCTCAGCATCTGTTGCGTTTATTTCCAAGATATGAGTTCCTACTTCGGCATCATTCAAGGATTCGGAAAGAATATCTATATTAAATATTACTTGGTGGTTAGGGTCGGCATCCGATTCATCTATATGCGCTTTGGCAACGGATATAAACTTAGTGTTAAGAGTGGCGCTGGCAACAGCCAAACTAACTTTATCACCAAAAAGAAAATCTACATCTTCAACTATGACGTCAATGCCTCCATTAGGGCTTGCTCCCTCAGCAACAACGAAATTATCCACACTGCTGCGCCTAACAGAACCCGAACTTGTTATATTAATAATCCTCGGAGCATCATTGGCATTTAGAATAGTAAGATTTAAATCTAAATTGGCAGTGCGAGCGGAAGAATCAATAGTAGTTATGGATAGAGCATGCTCGCCCACAAAATCATTTGACGGCGCGGCAATCTTGGCTACAAAGGTAGCGCGCTTGCCTCCCCTTGTGTCTGGCAGATTAATCTGCGGACTAACATAAGACACCAGAGTTAAAAATGGATGATTAGGGTCGGTGGGATGAGAGGAAGTCATTATAATATTCTCTTGGTTTTGAGGATTGGCAAAATCTTCATCCTCCACCACAATTATAAAAGTTGTCGCTATATTTTGTGTCAATATAAAGGAATTGGCAATAGGTCCGCTACTCAATCCAAAGCTAGGCAATATTTTAATAATTCGCGGTTGCTCCTCAACATTAATAATCTGTAAAGTAAATGGATAGTTAATGGCAACTTCTCCAGCAGAACTGGAAATATTTAAGCTAAGTTCATAAGTACCAATATGCATATCATCAATTTTCTGAGTTCCGCTTGAGTTGTTTCCAATATTAATTGTTAATATTCTTTCATCAGGCGATGATGGTTTTGTTCTAATAGTCGCGTTTATAATTTGCGAATCTATAGGGTCGCCTGTTATGTTAGATACAACCAACGGAGTGAGGGCTAAATCCTCATCAGAAAATGTGAATTCAATTTGTCCGCTTTGCCCTTCATAAATTATAAATAGGTCGCGTTCGTTGCTCGGCGCCGGACTAATACTCGTCAAATTACCCGTCCAGCCGAAATTAGAAATAGTGGTTAAGTCATCGGTGTCTTCCACTATAACAATGAGGTCGCGAGTAGCAGAGCCGCCAAAATTATCGTAAACCGACAATTGAAAATGATATTCGCCTATATCAATTTCTTGCATAAGTCCAGAAGCAATATGAATTGTAAACTCTACTTGGTTGGTCCCGGCTATACTTGATTCAACTGAAAAATATTTATCAATAAATGCAGAGTCACCTAATAGCGCATCATTAATTATGTCTAAGCTGACTGTATCTCCATGCTGTATATCAGGATCCTCAACCGTTACTGTAATAGCTCCATTAACTCCACCCTCGGACACTATAAAGGTATTCTCATCTGCGGGAGCTGCCCTGCCAACTCCGCCTGAGTGAGTCAGGGCAGATATTACAGGCGTATCGTTGACGTTCTCAATTCTAATGCTAATCTCGCCCACTAATGATTTGCCTCCTGCGCCACTTATTATGAAGGGGATTGTGTAATTATCGTCCCGCGCATCTTCGTTGCGTGGAGCAGCAATTTCCAGGGTAAACGTTGCCTGATTTCCGCCAACCGTATCAGGACGGGTAACATATAAACTTTTAGTAAGCAGTAAGTCATTCGGTAAATCGCTAGGTATAGTTTCCATTGTTATGTTCTCTTGAGCAAGCGGATTTACAAGGTCTTCATCCATAACTATAATGTCAAGGGATGCTAAAATCTCCTCTATAAGCACAAAATAATTGGTTCCTGTTCCTGCTACAGCTCCCTGTCCCGCCTGCACATTAATAATAGCAGTCGGTTCAGGCACATTGTTTATCTCCAACACAAAAGGATAAAGGGCGTCTACTCTCCTATCTGCGCTAACATCAAATATGCGCAGATTCAAGTTGTAATTTCCAATGTCCGCATCATCAATCGGACCGCCACTCTTACCGACATCAATGAGAAATATATGTTCCTCAGCAGAAGACAAGGATTCAACTCTGGTTATGTTTAATAATCCTTCCCTAATCCCTTGCCTAATAGAGTCGCTAGTTATTGTATATTCAAGCTGCGAAGTGTGAATTAAATCCTCATCAGAGATTATAACTTGAATTTGCCCGCTTTGCCCCTCACTAATTGCGAAGGTATCTGGGACGCCATCCGCATTACTCAGCTTATTAATCCTTCCGCTAATTGCTAAATAATTGATGCTGCTTGTGTCATCGGTATTTTTGACATTCAGAGTAAAATTCCCGCTGCCATCTATCCCACCAAATTCATCATGCACTAAAAAACGAAACTGATGCTCGCCTATATCAGCATCCCGCAGAAGACCAGACGCTACATTTAATACAAACTCCACTTGATTATTCATAGCATCCGACTGGGATAATTTATCCTCCTCAATAGATATAATGCCAGGCAAATCGGCACTGATAAGATTTAAGCTAACAATATCTCCATGCTGTATATCTACATCTCTAACTTTTACCCTAATAATTCCTTCTTCACCTCCCTCATATACTTCAAAAATATTTTCACCGTTTGAAGTAACTCCGCGAGCAGAATCCATCATGGATATCTCAGGAACATCGTTGACGTTCTCAATTCTAAACTCCCTCTTATATAAAACTATGTTCCCCGTAGTATCAGTAAAGGAAAAAGTAATATTATGTTCTCCAACTAGTTGATTAGCAGGAGCGGTAAATTCAATTCTAAAAGTGACTCTGTTATTCGTAGAACTATCGGGGCGGCTAATCTCTGATTGTGGAACAGTTATGAAGTTCTCAGGCAGAGTGGGGCTCATAATAGTAATGTTTATACTCTCTTGGTTTTGTGGACTACCAAAATCTTCATCCTCCACCACGATACTCAAAGAACCCGCAACATCTTCTGATAATGTCCAAGAGCTGCCATCGGCTGAAGCGCTAACACCTGCTCCCGCCAACACGCTAATAATATTCGGCTGCTCAACAACATTATTAACCTTAAGGATAAAAGGATAATTCGCATTCACAGTTCCAGCATCATTCTCTACTCGTAGATTCAAGTTGTAACTTCCGATATCCGCATCATCAATTGGACTGCCGCTCTTGCCGATATCAATGAGGAATATATGTTCCTCGGCAGAAGAAGAGGGTTCAACCCTGGTTATGTTTAATAATCCTACCCTAATCCCTTGCCTAATAGAGTCGCCAGTTATTGTATATTCAAGTTGCGAGCTGTGGATTAGATCTTCATCAGAGATTGCTATCTTAATCTGCCCGCTTTGCCCCTCACTAATTGCGAATATATCTGGGCTATCATCCACACTGTCCAGCTTACTAACCCCGCCGCTAATTGCTGAATAGGTAGCGCTGCTTGCATCATCAATGTTTATAACTTTTAGAGTAATCGTTCTACTGTCTTCTGCCTTGCCAAGTTCATCATAAACTAAGAAGTCCAATGAATATTCACCTGTGTCACTGTCCTGCAAAAGCTCAGAGGCAATACGAACTATAAACTCTACTTGGTTATTTATAGCATCCGACTGGGATAATTTATTCGCTTCAATAGATATAACTCCAGTCGGCAGATTAGCGCCAGTAATATTCAAGCCAACAACATCTCCATGTTGTATATCCGCATCATTTACAATTACTTTAATAGCCCCATTATCGCCTCCCTCAAATACTTCAAAAACATCTCCACCTATTGAGACAACCCCGTCTAAACTAGTGATGGCGGATATTACGGGAGCATCATTAACGTTCTCAATTTTAAACTCCCTCTTATATAAAACTATGTTCCCAGTAGTATCAGTAAAGGAAAAAGTAACATTATGTTCTCCAACTAGTTGATTAGCAGGAGCGGTAAATTCAATTCTAAAAGTGACTCTGTTATTCGTAGAACTATCGGGACGGCTAATCTCTGATTGTTGAACAGTTATGAAGTTCTCAGACAGAGTGGGGCTTGTAATAGTAATGTTTATACTCTCTTGGTTTTGTGGGCTTTCTAAGTCCTCATCCTCCACCACGATACTCAAAGAACCCGCAACATCTTCTGATAATATCCAAGAGCTACCATCGGCTGAAGCGCTAACACCTGCTCCCGCCAACACACTAATAATATTGGGCTGCTCAACAACATTATTAACTTTTAGAGTAATAGTTCTTGTGTCCTCTGCCCCGCCAAATTCATCATAAACCAAAAGGTCTAATAGATATTCACCTATATCAGTATCCCGCAGAAGCCCAGACGCTACATTTAATACAAACTCCACTTGATTATTTATAGCATCGGACTGGGATAATTTATCCGCTTCAATAGATATAACTCCAGTCGGCAGATTAGCGTCAGTAATATTCAAGCCAACAATATCTCCATGCTGTATATCCGCATCTCTAACTGTTACCCTAATAATTCCTTCTTCACCTCCCTCATATACTTCAAAAATATTTTCACCGCTTGAGAAAACTCCGTCTGAACGAGTCAATGAGAATATTACAGGAGCATCATTAACGTTCTCAATTTTAAACTTCCTCTTATATAAAACTATGTTCCCATCTGTATCAGTAAAGGAAAAAGTAATATTATGTTCTCCAACTAGTTCATTAGCAGGAGCGGTAAATTCAATTCTAAAAGTGGCTCTGTTATTCGTAGAACTATCGGGGCGGCTAATCTCTGATTGTTGAACAGTTATGAAGTTCTGAGGAAGGGTGGGGCTCATAATGGTGATATTTATACTCTCTTGATTTTGCGCACTACCAAAATCTTCATCCTCCACCACGATACTCAAAGAACCTGCAACATCTTCTGATAATATCCAAGAGTTATTATTGGCTGAAGCGCTAATACCTGTTCCTGCCAACACGCTAATAATATTGGGCTGCTCAACAACATTATTAACCTTGAGAACAAAAGGATAGTTTGCATTCACAGTCCCTGCATCATCCTCTACTCGCAGATTCAAGTTGTAACTTCCGATATCCGCATCATCAATCGGACTGCCGCTCTTGCCGATATCAATGAGGAATATATTTTCCTCAGCAGAAGATGAGGATTCAACTCTGCTTATATTTAATAAGCCTGCCCTAACCCCTTGCCTAATAGAGTCGCTAGTTATTGTATATTCAAGCTGCGAAGTGCGGGACAAATCCTCATCAGAGATAATAACCTCAATCTGCCCGCTTTGTCCTTCACTAATTGCGAATGTATCTGAAGCGCCATCCACACTGTCCAGCTTACTAACCCCGCCTCTAATTGCTGAATAGGTAGCGCTGCTTGCGTCATCAGTGTTTTTAATTTTTAGAGTTATAGTTCTTTTGTCTTTTGCTCCGTCAAATTCATCATAAACCAAAAGGTCTAATAGATATTCACCTATATCAGCATCCCGCAGAAGCCCAGACGCTACATTTAATACAAACTCCACTTGATTATTTATAGTATCCAACTGGGATAATTTATCCTTTTCAATGGATATAACCCCAGTCGGCAGATTAGCACTGGTAATATTCAAGCTAACAATATCTCCATGCTGTATATCCACATCTCTAACTGCTACCCTAATAGTTCCTTCTTCACCACCTTCAAACGCTTCAAAAATATTTTCACCGCTTGAGAAAACTCCGTCTGAACGAGTCAATGAGAATATTACAGGAGCATCATTAACGTTCTCAATTCTAAACTCCCCCTCATATAATGCTCTGTTTCCATCTGTATCAGTAAAGGAAAAAGTAACATTGTGTTCTCCGACTAGTTGATTAGCAGGAGCGGTAAATTCAATTCTAAAAGTGACTCTGTTATTCGTAGAACTGTCGGGACGGCTAATCTCTGATTGTTGAACAGTTATGAAGTTCTCAGGAAGAGTGGGGCTTGTAATGGTAATGTTTATGCTCTCTTGGTTTTGTGGACTACCAAAATCTTCATCCTCCACCACGATATTCAAAGAACCTGCAACATCTTCTGATAACGTCCAAGAGCTACCATCGGCTGCGGCGCTAACACCTGCCCCCGCCAACACGCTAATAATATTTGGCGGCTCAACAACATTATTAACCTTGAGAACAAAAGGATAATTCGCATTCACAGTTCCAGCATCATCCGTTACTCGCAGATTCAAGTTGTAACTTCCAATATCCGCATCATCAATCGGGTTGCCATTTTTCCCAATATCAATGAGGAATATATTTTCCTCAGCAGAAGATGAGGATTCAACTCTGCTTATATTTAATAATCCTTGCCTAATAGAGTCGCCAGTTATTGTATATTCAAGCTGTGAAGTGTGGATTAAATCCTCATCAGAGATAGTGACATTAATTTGTCCGCTTTCTCCCTCACTAATTGCGAAGGTATCCGGGCTACCATCCACACTACCCAGCTTACTAACCCCGCCTCTAATTGCTGAATAGGTAGCGCTGCTTGCGTCATCAGTGTTTATAACTTTTAGAGTAATAGTTCTACTGTCTTCTGCCTTACCAAATTCATCATAAACTAAGAAGTCCAATGAATATTCACCTGTGTCACTGTCCTGCAAAAGCTCAGATGCAATACGAACTATAAACTCTACTTGATTATTTATAGTATCCGACTGGGATAATTTATCCTTTTCAATAGATATAACTCCAGTCGGTAGATTAGCGCCAGTAATATTCAAGCCAATAATATCTCCATGCTGTATATCCGCATCTCTAACTTTTACCCTAATAATTCCTTCTTCACCTCCCTCATATACTTCAAAAATATTTTCACCGCTTGAGACAACCCCATCTAAACTAGTCAGAGCGGATATTACGGGGGCATCATTGACGTTCTCAATTCTAAACTTCCCTTCATATAATGCTGTATTTCCATCAGTATCAGTAAAGGAAAAAGTGATATTATGTTCTCCAACTAGTTCATTAGCAGGAGCGGTAAATTCAATTCTAAAAGTGACTCTGTTATTTGTAGAACTGTCGGGGCGGCTAATCTCTGATTGTTGAACAGTTATGAAGTTCTCAGGAAGGGTAGGACTCATAATGGTAATGTTTATACTCTCTTGATTTTGCACACTACCAAAATCTTCATCCTCCACCACGATACTCAAAGAACCCGCAACATCTTCTGATAATATCCAAGAGCTGCCATCGGCTGAAGCGCTAACACCTGCTCCCGCCAACACACTAATAATATTCGGTTGCTCAACAACATTATTAACTTTTAGAGTAATAGTTCTACTGTCTTCTGCCTTGCCAAGTTCATCATAAACCAAAAGGTCTAATATATATTCACCTATATCAGCATCCCGCAGAAGCCCAGACGCAATATGGACTACAAACTCTACCTGGTTATTTACAACATCGGACTGGGATAATTTATCCTTTTCAATAGATATAACTCCAGCTGGCAGATTAGCGCTAGTAATATTCAAGCTAACAATATCTCCATGCTGTATATCATCATCTCTAACTGCCACCCTAATAGTTCCTTCTTCACCTCCCTCATATACTTCAAAAATATTTTCACCGTTTGAGGTAACTCCGTCTGAACGAGTCAGAGCGGATATTACGGGGGCATCATTGACGTTCTCAATTCTAAACTCCCTCTCATATAATGCTGTATTTCCATCAGTATCAGTAAAGGAAAAAGTGATATTATGTTCTCCAACTAGTTGATTAGCAGGAGCGGTAAATTCTATTCTAAAAGTGACTCTGTTATTCGTAGAGCTATCGGGGCGGCTAATCTCTGATTGTGGAACAGTTATGAAGTTCTCAGGAAGAGTGGGGCTTGTAATGGTAATGTTTATACTCTCTTGATTTTGCGCACTACCAAAATCTTCATCCTCCACCACGATACTCAAAGAACCTACAACATCTTCTGATAATATCCAAGAATTATTATCGGCTGAAGCGCTAACACCTGTTCCCGCCAACACGCTAATAATATTGGGCTGCTCAACAACATTATTAACTGTGAGAACAAAAGGATAATTTGCATTCACAGTTCCAGCATCATTCTCTACTCGTAGATTCAAGTTGTAACTTCCGATATCCGCATCATCAATCGGACTGCCGCTCTTGCCGATATCAATGAGGAATATATTTTCCTCAGCAGAAGATGAGGATTCAACTCTGCTTATATTTAATAATCCTGCCCTAACCCCTCGCCTAATAGAGTCGCTAGTTATTGTATATTCAAGCTGCGAAGTGCGGGACAAATCCTCATCAGAGATAATAACCTCAATCTGCCCGCTTTGTCCTTCACTAATTGCGAATGTATCTGGGCTACCATCCACACTGTCCAGCTTACTAACCCCGCCTCTAATTGCTGAATAGGTAGCGCTGCTTGCGTCATCAGTATTTTTGATTTTTAGAGTAATAGTTCTTGTGTCCTCTGCCCCGCCAAATTCATCATAAACCAAGAAGTTCAACAAATGTTCACCTATATCAGCATCCCGCAGAAGCCCAGACGCTACATTTAATACAAACTCCACTTGATTATTTATAGTATCCAACTGGGATAATTTATCCTTTTCAATGGATATAACCCCAGTCGGCAGATTAGCACTGGTAATATTCAAGCTAACAATATCTCCATGCTGTATATCCACATCTCTAACTTTTACCCTAATAATTCCTTCTTCACCTCCCTCATATACTTCAAAAACATCTCCACCTATTGAGACAACCCCATCTAAACTAGTCAGGGCGGATATTACGGGAGCATCATTGACGTTCTCAATTCTAAACTCCCTCTTATATAAAACTATGTTCCCATCTGTATCAGTAAAGGAAAAAGTAATATTATGTTCTCCAACCAGTTCATTAGCAGGAGCGGTAAATTCAATTCTAAAAGTGGCTCTGTTATTCGTAGAACTATCGGGGCGGCTAATCTCTGATTGTGGAACAGTTATGAAGTTCTCAGGAAGAATGGGGCTTGTAATGGTAATGTTTATACTCTCTTGATTTTGCGCACTACCAAAATCTTCATCCTCCACCACGATACTCAAAGAACCTACAACATCTTCTGATAATATCCAAGAGTTATTATCGGCTGAAGCGCTAACACCTTCTCCCGCCAACACGCTAATAATATTGGGCTGCTCAACAACATTATTAACCTTGAGAACAAAAGGATAATTGGCATTTACAGCCCTGTCATCATCTGCTACGCGCAGATTCAAGTTGTAAATTCCAATATCCGCATCATCAATCGGACTGCCATTTTTTCCAATATCAATGAGGAATATTTGTTCCTCAGCAGAAGATGAGGATTCAACTCTGCTTATATTTAATAATCCTGCCCTAACCCCTTGCCTAATAGAGTCGCTAGTTATTGTATATTCAAGCTGCGAAGTGCGGGACAAATCCTCATCAGAGATAATAACCTCAATCTGCCCGCTTTGTCCTTCACTAATTGCGAATATATCTGGGCTACCATCCACACTGTCCAGCTTACTAACCCCGCCTCTAATTGCTGAATAGGTAGCGCTGCTTGCGTCATCAGTATTTTTGACATTCAGAGTAAAATTCCCGCTGCCATCTATCCCACCAAATTCATCATGCACTAAAAAACGAAACTGATGCTCGCCTATATCAGCATCCCGCAGAAGACCAGACGCAACATTTAACACAAACTCTACTTGGTTATTTACAGCATCGGACTGGGATAATTTATCCTCCTCAATAGATATAATGCCAGGCAAATCGGCACTGATAAGATTTAAGCTAACAATATCTCCGTGCTGTATATCATCATCTCTAACTTTTACCCTAATAATTCCTTCTTCACCTCCCTCATATACTTCAAAAATATTTTCACTGCTTGCGGTAACTCCGCCTGAACGTTCCAAGGAGGATATTACAGGCGTATCGTTGACGTTCTCTATCACAACTACTATCTTAGAAGAACCCTCCAATCCCCGGGCATCAATAGAGACAACTAAAATCTCATGTTCTCCGACCACTTTATCATCTAATAAAAGGTCTTCCCCTAAGGTAAAGTTAAAAATCTCATATCCTTCAGCATTTGTGTAGTTTTCAAGCGCGGATGGAATACTCTCGGGATCCGTCTCGGGATCCATCTTAAGTGGTGGAGAAACATAGCCATTTAAACTATCTATAATATCAGTATCTAATTTAATAGTACTATTGATGGTAACATTAATAGATTCTCCAGATGATATATCGGAATCATGGATAATAGCATAGAAGGTTTGCTTCTCTCCTTCGCTAATTTTGACAGTTTGGTTAATCTCCGTAGCTTCGTTAAAGTAGAATACACCGCCGCCGTATAAAGCTGTAAGATAGGGCACCGAACAGACATCGGGATTATCGGCACATGTAGGGGGAGTAGGGGTAAGGGGAGTAGGGGACTGACCGCTTCCATTATTATTTCCTGATCCAGCACACCCCACAGCGATCAGAGACAAGAAAACAATAATAAATCTACTCTTTAATCTACTTTTCATATATGTAATTTTCATAAGATCGTTATCTATATTCATGATTTAATTATATAATAAACATTAGTTGAATTATTATAGCAAGTACATTACTATCTAATATTCAACATACGCACTTTTCACATGAACACACCACCTCTGCAATATGAAGTATACCATTAATATTGCATATTTGTGGTAATTATATATAAATATCTATGATTGCCAAGGGAGGGTATTTAGCGAGTAGTTGTCGGGCAGTGAATGGGGTGAGTATATTGCGGTTCAGTATGACATCTTTGCTCTTCGGGCGAAGGAAGAATACTGGCATCATCAAGCTCTCCCGTCCCAGTAACTCGTTGCACTTTAAGGGCGGGATAATTATCAGAGGGAATGGACCAATCAACATTATAGCTTGAACCTAATGACGAGACACGTAAATCCCTCCAAAAATTATTATTGAATAAACCAGTGCAAAACAACCCCTGAAAAAGTGCGTCGTTAGAGCAATATTTCAACTGAACCACAGGTATTGCTTTAATACTAGCGGCGTTGTCCCCAAGAAGAGAAAGCGGTCCGCCCTGTGCTGTTCCATAACTTTTATGTGCAATGTAACCCAAAGGATTGTCAGGGAAGTAAATTGAATAGGCATTATGAATATTAGGGATATCTTGAACTACAGTTAGATCAAGGAGACCAAATACTAACCCTCCTTTAGGTGTGTCATAAGGATTGCTGGAGCGCATATTAATAACACTGTAAATAGTTGTTCTTGCCCATAATCTTCCTATTATACCTCCTATAAATTCTGGTGTTGCCGAGGTATAAGAAGAACGAATAAGCTGTCCGCTATAATACAAATATCTGTGAGTACCCGCTAACATCTGACCAACTAATCCACCAACTTGTATGATTCCTTCAACATCACCAGTAGCAAAGCTAGCAGTTGTTGCGCCTCCGAGCACGTTTCCAGCCAACCCGCCCACATTAGAAAAGCCGCGCACATCACCCTTAGCATAAGAAGCAAATATATAGCCACGAGATATTCCGACTAAACCTCCTACATAATTAGCAAGAAGCGCATTATTATCATTTACAGCGGACATTACATTCCCTTTGGCGTTAGATGCTTGTATGAGAGAGTTAATCCCCAACACACCCACTAATCCACCAAATTCAATGCCATTGGCAGTAATATCAACGTCCGCCATAGAGTTTGTTATTATGCCAGGTATTGTTCTATTCGTCGATGGACTAAGCGACCCCACCACACCGCCTGCATATTTATAATCCAAAGCAACTAACCTTCCAGTAGTATGGACATTATCTATGGTGCCGCCTAACATTTGCCCCACTAAGAGACCTCCATGGCTAAATTTGACTGCAGCGCTTGGATTTGAGCGAGTGGCAGAATTTATAATATTTGCCGAAGTTAATTTTAAATTAACAATAACACTGCCATCTCCTGCCTCGCCGAATAGTCCAAGATAGCTTGATTTCCTATTGATCGCTAAGTTACTAATTTCAAAATTCGCTCCATCAAATGTTCCGCTAAAGCGCACTGGGGATCCAACCACTCTGCGAGCTACCGTGGAGGCATCGCATTGCGTGTTATCGCTATTACAAACACCTACCCCTATAGGTGTAAATCCGCCGCCGTCATTCCAATCTGAGGTGATGGAAGCTATTACATTATTTGCCAAACGATAATGGCGGCTGAGCTGCTCCGCCAATTCATTCACCCCATCCCCATTCCCATACAAATAAGAGTTCCCTGTAAACTCAGATGCTTGCAAACTATTCCCTTCATGGTCAACTCCAGCTATTGCCTGCAATTGATAAATATTATGGATAAGATACGGGTCAGCGCGTGTTCCACTGCCCATGGTTTGCGCAGCAGGGTTGATGGGAGCCCCATCATAAGGGTCATAAACTCCATCACCATCAAAATCTTGATTGAAATTATTTGTATCTTTAACATACACAGTAACAAACGCTTCTCTGTATCGAGCCACCTTCATACCACTAGGATCTATAGCGTTAATAATAAAATTCGGACGAACACCAGTTATGAGCGTGATACGATTTTTGATTTGCAAACCGTCTACATAAAATTTTTCTGCGCCACGAGGTCCAATTTCATAAATTAATTTTGCCGCATCACCAGAATCTGGATCACTTGCCACGAGAACTGGCGCAGGATACTCACAACCAGATGTTGAATCTGCTACTGAACAGTATGCCTCCCCGATGGTTGCTATGACTGTCCCAGCTGGCATTATAACTGCGCCAGATTGTTGAAATATAGTTATATGATGGTTTGGCTGTGGAAAGAAAGGACGTTCAGGGACATTAACAATCTCAAGGAGTATACTTGATTTTATCGGATTAATTCTTACATCATTACCATCAAATATTGATAGAGCTATAACGTAGTTGTCTATGTGAACATCATCAAAGTCAGCTCCTTGCCCTAACCACAAGACAAGATTAACTGTCCCATCATTAGCATCAACAGAAGTAAAAAATTGTTTGTTAAATGATAATAATTCATCAGATAAGGGGTTATCCCAGCTGACTGTTATATTCTCGTGTGAATGAACTAAATCTTCATCCGCAATCGTAATATTCAAAAATCCAGCGCCGCCCTCATTCAGTTGATATAGATCAAATTCACCTGATCGTGTCTTACTGATTCCCCCTACATGAGTAATCTCAACAATTTCAGGAGCATCATTAACATTCTCAACAACTAAATTAACTTGGCGTGTAGCGACTACTCCCTCAGCATCTGTTGCGTTTATTTCCAAGATATGAGTTCCCACCTCGGCATCATTCAACGACTCGGATGGAATATCTATATTAAATATTACTTGGTGGTTAGAATCGGCATCCGATTCATCTGTATGCGCTTTGGCAACGGATATAAACTTAGCGTCAAGGGTGGCGCTGGCAACAGCCAAACTAACCCTATCGCGCAAAACAAAATCTATATCTTCGACTGTTACGTCAATACCACCTTCAGGGCTTGCTCCCTCAGCAACAACGAAATTATCCACACTGCTGCGTCTAACAGAGCCCGAACTCGTTATATTAATAATCCTCGGAGCATCATTGACATTTAGAACGGTGAGATTTAAATTTAAATGCGCAGTCCTGACTGAAGAATCAATAGCAGTTATGGATAGAGTATGCTCGCCCACAAAATCATTTGACGGTGCGGCAATCTTGGCTATAAAGGTGGCGCGCTTGCCTCCCGCTATGTCTGGCAGATTAATCTGCGGACTCTCATAAGACACCAGAGTTAAAAATGGATAATTAGAGTCGGTGGGATGAGAGGCAGCTATTCTAATATTTTCTTGGTTTTGAGGACTGGCAAAATCTTCATCCTCCACCACAATTATAAAAGATGTCGCTATATTTTGTGTCAATATAAATGAATTGGCAATAGGTCCGCTATTCAATCCAAAGTTAGGCAATATTTTAATAATACGCGGTTGCTCCTCAACATTAATAATCTGTAAAGCGAATGGATAGCTAATGGCGACTTCTCCAGCAGAACTGGAAATATTTAAACTAAGCTCATAAGTACCAATATGCGCATCATCAATTTTCTGAGTTCCGCTTGAGTTGTTTCCAATATTAATCGTCAATATTCTTTCATCAGGCGATGATAGTTTCGTTCTAATAGTAGCGTTTATAATTTGCGAATCTATAGAGTCGCCTGTTATGTTAGATATAACTAGCGGAGTGAGGGCTAAATCCTCATCAGAAAATGTGAACTCAATTTGTCCGCTTTGTCCTTCATAAATTGTAAATAGGTCTCCTCCGTTGTTCGGCGCCCGACTAATGCTCGTCAAATTACCCGTCCAACCGAAATTAGAAATAGTAGTTAAGTCATTGGTGTCTTCAACTATAACAATGAAGTCGCGAGTAGCAGAGCCGGCAAAATCATCGTAAACCGACAATTGAAAATGATGCTCACCTATATCAGTATCCTGCATAAGCTCAGAGGCAATATGGATTGTAAACTCTACTTGATTGGGCGCTGTTATGTTTTCTTCAACTGAAAAATATTTATCAATAAATGCAGAGTCACCTAATAGCGCATCATTGCTTATCTCTAAGCTGACTATGTCTCCATGCTGTATATCAGGATCCTCAACCGTTACTGTAATAGCTCCATTAACTCCGCCTTCGGACACTATAAAGGTATTCTCCTCTGCGGGAGCTGCCCTGCTAACTCCGCCTGAGTGAGTCAGGGCAGATATTACAGGCGCATCATTTACGTTCTCAATTTTAATGCTAATCTCGCCCACTAATGATCTGCCTCCTGCGCCGCTTATTATGAAGGGGATTGTGTAATTATCGTCCCGCGCATCTTCGTTGCGTGGAGCAGCAATTTCCAGGGTAAACGTTGCCTGATTTCCGCCAACCGTATTAGGACGGGTAACATATAAACTTTTAGTAAGCAGTAAGTCATTCGGTAAATCGCTAGGTATAGTTTCCATTGTTATGTTCTCTTGAGCAAGCGGATTAACAAGGTCTTCATCCATAACTATAATGTCAAGGGATGCTAAAATTTCCTCTTTAAGCACAAAATAATTGGCTCCTGTTCCTGCTACAGCTCCCTGTCCCGCCTGCACATTAATAATAGCAGTCGGTTCAGGCACATTGTTTATCTCCAACACAAAAGGATAAAGGGCGTCTACTCTCCTATCTGCGCCAACATCAAATATGCGCAGATTCAAGTTGTAATTTCCAATATCCGCATCATCAATCGGACCGCCACTCTTGCCGATATCAATGAGAAATATATGTTCCTCAGCAGAAGACAAGGATTCAACTCTGGTTATGTTTAATAATCCTTCCCTAATAGGGTCGCCGGTTATTGTATATTCAAGCTGCGAAGAGTGGATTAAATCCTCATCAGAGATTACAACTTTAATCTGCCCGTTTTGCCTCTCATCAATTGTGAAGGTATCCGGGCTACCATCCACGCTACCCAGCTTACTAACCCCACCGCTAATTGCCGGATCGTTGATTTTACCTGTATCATCGGTGTTTTTCACTTTCAGAGTAATGGTCCTTTTATCTTTTGCTTCGCCAAGTTCATCATAAGCCAAAAGGTCTAATGGATATTCACCTATATCAGTATCCTGCATAAGCTCAGAGGCAATATGGATTGTAAACTCTACTTGATTATTTACAACATCGGGCTGGGATAATTTATTCGCTTCAATGGATATAACTCCAGTCGGCAGATTAGCGTCAGTAATATTCAAGCCAACAACGTCTCCATGTTGTATATCCGCATCATTTACAATTACTTTAATAGCCCCATTATCGCCTCCCTCAAATACTTCAAAAACATCTCCACCTATTGAGACAACCCCATCTAAACTAGTCAGGGCGGATATTACGGGAGCATCATTGACGTTCTCAATCACAACTACTATCTTAGAAGAACCCTCCAATCCCTTGGTATCAATAGAGACAACTAAAATCTTATGTTCTCCGACCACTCTATCATCTAATAAAAGGTCTTCTCCTAAGGTAAAGATAAAAATCTCATATCCTTCAGCATTTGTGTAGTTTTCAAGCGCGGATGGAATACTCTCGGAATCCATCTTAAGTGGTGGAGAAACATAGCCATATAAACTATCTGTAATATTAGTATCTAATTTAATAGTACTATTGATGGTAACATTAATAGATTCGCCAGATAAAATATCGGAATCATGGATAATAGCATAGAAAGTTTGTTTCTCTCCTTCGCTAATGTTGACAGTTTGGTTAATCTCCGTAGCTTCGTTAAAGTAGAACACACCGCCGCCGTATAAAGCCGTAAGATGGGGCGGCGAACATACATCGGGATTATCGGCGCATGTAAGGGGAGTAGGGGTAAGGGGAGTAGGGGTAAGGGGAGTAGGGGACTGACCGCTTCCATTATTATTTTCTGATCCAGCACACCCCACCGCGATCAGAGATAAGAAAATAATAATAAATCTACTCTTTAATCTACTTTTCATATATGCAATTTTCATAAAGATTGTTATTTGTATTCATGATTAAATTATATAATAAACATTAGTTGAATTACTATAGCAAATATATTACTGCCTAGTATTCAACATACACATTTTTTAGAGTGAACACCCGCCCTCTGTAATATGAAGTATATCATTAATATTGCATATTTATGTTATTTTTCTTAATATTTATGCCAATCTTCTAAATATTTATGATTATATGCACACAAAGTAACAAGGATAAAGGGAGTATCTCTAAGGGGCTACAGAGAACTTTGCATTTGGTGATAAAAATTAGTAACTTGTGGATGGCAAATTATGTCACTTGATTGCAGTGGTGAGACCAATCCTACATCTTTTGCCTCACGGCAACGACTAAGCGCCACATAAGCTTGTCCAGCGCTAAACGCGCCTCCATGTAAGTTTATAACTGCGCGTGACAAGGTTTTCCCCTGAGCGCGATGAATCGTCATAGCCCATGCCAACATCAACGGGTACTGTTGGTAACTCCCAACCTCTTCAGATTCAATCTCATCATTCTTTTTGTTATACTTATAGTCCATAACTCGCCAGGTTTCACGCTCCACTGTTACTTGGCTGTCATCTTCTAATAATTTAACGTCAAGATACTCTGTTCCTTCTTCATCACGGTGAAAGTCCACAATATGCGCCAAACTGCCATTGTGCCAAGCGCCTTCTGGACCATTACGCACAAAAATAACCTGCGCTCCTTTTTTTACTTCTAAATTACGCGGCGCTGGTAATTTATTGTCGTTGTAATTCTCGCACTTACCTTCTGCCAGCCCCTCAAAAGAATGCAATTCACCTTTGAGCTCTGCCAATTTTGTATTATTGCTTCTTGCAGCTACATCGCGCCTGCCTGTTAGCATCACTGCATTATTTTCTAACAACTTCTCGTAATGCTGGCGGCGATTGAGCCACCGATTAATTTTATTCAGGTCTGTAGTATCGCCCATGCGAATACGATTTAGCATATCATAAAAATTATCTTTCTTATCATCCAAATTGATAAAGCGCCGCGGGATTGCAAGTTCCACAAACCCCATTCGTCCCCGCGACATCAACCCCTGCAATGCCAAGGAGTTAAAAAAGAACATCCCCTCACTATCCTGATAGCGCGCATCTAAGAATTCACGGTCATCACCAGTAACTACTGGTTGTAATTGAAATATATCACCAATCAATAACAGCTTGACTCCGCCAAACGGTAAATCAAATATACCGCGATTCACCCGCATGGCTTTATCAATTGCATCCATTATGTCGGCGCGCACCATAGAAATTTCATCAATTATAAGCAGTTCCATTTTGCGAAACGTGTCTCTTTTATGGTCAAGTATTTCTACAATTTCGCCGCCAGCAAAACGGCTATTTTCGTAATCATAAGTTTCGGGCGGGAATTGAAAGAAGGAATGAATGGTAGCGCCACCCGCTTGCATGGCGGCGATGCCAGTGGGAGCCACCACTCCCATTAAATTAGCGATTGGCAAGTCCTTTTTCCCTTCCTCGCTACATAAATATTCTATGAAGGTGGTCTTGCCAGTGCCGGCGCTGCCAGAGACCAGTACACATTGTTTATCACCTTTGATTAGCTTAAGTATTTTATGATATTCGCTTTTATCAATTTTGGGAAGAATCATTGATGAAGAGGGAATGGATGAGGGGCTAACGGCGGCTTTCGGGGTAGCAATTTTAGGCATTGAAACTAACTTAACCCCAACATTCCTGCCACCCGCAAAATAGCGCCCCGCTTGTTTAAGGTTTCCTGCCATTCTTTATCTGGGTCAGAGTCCGCCACTATGCCACCTCCCGCCTGCACGAAGAGTTTGTTATTCTTAATTACTGCGGTGCGGATTCCAATGCACAAATCCATATTGCCCTGCCAGCCCAAGTATCCCAATGCTCCGCCATAGATGCCGCGCTTGACTGGCTCCACCTCATCAATAATCTCCATTGCCCTAATTTTAGGGGCGCCGCTAAGAGTGCCGGCTGGCAATGCGGCGCGCAGGACATCCATAAGGTTTAGTTCATCTTGCAACTCGCCAGTAACATTGGAGACAATGTGCATTACATGAGAATATTTTTCAATACTAAACTCATCGGATACTTTCACTGTTCCTATCTTGGCTATCCTGCCAACATCGTTACGCCCTAAATCAATCAACATAACATGTTCAGCAACTTCCTTTGGGTCGGCAAGCAACTCTTGTTCCAATGCTTTATCTTCTGCTGGAGTTTTACCTCTGGGACGAGTGCCCGCTATAGGGCGCAGAGTGGCAATTCTACCCTGTGGAGTTTCTTCTAAGCGAGCCAGTATTTCGGGGGAAGCCCCCGCCACACAAAAATCATCCAAGTCCAGATGGAACATATAAGGGGCAGGGTTTACCGTGCGCAGAGTGCGGTAAAAATCAAACGAATCGTGCGGATAATCAATTTCCATTCTTTGCGAGGGAACTACTTGCATGGCATCGCCAGCGCGGATATATTCTTTGATGCGACTCACATTAGCGCGATACCCGTCACCTTTGGCGGCAGATTCCTGCGATAGCGCATTGCGCAGATTATCATCATTGGCAGCAACCTGCGCTCGCAGAGTATGCGTTGCAGATGTTGTGTCAAGAGGACGAGTTAATGCTTCCTCCATTGCATCAAGTTGTTGTTGGGCTTTTTGATATGATGCATCTAATGAATGAGGCGACTCCATGGCTCCCTTGGCGGGGCTAGCATCCGATAATTTATCCGATAATAGCCCCGGCAATTCAGCATAACAAATTAGCATTATTTTACCGAGCAGATTATCAAAGGCGATAACCTCGTCGCTTTGCATCAGCACAATTTGCGGACAATCTAATGGGTCGGGTTTATCCAATAGATGCTGCAACCTTTTTTCAGCATAAGCCGCGCATTCATAACTGAAGTAGCCAACAAACCCTCCACAGAAACGAGGCAATAGTTCCATCCCCTCGGCAAAGGCAGGGATGCTTTTATCTTGACATTGCTGCCAGACATAATCAAGCGGGTCAGCAACCTTAGTGTTAGTTGTTTCTTTATAATCTCTATAATTATAATCCCTAGTAGAAGTTACGTCCGTAGATTCACTCACTAATTCACTTACTTGGTAACCAGTAACCTTGATTATCCGCTTTGCTGGCAAGCCAATAAAAGAGTATCTTCCCCATTTCTCTCCACCTTGCACGGATTCCAATAAATAACTATAGGGTTTATTGCCTACCTTTATATAAGTGCTAACTGGAGTGTCGAGGTCAGCAAACAACGAGCGTGTAACAGGGATTCGTCTTTGTCCCTGAGCCGCCAAGCGTAGAAAGTTTTCTTTGGTATGCAAAATAGTGCCGATGTTGTAAATGTAAAGCTTTATTATACATTACCTGCCGCTGGTTTTGCGGGCGGAGCGCAGGTTTTGCGGGCGGAGCGCAGGTTTTGCGGGCGGAGCGCAGGTTTTGCGGGCGGAGCGCAGGTTTTGCGGGCGGAGCGCAGCTCCGCCCCTACAGACCACCGCCCATTTACCTACCGCAGGTTAGGTATGGATATTCGTTGCTATCTCCGAGGTTCCATGCCAGATTATCAGTAGTAGCAAAAGTAGAAGTAGAATCCTCGGTTAACTCTCCAGTAGCAGGGTCGCACCAATAATTATCCCACTCAGAGTAAATACCGCTAAAAGTTGTTGGTGTTTGCAACTCAGCAGTAAGATATACCTCACCTTCTTGTCCCTGAACAATCCCAGTACGGTACCCTTGTCCGCTAACAGTCCTATCCCAATAGGATGCAACCAGAATTGTTGGAGTGCGAGAATATCCTGAATCTCTATTAATAGGAGCTAAAAAGCTGTCGCCGCCAGGATAGGCGATGAGGCCGGCAATAAAGAAAAGCCCTGTCGTTGGACCAGCTGCAGCATAAGATGCCTTAATAGTAGCTCCTGAGCCATCGCCAACCAAACCGCCAACAAAGCTGCCTCCAAATATATTGCCCCCCTTAGCATAAGATGCCCTTATCGTAGCTGATGCTCCCCAAGCAAGTAAACCAGCCACATAACTATTGCCTGTAATCTGCCCTACATTAGTAGACGATGAATCAATAATTATATTGTCACCACGAGCAACTAATCCAGCTACGCTGTTCGTTCCGCTCACACTACTTAATGTAACACTGGAAGAAGTAACATTAACGCCGTTAGTGCCAGAACCAAGCAGCCCCCCCACTGAAGTGCTTCCTGCTACAGTTCCTCCTTCTACATTACACTGCATTATAGCGCCTTCATCCATTCTGCCAACTAAGCCGCCGATAGTTCCACCATCGGCAGTAGCAGTAATTCTATCAACGTAAGATCTACGAATTATGCCATTGGAAGCATCTCCTACCAAGCCGCCAACATTCTCTACTCCACGCACAATAGCATCAAACGCAATGGAAGAAGTAATGTCAGCAAAGCGCCCCCAGCCAACCAAGCCGCCGACATTATTACTATATGACCGGACATTAGCAAAATTAGTGCGGGAACTAGTTATCCTAGCTGATTGCCCATTGCCAACCAAGCCGCCAACATTATTGCTTCCTCGGACATAAGCCCCCAATACAGAAGCAGACGTCATTTCAGTCCCAACAGCTCTGCCAACCAAGCCGCCCACTTCTTCCACAGCTTGAACTTCTACTTGAACTACGTAAGTATTTCTTATGCTGCCTCCCTCCATATCGCCCACTAAGCTGCCAACTCCATAAGCGCTTGCCGCTAGAATTTTTGCGGTAGTCAACGAAACATCTGTAATCTCAGCGCCGCCTCCGTAGCCAACCAAAGCTCCCACGCCATCTGCAGCTGAGGTAGTAATAGTCACATCTCTCATACGAAGATTTCGCACTACTGCGCTGTTTGTAAAAGAGGCAAATAATCCTACTCCCGCTGGATAGGAATTAATCATGGTGAGGTCACGAATTATTCTTCCATTGCCATCAAATATTCCAGAAAAAGACCTAGTGCACTCGTTATTTGTGACACATTCGCCAATTGGTTGCCAAGTAAAATAAGTCGTCTCCAAGGATAAATCAACCATTAGTTCGTAGCCATTGCACAGGACAATTCCATTCAAGCCACCGCACCCTAACGATATGCCAATATCACCGAAATAGCGGACTAAGCGATTGCCGCTCAAACTATAGCGAATATTATTTAATCCTGCAATAGTACTAATTTCAATTAGTCCATCGCCATCATCATCAATATCAATATCATCTGCAACACCATCATTGTCGGCGTCATCATCTGCATTGTCTCCAGTGCCATCTCCATCCGCATCTTGATATTCATTTGGGTCAAAGTCAAACACGTCAATATTATCGGGGAAGCCATCGTTGTCATCATCGTCATCTTCAGAATTGCGGCAGCCATCTCCATCAAAGTCGGTAGTGGGGCTGCTAATCCAACCTAAATCGCCAAGCGGACAACTATCCGCTGTATTCAATATTCCATCATTATCACGGTCATCATCTTCATCGTAACGACAGCCATCTCCGTCATAATCAACATCTTTATTTGATACCCAGTTAACTACACCAGCGGGACACAAGTCCGCAGTATTCAATATCCCGTCATTGTCAACATCAATATCTTCATCATTGCGGCAACCATCCACATCAATATCAGATATAGAATCGGATGTCCAAGCCGTCTCTCCTGCGGGACATAAATCATCAACATCTAAAATTCCATCGCCATCATCATCAGTGTCAATAGCGTCAATAATTCCATCGCCATCTTTATCTCTGCCTTGTAAAACACTAAGTCCTTGCGGGCTACACTTAAGGGCGGGATACTGTGTATCATAGCCAAGATCCCATACAATATTTTCGTCAGTAGCATAAGACGCCGCGCCATCTAAACTATACTCAACATCATTAATTGCATTAGGATTGCACCAATAGCTCGCCCATAACTCATAAATACCGCTGCTAAAATCCGTAGTATTTTGTAGTTCAGAACTTTCCTTAGCAATTCCTTGCGCCTCAGCGGGAACATCCAACCGCATTGTAAGCCCTGTAGTTTCATAATCCCAGTAGGAATTAACCACAGTAGTAGTTGCTTCTTCAGCGCCAACGTGGCCAACCAATCCGCCCACTTTTAAACCTGCGCCTTCAATCTGATTCATTGCAGAATAAGAAGTCCTAATAATAGCGTTATTTGCATCTCCAATTAAACCACCAATATAATCAGCGCCAAGAATACTACCGCCTGTCACATAAGAAGCAGTGATATTCGCAAAGGTGCCATTGCCGAGCATTCCGCCTATTCTATCGTTGCCCAATATATTGCCGCTAACTATGCCACGCGCATCTATCCCGCCCGCAACATAAGAAAATAAAATATTCACTTGTCGTCCATTGCCAGCTAATCCACCAATATTGAAAGTCCCGCTGATTTCTCGCGAAGAAGAATGCGAAAAAACTATATTTGCTTCTTCACCATTGCCAAGCAAACCGCCTATATTATTTGAACCCCGCACATTATCATTAGTTGCATAAGAGGAAATAACCCTCGTACCTCTACCATTGCCAACTAAGCCGCCCACATTACTAATGCCGCGCACTTGTTGTGTTTCTGCGTTAGAGTTTACAATTAACGCTCCTGCTCCATCACCGAGCAAAGCTCCCACTCCATCAGATTGAGGATTAGCCGCTATTACTGTGCCAGCTACTGAGCTATTTATAATAGTTACTTCGCGGGCATAACCAGCTAAAATACCCACATCATTAAAGCCGCCAAATATATTAGCGTCCCTAATTATTACGTCCCTTATTAATACGCCTGGAGCTAAGGCGCCGAAAATCCCTACTCCGTTTTTGCTATAAAAAGCGTTTATAGTTGGATCTATAATAATATTGCCAGCCCCATTTAAACTACCATTGAAAGAATCCGCGCACACATCGTTTGCTGTGCAACTGCCAATGGGAATAAAGCCGCCGCCATCTCGCCAATAGCGAGTCACAGACGCCCATATAGTATTGCCAAGAATATAATGTTTGTTGAGTTGCTCTCTTTTGCTGCCCCCATAAAGCCATCTACCTTTAGTGGCGGAACTAATATCATTAAGTGCTATTCCATTATGGTCTAAACCAGCGATTGCTTGCAGTTGATAAATGTTGCGAATAACATAAGGGTTGGTCATGCTTCCTTCTCCGTCAACAAACCTTATCGGATCATCGGGGAAGTCATCGTATTCATTTTGCACTCCATCAGCGTCATCATCTTCGGGGGTTGCTATTTGTTCCTCAAATTTCATTAAGGTCACCTGAAACTCAACTGGATATTGTTCTGTTAAAAGGAACTCTCCTTCATCTTTGATGCGGCTATCCTCGCGTTGACTTGCGAGAATAACTAAAGTATAAGTCCCCTCATCATCTTCATTTGCATTTCTTTGCAAGGTAATTAACCCACTGGAAGCGCTATCGTCATGGACTGCAAACAAGCCCTGCGGTAAATCACTGAGCAAAGATTGCAGAGCATAACTATAAACTTCATGGCTGTCTGAGAAAACTATAACTCTGCCAAGTTCTGTGCCTGCTGTTGCATCATTAATATCCAGCAAGATTGAGCATTCTCCTTCTTCATACAAACCAGACACACACACTGCTGGGGGAATCTTAATGTTCTGTTCACCATCTCTAACTACAATGCGTGGATAGCTATCCGCGGTTGCAAAATCCCAAGAGATAGCATAGTTAGCAGAAGATATTCCTTCGTAAAGATGTTGTCCCCATAAGTATGCTGGGAATAAATCATTGCAGTTAAGGAAATCAGGGCTTCCCGCCAAACGAATACCATTTAGCGCGCATCCTGTTATTTGAGAAGTGATTAATGGTTGTGTTTCATCTAATATGCCATCAGGATATTCACCTACCCCACGCGGTTGATTGGATGTTTGGACATCCCAATAAGAAGAGGAACTGAATCCTAATACACTAAAACCTACTAGCCCTCCTACCGAGTTATCTCCTTTAACTAAACCGCTAGCATAAGAGACATCCAACGGATAACGTGAATTATAAAACCCCACTAAACCGCCAACTCGGCTATTTCCTGTAACAGCGCCGTGCGCATAAGAATAACCAATTTCTCCACTGCTAAAACCTACTAATCCTCCAACGTAACTTTGACCTACCACATCACCCAAAGCATAAGAGGCGATAATTTGCCCTTGGTCTCTGCCTACTAAGCCCCCTATTTCTTCCCTGCCTAAAGCAGTGACGCTGGCATAAGAGTTAAAAATCATTCCTTGATTTTCACCGACCAATCCTCCAACATGATCGGTACCATTTACTAGGCCAGATGCATAAGAGGCGCTAATAATTGATGATGGACTACTTAGTCCAACTAAGCCGCCAAAGTTCTCCTTCTTTACATCCTCTCCTGCTTGCCCCCCATTAGATATCTGTTTGGATACCTGTTTGGATATACGGGAAACCGCATGAGATGAATCAATAATGTTATTATTAACTCCACTCAAGCCACCCACCTGTTCATTGCCAACAACCTCGCCTATCGCATAAGAATCTATAATTTCTCCTGTGTTCTTTCCTACTAAGCCGCCCACCTGTTCATTGCCACTAACAAATCCTATTATGTATGAGTTATGAATTTCGCCGCTACTAATTGCCGCTAAGGCGCCAACAAGTTCTTTGCCGTAAACAACCAATGAAGTCAAACCTAATGAATCAATACGCCCGCCTTCCCCTATGCTGCCAAATAAACCACTATATGCGGAATCAGTACGGTTTTGATGCAGATTATCAATTATATAATTGCCGCCTATTAAATTACCCATAAAGGACTCATCATCTTCATCATTGCAAATATCATTATCTCCGCAGTTACCGATTGGAAGAAAGCCAATAATTATGGTGGAATCGTTATCGGCGAATGGTTGAGTAATATTTGCATTAGTCCCATTCTCTGTCCGATTTAGCGAGGTAGATAAGTCCGCCTGCGCGCTATCTTTACTATTAATGTTGTGTTGCCAATTGGCAGTAGGCAGGGCATCTATATCACCAGAAAGAGCATAAGAACTACTAAGCTGCTGCTTGGCGTCCATGCCATAAAGCCAGGTGTTATTAGTGAATGCAGAAATATTCAGGCGCCGCCCATTATGGTCAAGCCCAGCAATTGCCTGCAATTGATAAATATTGCGAATAAGAAAAGGATCATCGGAAGTGCCATCACCTACAACCTGAACGCTACGATTATCATAATAAAAATCATAAGCGTTAATAATGCCATCACCATCTGTATCCTCTTCAATGCTATTAGAAATATGAGTTGTGAAATATTGTGGGTCTATGGCATTTAACTCTTCCATTGGGGTGGGGATGGGATTGGTACTCCCAGCTGAATTTATATGGCTGGTACTGCTACCACCCCCCTCACAAGCACTCAGCGCCAGCATGCCACAAATCAGCGCCACAAAAAGTGAATTGCGCGTAGTTAATTTTTGCGCTATAAATGATAGATATATGTTATCTACAAATGCTGCTTTTAAATAAGAATACGTTTTTATATACGTCTGAGACGATGGCTCAAAAGATAGCCGCAAAGATAATTCCCCCATAAGATGTTCCCCTAAATTATATGATATTATATGTTAATCCGAACCCCATTATAACACATTATTTGTAAAATACAATGATGTATACAAAGATATTGACAAAATGATAATTGGCATAGGAAGTGATATTACTGACATCAAACGGATAACCAGAGTATATGAAAAATATGGCGAGAAGTTCGTGCAGCGTATTTTATCAAATGAGGAAATAGCGTCTTACAAAAAACGCCCGCACAAAGCAGCATACCTGGCAAAAAGATTTGCAGTAAAAGAGGCGACAGCAAAAGCGCTTGGCACGGGAATGAAAAGAGGTGTCTACTGGAAAAACATAGCAGCTATTAACAAACCAAGCGGCGCTCCATATTTGCTATTACGTCAAGGGGCGTTGGCAAGGTTTAATCAATTAGGCGCCAATAACTCTCACGTAACCATCAGTGATGAGGGAAGCGATGAAGGGGGTTATGCAATTGCCTTTGTTATCCTAACTAAAGAATAGACGAACAAACCCTCTTAGATAATTATTTTTTAGTTGAGTTCTTAATCCGTTTGAATAATTGAGGTAGTTTGCGCAGCAACGCCATTTCGCGCAGGTATCGCTTTCTATCGCGTCCCCACACCCCTTGGATGTGAGAACCCTCGGGAGTATCGCCAACGATTATCCCTCCTACATATACGGTTGTCTTGTTGCCAACCTTAACATTATCAATACAACCACTTTTACCGGCAAACACACAATCATCACCCACCTGCGCCGAACCGCCTATGCCGCAATTGCCGCATATAATACATCTCTTGCCGATAATAACATTATGAGCAATCTGAACAAGATTATCTATCTTGGTTCCAGCGCCTATACGAGTTACACCCATAGTGGCGCGATCTACCGCTGAGTTTGCACCAATCTCCACATCGTCTTCCAACACCACCCCTCCGTTATGTGGAATCTTGTTATGCTCCATCCCTGCTATGCCTGCTTTACCCACTTTAATATAGCCAAAGCCATCTCCGCCAATTACACAATTGGAATGCAGTATCACCCGATTATGAATTTCGCTTCCTCTATATATAGATACATTGGCATGAATAATGCAATCATTGCCCACCCGCACATCGGCAGCAATTGATACCCCATTGCTTATTTGACAATTATCTCCAATAACACATCCACTGCCAATAACACTTGCAGCGCCTAACGAAACACCCTTGCCAATTTTAGCGTCCGCAGCTATTGTTGCCTGAGGGGATACGCCTTTATCAAACAAGTCGCGCGGCGCAAAAACTTTCATTGCCTCTAAGTATGCAAGTTCTCCGTCTTTAGCGGATAAAATAGCGCAGTTATTTGACGCCTTATCCATTGCTTGCGCGGCAAGTTGTTGCGAGGTTATTATTGCCCCCGCTTTAGTGGATGATAGCAAGGGAAGATAATCGGACTTAATGCAAAAAGCCAGTTGAGTTGCAATGGCATTATCTAAAGAGTTAACCCCGCTAATAGTATAAGAATCATCTCCTCTTAATAATTGACTATCTGTGGCGCGGACAATGTCAGCAAGAGGAAACATTGGCATCATTTAGAAATTGCGGAACGGGCTTGTTGTTGCAAAGATGCAAAGATAAAGTCGTCCAAGTCCCCATCTAAAACTCGCGGGCAATCACTTTTCTCAATTCCCGTGCGCAGGTCTTTAATACGTGAATCATCTAAAACATAAGACCTTATCTGTCTCCCCCAGGATATTTCATCCTTTGTCTCCTCCAATGACCTTTTCTCAGCATTTTGTTTCTCTTCCTCAATAAGATAAAGTTTTGACTTTAGTTGACGCATGGCGCTGTCTTTGTTTTGATGTTGCGATCTTTGATTTTGACACTGCACTACAACCCCACTCGGTAAATGAGTTATCCTTACTGCCGAGTCGGTCTTATTAATATGTTGTCCGCCAGCGCCACTGGCGCGGTAAGTATCTATACGCAAGTCCTTAGCATTAATTTCCACTTCAATATTTGCATCTAGCTCGGGAGTTACAAAAACAGAAGCAAACGAAGTGTGGCGACGATTGCCAGAGTTAAACGGGGATTTGCGCACCAGGCGATGAATGCCCGTCTCGGTGCGCAGCCAACCATAAGCGCGCAAGCCAATGAACCTGATGCTCGCCCCTTTGATGCCAGCAACTTCTCCTGGGGATAATTCTAAAACCTCGCTCTTCATCTTATGACTATCGCCCCATTTTAAGTACATCCGTAGCAACATCTCTGCCCAGTCCTGCGCTTCGGTGCCTCCTTGACCTGCCTGAATCTCCATAAACGCATTGTCATCATCATGGATGCCGCCAAACATTGCTTTATCTTCAATTTTCTCAACCTCAGTTTTCAAGTCCTCTACTTCTATGGATAAGTCATGCAATAAGTTTTGTTCATCACTGCTTTCCTGCGCCAGGTCAAATATCTCATTTGCATCTTGAATACGAGAGGCAAACTTATCTATGACTTCAATTATTTCAACAAGGCGCGCCTCTCTCTTACCCAACAATTTTGCTCTTGCGGGATTATCCCACAAAGAGGGTTCTTTCATCTGAGTACGGACTTCCGCAAGTTCCTTGTTATTCGCTGCATAATGCAGCATAAGTTTAAGGTCTTCCAGTTTTTTTTGCAGGGCTACCAGTGACTCTTGTAATTCACCAGCCGTCATACGAATAGCCAGCCCTTCAACTGAGGGCATTTATCCTGACGCACAATTAGTTGCGACCGTTGCGCTCCCACAGATACTCCCCATACTGGAATCCCAATCTCACTCTCAATCCTGTGAATGAAATTTTTGAGCTCAGCAGGCAATTCTTCATATTCTTGTATGTTGCTAATATCCTGTTGCCATCCTGGCATGCTTTCGTATTTCTTATTATCAAGGTTTTGTTCTGATGTTACGCTGTGTTTATTTTGGGAGTGATGTTGCTTCCCTCCCATTCTCTCACCCAGCCCCAACTTAATAATTGCAAAGCCATCCAACACATCCGCTTTGGTAAGAAAGATGCCATCCACTCCGTTTAGCTTAACTGAGCGCTTTAGATATTCTAAATCAAGCCAACCGCAACGGCGCGGACGTCCAGTGGTGGAACCAAACTCTTTGCCCTTGTCTTGCAACATTTTTCCATCGGCATCATTGAGCTCGGTGGCAAAAGGTCCTTCACCTACCCGTGTAGCATACGCCTTGACAATCCCAACCACTTGCTCCACGCTTTTATGCGATACGCCACTGCCAGTAAAAAGCCCGCCTATGCAAGTTGCCGATGAAGTTACAAAAGGATAGGTGCCGTGGTTAACATCCAAGCCACATCCCTGAGCTCCCTCCCAAATAATTTTTTTATTATTCTCTACAGCAGATTGTAATAAAGCGACAGTATCCTTAATCGTTGGTTTAATATTCTGATAAATGTCACGCATTTCATCTCCAACTTCTTTGTAATCAAAGGAACAGGAATTTGCCCCGCCATAATAATTGCGCAGCAAAAAATTATGATAATCAAGAAGTGATTTAAGTCGTTCGTCAAAATTGGAGGTGGCAACATCTTTTAATTTGATGGCGCGTCTGGCATAGTGGTCTTCGTAAGCGGGACCTATGCCGCGACAAGTAGTGCCTATGCTTTTATTGCTTTTACTAAGCTTGGCTTCCGCCATTTTATCTAACGCTATATGACTCGGCAGGACCAACGAACAGTCGCGACTAATTGAAAGGCGCGGCAAAATATCATAACCGACTTCTTGTGTTTTATGAATTTCTTCTTGTAGCGCCGGCAAAGAAAGTATAACGCCATTGGCTATGACACAATGCGTATCCTTATGCGCCACTCCACAAGGAAGCAAATGCAAGACCATTTTGCGGGGAGCATTAGCAGGGGCATTATTCTTAGCATCCTGCTCATCTTCATAAAATATAACTGTGTGGCCAGCATTATGACCACCTTGATAACGCACCACAAAGTCGGCGCGCTCCGCCAACACATCTATTAGTTTACCCTTGCCTTCATCTCCCCATTGCATGCCGAGAAGCGCTAATCTTGAAATCACCATACTAGTTTAAGTTGTTAATCTAAGTCAGGGATTTTATTTTCCAACCCCTGCCAGAATAAATTAATTCTTTGGCGCAGTTTAATTCTTTAGCATTCTGTTTTTTATTCAAAGCACACACCACCCTCTTACCGCTACTTCTGAGCGCTGCCACTTCTTTTTTTAATGCAGCATCTTTGGGTGCCGCATCATCCCCTATACCATCTGCTATATAAGGAGCAAAAATTAATCCTGCGATCGGTGCTGGAGCACCCCGTTTGCTAGAACTATCTCTATCACTCATCTTGCCGATTACATGATAAAACAATTTCTTAGCGTCCATACTAAACCCAGTGGCGGGACGCCCCTTGCCATAATGCTCGCCGATTGCGTCATACCTTCCGCCTTCAGCGAAGCAGATATTCTGTAAATAAGCGCCAAACACTAATCCATTGTGATAAGAATAGCCATTGCCTGGCATCTCGCCCAAATCAATATAAACACTTGCCTTATCTTGCATGGCTGCAGAGGAACGTTTAACCTGTTGCAGCATCGCAGTTAATTGTTTATCCTGCAACTTACTTATCAAAGTAGCCGCGTTCTTAAGAATACTTCTATCGCCATAAAGACGCGGCAATTGTATCAGCAGCTCGCGCAAAGAAGCGGAGGAGCTAGAAGAAATTTCCAGCTGCCCAACAAAATCATCAACATAATCCATGCTCTTAGCGGATAACAATTTTAGATATTGCCGTTCCTGCGCTTCACTTAGCTTAGCAAGTTGTAGTACTCGTTTGGCAAAAGTAGCATGCCCTATAAACAGAACTATGGGTTCTGTACAAAAACTTCTGAGGCAGGTTAACATTAATTCCATTATTTCCATATCGCTATTTATGGAACTATCCCCAAATAATTCAGCTCCGATGTGCACGGTATTGCGCATATCCTCTGAAGAAACTCTCTTGGCGCGAAATATCTCACCGCAATAGCAGAAGCGATTAATCCCGCTATTATGCAAAACCCTGGCATCAATACGCGCCGCCTGCGGAGTAAAATCAGCGCGCAGCCCAAGTACATCGGCAGTGGGATAATCGTTGAAATGCACCATATCTTCTTCCAAATTTTCGCTGTTAGATATATTCAGCGCAGATGCAAATTCCACCGAAGGTGGATGAATTAATTGATAGCCGTATCCCAAAATAATCTTTAGTATTGTTTGCTGCATCTTAACAAAGCACTCTGCTTGAGGGGGAAGGATATCATCAACCGCTGACGGCAATAACCACCTGCCGTTAATCACATCATACTCTTTGGGGCTCATGGAGTTAATATTTATTTAGACGGCAAAGATTATTCTTAAAGGAACTTCCATAGAAATGGCATAACTGCGCCAAGCCGACTGTAGTAGATAAATTAAAAAGAACAATGCCATAGGAGAAAAATCTAATCCGCCCAACGGCGGAATGAATTTATGAAAAGGCGCCAGCAAAGGACGTATCAATTGATTGCTTAGATCCATTAACGCCTGCGAACCCTGAGGACGCACCCAACTAAAAATAACCATCAATATTAGCGCAATAAAATATATGCGCAATGCTAACCCTGCCAACACCAACAATGACCATATTGCGATTTGTGTGATAGCTGGCATACTACTTGAAAAAATTGTAAATATTATATAGATGCTGATGAACTGAATAGTAAAAGCCATAAATATACTAGCAATATCAAAGCGCCCTGTAGCAGGAATAATTTTTCTAATTAAACCGCAATATATATCAGTGAAGCGGCATACAAACTGAACTGAAGGATTATAGAAATCCACCTTTGTAAGTTGCAGCATAAAACGCAACAAAGAAAGAATAGATAGCAGCCCCAGAGAGGCGCTTATAAGAAAGATGGTAATGTTCAAAGGTTTTTCCTTATTCCCTGCCTTATTTTCGTTCCTATTTCTTTGCCTATTGCAGCCGCCCTCTCTTCTGATTTGCTACAAGCATGCATAACTATCTCTTCCATTTCCTTAGTAGCTAAAACCTTTAAGGCGGCGCCGGTGGCAGTTGGCTCTCCAGGTAATGCAATCTCGTTTATCAATGATTGAGGGTCTTTGTTACTTGCTTGCAATAAGGCGGCAGCTCCTTTCATTGTTTGTAGTACTCCTTTATAAACATCGGCTGCAGGCAGGGAACGTGCTTCTCCGTACTTACACATTAATAAAACGAATTGGAAAAAATAGGCGGGTCCGCTACCGCATAAAGCGGTGTAACTATCAACCTCTTCATCACTATTAGCTGTTATTACCAGTCCAGACGGAGCAAATACGCTATTAGCTATTTGCTTGGTGCTCTCATCAGCATCATCAGAAAAATATACGACAGTTACTCCCTCGCCTAAAGCACTTGCAATGTTCGGCATTGAACGAATAATAGGGGATTTAATTTTATGCTTTATATCTGCAATACTTAGCCCCGCTATGACACTTATAACTATCTTATTAGATTCTGCTAGTAGTGGTTGGATTTCGTCCAACAAGATTGCCAGTTGGTCAGGGCGGACACATAGCACAATAACATCACTGGCGGCAACTGCGGCTGTGTTATCATCTGTAACCTGCACTCCTTTACCCTTAAGTGAGGATAATTTATCAAGGTTGCGGCGAGTGACTGTAATTTTTTGCGCTTGATATTGTTGGGCAAGCATGCCTTCCACTAAAGACCCCCCAAGATGGCCACAGCCAAGAAAAGCTATTGACTTATTATTGAAGTCCGATGAGTTCTTCATTTATCTCTATATCTGCTGCGTTACGCAGTTCACTAATTATTAAAGAATTAGCAAGTTGGCGACTACTTTGGAGATACTCTTCTTTTAAACTAATCTTTTCAGCGGCACTTAATTCTTCATAAGTTTTAGCGACTATATCTTCAACTATAGCCACAACAAAGCTATTATCAGAAATCTTGCCCGAAACAGGATAAGGAAAGTCCTCAACTGGCAAGTCAAGAATTAAAGACGCAACAGCATCATCTTGCGCATAATTACGACTTATTCCGCTCTCTTCCTTCCATTCATAAGATGCCCAACGGCGAACGGGGATAACATTTAGCGGATTTTCGTAAGATTGCTCTCCACTTTTTATTGCTTCTATGATGTCTTGCGTAATCTCTTCAAGTTGCGATTGCGCCACAAACAAACGATAATCTTCTTCTATATTTGATTGGATAGCAGCAAAGCTTTGTAGAATTGGCTCTCTGCGACCTTGCATTTCAATCGCCATGTAATTACCATCATCCAATAAAATTACATCACTAATATCTCCTTCTTGCATAGCCAGCGCTTCTTCTATGAAAGCATTGCCAAACTCTTCCGCAAATCCGTCCCCTAAAACAAAAGTGCCGCTTCCACCTGTGGTTATACCACTAACATTTGCTGCTCGCTGTAAATCATTCAGGGTTAATATCTCATAAGAAAAATTTTCCGCCTTTTCCAGCATAGTTTCTTCCAATTTACTATAACGTAGCTCTTCCTGCAACTCATCTTTAACTTCATCAAAAGATGGAGCATCAACATCAGAACTTTCATCAAGCCATATAAGATGCACCCCGAGCTGTGAGCGAAAAGGTCCGCCTAATTTCGCATCCTTCGGCATGTTGCGTATAGTATCTACAAAAGAGGTTGGTAAGTCCCCCAATGGGCTAGTGCCCAATGAACCGCCATTTACTTTAGTTACTTCATCCTCTGAGTTCTCTTCAACCGCAGCAATAAAATCAGCAACGCTATTAATTGACTGCTTTATCTCTTCGGCTTTGCTGATTAGCTCTTCATTAATGCCTTCTTCGTCAGCAAAAAATATCTGGCGTAGGGTTACATTAACGTCCTGGTACAAATAGCCATAAGTATCAAGATATACGCTTCTCAATTCCTCATCAGGAACTTCAATAGTTGAAATAACATCATCTGAATTTAATGTAACGTAAGCAACATCAAATTCTTCAGGCAAATAATAATTGTCAATATTCTCTTCATAAAAAGAGCGAACTATATTCTCATCTAATGGTTCATTATCAACAAAATCACTTATTTCAATCTGTAGGTAGCGGTATGAATATTCTTGATATTGCCAGTTAGCATAAAAATCTAAATTATTGGGGGTAAAAAAAGCGCTATTATCAATACTTTCTTGGTAGGCAGATTGACGGAAATTCTCGCGCAGATATTCTTTATAATCATTAGAACTTACCCTTGACCTTTGCAGGAATGATTCATACGAACGGGTATTAAACTTGCCGTCTATATGAAATGCTGGTTGGCTTACAATAATCTCATCCACTTGTCGTTCGCTTAGTCCTATACCATCTTCCTCTGCCCCTTGACTTATAAGGGTTGTGTTAATAATTTCTTCCAAAACCTCCTTTCTAATACTTGATTCAAGATATTGCTCAACCAAGCTTAGAGTTGCTGTTTCACTAGTCAATGATTGTTTTTTGGAGGAAACCGCTCTTTCAAAATAAGGAAGGGATGTGGTGTCGCCATTAATATCAATAACTACACTGTCGTTTGTAAAGAGATTCCAAATTGAACTAGTGCCCCATAAGACAAAGCTAAGGGATACCAAAACCAAAACGATTTTGACAATCCAACTGCCTGCCTGATCTTTCATTTTCTGTAACATTTAATTTTGTCGGTTTGCTGTATGTTGTTGCTATATATGCCCCCCTATATATTATTTCATGCTGCTGCGCGCTTATTAGCCCTCAATCTATTATCCCTAACCTATTAGTGCCCTATTAATACCCTATTAATTGTTTACTAAGCTGCGCAAAGCTATAAAAATAAATTAACTAAAAAAGGGTTTGTTGGCTTTTTAATGACAACAAACCCTTTTAATCAAACAATAACTAAGAATTTAGCTTCTTCTTCAAAACACTACTTGCTTTGAAGCCGGGCGCCTTAGAGGCAGCGATGTTGATAGTTTCTCCTGTTCTTGGGTTACGCCCTTGGCGAGCAGCTCTGTCTTTAACCACAAAACTCCCAAACCCAGGCAAAGCGACGTCATTCCCACTTGCCAAAGCATTGGAAACACTCTCTACAAATACATTTAGGGCTGTGTCGGCTTGAGATTTATTTATCCCTGAGCCATCAGCTATTGCATCTATTAGATCCTTTTTATTCATATCTATTACTCCTATTTTGGTAAATATAATAATCAACTACAAGAAAGCCAAAAATAAAGAGAATTCTCGCAGTACTCAACTAAACAAGCGACAATGAGTAATATCTCACATAAAAATTAAAAGAAATAATCATTTATTGCCGTTATTGCTTGCTTTTATTATACACAAAATAAGTAAAAATGTAAAAAAACTCCAATTTTAGTAATTTGTAATATATTGGAGTATTTGATGTATAAATTCTTGCTACGCAACCGTGCGGTCGCGCTTAAATATGATGTATAAATTCTTGGAATGATGGTCTGTAGGGGCGGAGCCATGCTCCGCCCGCAAAATGTATAAATTAACGACACACCATCGGCATGCTCGCAATATCCCCGCCGCTTAATGATATTAACGTTGACGCTGGACGTCTATCCCACCAGGTGTACAACTAAGAACCGGATACTGGCTCGCAGTGCCAAAGTCCCAGGCATCACCGCCATCATCACACTCATCATCCCAATTTGCATAAATACCAGTAGCGCTGGTTGGTGATTGCAATTCTCTGGTAGTTTGGGGCAAGCCATAAATGCCTGCCGCTACGCCAGTAGTGTCGCTGTCCCAATAGGAGTCGGTGGCGGTTACACCCTCCGAACCTACCAGACCATCGCCAACACCAAAAGCCGTGAGAACTGCACCACCCGCTGCATAAGATGAGGTGATCGTGGCATTCTCCCCTGAACCTATCAGACCGCCGATATCCGCAAACCCACTCACATTACCGCCCGCCGCATAAGACGAGATAACCCTGGCATTCTCTCCTGAACCTACCAGACCACCGCCGCCAGCAAAACCCGCGACCACATGACCGCCCGCCGCATAAGACAAACTTATCGTTACACTATTCCCTGAACCTACCAGACCGCCAATATACAAAACACCGCCTACATCGCCACCCGCCGCATAAGACGAACTTATCGTGGCGCGCTCTCCTGAACCTATCAGACCGCCAACACCCGAAACACCTACGATATTGCCACCCGCCGCATAAGACGAGATGATTGTGGTGTTCCACCCATAACCAACCAGACCGCCGACATTAGCGCCATAGGCAGTAATCTCTCCTACTGCGGAACTATCTATAATACTTGCTCTCGCCGCATAACCAACCAACACGCCCACATTATTGGCTCCACCGATAAGGTTGGCGGAACGGATGTGAATATTGCGCAACTGTGATGCGGGACTGATTGCCCCAAACAAACCTGTGGCATTAGTATAAGATTCAATAGAGTTTGTTATAGTAAGGTTGCTGATGGTATAACCATTGCCGTCAAAAACCGTATTGAATAATGCGCTTACATCAGTGCAAACATTGGCTTCAGTGAATGTAGGGCAGCTACCGATTGGCAGCCAATTATTGCTATTATAGCCAGCAAGGGATATATCAGCAACAAGCTCATAGCCGTTACATTCGGTGATGCCGTTTAGACCACCGCACCCCGTGTCGGCGCCTGCATCTCCTGCGCTTGCCTTCAAGCTGCTACCCAACAGATTATGACGCACTTGGTTAAGTTGCTCCGCAGTGGCAATCTCTATCAAGCCATCGCCATCATCATCCACGTCCAGAGCATCGGAATAGTTGTCATCATCATCATCCGTATCCACGTGATCTGGTGTCCCATCTCCATCTGTGTCTCTATTTGTTTCTTTCCCTACACCGTTATTGCTATCGGGATCAGGGTCGGGATCGGGATCGGAAGGTGGGACAATACCAGCAGAATGTGATGAACGCAATGTCGGCAGGTCATTATTAGTACCAAAATCCCAGACGACTTCATCCCAGCCAGTAGCATCAGCAGTTAAGCGACGCAGTTCAGCAAGTGTTTGGGATGTGCCGAGAGTGTTGGTAAATGTCCCTTCCGAAGATTGGTGGCTAGTGCTGTAATAAGAATTACTTATCGGGCTATAATCATCTGCCCCGCCAACCAGACCTCCTGAATCAGAATCAAATGCTGATGAGGAGGATATACCGCCTTCAACCACCGCATAAGAATTACTTATCGGGTTACCCTGAGCAAATCCAACCAGACCCCCTGAATATGAAGATCCTGATGATGATGAGGAGGATATACCGCCTTCAACTACCGCATAAGAATTATTTATCTGGTTACCCCAAGTAAATCCAACCAGACCGCCTGAATAAGACAAAGATGATAATGAGGATGATGATGATGATATACTCCCTCCAACCACCACATAAGAATTACTTATCGGGCTATTATAAGCAATGCCAACCAGACCGCCTGAATATGAAAAAGAAGAACGAAATGATGATATACCACCTTCAACCACCGCATAAGAATTGCTTATCGAGCTACGGCTAGCATAGCCAACCAGACCTCCTGAATAAGTAGAACGATATGATGATGTTGATATATTACCAACCAAAACCCCAACATTGCTTATGTCGGCGTTTTCTACCCAACCAAACAGACCAGCATACTGATAGCCCGAGCTGCTTACTCCGCTTATGTTGTAACCATTGCCATTAAAATTGCCAGTAAACCGGTTAGTTTCGTTGCCAATCGGCTGCCAATTGGGTATGTGAGATAGGTCTATATTCCCCGTTAGAGCATAGTAGCCAGATAAAGTAGCGCTATTAGTGCGGATAGTCGCAAGCTCTGCGGCACTGCTAACGCTTGTAGCCCGAGTAATGGTGGACGCGCTAACAAAAGCCGAGCAGCCAAATAAATTACATGCTCTGACGCGGTAGGTATACTGGGTGTCGGGCAATAGGTTTGTAGCGGCGTAGTTAGTTGTGGAGTGGGATGTAGAGACAACTAGACCTTCGCTATTATATACTTCATAAGATGTAGCTCCAACTACACTATCCCAAGATATACTTATAGAGGTTGGACCCAAAGCTGTGGCAGTAAAATCTCCAGGAATAGTGGTAACAGCAGGGGAAGGCAAGGAGCGCAATATCGGTAGGTTCGCAGCAGTGCCAAAATCCCAGATGCCTTCATCCCAGCCAGTAGCATCAGCAGTTAAGGCGCGCAGTTGAGCAACTGTTTGGGAAGTACCATGAGAGTTATCAAATCCCCCTTCCGAAGATTCACGGCTGGCGTTGTAATAAGAATTGGTTACCGAGCTACCATCAACTCTACCAACCAGACCGCCTGAATAAGTGTTAGGTGAGGATGAGGATGAGTATAATAATGATGATATACTGCCTTCAACTACTGCATAAGAATTACTTATCGGGTTTTGATTATCAGCATGACCAACCAGACCACCTGAATATGAAGAAGAAGAAGAAGAAAGATCCAAAGATGTTGATGATATACTGCCAACCACCGCATAAGAATTGCTTATCGGGCTATAATAAGCACCGCCAACCAGACCGCCTGAATAAGTGTTAGGTGAGAATGAGAATGAGAATGAGAATGAGTATGATGAGGATATGCTCCCTCCAACTAATGCATAAGATTTGCTTATCGGGCTATTATAAGCAGAGCCAACCAGACCACCTGAATATAAATATGAAACTCTTGATGATGATGATGATGATGATGATATACTTCCTTCAACCACCGCATAAGAATTGCTTATCGGACTATTATAAGCAGAGCCAACCAGACCGCCTGAATAAGAATTACCTGATGATGAGGATGATAGACTGCCAACCACAACCCCAACATTGCTTATGCTGGCGTTTTCCACGTAACCAAACAGACCAGTGTACTGATAGCCCGAGCTGCTTACCCCGCTTATGTTGTAACCATTGCCATTAAAACTGCCAGTAAACGCATTAGTTCCGTCCCCAATCGGCTGCCAATTGGATATGTCAGATAGATCTATATTCCCTGTTAGGGCATAGTCGCCAGCTAAAGTGTTGCTGTTAGTGTGGATAGCTGCAAGATCTGCGGCACTGCTAATGCTTGCAACCATAGTCATAGCGGAGGCACTGGCAAAAGCCGAACAGCCAAATAAATTACATGCTCTGACCCGGTAGGTATATTCCATCTCGGGCAACAGACCTGTGGCGGTGTAGCTAGTTGCGGGGGCGTCAATAGTGGTGACTAGCCCATCACTATTATATACCTCATAAGATGTGGCTCCAACCACATTACTCCAAGACATGCTTATAGAGCTTAAACTCAACGCTGTGGCAGTAACATCTCCAAGATTCGCGAGAGAAGTCAAAGAGCGTAATGTCGGCAAATTCGCAGCAGTACCAAAATCCCAGATGCCTGCATCCCAGCCAGTAGCATCAGCAGTTAAGGCACGCAATTCAGCAAGTTTTTGGGAAGTGCCATTAGTGTTGCCAAATGCCCCTTCCGAAGATTTACGGCGGGCGCTGTAATAAGAATTGCTGATATCACTATCATTACCAGCACCGCCAACCAGACCGCCTGAATTAGAAGATGATGATCCCCCTGATAATGATGATATATCGCCCTTAACCACCGCATAAGAATTACTTATCGGGCTATTATCAGCAATGCCAACCAGACCTCCTGAATAAGAATCATGTGCTAATGAGAATGATGATATACTCCCTCCAACAACCGCATAAGAATTGCTTATCGGGCTACTCACAGCCGAGCCAACCAGACCGCCTGAATAAGAAACAACAAAAAAAGGAGAATCATCTAATGATGATATACTGCCTCCAACTTCTGCATAAGAATTGCTTATCGGGCTACTCACAGCCGAGCCAACCAGACCGCCTGAATAAGAAGAAGAATACGATCTTGTTGATGATGATATGCTGCCTTCAACAACCACATAAGAATTCCTTATCGGGCTATTAGCATCAGCTCTGCCAACCAGACCGCCTGAATAAGAATCAAATGCTGATGAGGAGGATATACTGCCTTCAACTACCGCATAAGAATTGCTTATCGGGCTTGAAGAAGCATAGCCAACCAGACCTCCTGAATAAGAATCAAATGCTGATGATGATATATCGCCCTTAACCACCGCATAAGAATTGCTTATCGGGCTTGAAGAAGCATAGCCAACCAGACCGCCTGAATATGAATCAGAAGAAGAAGATGATGATGATGATGATATACTGCCTTCAACTAATGCATAAGAATTACTAATCGGGCTACCAGAAGCAAAGCCAACCAGACCGCCTGAATATGAATCAGAAGAAGATGATGATGATATATTACCAACCAAAACCCCGACATTGCTTATGTTGGCATCTTCAATATAACCAAATAGGCCGGCAACTTCATAATCCGCACTGTTTATCCCGCTTATTCTGTAACCATTGCCATCAAAACTTCCAGTAAATTTGTTGGTGAAATCACCAATCGGCTGCCAATTGGATATGTGAGATAGGTCTATATTCCCTGTTAGAGCATAGTTGCCAGCTAAGGCGTTGCTACTAGCGCGGATAGCCTCAAGCTCAGCGGCGCTGCTGATAGTCATTCCATCCTCAGTGGTAGCGGAAGCGCTAACAGAAGCAGAGCAGCCAGAGACATTGCATGCTTTGACGCTGTAGGTATATCTCTTGTTAGGCAACAGATCCCTGGTAGTATAGCTAGTTGTGGGGGCTTCAATAGTGGCAACTAACCCGCCGCTATTATGTACTTGATAAGATGTGGCTCCCTCTACACTATTCCAAGATATGCTTAGCGAAGTTATACCCAAAGCTGTGGCAGTAACACCACTTGGGGCAGGAATGAATCTGGACGTGGTTGCTGAACCAACTGGGGATAACTCACCACATATCTCGGAGCTTTCAGGGGGGGAGGCAGAGACGCCTGAGTCATAGCAGCCCCTAACCTGATATTCATACAGGGCGCCTGCTGCTAAGCCCGCAACTACATATTCGGTAGATGGGGTGGAAACTGTTGCAACCTCTTCCCCAGCCCGATTAACTATTTGGTAGGAGGTAACTCCCGCGATGCTGTCCCAAGATACCTTTAAGGAAGGCATAATTCGCCCAATTGTTGAAGCAACTAAAGTAACTTGTGGGGCGCTTGATGTGCCTATTGTGGAATCAGTAGTAGCGGATACATCACTGGCAAAATCCGAGCAGCTAAATAAATTACATGCTCTGACGCGGTAGGTGTACTGGGTGTCGGGCAATAGGTTTGTGGCGGCGTAGTTAGTTGTGGGGTGAGAGGTAGAGCCGACTAGCCCTTCACTATTATATACCTCATAAGATGTGGCTCCAACTACACTACTCCAAGACATGCTTATAGAGCTTAAGCTCAATGCTGTGGCAGTAACATCTCCAGGGATAGCGGTAACAGCAGGAGAAGTCAAAGAGCGCAGTATCGGCAGGTTCGCAGCGGTGCCAAAATCCCAGATGTTTTCATCCCAAGTGGTAACCTCAGCAGTTAAGGCGCGCAATTCAGCAAGTTTTTGGGAAGTGCCGAGAGTGTTAGTAAATCCCCCTTCCGAAGGTTTACGGCTGGCGCTGTAATAAGATTTGCTTATCGGGCTGTTATTATCAGCCCTGCCAACCAGACCGCCTGAATGTGATGAAGAAAATGATGATGATGATATACTGCCTCCAACTACTGCATAAGAATTGCTTATCGGGCTATTAGAAGCATAGCCAACCAGACCGCCTGAATGAGAAGATCTTGATGATGATGATGATGATATGATCCCTCCAACTACCGCATAAGAATTATTTGTCGGGCTATTACGATCTGCATAGCCAACCAGACCTCCTGAATAAGAATTATCTGATGATGAGGATGATGATATGCTCCCTCCAACTACCGCATAAGAATTGATTATCGGGCTATCCACAGGATAGCCAACCAGACCCCCTGAAATAGAATATGATGATGAGGATGATGATATGCTGCCTTCAACTACTACATAAGAATTGCTTATCGGGCTATAATCAGCTCTGCCAACCAGACCCCCTGAAATAGAATAACCAGATGGTGATGTTGATGATATACTGCCAATCAAAACCCCAACATTGCTTATGCTGGCGCTTGACACATAACCAAACAGACCAGCAAACACATAACCCGAGCTACTTACTCTGCTTATGTTGTAACCATTGCCATTAAAACTGCCAGTAAACTTGTTAGTGAAGTTGCCGATCGGCTGCCAATTGGGTATGTGAGATAGATCTATATTCCCTGTTAGAGCGTAGTCGCCAGCTAAAGAAGTGCTGTCAGTGCGGATAGCTGCAAGTTCAGCAGCGCTGCTGATAGTGATTCCATTCTCAGTGGTGGCAGAAGCGCTAACAGAAGCCGAGCAGCTAGAGCCATCACATGCTTTGACGCTGTAGGTGTATTCCGTGTTGGGTAACAGATCCCTGGTAGTATAGCTAGTTGTGGGGGCGTCAATAGTGGCAACTAACCCGCCGCTATTATGCACTTGATAAGTCAACGCTCCCTCTACACTATTCCAAGATATGCTTAGCGAAGTTATACCCAACGCTGTGGCAGTAACACCACTTGGGGCAGAAGGAATGAATCTGGACGTGGTTGCCGAACCAACTTCCGATAGCTCACCACATATCTCGGAGCTTTCAGGGGGAGAGGCAGAGACGCCTGAGTCATAGCAGCCCCTAACCTGATATTCATATAGGGTGCCTGCTGCTAAGCCCACAACTATATATTCGGTAGATAGGGCGGGAACTGTTGCGACCTCTTCCCCAGCCCGATTAACTATTTGGTAGGAGGTAACTCCGGCTATGCTGTCCCAAGATAGCATCAAGGAAGGATTTGCTCGCCCGATTGTTGAAGCAACTAAAGTAACTTGTGGGGCGCTTGATGTGCCTACGGTGGAATCAGTAGTAGCGGAAGCACTGGCAAAATCCGAGCAGCCAAATACATTACATGCTCTGACGCGATAGGTGTACTTAGTGGCTGGCAATAGGTCTGTGGCGGCGTAGCTAGTTGCCAGGTGAGAGACAGCGGTGACTAGAGCGCTGCTATTATACACTTCATAAGATGTGGCTCCAACTACACTACCCCAAGATATGCTTATAGCACTTAGACCCGACGCTGTGGCAGTAACATCTCCGGGACTTGCGGGAGAACGAGAGGCAAAAGGAGAAGGCAAAGAGCGTAATGTCGGCAGGTTTGCATCAGTGCCAAAATCCCAGACGACTCCATCCCAAGTAGTAGCCGCAGCAGTTAAGCGACGCAATTGAGCAGGTGTTCGGGGAGCACTGTAATAGTTACTAAATCCCCCTTCCGAAGGTTTACGGCTGGTGCTGTGATAAGAATAGCTTATCGGGCTCTTATTATCAGCACTGCCAACCAGACCTCCTGCATAAGAAAATAATGATGATGATGATGATATACTGCCTATAACTACTACATAAGAATTGCTTATCGGGCTGCTAGAAGCCTTGCCAATCAGGCCTCCTGAATAAGAATAAGAATCAGAAGCAAATGATGATATATTGCCTTCAACTACAGCATAAGAATTATTTGTCGGGCTATTAAGAGCATTGCCAACCAGACCGCCTGAATAATCCTCAGATGATATACTGCCTTCAACTACTGCATAAGAATTGCTTATCGGGCTATTTTTAGTCCAGCCAACCAGACCTCCTGAATAAGAAGCAGAATAAGAAAGCGCTGATGATAATATACTGCCTCCAACTAATGCATAAGAATTGCTGATCGGGTTGTTATTCTCAGCCCTGCCAACTAGACCTCCTGAATAAGAAGCAAATTCAGGTGCTGATGATGATATACTGCCTCCAACCACCGCATAAGAATTACTAATCGGGTTGTTATTCTCAGCCCTGCCAACTAGACCTCCTGTAAATGAAGAAGAATATAATGATGATGATGATATACTGCCTCCAATTTCTGCATAAGAATTGCTTATCGGGCTATTATCAGCATAGCCAGCCAACCCCCCTAAGTAAGACTCGGAATATGCTGATGATGATATATTGCCTTCAACTACTGCATAAGAATCACTTATCGGGCTATTATCAGCACTGCCAACCAGACCGCCTGTATAAAAAGATGATGATAATGATATACTGCCTTCAACAACCGCATAAGAATTGCTTATCGGGCTATTATAAGCATCGCCAACCAGACCTCCTGTATAAAAAGATGGTGATGATATACTGCCCCCAACTACCGCATAAGAATTACTTATCGGGCTATTAGCAACCCTGCCAACCAGACCTCCTAAATAAGAACTTGATAATGATGATGATATATTACCAACCAAAACCCCAACATTGCTTATGTTGGCGTTTTCTACATAACCAAACAGACCAGCAAACTGATAGCCCGAGCTGCTTACCCCGCTTATATTGTAACCATTGCCATCAAAACTGCCAGTAAACTTGTTATCTTCGTCACCAATTGGTTGCCAATTGGATATGTCTGATAGATCTATATTCCCTGTTAGATTATAATCGCCAGATAAAGTGTTGCTGTTAGCGCGGATAGCTGCAAGTTCTGCAGCGCTGCTGATGCTTGTAGTGCCTCCTACTTTATTGCCATTAGTAATAGTGGTGGCGCTGTCAGTAGACGAGCAGCCAGATGTATTGCATGCTTTGACATTGTAGGTGTATTCGGTGGCGGGTAATAGGTCTGTGGCGGTGTAGCTAGTATTAGGTTGAGTGGTATTGGCTACTAACCCTCCTTCGCTATTACGCACCTCATAGTACTCAGCACCTTCCACACTATCCCAAGATATTCTTATGGAGGTGAAGCCCAAGGATACGGCAGCAACATTGCCTGGAGTAGCAGGAATGGCAATAGGAGTGGTGACGGAACCAACTGCGGAGAAATCGCCACATATCTCGGTGCTTCCAGGGGGTGAGGCAGGAGCGGATGAGGTATAGCAGCCCCTGACTTTATATTCATATAGGGTGCCTGCTGATAGGTCAGTGATTATGTGGCTTGTGGCAGGGGTGGGAACTGTTGCAACTTTGTTCTCATTAGCATCAAATATTTGGTAGGAGGTGACTCCCGATATTCTGTCCCAAGATACATTTAAGGATGGATTTGCTTGACCGATTGTTGAAGTAACTACAGTAACTTGTGGGGCGCTTGATACGTCTATGGGGTCAGTAGTAAAAGATACTTCAGTTGAAACCGAGCAGCCAGATGGATTACATGCTTTGACGCTGTAGGTATATCCTGTGTTGGGCAATAGGGCTGTGGCGGTGTAGCTAGTTGTCAGGGCGTTAATAGTGGCAACTTTCTCGTCGCCCTTATACACTTCATAAGATGTGGCTCCCGATACTGCTCTCCAAGTTATGCTTCTAGCAGTTAAGCTCAGAGATCCGGCGCTAATGCTGCTGGGGCTGTCGGGAATGACGACGGGGGTGGTGGTGGAACCAGCCGGGGAGAAGTCGCCGCATATCTCGGTGCTTCCAGGAGCGGATGGGGTATAGCAGCCCCTGACTTTATATGTATACAGGGCGCCTGCTGATAGGTCGGCGATTATGTGGCTGGTTTTGGAAGTGGGAACTGTTGCAACCTTGTTCTCAGCAGTGTTTTCAGCAGCGTCAAATATTTGGTAGGAGGTGACTCCCGATATGTGGTCCCAGGATACATTCAAGGATGGCGTTGCTTGACCGATTGTTGAAGCAACCGCTGTAATTCGTGGAGCGCTTGATACGCCTATGGCTTTCGTAGTTGCAGTTATTTCGCCAACAACCGAGCAGCCAGATGTATTGCATGCTTTGACGCTGTAGGTGTATTCCTTGTTGGGCGACAGGTCTGTGGCAGTGTAGATGGTAGTTTCAGGATTCTTGATGGTTTTTACTATTTCATCGTTATTATGTACTTGATAAGATGTGGCTCCTGATACTTCTCCCCAAGTTATGCTTATAGAGGTGAATCCCAGCGAACCTATTGTAACACCGCCGGAGCTGTCGGGAATGGCAACGGGGGTGGTGGCGGAACCAACTGCGGAGAAGTCGCCGCATATCTCGGTGCTTCCAGGAGCGGATGGGGTATAGCAGCCCCTGACCCTATATTCATATAGAGTGCCTGCTGAGAGATCGGTGATTATGTGGCTGGTTTTGGAATCGGGAACTGTTGCAACCTTGTTCTCATCCGCGTTTCCAGCGGCATCAAATATTTGGTAGGAGGTAACTACCCTTATGTAGCCCCAAGATAGCATCAGGGAAGGATTTGCTTGACCGATTGTTGAAGCAACTACAGTAACTTCTGGGGCGCTTGATATGCCTATGGGGGGGCTGAAAAAATCCACTTCTGTGGAATCCGAGCAGCCAGATGTATTACATGCCTTGACTCCATAGGTATATTCTGTGTTGGGCAATAGGTCTGTGGCAGTGTGTCTAGTTGTGGGAGCGTTAATAGTGTCTACCTTCACGTCGCCCTTATACACTTCATAAGATGTGGCGCCCGATACTGCTCTCCAAGTTATGCTTATAGAAATGAAGTCCTGCCCTGCGGCGCTAATGCTGCTGGGGCTGTCAGGAATGGCAACGGGGGTGGTGGTGGCGGTACTGGCAGAATCCGAGCAGCCAGATAAATTGCATGCTTTGACGCTGTAGGTGTATTCTGTGGCGGGCGATAGGTCACTAACAGTGTAGCTAGTAGTTGAGGGATTATTTATAGTGGTTACTAGTTCGTCGCCATTATGCACCTCATAAGATGTGGCACCCTCTACACTATCCCAGGATATGCTTATGGAGGTTAAGCCCTGCACTGCGGCAGCAACATTGCTTGGAACAGCAGGAATGGCAACGGGGGTGGGGGTGGTGGCGGCACTGGCAGAATCCGAGCAGCCAGATAAATTGCATGCTTTGACTTTGTAGGTATATTCAGTGGCGGGCAATAGGTCTGTGGCGGTGTAGCTAGTATTAGGATGTGTGTTGTTGGCGACTAGCACATTGCCATTATGCACCTCATAGTATTCAGCTCCATCTACACTATCCCAAGATATTCTTATAGAGGTTAAGCCCTGCACTGCGGCAGCAACATTGCTTGGAACAGCTGGAATGGCAACGGGGGTGGTGGCGGAATCAACTGCGGAGAAGTCGCCGCACACTTCAGAACTTCCAGGAGCGGATGGGGTATAGCAGCCCCTGACCCTATATTCATATAGGGTGCCTGCTGTTAGACCCGCGATTATGTGGCTGGTTTTGGGGGCGGGAACTGTTGCAACCTTGTTTTCATCAGCGTTTCCAGCGGCATCAAATATTTGGTAGGAGGTAACTCCTGTTATTCCGTCCCAAGATACCATCAAGGAAGGATTTGCTTGACCGATTGTTGAAGTAACTACAGTAACTTCTAGGGTGCTTGACACACCTATGGGTTCGGTAGTAAAAGTTACTTCAGTGGAAACTGAGCAGCCAGATATATTACATGCCTTGACACTGTAGGTGTATTCAGTGTTGGGTAATAGGGCTGTGGCGGTGTAGCTAGTTGTGGGAGCGTCAATAGCGTCTACCTTCTCGTCGCCCTTATACACTTCATAAGATGTGGCCCCCGATACTGCTCTCCAAGTTATGCTTCTAGCAGTTAAGTTCAGAGATCCAGTGCTAATGCTGCTGGAGCTGTCGGGAATGGCAACGGGGGTTCTGGTGGTAGCGGCACTGGCAGCAACCGAGCAGCCAGATGTATTACATGCTTTGACGCTGTAGATGTATTCAGTGGAGGGCAATAGACCTGTGGCGGTGTGTCTAGTTGTGGGAGCGTCAATAGTGGCAACCTTCACATCGCCCTTATACACTTCATAAGATGTGGCTCCATCTACACTATTCCAGGATATTATTATGGAGGTTAAGCCCTGCACTGCAGCAGTAACACCGCTTGGAGTAGCAGGAATGGCAACGGGGGTTCTGGTGGTGGCGGCACTGGCAGAATCCGAGCAGCCAGATAAATTGCATGCTTTGACGCTGTAAGTGTATTCTGTGGCGGGCAATAGGCCGCTAACAGTGTAGCTAGTTGCGGGGTCGTCAATAGTGGCAACCTGCACGTCACCATTATACACTTCATAAGATGTGGCTCCAACTACACTATCCCAGGATATTCTTATGGAGGTTAAGCCCTGCACTGCAGCAGTAACACCGCTTGGAGTAGCAGGAATGGCAACGGGGGTGGTGGCGGAACCAGCTGCGGAGAAATCGCCGCATATCTCGGTGCTTCCAGGAGCGCCGGGGGCAGTAACAGACGGAGTATAGCAGCCCCTGACTTTATATTCATACAGGGTGCCTGCTGTTAGACCCGCGATTATGTGGTTGGTGGTAGGAGATTGAACTGTTGCAACCTTATTTTCAGCGGCATCAAATATTTGGTAGGAGGTAACTCCCGATATATAGTTCCAAGAAATATCTAAGGAAGGATTTGCTTGACCGATTGTTGAATCTACTACAGTAACTTGTGGAGCGCTTGATATGTCTATGGAGGGAGTGAAAAAATCTATTTCAGTAGAATCCGAGCAGCCAACGTCATTGCATGCTTTGACACTGTAGATGTATTCAGTGGCGGGCAATAGATCTTTATTAATAATGTAGGTGGTTCTAGATTCATCAAGAGTGGCAACCTTTGCGGCGCCATTATACACTTCATAGCGCTTGGTTCCCAATACTTTACTCCAGGTTATAGTTACAGAAGTGAAGTCCTGCCCTGCAGCGCTAATACTGCTGGGGCTGGCGGGAATGGGAATGGGGGTAGCAGCAGACCTGCTGGTAAAAGCCGAGCAGCCAGAGTCATTGCATGCCGCAACACGATAGGTGTATCCAGTGTTAGGTAATAGGTCTGTGGCGGTGTAGCTAGTGGCGGGAGGGGCAATATTGATAACTGCTCCCCCTCTGTTGTCGTACAATCTATAGAATTTAACATCCGACACGCTATTCCATGATACTCTTATAGAAGTGGAATTCAACGGCGCTACAGTAACGCCTCTTGGGCTAGCGGGGACATTAACTGGAGGCGGTTCAACATCAGGGACAAAATCAGAAGATAATTTTGGAAGATCATTGGCTGTACCAAAGTACCAGGTGTCCTTATCCCAGTCCGTGGATTCGGCGGTTAATGCGCGCAGTTGAGCAACTGTTTTAGCAACCCCATTAGTGTCAGTAGTGTCAGTAAAATCTCCTTGCGAGGAAGCGCGTCTGGCGCTGTAATAAGAATTGCTTATAGAGCTGCTATCAGCATAGCCAACCAACCCTTCCGCATAAGAAGAAGCAGAAGGTTCAGAAACAGAAGAGTATATGCTGCCACGAACGACAACATAAGAATTGCTAATCCGGCTATTATCAACCCTGCCAAACAATCCACCCGCATAAGAAGAAGATTCAGCATAAGAGGTGATATCGCTCGCAACTATAACATAGACATTGCTGATAAAGCTTCTATTGGCATGGGCTGCCAAGCCCCCTGCATAAGCATGGGTAGAAGATGAATTGATGTTATTGACATTTACGCCAAGATTGCTTATGCTGGCGCCATGAACATAACCAAATAAACCTGCATATTCATAGCCCGAGATAGTCATGCCGCTTATTTCGTAGCCGCTGCCATCAAAACTGCCGGTAAAGCCGTTGGCTGAGTCGCCAATCGGCTGCCAATTGGGTATGTCTGATAGGTCTATGTTCGCAGCCAAAATGTAGTTGCCTGCTAATGTGGAACTATCCGCTCTAATGGCATTAAGTTCAGCGGCGCTGTTGATTATTGTATCACCGCCATTCTTGTTGCCACTAGTAGCGGCGGAGCTGGCAGCAGAATTTGAGCAACTAGATTCGTTGCATGCTTTTATGCTATAGGTATATTCGGTGTTGGGCGATAGTCCAGTGGCAGTGTAACTGGTGGCAGGAGGTCTAACGGTGGCTACTAAAATAGAACCAGGAGGCGTCTCAGTGGCTGCCAAGCTAACAGTGGAAGTGGTCGTAGTTGGAGGTGGAGGCGTCGTGGCTGGAGGAGTCGCAGCGGCTGCTAATCTAGCGACGCAAGAAATAACGGGGGTGTTTAAATCAGTGGCAGTAATAGCAGCAGCTGAATTCCTGCTGGCATACACCTCATAACATTTGGCTTCTGGCACGCTATCCCACGTTACCCGCAAGGAAGTGAAACCCAATGGCGTGGCAGCAGCGCTGGCAGGACTAGCGGGGGCTGGGGTTGCTCCTCCTCCGCCTCCACCTCCTCCTGGACCATCGCCTCCTGGATTTTGGGGAGGGGTTGTGTCACTTGAACCACCTCCTCCACCGCAAGCGATTAGTGAGGAGAGAATTATGGGTGTGATGAAAAAACTTATATGTCGCCTGATTCTTCTGTAGCAGACGGTATATAAGTTGGTTTGGGTGGTTTGGGTAGGTTGGGTGGATTGGACGTAGTCCGTTGCATCCGAGTTAAATTTACGGAGGCAAAGTAACGTCATTTTTTTAATAAAATTATGCATAGCTTTATGTAGTCTCTTAAATATTTTAAATTAATAACACTAAGTCAATTCACAAATTAATGCAGATTGATATTACGCTAATTATTGTAGCATAAAAAAAGGGGGGTTGTGGAAGATTTGATAGAATTTATTTCAGTCCTATTTGGGGAGGGTATATATAAGGTGTATATAAGTGCGTTGCGAGCATTCCGATGGTTTGTCGCAAGAGTTAGGCATCTGGCGGGCGGAGCGCAGCTCCGCCCCTACAGCAGACCATCATCGTTTAACGTTCTCGTCGTTGAGGAAGGAAGCCGCCTGCAGTGCAGGTTAGGACTGGTAATTGGGTTGAACTGCCGAGATTCCAGGCGCGATTGTCATCAGTAGCAAGTGGGTTTCCGCTATTAGTAATAAAAGCACCATTTTCCGCATTACACCAGTAATTGCCCCAATCCGCATAAATACCACTAAATTCTTGTGGCGACTGTAAATCATTAATGCTGAACTCCTCGTTATCAATAGTGGTAGTTACATTGCTATCCGCCATAACATGAATACTAGCAACCCTATATGATGATGTCACATTCGTTATATCATCTCCAGTTCCTAAATTGCCTATCAAACCACCCGTCATATTCGCGCCGCTAACATTACCGCCAGAATTATAAGAAGCAATAATATTGCTCGCAACTGCGGCGCCTACCAAACCACCAACAAACATGCCACCACTAACTACTCCACCTGCTGCATAAGAGGCAAGAATTGTACTGCGAACTCCATTGCCGATAATGCCGCCAACATTGTCGCCCGTTGCAGTTATATTATCCAAAGCCGTATAAGAAGCGTGAACTCTGGCATTCGTCCCCTCGCCTATGATGCCGCCGACTGTCCCGCCAGCAGTTGCACGCACAGAACCGCCTGCCGCATAAGAAGAAGCCACAGTAATACCATTGGCACTGCCGACCAAACCGCCCACAGTTGCCTCGCCACTAATGTTACTCAACTCCACATAAGAGTGAGTGATACCCAAGTTAACGCCATCGCCAACTATACCTCCCACCATTCTGGTAGCGGTTATGTAGCCCCCTAACGAAGGATCAAAAACGACACTTAAGCCATCACCTGTCCCAATTAGCTCGGATACAGACCTGGTTCCCTGCACCTTACTCCTTATTACAGTTGCCTTGTTGATGCGAGCGCCGTTCCCTGCGCCGACTAATCCGCCTATCTCTGTTATTCCAAGAACCTTGCTGTCTCTCACTTGCGAATTAACAACATTAGAATTCTCTTCCCTGCCAATTATGCCTCCCACAGCAGAGCGTCCCGCGATAGTGGCATTATCTACAGATACTCGTAGGACATTAGCCAACTCTCCATATCCCACTATACCTCCAACAGATTGATAGGTGCCAATTACATTGATATTATTGGCAGAAGAATCATTTATTCTGACTTGCTCGCCATAGCCAACGAAACCGCCAATATTTGATTCCCCAGCATTTATGGTTACATTGGATACAAGAGATTCCCATATATGGATATGTGGAGCATATCCACCAATAGCTCCAACATTTTCGGAACCAGGACTCATAATTGAACCACTTACAGATACCTCTATAATTGAAGAGTATCTACCTACGCCGAATAACATACCAATGTAATATTTCCCGCCAGTTATAGCAACATCGTGAAGATTTACTCCTCGTATAACTGCTCCCGCACCCATAACGCCAAATAATCCTACTGCTCTGGCATCGGCGCTGGCATTAATAACCATATTAGATATAGTGTAATCATTGCCCAAAAATATAGCATTAAACAAACTCGGGCATGTGTCATCTGGCAAACAATGTCCAATTGGTTGCCAAGAGCCATCATTATGTTGAGACAAATCAATATCTGCCACCAGTTCATAACCATAACAACGCTCCCTGCCCACTTGTATGCCGCAGCCAAAGTTACTGCCAGCATCGGTTTCTGATAACTTCCTACTTCTCCCTATCAGATCGTAGCGAACACCATTCAATTCCTCTGCTGTGCTAATGTCTATCAGTCCGTTACCGTTCCTATCAACATTATGATTGGCAATCAGCGGTTCGGGGTCTTTGGTGTCTGGCACTAGGTCTCCGTCATCATCCATATCCTCATTATTGCCAGTGCCGTCTTTATCTGTATCCAGCTGCTCATCAGCATTATTTGGAAAATCATCGGCAATATCATTAACTCCATCTCCGTCACTATCAATTCTTCCTTGAAGAACTCCCAGCATATCAGAGGTGCATTTAAGTGCCGGATATTCGCCAGCAAAACCAATATCCCAAACTTGATTAGCTGCTTGATTAGCTGAAAGCGCCAAAGGAGAAGTATCGTTATCAGTAACCCTTCCGTTAGATGGATTACACCAAAGATTATCCCACTCGGCATATAAGCCGCTAAAATCTTCTGGTTGTTGAAGTTCTGCAGTGGTTTTGGCATAAATTGATGTTTCATCATAATAGCCCGAACTATTCATATCCCAATAGGATGCAACAATATTATTGTTGTTGATTTTTCCGCCAATTATATCAAAGCTACTCCTTTCGCCAAATATGCCATCTGCCGCCGCATAAGAATAACTGAGCGAGCTAGTACTGCCTTCTCCCACCAAGAAGCCAACTGTTCTTGAGGAGCGAATAATGCCATTTCTAAAATAAGATGCAACTATACGGGTATCCCCAGATCCTGCTAGTCCACCTACATTGTCTGCGCCATTAACATTGGTATCCACTGCATAAGAAGTAAATATTGACAGCTCCTCACTATGTCCAACTAAACCGCCAACATCATTACGCCCAACTACTTGGCTATTATTGGAGTAAGATGAAGATATAGCTGAATTATATCCATCGCCTATCATGGCACCCACTGCATTGGCAATAGGGCTCATAATTTGCCCGCTCACTGAACTGCGTAAAATACGAGCATCTTTTGCATAACCCGCTAATATTCCAACATTACTTAGACCGCCACTAATCTTTGCCTGGCGGATATTGATGTTTTTTATAGCCCCTGAGTCAATCGCACCGAACAGGGCAACTCCACTGGCTCTATCATGAACTGCAATAGTAATATTGGATATGGTGTAACCGCCGCCATTAAATTCGCCGCCAAAGTTAACCAAGCATTCATTATTAAAATTACAACCACCTATAGGAATAAAACCCATGCCATTTCTCCATTCGCTGGTTACCGAAGCATCAATATCATTACCAAGCTTATAATGGCGTTTTAGTTGAGCACCCATGCCTGAGCCATATAGCCAGTTGCCTCCAGTGAAAGAAGTATCATCAAGACGTCTGCCGTAATGGTCAAACCCAGCCAATGCCTGCAGCTGATAGATATTACGAATAATAAAAGGGTTGCTTGAAGTTCCATTTCCTTCAACTATCTTTGTTCCATCTTCAGGAAAAGTATCATACTCATCGGCTATCCTATCTCTATCTATATCCGAATAATGAACTAATTCATCCGCCTGTTCCCTGAGTAAAAAGTGAAAATTAATATTAAGTTGCAGCTGTTCGTCATTTAATTGAGAAGGACTATTAGCGATATCTGATATTTGTGGAGAGTCATTAATTATTTCTCCCTGAATTATTCCCCCCGGAATGCTTACTGGCTGCAAAGCGCGCCGGGACAACTCTGCCATTATGGATAGATTATAAGAACCTGCATCCGACTCAGTGGCATCTCTGCGTATAAAAATATATCCCGATTTGGGGTCAATATGTAACAGTCCGTTAAATGCATTGCCTAAATCAGAGAATTCCGTTTGGGTGGAAAACCTATATGTAAATCTACTTGCTGGATAGCGCGGGTCTGCAACTATTATTCTGCCAACCTTAGTTCCATTTATTGCTTGGGCAACAGAAAAATCTGCTGCGCACTTTCCTTTGAGCGATGTACCAGTTACACATACAGGAATTGGAAGAATATCTTTACCTGATAAATCTCGCACCTTAAGAGTAGGATATTCTTCATAATTGTCAAAGTCCCATCCAATAGAAACCCCTCTCTTAGTGGTAGTATATCCCCACGAGGATGCGGGGAAGATGCCATCACAATTAACATTTGTAGATGCTCGCGTATGACGTCTGCCATTTAACCCACAGTTCTTCAGTTGTGCTGTGGTTATACCGCGAGTTCCTTCGCCAGCGCTTTCATCAATTTTGCCTTTTTGCTTATCCCAATATGATGATGAACGAAAACCACGAATACTATACCCTACTAAACCGCCAGATATTCCCTTTCCTCTGCCACCATTGCCGTTATTGCCATTATTACCTTTATCGTCGCCACCATTACCATCATCGCCACCATTACCATCATCGCCGCCATTACCATCATCGCCGCCATTACCATCGTCGGTACTATTGCCACCATCGCCATTATTACAGCTATTACCCTTGCCGTTACCGTTGCCCTTGCCGTTATTACAGCCGTTGCCATTACCATCATCGCCGCCATTACCATCATCGCCGCCATTACCATCATCGGTACTATTGCCACCATCGCCATTATTACAGCTATTGCCGTTGCCATTATTGCCATTGCCGTTGCCGTTATTGCCATTGCCGTTGCCGTTATTACCGTTGCCATTGCCATTATTACAGCCGTTGCCATTGCCATTATTGCCGTTGCCGTTATTACAGCCGTTGCCATTACCATTGCCGTTGCCATTATTACAGCTATTACCACCATTACCGTTGCCGTTATTGCCGTTCTTCTTGTTATCGTCAGAGTTGTAAACGCCAACGTTGTAAGTGTCAGTGTTGTAAGCGCCAGTGCTATAAGTGCCAGCACCGTAAATTCTATTTCTGTAAATACTAGTATCTAGTTTTTCTTCGCTCTCAATGCTTTCGTCAACAATGAGATTAACTTCTCCTCCAGCATAAGAAGCATCTATCCCTTCACGGGAGTTAAAAAAACCTACCAAACCACCAATACGATCCTTGCCATGCACATTGCCATGAGCGAAAGAATGGGATATAGGACCTGCGCCAAAACCCACCAAACCACCAACATAAGAATCTCCAGTTGTATCGCCAGTAGCATAAGACGCCTCAATATTTCCATCATTTTTGCCTATCAACCCTCCAACTTCATCATAACCATTCACATCGGTATTAGCGTAAGAATAGAATACCTCACCTTCGCTGCTGCCTACCAAACCACCAACTCTCATCGTGCCGTTGGTCTCTCCTACTGAGTATGAAGTATTTATAGATGCTCCTGCATCGTTAAATCCGACTAAGCCACCTATAGTATCGGAACCATAAGTGAAGGATGCAGTATAAGCACTGGCAATTAATTGTGAATTTACCCCCGTTAAACCGCCTACCATTGAAACTCCTTCAACTACGCCCGTTGAATAAGAGTCGCTAATATATCCATTATTAACTCCTACCAAGCCGCCTACAATTTCATTGCCTAAAACTGTCCCTGATATGAAAGAAGAAATAATGTTACCTGAACTAAAGCCAGCGATTCCTCCTACTTCATCATTGCCGACTAATTCCAATTCAGTTAGACCAAGAGCATTAACTTCCACACCTACTCCCAAGTTAGCAAATAGACCTACCCTATTCATTAAAGGATGGTTCATAAACAGACCATTAATAGCATAAGAATTGCCGTTAAACATTCCACTAAAGGCGCCGTCATCGGAATCTTGGCAATTATTCTCATCGAGACATATTCCGATGGGAATAAATCCTTCGCCCACTGTGGACGAAAATTTTGATTCAACAGCTGTACCATTCCCTGTTCCATCTCCTGCACTCCCCCAATTGCGAGCTGGTGTTGCATCAATATTATTTAAAAGCACATAAGCGGCAGTAAGTTGTTGAGTGCTGCTATTCCCATAAAGCCAATTATTAGCTGTGTATTGGGATTCATCCAGAGAGGTTCTTGTATGGTCAAAGCCAGCAATCGCTTGCAGCTGATATATGTTGCGAATAACATAAGGATTCAAGTTCGTCCCATCGCCCGAGGTGATTTCATCAGCATCGTTATAGGCAAAGTCATAAGCATTGACAATTCCATCTCCATCCGCATCAACTTCTAATGAATCAGCAAAATATTCAACTGGCAAAGAAACTGTTGGGCTACGCAACTCTTCTTGCTTATTAGCTACTCCATTAGTATTCTCCTGTCCACTGCACCCACCCAATAACAAAATAACGCCCAAAGCCCATAAATTGTATTTGTTAAACTTACTAAAGTAATAATGTTTCATTGTAATTTTCCTCAAAATATTTAATTAAAATCTGTTATTAGTGATACGATAAACTCAACCTGATAGCTTTCTGTCAAACCTAACTGGCGACCTACTCCGCGTCCATTGCCCTGGTTATTCTGCCTACCCGGTTTCCTTGAGTTACCTTGCGCAAGATAATGCACATTAGCAGTAACTACCAAACGATAAACAGCTGCATCATTAATAGTGGCTTTTCTTGCCATGGATAGAGCTCCGTTCTTTGCATCTATCTGAAATAAATCCCCTGCTCCAGCATCTGATAATTGATAATCTACCGCTCCTGCTGTTAAAGAATCATAATTAATTCCTCTGTTACCAAAGGGGGGAAGTTTCCCATTCTTTTTAGCTGATGTTTCTGTATCCTCTATATCTGCCGCGATAATTACCCGCGCAAACTCAACCCCCTTAGCTGCTTGAGCAATGTGAATGTCCTGCTCACATGCTCTTAGCCCAACAGAACCAATAACACAGGTAACTGGGAGGAGAATACCAACCCCCTCTTCATCCTCAACTATAAGAGTAGGATGGTCATCGGGATTACTGAAATCCCACGAGACAGAATAGCCATGCGGGCTAACAAATCCTTCCCATTCATCTGCAGGAAAAATATCACTACAATCAACATTATTACGAGCGGAGCGATGACGCATGCCATTTAATCCACAACTTGTAAACTGAGCTTTAGTGATGCTTCGCGGTGAACCAGGCATGCGAGATTGAGCTCTATTATTAGCATCGTTATCCGCATTCCAATAAGACGAAGTAAAGAAGTCGGCAGCACTCTTACCTACCAAGCCACCAGAAGTGCCCTGTCCATCAGCGCTAACTATACCTGCTGCATAAGATGCAGTAATCCCTTGGCTTGCATTATAAAATCCAACTAAGCCACCAACAATATCCTGACCGCTGACATTACTGTGGGTGAAAGAATAAGCAATGCTGCCCTCCCCATAACCAATCAAGCCACCTATATAAGTGTTACCCTCAACTTGCCCCAAAGAATAAGAAGCGGATACATTGCCGTCGCTACTGCCAACTAAACCGCCAACCTCATTATTCCCACTAACATCCGTGCTGGCATACGAATTAAACACACTGCCATTATTAGCGCCAATCAAACCACCAACCTTGTTAGTGCCGTTAATTGCGCTAAGTGAATAAGAATTTGTTATGTTAGCTTCGTTGCTGCCAACTAACCCTCCAATCTGAAAATCGCCCGTCACCGAACTGGCAGAATGGGAAAGAGTTATTCCGCTCAAATTATAACCAACTAAGCCCCCTACATTAGAATTGCCGCTCACTATTGTATTAGCAAAACAATTTGCAATATAGCCCGTGTTAAGAGCCACCAAACCACCAACAAAAGTATCGCCAATAACTTCACCAATAGAATGAGAATCAGAAACAACTCCTGAATTGTGTGCCGCCACACCGCCAACAGAATTTATGCCTGTGATAGTACCGCTGGCATAAGAACCCTCAATACTGCCGTAGTTGAATCCGACTAATCCCCCTACGCGCTCATAACCATTGACTACTCCTTTGGCATAAGAATCTGTAATCCTGCTGAAACTTTGACCCGCTACTACCCCAACATCTATGGCGCCAGTTATTTCAATTGAAGTTAAAGCAAGGGAGTCAATGAGCGCAGATACACCTGTATTGCCGAATAAACCAACTCCACTGGTTGCAGGACGGTATATATGCAGGTTAGAGATTACAAAAGAACGCCCATCAAAATTACCATTAAATACAATGTCATCATCATCCAGGCATTGATTATTTTCGCCGCAATTACCTATAGGGAAGAATCCTATTACGTAATCTGTGGTTGCATTAACCAAAATATTTGTTGATGCTGCGGCGCCTCCAGTTAAGCGCCAATCGGCAGTAATGGAAGCACCTATATGAGCGCCAAGATGATAGGACTTAAGCATTTGTTCCGTTTGGTTGCCGCCATATAACCATTGATTATTAGTATAGGAAGATGCATTAAGTAATTTACCTGTGTGGTCAACCCCAGCTATTGCCTGAAGTTGATAAATATTTTTAATGATAAAAGGGGACTCGGCACTGCCATCGCCTATTACACTGACTTCCTTATCATCATAAGCAATATCATAAGCATTAATAATGCCGTCATTATCACTATCCAGTTGGGTATTCATAGAAATATCCACTGGAGGAGATGAAGGGTCGCCTTGCGAATTGGTTGAATCATTATTCTTATTCTTTGCTTGCTCATTGGCGCAAGCAGCAATAAAAACCAACGTCAAAACCAACGTCAATATAAGTTTAAGCTTGGAGGTAACGCTCCAAATTGAACTTGTTGAACTTGTTAATCTTGTTAAGATTCCCCCTAATTTTATCCCCGATGCTAGCTTAAGTACTAGTCCTGATAGCTTTAATAGCTTTGATACCCCCAATAGTGTCCCCCTTATTGTGTATTAATTACTTGGGCATTATATCACTTCTTTATTAATATTTCAACCCCTTATATATTATAAAATATGCATTATGAACAAATACAAGATACTCAAGGATAGCATGGGCGATATACAAGTCCCTGCAAACGCTCTTTACGGAGCTCAGACCCAAAGAGCAGTTGATAATTTTCCCATAAGTTCCTTAACTATGCCGCGGCGCTTTATAGAAGCGCTTGGAATAATAAAATTTTGCGCCGCTGAGGTTAACCAGTCCCTCGGCAAACTTAAATCCCCTATTGCCTCAGCAATCAAAAAGGCATCTAATCAGATAGCTAATGGAGATTATGATAGTCAATTCCCTATAGATGTTTTTCAAACAGGGTCGGGCACCAGCTCCAACATGAATGCCAATGAGGTTATTGCAACTCTGGCAAATGCGGGGCATGGTGAACCAGGCAAACCAAGTAGTTCAAATAATAGAGTTCATCCAAACGACCATGTCAATATGAGCCAAAGCTCTAATGACGTTGTGCCTACCGCGATAAAGGTAAGCGCAGTTCTGGCAATTCATCAAGAACTTATGCCAGCAGTTGAATTATTAATTAAGGTTACTGATAAAAAGGGAGCAGAGTTAAAGAATAAAGTAAAGACCGGCAGAACCCATCTTATGGATGCGATGCCAATTACATTACAACAAGAACTGGGGGGCTGGAGTGCGCAACTTAAAGACGCCCAACAAGGAATTAAGGATTCGCTGACAAGATTATCTGCCTTGCCGCAAGGTGGCACTGCGGTTGGTACTGGAGTGAACGCAGATAAAAGATTCGGTAAATTATTTGCAAAATCTATCAGCGCCAAATCAAAAATCAAGTTCACTTCTATGGGCAATTATTTTGCTGGGCTCGGCGCTCAAGATGCCGCGGTAGAAATGAGCGGACAGCTACGTTGCTTGGCAGTAGTAGTTATGAAGATATCTAATGACTTGCGTTGGATGAACAGCGGACCGCTGGCAGGATTAGGCGAAATAGAATTACCCGCCTTACAACCAGGAAGCAGCATAATGCCAGGCAAGGTTAACCCCGTAGTTCCCGAATCAGCATGCATGGCGGCAGCTCATGTAATGGGCAATGATGCCGCTATTGCGATTGGCGGACAAGCAGGCAATTTTCAGCTTAATGTAATGTTGCCAATGATTGCCTATAATCTTTTACAGTCGGTTGAGCTGCTTGCCAACTCTTGTACTAATTTGGCTAACAGAGCAATCAAAGGATTTAAAGTGCAGGAACATAACCTGCAAAATGCATTGAAAAAAAATCCCATATTAATTACTGCGCTCAATCAGATTATTGGTTACGAAAAGGGAGCAATGATAGCTAAAACTGCGTATAAAGAAAATCGTCCTGTGTTGGATGTCGCCAAAGAAATGACCGACCTCTCAGAGAAAGAACTAAAAAGATACTTAGATCCCCTGCTGCTTACAAAATAATGGTGCGTCGTTAATTCAAGCACCTTGCGGGCGGAGCGCAGCTCATCTTGCGGGCGGAGCATGGCTCCGCCCCTACAACAACAGACCTGTATCGCAAGAATTGACCTTTAAATAAATTATATCTATTGTAATTTGGAAATATAAATGTTATAATAGGCACATTCATTAGCGTATAAACATTGCTAATGAGTATGTATATGAATGAATATTCATATACATATATAAGGGGATTGAAATTCAGGGATTACAATCATTAATATATAAAGATATTATTATCAAGGGGAATACACATGGGGGAAATCATGCAAACCAGACAAACTGGCAATCGCAGTATAAGCAATTGCTTAACTTCTTATGTTAACGCTTATATAAGTACAAGCGCTAGCGTAAAAAATATCAGCATCATAATTCTGTTAGCAGTATCTATCACTTTAGTATCCTGCTCAGATAGCAACAACGACGGAGTTTCTTCAGAGAATTCGCAGCCCACAAGAATAAATGAATTAATCCTTGACTCAGACCAAGATGGCGTAGTCAATGATTATGACGCGGCAATGAATGACAAGAATTCTGCAGTCATTGGCAATGGGACAAGAGAAGCACCTTATATCATAAATAACGTCTATCAGTTACAGGCAATAGCCGGCTTTGACCATGAAGGAAATCAACTAAATGTATCAGCATTAACTAATGGTTTTTTATATGGCAATAATATTCAAGATCAACTCAATAAGCATTATCGTCTTAGCGTAAATATTGATGCTGATAATACTATAACCTGGAATCAAGGGTTGGGGTTTATTCCTATTGGTGGTTGCGGCGCGGATAACGACTGCGAAGCAACTGAAGATAATTATCCGTTTAGCGGTTCATTAGATGGTAATGGTCGGACTATTAGTGAGTTGCGGATTTACCGCCGCTCATTAGATGGCATTGGATTGTTCGGGTTAATGGATAACCAAGCAGAAGTGGTTAATCTAAAACTACATAATATAAAATTAAGTGGCAGAGACCATATTGGTGGAGTTGTGGGTTATCAAAAAAGCGGTAGATTAAGTTCTGTTGAAGTTAGCGGTAGCATAGTCGGTAATAACTATCTTGGAGGGTTATCAGGAAGCCAGATAAGTGGAAAAATTATATCTGTGACAGCAAACCAACAGATTAGTGGCAACAATTTCATTGGAGGAATAAGCGGCAGCTCAGAGGATAGCATAATCGCCGCCGCCACCAAAGGTAGAATTAGCGGCAATAATGATATTGGTGGCATAGTCGGAGTTAAATCAGCGGAAGAAATAATTTTTTCTTATTCACAGACGGACATTAACGGCAATAAAAACGTTGGTGGCGCCATCGGGCTAATGACAGATGGGGAAATATCTTTCTCTTATGCAACTGAAAAAATACAAGGAACTTCTGCAATCGGTGGCTTAGTAGGAAGACAATCTGCAGGCAACATAAGCTCTTCTTACTCACGTGGCAAGATAATTGGCAATAAAGACACCGGTTTCGTTGGCAATCAAAGCGATGGTAATATTCTCTCATCCTATTGGGATATAGATGTAAGTGAAGTTGACACAGAAACACCAGGGGTAGTTGGATTAACTAGTTTGCAATTGCGCGGATGTGGTCTCAACGGCAAAATAATTACTGGTGCCAGTAATGCGGCATCATGTATGTTAGAAAATGGCGATGCCGTTTTTCCCGCAGATTTTTGGAAGAATTCTGTCACAGATGAAATAAGCGGCAGATGGGTATTTGAGCCATCTTATGTTTATCCTGTTCTCTCAGTTGAAGATGCAAATAATAAAAGCATATTGCCCGAAGTAGCAACAGTATGTGAACTTGGAGAAAGTAAAAACGAATTATGCGCCACAACTGTGTTGGCAAAAGAGGCAACGCAAGGAATGATTCTGGGCGCTGTCAGATTACCATTCACACCAAGTAGTAATGCCTCTGCTGCGCAACAAATAGTTTATGAACTCACAAGTAATTTTAGTGGATTGTTTAATATAGATAGCCGCAGCGGAGCTATTAGCATAGCAAGAGAAACAATAGTAGGGGATCCAGGGGAATATGAACTTAGTATAAAAGTTAATATCGCTGATGAGGCAGAGGATATTAATTCTAATGTTCTGGGTCAGCTCCCTGCTCAGTTTGATAATTACTTCAGTGTTGAACTAATAAACCTGGCGCCTGAGTTTGCGCAGGTGCTATATGTATTTGAGACAACTAAGGATTTGGTATTTGCCGAAGAACTGGCGGTTGTTGCCACAGATCCTGAAGAAGATGACATTGTTTATTCAATAAGCGATGTAAGATTTATTATAAGTACAAATGGAGTTATAAGCCCAGAGCAGGTTCTGCCAATAGGTAATTATTCAATGCAAGTAACTGCACGAGATGAATTTAATGCTGAGACGATAGTTAATGTCCTATTGGTTGTCGCCACTGAAGACGCGGACGCAGACGGCGTGAGCGATGATTATGATTCCTATCCACAAGATAACAGCAGATATATAGAAGGAAGGGGGACAACGCAAGAGCCGTTTATGATTCGCAACATCTATCAGCTGCAGGCAATTGCTGGAGTAGACCATCTCGGTAATTCGCTGAATAAACCATCCCCAACTGGCGGCTGGCTTTATGGTAATAATCTTAACGAACATCTAAACGCATCTTATATCTTAGCCAATAATATAGATGCAGCCGTTACACAACAATGGAATAATGGCAAAGGGTTCCTCCCTATTGGCAACTGCGGTGATGACAATGATTGCGATGATGGCTTAGATAATAACCTATTCAATGGAAGTTTGTATGGCGCCAGCAACAACATTACCGACTTATATATTGACCGCCCGAATTTAGACGGCGTTGGCTTATTTGGAGTAATTGGCGAAACGGCAGCGCTGAGCTATATCAATATGAATAATTCGTTAATTACTGGCAGAGATAATGTCGGTGCCTTCGTTGGCAGCGTAGCGGGGGTTGGCAGCGCAGCTGGGGTTGGCAGCACAGCTGGGGTTGGCAGCACAGCTGGGGTTGGCAGCACAGCTGGGGTTGGTAATGCAACAGGAGGCGAGATACTATCTGTTGTAGCTAATGCGGTAGTAATAAATGGAGGTAATAACGTAGGCGGATTAGTCGGACATCTAACGTCAGGAACAATAGCTAATTCTTCGGTTATGGGCGAAGTGCGTAGCACAGACCATAATATTGGTGGATTAGTTGGATATAAGAGTAGCGGCAAGATTACCCTTTCCAGCGCTAACGCCTCTGTAACTGGAGAAAATCAAGTTGGCGGATTGGTTGGGCATCAATTATCAGGCACGATAAATGCAAGCAGTTCCACCGGCAGTGTAACTGGCTTAGCTTATGTCGGCGGGCTGATAGGGGAAATGGCGGACGGTAATATTCAATTTTCGGACAGCGCAAGCAATGTAATGGCAACCCTTTCTAGCGGAGGATTTGCCGGACAAGTTTCCAACGGAACTATTAGCAATTGCTATGCCACAGGAAACGTTCAGGGAAATGACTTTGTTGGTGGAATTACTGGATACCAACAAGATGGCACAATCTCCTCTTGTTATGCCAGCGCAAATGTTACCAGTCAAGGAGCGCTTGCTGGCTTTATTGCCCATCAAGTGGGAGGAACTATAAGTGGCTCCTATTCTACAAGCATGGTAAATAATATCGGCTCAGGCACTCAAGAAGGTGGTTTTGTTGCAAGCCAAGAGGGGATGATAATTTCATCCTATTGGGACACTGACATCAGCGGCTACACTGATAGCGTAGGAGATGAAGTGGGCGCAACGACCGAGCAGCTACAAGGATGTGAATTAGATGGCGAACAAGTAACAGGTTCATCCGCAGATTGCAGCGGGCTATTTCCAACATCAGAATGGGGCGAGGAAACTTATGATGGCATCATCAGGTCATGGGAATTTACCCCTGTAGATGAGTACCCCAGATGGACTGCGCCAGGGATTATGCTATTGCAATAATGTATAAATTCTTGCGACGCAGGTCTGCTGTAGGGGCGTAAGGGCGGCTGCGACGCGAGCATACCGATGGTTTGTTGTTAATTCAAACATTTTGTGGGCGGAGCGCAGCTCCGCCCCTACAGACCTGCGTCGTTAATTCAAGCATCAACATTCGTGCCGTTTCTATTTAAAGCATAAAATATTCTGCCAATTCCTTGCAAAATTATGGGTGATATTCTATAATTTTGTAATGACATCAACGAACCAAGATTATCGTCCCACACTGAACCTGCCAGCAACAGATTTTCCGATGAAGGGGAATCTGCCGCAACGTGAACCGCAGATTCTTGCTAAATGGCAAGAAAACGACATATATAAGAACATTCGCGCCGCCCGTAGCGGACGCGAGAAATGGGTGCTGCATGATGGTCCTCCCTACGCTAATGGGCGTCTGCATTTAGGGCATGCTGTAAATAAAATTCTCAAAGATGTAATTGTTAAGTGTTTTTCCTTGTGTGGCTATGATAGCCCTTATGTGCCAGGGTGGGATTGTCATGGCTTGCCGATAGAAGTTAATGTTGAGAAGAAATTAGGGCGTCCTAAAGATGCTGAACAGGCGCAAAAGTTTCGGCAAGAATGTCGCGACTATGCCAAGAATTGGCTGGATATTCAACGCACAGAGTTTAAACGGATGGGAGTAATTGGCGACTGGGATAATCCATACATAACTATGGATTATAAAGTGGAAGCAGATATCATCCGCTCGCTTGGCGTCATCTATAACAATGGACATATTGAGCAGGGCTATAAACCCGTGCAATGGTGTTTGCATTGCCAATCAGCTTTGGCAGAAGCCGAAGTGGAGTATAAAGATAAAACCTCAGCTGGCATAAGTGTTGGTTTCCCCCTGCCGCCTGAAGATGAAGCGGAGTTTTTCAAAAGAGTAAGCGAGCAAGATACGGGGGAAAAAAAGGGCAAGGGCAAGGGCAAAAACAAGGGCAAGGACAAGGACAGGGGCAAGGAAAAGTCATGTTCGTCATCTGGACCACCACCCCATGGACTATCGCGGCTAATCGCGCAGTAACCCTGAACCCTGATTTGGAATATTGCTTAGTTCAAAGCGAGCGTGAGGAAGGAAACGAACCTCTCCGTTTATTACTGGCGAAAGAATTGGTGGATGATTTACTTAAAAAATATTCCATGCCCAACAAAGGTATCTTAGCAACAATAACTGGCAATAAATTACAAGGGCTGGTGCTGCGCCATCCATATTACGAGCGCGACTCTTTAGTTACAGTTGGAGATTATGTCAATGTTGAAAGCGGCAGCGGACTTGTCCATTCAGCGCCAGCTTACGGATTGGATGATTTTTTCATGGGTAAGAAACACGGGTTGGAACTTGATAACCCAGTAAATGACTATGGCAAGTATGCCAGCGAGACCCCTCTGGTAGGAGGCATGCATATATTCAAGGACGAAGATAAACTGATTAGTTTAATCAAAGAGAGCGGTTGCTTGATTCATAGCGAGGATTACCAACATCAGTATCCACATTGTTGGCGGCATAAAACTCCAACCATCTATCGCGCTACTACTCAATGGTTCATAAGCATGACAAAGCAGGACCTTATAGGCAAGGTTCTCAAAGAAACCCCTGACATTCGCTGGACGCCAGAATGGGGACAAGGGCGTATAGAAGGTATGATGACTAATCGCCCCGATTGGTGCATATCTCGCCAACGACATTGGGGAGTTCCTATTCCGTTTTTTGTGCATAAAGAAAGTAAAGAACCGCATCCTCGCACTGCCGAGCTGATAGAAGATATTGCCAAACTAATTGAAAAAGAAGGTGTGGATGCATGGCATCACCTTGAAGCGCGCGACCTGTTGGGCGATGAAGCTGACGAGTACAGTAAAGTCCAGCATATATTGGATGTATGGTTTGATTCTGGCAGCACTCATTTTTCGGTGTTGCGCCAGCGCCCTGAGTTGGACTACCCTGCTGCCATGTACTTGGAAGGGTCCGACCAACATCGCGGCTGGTTTCAGTCATCCATCTTATGCGGAGTGGCAATGGATGAAAAGGCGCCATATAGAGAAGTGCTAACCCATGGTTTTACCGTTGATAGTCAAGGGCATAAGATGTCCAAATCGCTCGGCAACATAATTGAACCAAGTGAGGTAATAAACCGCCTCGGCGCTGATGTTTTACGTTGGTGGGTGATATCATCCGACTATACCAATGAGATGGTCATATCACAAGATATACTTGCCTCAACTAGTGACATCTATCGCAAGGTACGCAATACTCTACGTTTCTTGCTTGCCAATTTGCATGACTTTGATACAAGTCGGCATCTGATAACGCCGAGCAAAATGTTATCTCTTGACCAATGGGTGGTGGATAGAACCTTGCAACTCCAAGAGGAGTTGAGAGATGATTACACTAACTATCGTTATCCTGCCGCCTGTCGTAAAATTCATCACTTTTGCGTGCGCGAGCTCGGTGGCTTTTATTTAGATATTATCAAAGACCGCCAATATACCATGCATAAAGAGAGTGAAGCGCGCCGCTCGGCGCAAAGCGCAATTTTTCATACATTAGAAGCACTGGTGCGTTGGCTTGCTCCCATCACCAGTTTTACTGCTGAGGAAGTGTGGGGCTATATGCCTGGGATGCCCGGGATGCCTGGCAAAAGGGATGCGTCCGTTCTAACTGCAGAATGGTATGATGGCTTGTTTGATTTAGCTTCTGTTAGTTCTGCGCTTGGACACGAAGAGTGGGCGACTATATTTAATGTGAAAGAGCAGATCAATCGCTTAATGGAGGAACAACGTAGCGCTGATGTTATAGGTTCTTCTTTAGAGGCAGAGGTTACGCTTTATTGCGATGATGAATTGCGTCTTATCATTGACAAATTGGGGGATGAACTGAAATTCTTTTTTATTACTTCGGCGGCGCAACTCAAACCTAAAGCAGATGCTCCCTCTGATGCATTAGAAACCTCTCTGCCTGGATTGCTGCTATCATCTCGCCCGTCCGCAGCGGTTAAATGCGCGCGTTGTTGGCATCGCTCTGAGGATGTTGGCAAGGATGCGTCCCACCCAGATATTTGCAGCCGTTGTGTAACCAATCTAAGCGCTCCAGGCGAAACCCGCCTTCACGGTTAGGTCGGAAGCTTTTAAATTTATAACCCATAAGGTATAATCTATAAATGAAAAACGAATTTATCATCTTAGCGGCTGGCAAAGGTAAAAGAATGGCAACAGATGTACCTAAGGTTCTCTTGCCCTTAGGCGGTGAACCCATGCTCTTCCATATTATCAAACAGGTTGCCACAATTAAACACAGCAACATTAATTTAGTAATTGGCAACGGCAGTCCTCAGGTAGAAGATGCTCTAAATGAATCGTTGCACATTCCTGTCAGAAAGATTACTCAACAGCAGCAGCTGGGAACAGGCCATGCTGTGGCTCAGGCAATTCGCGCCGTCTCACACGATTGCATAGTAGTAGTCCTTTACGGCGATGTGCCTTTACTGCAAAAATCTACTATCGTCCACATGATAAACGCAGCACAGGGACTGAGCAGTGATGCCTCATCTTCTAAACGAAGCAAACAGCGGACGACTAAAACCAATAGCGGCAACTGCGCCGTATGGCTTACCGCTTTAATGGAAAATCCCACTGGTTACGGACGAATCATCCGCAACCCTGTTGGCAATCCTATTGCAATTATGGAAGAAAAAGATTGCAATTCAACGCAACGTAAAATTAAAGAAGTAAATACTGGAATAATGGCGGCGCCGGCGGTATCTATGAAAAAATGGCTGCGGAAATTAATGGCGCAAAAGCCCGCCAACAAACAACAAGAATACTTGCTGACAGATTTAATGCACATGGCGCACAATGAAGAACACCCTATCAAGACCCTAACCACCAAAGATACCAGCGAATTCTTAGGGGCTAATGATATGCTGCAGCTTGCTCATCTGGAAAGAGTGCTACAGTTGCGGCGTGTTGGCGAGCTGGCAAAACGCGGTGTTTATTTTCGCGACCCAAAACGGGCTGATATATGCGGTGATATTAAAGTTGGACGCAACGTGCGCATAGGAGTTAATGTTATTTTTAGCGGTGATGTTAAAATTGGCAATGATGTTACTATTGGCAACCATTGCAACATAACCTCTTCTATCATAGAGGATGGCAGTGAAGTGAAGGACTTTTGTCATATTCAGGATAGTCGCATAGGCAAGCAATGCATCTTGGGACCTTATGCTCGCTTAAGACCACAAAGCATTCTTGAGGATGAGGCGATGTTAGGTAATTTTATTGAAGTGAAGAATTCTAAAATGGGCAAGGGCTCTAAGGCGAATCATCTTAGTTATATTGGAGATTCGCAAATAGGCAAGGGAGTGAATATGGGGGCTGGCACCATCACCTGTAACTATGATGGAAAGAATAAACACTCAACCACAATTAAGGACGGAGCTTTTATTGGCTCTAACACCGCATTGGTTGCCCCAGTAACAGTTGGCAAAAATGCAATTGTCGGCGCTGGTTCGGTGATAACAGAAAATATTCCCGCAGCAAACTTGGCAATCACTAGAAGCCCACAAAAGAACATAAAGGGTTACCAACGCAAGCACAAGTAAGAATTAGAATATATCCCTGTATAATAAAAACAGGAGGAAAAAGATTTATGACTTACAAGAAACAAACTCAGGCAATTCGTTGCCAACTTGAGCGCAGCGAACAAAGGGAGCACTCGGTTCCTATATACTTAACGTCCAGTTATGTGTTTGACAATGCTGAGCATGGTCGGGCGCTTTTTGCTGGCGAGATGGAAGGTAATAACTATGGCAGGTATAGCAACCCTAATACTTCGGAGTTTGCCACCAAGATTGCCCTACTAGAAGAAGCAGAACACGGAGTTTGCTTTGCCACTGGAATGGCAGCAATATTCACTGCAATAATGTCTCATTGTAAAAGTGGCGATAAAATTGTAGCATCACGTTGTTTATTTGGTTCTACCGTGCAAATTCTTACCAAGATGATACCTAAGTGGGGTATGAACGCAACCTTTGTGGATAATGGCGCTACGTTAGATACTTGGCAGAAGACGCTTACTGATGATGTGGCAATGTGCATTATTGAAACTCCTGCTAATCCCACTTTGGAAATTATAGATATATCAGGGCTTGCCAAAATCTGTCGCGCCAAGAAGATAATTCTAATGGTGGATAATGCTTATGCCACGCCTTTCTTGCAAACCCCTATTCCTTTAGGCGCCGATTTGGTAATGCATTCGGCAACCAAGTATATTGATGGACAAGGACGTTGCCTTGGCGGAGTAGTTGCTGGCAGCAGGGCTATGATGGAGCCATTGGAATTCATGCTGCGTCATGCTGGTGCAGCTATATCGCCTTTTAATGCTTGGGTTCTGAGTAAGAGTTTAGAACACCTGGGTTTGCGGGTGCAAAAACACAGCGACAATGCCTTAATCTTTGCCCGCTATTTAGAGCAGCATCCTAAGGTGTCCAAGGTTCATTATCCTTTCTTAGAGAGCTTTCCACAATATGATTTAGCGCGGCAGCAGATGAGTGGTGGCGGCGGCACACTGAGCTTTTCAATTAAATCTAGCGCAAAAGATAATGCAAAACTTCGCAAACAGGCGATGTCAATTCTTGATGCTTTACAGATGTGTTCTCTTTCCGCCAATCTGGGTGATACTCGCACTATAGTTACCCACCCTGCCACTACAACTCATAGCTCATTAAGTGAAAAACAACGTTCAGCTATGAGAATAGATGACGGACTTATTAGAGTATCGGTTGGGCTGGAAGATATGGATGATATAATTGCTGATTTTGAAGAGGCGTTTGATTCTATATAAAAAATAGCACGCAAGCTAATCGCAAAGTCGGATACAGCCGAATATAGAATGAGCGGTTAGGTGATTTTCTTTAAAAGATTAAGCAGGTAATGCAGCAATCCTAAATCAGATTCTGCTTCGGGGTTAATGGAGGTAAATGCCTCTGTGTATGAAGCCAATATTATAGCGTTCCGTTTAGACCATTTATCCAATATTTTTTCTTGGGCTGCTTCTTGGGTTACTTCTTGTTTTGGGGCAAAAGACGGTAAAAGGGAAGATAAAATTCTACGTTCTTGCTCATAAATATCCAATGTAATTTCGCTGATGGTAATCCTGTGCCAACGGTTTTTATCATCCATATTCTGCGCAGCTTTAATTAATTCATCAAAGCCAAAATGTTGCTCTAATATAGACGCTAAGCTATCCACCATCAGCGGATCTATTTTACTCCTCACTGACACTTCGGCTGCCAGCAGAATATTTACTCCATTGAGGACTGCAATAAAAGAAGCAATTAAATTTGCATCCACGCCATGTTCTTTGTGTTCTTTGGCTCGGGCAAATAGTTTTTTAGCAGTAGGATGCTTTGATAGATATTCGGCTGAACGCACTTGAGTTTTAAATATCCTCACCTTATTAACTGCAGCTTTTAGCGTATCAGTATTTGCCTTGCTATAGAGTTTACGTTGCATTGCATATTTTAACGCTCTTATATAAGCACTTTGGCATTTGCATAATTCTGCAATAATCTTTGGATAAAAAGCTGCAACCTGAGATAACTTTTGATTTAGTTCAATAAAGCCAAACACCTCATCCAAAGCAAAGAAAGTTTGAGCATAATCCGGTAATTGAGCTAACTCCTCTTTGGTCATATCCGCCCAGAAAGCCAGCCCCAAGTTATCCACCATATAATTTACTGCCTGCACATCAAGAATACGCTCGGCAAGGAAGTGCTTGGTTATATCAGTGCCAGCCATATTTGCCAGCTTGGACGGGAAGTAATTAAATAGTAGCTTAACTAAACGAGGGTCTTTAATCAGAACATGCTCTGCCAGGGTTTGCTTAAGTTTAGTTTTACACAAACCAAATAGAATTGACAATTGCGGACGAGTTAGATAGCCAGGGTTTTCTTCAAAAGAAAACTCTATCTTATCTGCCACGTCTAAAGATGTTATTAATAACTGATGACGCGGGAATAACTCTTTTGCTTGATATCTTTCTAAACTTAATGTCAGGTTTTGCGCCAAGTTTTCTTCTAACACCGCTTCTGATACAGCGGAAGTCATGCTCTTTAATAGTTGGTGGCGCGCCGCGTCCGTATCTTGTGGAGGAGATACCTGCTTGCTTGCACCTGCTTCTATGCCTGCCGCTTTGCTTGCCGCCGCCTCTTTGCTTGCCGCCGCCCCTTTGTTTACCCCCTCTTTGTCTGCGGCAGGAGATTTTTTATTAACGTCTCCTGTAAGTTTGCCTTTTTCCTGCAGCAAAGAAAGTAATATTTTAATATTAACTTCTCGGTCGGAACAATGAACCCCTCCACTATTATCATTGGAATCCGTGGCTACTCTACCACCAGCCCTATCAAATTCAATCCGCCCCCGCAAAGTTGCTCCAAGGTTGGCGCCCTCGCCCACCACCTTAACCTTAAGTTCATTGCCATTAATTCTTAATCCATCATTTAACTTATCACCAACATTATTATTGGATTCGTTGCTGTCTTTAATATAAGTGCCTATACCCCCTAACCACAGGAGGTCTGCTTGCGAAGAAAGAATATGTTTAATTAGTTTAGCAGGGCTGATTGATGCTTCTCTAATTTTAAATTTCTTTTTAATCGCGTTGCTAAGTTTAATGCTTTTTGCCGCGCGACTAAACACATCTCCTCCTGGAGATATTGCCAACCTTTTGTAATCCTGCCAAGTAGAACCTGGTGTGTTGAATAGGCGCTGCCTTTCACGAAATGAGGCATGCGGGTTTGGGTCTGGGTCTATGAAAATATTGCGATGGTTGAAGGCGCAGATAAGACGCAAGTTAGAAGATAGCAGCATTCCATTACCAAATACATCTCCTGACATGTCCCCCACCCCTATAACTTCAATAGCATCTTTATCTGCATCAATCCCCAGCTCGGCAAAGTTGCGTTTGACGGACTCCCAAGCCCCGCGCGCAGTTATCCCCATATCCTTATGGCTGTAGCCGGATGAGCCGCTAGATGCAAAAGCATCGTCCAGCCAGAACCCTTGTTCCTTTGCTATATCGTTTGCAATATCAGAAAAATCTGCAGTGCCTTTATCTGGCGCCACCACCAAATAAGGGTCAGGGTCATCGTAAACTCTAATCCCTTTAACCATAGACACCTTGCCCGCTATGTAATTATCAGTTAACTCCAGCAATGCCTTAATGAAAGTAGAATATATTTCTTGCGAGTTTTTATCAGGGTTTTTAATATAAAAACCACCTTTAGCTCCTGTTGGAACTATGATGGCGTTTTTAATTATTTGCGCCTCTACCAACTGGTATATTTCGTTGCGATAGCCAGCACGTTTGTCCGACCACCTTATACCACCGCGCGCCTCAGGACCATTACGCAGGTGCACCCCTTCAAAATCTGGCGAGTAAACAAATATTTCATACTGCGGCTGCTGTTCTTCACAAAATGAAAGTTTTGCGGGATGCAGCTTGAATGATAAATAGGGAGGCGCGTTCATAGCAGATAATTCATGCCTAACGCCAAGTTCTTTTCTATCTAATAAAGCTCCCTTCTTGTTAGAAGCCAAGTAAAAATTAGTGCGGTTAATGGAGCTAATTAATTCTTTGCTCCATCTAAGAATCTGATCCTGCTCCAGCGAAGGCACTTCTTCAAGATGCTGGTTAAACTCGTTGCTTAGTTTACGATATACAGCTGCCGTTGCATCACTATCTGGTGAGAACTTTGCTTTGAACAAATTCACCAAAACTAAGGCGCAATGAGAATACTCACATAAAGTATCTTCAATATAGCTACGCGAAAACCTGCCTTGAATCTGAGCTAAATAGTTTGCCCAAGAGCGTAACAGCATGATGTCTTTGTTAGGAATAGCAGCTCTAACTGCCAAACGGTTGAAACTATCATTCTCTGCCAAACCACAATACACCGCAGCGATTGTCTCTTCAAATGGCTGTTTGAATACATGCGGGCATATCTTTTCGTTCGTCCCCATGGTGAGACGAAACTCTAAAAGACGAACTTCCTGTTTTATGTCTCCTGTTGGAGAAAAGAAATAGGGGCGGGAAGTAATCGGCTCGGCTCCAGCGTTTTCTAATATATGCACTAAACGGGATAAAGATAAACCGGTTGCGTGCCCAAACAGACGAAAGCTATAATAGGATTGCGTTTCTTCAATAATTAAATTAACATGAACCGCCAATTTACCGCTGCCTACCGCCAGGACATGTTCCAGGTCTGCGGATGCCTGCGCACCATCAAAGTTGTCGCGGTAAGCGCGAGAAAAAACATCCACATACTTCTTATATAAGTGCACCCCCTTATTCTCGCCAAAGCGTTTCATAAGCGCCGAACGTAAAAGATAACGCCAACCTATTCCTATTTGAGCTATCTCGGCTTCAACTTCTTCGGAAACTATTTCGCTGGGGGATTGTTTGGTCAATGGGAAAGTGAGGAAAACCCGCGCCAGCCGCTCTTCAGAAAATAATACATTAAACTCACCTACATCAGTGCGTAAACGACTACGCAGTAGCTTTTCAAACTTGCGGCGCGCTTCAGTGCCGTAATCTTCGCGCGGCGAAAGAATTGCCGCATTAACAAAGAGCTTATGTTTATCATAATAAACAATGCTACGAAACGAAGTGGAAGAAAATGCTTCCATCATCCTTTCGGTAATATGATTGAATATATCATCTTCAAGAACTTGCAGCAGTTCATCTCTGGGATAACACGCAAGAGAGTAACGTAGCATGCGCCACTTGTAAGTGTTGGGCTGCAGGTTGAATCTTTCAACCTGCTCTGTGAAGCTTTCTCTAATATAGGGAATATCTTCCAAGCTACCATTGAAGAAATCAAAAGCATAAAGCAATAGGAATCTATATTCCTCAATTTTTGAACCGCGCTGGACACCTATAGATATGGCATGGGCATAAACCTTACGGTGAATCATTGACACTATTGGCAACTTAAAGAAATTTATGCCTATTTGCGGTTTCACTTTCTTCATAATATCCTCAAGTTCAGGATACTTTATAGATTTATCGCATAAGCCCAAGCCATCACCAATGAAAGTACTTTGCTCGTTTTGTTTATTCTGACTGCCGCGGCTGTTATCTTTGCTTGGAGCGCTGTCATTATATTTGCCAAATCCCAGAAACAAGCATTTATTGGTGGTAAGCCAGGTAAGAAACTGCATCTTAAGTTCATCTTTCTCAGAAAGTTTATTGCCTTTAAAATAACGATACTCTTGAGTAACAGCAAAAATTCGTTCTTGCATGGCTTGCCAGTTTCCAGTAACCTGTTTAATTTGCAGGCATAAATTATAAATTGCGCTGTAAAACTCCTTCGCCTCGGCTGGGGATAAAAACTCAACGATGAAGCGCATAATCATAACCTTGCCACTTGTACCTTTCAGTGCAACAATTTTGCCATTTTCTTGACTGACTGGAATAATAATATTCTGCTGAGAATAAATATAAATGCCTTTGGCGGACAGGACATTTAGCATAGATGACACTGTAAAGGGCATATTGTCGCAAGACAAATCAATATATGTTTGGTTTTTGGCGGGCGGGTTATATATCTTAAGGTGGATTTTATTCTTGAGAGTCGCCATGGTGTGTTGAAACAAAGAATAGATGTCAGAAAAATACTCTTCTTTCTTGGCGCTAGATGAATCGCCAGGGACTGGGTTAGCTAAATAGTGATGTATAAAATCAGTGAATAGCTCCTGCTCTCGTTTGTTGAGACGCTTGGCTCCAATCGCCTGAACGTCTTTCTTTAATTTATCCCTTTTTTGTACTTGTGCTGTCATTATAATATTGGGGTTGATATTAATGCTAATCATTTTATCACATATAATTATGTATAATATAACCTACATATATGACAGCACACAGATTATTTGTTTTATTACTTATTTGCTCTTCTATGGGACTGGCATCCTGCACAACTACACCCTATTCTAATCAAAGTTATCGGGTTGAATCCAAACCAAAACATATAGATAATCTCTGCCATATATTTAATGAAAAACCCCATTGGGTAGAACCCGCCCAAACAAGCTATGATAAATGGGGCATTCCTGTTGAGTTGATGATGGCGATAGTGCGGCATGAAAGCTCATTCCGCGGTGATGCCCGCCCATTAGACCGTAATGGTAAAAGAATAAGTTCTGCTTATGGTTATTCCCAGGCGATAGATGGCACTTGGAATATCTACCAAAGAGAAAATAAAAAATCCTTGGCACAGCGTACGAACTTTGCAGATGCAATAGATTTTGTTGGTTGGTATGGCAGTAAGTCGTTGAAGGGCGGCGAAGAAGTTTCTCCTTATGATGTAAATGCTCTTTATGTTTTTTACCATGATGGCTGGGGCGCATTACCAGAAGATGGCAGTAGAAAATTAAAAAATGAGGTGCTGGATGTGGCAGCTAAAGTATATAAAAAAACTCTGATTTATCATCGGCAGTTGAAGAGCTGTCCGAAAGTGGCTGATGCTTTATATTCTAAATCTGACTCTGCTTGGGTAAGAGAAAGCACGAGTAAAGGCGGAAGCAACAAACCAAGAAAAAAATCTGGTGCGAAGAATAACTATAAAGGGTGGTTCTGACCAAGGATTAGGCACAAGTATTTCGCAAGAATTTATTATAAGTGAGAGATGGTTTCCGTTTCATCTAAACGGGCAACATCGTGTTTTATCGCTTCTTGTAGTTTTGAGCCAGGGTCTTTCCCCACAATTAAATAATCTGTTTTGGCGGATACTTGCGTTGTTACTTTCGCCCCAGCAGCAACAAGCTTTTGGCGCATCTCGTCTCTTTTCATCCCCTCTAAAGTTCCAGTAATAACCACTTTTTTTCCACCAAAGAATCCGCCTGTAACTTTCTCCTTAGGAGTAATAGGTTGCCAAGTAACCCCCGCTTTTATCAGCTCCTCAATCATAACTTGATTATCTTGCTGCGCGAAGAACGTCTTTATAGAAAGCGCCACCTTATCACCAATATCATCAACCTCTTGAAGCTCCTCTGCTGAGGCAGCCATAACCTTATCAAGATTGCCAAAGTGCGCGGCGAGATTGGTGGCAGTAGCTATGCCCACTTCAGGAATACCCAGAGCAAAAATAAGACGAGGTAAAGTAGTTTTCTTGCCCTCTTCTAAAGCATCTAAAATATTATCCACCGACTTATCGGCATATCTTTCCATCTGCAAAAGTTCAGCGCGCTGTAAGTTGAACAAATCCTGCGGGCGATTAACCATGCCCTTTTTAGTTAGCAGTTCAATAAACACATCGCCCAATCCTTCCATGTCCATAGCGTCCCGCATAACAAAATGACGAATCCGTTTTGCCTTTTGCTGCGGACAATCCCAACCCGCAGGGCAGATAAGGGCTATGCGCTCGGCATTCCGCGTAAGTTTTGTGTTGCATGAAGGACATTTTTGCGGCGGCTTTATCTTGCCTGCTTTATCTTTACGATATTCCTGCACCACCTGCACCACTTGGGGAATCACATCGCCAGCACGACGGATAATAACCGTATCATCATAGCGCAGATCTAACCTTTCTATTTCGTCCATATTATGCAAGGTAGCATTATTGACGGTTACACCGCCAACAAATACCGGCTCTAACCGCGCCACTGGTGTTACTGTGCCTATCCTTCCCACTTGAAACTCCACATCTTTTAGGCGAGTCATCTTTTCTTGGGCAGGGAATTTATAGGCGATTGCCCAACGAGGTGAGCGGCTTATAACACCGAGCTCGTCTTGCAACTCATAAGCATTAACTTTTACAACCATGCCATCCATATCATAATCGCCTTTATCTCTTGCGGCAAGCAGGGCTTCATAACAGGAGGACAACTCTTGCATATTAGCTGCACGCTTTATATTGGGAACTATACACAAGCCCCATTTTTGTAAAAGTTGCAGCTGGTCAAAGTGATTATTTGGGATAGATGGGGCTTTCTCTTGCGGCGCGTCTCCCCATGTTTGCATCCCCACCCCATAGGCAAAAAACTTTAGCTTTCTTTGCTCGCTTATAACTGGGTCTAAAGAACGTAAAGCGCCAGACGCCGCATTGCGTGGATTAACCAGAGTTTTCTCACCTTTCTTTTTAGCGGTGATATTAATGGCTTTGAAGTCACTCCTGCCGATATAAATCTCACCGCGGACTTCAATAAGTTTTGGAATAGGTGCTGATGGATTTTTAGCACGCAGACGCAAGGGTATCTCGCGGATAGTGCGAATGTTATGCGTTATTTCTTCTCCCGTACTGCCATCGCCGCGAGTGGCGGCGGTGTGCAACAAGCCATCTTTATATATAAGATTAACCGCTACGCCGTCTATCTTCGGCTCGCATACATATTGAACATCGGTTGCGTCAAGGGCTTTCTTGACTCTTTCATCAAACTTCTGCAACTCCCCTATACCAAAACAATTGGCTAACGAAAGCATGGGTTGATTATGAGAAAGCTGTTTGAATCCTTCCGCTGGGGGTTGCCCTACCCTCTGAGTGGGCGAGTCGGAGGTTAATAATTCTGGGTGCTGCTCTTCTAGTTCGGTTAGCCGTTTGAAAAGCATGTCATATTCCACATCTGGCACCTTCGGCTCTTGCAGAATATAATAAGCATAATCGTAGTCGTTAATCTTTTCTCTTAGAGCGAGTGCCTCTTGAGCGGGACTATTATGATTTGGGGTATGATTTGGTGTTGGCATGTTTTGTTCTATATGTCAAACAAAATCCATTTCTATTTAATTGTCTTCTGCCATCGCAACTCTTTGTTTATGCAGAAAATCTTTTATTATGTCGCGATGATATTCAATATTCTGCTCGGATAAACTGCTACCCTGGTCATCATAAAGATTGCCGTCCAAAGATACTGCAAATTGTTTTGCAACATCCACCATTTCATCAAATGACTTAAGCGGGCTATAGCAATCATAAAGGGAGATATAAAACATTATGCGATGAGTGCTGCTTTCTTCCATATCCTCAGGTTTAAGGGTTCCTGGTTTTTCGCCATTAATTACGCTAAAAGAGCTCTCTTCTTTGCCTCCCACTTGGATACGGCGATGGAACACGTCCATCTTGCCAAACGCCAGATTAAATCTATCAAACATTGATAACAGCATTCTGCCATTGAACCCCTCGCGCCGCCGAGCGCGCAGGCACAGGGAAATTACACTAGGGGCATTATCATTTGCGCCCTTGCCTTTTTTCTGCTTATTCTGCTCTGTTGATGATCCCTCTATTTTCTTCTTTTTGCCCATCAACGCAGCAACTCTGCTTTTGTGCGGTGGCGAAGTTTTATTTCTTGTCTGTGTTTGCTGCTCTACGCCTTCATCCGCTTGTTGTAACTCCCGTTGTACTTGTGACTCCTCTTCTTCTTGTGGCGTCTGTTGCGATTGTTGCGTTTCTTTGTCTTCAGGGGAGAATAGGGGACCCATTATGTGGTCATCAAAATCACGGGTTCTATGATTAGAGGAAGCGGGCTTTTGTTTCTTTTTTATGTATAAAAACAGCCAAGCCGCAGATAATAGCAAAATTATCAGGATTGATAAGACGCGAAAAGAAAAAATATCCATGTTAGTGGTGTAAGCTAAGTTCTTTTAAGTTGTTTCAAGTTGTGGAATGGAGCTGTTGTATGGCAATTTTTTTATTGCCCCATACAAACTCATCAATCCCAGCCAAAACTGCGGGGATAATATCATTGTATAGCTTCTTTTCTTCAGGGGGAGACGAACTAAGAACGTAAGAAGTAACATCCTGGCGATGAACGGGTCTACCTATGCCTATCCGCAAACGCCAATAATCCCTGCTGCGAAATGTATCACTGATGCTTTTAAGTCCATTGTTTCCTCCCTCACTGCCACCAAACTTGAACCTTGCTTTGCCACAAGGAAAGTCAAGTTCATCGTGGATGACAAGAGTTTGAGAGGGGGATATATTTTTACCCTTGGCGTAAGGCACAACTGCTTTGCCGCTATTGTTCATAAATGTCAATGGCTTCATTAGAAAAACTTTATCTTGCCACAACCCCAGCTGTTTATCCCCGCCCTTTGCCTTATTATTGCTGGGATTAAGAGCTATGCCCTCCCTTTCGCATAATTTATGTAAAAAAAAAACCTATGTTATGCCGATGATTGGCATAAGCGGCGCCAGGATTACCCAAACCAACCACAAGCTTTATGCTTTGGTTTAACTCGCTATCTGCATTACACTCTGCATCAACATCTATGCCGCCATCTGCATCAATGCTGCTATCTATTTTACTATCTATGCCGCTGGGTGGATTAGGCATCTTTTGCAGGTTTACCTTCTTTCTCTTCCTTGTCGCCTTCTTCACCTTCTTCGCCTTCTGTTGCTTCTGCTTCTGCTGCTTCGCTTTCAGCTGCGGCGGCTTCTTCTGCCGCTTCCTCGTCGGCAGCTATACGCGGTTCAACAACCCGCACAACTGGCATATCATGGTCGCCGTCCTTGTCCTGCAGCATAACTACAGAATCCACACCTTCGGGCAATTTCAAATCGCTGATATGCAGAATTTGGCTAAGTTCCATCTCTTCCAGATCCACTTCTATAAAAGCTGGCAAATCCTTAGGCAAACAGGTAATATCAAGTTCAGAAATGTCATAAGATACCACCCCGCCTTGTTGCTTAACTCCCTTACAGGTTTCAGCATTAAGAAAGTGAATAGGTATATTCATCGTAAGTTTTACATCTTCGCGAATCCGTTGAAAATCCGCATGAACGAAAAAGGGGCGGTAAGGATGCCTTTGCAGTTCTTTTAAAACCACCTTCTCATTAGAGCCATTGACTTTTAATGTAATTATTTGGGAATAAAAACTCTCGTTTTCGCTTGCCTTGCGCAAGTTCTTATCAGTTATGCTGATTAATGATGGCTCTTTGGTTCCCCCATAGATAATTCCTGGTATTAAATCATCCATACGCCGTAATCTTTTGGAATTACTAGTTCCTTTTACCTTGCGCTCTTGCGCTTCAATATTTATATCCACTTTATCGGGCTTATTTCTTTATAAAAATAATATTCATTAGTGGCGGGGAATATACAATTCCACCTCCATTTCCACATATAACGAGCGCTCTATAGTTCTATAAGAACCCAGGCGAGAAGAATTACCTTCTATCTGCCATTGTCAGTGCTCTAGTGTTGTATATTATAAGGTAATTAACATTAATATTGCAAATCATAAAGAATTATCTCTTATAATGGAGTAATATATCCAAATATCCAACTACTATACAGGTAGAATTAAATAGAGTATAAACGGCGTGTCGAAAATATGTTTATTAGCTGGAGGTTCCAATCCAGCCCTATCCGAGAAGATTGCTACTAAGCTTGAAATTGAGCTTGGTGGGCTAAAGCTGGGGAGATTTAGCGACGGCGAAGTATCTGTAAAAATAGAAGATAACATCCGTGGCAAGGATGTATTCATTCTGCAATCTATCTGCATCAATCCCAACGATTACTTCATGGAGCTGCTGCTCATTGCCGATGCGGCAAGACGAGCTTCTGCTGGACGGATTACTGCGGTAATCCCCTATTATGGCTATGCGCGCCAAGACCGCCGCCCACGTTCACAAAGAGTCCCCATCAGCGCCCGAGTGGTGGCGGATGCCATTAGTCAGGCGGGAGTTAATAGGGTTTTAACTGTTGACCTGCACGCCGACCAAATTCAGGGTTTCTTTAGCATCGCTGTGGATAATGTGTATAGTACACGGGTTCTAATTGAGCACTTGGGGAAAAACAACAATGGCAATACAGTCGTAGTTTCGCCTGATATAGGCGGGGTGCTGCGCGCCCGCGCTTTTGCTAAAATGCTAAATGATAGCAGCTTGGCAATTGTGGATAAAAGACGCCCCGAACCGAATCATTCCGAAGTGATGAATATCATTGGCGACGTCAAAGATAACACCTGCATAATAGTGGATGATATGGTGGATACCGCCGGCACTCTATGCAACGCCGCCGCCGCCCTTAAGGAAAATGGCGCCAAGAAAGTGATGGCTTATATAGTGCATCCCGTCCTATCAGGCAAAGCAATTGAAAGAATTAGCGAATCTCAGCTGGATTCCGTAGTGGTAACCGACACCATCCCGCTGAATAAAGATGCGCAAGAGTGCAGCAAAATACAGCAAATAAGTTTGGCAGATATGTTGGCGAAAGCAGTCCGCCGCGTCAGCGAAGAACAATCAGTAATAGAATTATTTTAGGGTTGGGGGGTTGGAGGCTTGAGCAGTTCTTTCTCTCGGAGAACCCATGTAGGGGGCATCTCCCCTCACTCCGCCCTTAAGATACTCGTCTCATAGCTGGAGCAGACGCTACAAATATCTAAGCAAATTATCTATAATTTGCAATGGAATTAATTATTTTTAGAGGTGGACGAAATTGATTTTGAAGCGCGTCTTGAAGTGCGTTTTGAAGTAGGTTTAAGAGAATTTGTGATATGTTCTTTAAAATCTTCGTATGAGAATATGATTTTATTTTTATTAACTATTTTTACTACATTTACTGGTATTCCATGAGTTTTATCTATAAAAAGACCATTAATATATTCGTATGCTTGTGTAGCTTCATCATATATATTTATGTCACCCGATTCTGCCATATTCATTGTTTTGTTATTTGATAAAAGCAAGACAAAATAAAATTCAATTTTTTGCCATAATTTATCTATGTCCTTAAACTGATTACATAATCTGCACAGAATTAACAAAGAAGAATATAATTTGATTCTATTCTCCGCCATTAAATATCTTTCTATACATTTCTCCAAAAAATCATTACAAATTCCTTCTCCAGCTTCTTCTTTAAATTCTTCTTTCCTATCATACATTGTTCTGACTAAATCTGTTTCTTCGATTATATATCCCCTAAGTTCTTTATCCCCAGTTTCCATCAAATACAAATAATCACAACTATGACATGAATCCATGTTACCTACTTTTTTCATTATGCTTCTTTCTTTTTTATTTTTAATACAATCCTCATCCATTGCATAAGCTCTAAGACATCCAGCGCAGTTAACTCCTGCTTTAATTTTAACAATAGCTAGGTCTTCCAATCCTTTCAATTTCTTCAACGATCTAATTAATGTCACAAGCCTCTCATAAATAAGCGCGAAAAGGGTTTTGTTAAATCATGCATTATTTCATTCATATTTTTGTCGTAACCCTTGTCTATACAATTAAATGCAGCATCTTTATAAAAACTATTTAAAGAAATATTCTTCTCAGATTTAGAGTCCTTCTTAACTTTAACTTTTATCCATTCCATTATCACAGGACTATGGGTGGCTATTATAACCATTACCCCTGCTTCTGATAATCTATAGATAAGTTCCATTATCTTGCCTTGCCACTCAGGATGAAGATGAGCTTCTGGTTCATCTATAAATAAAATTGAACCCTCCTGGATTACTCGTGTTTCAATTAAGTGCCCCAACATACCCAGCTGGATAACACCACTGGCAGTTAAGGGAAGAGAGATGGCTCGTTTTGCCCCTTTTTCGACAAAAACCAATTCATCTCTGTTGTTTCTAATTATTTTACCGTCGATTATTTTTTCTATATCGCTATCAATAGAAGGTTTACCCGTCCTTTGCTCAGTCATGGCATTATGAGCGTCGACGAAGTACTTGGGAACACCAGTTAATATTTCTTCAGGCGAATCGCTGACATACCTTCTTTGTGTCCTAGATGCATCTATTAAGGGGCGCTCCAACTTCCAATACATTGGAGATTCTAAATAAACAACGCGTGAAAAATTTTCTAAATATTTTAAACTATCTGGACTGGGAATATCTAACTTTAATGCTCTTTTAGGGGATATCGATACTCCTATTAATATAATATCGTTTTCGTCTTTTATAGTTATTTCTGCAGCTGAAGATTTATTTTTCCCAATTAATTCATTCAAATTACTTATTTGAAAATTATGTAAAAAATTCTGTTTTAATGTCTTCTCGTATAAATTCCGTAAAATTAATTCGTTAGATGTATTAATTGCCTTTTTAAACTCATTAACTGCTCCCTTAATATTTTTTACAAAGAAGGTGTTTTCTATTATATTAATATGAAAAGAACTATTATTAGATGGTTTTTTACGTCCCTCATTAAGTTTATCTAGCTCCAATATTAATCCCTCTGTTGAAGAAATCATGGAAGATGCCAACTGACGAAACTCGGTATTAACTCCATCCTTCAATAGTTTTCTACGTACACTAACAGTGTGTTTTCTTATTTTATTGAGTATTTCTTCTCTTTGTCCTGATTTTTTGTTAATTTTTCTATTATAAAATAAATCTATATGATAACGACTTGGATCTTGGCTTGTGTTATTAATCCTGCCAAGCAATAGTTTAAAGTATTCATCTATCTGATATGTGTTCATTGCATCAAAAATAGCATAAAGAGCACGGGAAGCATAACTCTTCCCTGTGTTATTAGTCCCACCAAAAACGGTTAAGTTATTAATTCCTATGTCCGCCTTCTTTATTTTCCCAAAGTTTTCTATGTGCAAGCTTAATTTCATAATAATATATTATACACAGTCCTTTTTTATTTGGTTATTGGGGTTTCCTTTCTTTATACCCTTTCAGTCGTTGTTTGATTATTTTGATGGCAGCGGGGTTGTTATCAACTAAGACCGAGTGCCTGCCGTTTTTTATTGCCGCTATTCCAGTGGTTCCACTGCCAGCAAAAAAATCTAATATTATATCATTAGGATTGCTATGTACCTTGACAATTTGCTCCAATATCGCTAAGGGTTTTTGGGTGGGATAGCCAGTTCTTTCCTTACTGTTAGTTGGCACTATAGTATTCCACCATACATCTGTGGGCACCTTGCCCAATGCCGCTTTTTCTTCGCCCACTAAACCTGGCGCCATATAAGGAACTCGGTCTATTTTATCGTGATTAAATGTGTAGTTGTCGTGGTTCTTGGCATACCATAGAATATTGTCGTGCTTAGCCGCCCAACGTGTTTTGGGCTTGCCGCCATAGTCATAAGCCCAGATTATCTCGTTGATAAATGAGTCCCTGCCAAATATGCCATCCAGCATAATCTTGCAATAGTGGATTTCGCGATAATCAAGATGAAAGAATAAGCTGCCAGTAGGTTTTAATAATTCATACGCCAATTGCAGACGCGGCTCAATAAAAGATAAAAAACTATCGGTACTACCAAAGCTATCCGCGTAGGATAAGTTTGATACTTTTTCGCTGCGATAACGATTCCCATTATAGCCAACCCGTTCTCCTTGTTCATCTTTGGTCGTGCGAATCCGTTTATATTCTCTCTTAATCCCAGTATTAAATGGCGGGTCAATGTAGATTAAATCCATGCTCTCAGCTGGTAGCAGCTCTAACACCTGCAAATTATCCGCTTGGTAAATGTAGCAATTCTCATGTGGGGAAGGAATTTGTAGTTTCTTCAGTGCAGGGGTGTCTATAAAAGCATTTTGATTACTTTTCTGGACACCTTGATTTGCATCAAGTTCGGATACTTTGGAGGGGTATTTCTCTTGCTCTGTTAATAAAGGCGCCCTCATAGGTTTTGTTACCATTTTGATATTATAAGTGATATTTTGTGGATGGTTTGTCGCGAGTATGGTGATGATGCGTCGTTAATTCAAGCATTTTGCGGGCGGAGCGCAGCTCCGCCCCTACAGACCTTCATCGTAAATTTATGCACCGTATTGTTTATGTGTCGTTAATTTATACACCATAATTATGTGCGGCGCGAGCATAGTGATGGTGCGTCGTTAATTCAAACATTTTGCGGGCGGAGCGCAGCTCCGCCCCTACAGACCTGTGTCGCAAGAATTTATGCATTATACATGTACACGTCGTTAGTTCAAGCACAAAGCGAGTATACCGATGGTGCATCGTGAGAATTTAGGTATCATACAAACAATATCGTAAAGGTATAAAAAAAGGCGTCTGCGGGTTAGACAGACGCCTAATTTCTGGAATGGGACTTTGCAGCCCCACTCACAAAATTGTGCCATCCAATTATGATGGCATTATAAGTTTATGTAAGAAAACCCAGTTCTCTAAGCAATGAACCTATATCTTTTTCTTGGTCTTCTAAGAACTTAGTAAATTCTTTAGGACCTTTGATATAGTTATTCACCCAGCCATTTTTCTTGCGGGTGTCTTCCCATGCATCGCTTTTATACATCTTACTGATAAGACGATTATACTCTCTTACCTTAGAGTTAGGAGTGCCGGGAGCAGCAAAGAAGCCACGCCAGTTAGCAAAAACTAAATCAGCTCCTTGCTCTTTTAATGTCTTAACGCCAGGGGCATCAGAGACCCTTTCAGGAGCAGTGATTGCTAAGATGCGCACAGTTCCAGCACGAGAAAGCTCAAGCGCTTCGCCAAGCCCAGTGGATAACAAAGCTGTTTCACCAGAAAGCAGTCCTGCCATTGCCTGACCGCCAGCATCATAAGAGATGTATATTACATCTTTTGCGTTACCGCCTGATTTTTGAAAAGCAAGAGCGGCAACTATATGATCCAAGCTGCCTGCGGTGGAACCACCAGCAACCTTAACATCTCTGGGATTCCTTTTGAAATCCGTAACTACCTTACTCCAAGAATCATACTTGGAATTATCGCGCACTACCAAAGCGCCGTAGTCGGCTATCACACCAGCCACAGGAACTAAGTCACGAAAGGATTGAGGAAAAACCTTTGATAAAGAACGTTGAATCAACGGCGTTGAATTAACCATTAAGGTTTTCTTGGTTTGCGCCGTATCTCTCGTCTTTATCAAATGAGCGATTGCTTTACCGCCGCCGCCGCCAGAGAGGTTTTCATAAGATGCTTTTTTGATTAATCCCGTGTCTACTAAGACCTTACCAACACCACGTGCTGTGCCATCCCAACCACCACCAGCACCGCCGGGGATGAGGAAATGAATGTCATTAGTGGCAGCCCAACTAAGTGGGGATAACATTAATGACAATGCTGCAACTATTGCTGCAACTTGCTTAATAAGAGGTTGTTTCATAATTTTGACCTATTGTTTAAATTAATAATAAATATCTATTATATGGTAATCGTGGCAATTATAATACTTAAATGATTACGAACATCAAAAAAACTATCGGCGGGTTATTTTTCTTAATCCTGTCGTTGGTTTATGGTTGGAATGCTTTGCATATTCAGTTGTTTTCGTCCGTAGTAGAAGCGTTTTCCGCCCGCACCTTGCCAATAGCTTTAAGTGTAGTCGGTGTCATTACCTCAATACTTTTGTTGGTGCTACCAGAACAAGAAGATGGATTTATTGAAAAGATAAAAGGGCTTAATTGGAAAACGGCTTTTGCCTTATTTGCCAGCATGTCAATCTATGGCGCTTTGTTTCAATATTTGGGGTTTTTCATCTCCACCTTTTTATTCCTCAATGCTGGATTCTGGATTATGGGCGAGAGGAGAATTGTTCTAATGCTAACAATATCTATCACAATGATAGTATCGTTTTGGTTCTTTTTGAATTATCTGCTGGGGATTTATATCAATCCTGGCATTTTGTTTAATAAGTTTCTAGTTCCTCAATAAATTGTCCCTCAGTAAATTATGTTAGAAGGAATACTATTAGGACTTAGCACCGCCTTTACCCCGACAAATCTTTTGATGGTTTTGGCTGGCTGTTTTGTCGGCACATTTATTGGTTTGTTGCCAGGGCTGGGACCCATCTCCGCCATAGCCCTGATGATACCCATAACCTACGGCTTTGACCCAGCATCAGGAATGATTCTGATGGCGGGCGTATATTACGGAGCAATTTTCGGCGGCTCCACATCATCTATTCTCATCAATGCCCCTGGGGTGGCGGGCACAGTCGCCACTGCTTTTGACGGCTATCCTTTAGCAAAAAAAGGTTTTCCAGGCAAGGCGCTGGCAATTGCCGCTTACGCTTCTTTCTCAGGCGGGACTATTGCCGCAATTATGTTGTTGTTTACCGCGCCACTTTTAGCCAAGGTTGCAATTAGCTTTCAATCTGCCGATTATTTTTGTTTGATGGTTATGGGATTAACTGCGGTTTCCGCATTTGCTGGACGTGGTCAATTTCTCCGCGCCATTCTTGCCACTATCTTGGGCCTTATGCTTGCCACTATCGGCATGGACCAAAACAGCGGCGTGCAAAGATTTTCTTTTGGCAGCATCAATCTGGTGGATGGCATAAGCTTTCTACTGCTGGCGATGGCAACCTTCGCCCTGGCGGAAGCGATGATGAACGTAATAAAACGTAGTGATGCCTTTGCCGGCAAAGAACAAGGCAAACTTGGCTCGCTCAAGCTTACGCGCCAAGAAGTGCGCCAAATCGTCCCCCCTATAGCCCGTTCTTCGGTCTTTGGATTTTTAATAGGCGTCCTGCCTGGCGCTGGCGCCACCATTGCCAGCTTCCTGGCTTATGGCATGGAACGCAATCTGGCAAATAAAAAAGATAAGCAGGAATTTGGCAAGGGTAGTTTGCGCGGACTGGCAGCTCCCGAAACCGCCAACAATGCCGCCTGCACTGGGTCTTTTGTTCCTTTACTCACTCTTGGCATACCAGGTTCTGGCACCACTGCTATAATGTTGGGTGCGTTGCTTTCTTTTGGGGTGCAGCCAGGACCGCGTCTTTTTATTCAAAACCCTGATATTTTCTGGTCTATCATTATCTCAATGTACTTAGGCAATATATTCCTTTTTATGTTGAACCTGCCTCTCATCCCTTACATTGCCCGCTTGCTATATGTGCCACGCCAATTCCTAACACCTTTGGTAATATTCTTTTCGCTAATAGGAGTATATTTGGTATCGTTTAATACTTTTGACCTGCAGCTTATGGTTATCATAGCAATCTTCGCGGTCTTCTTAAGGTTGTTAGATTTTCCTATGGCTCCGATGCTGATGGGTTTTATACTTGGCGGACTAATGGAGACAAATCTGCGCCGCGCTCTGCTTATCAATGACAACACCGTATCTTTCTTATGGGAAAGACCTATCTCTTTGACGATTAATATCGTTACTTTAATAGTGTTAATTTATCCTGTTGCATCATACCTATTCGCTAAAAAAGATTTTATGAAGGGCTTTATTGGTCGCAGCACATAAAGAGGCGGGCTGTGTGTAACAAGAAAATATGTGTAGAATAATTATCCAATTATTTGTCCGTGCAGGAGCGCTTTGGGGAGCGTTCGGGAGAGCGCTTTGGAGAACATTTTGGGGAGCGCTTTGGGGAACATTTTTGAGAGGGCTTTGGAGAACGCTTCGGAGGGCATTGGGGGCACTGCTATTATTGGCGAGCGCAAATATTGCTCTGGGAATTGCCCCAAACACTGCTATAGCAGCTGAGAATAATCTAAAAGTTCATCATTTTCTTTCTCCGCTTGCTTCGGTGCAAAAGGATTTGTTGCAACCCTGGGCGGATAAAATTACTGCCGAATCGGAGGGGGCGCTGAAATTTACCATTTACCCTGCTATGCAGCTCGGAGGCAAAGCGCCGCAGCTGTTTGACCAGGCAAGACGCGGCACCGCCGATATAATATGGACTCTCGCTGGTTATACCCCAGGACGTTTCCCGCGGATGGAAGTATTTGAGTTACCTTTTATGGCTGCCTCTGCTACTGTGACTAGCCAAGCCGCTTATGAGTATTTTGAGGCACAAGCGGCGGACGAGTTTAAGGACGTTAAGGTGTTATTGGTTAGCACTCATGCCCCTGGCACCCTGCATACGCAGAACAAGCCGATTCGTTCATTAGAAGACCTAAAGGGCGTAAAGGTGCGCGCCCCCACCAGAGTAACCAACTTAATGCTGAAGTCATTGGGCGCTACTCCCGTTGGTATGCCAGTTCCGCAACTACCCACAGCAATATCCAAAGGAGTGGTGGATGGAGCGCTAATTCCTTATGAGGTTTCACTGCCGCTTAGATTACACGAACTTACCAATAGCCATACAGATGTAGTTGGCAAACGCGGTTTATATACCGCAGTGTTTTTGCTGGTGATGAATAAAGACAAGTTTAATTCTCTGTCACCTAAACTGCAAAAGGTGATTGAAGATAACTCTGGCTTAGCGCTGGCGCGCACAGCAGGACAGCTATGGGATAAAAGTGAAATACCTGGCAAAAAAGCGGCGCAAGATAGCGGCGATGCTTTTTATTATATTAAAGGGAAAGAACTTAAAAAGTGGCAGAGGGTTGCTGATGAAGTTAGACGCGACTGGATAAAAGAGATGGACGCTAAAGGTTTTGACGGCGCCGCGTTAATAACAAAGGCAGAAGCATTAATCAAAAAACACGAAAAGGGGAAAGATAATTAATAAAATCTTATCCACTACTGCTTCATTGTTAGCAATAAGTGGTGGCAGCATCCTACTGCTAAGTGCGATAATGACGCTTATGTCTGTGGTAGGACGCGCCGTGTTTAACGCTCCAATTAATGGCGACTTTGAATTAGTGGAAATAGCCAGCGCTCTTGCTATATTCTCTTTTTTGCCGTGGGTTATGCTCAACAGAGGTAACATAACAATAGAGTTATTTACCAAGCAAGCATCAAACAGCGCCAAAAAAATCTTAGACGGCATAGCGCAAATTATTTTTGCTGTGATACTCGCCTTGTTTGCAGTTTACGCGGTGCTCGGGGCGCACGATGCCTTCATATACAATGAGCAGTCGCAAATTTTAGGCATCCCAATATGGCTGGGGATGTCTTATGGCGCGCTATGTTTTGCGCTGACAACATTGGTATGTTTGCATAAAGCATTCTCCGCTAAATAAACGGAAGGGGCTGGAATTGGCATTGGCATTGGAATTGGTATGGGACTTGGTATAGAATTTGACATGGGCATTGATATGGGAATCGGGATTGGAATTGGCGGTTTTATAACCATGTTTGTTTTAATAGGACTTAGATTCCCCATCGCCCTTGCCATGCTATTGGTTGGCGGTGGCGGCACAGTTATATTGGTTGGCTGGAAAGCGCTGCTTGGCAAATTTTATGCCGACCCTTATTATCTATTTACATCCCATTATCTGGCAGTAATACCGCTATTCTTATTGATGGGGCAATTCGCTTTTCACAGCGGAATGAGTCACTCGTTATTTGTTTACGCTAACAAACTACTTGGGCGGCGGCGCGGTGGAGTTGCTATGGCAGTTATTGGCGCCTGCGCGGTTTTTGGTTCTATTTGCGGTTCTTCTATTGCCACCGCAGCAACTATGGGGCGAGTAGCTTTGCCGGAGATGAAGCGGCTAAACTATAGCAAATCTTTAGCGGCTGGTTCGGTGGCGGTTGGCGGCACACTTGGGACTTTAATTCCGCCATCAATAGTTCTTATTATTTATGCTGTCCTCACCGAGCAAAATCTGGTGAAGATGTTCTTGGCTGCCTTAGTGCCAGGCATAATTGCAGTTGTTGGCTACTTTATAACCATTATGATTGTTGTGCGCTTAGTGCCGACAACTCTCCGAGCAAAGGATGATGTGAGTAACAAAACAACCACGCAGAATGGCGGGGGCGAGGAAAGGAAATTTGATAAGTCATATACATTAGAACAGCGCCAAATAGCAGAAACGCGCACAGTATCTCCCTCCCAAATATCTTCAAGCGGCGAAACAACAGCATCACATCTGCCAACCATCCTGCCAACTATATTAGTTCTTGCGTTGGTGATAGGCGGTATTTATGTTGGCGTCTTCACCGCCAACGAAGGCGCTGCTATAGGATGCATATTAACTGCAGCGATGGCGTTGTTTAACAAAAGATTAAGTTTCAATGTTTATGCTAAGTGCATGAAAGAGGCAGCCCTAACCACTGGAATGATTTATATGGTTTTATTAGGAGCTGCCTTTTTTAGCAGCTTCTTAGCCCTAACTCAACTGCCTGCCAGCGCGGCGGCTTGGGTAGGCAATGCCGATTTACACCCCTATCTGGTGTTAGCGCTTATTTTGGGCTTATATATAGTACTTGGTTGCATAATGGATACCATAGCAATGCTAATTCTAACCTTGCCGATATTCTTTCCCATTGTCTTAGCGCTGGATTTTGGGATGTCCCCTGAAGAAGTAGCAATCTGGTTTGGCATATTAACCCTCATCACTGTGGAGATGGGACTTATAACGCCACCCATAGGGTTAAACATATTTGTGATTAATTCACTTGACAAAGACATTTCCACAAGCGAATGCTTTAGAGGGGTGATTCCTTTTTTATTGTCGGATATTTTAAGAGTAATTTTATTGATAGCGGCGCCTACTCTTACACTGGGAGTGGTTCGCTGGTTGGCTGGGTAGCGCTACAATTACAGCAGCCCCTCTTATAGTCCCCCCTTTATAGTATCCCCCTCTTACAGCAGCCCGCTATTACAACAACCCGAGGCGGCTCATAATTGTAATTCCAATAAACGAGGCAATTCCAACCATAGTGGCAGCAAGAAGTCCAATGTAAAAAGGACTTATGCCCATGGAACGTAATTGCTTGACATTGGTGGAAAGTCCAACCGCAGACATAGCAATAATTAGACAAAACTCGGCGCTAGTTTGAATTATGCTAATAAATGAAGTCCAAGAAGTGGATGAAACCAACCATAATGCCTTGCCGCTAGTAGCCAAAGACCAATCCCCAAAGGTTCTGAAAATAGACATGCCGATAAACCCTAAGATAAATATAGGAAAAGCCGCGCGCAGAGTCATAGCGGTTCTGATATGGGTGCAATTAAATCTGTAAGCAAGAAAGGGGATAATGAATGCCATAAAACTATTGCGCACCAGCTTAGTCAAAACTGCTATATCCAGAACCTGCTCATTTCCAAATAATTGCACATATATAAGCCCAGCGCCAGCAACCTGGGCTGTTTCATGCACCGAAGTTCCCAACATTAATCCGCGCGCTATTAATGAGTCCGGAAAAAGGATATTCACCAAATAGGGATACAGAATCATGGCTAAAATACCAAATACGGTAACATTGGCAATAGCATAAGCGGTTTCTTCTTGACGGGCTTTAATACAAGGGGAAATTGCCACTATTGCAGTGGCGCCGCATATTGCAGTGCCCGTTGCCACCAAAAAACTCATGGTTTTAGAAACAGCAAACATTTTGGCAAAAATTCGCGTGCTGACGAGAGCCACCGTCATACACAGGATTATCAGGGGTATACTTAAAAGACCGAAACTCAGGAAATTACTAAGCCCTAATCTTATACCGAGAAAGATTATGCCCAGCCGCAGGATATGAATCATCGCAAACGAAATGCCGCCGCGAATATCTGCCGCTATCTTTACGGTATTACCAACAATAATCCCCAGCAGGATTGCCAGCATTATAGGAGAAACTGGGCTTTTCTTTAGTCCTAATATCTCAGTGCCGATTATCTCTGATATGAATATACTGCTCCAGGCAATAACTGCGCATATAGCTAATCCCATTCCCCATCTTAGATTAACTAATCTTAGAGTTTGTAACATTGACGCATTTTAACAGAATAGGGAAGGATTTAAGGAAGAATTATTGAATAATTAAAGAGGATTAGAGGGAATTTTATATAAAAAAACCGAGGCCGTAGGATACGACCTCGGCCCCCATCTCTTCTCTACCGAAGCAAAGAAGATCAGGGGAAGGGGGGATTAATTTATTAACCTCTCAACCATATAGCGAACATTATACAAGAGTTTTTTATTAAATGTCAAGTATTTTTTAATAAAATAAAGCAATTTTATATATATTAAAAAAATACGCCATTGCATATATGCTACCTACATTACCTTTGGATTTTCCCACCATTACCTATTCGCTACTATCATATTCTCACACCCCCGCTTATTACTTAGCAACCCCCTACTTGTATCATTATAACACCTACAACGGACTATAACATAAAATATAACATAATTTTTACACATACCCAAACACACATATAAGACATTTATTATACTTACTTATATATAGTATATTTTTTTAGCCACAAAATTACCCTAATAACATTTATAATGACAACGGGAAGGGGATTTAATTTTTAAATATTGTAACTAATACTTTTATGAGCGCTTAATGAGCACCCGGAGATTTCTTTTTGACAAAATAGCCGCCAGAGTAATAACCATCGGCGGATTGAGTATTATAGGTTTTATCCTATTAGTATTCTTTTATTTGTTTCGTCAAGTTGTGCCTTTGTTTTCTAGCGCTTCTGTAGAAACGCTTTGGCATCAAAGCTTATCTGTCAATGACAATTTGTTATTTGTGGACATTAATGAGCATAATGATGTAATCATAAAAATACATAAGGATGGCAAGGTTTCTTTTTATGATTTGCGCAGAAGCATTACCTTGCAAGAATCCCGTTTGCCCATCAGAAACATAGCCGCCTTTTCTGCGGATGCGCCAGTAAATCAACTTGTGTTCCTCACAGACGATAGTGGCAGTGTGCTTCCTATTGGCTATGAGTTCACCGATGATTTTACGTCTGACAGCCGCATAACAAAAGGGAGCTTAACCTATCCCCTGGGGGAGAGCTTAATTGAAGTATCACAAGCCCCGATTAAACTAATAAGCAGCTTAAGCGACGAACGTTCCACCACTATAATTGCTTTTGATGAGGCGGGTCGCCTGAGCGGTAGAAGGATTTTTAAGCAAGAGAACCTGATAACTGGTGTTATAAGTCGTGATGAAGAGATAATCCAGATGCCGTCAATTGATTTTGCGCCCGACTTTATACAATTGTTTGACCGCCAAGACCATTTTGTGATTGCGACCAAAGACGGCAAATCACTGCTAATAAATATAAATCGCGATAGTTCTTTAGCAACTATTACTCAACAACTCACCCTCAGCGAAAATAGTGAACTGCAAGATATAGAAATTATGTTGGGAAGCGAATCATTAGTTAGCGCAGATAGTCATGGCGATATCCGTCAATGGTTTTTGGTTAGGCATCTGCCGCAGTTAGATACTCGGGATACCTCTGCAAAGAGGGGCTCAACAGGAACTTCTGCCGCAGGCACTTCCGCTATAGAGCGCGCCCCAGAAAACAACTTAGAGAACGGCAGGGAGAACAGCAGGGAGAACGGCAGGGAGAACAACTTGCGGCAACAACTACTGCTGCAAAATATCCGTAACTTCAAACTACCCCTCCCCCCATCAGTATCTAAGGCATCTCAGGCATCTCAGGCATCCCCGTCATCTAATCTATCTTCATCATCTGAGCAAGCGCAATCCGCTCAACAATCCTCCCAACCATACGACCCCCCTGCAACATCCACCCGCATTATCGCAGTGCGCAATAGCAAAAGCTTTCTCGTTTTAATGGAAAATGGCCGCCTAATATTCATCAACGCCCCTTCAGGCAAACAAAGCATTAATTACAAGATTGCCAATAGCGCTGCAGATGTCGCCGCCCTGGCTATATCCTCGCGCTCGGATGGCATAATTGTTGCCGAATATAATGGCGAGCATACCGTCCTGGCAGTAGACAACCCCCATCCCGACATATCAATCAGCCGTCTTTTCAAGGACTTGTGGTACGAGGGCTATGAGAAACCAAAGTATATCTGGCAATCAACTTCTGGCGACAATGACTTTGAACCCAAGTATAGTTTAGTCCCTCTTACTTTCGGCACGCTAAAAGCCGCCATGTATGCCATGATATTCAGCGCTCCTTTGGCGATAGCTGGCGCTATCTATACTGCGTTTTTTATGGGACCACGATTAAGAAGAAAAATCAAGCCCATCATAGAAATGATGGAAGCATTCCCCACCGTTATTCTTGGTTTTATTGCTGGCATAATCATGGCTCCTTATTTTGAAAAACACCTGCCTGGAATAATAACCATATTACTGCTAATGCCCGTTGCAGTTGTGCTGTTTGGTTTGTGTTTTCGCTTACTCAGAACAAAGTTCGTGCGATTAACTGGCACCTCCGAAGTGGTTATAATTGTCCCAATTATTATTGCTATTACATTTTTGCTATTAGAAATTAGTCCAGCAATGGAATTATTCCTCTTTGATGGCGATGTCCGTTCCTGGCTTAATAATAGAGGAATTGATTATAATCAACGCAATGCCATGGTGGTGGGCGCTGCTATGGGTTTGGCAGTAATACCCACAATATACTCCATTGCCGAAGATGCAATTTTTTCAGTGCCTAAGCTAATGGTGAATGGCGCCTACGCTTTGGGCGCAACACCGATGCAGAATGTAATGGGCATAGTTCTGCCTGCCGCATTAAGTGGCATCTTGTCGGCGCTGATGATTGGTTTTGGCAGAGCAGTTGGGGAAACAATGATAGTGCTAATGGCAACTGGCAATACCCCTGTAATGAGCGCCAGCATCTTTACTGGCATGCGCACTTTGGCTGCCAACATAGCGGTGGAACTGCCTGAGGCAGCGGGCGGCAGCTCGCACTTTCGCGTTTTGTTTTTATGCGGGCTTTTGTTATTGGTGTTTACATTCTTCATCAATACCATTGCGGAAATTATTCGTCACAAAATAAGAAAGAGATATGCGAATATCTAATATTTTTACTAAAAGGATGGGCATGGGCAAGGGCATGAGCATAGGCAAGGGCATGAGCATAGGCAAGAGCATGGGCAAGAGCATGGGCAAGGGCATGGGCATAGATAAGGAAAGCGCTGACAAGATAAGAGCGGAAACGCGCGCCTACTTTCGTGAAGGAGAATACGGCATCTGGATTTTTGGCGCCGCGCTTGGTGTCTCTGTTATCTTAGTGGGGGCGGTAATGTTGTTAATTCTAACCAAAGGGTTTGCCCATTTTATGCCGCAGGAACTTTATATATATGAGGTGCGTCAACCAGCGGGGGACTCAGTAACATCCATCAAAATGGCAGGAGAAGTAAATGCCCGCGAGCAGGTCAATCGGCGGACTTTGTTGGAAAGCGGCTATACCCCAGAAAATGACAAGTCATTTTATGAAAGGTCTTTGGTTAAGGTTGGCAATCGCGAATACGGGCGCGACTTTATTTGGATTCTCAATGATGATATTATCTCCAGCGACAAAAATAAAGATTTAATGCTGGTTGAAAGAACTTCTTATGGTAATTTTTACGGGCTGCCAATAGCAATTAATTCCATAGATGGCAGCAGTAGCATTGCTTACACCAGCAGTGCGTGGGATGAGTATTTGCGACAGCAACTAAAACGCTCTCAAGACCTGTCGGTGCAAGCAAAGAGAATTCAGAAAAAGACCATAGACAAAGTAAACTACGGACTGGAAAAACTCCGCTTACAAGAACGGCGGTTAGCGCTGAGAAAAACAGCGACCGAACATAACTTGGACGTCATTGAGGAGAAGCGGGTTATGTTGCAAAATCAGTATCAGCAGGCGACTGATGAACTTGAAAAAATTAACCTCCAGCTTAACCGATATCACTTAGTTATGAAAACCGCCACTGGCGTTGAGAGTATAATCCCTTTCGCCCAAATAGTGCGTCTGTATCAAACCAATAAATTAAATATGCGCGGCAAACTACTGATTTATATGGAACGACTGGTGGAGTTTATTAGCGGTGAGCCGCGTGAAAGCAATACCGAAGGCGGGGTTATGCCAGCTATATTTGGAACCGTACTAATGGTGCTGCTAATGACAATCTTTGTGCTGCCTTTGGGGGTGATTGCCGCAATCTACTTATATATATACGCCAAACAAAACATGATTACCCGCGTAATACGGATAGCGGTTAACAACCTTGCTGGAGTGCCATCCATAGTGTTTGGTATGTTTGGGCTGGGCTTTTTTGTGTATACCATTGGCGGCAGCATAGATAGTTTGTTTTATGCGGAGTCGTTGCCCTCTCCTACTTATGGCAGTGGCGGCATTCTGTGGGCTTCGCTTACCTTGGCGCTGCTAACTTTGCCGGTGGTGATTGTTGCCACCGAAGAAGGGCTAACCAGAATCCCTCGCTACCTGCCAGAAGGCAGCATGGCGTTGGGAGCAACCAAACTGGAAACACTGCTGCGCATCTCCTTGCCTATAGCTAGCCCCGCCATAATGACGGGGATGATTTTAGCAATTGCCCGCGCCACTGGTGAGGTCGCCCCTTTAATGTTAGTTGGGGTTGTCAAGTTGGCGCCGGCTATGCCTATTGACGGCAACTTCCCATTCTTTCACTTAGACCGCAAGTTCATGCACTTGGGATTTCATATATATGATGTCGGGTTTCAAAGCCCCAATGTTGAAGCATCAAGACCACTTATATATGCTACTGCGACATTATTACTTATGATTGTGCTATTGCTTAATACTTCTGCTATTGTGTTACGCAATCATTTGCGCGAAAAATTTAAAAACCTATCCTAAATAACTGTATATATACTAAATAAACCCTGTAAAATTATCAATAAATCATGGCAATAAAGAAAGCAAAATCTAACATCAAGATTCAACTTACTCGGGGAAAACCGAGGAAGGTGTTGAAACCATTAAAACTTGGGCAACAACTGGAGCAAGCAAAACAGGAGGCGGGAAAAGGCATAAAAAGTACTCCAATAAAAAGCAAGAACCCAATCATTCAGGTTGAGGGATTGCACCTGTACTACGACAGCGAACCAGCAGCGGCGTTGAACAATATTTCCATTGATATAGAACCGCGCAAGGTTACCGCATTTATAGGACCTTCTGGTTGCGGTAAGTCATCCCTGTTGCGCTGCCTCAACCGTATGAACGATTTGGTTGCGGACTGTCGCATTGAAGGACGCATATCGCTTGATGGCAGTGACATATATGACCCAAACGTAAACATCTCAGAGTTACGGCGGCGAGTTGGCATGGTATTCCAAAAACCCAATCCCTTTCCCAAGAGTGTTTATGAAAACGTCGCCTACGGATTACGCATTCAAGGAGAAAAGGACAAAAAGGTTTTAGACCAAGTGGTGGAAGAGTCATTGAAATCCGCGGCGCTATGGGATGAAGTAAAGGAGCGCTTAGATAGCAATGCATTGAATCTGTCAGGCGGACAACAGCAACGACTGGTGATTGCCCGCGCCATTGCAGTGCAGCCAGATGTAATTTTGTTGGATGAACCCGCCTCTGCGTTAGACCCCATATCCACTTTGAAAATAGAAGAACTGATTTATGAGCTAAAGAAAAATTACACCATAATAATAGTTACTCATAATATGCAACAGGCAGCGCGAGTTTCTGACTATGCCGCTTTCTTATATCTTGGCAAGCTAATTGAATACGATAAAACCAGGAATATTTTCACTAAGCCGCAACAAAAGATGACAGAAGATTACATAACTGGCAGATACGGATAATTAAATAACCCCCTATAATATTATTATGAGCAAACATATTTCAAGTCATTTTGACGATGACATAAACAAGATTCGCGATATCATACATGAGATGGGCGATTTACTTGTTGATAGATTGGACAGTGTGGCGCAAAATATCAACAGCCCTACAGACCCAAAAAAATCCGCCGAGTTTGAAGAAAGCATTAATAAACTGGAAGTTAACCTTGACGAAGAATGTGTTAACTTATTGGCTTTATATCGCCCAGCAGCATCCGACCTGCGCTTTGTAATCAGCGCTGGACGTATTGGCGATGACCTGGAAAGTATTGGCGATGAAATTGCTCGCCTCTCGCAGGGACTTACCAAATTAATTGAAAACACCAGCAGGGACGAAGACCCTTCCCTTAGCGACATTAAACAAATAACTATTAACCTAGTAGAACTACTACGTTCAGCATTAATTGCATATCAAAAAAAGGATGTGCCTGGGGCAGCGACAGTTGTGCTGAAAGAAAGAGAGATGGAGGAGCAGTTTCAAAATGCCATTCGCTCACGCATTACAATGATTATTGAAGAACCGCGTACTGTGAAAAGCACCGTGCATTGCTTTTGGATTTTACGTTCGCTGGAAAGAATTGGCAAGTGCACTCGCCAAATAGGCAACCATATTCTTTATCTAATTGAAGGCAGTGATGTTCGGCATAAAAGCCAGGAGCACTTACGCTATAAATTCCTTGGCAAATAGGGGAAAGCTATAATCCCTGCAATTCCTATAGCTCCTACAACTCCGCGAAATCGTCTACTGAAATAATCTCTTGAGTTGCTTTGTGCGACTTTAACCAGACGTCCCTTTCACTTGCTGTGATTGCTTTATCTTTGACTAAACGGGCTAAATATTCTTCCATCGTTTCTGTTGGTTTCTTGGCATGATTTCCTTCATGTATGCGTTGCTTAATAGCACCAACCGGCAATGCCGTAACAAAGGCAGCTTGTAACTTAGCTAACGGATCCTCTTTTTTAGCATCACCCCAATAAATGTTTGGCGCTAAATTGCGTTGCGCCCAATCAGGATCGCTCATAAGCTTTGCCAAACCAAGCAACTGCTTATCACTTGACGGACGATAATAATTACCCAACGGAAAAAATGTTATCCGAATCATTGGAATTATAATACGCAAGAAAGCGGGAAGCGGCATATTATTTAACAAGTCCAGCAACGCCTTCTGAGCGCGATGTTCCATCTCTGTGAGTAATGCATCCAATAATGGCAGCGCATCTTTAGGGGCGCCGTCATTTTCGTATTTACGAATCGCCGCAGTCGCTACACACATTGCCATCCAGGCATCAGCAAATCTGCCAGATACGGACTCTCTTCTTTTGATAGCGCCCCCCACCAGCGCTAATGCTATTTCCACCAAATAAGCATACTGGGTACTTAGTAAAGCCAAGCGGCGATGATGGCGTGCTAGCCCCTTGCTTTCTTTGCCGCCCCCACCCCCAAACAAGCGCAAAGCCCAGCCGCCACTCCAAGCACCTATCAATGCTCGCGTCTTAACCTGCGTCACTCTTGCAAAGTGCAGCCAAAATAATCTATTAAACTCTTTTGTATCATCGGCGGTAATTGCATCAGCTTCTGAACGGAGGAAGGGGTGGCAGCGTAAAAAGCCCTGACCAAAGATAATCATACTTCTGGTAAGAATATTAGCACCCTCAACAGTAATACCGATTGGGATGCTGCGATAGAGCTCCTCCAGATAATTGCGCGGACCTTTCATAATTGCTTTACCGCCATGAATATCCATCGCGCTTTTGGTGGAATTGCGCAGGGTATCTGTGGTGAAGTATTTAGCTATTGCCGAACTAACAGACGGCTTAAGACCTTTATCAACCATTGCCGAAGCATTGTTGCCCAGCGCCTGCACTGCATAAGAATTAATTGCCAGCTGTCCGAGCTGCTCCGCTACTCCCTCAAACTTGGCAATCGGCAAGCCGAACTGCTCGCGCAGATTAGCATAAGCGGCAGAACTATAACTGGTGAGCTGCACTCCAGCATTTGACAAAGACGGCAAGGAAATTCCTCTACCAATTGCCAGGCACTCCATCAACATCTGCCAGCCCTTGCCCACCATCTTCTCGCCACCTATGATATTATCAAGCGGGACAAAAACATCCTTGCCCTGAATTGGTCCATTATGAAAGAAAACATCCAGCGGATTATGCCTTCTACCGATGACAACCCCCTCAGCATTGCGTGGGACTAAGGCGCAGGTTATACCCAGATCTCCATCTTCGCCTCCATCTTTAGTTTTACTCGCCTTGCTCAACAGCCCCTGCGGGTCATAGGCGCGAAACGCCACACCAATTATGCTGGCGATGGGAGCTAAGCTTATATACCGCTTATTAAAATGCATATTAAACCCCAACACCTTCTTGCCGTTAATTGTTTTGCTTGTTAGGATGCCATAATCATCAAGCCCGCCAGCATCCGAGCCAACCTCCTGCGAAGTAAGAGCAAAACAGGGAATCTCCTTGCCTACGGCAAGTCGCGACAGATAATGTTTCTTTTGCGCATCCGTGCCATAGTGCATTATCAACTCACCAGGACCAAGAGAATTAGGCACCATCACCATAACGCTGAGCGCCGAAGAGCGACTCGCAAGCTTGCTGATGATTGCCGCCTGCGCCGTGGCGGAAAAACCCAGTCCTCCAGCAGAACTCGGAATTATCATTCCCCAAAATTTATGCTGCTTGATATAATCAAGTGCGACGGGTGGCAGCCCCTTATGTTTATCTATCTCTGCAGTAGAGCAAAGCTTACAAAGCTCCTCTGTTTCATTGGCAAGAAACTTCTTCTCAACAGCAGTTAGCTTTTTAAGTGGGACTTCCTTATGCATATCACTGCCATATCTGCCAATGAATAAATTATTCTCCCAGGATAAATCTCCCGTATCAATTACCGAACGCTCGGTTTCACTAATACGCGGGACATTCGGCTTCATAAATGCAAAAACCTTAGAGGAGATAAAAAAGCGCAAGCCGGGAATGTGATTGAAGGCAATGAAAAGCACCAAGGGAATGCCAACGAATATCGGAACAACCCACGGGAAAAAATCAAATATAATCGCCGCCGCCAAAGCCACTATAAAGCAGCCCGCGGTTTTCACCTCAATCATTAGCCAACTGTCCCCCTCCTTACTCAACAACCAGCAAAAAACAAAGACACTCGCCAAAAACATAAGAATTGATAATAATAGCATGACTACATTATACTCCTAAACCCTATATTTTTAGTGAATTAACTTGTGTGTATGTGTGGTGAATAAACTCTTATGACTAATATCTATCTCGTTCTTGGCTTCCCCAAATCTGCAACAATGTTTCTGTATGGGCGGAGCTGTGCTCTGTCTGCATCACGCCTAACGCTTGCGATGGAATATTGGCTTGTTTGCGATAAACTCCTCTATGGAACGAGTAACTCTATATCACTTTTTTATTCTAATTTTTCTAGAATTTTCTGTAACTTATTAACTAAATTAATATTCTTACCTGTTGTATCCTTTAATGATGATAGAGATTCCTGCATTCTATCCCCAAAAAATATGCCATGCCCTTTAGCCATCTTTTGTAATTTTACCTGCAAATTGGCTAAGTGCTCATCACTAATATCATACATGCCCTGATTGTCTTTAGTAACGATAGAGTTTTTCTTTATTATATACAACCCATCAGGTTCTTTGTTCTTCTCCATTGCTTCCCTCGCTACTTCCATTTGCTCTTTAAAAGATTCTACCCTGTCCCCTATCATATACTGACATATATTATCAAAGAATTCTTTCCTTGCTTTTTTACCTTTAATATAACCAATGTCTGTAACCTCATTGAACATAATGTTTTTACTATTAATATCTTTTAACACAGCTCCATATAAATTACAACCCAAAAGCATTGTATTAGATAAATCAACATTATCTATTTTTGCTCCTTGAAGCTGAGTATTAATTAATAGTGCCTCCTCTAAATCAGCACCCCTTAAATATGCTCCCTCTAAATGAGCCCCCCATAAAGATACTCTCTCTAAATGAGAATTCCATAAAGATGCTCCCTCTAAATGAGCTCCCCATAAAGATGCTCCCTCTAAATGAGCTCCCCATAAAGATACTCCCTCTAAATGAGAATCCTTTAAAGAGGCTCCTTCTAAATGAGAATAAATTAAAGAAGCTCCTTCTAAATGAATAAATTCTAAAGAGGCTCCTTCTAAATGAGCACTCATGAAAAAGGCTCCTTCTAAATTAGCAAAATCTAAAGAGGCTCTCTGAAGATTAGTATTACTAAATTTGGCTTGCTTTAAAGAAGCTCCAACCAGTGAAGCAGTTGTAAGGTATGTATTTTGAAAATCAATACCATCTAATGTCATATTTATCAAAGAAATTCCACATAACATCTTATTATGAAATTTCAATGTTTTAATTTGTTGAGGGTTATCAGTATAAACTTTCTCTAATATATAACTAACAGCCGCTAATGCTTCTTGGCTGCGTTTTTCATGTAATAAAGTTATTTGATTTCCTCCGTTTTGATTATCTTCTTTAATAATTCTATTATTTTCTGTTAGTAATCTAGAACTATATATATTTTCGCTTCCCTCCTCAATAAATTGTTTAATATATGCCTCCATCCATTGATTGCAGCTGCAAATAATGTCTAAGCATCTTTGAGTATTCTTGGAGCTATCTATTGCTAATGCACGTAAACTAGATATTGCCCCTAAGTGAGCAGGGAATGAGCTTTCATCTAATTTTTTAGATAGCGCATCAACTGCATTATCAAATCGCTCACTAAGCCGCCTGTCAGCTTCAATCTCAGTTTGCTTAACTCGAGATTCTGTTTGCCTAATATACGATTCTGTTTGCATAATATGAGATTCAGTCTGCTTAATTTGAGATTCGGTCTGCTTAACTTGAGCATTTTTCTGCTGATCTGCAATTCTTAGCCGCCGCCATGCAAAAACTAAGGTAATTACCCCCGCAATTCCAATAAGCACATTACGAAGATTTAAGGGTTCATCCGGAGAAGATAATCGCGCAAATAATACCATCCACCATTTGTAAGATTCATCAATATCCCCTTTATTTAATAATATCTTGTTTATAGCATTCAATTCTGAAATATAGATAACATTCACAATAAAATAGACCATTAGAATTACAAAACCTATAGTTGCTATAGTTATAAATCTTTTTTTAGTAATCTTAAATTCTTCCAGTTGTTTGTTATCTTCTGTCATTTATTTAATGCCTTTCATGATATATGCAGAGTAAAGAAATAAAAAATATTATCATCAAAACTTATAAAGCAAATAATTATTGTATATGTTTATTTATCCTATTCCTATTAGGTTTACAAACTTTCAAACCAAGTTTTGATTTTTTGAGCCATCAATTTACGTCTCTCCACGAGGAATTTTTCATAAGAAAAACTGAAGCCATCTAAAGTTTTATCAGGTATACAATTTGCTCTCAAATTATTACACATCATTTTCTCATCACTAATATTTCCATGTTTTTTATCACCACCTCTACACTGAGAAGTAATTTCAGCAAAGTATTTATCTGGGGGACTATTACCAATCTTTATATTAATTTCACTTTGACACATAACTAAGTTAGCTATTTGATTATATGAAGATTTATCGTGATTTTGTTTCTTCATATAATCTTGTGGAAAAATATGATGTATATCTCCTTTGTTCATTAGAGTATCCCGGACGCTTATATCCCGGGAAAGAAAGCATTTATCATTCATCTTAATTTGGGCTGCTCTGTAAATATTAAAAAAAGTACTGTTGTTACTGGATGTTGTCATATTTTGGATTAACAAGCCATCCCAAAATGTACTCGGTAACAAATTTTTTATAACTATTTCACAGTGCTTATTTACCCCTTCCGCCGTTATCTGGCGTATATCTTGATCAAAAATAGTATCCGGGCTCGCCGAATACCTTTTAGTTAGCATTGACATAGCAAACCATCGACTTACTAATCGTTCGATAGTATTTGGTGCTATTTTATCTTGGCATGCTCTCAAATAAATTATGTAAGCAAAGTTAATAGCATTCTGGCTCCCAATAATGTTTTTATTTATAAAACCTATAGAGCGTATAATCATAATGAAGCGTTTGAAATTAGTCTCGTTAATAAAAGATAAAATACCCTCTTTCAGACATGTAAATGATTTTTCAGCTATTTGTTCTTCATACTCACGAGTTTTAAAATTACGTCCTGATAATAGTGCCACCAAATCTTGAAGTTTTCCCCTATTAATCTTAGAAGTAAAAGCTACCCTTAACATATCAGTATAATTAGGAACATACAAATCATTAGTATAGTTTTTAAGCCATGCCATTTTTGACATAAACTCAGATGATGAAAAATCATCATCTTCTTTTTTAATAATTTTATAATATTCTGGAGTTGAGGAAATACGACAAAAATAATCAATTGCTTTTTGCATTATAGTGCCGTCATATTTTTCATTAACTGCAATTTTTGTCATAGCAAAATCTGCTTGAGATAATCTTACCCCTTTTGAATTAACCAGAATAAATATCTTTGCAACTTCTTCAATGGTAATATCTTTTACTAGCTCTATTACCCCAACTCTATTACTAGTCATTGTTTTTAATTTATTTAATCTTTTGCCTATAAGTTTGCTATTTTGGTTTTTGTTTATTCCTATATATTCATCTTTGATGTCAAAAATATCAGCATTAGAGGAAAATATATTTTTAATGCTGGTTATCCATTTAGGATCTTTTTCAATGGCGGAGCTTGTTACTTCAAAACGTTCATCAATGGGATTAAAAGATATATTTATATGATATTTTTTATATTTTTTATCCATCACTTCTTCCCCTAGAAGTGATGCCCTAAAAGCCACAACTCTTTGTTGGCCATCAATTAAAATACGCTTGCCTTCTGAATGGAGTGCATCCTTAAGTTTAATGCTGGGATTTTGCCATGTTATCAAATAGCCAATGGGATAGCCATGATATAAAGAATTGAGTAAGTCGCGCACTTGTGATTCTTTCCATACAAATGGTCGTTGTATCTCAGGTATTGCAACTTCATTTGTTTCAATCCAATTGATTATGTTATCAATCGAATAATGCTCTATCTTATATTTTTCATATGTCATAGGTTAATAAATTATTTGTTGTCTTTCCAATAATATTCTACGCTGATGAGAACTATATTTCTTCATATTCATCCCAATCTGGTATATCTCCAGTGAATGACGGAATAACCTCCAGCAACTTCTCTACTAAAATAAAGTTTCTATTGATAGGGGGGGATTCTTTCAATGATCCAGTTGTTTGTCCTACATGACTACCTAGTATCATACCTAACCAATCGAGTGCATACCTTATATTATACAGGGCGCCGCTATCTGTTTTATTAAACATCTTTTGGAATCTCTCCTGCAGACCAGCTAAATGATCTTTACTAATATCATATATGCCCTGATTGTCTTTGGTGACAATAGAGTTCTCTCTCATCATTTCCAATCCATCAGGTTCTTGAAAATTATCCATTGCTTGCCATGCCGCTCTCATTTTCTGTGTAAAGGATTTTGCATCATCCAATTTCATATCATGACATATATAATCCAAATACTCTTTTCTTTTCTCTATTCTTTCCTCCTTATCTTTAATATAAACAATAGCCGCAATTTCATTAAACAAAATGTTTTTGCATTTAATATCTTTAAGTGTAGCGCCATATAAATTACATCCCAAAAATATTGCATTGGATAAATCAGCATCACTTATTACTGCCCCTGGGAGTTTAGTGTGAATTAGTATTGCCTTCTGTAGATTGGCCTTCCATAAAGATGCCCCGTGTAAATTTGCCTCCCACAAAGATGCCTCTTGTAGTTGAGTGTAGCCTAAAGATGCCGCGCCCAAATTCGCAAGATCTAAACATACTCTCTGTAGATTTGCACGATAAAGGGACGTCTGCTGGAGGTTTGCGCTATGTAAAGATGCTCCCTGTAGATTTGCGCGATATAAATATGCTCCTTGTAGATTTGCCTTAGATAAAAATGTTTCCTGTAATTGAGCGCTGTCTAAAGATGCCCTCTGTAATTGAGCTCTACCTAAATGTGCTTTATTTAAATTAGCCTGTTTTAATTTAGCTTTATTTAAAGAAATCTTATTCAAATTAGCAGATACTAGATATACATTTTGAAAATCAATGCCATCTAACTTTAGATTACTTAAAGAAATTCCGCATAACATCTTATTATAAAACTTTAATTCTTTTAGTTGTTCAGGATTATTTGTAGAAATATCTTTTAATATATGACGAACAGCTACCAATGCTTCTTGACTACGTTTTTCATGCAATAAAGTTATCTCACCTGCTATATTTTTATTAGCAATTCTATTATTTTCATTTAATAGCCAGGAACTATATGGCTCCTCTTTTTTTCTCTCAAAAAATTCATCTAAATATCCTTCCATCCATTGATTACAATTACAGATAATATCTAAGCATCTTTGAGTATGTTCTGGGCTATCTGTTGCCAAAGTCCGTAGATCTGATATTGCCCACAAGTGAGCGGGGAATGAACTTTCATCTAATTTTTTAGATAGTGCATCAACCGTATTATCAAATCTTGCACGAACTCGCCCATCAGATTCAATCTCTGTTTGCTTAACTTGAAATTCGGTTTGTCTAATATGAGAATCAGCTTGCTTAACTTGAGCTTCTTTTTGTTCGTCCGCAATTATTAGTCGCCTCCATGCAAAACCTAAAGTTACTGCCCCCGCAATTCCAATAATTATATTACGGAGATTAAGTGGCTCATCCAAAGAGGATAATCGCGCAAAGAATATAGTCCACCATTTGTAAGGTCCATTAATACTTCCTTTATTTAATGCTGCTCCATCTAAGTAAGTAAATACTGAAAGCGGGGCAACAGTCACAGTAAAATAAAGGACTAGGACTACCCCCATTATAATTCCCATAGTTAAAAGCCCTTTTTTAGTAATCTTAGATTCTGCTATAGGTTTGTTATCGTCTGTCATTTATTTATTAACGTTAGTGAGTAATATTATATTAGTATTCATTAAAAAATTATTATACTGTTATCTCCTCTCTCCTATGCCAAGCTTAGAATGGTTATATTATTTAATAATATACAGCATAATAATGTATATTATATAGAAGTTAGATAATCAATAATAGTATATTATAATGCCTCTATTAAATAAAGGGCCGTATTACTGCTAGGATAAATGTAATATAATTTATGAGTCAATATCCAACAGAATATTTAGTAATATTATTTTATGAAAATCTGGATTTAAGTTTGAGTGTAGAATGTCCCATAATATAAATGTGTTAATATGGAGGTTATAGGTGGTAGCTGTGAGATGAACACCATTGATAAGATACTTAGTTATCCGATTCAATGGCGGATTAGTGACTGAAATATAAGAGGTAATTAATGAGTAAAATAAACATTGAAAATAGAACTATCTTCTGTAAAGATAACATAAAAATCTTACAAGGTATAAATTCTAATAGCGTGGACTTGATATATTTAGATCCGCCTTTTAACAAGAATAAGGTGTTCACTGCACCTATTGGAAGTGATGCAGAAGGGGCTAGCTTTAAGGATATATTTAGAGAGGAAGATGTAAAAGATGAGTGGGCTCATACTATAAAAGAAGATAATGAAAAATTATACTCACTATTAGAATCAGCTAAACTTATGGGGGGTAGCAATAATTATAACTATTGCTATTTATGTTATATGGGGATAAGAATAATAGAGATGTATCGTGTATTGAAAGACACTGGCAGTATATACCTACACTGCGACCAAACTATGTCCCATTACTTGAAGCTTTTAATGGATTGTGTCTTTGGAGAAAATAATTTTAGGAATGAAGTAATATGGTGTTACCATGCTGGAGGAGCAAGCAAAAAATACTTTCCAAGAAAGCACGATAATTTACTGTTATATGGAAAAAGCAGTAACGCTACACATAATATAATAAGAACTCCATATAGAGATTTCTATGCGAAAAAAGATGATACTGGAAGATATAATCCCGAAGGTAAAATGATTTCTGACTGGTGGGAAATATCACAAATATCTTCAGTAGCAAAAGAAAGAACAGGATATCCAACACAAAAGCCAATTGCATTATTAGAAAGAATAATTGCTGCTTCAAGTAATGAAGGAGATATAGTATTAGATCCATTCTGCGGTTGTGCTACTACCTGTGTGGCAGCTGAGAAGTTAGAAAGGCACTGGATCGGCATAGATATATCTCAAAAAGCGTATGAGTTAGTCAAGCAGAGATTAGAGAAAGAGGTATACCCTGATTTATTTCATACAGATAAATATCCAAAGTTTGATACAAAAGTGCCACAACGAACAGACGGACAACAGGATGGCAGATTGCAAAAGTGGGTCTATGTTATATCTAACACTGCATTTAAAAATGAATATAAGGTTGGGGTTGCCAGTAGTTGGCAACAGCGTCTTAACGCATATCAGACATCCGATCCCAACAGAGGGTATAAGATGGAATATAAACTCCAAACCCCTGAATTCAATAAGGTGGAGAAATACATACACGAAGCCTTTGACAGTAGGCACGAATGGGTAAATGCAGAACTAGATAACATCAAAAAAGAGATAAATAAATATAACCAGGAGGTAACAGGAAAGATTTCTACATAATAAGACATCATCTCATCAGCATTTCAGGATAGAGGTGTATATATATGTTCACTTGTTATAATTTTTATCTACGCAATTATTTATTTTTTGTATTTTCTAATTTCTAATTTCTAATTTCTAATTTCTAATTTCTAATTTCTAATTTCTAATTAATTGTTCTATCAGTGCCCGCAACTTATTTATTAAGTTAGTGTTTTTATCTGTAGAAATATCTTCTTTCAACATTTTATTCCTGCGGTCTGTATGCCCATTTTGTATTCTCTTCAATGATAAGAGATCGCTACTTATGCTATAAAATAGAGCTCTCCCTCGCTCATTAAATATCCTTTGCCATCTTTTCTGCAGATTAGTTAAATCATTTTTGCTAATATCATATATGCCCTGATTATTTTCAGTGATAATAGAACTTTCTTTTATTATTTCTAATCCATCTGGTTCTTGGGCATCATCCATTGCCTGCCACGCCACTAACATTCGCTCTGTAAATGGTGTCATATATTCTGGTTTCATATAATTGTATACATTACTCAGAAATTTTATTCTTTCCTCCTTATCTTTAATATAATCAATATTTTCAATATTATTGAATATAATATTTTCGCATTTAATGGCTTCTAATGTAGCTCCATATAAATTACAATTTAAAAGCATTGCATTGGATAAATTAGCATAATCTATTTTTGCACCTTGAATCTGAGTATTAATTAGTATTGCCTCTTGTAGGTTAGTATTTGTTAAATTTGCTCCTTGTAACCTTGTGTACCTTAAAGATGACTCCTGTAGATTTGCTTCCTTTAAAGATGATCCTTGTAGGTTTGCATCATCTAAATTTGCTCCCATTAAATTCGTATGTTCTAAAGATGCTCCTTGTAGGTTTACCCACCTTAAAGATGACCTACATAGTTCTGCATCATCTAAATTTGCTCCCTGTAGATTTGTACTTTCTAAAGATGCCCTATGTAAATGTGCCTTCCTTAAAGATGACCTTCGTAAGTTCGCATTATCTAAGGATGTCCTATGTAAGGAAGCATTATCTAAATTTGCTCCCTGTAGATTTGCATCATATAAAAATGCTCCTTGTAGCTTAGCATAATTTAATTTAACTTGATTTAAAGAGGTGTTATTCATGTTAGCAGCTACAAGGTATGTATTGTTAAAATTAATGCCGTCTAATTTTAGATTACTAAAAGAAGCTCCACATAACATCTTATTATGGAACTTTAATGTTTTTAGTTGTTCGGGACTATTAGCAGAAATTTCTGCTAATATATGGTTAACAGCTACCAACGCTTCCTGGCTGCGTTTTTCCTGTAATAGAGTTATTTCATTCACCCTATTCTTATTGCCAATTCTATTATCTTCATTTAATAGCTGGTAACTATACAAAGCATTATTTCTTGTCTCAATAAATCTATCTATATATCTTTCCATCCATTGATTACAGCTGCAAATAATATCTAGGCATCTTTGGGTATGTTCTGGGCTATCTATTGCCAAAGTCCGCATACCTGATATTGCCCCTAAGTGGGCAGGAAATGAGCTTTCATTTAACTCTTCAGCTAACGCAGCTGCAGCATTATCAAATCTTTTATCAAACCTTCTACTTTTACTTAATATTCTATTTTGGTCAGCAATGTATGCGCGCCATCCTGTAAAGACCAAGGCCATCAGTCCCGCAAGTCCAATAAGCATATAACGTAGATTAAGCGGTTCGTCTAGATCACGTAATCGCATGGATAATTCACCGTATGATATAGCCCACCAGCCGTAACCATTATAAAATAGTCCTATAATAATTAAAAATGATCCTGCTACTATAATTGATAAAACAGCGATATTTTTTACCCACTCAGGTAGTTTAGTTTTTGATTTAAATGACTTGCAGATGTTGATTAATTTTAAATAGACTCCTTTCAATATTTTTACTGCAGTTAAATAATATAGCGATAACAATGTTATTCCTGCAAGTATTGATAATAGATTCCAAAATTTATAAGTTTTTTTATTTAGTGGTGTTATCTTGGATGAGCTAGAAGTTGAAGGAGGTTCGCTAGTTAAATTAAAATAAAATATCAAAATTACAACAACTATAGCCATGCCAATTAAAAGCCATTTTTTAATTTTTTTTATATTCTTTGAATTCTTTGTTATCGTTTATCATTTATTTATTTTGGTTAATACGCCTACTATTGTATTTAATCTGATATTCATTAGATTGATAATTTACAATTATTAAAAGTGCCAGCATCGTTTGCATTAAATGAAAGCTGATACTTAACTTTTACTTCCTTGTATTTTTTTAAGTATTTACAAATGTTACTTTTAGTGAAATCAAACTCTACTCCCGAACTATCATCGGCCAGGGCAATAAACTTAAGGGGTAAAGAAGCTCCTTTAGATCTATTGATTTCGGAGCAGGATGGGACAAGATTTTGACGATCATTGGCAAATTTGAATTTTCTTTCAAGGTTCCATAAGCGCCCACCGCTATAGTGAGCGTCTTTCAATGAAACAACATGGTCAATATCTATTCCAGCTAAGCAGGTTACTCCGCTATAAAAACCAATTGTGTTAGTGAAAGCATGCTTTTTGTATTTCCATTCTTGCCTATTGTACTTGCTTTGTGAATATGGGTCTCGTATGTTTTTATTAGTGGTAGTTGAGGCTGAAGGATTATTATCACTCTTAATGCTGGATGGACTTCTATGACAATGCCGCTCTCCATTTTTTCTATCATTATGGCAACCATCAGCGGCGAGCCCTCCGCCATGGGTATGTCCGACTTGCGTATATATAAGAGGGAATAATAGTATTAAGCAGGTAGAATAAAATCTTCTTGCTTTATATGTTGGACGCACCAAGTTGGTTATATCCTTGATATATGTCTTTTGTGTCATAGTAAGAGTTAGTGAGTAACATATATCATACATTAATTTAGAGAGATTTGTATGATAGAGGCGGATATATGTGTCCGCCTGTTATTATTCTAAATCATGTGGCTATTTATTGTTCTGTTTTTTTATTGCCTTCAATTAATTTGGCTATGAGTTTCAGCAATTTTTTTACTAGGCTAGTATTTTTATCTATCGAAATATCTTTATATAATATTTCAGTTATTTTACCTGGATATATTGGAGAAGGTTGATTTAATGATAAGAGAGCATTTCTCATATCAAGCAAAAACTTTTTCCCTTTATCATTAACCAAATTTTGCCATCTTTCTTGCAGATTAACTAAATCATTTTTACTAATATCATACATTCCCTGGTTATCTTTAGTGATAATAGAACTTTCTCTCATTGCTTCCAACCCATCAGGCTCTTGGTTATTTTCTATTGCCTGCCAGGCATCCTCCATTCTCTGTGTAAATAATTTTATAATCTGTGGCTTCATGTCTCTACATGCATAATCCAGAAATTTTATTCTTTCTTCTTTATCTTTAAGATAGCCAATATCTACAATATCATTGAAGATAATACTCTTACTTTTAATATCTTGTAAGGTCGCTCCATATAAATTACAATCTAAAAAAATTGCATAGGATAAATTAACATTAACTATCGTTGCTCCTTGAAATTGGATATTAATTAGTTGAATTTTTTCTAAATCAGCATCCTTTAGATATGCCCCCCCTAAATTACACCCCCCTAAATATGCTTCCTGGAGATTAGCCCGCTGTAAAGATGCTCCCGCTAGATCAACCCACCTTAAAGATGCTCCTATTAGACTAACCCACCTTAAAGATGCTCTCGTTAGATAAACCCATTTTAAAGATGCATCCTGTAGATTAACGCGCCTTAAAGATGCGCTCTCTAAACGAGAATTTATGAAAGATGCGCTCTGAAGATTAACATCCCATAAAGATGCACCCTGGAGATTAACACGCCTTAATACAGCTAATTTTAAAGAAACTCTTCTAAGCGAGGCGGCCACAAGATACGCCTTTTCAAAATTAATATTGTCTAATTTTATATCACTCAAAGAAATTCCACATAACATCTTATTGTGAAAATCTAATTTACTTAATTGCACAGGATTATTAATAGAAATATCTCTTAGTATATGACTAATAGCTATCAACGCTTTTTGGCTACGTTTTTCATGCAATAGAGTTATCTTACTCTCTTCATCTTCTTTAACAATCCTCCTATCCTCTTTAAGTAACCAAGAATCATAAGGATTCCGTTTTCTTGTCCGAATAAACTCAATTATGTATCCTTCCATCCATTGATTACAGCTACAAATAATATCTAAGCATCTTTGGGTATGTTCGGGGCTATCTGTTGCTAAATCACGTAAACTAGATATTCCCCCCAAATGGGAAGGAAATGAACTCTCATCTAACTTTTTAGATAGTGCAGCAACCGCACCATCAAATCTTTCGCTAAGTCGTCTGCTAGATTCAATCTCAGTTCTCCTGACTTGATCTTCTTTTTGTTGATCCACAATATACGTGCGCCATCCTGCAAAAATTAAAGTTATAACTCCTGCAATTCCAATGAGTATATTACGGATATTAAGTAGTTCATCAGGGTTAGATAATCGTTTAAATAATTGAGTAGATAATGGAGGCAATAAGCCACAACAATTATAAGAAAGTCCGATAAAAAATATAATTAGTGCCACTACTACAGCTAGGTTAATAGCAAGATCCTTTTCTTCCTCAGGTGATTTTATTTGTGATTTTAATGACTTATAGCCCTTACTTAATTTTTTATATATTCTATTTATTTTTTTTGTTGCAGCTAAATACCATAGTGGCAAGAAAATTATTCCTGTAAGAGTTAATAATAAAGCCCACCAATTATAAAAAATGTTAGTGGTGCTTGGGTTTAGTGACTCTGTATTCGCAAAATCAGAAGTTAAAGGAGGGGCATCGGTTGAAGTGAAATAAAATATTAGAAATACAAGAACTATAGCTGCACCAGTTAGAAGCCATTTTTTAATGCTTTTATTTTCTACTGATTGTCTATTATCGTCTGACATTTGTTTATTAGTTTTAGTGAATGGTATAAATGGATAATATAATTGCTACTTATTAATTATATTAACTGGAGATTATCTCTTGGAGTTTATCTTTGTGTTGTGATAGTAAATATTCTCGCCATTGTGCATGAGAGAAACCTTGAGAAGGATGTTTTATTACACAAATAGATACCTCGTGTCTATCTACGGTGATTACAGATTCACGAGGATAGCATCCACTTATTTTTACTTTGCGTTTATATTGATCTTTAAACTCACCATAATTGTTTGCCCAATAATGTAGAACACTCACTCCCCATACAATACAAATTTTAGGTTTAAGTATTGGCACTAATTTTTTAAAAACTTTCCAAGCTGTTTCCTTTTCAGTATTTGTAGCAGCAGTCTTTGTGCCACCTATCATAGGTTCTTGTATAAGGTTATAGAATAAGATAGAACTCCATAGTTCTCCCCTGGCTTCTAGCGGAGGTACTTTTTCGTTCAGTAGGCATTTACAAAAACCACTAAGTGTTCTTGCACGGGGATTTTCATTTATTACTCCATGACGCGCAACTACTTCTCGTGTGAATTCTTCGCTAGTGCTTGAATCCTCATTACTCCAGGTATAATGGCTAGCTCCCAAAACAAATATTTTATTTGAATCATAGTTTTTACCAACCCAGGGGAGCCAGTTTAATTCATCAATTTTTTTGAAGTCATTATCATATTTATCGGTGGCGAAGTCACTAACGGCATCTTCCCACTTATCGTATTGTTTGTTCATAATAATTTCCTATGTAAATTATATTAACCGGTGATTATCTTTTGGAGTTTGTCTTTGTGTTGTGATAATAGGTATTCTCGCCATTTTGGAGGGGAGAACCCCATAGATGGATGTTTTATTGCACAAATAGATAGTTTATGTCCACCTATTGTTATTACAGATTCGCGGGGAGAACATCTGCTTATTTGGTTTTTATATTCATACGTATTGCTAAATTCAACACATTTATTTTTCCACACCCAGTGGTCTATAATTTTTGCTCCCCATGCAATACAAATTTTAGGTTTAAGTATTGACACTAATTTTTTAAAGGCCTCCCAAGCTTCTAACGCATCTTCATCTTTAACAATGGTGTCTGTACCAGTTTTCATAGGTGTCTGTAGAAGGTTATAAAATAAGAGTGAACTCCATAGTTCTCCTCTAGCATTTGGGTGAAGCGCTTCTTCATTCAGTAGGCATTTATTAAAACCAGCAAATGCATATTTTTTGTGCCTCTCATTTTTTGAGTCTATCCCATGTTCTGCAACAACTTTCCGTGTGAATTTTTTACTCTTGCTTGATTCCCCTTTATCTGAATCCTTCCATTCATAATGACTGGCGCCTAAAATAAATATCCTAGTTGAGTCGTAATTTTTGCCAACCCAGGGAAGCCATTTTAATCCTTCAATATTGTCGAAGTCGTTATCGTATTTGTCGGTGGTGAGGTTGCTGACTGCATCCCGCCAGTTGTCGTATTGTTTATTCATAGTAGTTATTAGTTATTTAAATGTTTATATTAGTGCATACATATTAGCATGTTTTATGTGTGTCGCGGGGGTAGTTGTATGCGGGAGTATGTTGCAAGCATGGTTATGGTTTATTCCAAGAGGTAAGCATATTGCGGGCGGGGCATGGCCACCGCCCCTACGGAAACATTTTTGTAAAGTGGGGTTATTGTAATAATGGGGTTGTTGGCATAAAATATAGGGGTTAGTTACCACTTATATACAGTATTTACAGAAAAATGGAAAAATGCCGTCTCGTCCTTGCCCAACTTAATCTTACGGTTGGTGATATTCAAGGCAACTCAGACAAAATTATTGCAGCTGCTCAGCGAGCGCATCAGGAGATGGGTGCTGATATTCTGGCACTGCCAGAACAAGCAATCATTGGCTATCCTGCGGAGGACTTAATCCTGCAGCCGGATATGGCTTCATTATGTCGTGCGGCGCTGCAACGAATTTTAGCGGAGATTCCGCCACAGCTATGTATTGTGATAGGTTATCCACGCGATTCGCAAGATGCTCCGTCCCATCAAGACCCGCTGAATCGCATCACTAATCATTTGGAGGTGTATCATCAGGGAAAACTGCTTGCTTCTTATGCTAAGCAACTGCTCCCCTCCTATCAGGTGTTTGACGAGAAAAGATATTTCAAGGCGGGTAAAGGTGTGGTTATCTTTAAGTTTAAGGGCATAAAGTTTGGGGTGCTAATCTGTGAGGATTTATGGCAAGAGCAGCCAGTAGCCGATTGCAAGAAGTCCGGCGCTCAGCATATTATCAGCATCAATGCTTCGCCCTATAGCACCGAGCAGCCGCAAAAAAGAGTGAAGGTGGTGCAGCAGCGGGCGCGGGAAAATGACATTAGCATATCTTATGTTAATTGCTGTGGCGGGCAGGACGAGCTGGTGTTTGACGGCAACTCTTTTGTGTGTAATAATCAAGGCGAGGTGGTTCATCGCGCCCCTGGTCTTTGTCAGCATCTGTCCGTAGTGGAGATTGATGCGAAGGAGCAGCCAGGGCAACCTTTGCCAGCAGAGATTCATCAGCCGATTGAGAAGAATGCGGAAATCTATGAGGTGTTGAAACTTGGCTTGCGCGATTATATGCATAAGAATAATTTTAGCAAGGCGGTGCTGGGGCTTTCGGGCGGTATAGATTCTGCTGTGGTTGCCTGCTTGGCGGCGGATGCTTTGGGGGCGCAGAATGTTACTTGCTTGATGATGCCTTATAACTATACTTCCAATATCAGCTTGGAGGATGCCGCCGTGCTTGCCAATAATTTGGGGGTGAATTATGAGTCCATTGCGGTGCATCCGTTGGTGGATACGTTGCGTTCTTCTTTGGGGCGTTATATGGACTTGAGCGATCCAACGGATATAACCGCGCAGAACATTCAGCCGCGCGCCCGCGCGATGATTTTGATGGCATGGGCGAACAAGAATAATATGATGGTTCTTGCCACATCCAATAAAAGTGAAAGCGCGGTTGGCTACACCACTCTTTATGGAGATATGGCGGGCGGGTATTCGCCGCTCAAGGATGTGTTTAAGACCCGCGTCTATCAGTTAGCCGAGTATCGCAATAGCATCAGCGCGGTAATTCCTGCCAGGGCTATTAGCCGCCCACCCACAGCCGAGCTTTATGAAGGACAGCAGGATGTGAATAATTTGCCCGAGTATGATGTGTTGGATAAGATTCTAACTGCTTATGTGGAAGAAGCGCTGGGACATAATGATATTATCCAGCGCGGGTTTAGTCGCGCCGATGTGATAAGGGTGATAAATATGGTGGATAAGGCGGAGTATAAGAGGCAGCAGGCAGCGCCAGGAACGCGTATTAGCGAAAGAGGGTTTGGCAAAGATCGCCGTTACCCTATCACCAATAAATATGCGGCGGAATTACAGAAAGCTTGATGAACTTTAGAGGTTACTTGCTGCCGAACCTTGTGTTGTTTTTGGTGATTGTTTTTGCCTGGTTCAATATTGATTTAATTAGCAAACGTTTTAGTATAAGTACTAATGCGGATTCAGGTGAGGCGCAAGCGACTCCGTTATTTGTGATGCAAAATGGTAAGCAAGATTATTATCAAGATGATTATTTAAATTATCGCATCAACTATACGGAGTTCACCCTTTATCAAAAAAATAAGTTCAATATGCTGAAGCCCCATTTGCAGGGATATAACCCTCAAGCGCAACTGATAAATCAAATAAAGGCGGATAAGTTGGATTCGGATGATGGCAACAATCTTATCTTTGCTGGAGCTCCTGCCACTATAATTATGACAACTGAGGATTCGCTAACCAATGGCTCAGCTCCTAAAATATACTATGATGTTAAAGCTCAGGAGATGTTGTTGGCAGATAAGGCGCAAATAACTTATATAAGGGGGATTGTAAAGGCAGATATAAAGGCAACCACAAAGAAGGCGTCCGCAAACAACGAGCAACGCGATGCTAAGGGTATCCTCGGCGCAGCAGATAGCGAACCTTACACCATCAACAGCAAGGCAAATACCATTACGATTAATCAGCAGCTCGCAACTTTCAACGGGCAAGCAGATATTATCTATAAGAAGGAGGGGCAGCAATTGCAGATATTAAGGGCGCAAGCCAAGCAAGTAGTCCATGATGCGAGTAATAACAACCTTAGATTTAATGGAGCGGTGAATATCGTCCATACACAAAGACAGAGGCAACAGCCACAAGAAGTATTAACCGCCAAGGCGAGCCAAGCCGAATATAATACTGAGAGTAATAAACTTGCCTTGCGCGGTAATGTAGAAATTGTCCATAATAAAGATGGCAAGTTGGTGCAAGCAAGCGGAGATAGCGGCGACTATGCAGAAAACTCTCTTGTTCTGAGCGGCAATGTGCGCATTAAAGATGGCAGTAGTAGCGCCACAGCCGACAAAGCATTCTATGATGTTACTTCAGGGGAATGGACATTAGCCGGCAAGTCATCTAATGAGGCAAGCGACTCCGATAAGAGTGATGACGCTGTGCCGTTAGATGATAAAATAGAGATAATTGTGCCGAAATGAATAATCATATAAACCAATCAAACAGCTAAGCAAGATGAACTATCTGAAAGCCACAGGAATATCTAAAAGTTATGGCAAGCATGTTGTGCTGCGCGATATAAACATAGAAGTATCTCAAGGGAAGATTGTTGGGCTGCTCGGTCCTAATGGTTCGGGCAAAACCACATTTTTTTATACTCTTATAGGGTTAGTCCGACCAGATTCTGGCAATATCATATTAAACGGCAAGGATATAACTCGTCTGCAAATGTATAAAAGAAGTCAACTGGGTCTGGGATATCTGCCGCAGGATGGCTCGGTATTTCGCGACCTAAGTGTGGCGCAGAATATAATGGCGGCGCTGGAGTTTAGGGATGACCTTAACAAGCAACAATGTAAAGAGGAGCTGGAGTCGCTATTGGAAACATTTGCTCTGATGCAGATTCGCGACTCCAAAGGCAGAGTTCTTTCGGGAGGTGAAAGAAGACGCACCGAAGTGGCGCGCCTGTTGGCGATGAAACCGCTGTTTGTGTTGCTGGATGAACCCTTTGCTGGAGTAGACCCAATTTCAGTTGGCGGCATAAAAGATTTAGTGCGCGATTTAGCGCAAAGAGGCATAGGTGTATTGATAAACGACCATAATGTGGCGGACACTTTATCCCTATGTGATAATAATTATGTGATGGGTGAAGGAAAAATAATTGCTAATGGCAGCGCCGAAGAGATTGTTGCCAATGATTTAGTGCGTAAGACCTATTTGGGCGATGATTTTAAGCTGTGATGACAGTTATGCTCGCTATATAACCGCCGTGCCAAAATAAAAACTGCCCCATAACGTTAAATGGATATTTCGTATTTGATTGAAGACCTCAACGAGCAGCAGCGCGATGCTGTTTGCGCTGACGAAAGCAATGCCTTAGTGCTGGCGGGCGCCGGCAGCGGCAAAACCCGCGTGCTGGTGCATCGCTTGGCTTGGTTAATAGAAGTTCTAAAAGTATCGCCCAATTCCATTCTTGCCATCAGCTTCACCAATAAAGCAGCAAAAGAGATGCGCTCACGCATGGAACGGCTAATGGGGCATTCGGCAAGTGGTATTTGGTGTGGCACCTTCCATGGCATAGCAAACCGCATCCTGCGCCAACATTATGAAGCCGCTGGGCTTTCTCAGAACTTCCAAATCATAGATTCAACAGACCAACAACGACTTATCAGAAGAGTGCTGGAAGAGATAAATCTGGATGCTAAAAAGTTTACCCCCAAGCAAGCCCAATATTTCATTAACAATCATAAAGAGGAGGGGCGGCGCTGCGCCGATGTGGAGAGGAGTAGTGATTATATGCATAATAACCTGTTGCACATATATACAGTTTATGAAAAAATTGCCGCAGCAGAAAACTTAGTGGATTTTGCCGAGCTGCTGTTGCGCACTTACGAGCTGCTAAAAGGCAATAAGGATGTTGGCAATTATTATGCCAAGAAGTTTCGTCATATATTGGTTGACGAGTTCCAAGATACCAATGAAATGCAGTGTGCTTTGATAAAACTACTGCAGGGAGAAGAGAAGGAGAACTATGTGACTGCGGTGGGCGATGAAGACCAGTCCATATATGGTTGGCGTGGCGCTGACATTGGCAATATTCTAAACTTTGATAAGTTGTTTAGCGATGTTAAAGTATTTTGTCTTGAGCAGAATTATCGCTCCACCATAAATATACTCCAAGCCGCTAATGCAGTGATTGAGAATAACAAAGGGCGGTTGGGGAAGACCCTGTGGAGTGATATAAAAAATGAAAATCTAATTGAGATATATCGCGCCGCGGATGATAGGCAAGAAGCAGATTTTATTGCCGAGATGATAATAGATTACCAGCGTAAAGGAGTGGCGCTCAAAGATTGCGCGGTGTTTTATCGCGCCAATGCGCAATCGCGTATCATTGAGGAAACTTTGGTGAAGCGCGGCGTTCCCTATAGGATATACGGCGGCTTAAGATTTTATGACCGCGCCGAAATAAAAAATGCGTTGGCTTATATGAGGTTAATCATCTCCCGCGATGATAATGAGTCGTTCAGGCGGATAGTTAATATTCCTACTCGCGGCATGGGGGCAAGCTCGCTACGCAAGATTATGGATGCTGCAGAGGAGCGCAATGTATCTTTTTGGACGGCGGCAGAGATGATGATTGAATCATCGGGGCTGCCAAAGCGCAGCGCCAACTCAATGAAATTGTTCATGCAATTGATTGATAAGATTAGCACTGATATAGCTGGACTGGGACTAAAAGAACAAACCGCGCTGATTATCAAACAAAGCGGTTTGGAGAACATGTATGAAACAAGTAAGGATGAAGGGGCAAAGAGCGCAGTGGAAAATCTGCGTGAGTTGATAAATGCCGCAGATGTATCCTTTGGCGATGGCGACTATATAAATGATATGACGGTGTTTTTGAATAATATCGCTTTGGAGTCCGGCGGCGCTCAGGCAAAGGAGCATCAGGATGCAGCGCAGCTTATGACTATGCACTCGGCGAAGGGCTTGGAGTTCCCCGTTGTGTTTATTAGCGGCATGGAAGAAGGAGTGTTTCCGCTGGAGTCGGCAAAAACCAATGATGAAGATGTGGAAGAAGAACGGCGCTTATGTTATGTGGGAATGACGCGGGCACGCCAGCAGCTTTACCTTACCTGCTCCGAAACCCGCCGACTTTATGGCAGAGAGGCGTATAACCCTATATCGCGCTTTGTGGAAGAAATCCCAGTAGAGCTAACTCATACTATGGGAGGCAAGTATTTTCGTTTTAATAAACAAACTTTTGAATCACCTCTTGCTAAGAAAGGGCAAAGAGTGATGCATCCTTCTTTCGGTTACGGAGTGGTGGTTGGTTCTGAGGGCACAGGAGAGAATGCCCGCGTGGAAGTTGATTTTGAGAGTGAAGGCAATAAGTGGTTAGTGCTACAGTACGCCCAACTTGAGATGCTGTAGTAGGGGGGGATTATCGGGGTGTTTGGGATTGACTCCAGCTCTTATGCTCTAATTGTTTATAAACGCAGTTAATGCCGTTATCAACATACTCCTCCTTTTCAACCACATTCCATTCATCAATATCATATTCAGGGAAAAATGCATCACAGCCCTCTACTTTGACATCCACTTCAGTTATATGCATGCGTTGGGCTTTACCTATGGTCTGCGCATAAATATCGGCGCCACCAATTATCATTACTTCGGCAGAGATTTCATTATCTGTCAGTTGATTATCGCTCCCTAATTTACTAGTTATTATTTTTCCCGCATATATCAATTGCTGTGCTTTAAACTCACGAGCATCTTTCAATCCTTGCTCCAATTCGTTACATACCTTAAAACCTTGTATATCATCTTTAATTCTCCCTGAAATAATGATGTTCTTTCTGCCTGGTAGGGGCTTGCCAATGGATTCGTAGGTCTTGCGTCCCATTATTATGGGTTTGCCCATAGTAATTTCCTTGAAACGTTTCATATCCTGCGGCAGGCGAAATGGTAGTTGATTATTCCTGCCTATACATTTATTATGAACTGCATAAGCGGCGATAATTGTAATGAAAGAATGAAGTATCAACGCCACCCGCGACAGTTACTAAGAAAATTGTTGTGAAGCGGCATATAATCTCATTGCAAAGGTCAGCAAGCATATAGCGGCGAATATATAAGCCAACACAGAGAAGTATGCGGGGAACAGGCAAAAGGCAACAAAGAATATCGTGGTCTCAGTGCTTTCCATTAATCCGCCCAGGTAGTAAAAACTCTTTTTGCCTCTTTCATTTGTATCTATTTTGCGTTTAGCGCAGATAATTGCAAAAGTAAGGAAACTGCTGCCAGTGCCAACAAAGCTCAAAATAAGAACTGAAGCTGCTAGGGCATTATCTGGGTTAGCAAAAGCAAAGGCGCAAGGCACTGCCGAATAAAAGAAGAAGTCCAGCACTATATCAATGTAGCCGCCATAATCGGTAATCCCTTTTTGGCGAGCCACCGAGCCATCTATTACATCAATCAGTCGGTTAGCAACGATGAATACCAAGCCAATAATATAGAAACCGAACGCAATGGCAACACAACCCAACATGCCTACAGCAAAGCCGCCCCAGGTGAACTGGTTGGCGCTAACTGGTAGCGCAACAGACCAGCTGCCAATCATTTTCAGCAGTGGTGTTACTAATTTTCGTAAAGGTGCATCAAGCATAATAGGTAATTATAAATTATAATCGCTTTTTAATTATATGGGATTTAGCAGGAAATAGCCATATATAGCAGATTATCATATACCTACATTTCAGTATGTTCAAAAAATGAACATACTGAATCTTCATATAAATAGCCATATATAGCAGATTATCATGCCCCTGCATTTCAGTATGTTCCATTTTGGAACATACTGAATCCTATTTAATGTTTTTTGAATTCTTAGTGGACTGTATCAGCTTTTTAACGGAGCGATCAAAGTCCGACTCTATTTTTTGTAATTTATTAAATTCTGTATATTCAGCAAACGCTTTTTTTTCTGCTTGTTTGTGAGATATTTTCCCCACACCATCTGAAACAGGAAGTTTATTAAATTCTATGAACTCATTAACTGATTTTGATAATTCACTCATATTGAAAGTTCTATGCTGCTCTATCTGACCTTCAATATAATCAAAGTATGCAGACACTGTTCTTTCTAATTTCTTAATTTCTTCTTCTGTGAGATAATTTTTGGCAATAGTAGTATCGGATTTTAGAATTCTTCCTGTTGTTCCTTTTTTCCAATTGGTAAGCCCCATAGATAATTTATCTTTATCTGCCTTGAAGTAAACTAATTCTGCAGCAGTTTTCCCAGTAATAGCAACATGAAATTTGTTTTGAACTGTGGCATAAAACTCTCTAGTTATTTCTGATTTTGGATCATAATCAATGCTGCATTCTGCAAAAATATCTGTGATTTGCTGATAAATCCTTCTTTCACTAGCCCTTATTGAACGGACTCTTTCCAGTAATTCCTTAAAATAATCCTTTCTAAAATAGTTTCCATTTTTTAGAAACTCATCGTTCATAGCAAAGCCCTTAATGATGTATTCTTTGAGGACAGCAGTTGCCCAGATACGAAATTGGGTAGCTTTGTTTGTATTTACTCTATACCCAACAGCAATTATTGCATCAATGTTATAAAATTTAACTTGGTATTTTTTGCCATCATTTGCGGTGCGTTCCAAAATGGAACTAACTGAATTTTCATCTAACTCGCCTTCAGCAAAAATATTTATCAAATGCCTAGTGATAGACGTTCTTTGAATTCCAAATAGTAATGCAATTTTTTCTTGATCTAACCAAATATTGTCATCACTTAAAAGCACTTCAACTTTAATTTTTCCATCTGGTGAAGTATAAAGAGTGAAGTCGTTTACTTGATTATCCACAGTAAGTTGTTTGTTTTTATCTGAGTTTTTCATAAGAAGGGAACCTTAATTTCATAACTATTATATTAACACAAAAATGATATACTTGCATTGATTATATGAATCGCCGCTTATAAGTTAAGATTAATCTCTCATTATCCTCTATAATATATATATGAGCGAGCTTTCACAAGACCGACAAAGTCCACAAAACCCTAATTTAGACCCAGCATGGGGGCAAAAGTTGCAGAAATTATTTGCCGACCAGCAGATGAAGTCGCTGCGTTCTTTCTTACAACAGGAAAAATCTCTTAAGAAAGACATCTTTCCGCCAACATCGCTTACCTTTAACGCCTTAAACCTAACTCCTTTCAACAGCATAAAAGTGGTTATACTGGGACAAGACCCGTATCATGGCAAGGGGCAAGCGCATGGGCTGTGTTTTTCTGTGCCGCAAGGAAATAAGACGCCTCCTTCATTGAGGAATATCTTTACCGAACTAAAAAGCGATCTTGGCATTGAAAGAAGCAAGACCGATCTTAGCGATTGGGCACGCCAAGGGGTGCTCTTGCTAAACAGCGTGCTGACAGTGGAGGAGCAAAAGCCCGCATCCCATGCCAAGAGGGGCTGGGAAACATTTACTGATGGGATAATAAATATGGTGGCACAAGAACGACCACACTGCGCCTTCATTTTATGGGGGGCTTATGCGCAGTCCAAAGCAGGTATGATTAATCAGGAGAAACATTTTATTATTGAAAGCCCGCATCCTTCTCCCTTCTCTGCGGACAAGGGTTTCTTTGGCAGCAAACCTTTCTCCAAGGTAAATGCCTTTCTACAGACAACCGGTAATGAGGTCATAAATTGGGGCGAATGAATATGCAAAATCGCAAAGGTGACTCTAATCGTAACTCTAAGCATGGCTCCAAACATGGCTCCAAACATGACTCTAAGGATTATTCCAAGCTTGCCTCCCGTCTTGCTTCACGCGGAGGATTGGCATTTGCTTTTATCAGTGGACTGCTGTTATCTATTATTCTGTTTTATGAGCCGCAAGGACAACAGTCCCCTCAAAAGAAACGGGTAACTAACTTGCCTGATTTTACTGCCACACAATTGCTGAGTGAATTACCTATCAGTAGCGAGGATTTACAGCTGCCCGCCGTGATAAATCTATGGGCAAGTTGGTGCACTGCTTGCTTGTATGAGCATCCCGTGTTAGTCGGTCTAAATGAAAGCGGGATCCCTATCTATGGAATCAATTATCAGGATAATCGCAGCGCCGCCTTGCTTTGGCTGGCTGAGAATGGTAACCCTTTTAAACTTAGCATTGAGGATAAATATGGCAGATTGGGAGATATGTTAGATGTTTATGGATTGCCCGAGACCTTGCTGGTGGATAAAGATGGCAATATATTAGTCCATCATCGCGGCTGGATAACCCCAAAAGTATGGCAGAATAAGTTCTTACTACTCTGGCAGGAAGCCAATTTGTAGGACGGAGATATGGAAGCATGGAGGTATTGAAGGCATAGAGATATGGAAGCATGGGGATATGGAAGCACGGAGATATGGAAACACGGAGATATGGAGGTATGGAAACATGGGGGTACAGAGGCATAGCGCAAGATGACTACGAGCACTGAGGCAATTCTTAGCCAATTTTTAGGTGAGGATATAAACATCTCTCTTCTATTAGCGGGAGTTAATAACACTATATATAGTGTATCTGCACCAAAGAGCAACCAAAAATTTGTTCTCAGGGCGCTAACTGGAGACCGGGTGACGATGATGCCCACAGGAGAAGATATCCAACATATTGCCACAAGAATGAAAATGTTTGCGGCAACTGGACATTGCTGCCATCCCATTGCATTGTTGCTGCCAGAAGATGACAATAATATCCGCATTACTAGTGTTTCTTCTAATGACTCTCTTAATGTCCCTTATGATTATGACCCTAATATTGATGGCACCTCTAATTCCTCCTCTCTTAAACATGGGGGGCTTTTAGTGGAATATATTGATGGGCGTCACACCTCTTTTCCGAATGACTTGCCGATGTTGGCGCGCGGGCTGGCGCGTCTGCATGCAAGCGGAGACAGCACTGGGAAACGCCCCATCCTTGGTGATGCTAATTCCAGCAATTACATTATCACCCCCGATAACAGAGCTGTGGTGGTAGATATTGAAGGGGAGTCGTATGGTATGCCAATAGCAGATGTATCCCATCTGAGTTTGTATCCCTCAATTCTGTGGTGTAAGCCGCAAGCAGAACCACTGCATGCCAAAGATGTTATTGACTTATATAAGTGCTATAAAGTAGAATATAAAAAGCTACTCCCCTTCGGGACTGAGGAAGAGGACATGTTCAATCCCACTGCCTTGCATGACCTTCGCATTGAACTTATGCACTGGGTCATTGGCTGGATGGAAAATCTTGTTCTGCAAACCGAACAGGAAAAAATAACTCCACCACCAGATATGCTACGAAGAGCGCATAATATAATAAGTATGGAAACTCGTGAAAAAACTATTGCAAACGAAAATCAGATTAAAGAATTACTACATAAGATATGATAACAGAAAATAAACTAAAGATTGGCATAGTTGCCAGCAAGTTCAATGAGGACATAACCAACTCTCTAATTATGGGGGCGGAGTATTTCTGGCGTGAAGGGTATAGGCAAGCGGTGCATGACATCTACCAAAAAGAAAGTAATTTTCATGACATTGAAAATAGTTTTATATTGCAACAGTACATGGAAGGACAGATGGCAAGGCAATTGCTTGCCAAGATGCCGCCACAAATAACCTTGCTGCGAGTCCCCGGCGCTTATGAGCTGCCGCAAGGAGTGCAATGGTTGGCGGAGCAAGGGGGGTTCAAGGAGGGGGGGCTCAAGGAGGAGGGGTTCAAGCAAGGGGGGCTCATGGGAGAGGTAGACAAGAGCGGGAATAATAGCAATAATGGTGAAGATACGCAACTGGATGGCATAGTTGCCCTGGGCGCTATAATCCGTGGCGATACTCCGCATTTTGATTACATCGCTTCTGCAGCAACTCAGGGAATAATGGATGTAGGATTAAAACATAATATTCCTGTGGGTTTTGGGGTGATAACTGCCAATTCTTATGAAGAAGCGCAGTTGCGCTCCAATATTGAAATATTAAAACCTGATGCTGACTCGCCGCGAGCGCAAGATAAGAAGGTAGATAAGCATAAAAATAAAACTGCCGCCAGCAATAAGGGATACGAAGCAGCCCAAGCAGTATGGGAGATGATTTTAGCAAGAAAAAAGATTACTGATAAACAATAAACAATGAACAAGATAAAAGTTAACCCACATAGGAGGCATAAGGCACGGCAGCTATCTCTGCAAGCACTGTACCAGTTTCAGCTTAGTGGCAATGAGCCGAAAGAAATTGAAGAGAGCTGTAAATTCTCTCCAGTATACAGAAAGTCCGATAAGGAATATTTCTTGAAGATTTTCCGCGGTGTAGTGGAACACCGTGAAGAGATTGCTGAGATTATTTCACAAATTAATAAAAGCCCCGACATCTATACAGACCCAATAATGAATGCAGTGCTACAAATTGGAGTATATGAGTTGAAATACTGCCCTGAACTGGATTATCCTGTTATCATTAACGAAGCGTTACTGCTGTGCCATGAGTTTTTGCATCAAGAGAGCCATGCCTTCGCTAATATTATGCTTGACCAAGCAGTGATGGAAGTGCGCGGCATCCAAACTCCAACCAACAAAGCTAATGCGGTGCCTGACGAAGAAACTGACGAATATGCAATGTCTGACGAAGAACCTACAGCGTCTGCTGAAAAAACTGCAGCGCCTACCGAAGAACCCGTAACGCTTGCTGAAGAAAATACTGCTCCCGTCGAAGAAACTGCAGCGTCCACCGAAGAACCTACAGCGTCTGCCGAAGAACCCGCAACACCCACCAAAGAACCCGCAACGCCTGCCTAATAGGGCAACAGGGTAGGGAAGAGCCGAGCCGCCCTTCCCTGCCCTTGCCCCCACCCCACACTCTACTCTCTATGCTCTATATTTCCCATGCTATTAGTAATTGATAAAAAGATATACCAAGAGGGCGGTAAAGATATATTTACCTTCGTTACCGAACACCTGAAAAAACAAGATTGGGAGATAGTCCCCATCTCTTCTTTTAAAGATGCGACAGCAGAGCGACTAATCCAACAAGCAGATGCCTTGATAATTCGCACTACTTTAAATGCCAACGAGAAATCTTTGGCACAAGCGGAACATCTTTCATTTATAGGCACGGCGACGGCAGGCACAGACCATCTTGATATAAAGTATTTGAAAAAACGTGACATCAATTGGGCTAATGCTCCTGGCTGCAATGCTGATGCAGTGGCGGATTATGTATTTAGTTGTCTTGCCATAACCGATTATTTGTTAGACATAGGCACTGGCAATAAGTCATTGGGGTTGATAGGGCATGGGCAGGTAGGGAACAGAATAACTGGACGGTTAGAGAAATTAGCGAAGGCAAGCGGCGGTAAGGCAAAAATAATGATTCACGACCCATTTATAAATGAGGGCTCAAACATAGTTAACAACGGCATATTCTTTGCATTCATCGGTGGAGTTGCGGGCTTAATCGTCGATGGAGTTCGAGGGGGGATCATCGGCGCAATCACATCTGGAATCGCAGGAGCTGTCATGGGCGCCTGGGGAAATGAAAATTCTCCTGTCCCTTATCGCACACTGAAGAAAGTCATGCAAGCAGATTGTATAGTTATTGCTTGTTCGTTAACCAAACGACCGCGTGACAAAGCAAGTAGGTGGATGTTGGATGAATCTGTATTAAGTAAACTATCTTCGCAACAATTAATGATTAATTGCGCCCGTGGTGAAGTCCTACGCGAAAACGACCTACTAAAAATAGCCCAGCAACGCGGAAGTGCCAACATGCCTGTTATGATTATGGATGTGTGGGACCATGAGCCAAACATAAATCCTGCGGTTATGGAGCTATGTGCTTTTGCTACTCCGCACATAGCTGGCTATAGCCAACTTGGCAAACAAAATGCCCTGAAGGAAGTGGCGAAAGAATTTTATCGCCATTATAGTAAAAGAAAAATTGATAACCTTGAAGGGCTGCGCGAGCATGCTGAAACAACGAAGGGAGTTAAGGCAGACGCCCCTGCCCATGCCCCATCCCCTGTCTATGCCCCTGCCCCCAAGAAGAATGAGTTACCGTATGACTATCTGAAGAGAGCATTATTATTAAATTATAATATAGCTGCCGAAAGCAAGGTCACTAAAAAGGTTATGCTGCCTAATGGCAAAGGGGCTTCTTTTACAAATATGCGCAATAAGTATGTGCTGCGGCGTCAAGGCAATCAATGGAATTGCGATAAGCTGCCCGACCCATATCAACAAATGCTAAAAGCCGTCGTTGGGATTGATTGAGTCCACAGCAGAAACATTGTTGTAAAATGGCGGGCAATATTCTATAATAACAACATGGCAAAAACACTTATTGCTCCTTCAATTCTGACAGCGGATTTTACCAAGTTAGGTGAGACCATCCGTAAGTTAGAACAAGGCGACGCTGATTGGCTGCATTTGGATGTAATGGACGGAAATTTTGTTCCGCCGATATCTTTTGGCGCCAGCATTACGAAATCTATAACTGACATGACTTCATTGTTTTGTGATGCGCATTTAATGGTTAGTCGCCCCGAAGAACAAGTTGATGCATTTGCTGAGGCAGGCGCGCAGCTGATTACTTTTCATATTGAAGCAACCAAACATCCGCATCGCTTAATGCAAAGAATTAAATCTTTGGGTAAGAAGGTGGGCGTATCTTTGAATCCAGCAACCCCTGTGTGCATGGTGGAAGATTTGCTTGGTGATTTGGACTTGGTTTTGGTAATGACAGTTAATCCTGGTTGGGGCGGGCAGAAGCTTATTGAATCTCAGCTAAACAAGGTTTCCGAGTTGCGACGTTTATTGGGAGATAATAGCAAAACTCATATACAGGTTGATGGTGGAGTCACCGCTCAAAATGCAGCACAATGCATAGACGCTGGAGCGGATGTATTAGTCGCGGGGTCAGCCATTCTTAATTCATCGGATTACACTAAGAGTATAGCCGCCATACGTTGTTCCTCATAATTTTAGTTGGGAATATATCAGGGGAGGTTATAAATGAAAGAATCTGAAATAATCCACCTGCTGCGCAGCGAAGTAAACCGTGACTTTTTGCCAAGTAAAGTGGGTAACTTGTTAATTGGCGATGACTGCGCAATCATAGATAACCTTGATATGCAATTATGCATGTCTGTGGATACACTGCTGGCAGATGTTCATTTCCCCGCTGAAGCCAACCCTTTCCTTATAGGCAATAGAGCGGTTGGGGCTTGCGCCAGCGATTTGGCAGCTATGGGGGCACAGCCGTACGGTTTTCTATTGGCACTACAATTGCCGCAACAACTTGCCAATAGGGAATATCTGCTGGGGCTTGCAGCGGGGATACGAATAGCTGCTTTGAGAATAGGCATGCCCTTGATAGGAGGTAACATCAGCCGTGCCGCTTCTATTCCAAGTCCCACTCCCCCTCCAAGTTATACTTCCACTCCGAGCTCTGCTTCCTCGCCGATCTCCGCCTCCTCACCGATCTCCGCCTCCTCACCGAGCTCCGCTTCCTCACCGATCTCCGCCTCCTCACCGATCTCCCCAGGATTATTGGGGCTATCCCTTACAGTATTGGGAACATCAGGTAAAGGAGAGAGCATGCTTAAACGGCAAGGCGCAATGCCTGGAGATAGCATATATGTCAGCGGATACTTGGGAGACGGCGCTGCAGGCCTTGAATATGCAACTAAGCGGCAATCCCAATTAACTGCAGCACAGGCAGCCCTGCGTGCCGCATATTTTTGTCCCTCCCCACGCATTGCTTTGGGCAGAAGGTTAAAACGCATAGCAAGTTCTTGTATGGATATATCAGATGGTTTGGCAACAGATATTCGCAACCTGCTAGGAGGAAATGCAAGGGGGGAAAATAAAAGAGGGGAAAATAAAAGTGAAACTGATGTGGCCACTGATGTTAGTAAAAAGCGCTGGGGGGCAATCATTAATGCGGCGCAATTGCCGCTATCAGATGCAATGACAAAAGAGCATTCTCAAGCGCAAGCACAAAAGTTCGTATTATTCGGCGGTGATGATTACGAGCTGCTATTCACTGTTGCCCCCGAACAGCAGGAAAAGTTAGCTGCGCTTGTAGCAGAATTTAACCTAACCTGTATAGGCGAGGTTAGCGAAGAAAAAGATTTTATTCTAATGCAGGCGGATAATTCCGCTGTTGTGCTTGGTAAGGCAGGGAGTAAAGCAGGGGGAGATGAAGGATACCAGCATTTTTAATGGCAAGCATGGTTATGGTTTATCGCAAGTGTTATGCATTTTGCGGGGGGTATGCCCATGCGGATATATTGTCGTTTATTTGTGTCGCGAGTATACCGAAGGTGAGTTGCAAGAGTTAGGCATTTTGCGGGCGGAGCACGGCTCCGCCCCTACAGACACTGTGTCGTAGTTCATAGATACTTAGCCGTAGTTTATGGGTAAAGCATATAGTAAAATAACGCCATGAGCAAAGATAATAGTAATCTGGACAATCAGAGCAAAGAAAAATATGACGATAAGTGGCGTTTACCTTATCTTGTCAAGGAAGATTTCTACAAGGGAATAAAAAATCCTTTGGTGTTTTTAGCCCAAGGTCTTGGCAGCGGTTGTTTCCGTCCTATGCAAGGAACCTGGGGAACCCTTGGCGGAGTGTTGGTATATTTGGCAATAGCCCCTTGGCTTACTGAACATATATGGGCTATTTGGGTTGTTTGCGCCTGTGTGTTGGGTATTCCTTTGTGCTCTTATGCTGAAAGAAAGCTTAATAATAAAGACCCTCACTCTGTGGTGTGGGACGAGTGGTGCGGAATATGGCTGGCGTATCTATATATGTTACCTGCAGATTGGATTTACTTAATCTTAGGGTTTGTTATTTTTCGTTGGTTAGACATCAAAAAACCTTGGCTCATAGGAATGGCAGAGCGCAAGTTTAAAAGAGGCGCGGGGATTATGTTAGATGATGTTGCTGCCGGGATTATAACCGCCGTTATATTGAATGTTTTGTCTTCATTAATTGCTTTATTCCCTAGTTAATCATATAAATACCGATAATTTAGCGTAAACCAGGGCATATATAAGTACATATATAAGTGCATTATCCACTCAAACAATAGGATATAATACATAAGGGCTATTATGACTATGCGATAACTATGCCCACAAACAAAATTATGAAGTTTTTTACTAAGATAAGCGTATTTTTTATAGGCATTTTTCTGTTATTAGCTACAGAAAACCTATTTGCTGTCACTGACAGCTTAAAAGAGCTACGCTCTTTGTATAAAGACGCGCAAGAGAGCTTAGATTCCAAAAAGTACACGGTATACCAACAACAACGGGAAGAATTAGGCGAATATCCGTTGGTAGCATATTTGGACTATAAAGAAATTATCAAAAAAGGCAATTCTCCCACAAAACTGGAAAACTTTATTAATGAATACCCTAATTTCCCTCATACTAGGGCATTTCGCAGCAGATTATTGGGGTACTACTATGAGCAAAAGGACTGGGATGGTATCATGGAGTATTCCAACGGTAATAGGGACTTGTGCCTGCAACTTGCCGCTGGGCATTATCTTAAACAAGATCGCGATTCACTGCGTAGCAAAGCAGAGAAGCTATGGTTAAGCGGTAAAAACTTAGATGATAGATGTATTACTATCCTGAAGCGCAGCAACTTTGATTTCTTTAAAAATTCGGACATGGTCTGGCGTAGAGTAGTGGCTGCCGCCAAGGCACGCAACTGGGTTTTGGTTAGGAACTTGCGTTCTCACATAAAAACAAACCATGTTGCCGCTTATGATGCCTTACAAAAACTCCGCTTCGGCAAAAGGCGAGTTGTAGCATACACACAGAGGTTGAAGAATAATCAAGCAAGTCGCGATGTTTTGGTTTATGCCTTGAGCCGTTATCCAAGTGACTATGCGGATGAAGCATATCGCATTTATAAGAATATAGTTAAACCCAAGTTCTCATTTAATGAGAAAGACAGAAATACAATAGAGTATTATTTGGGCTTGCATCTAACTATAAATGATGAGCGCCAGGGCTTTGATGTTATGGAGAAATTAAACCCCGTATTTTTAGAAGATGAAGAGCATGAATGGCGCGCCCGCAGTGCTATAAAATTTGCCCAATGGAAAAAATTGATAAATTTTATAGAGCACTTTCCACCAGAGCTTGCTGCAGATGCCACTTGGTTATATTGGAAGGGCTATGCGCTCACAAAAACAGGCGCCAGAGGCGAAGCTAAAGGTTTTTATCAAAGAGCTTCCAACGACCGCAGTTTTTATGGCTTCTTGGCAGCCGAACAAGTTGGGGCGCCCAAATCAATAAATCACCGCCCCGCTCGTTCAACGAAAGGCAGTAGCATACTTGATGTTGCCTCATTTAAACGCTTTTATGAACTTCACGCATTAGGCGCGCGCGGCGCATTATCCGAGTGGGAAACAACATTACAAAAGGCATCACGTGAGCAATTGCTATATTTAGCCAGCGCCTCTTATTCAAGAGATTGGCTGTATCATTCTATTCGCGCTTTTGCAGTGGCGCAATACTGGGATGACTTACATAGGCGCTTCCCCTTACCGTATAGAGAAGAAATTGAAAAAGCAGCAAAGCAAAATAGGATGCGCCCTTCGTTAATTTATGGCGTAATGCGTACCGAAAGTACTTTTCGTCCGCAGGTGGTTTCTGCAGCGGGAGCTGTCGGCTTGATGCAGGTGCTGCCATCAACAGGAAGATCGGTAATACGTAGAATTAAATACTCTGGCAGCAAAAGATTAACCAACCCGCAAACCTCCATAAATGTTGGCAGCTATTATTTAAAAACTTTACTCAATCAATATAAAGGAAATGCTGTACTGGCAATCGCTTCTTACAACGCGGGACCTTATGCAGTAAAGGACTGGTTGCCCAAGCATGGCACTAAACCAGCGGTGGAATGGTTAGAAACTATCCCTTATGGTGAGACGAGGAAATATGTCAGGACTATACTATATTCTCAGATTATTTTTGAGTGGCGCTTAGGTGAAAAAGAGAACTCGTTATCTTTGAATCGCCTTATGCAATCCATCCATGGCAAATATTAATGTTTACCGGCATTGTGCGCGGCGTAGGTGAGATTATCACTATAGAATCAGTGGGGGAAGGATATAACCTTGACGTGGATATTGGAAACGACTTAAGCTCAGCATCTCAGATTGAACTGGGCAACAGCATAGCAGTTAACGGGATTTGCCTTACCGTTACACATATAAACAAAAGCCAATTATCATTTAATCTTAGTGAAGAAACTGCGGCGCGCACCACAGTGGGCGAGTGGCGAAGAGGCAAACAAGTAAATATTGAGCCCGCATTACGAGTTGGGGATGAGCTTGGCGGGCACTGGGTAACTGGACACATTGACGGCTGCGGCGTCATTGTTGCCAAGCATGCTGATAAGGTTGGGACGAGGTTCAACATCCAAGCAGAGGATGAGCTAATGCCTTATATAGCAGAAAAAGGCAGTATTTGTATAGACGGTGTGAGTATGACTATCAATGAAAGCAGTAAAGATAACTTTGCTATCACTATCATTCCCTGGACTCTCAAGCACACAACTTTATCTTTGCTCAATGAAGGGGAGAGCGCTAATATTGAAGTGGATATTATTGCCCGTTATGCGGCAAAAATTAATAATTTGTGATATATTATTATTTAAGTTTGTTGCAAGTAGATAGATTTTGCAACTCACTCTATTTATTATAATGGCAAAAATATTGATACTACATGGTCCCAATCTTAATCTATTGGGGAAGCGTGAGCCGCAGATTTACGGCAGCGCTTCATTGGATGATATTAACCAAATGATTGCTGAGGAGGCGCGGCAATATGGCAAAGAAAAAGGCATAGAAGTTCAGCTAACTACTTTTCAGTCAAATAGTGAGTCGGCTTTAGTTGAAGCAATTCAGAAGGCAGGTGAGGATGGCACCAAATTTATTGTTATTAATGCCGCCGCCTTTACTCATACCAGTATTGCCATACGCGATGCCTTAAAATTTGCTGGCTTACCTTTCATTGAAGTTCATATCAGTAATGTGTTTGCGCGCGAGGAGTTTCGTCATAAATCGTATTTAGCGGATTTAGCAGTCGGGGTGATAGGTGGGTGTGGACCCAATAGCTATGTATTTGCCTTGAGGCAAGGAATTAATATTATTAGTAAAAGTGAAGACGTATAACAGCAATGGAAATTAAGAAAATTAAAGAACTTATAGGGATATTAGAAAAATCTGATTTAGAAGAGTTGGAACTAAGCGACAAAGATAGTTCCATTCATTTAGTAAAACGACGGGCAACTAATATTCTCGCTGCTCCTGCTATGCCAGTGGCAGCTCCTGCCCCAGTCGCCCCGCCTGCCGAATCTGCCGCTCCAGAAAGTACTGGCGGTAGTGTTAATGCGATTACCTCTCCCATGGTTGGCACTTTTTACAGCTCTCCCTCACCTGATGCCAAAGTATTTGTGGAAGTTGGCGATACTATTAAAGTGGGGGATGTGCTTTGCATCATAGAAGCAATGAAAACTATGAATAAAATAAAAAGCGAGAAAAACGGCAAGGTTAAGGAAATTCCAGTGGAAAATGGCAACCCTGTAGAGTTCGGACAAAAACTATTTATCCTTGAATAATCTAATCTATAGTTTAAGTAGCGGAAGGCAATAACCCTCCTATTTGTTATGTTTAAGAAAATCCTAATTGCCAATCGCGGCGAAATTGCTCTAAGAATTCTACGCGCTTGTAAAGAAATGCATATAGGCACTGTGGCAGTATATTCCGAAGTGGATAAAGACCTTATGCATGTACGTCTCGCCGACCAATCTGTGTGCATAGGTCCTAATAGTTCTGCGGAAAGTTATTTAGATATACCGCGTATTATTAGCGCTTGCGAAGTTACCGGCGCCGAAGCAGTTCACCCTGGCTATGGTTTTTTAGCAGAAAATCCTGACTTCTCAGAACAGTTGCAACAAAGCGGCTATACCTTTATTGGTCCCAGCGCCAAAGTAATTCGTCTGATGGGTAATAAGGTGGCGGCTATTAAAGCAATGAAAGATTGCAACGTCCCCACTGTTCCTGGTTCCGACGGTAATCTTGGCAATGACGATAAGACAAATCTTGCCATTGCCCAAAAAATAGGATACCCGATTATAGTTAAAGCTGCAGCAGGTGGTGGCGGGCGCGGGATGCGGGTGGTGCATAACGAGAAAGAATTGATTGAATCCATAGCTCTAACCCGCTCCGAGGCAAAAGTTTCTTTTGGGGATGATAGTATTTATATGGAGAAGTTCTTAATGAAGCCGCGTCATGTTGAGGTTCAGGTGCTGGCAGATTCTCATGGCAATGCAGTTCATCTGGGAGCAAGGGATTGCTCCATCCAACGCCGCCACCAAAAAGTTATTGAAGAAGCGCCTGCCATAGATATAAATCAAAATACATTTGCTACTACGTTGAAGGCCTGCGTGCAGGCATGCAAAGATATAAAGTATACTGGCGCTGGCACCTTTGAGTTTTTATATGAAGATGGCAATTTTTACTTTATTGAAATGAACACCCGAATTCAGGTGGAGCATCCAGTTACCGAGATGGTTACTGGTAAGGACCTAGTAAAAGAACAAATTAAGATTGCCAGTGGTGAAGCAATCTCCTTTAGTCAAAAAGAGATTGAAATAGTCGGGCATGCAATTGAGTGTCGGATTAATGCTGAGAATTATCAGACATTTGTGCCAAGCCCTGGTTTAGTTAATCATTTTCATGCTCCTGGGGGTCCAGGTGTTAGAGTTGATTCTCATCTTTATGGTGGTTATAGGGTTCCTCCATATTATGATTCCATGGTTGCCAAAGTAATCGCTTATGGCGAAGATCGTCCCACTGCTTTGTATAGGATGCGCAGCGCCTTGGATGAGATATACATAGATGGCATAGAAACTAACGTAGAATTGCATAAAAAAATTCTTGCCTCTCCCGATTTTGTAGCAGGAGGCGATAGCATATCAATAAATTATTTAGACGTTGCCGAATAATACCCTCTTAATACCCTCTTAATACCCTCTATTAATACTCCCCTTAGACAAATTTAATTCCCACAGCCCCTATAACTATTAATAGGGCTGCAATAATTCTATAGAGATTCATTCTCTCTTTAACAAAAAGCCAAGCAATTAACATAGCGAATAAAATACTAGTTTCTCGCAATCCCGAGACCAATGCCAATGGTATTTGAGTCATCGCCCATAGTGTAATTCCATACGCAGTTAAACTAAGGATGCCGCCGATTATTCCTATTCGCCAATTGGTTTTTAAAGGTAGTAGTATCTTTGAGCCCTCGCGCCAATAAGCAAACCCTAATAATATTATACCATCCAGGGTTAACAACCATATTACATAAGAGAAAGCATCTTGGTTCAAGCGCACTGCGACGCCATCAACAATAGTATAGCTAGCGCTGAAGAATGCGGTTAGTAAGGCAAAACCAATTGCTGATTTATTAATTGCAGATGAGGCGCCGCCCTTAAATGATGCCAAACAAACACCTGTAGCTAAAATGATAATAAATCCCACCGTAGGCAATCCTACTTGTTCGCCGATAAATATAAAAGCGGCAATTAAAACTAATAAAGGAATGCTTCCACGCGTTATGGGGTAAATCTGAGCAAAGTCACCAAATTTATATGCTTGCATTAAACAAAGCTTATAGAAAAAATGAATGAAGAGTGAAAGAGCAACCCAGCCGTAAACAACAGGAGAAGGGGTATTAACGAAAGGCAAAAAAACTGCAGCTATTACTGAGGTTCCAAAAGCAATCACAACCATGCTATGAAGTTTATCGCTGCCTTTTTTTACCAGGGCGTTCCAGCCGGCATGGGATACCGCTGCAAGCAACAAAGCCAAGTAAACGAATAAATCTATAGCTTATTTACCAGTTAATTATAGTTGGCAACGAAGTCCTCTAACTGCTGTTTTAATTCGCGGGCTTTTTTGAAATATGCTTCTTTATCACTCCAAGTATCTTGCGGATTTAGTATTTCTGATGGCACTCCCGGGCACTCTTGCGGCACGGCAAAGTCAAATACTGGATGAGAGGCAAATTTATCTTGAGGCAGTTTTTTCTCCAACACCGCATCTATTAAAGCGCGAGTATATTTTAAAGGCATTCTACTTCCTTCGCCATATCCTCCGCCACTCCAGCCAGTATTTACCAGCCATATTTTCACTCCATATTTACGAGTTTTTTCTTGCATCATATTTGCATAAACTAAAGGAGGCAGCGGCATAAAAGGCGCGCCAAAGCATACAGATAAAGCAGCTTTCGGTTCGGTTATGCCTTGCTCGGTGCCAGCTATCTTAGCAGTGTAGCCGCACAGAAAATAAAAGGCAGCTTGCTCTTCAGTAAGAGATGCCAAAGGAGGCAGAATACCGAAAGAATCACATGATAAGAAAAATATATCGCTCGGATGAGGAGCCCTTTCTTTGGAATAAAAATTATCTATGTGAGACAGCGGGTATGATACTCGGGTGTTTTCAGTGATTGCAGAATTAGAGTAATCTACTTTGTTGCTATCCTTGCAAAAGCTGACATTCTCTAACAAAGCGCCTGGTTTTATTGCATCCCAAATAAGCGGCTCATTTTCATGGCTGAGATTAATTACTTTGGCATAACAACCGCCTTCCATATTAAAGATGCCCTGTTCGCTCCAGCCATGCTCATCATCACCGATGAGTTGTCTTTTAGGGTCGGATGATAGTGTGGTTTTACCAGTGCCTGACAAACCAAAGAATAAAGCAACCTTGCCATCTTTGCCAATATTAGCGCCGCAGTGCATCCCTAAGATTTGGTGACGCTGTGGCAACAAATAATTAAGCAGAGAGAATACTCCTTTTTTCACTTCCCCTGTGTAGCCAGTGCCTCCTATACAAATAACTCCTGCTGCAATATTCATAATAACAAAATTGGGGCTGCGGGTTCCGTCTACTTGAGGATTGGCTTTAAAAGAAGGGTCAACTATTATGGTTACATCTGGTGAGATGTTACGAGTATCCTGTTGCTCAGTTGTGTCCTGTTCATCACGCAGCCGTAAAAACATATTATCGGCAAATAATGAATGATAGGCAGTGGATGATATGACTCTGATATTAAGACGGCTCTCAGGCGCTGAACAAGCATAGCAGTCCTTTATAAATACTTTTTTTTCTTGCAATTGGCTAATTAATTTATCAGCAAGAGGGTTGAAAACTTCATTTGTGGAAGGGATGTTAATTTCGCCCCAATCAATGGTATTTTCTGTACTGGCATCTTTGACTATAACCCTGTCCTGTGGAGAACGTCCAGTAAAATTTCCTGTGCGGCAAGCAATCGCTCCGTTATCCGTCAATTTTCCTTCACCGCGCGCAACCATCTGTTGCGCCAAATCAGAGGGTAATAAGTTATGCCAAGCCCGAGCAAAGTTATATTGTTTGCCATTTATGGCAAAAGAGTATAGCCCAGGAGATGACATCATATTTGAATTATCTTCCATTAATCTATTATAAAAAAATATCCGTTAAAATTGCCTATAATCAGATAATTTGTTAAACTTTGAAAAATAAAGGGGAGGCAAGATACCCTCTATACTGCCCGAGGGTTCATAATCCACGTGTTATAATTATTCAATGTATAGAATACATCTGCTAATACAACAATGGCTATAACTACTCTTATAATTGGTTACGAGGGTCAAATAGTAGAACCGCAGGTTGATTATTTAATGTGGCTGGTCGCAGATAAATGGGAACTCGTCCCTTATAAGTATGGACTGCCAGAGAAAGGGAAGGAGCAACCTCCGCCTGATCTAATTGTGTTTTATCATAATATGGGTCTGGGTAACAATCACTTATTGGAAGCTATTAAGCAAAAATGGGGGCATATCCCATTTCTATTATGTCTTACTGGCGAGCGAAAAAACATAACTGCTGGCATTGCTGATTGGAATATTTCATACATGCCGCAGAGTAGCAACAATTATTATCTTCCCGTTTTTGCGGGACAGAATTTATTCATGGCTATGATATATGAAAAGCAAAAAAACCAAGAGCAACATAAGGATGCTAATAAAGATGAAGGGGCTTACCTGAAAAATATTCTACCCCTATTAGAATATTGCCAAATTCTTAAAGAGTTTAGAAATATAGATAAGTCCCGCTTTTGTAATTTTATTTATTCAAATTCCAACAAAAAACTCTCTGGCACAGTTAAACGAGCTAAGTTTTGCCGAGAACTTATGAAGTATAAAAAAGTTGATTGCGCTGGGAGCGTTATGCAAAACACAGATGAATTAAAGAGATTAGATAAAAATGTTATTTATGATAAACAATCCCCAAGAATCCTACATGCAACACTACCATACATGTCCAAATATAAATTCACCATCGCCTTTGAAAATCAATCTTATCCCCATTATGTTACTGAAAAAATAGTGCTCCCCTTCTTAGCGGGAAGTATTCCTATTTATTGGGGTTGTCCGCAAGTTACGCGGATGTTTAACCCAGCCGCTTTTATTAATTGCCATGATTATAGTTCATTAGATGAAGTGGTATCGCGTATCCAGGAGATAGATAACGATCATGAATTGTATCTAAAGTATGCAACTGCTCCTCCTTTCCTACCTGGCTCATTAATGTACAACTTTACCCCAGATAAAATTCAAGCTGAACTTACTAAAATTATGCGGGGGGTGTTAAAACATAAAGAATTATATCGTAATAGCAGTTCTTATAGCTGGCTGCAGAAAGTAACAGAACCTCAACTGTTGCGTCATTATATTCAAAGTAATAGAAGAAGGTTTCGCTTAAAAATAAAACTTTGGGTGCTGAAAATGAGGCTCACTGTCAAACGTATACCTAAGCGACTTCAGAAAGTATGAATCTAACATCCCCAATTATCCTAATTATCCCAATTACATGGTATAACGCAAACATAAAGCTATGACTATAACTACTCTTATAATTGGTTACGAGGGTCAAATAGTAGAACCGCACGATGATTATTTAATGCGGCTAGTGGCAGATGAATGGGATCTCGTGTCTTATAAGCATGGGCTGCCAGAGAAGGGGAAGGAGCAACCACCGCCCGATTTAATTGTTTTTTCTCACTCTCATTTTGGCAACTATCACAGATTGAAAAACATTAAACAAAAATGGGGGCACATCCCATTTCTATTATGTGTCACTGGTGAGCGGAAAAATCTAACAGATGGCATTGCTGATTGGAATATTTCATACATGCCGCAGAGTAGCAACAATTATTATCTTCCTGTTTTTGCAGGAAAACCTTTACCCACGGCTATGATATATGAAAATCAAAAAAACCAAGAGCAAAGTATGGATGCTAATAAAGATGGACTGTATCGCCTGAAAAATTTACCATCGCCATCAAAACATTACCCAGAATATTGCCAAATTCTTAAAGAGTTTAGAAATACTGATAAGTCCCGCTTTTGCAATTTTGTCTATTCAAATTACGATAAAAATTTCTCTGGTGCCGTTAAACGGGTTGAATTTTGTAAGTCGCTTATGAAGTATAAAAAAATTGATTGCGCTGGTGGAGTTATGCAAAATACAGATGAACTAAAGAGATTAGATAAAAATACTATTCTTAAGAAACGTTACTCAATAAATCCACCTACAAAACTAACATACATTTCTAAATATAAATTTACCATTGCCTTTGAAAATCAATCTTATCCCCATTATGTTACTGAAAAAATAGTGCACCCCTTCTTAGTGGGAAGTATCCCTATTTACTGGGGTTGTCCAAAAATTGCGCGGATGTTTAACCCAGCCGCTTTTATTAATTGCCATGATTATAGTTCATTAGATGAAGTGGTATCGCGTATCCAGGAGATAGATAATGATCATGAATTGTATCTAAAGTATGCAACTGCTCCTCCTTTTCTGCCTGATTCGTTAATGTATAACTTTACCCCAGATAAAATTCAAGCTGAACTTAATAAAATTATGCGGGGGGTAGTAAAACATAAAGAGTTATATCATAACGTTAGGTCTTATAGCTGGCGGCGGAAAGCAACAGAACCTCAACTACTGCGTCATTATATTCAATGTAAGAGGAAAGGGCTTCACTTAAAAATAATGCTTTGGGTATTGAAAATAGAACCTTGGGCATTAAAAATGCAGCGCATCGCCAGACATATACCTAAGCGACCTCAGAAAGTATGAATCTAACATCCCCAATTATCCCAATTACATGGTATAACGCAGAAATAAAGCTATGACTATAACTACTCTTATAATTGATTATGGGGGTCAAATAGCAGAACCGCAAGATAAATATTTAATGCGGCTGGTGGCAGACGAATGGAATCTCGTGCCTTATAAGTATGGATTGCCAGAGAAAGGGAAGAAGCAATCTCCGCCGGATCTAATTGTGTTTTTTCATAATATGAGCTTGCATAACTATCACTTATTGGAAGATATGAAGCAAAAATGGGGGCATATCCCGTTTCTATTATGTGTTACTGGCGAGCGGAAAAACATAGCAGCTGACATTGCTGATTGGACTATTTCTTATGCACCGCAGAATAGCAACAATTATTATCTTCCTGTTTTTGCAAGAAGTCCTACATCCATGGCTATGATATATGAAAATCAAAAAAACCAAGAGCAAAGTATGGATGCTAATAAAGATGGGGCGCCTCACCTAAAAAATTTACCACCACTATCAAAACATTTGTCAGAATATTGCCAAATTATTAAAGAGTTTAGAAACACAGATAAATCTCGCTTTTGTAATTTTGTCTATTCAAATTACAATAAAAGTTTCTCTGGCACAATTAAACGGGTTGAATTTTGTAAGTCGCTTATGAAGTATAAAAAAGTTGATTGTGCTGGAGAGGTTATGCAAAATACAGATGAACTAAAGAGATTAGATAAAAATATTATTAGTGATAAACAATCCCCAAGAATCCTACATACAATACTACCATACATCTCCAAATACAAATTTACCATCGCCTTTGAAAATTATTCTTATCCTCATTATATTACTGAAAAAATATGGCGCCCCTTCTTAGTGGGAAGTATTCCTATTTATTGGGGTTGTCCAAAAATTGCACAGATGTTTAACCCAGCTACTTTTATTAATTGCCATGATTATAACTCGTTAGATGAGGTGGTATCACGTGTCCAGGAGATAGACAACGATCATGAATTATATCTAAAGTATGCAACTGCTCCTCCATTCCTGCCTGATTCATTAATATATAACTTCACCTCTGATAAAGTTCAATCTGAAATTAATAAGATTATGCGGGGGGTGGTGAAACATAAAAAGTTATATCATAACGTTAGGTCATATAGCTGGCTGCAGAAAGTAACAAACCTTCAACTGCTACGTCATTATATTCAAATGAATAGAAAAAGGTTTCGCTTAAAAATAAGCTTTTGGATAATGATAATAAAATTCGGGATATTAAAAATTAAGGGTGTTGCCAAACAGATGCAGATGCTTATAGCATTACATATACCTAAGCGACTTTTTAAAATATGAATTTAATATCCTCCATTATATGGGATAACGCGAAAATAAAGATATGACTATAACCACTCTTATAACGAATTACGAGCAGAAAATAGTAGATCTGCAAGATAAACATTTAATCCGTCTGGTGGCAGACGAATGGGACCTCGCGCCTTATAAGCATGGACTGCCAGTGAAGGGGAAGAAGCAACCACCGCCTGATCTAATTGTGTTTCTTCATAATGTGAGTTTGCATAACTATCACTTATTGGAAGATATTAAGCAAAAATGGGGGGATATCCCGTTTCTATTATGTATTACTGGCGAGCGAAAAAACATAACAGCAGGTATTGCTGATTGGAGTATTTCATACACACCGCAGAGCAGCAACAATCATTATTTTCCTGTTTTTGTGGGACAGAATTTATCCATGGCTTTTATATATGAAAATCGAAAAAACCAAGAGCAACATAAGAATGCTAATAAAGATACATGGCCTAACCTAAAAAATTTGCAACCACTATCAGAATATTGCCAAATCATTAAAGGGTTTAGAAACACGGATAAGTCCCGCTTTTGCAACTTTATCTATTCACATTACAATAAAAAGTTCCCTGGCACAGTTAAACGGGCTGAATTTTGCCGAGCACTTATGAAGTATAAAAAAATTGATTGCGCGGGGAGAATTATGCAAAATACAGATGAACTAAAGAGATTGGACGAAAATATTATTAATGATAAACAATCCCCAAGAATCCCACATACAATACTATCATACATTTCCAAATACAAATTTACCATCGCCTTTGAAAATGATTCTTCTCCTCATTATGTTACTGAAAAAATATGGCATCCCTTATTGGTGGGAAGCATTCCCATTTACTGGGGTTGTCCAAAAATTACGCGGATGTTTAACCCAGCCGCTTTTATTAATTGCCATGATTATAGTTCGTTAGATGAAGTGGTATCACATGTCCAGGAGATAGACAACAATCATGAATTGTATCTAAAGTATGCGGCTGCTCCCCCCTTCCTGCCTGACTCGTTAATGTATAACTTTACTCCAAATAAAATTCAAGCTGAACTTAATAAAATTATGCGAGAGGTGGTAAAACATAAAGAGTTATATCGTAGCAGCAGATCTTATAGCTGGCTGCAGAAAGTAAAAAAACCTCAACTGTTGTATTATTATATTCAACGTAAAAGAAAAAGGTTTCATTTAAAAATAAATTTTTGGATATTGAAAATTAGAGGTGTTACCAAACAGATGCTTATAGCATTGGCGCCTGAGCGATTTTGGAAAATATGAATCTAACATCTCCAATTATATGGCGTAACGCAAAAACACGACGATGACTATAACAACTCTTATAACGAATTACGAGCAGAAAATAGTAAAGCCGCAAGATGAACATTTAATGCGGCTGGTGGCAGACGAATGGGATCTCGTGCCTTATAAGCATGGACTGCCAGAGAAGGGGAAGAAGCAACCTCCACCTGATCTAATTGTACTTTTTCATAGTACGTGGTTGGGTTGCTATCACCAATTGGAAGATATTAATAAAAAATGGGGGCGCATACCGTTTCTATTATGCGTTACTGGTGAGCAAAAAAACTTAACAGCAGGAATTGCTGATTGGAGTATTTCGTACAGTCCGCAGGGTAGCAATAATTATTATCTTCCTGTTTTTGCAGGAAATCCTTTATCCATGGCTATGATATATGAAAATCAAAAAAACCAAGAGCAACATAAGGATGCTAATAAAAATGCTAATAAAAATGAAGGGGCTCACCTAAAAAAATTACCATCGCTATCAAAACATTTACCAGAATATTATCAAATTCTTAAAGAGTTTAGAAACACGGATAAATCTCGCTTTTGCAATTTTATTTATTCAAATTACGATAAAAAAATGTTTGGCACAGTCAAAAGACGTAAACTATGCCAGGCGCTTATGAAGTATAAAAAAGTTGATTGCGCTGGGAATGTTATGCAAAATACAGATGAATTAAAGAGATTAGAAGAAAATATTATTAGTTATAAACAACTCCCAAGCATCGTATATGCCAAACTAAAATATATGTCCAAATACAAATTTACCATCGCCTTTGAAAATCAATCTTGCCCTCACTATATTACTGAAAAAATATGGCATCCCTTCTTAGCGGGAAGCATCCCTATTTACTGGGGTTGTCCGCAAATTACGCGGATGTTTAACCCAGCAGCTTTTATTAATTGCCATGATTATAGTTCATTAGATGAAGTGGTTTCACGTGTCCAGGAGATAGATAACGACGATGAATTATATCTAAAGTATAAAACTGCTCCCCTTTTCCTGCCTGATTCATTAATATATAACTTTACCCCAGATAAAGTTCAAGCTGAGCTTAATCAAATTATGCGGGAGGTGGTAAAACATAAAGAGTTATATCATAACGTTAGGTCTTATAGCTTGCTGCAGAAAGCAACAGAACCTCAACTACTGCGTCATTATATTCAAATGAATAGAAAAAGGTTTCGCTTAAAAATAAGAATATGGGTGCTGAAAATGAGGCGTATTGTCAAACAGATGCTTATAGCATTACGTATACCTGAGCGGCTTTGGAAACCATGAATCTAACATCCCCGATTATCCCAATTATATGGCATAACGCAGAAATAAAGCTATGGCTATAACTACTCTTATAATTAATTATGAGGGTCAAATAGTAGAACCGCAGGTTGATTATTTAATGTGGCTGGTCGCAGATAAATGGGAACTCGTCCCTTATAAGTATGGACTGCCAGAGGAAGGGAAGAAGCAACCCCCACCTGATTTAATTGTATCTTATCGTAATGATTTAATCGATTTGAAAGATATTAAGCAAAAATGGGGGTATATCCCGTTTCTATTATACGTTACTGGTGAGCGGCAAAACATAGTAGCTGGCATGGCTGATTGGACTATTTCTTATGTGCCGAATAGCGGCAACAATTATTATTTCCCTATTTTTATAGGAAATCCTTTATTTATCGTTCTGATGTATGAAAATCAAAAGAACCAAGAACAACATAAGGATGCTAATAAAGATGCTAATAAAAATGCTAATAAAAATGAAGGACCTCACCTAAAAAAATTACCATCGCTATCAAAACATTACTCAGAATATTCTCAAATTCTTAAAGGGTTTAGAGACACAGATAAATCCCGCTTTTGCAACTTCATCTATTCACATCACTATAGAAAATTCTCTGGCACAATTAAACGAGCTAAATTTTGCCGAGAACTTATGAAGTATAAAAAAGTTGATTGCGCTGGGAAGATTATGCAAAATACCAATGAACTAAAGAGATTAGAAGAAAATAATCTTCTTAATAAAAGTCGCTCAATAAATCCACCTACAAAACTAACATACATGTCCAAATACAAGTTTACCATTGCCTTTGAAAATCAATCTTACCCTCACTATATTACTGAAAAAATAGTGCACCCCTTCTTAGCGGGAAGCATCCCTATTTACTGGGGTTGTCCGCAAGTTGCGCGGATGTTTAACCCGGCAGCTTTTATTAATTGCCATGATTATAGTTCATTAGATGAAGTGGTTTCACGTGTCCAGGAGATAGACAACGACGATGAATTGTATCTAAAGTATGCAACTGCTCCCCCTTTCCTGCCTGATTCATTAATCTATAACTTTACTCCAGATAAAATTCAAGCTGAGATTAATAAAATTATATCGGAAGTCGTAAAACATAAAGAATTATATCGTAATAGTAGTTCTTATAGCTGGCTGCAGAAAGTAACAAAACCTCAACTGCTACGTCATTATATTCAAATGAATAGAAAAAGATTTCGTTTAAAAATAATGCTTTGGGCATTGAAAATAGAATCTTGGGCATTAAAAATGCAGCACATCGCCAGACATATACTTATAGCATTACGTGTACCTGAGCGGCTTTGGAGAAGATAGAGTAAAATAATATTATTCGTTTATGAAAGATTTTTTAATAATATAAAATGCCGTATTCTATAATAAGTCATAATGATAACAAAGTAGGGCAGGTTACAGTGGATGGGGAGTCATTAGATTTCACCTATCAATTAAGTAGCCGGCGCAGTTATCAGATTACAGTTACTCGAGACGGACTTATAAAAGCGCGAGCACCCTTACGAACCTCCTATAAAAAAATTCAAGCAATTGTAGCGGAACGAGCGATATGGATAAATAAAAAGCGCGCTTTCTTTTCTAAATACAAAGCAACTCCTGTGCGTTACGTGGATGGAGCAGTGCATCCATATCTCGGTAAGAATTATCCGCTTCGCATACACTCTGCCCCCACCTGCATGGTATCCGTGGACGGAGATGACTTGCGGATAGAAAGCCCCTATTGCACTGAAGAGGATATAATCTCTATTATGGAACTCTGGTATAAACGTAGGGCGGAAGAAATATTTTCTTCAATATTAGATAATTGCTGGGGAATGTTTAGTGATTGGGGATATGATAAGCCGTTTTTCACTGTGCGCAAAATGCGCACTCGTTGGGGTAGCATGTCTTCTAAAGGAAGAATGTCATTAAATTTGGAGCTGATTAAAGCATCTCTTGAGTGTATAGAATATGTGATAATCCATGAGCTGTGCCATCTTAAGCACCATAATCATGGCGCGGGGTTTTATGCTGCTTTAGAAAAACGTCTCCCTCATTGGAAGAGGTTAAAGCACTCTCTTGAAGAAGGTCATCTTAAATGCCGTTGCCCGCTATAATAGCATGTTGCCATTGACAACTAACAATTTCTAATAATTAATAGTTTCAGTTAATTAAGCTCGCGCCTCAGAATTTTACCAACTGGACTCTTGGGTAGTTCGTTTACAAATTCAACCTTGTCTGGCGTTTTATAACCAGTAAGTGTTTTCTTGCAATGAGCTATAATCTCTTCCTTGGTGCATGATACCCCTGGCTTTAAAACTACAAACACCTTAACTGCCTCGCCGCTGCGACCATCCTTAACCCCTATACAACCACTTTCGATAACCTTCTCATAACTATCCACTACCTCTTCCACCTCATTAGGGTATACATTAAAGCCAGAGACAATGATGACATCTTTAGCGCGATCTACTATATATAAGTATCCCTTTTTATCAAGATAGGCAATATCACCAGTATTTAGCCAGCCATCTAAACTAAGATCCTGACTAGTTGCTTCTCTTTTTTTCCAGTATCCCGCCATAACCTGCGGACCACGCACAAACAGCAGTCCTTCCTTGCCTTGTGGTAGTGGACGTTTCTTATCATCTAAAATTGCCACTTCGGTGGAAGGTAAAGGCAGACCTATGCTACCAGTAAATTTTTTAGCTGTATGTGGATTAATTGCAACAGCGGGAGATGCCTCAGTTAACCCGTATGCCTGATTAAGCACGCAGCCCGTTACTTGTCGCCATTGCTCGGCTACTTCTTTTTGGACTGCCATCCCGCCGCCGAGAGTAAGTACAAGATTACTAAAATCAGTACTGGCAAATCCAGGGTTTGCGAGCATTGCTTTAAACAGAGTATTAACCGCATCTATGCCGTGAAACTTGTAACTACCCATAGTTTTTATTAGCCCCTTTATGTCGCGCGGATTAGCAATGAGGATATTATTAATTCCCAGATGGAAAAATAAGAGTCCATTTGCCATGAGGGCGAATATATGATACAAGGGCAGCGCGGTAATAGCAATTCTTTGTTCCTTATCCTGGGCAATAAAATCGGGTGATATAAAAAATTTTGCTTGCATTATATTAGCAACTAAATTACGATGAGTGAGTATTGCCGCTTTGGGTTTGCCAGTAGTGCCTCCAGTTAATTGCAGAAATGCCATAGCACTTCCTTTAACTGTTGGGCGATAAAAGTTCATTGCCGAGCCGCTACGCAATGCTTGGGTGAAGCTAACTGCTCCGCTTATATTCGTATTCTTAACCTTGCCTTGTAAGCGCAGTAGCATATTCAACGGAGCTCCTTTATAGGAAGGCAGCATATCTCCAAGCCCAGTTATTATTATTTGGCGAGGCAACTCAATATCTTGGGTGCTATTAATTGCTTGCTCAACATGGGCAGCACAGCCATTCCATATAATCATAACAGTCGGCGATGTTTCTTCCAGAACATGCTGCACTTCATGGGAGGTATACAACGGATTAACATTAACCACCGCAGCGCCTGTCTTCAATATGGCAAAAATAGCAATTGGATACTGAGGGCAATTCGGCATCATTATCGCCACTCTATCACCTGGTTTGATGCCAACTTGATTCTGCAACCAGGCAGCAAGATACTCACTATTGCGATATACCTCAGCAAAAGTCATCTTATTGCCGAATTGCTCATACGCGGTTTTATTGCTATTGAGCTCCGCCGCTTCATCAACCATTGCATTAAGATTAGGGTAAGCATCCGCATCAATCGTGGTTGGTACTCCTTGAGGATACTCAGAATGCCAAAAGCTGGACGCAGGTACATCCATTATTTCATCAAAAGGATTGGTTGGACGATTCCTGCGACTTTTATATACTTTTTCAATAAATTGTTCCAGTTGGTACTGGTTATTCTTGATATGTTCATCCGCTATTGAGCGTAAGGACGTTAAGTTTTTCTTAGATGATAAATCTAACGAGGAATGTTCTTTATTAACAAGAAGTGGGTCGGCGCGCAGATAATTATTAGGGCTATCACGAAATACCATCTTCATCTGAAAATCCGTATTAAGAACGTTATTGCTAGACATCAGTTGCACCATAGGACGATACCATTCAAGCTTACCCCAGCCAACTACTTCTTTTTCGGGGTAATCATCCTTGTAGTCGCCAGTGCCAAGAGATAGCATTAGCATATTACTAGCGTTGGCTTTTTCATCAACTCGGCGCAACTCAGCATAACCAAATAACGCCGGGTTAGGTCCAAATATGCCGCCATCTATACACAGATATTCTTTGCCTGTCATGCTCTTGATAACACAAGGAGGGAAATATGTTGGGGCGCTAGTAGTGGCGCGGCATACATCGCGCACATAAAAATTTTCTTCGGCTTGCTTAAAGGCGCGGTGACGGCGAAACATCAACTGACGATTTTCTTTCATGTCAAAAGCAGTTATGACACAGGGTTTTAGCAAGTCGCTGAGCTTGGTATCATTAAAATTATTCATTAAAATCTCTTCAAGCGCATCAGGGGGGTACTTTGCAGAAGTAACTCCATGTCCGCGGGTTACCTTCTGCCACAGGTTAAGTGAGAAAATTTTGCCTCCCAAGTCAAGATATAACTTCTCTACATCTACGGCAGAGTAACGCGGTCTTTCGCCAGAGTCGTCTGGCATTAAATAACAGGCGGCCATTAATCCACCAGTTGAAGTGCCTATAAAAAAATCAAAATAATCAGCAAGGCGAGCTTCTTTAGAAGCGCTCATATCCTGTAAACGGGACTCTACCCAGCTCATTATGCGGGTGGTTATAACGCCGCGAATTCCTCCACCATCAAGTGAAAGGATATTATAGCAACTCATTAATTTGTTAGTTCAAAAATAGCAGCGGCGCCCATGCCAGTTCCGATGCACATGGTAACCATGCCATGCTTAATTTTATTCTTTCTCATATTGTGCAACAAAGTAGCGCTGCGAATCGCTCCAGTTGCCCCTAAGGGATGCCCTAAAGCTATGGCTCCGCCCAACGGATTAACCTTTTCCTTGTCCAAATTTAGCTCATTAATCACCGCCAAGGTCTGGGCGGCAAATGCCTCATTTAATTCTATCCAACCAATGTCTTCAATTGACAAACTACTTTGCTGCAGCACTTTAGGGATTGCATAAGCAGGACCTATGCCCATTATTTGTGGTGGTACTCCGCAAACGGCAAAATTACAAAATCTTGCTAAGGGTTTAATTCCCAAGTTATTAACTAAATCCTCGCTTGCCACCAATAGAGCTCCCGCCCCATCACTAACTTGCGAACTGGTTGCAGCGGTTACACTCCCCTTCTTGGCAAAAACTGTCCTTAAAGATGCCAGGGTTTTTATGTCACTATTGCGGCGTGGTCCTTCATCTTGACTAATAGTACTCTTTTCAATGGCTATTTCTTGATTAATATTATCTGCTTGGTTTTTCAAGCGGCGGCGGGTAACCTTTATAGGAACTATTTCTTTGTTAAATTCATTTTTATCTTGAGCAGCACAAGCCCGTTTATGACTTTCCAACGCATATTCATCTTGAGCTTCTCTGCTAATTTTATACTGCTCCGCCACCTTCTCTGCAGTTATTCCCATGCCATAAGCAATAGCAATATTTTCGTCTTCAAATAACGCTGGATTAAATGCTGGCTTGTTACCAATCATTGGAATCATACTCATGCTTTCCAATCCGCCTGCTATTATAAGGTCGGCTTGACCTGAAGATATTCTATCCGCCGCCAATGCCACCGATTGCAAGCCCGAAGAGCATAAACGATTAACTGTCATACCTGGCACACGATCCGCCAATCCTCCTAACAATGCCGCAACTCGCGCTACATTGAAAGCTTGCTCGGATTCCTGCAGAGCGCAACCAACTATGACATCATCGGTTGTATCCAAATCAACTTTGGGATTACGCGAGCACAGCGCCTTAATCAATTGGGCAAAAAGGTCATCACTGCGGGTGGCAGCAAATACTCCATTTGCTTTACCAACAGGTGTGCGGACTGCATCAATTATATATACGGGCTTCATCAGTTTCTCAGGGGTTTGCCTTTTTTCAAGGTGTGTTCAATTCGTTCTTGAGTTAGTTTAGTTTTAAGCAGTTTTAAAAAGCCCTCTCTTTCAAGCTGTAGAAACCACTCATCGGATGCGCTCTGTCCTCCGTCAAGCTCACCACCACATAGGACTTTTGCAATCTCAGCCGCGCACAGATAATCATGTTCGGAGATAAACTCGCCCTCTTTCATATTCACTAATTGGGCAAGAAAATTAGCGGCTACTGGTCTGCCAGCAATACCAATATCAAAACGACGGCGTGGTGGTTGATAGGTTTCATCAATTAAAGCCAACGTTTCTTTACGCGCTACATATAATAGCTCTTCAGGATTAGCAATTATTTTATCCGATGCGCGCAGATAACCCATCTGACGAGCTTCAGCGGCGCTGCTGGAAACCTTAGCGAGAGCTATGTTTTCATACGCTTGTTTAAGATGAAAAAATAATGGAATATCTGGGCTACTCATTTCTTCAGCCCGCCGCGCCATCTCCTTGCTGCCGCCACCAGCAGGCAGAACCCCTATGCCTATTTCTACCAGACCAATAAAGCTATCATTAGCGGCAACCACTCTGTCTGTATGAAGGATTAACTCGCACCCCCCTCCTAATGCCAAACCTTGCACAGCCGCCACCACAGGAAAAGGTGAGTGTTTTAATCTCATAAACAGATCCTGCAAATTCTTTATTACATCTTTAATTGCTGGCAGCTTACCAAGTTTAGGTAGTTTAGGATTTAATGCCTCAAACGCCGCCTGCTTAACTGCGCTGATAACCCCGCTTTTTTCCAGCTTGCCGAGGCGCGCTCCTGCAAGGATTTGATAAAGGTTAGCGCCTGCGCAAAACGCACCCTGTGGCTGCCAAAATATCAATCCTTTGTAATCCTGTTCAACCATATCAAGCGCCTTATTGCACGACTGCAATAACTCAAAACTTAGGGTATTCATCTTTGTCTTAAAATTAATGGCAACTATTCCTTCTTTAAGGTCAATCATCCGCATGCTTTCATCTTCCATTATGACTGCTGGCAAGTGCGCTTTTTGTTGCAACCATAAGTTTACATCGCTTGCTATGATGCGGCGACTATATACTGGATGAGAAGAAAAAGCCACGTGGGCTTTGCGCTGTGGCGACCAAGCGCCAGAAGTATTATACATATCCTGCTCAGTCCAGGAAGGCAATGCAATGCTTGCCAGAGTTTTATCTTTATTGATATCCTCAGTGATTAATTTGCTTATATTTTTACCTCCTGCTTGTTGCCATAATTGAAAAATTCCATCCTCCCAGCCAAAGCCACTCTTCATTGCTTGGTCTGCATCGCGCACATTATCTGCTACATCCGCAAGATGAGTTGACGCATAATGGAACAGGTCGCGATGCAGCGCCCAAAGAAAACTTGCTTGGTGGTCGCGCGACTTCTGCAGTGCTGGTAACGCTTGGGCAATATTTTTATGTTCACTAAATATCTCTTTAACTGCCGCGCTTTTGCCTGATGTGATTGGACGATAATCGCCTTGCTTGGGGTCAAACACCAAAATTCCTTTAGCCGTTTTTTCATAAACACCTTTGCCACTTTTTTGCCCAAAGTTCTTATCCTTAATGATACTTTTTAACCAAGCAGGCAACACAAAATATTCATGCCAAGGATCATGGTTAAGATTTGTATGCAGGTTATCCATTACACTTGCAAGCACATCCAAGCCCACTAAGTCCGCTGTCCTAAAGCAAGCGCTTTTTGCTCTGCCGATTAACTGTCCGCAAAGTTCATCAACCGTATCAGGTGGCAGATTGAATTTTTCCATCCAATGGAATACTGCAGCCATAGCAAATATGCCGAAGCGATTGGCGATGAAACCTGGAGCGTCTTTAGCCATCACTACTTGTTTGCCGAGAACCGATGTCAGGAATCCTTCTAAATTATGTAGATGCTCTTTTTCTGTGTCGGTGTGAGGGATGAGTTCCACTAAAGGCATGTATCTGGGAGGATTAAAAAAATGGACTCCGCAAAAATTATCCTGCTTTTCTGACGGCAAGTTAGCGCCCAACTCTTTTATGCTGATGCCGGACGTATTGCTGGCAAGAATACAATTTTTGTTTAGATGGGGAACAATTTTTTGATATAACTCTCGTTTAATTGCAATATTTTCGCTAACTGCTTCAATGACTAATGAACACTCCTGCAATTTTGATAAGTGATTTTTATAATCTGCTGGCTCAATATATTGAGTCAATTGTTTCAGGGTTAAGGGGGAAGGATTAATCTTGGCGAGTTTGCTGATGGCAGTTTTTGCAGTGGCGTTTTTATCTTCTTCTTCGGTTAAGCCAAAGAGAATACAATCCAATCCACAATTAACCAGATGGGCGGCGATTTGCGCTCCCATAGTACCAGTGCCAAGCACGGCTACTTTAGAAAATCTTTTACGGTACATTATTGGGTGGTAATTAGTGATATTGGGTGATGTTGAGTGATTAATAATTAATCTACTATCTTATATTCGCCATCAATAATTTTGACTTTATTGGAGAAGCGCTTTTGCAACCAACGTTGAATAATAGTTCGCAGCAACCATAAACGTAATGGGGGGAATAATAATAAAAAGCCCACACTATCAGTTAGAAACCCGGGAGTTATTAAACAGACGCCAGCTACGGCGAGTAACAAGGCATGCCATAAAGCAACAGCCGGTGGATGCCCGCTACGCAACTCTTGCTGTAGACGCATCCAAACTCTCACCCCTTGATATTTAATGATAACCGAACCAATGACCGCAGTAAGAATAACCAAAAAAATGGTGGTGAGGGCGCCAATTGAATCGCCAACTTGGATAAGAACATAAATCTCCGCCAGAGGCAGAACTACAAAAATTAAAAGAAGGATAAGACCCATATACTCTTTATTATAAACCCTTATTACTTACTTCTTGCTTGATATGTCTCCCCACAATTCTTTTAATCTTGCTGGTCTGCCACAACCATATTTGTAGTATTTGTAACGCAATGGATTCTTGTTATGGTAGTCCTGATGATATTCTTCCGCCGCATAAAATGCTTTGAACTTTATTATTGGGGTGACTATCTTCCTACTCAGAACTTTGCTATCCCTCAATTGCTGTAAGCTGGCTTCTGCTTGTTTACGTTGCTCTTCATTCGCATAAAAAATGGCGCTTCTATATGAAGAGCCGCGGTCGCAAAACTGTCCACCATCATCAAGCGGGTCAATATTATGCCAAAAAACAGTTAAGAGTTGTTGATAAGTTACTTTGCTGCTATCGTAATAAACCTCCAGTACTTCACGGTGTCCAGTCCGCCCAAAGGTTACTTGTTTATATGTAGGATTCTCACTCTTGCCGCCACTAAAGCCCGAAGTTGTTTTGGTCACGCCCGCCACCTTATCATATACCTCTTCCATGCACCAAAAACAACCGCCAGCAAAAACTGCAACTTCTTCAGCTGCTTGCGCTTTGTTGGAGGTAAGTATTATTGCGGGCAATAACAATAGGGACAATAAAAGTCCAAGTAAATATTTCGTAGATGAAGTTGTCATAAAATTTTCCTAATTAAATACCTTAATATGCCCAATCAATAAACTCTATCGTGCCCTCATTGGCAATCTTGCGCGCCAAAGCATATTCGTCAAGTTCTCGCCATGCTTCACCTGGGGCTTTATTATAAAAGCAGATAGAATTACCCTTGGGGTTACTCTGCAAAATTCTCGCAGCCACTCGGGCGCGAAATGCATTCTCATAGTTAGTTTTATATTCCAATTTTCCCTTAAATACCTTGGAATAAAAATTCCTTGCGGCCTTGTTTTCTCCATTGTCATGATGTACATGACACCAAAAAAAGGCATGATTTTCTGCGGCTGCTGCGGACTGTCCAGTCCAACTTAGGATTAAAGTTACAACAACTAAATAATTTATTAATACTCTCATAGTTATCCAATTTGTAAGGTATTATACACTTAATTGATTGCAAATAATTATGTCAGCGGATAAAAAGGGAGGAGACAATATATTCCTCAACAAATAAATTTTATTATTTAACTATATGAATTATAATATCCTCATGGAGAAGATTAAAGATAGCACAGCATTCAAAGTAATCTGCCGCTATGCAATCAAACAAGATATTACCAAATGTCCTTAGTGCCTTTAGTATCAGTGGTGATGCCAACCTATAATCGTGCTAATGTTATAGGGGGCGCTATAGATTCCATTCTCAATCAAACTTATGATAATTTTGAGTTCATCATAGTAGATGATGGTTGTACTGATAGTACTTATGAGGTTTTAGAAAAATATGCTGCTAAAGATAAACGTATTATTTTATTAAAACAAAATAACCAGGGGCCTGCTGCGGCACGAAATGCTGCAGCATATAAAGCAAAAGGAAAGTATATTGCTCTTATGGATGATGATGATATATCATTACCTAATAGGTTAATGAAGCAAGTTACTTTTTTGGAGAAACATCCTGGCTATGATGCGTGTACTAGTGTAGTACAAATAGTTAATTTGGATGGGCAAGCTATTAATAATAAAGTGAATCCATTGTATGATATAGATTATTTTCCAGTAGATCAAGCGCTCTTTAATGATGATAAATGGTATCTTAAAGGTGAGTTAGGACCTATGGCTTGTCTAACTAAGCAAAGCTTCATTAATTGCAATGGATATAGGATAGCTGAGCATCTTATAATTGAGGATTTAGATTTCACTCTTAGATTTTCACAAAGATACAAAACTGCCATTATAGGTGGAGAGTATTTATATCTTTATACTGATCCAGATGCAAATTTTGGCGATAACCGATCCACTAAAGATTGCATAAATTTGTTAAAAAGACATATCGCTTGTTATATAAGCGCATGGTTTTGTAGTCGCAACATGCCTGATCCTGTTGAAGAGGATCTAACATTAGACGAGATTATTTCATTAATTACTAAACTGCCTAAGTCAGATCGGTATTTGATACATAAAAGTGTTAGATACATGGTGCCAAGTATAATGAAAACAAAAAAAATCTCAAGACAAAAAGCAAAAGAACTTATATTCACAATTACTCATTTAAGTCGATATAAGCTTTTTAGATACCCTTTATTGTCAAAATTTTTGTCAAAATTAAAAGTATAGTGCATTATTAAAATGAAGATTAAAGAGGACGCGGTATTCAAAGTAATCTGCCGCTATGCAATCAAACAAGATATTACCAAATGTCCTTAGTGCCTTTAGTATCAGTGGTGATGCCAACCTATAATCGCGCTAATGTTATAGGGGGCGCTATAGATTCCATTCTCAATCAAACTTATGATAATTTTGAGTTCATCATAGTAGATGATGGTTGTACTGATAGTACTTATGAGGTTTTAGAAAAATATGCTGCTAAAGATAAACGTATTATTTTATTAAAACAAAATAACCAGGGGCCTGCTGCGGCACGAAATGCTGCAGTAGATAAAGCACAAGGAAAATATATTGCTTTTATGGATGATGATGATATATCAGTACCTAATAGGTTAGCAAAGCAAGTTACTTTTTTGGAGAAATATCCTGATTTTAGTGCGTGCAGGAGTGAAACGTTATTCATTAACTTGGATGGAGAATCTATTAAACATAACAGAAATTCATTTTATAAAAGAGCATATAATAGATTAGTACAACCCCCCTATAAAAATATACAGCATAGTAGACACGTATTAGGTGCTTCCATTTGTCTAACCAGGGAAAGTTTTATTAATTGCAATGGATACAGGGTAGCCGAGCATCTTATAATTGAAGATTTAGATTTTACTCTTAGGTTTTTACGAAAATACAAAGCCGCCCGTATAATGGGAGAACCATTGTATCTTTATACTCATCCGCATGTAAATTTTGGCAATAACCGATCCACTAAAGATTGCATAAATTTGTTAAAAAGACATATCGCTTGTTATATAAGCGCATGGTTTTGTAGTCGCAACATGCCTGATCCTGTTGAAGAGGATCTAACATTAGACGAGATTATTTCATTAATTACTAAACTTCCTAAATCTGATCGTTACTTGATATATAAAAGCATTAGAAACATGGTGCCAAGTATAATGAAAACAAAAAAAATCTCAAGACAAAAAGCAGAAGAATTTATACTAGCGATTACTCATATAAGTCGGGGTGAGTTTTTGAGCTACCATTTCTTGTCAAAATTAAAAGCATAGTGTATTATTAAAATGAAGATTAAAGATGGCATAGCATTCAAAGTAATCTGTGGCTATACAATCACAAAAGATATTACCAAATGCCTATAACGCCTTTAGTGTCAGTAGTTATGGCAACCTATAATCGTGCTGATGCTATAGGGGGCGCTATAGATTCAATTCTTAACCAAACTTATGATGATTTTGAGTTAATAATAATAGATGATGGTTGTACCGATGGAACATCACAGATTTTAGAAAAATACGCTGCTAAAGACAAACGCATTGTTTTGTTAAGACAAAATAATCAGGGGCTTGCTGCAGCACGAAATACCGGAGTAGATAAAGCACAAGGAAAATATATTGCATTTATGGATGATGATGATGTATCAGTGCCTAATAGGTTAAAGAAGCAAGTTACTTTTTTGGAGAAACATCCTGACTATGATGCGTGTACCTGTCTGGTACAAATAGTTAACATGGAAGGGAAACCCTTCAATAATGATGGAGATCCATTATTTGATATAGATTATTTTCCAATAGAACGGGGTCCCTTTAATAAAGGTAAATGGCATCATCAGTGTGGATTAGGACCTTCGACTTGCCTAACTAAGGAAAGTTTCATTAATCGCAATGGATATAGGATAGCTGACCATCTTATAATTGAAGATTTAGATTTCACTCTTAGATTTTTACGAAAATACAAAAGTGCTATTATAGGCAGGGAGTATCTATATCTTTATACTGATATACAGGCAACTTTTGGTAGTAACTTAAGTACTAAAGATAGCATAAATTTTCTAAAAAGGCATGTTGCTTGTTATATAAGCACGTGGTTCTGCCTTCGCAACATGCCTGATCCTATTGAAGAGAATTTAAAATTAGATGAGATTATTTCATTAATTACTAAACTTTCTAAATCAGATCGTTGCTTGATACATGAAGGTGTTACATATATGGTGCAAAGCATAATGAGAACAAAAAGAATCTCGAGAAAAAAAGCAGAAGAATTTATATTCGCGATTACTCATGTAAGTCGGTATGAACTTTTTATATACCGTTTATTATTAAAATTAAGGAATCGTTTATTATTAAAATCATGGCGGAAATAATGCAATAATGAAGCATCATGAATTATATATCCTCTAGTCCGCAAAAATCTGCGCGGATTATGGTTGCTTTATCTGGGGGGGTGGACTCGGCAACTACTGCGGCTTTATTGCAACAACAAGGGCATGATGTTAGCGGGGTGTTCATGCGCAATTGGGAAGATGACGATGGCAGCCCTGAGTGCACTTCTATGCAAGATTGGATGGATGCGCAGCGAGTTGGCGATAAACTTAAAATTCAGGTCCTACAGGTTAACTTCAGTGACATGTATAAGTCCAAGGTCTTCAAGCCCTTTCTGCATTCATTAGAGATGGGGCTTACTCCCAACCCTGATGTTTTGTGCAACACTACAATTAAATTTGCAGCTTTGCGTCAATACGCCAAGTCCGCGGGGGTGGATTATCTAGCAACAGGACATTATGCACGCTTATCTTTAGCCAAAACAACAAACGGCTACCCGCAGGTTCACTTGTTTGCAGCACACGATAAAAATAAGTGCCAATCATATTTTCTATATGAGGTGGGCGATTTCTCTAATTGCCTAATGCCATTAGGCGAGATGAATAAATCAGAAGTAAGAGCGATGGCAAAAAAATTTGGTTTGCATAATCATGCCAAAAAAGATAGTGTTGGATTATGCTTTATTGGCAAGCGAAATTTTTCTGAATTTATCAGTCGCTACATTAATGATGAGCCAGGAGATATAATCAGGCAAGATGGCAAGGTATTAGGACATCATCGCGGCTTGTTTCATTACACTATCGGACAAAGACAAGGGCTTGGCATAGGGGGGATAAAGGATGAGGGGATAAAGGATGAGGGGCAAAAAGGTGAGGGGATAAAAGATGGAGGTCAAAAAGACGCCAAAGGCGATGCATGGTTTGTTATCAGTAAAAACAAAGCCACTAACCAATTGGTGGTGGCACAAGGTGGCACTAATCCCGCCCTTTATCATAAAGAATTAATGGCAGCAACGTTAAGCTGGGTAGGAGCAAAACCAGACCTTACTAATAATTCATTACGTTGTACCGCGAAGATTCGCTATCGCATGCAAGCAGAACCCTGTACGGTTCATCAAGCAACAGATACTTCACAAGAAGCACTGCGAGTGGTTTTTGATGCTCCGCAACGAGCCATAACCCCCGGACAATCGGTGGTTTTGTATGATGGAGAAAGGTGTTTAGGCGGAGGAATTATTTATGATTATAAATAAATATCCACTCTCTAATATCAGCCCTCAAGGACACGCATAGTATTGGTGCCGCCACTCACCAAGCGATTCATCCCCGAAGTTAACACAATCCTCTCCCCTTTTTTGATAAGTTTTTGACGGCGCATAAAATCTAACACTGCCATTCCTGCTTGCTCTGGTGGTTGCTCAAAATAAAGAGGCACTACATCACGATATAACATCATTTTACGCAATGCTTTATGATGACTGCTGAGCCCATAAATAGGAATAGCTGTATTAATGCGCGACATATAAAGCGCCGTGCTGCCGCTTTCGGTTAAGCTCACTAGCGCCACAACTCCATCAATACTATGCGCAGTCCGAACCGCTGCCATAGCAATGGCGCGGTTAATCCGCTCTATTTTGGGTGATTTTGATGACTCAAGAGCAAGAGGAGCAGATTCGCCATGATAAGAGTCGGCACCAAGACATATTCTGCCCATCGTTTCTACTACCAGATGTGGGTGCTTGCCAGACGCTGTCTCCGCAGAAAGCATTACCGCATCTGTTCCATCAAGAACCGCATTAGCCACATCAAAAACCTCTGCGCGAGTGGGCAGTGGATTTTCAATCATTGTTTCCATCATCTGAGTAGCTGTAATTGCAATGCGATAGTTGGCGCGACACATAGCAATTAAGTTCTTTTGCATTCCTATAAGTTGGGTTTCACCTATTTCCACTCCAAGATCGCCCCGCGCTATCATAGTTCCATCGCTCTCTTTGACTATAGCCAGTAAATCTTCGTGATTTTTAACTGCTTCGGCAGTTTCTATTTTAGCTATTATATGAGCATCTCCACCTGCCTTAGTAATTAGCCCTCGGGCTATTCTAATGTCTTCTGCTGAACGCACAAACGAAACAGCAATATAATCGGCACCCAACTTAACCGCTATTTTAATATCTTGCTTATCTTTAGTTGTTATACTATTGGTAGAAAGCCCGCCTCCTTTTTTGTTTAACCCTTTGCGGTCTTTCAGGACGCCGCCATTAACAACCTTACATGCAAGATTATTGCCAGAAATCTTTTTAACTTGCATGGTAATTCGTCCATCATCCAGCAACAGCATATCTCCTTTTTTGCAGTCCTTGGCTAACTTGAGATATGTAACCCCCACACAATTCTTATTGCCTGGCTTGCTCATGCCAACCACTAAAGTAAACTCGTCTCCGCGCTTAAGATGAACGCTCCCCTCTTCAAAGCTGGCAATGCGAATCTTGGGACCTTGTAAGTCAAACATCATTGCAATGGGACGATGTAGATCTTCGGATATTTGTTTGACCATTTTAACTCGCGCTTCTAACTGTTTGTGGTCGCCATGGGAAAGATTAAGCCGCACAACATCAACTCCGGCTTTTAATAGCCGTGACATACTATCGTAGCTATCGGTGGCAGGACCTAAGGTTGCAATAATCTTAGCTTGTCTATCTATCATGCACTGAACTAGTTAGCCGCCAAATAAGCGCTAAGGTCTATCATGCGATTGGAAAAACCCCATTCGTTGTCATACCATGAAAGAACCCGCACAAAATCATCCTGCACTACCTGTGTCTGAGTGGCATCAAAAATTGAACTATGAGAATTATGATTAAAATCACTGGATACCAGCGGTAAATTATTGACGGTTAATACTCCTTTTAACTTACTGGCTGCCGCTTCTTGCATTGCTTTATTTATAACATCAGGGCTGATCCTCTTAGCCGATTGAAAAGTGAAATCTACCATTGATACATTGGCGGTGGGGACACGCACTGCGCAGCCATCTAACTTGCCTTTTAGCTCGGGGACTACTAGCCCTATTGCCTTGGCAGCGCCAGTAGAAGTGGGGATAATATTAACTGCTGCAGCGCGGGCGCGATGCAAATCACTGTGAGCGGTATCAACTGTGGGCTGGTCGCCAGTATAAGAATGGACGGTTGTCATGTATCCTTTGATTATTCCCGCCACCTGATGCAACACCGTGGCAACTGGTGCTAAACAATTAGTGGTACAAGAAGCATTGGAAATAACCTTATGCTCATCGTTAATGTCTTGATGGTTTATGCCATATACTACCGTGATATCTGCATTAGTGGCAGGAGCAGATACGATAACTCGTCCAGCCCCAGCGCTTAGATGGGCTGCTGCTTTATCCCTGGTGGCAAATCTGCCACTGCATTCCAATACCAAATCCACCCCTAAATCTTGCCAAGGTAAATCTGCGGGATTGGGAACTTTAGTAAGCTGCACTTCGTCGCCAGCGATTTTCAGTCCGTGGTCGGTTGCTTGAACTTGCGGCGCAAAAATTCCGTGAATTGAATCAAACTGCAAAAGATGAGCGCAGGTTTTAGCATCCACTAAATCATTTACTGCCACCAAATCAAGCTTATCCTTGTGAGGTGACTCATATAGAGCGCGGCAAACCATTCTGCCTATCCGCCCAAAGCCATTAATTGCTATTTTCATATTAATCTATAGGTATGTTTATAACTATAGTATAGATTATAAGTAAGATTTTACCAGTTTCACTATTAACTTTCAACACAACCATAAATATCTTAATACTCTTCTTATAAATGCAAAGGGTTTTTTTATGATGAGCAGTATTTCGTAATATACTGACATCATGGGGGTTATCCCCGATGCCATCATGAGGTATTTCTTGACTTCTTCATCAGGATATTTATAAGCTTTTTTTAGGACTGGCGACATGTATATCAAACTATTATATATAATATAACGAATTCGGCGCGGTAACTTATAGACCAGCTGATTAATTTCAGCCAATGATTTATTTGCACTGATTGGATCCTCTTGATTAGTTAAACGATACCAAGCACTTATATAAGTTGCAATATGCATTTTGATGAACTTTTTAGGATCTTTAGTTGTCAAGTTGTCACCAAGATTTCCAGCTGGACGTGTGTAAAGATAGTGGATTTCATTTATAAATACTGATTTAAACTTTTCTAAGAACAAGAAAGTGAAATCCAGATCCTCTATCACTGTATTAGAAGTTCTATAACCGCCGCATTGCATAAAGCTTTTTTTAAGAATAACTGTTGTAGGGTCAAGTGGCCGATGGATAGAATTATTTGTTACTAAGGGTCTCGGGAATACTCTAAATTTGATTTCATCAGTGTTTTTTATATCGTGCAATGAAAGGTTAGCTGTTATATCATGCTTAGAAATATCATCAGTAGACATTACGTTACTATGGTCGCAGTGACAAGCGGCATAATCAGGATTATTATCCAAAAAACTAACTTGCCTCTCCAATCTTAGTGGCAAGGATACATCGTCATCGTCCATAAAAGTGAGATATTTCCCTCGGGCTTTATCTGCTCCAAAATTACGTGCTGCGGCTAACCCCTTATTTTCTTGGCGCAATAAACGAATTCGCGCATCTGCGGCGGCGCACTCACTTAAAACCTGTGGCGTCTCATCACTGGAACCATCATCCACTATGATGAATTCAAAATCTCTAAGAGTTTGAGCAAGCATAGAATCAATCGCCCGCTTAACAACTGCGCTGCGATTATAAGTTGCCATGATTATTGAAACCTTAGGATCTTTAGGGTTTTTAGGATTTAGCAAGTTAATTCGGTATGTTTTATAACTGTAGTATAGATTATAAGTAAGATTTTACCAGTTTCACCATTAACTTTAAACGCAACCCTAAATATCTTAATACTCTTCTTGCAAATGAAAAGGGTTTTTTTATGATAAGCAGCATTCCATAATATGCTATTATCGAGGGGGTTGTCCCTGATGCCATCATGAGGTGTTTCTTGCCTCCTTTATTAGAATATTTATGCGCCTCTTTTATTACTGGCAACATATATAGCAAACCACTATATATAATATAACGAATTCGGCGCGGCAACTTATAGACCAGCTGATTAATTTCACCCAATGATTTATTTGCACTGATTGGATCCTCTTGATTAGCTAAACGATGCCAAGCGCTAATATAAGTTGCAATATGCATTTTGATAAATTTTTCGGGATCTTTAGTTGACAAATTGCCACCAAAAGATTCAATTGGAAGCGTGTAAAGATAGTGGATTTCATTTATAAATGCCGCATTAAATTTTTCTAAGAATAAGAAAGCGAAATCCAAATCCTCTATCACTTTATTAGAGCTTCTATAACCGCCGCATTGCATAAAACTTTCTTTGCAAATAACTGTTGTAGCATCAAGCGTGTGATAGACAGGATTATTTGTTACTAAAGGTTTCGGGAATACAATAAAATTTATTTCGTCAGTATTTTTTACGTCTTGTGACGGAGGTTTAGCTGTTGTATCATACTTAGAAATCTCACCAGTAGGCATTACCTTACTATAACCGCATTGACAAGCGGCATAATCAGGATTATTATCCAAAAAACCAACTTGTCTCTCCAATCTTAGCGGCAAGGATTCATCATCATCGTCCATAAAAGCAAGATACTTTCCTCGGGCTTTATCTGCTCCAAAATTACGCGCCGCGGCTAACCCTTTATTTTCTTGGTGTAATAAACGAATTCGCGCATCTGCAGCGGCGCACTCACTTAAAACCTGTGGTGTCTCATCACTGGAACCATCATCCACTATGATGAACTCAAAATCTCTAAGGGTTTGAGCAAGCATAGAATCAATCGCCCGCTTAACAACTACACTGCGATTATAAGTGGCCATGATTATTGAGACCTTAGGATAAGACATATTAGATTATATAGTATTTTATGTGGCTCTCTATTCTTACTTCTTCCTCACAGGATAAGAGTATCTAAGAAAAAAATTGCGACTTGAAGAATAAATACCATATTTTATTTGGGTAAATAAAGATAACTCACTTCCAATATTTCTTGCTCTCGTTAATTCTACTATTTGATTATAAGGGGAGTTATTATATAATTTTTTATGCTGGTTCCCATATTGGGAAATATCTCTAAATGCCTCTAATCCGTATTTTTTACTTAACAAACTAAAAATTGATTGGTCGTGCCTATGCTCTCTAAAACCAGGGTAATTTGACGCATTACTAGGGCTGTTAGTTATCAAGTCACTTTGAGCTGCAAATCTTAGCCATTCATCAACAAAACCCAAAGAAGCTGCACATTTTTTCCAAAGATGAATACTCGCCATCCGTTGATTCGTGTCAGCATACAAAGGGCTATCGCAATTAAGAGCAATGAAACAATCCCTCTTAGTCCAATGTTTCTCTATATACGGAAGTTCAAAACAAATAATTGGTTTATTATTTGCAAATAAATTAATCAATGGTCTAATGGAATCAATAATACGAATTCCAGCGTCCAGATATAACAAATATTCATTATCTGCCATAGTTCTTAGAACCTTTTGAATAAAATATGGTTTCCAAAGCCAATAACCTGCGCCTCTACGCTTTTGAAGAACCTTTTTATTTTGCTGGTAAAATGCTTTATCAATATCCCAAGGAGCAAAAGCATGGATTGTGTCCACTTCTCCACACATCCTGGCAGTATTAATCAATTTCTGCTTGGCATTGTGATAAATTTTATTGCTATAGCATACTAAGGTAATTTTTTCTTTCATTATCAATCTAGGTGAATTATATACCGAACTTATTTAACAAACTAAAAATTGATTGGTCGTGCCTATGCTCTCTAAAACCAGGGTAATTTGACGCTTCACTGGGATTATCATCTATTAATTTATGTTGAACTACAAACTTTAGCCACTCATCAACAAAATCCAAAGAAGCCGCGCATTTTTTCCAAAGATGAATGCCCCCCATCCGTTGATTAGTGTCAGTATACAAAGGGCTATCGCAATTAAGAGCAATGAAACAATCCCTATTAGTCCAATATTTCTCTATATACGGAAGTTCAAAACAAATAATTGGTTTATTATTTGCAAATAAATTAATCAATGGTCTAATGGAATCAATAATACGAATTCCAGCGTCCAGATATAACAAATATTCATTATCTGCCATAGTTCTTAGAACCTTTTGAATAAAATATGGTTTCCAAAGCCAATAACCTGCGCCTCTACGCTTTTGAAGAACCTTTTTATTTTGCTGGTAAAATGCTTTATCAATATCCCAAGGAGCAAAAGCATGGATTGTGTCCACTTCTCCACACATCCTGGCAGTATTAATCAATTTCTGCTTGGCATTGTGATAAATTTTATTGCTATAGCATACTAAAGTAATTTTTTCTTTCATAATTAATATAAGTGAATTATATACCGAACTTATTGAACAAGCTTATTAGATTGTATAGTATTTTAATATTGTGCTCTATTATTCATTCTTACTTCTCCCTCACAGGATAAAAATATCTAGGAAGGAAAATCGCGAATTGAATAATAAATGCCATATTTTATTTTGGTAAATAGAGATAGCTCGCTTCGAGTATTGAGTTCTCTTGTTGCTTCTACTATTTGGTTATAAGGGGAGTTATTATATGCTTTTTTATAGCTGCTGCCAAATTGTGAAGGATCTCTAAATGCCTCTAATTCATATTTTTTACTTAACAAACTAAAAATTGATTGGTCGTGCCTATGCTCTCTAAAACCAGGGTAATTTGGCGCTTTACTGGGGCTGTCATCTATCAATTTACGTTGAAGTGCAAATCTTAGCCATTCATCAACAAAATCTAAAGAAGCAGCGCATTTTTTCCAAAGATGAAAGGTAGCCACTCGTTGATTAGTGTCAGTATATAAAGGACTATTACAATTAAGAGCAATGAAACAATCCCTTTTAGTCCAATGTTTCTCTATACACGGAATTTCAAAACAAATAATTGGTTTATTATTTGCAAATAAATTAATCAATGGTCTAATGGAATCAATAATACGACTTCCAGCGTCCAGATATAACAAATATTCATTATCCGCCATAGTTCTTAGAACTTTTTGAATAAAATATGGTTTCCATAGCCAATAGCCAGCACCTTTGAAATATTGAAAAATATCTTTGTTTTGCCGGTAAAACTCCTTATCAATATCCCAAGGAGCAAAAGCATGGACTCTGTCCACTTCTTCGCACATTTTAGCGTTAGTAATCAATTTCTGCTTGGCATTGTGATAAGCATGATTGCTATAGCATACTAAGGTTACATTTTTTTTCATAATCAATCTAGGTGAATTATATAATATTTTAGCATTGCTATTATCAATACTATCTAAGCTTCTTAGTTGCTCTAAGATTTCCCTGATTTAGAATATATTGCTTATCCATCATTGATGCCAGATGAGCGTCGTGGGTTACTGCCAATAGAGCTATGCCTAATTTTTTGCTAAGACGCAATAACAAGCGATGTACCGACTCTGCCGTCCCTTCATCCAAATTGCCAGTAGGTTCATCCAATAAAACACATGAGGGGTTGCCAGCTAAAGCGCGAGCAACTGCCACCCGCTGCCTTTCGCCGCCGGATAATTCTCCCGGTTTATGCTGCAAACGTTTTCCCAACCCAACTAACGTTAGCATTTTTGCAGCCCTTTGCAGCGCCGCGGCAGGTGTTTCAGAACCCAAGACCAAAGGAATGGCTACATTTTCGGCAGCGGTAAATTCCATAAGCAAATGATGGAACTGGTACACAAAACCAATTTTACCATTGCGTAGTTTCGCCAGCTGGTTAGAATTCATTTTGTTAAGCACAGTCCCATCTACCCGAACCTCGCCACTACTTGGTTTTTCCAGCCCTCCTAATATTGTTAGCAGGGTAGTTTTACCTGCTCCTGATGAGCCCACGATTGCTGCTCTTTCACCGGGAGCCAAAGCAAAATTAATGTTTTGCAATACTCTAATTTTCTGACCTGGCAAATTAAACTCTTTACACAATTTAAAGCACTGCAGAACCGACTGAACAGAAGCAGTAGATTTTTTGTTGGATTTACGGGGTTTAGTGAGTTTTTTATTCATACCTAAGCGCCTCTGCAGGTTGAATCCGCGCCGCGCGCCGTGCTGGATAAATGCTTGCTGTGATACTTAATAATAAAGTTGCCGCGCAGACAACTAATACATCGCTTGCTAATAAATGCGAAGGAAGATAATCAATAAAATAAGTGTCGGCACTGAGGAAGTCCACTCCAAAGGACTTCTCAATCTTCTCAACAATTTGACTTATGTTTAGAGACAACACAATCCCAAGAATTGCTCCCCCTAAGGTGCCAAACAAACCAGAAAAAGCTCCATTTACCATAAATATTGCGGCTATGGTGGAACTGCTGGCTCCCATAGTTCGTAAAATCGCGATGTCTCTTTCCTTGTCATTAACCAGCATCACTAAAGTTGATACTATGTTGAAACTAGCAACCGCAATTATAAGAAACAGCAATAAACCCACCAGCCGTTTTTCCAATTGTATAGAAGCAAAAAGATTTCCGTAGGTGCGAGTCCAATCCCTTATGTAAAAATATCCGCCATACTCGCGCGCCAATGCCTGTCCTATGAGCGGAGCAGTAAAAACATCTTCCAGCTTTAGACGAATACCCTCCGCCGCGCCGCCTAAGCGCTTGAGAATTGAAGCGTCTTTTATATGCACCAAAGCCAAATTAGCATCAATCTCTGAACCCAAACTATAGATGCCAGTTACGGTAAATTTACGCAACCGCGGCAATGTCCCAACTGGAGTGACGCTGATTTGCGGCACTACTAAAATTACTTCATCTCCAACATCAGCGCGCAATGAGCCCGCCAAAATACTACCCAGCACTATGCCATACTCGCCGGGTTGTAGGTCGGAAAGGTCTCCTTCGTTCATAAAATCATCAATGATGGTAACGTCCTTCTCATAATTAGGGTCAATTCCGCTAACTATGGCGGCATGCGAGCGACCATTAGATGAAAGCATTCCTTGCAACTGGACGAAGGGCACTGCCTCTTCCACTCCATAGTTTTGTTTTATTTCGCGAGCATATTCTTCCCAGTCCGCCAGTGGATCGCGACTTTCCAGGGTGATGTGAGGGATTGCTCCTAAAATCCGATGATTTATTTCCTTGCCAAAACCATTCATAACCGATAACACCAAAATCAATATACTGGTGCCAACCAGCAAGCCAAGTATTGTGAATAAGGAGATGAACGAGATGAAGCTGTTACGTCTTTTAGCTCGCAAGTAGCGCAAGCCGATAAATAGATATAGAGGTTTATACATTAACTAATTTAAGGAGTTTATTTCTTGAATACGGCACAGAGAATCATATTGACAATAGCGGCAAACAGCTGCATCAAGCGGATCAACCGCTGCCCGTCCGCTAATAAAAGAAGCATAAATATCCCGCACATTCTGTTGCATAAGTTGCAATTGTTCTTGCTTAATAACAGACCTAACTTGATGGAACAAACCATCTTCGCCGAGACATAAGCCCTTAGCAACAGATCCATTTTTGAGATTCAAAGCAATAAAGCCCAAAGAGCGTAAATCATCAGTCACCAAAGAATAGATAATTAACTGCGGCTCGCGTGGGCGAAGACCACGAATGCTATTGCCGCTATGATTTGCATTTCCCACTTTGTAATCAATGAGAGCCCTAGTTCCGCTATTATGACTTTCCTTATTAATGTCGCTGTTACCTGATGGTAGAATCTCATCTATTCTGTCAATCTTCAATAAGAACTCCCTGCCATCAAGATTGATTTTTATCTCCTTTTCAAGCCCTGCTACTCTAAAAGGAATTTTCCGCTGCTTTTCATTATGTAAAAATTCTTGCGTCAGGGTTGCTAAATATTTCTTTTCCAGCTCGGTTGTCATCTCATCCTGCAAGAATACAATTCTCCAAATATTCTCATGCAGAACTCTACTTGATTCAGCTGTGACCAATTTAATAACTTCCCCATCCTCCATATCACATAATTTCTGCTGGGACTCTATCTTGCTCCACACATTACGCAAAACCTTATGCAACATTGTACCGCGATCCATTGCGGATACTTCATCCTGTGGCGGTTCGGGGACTGCTGGCTTTAATCTGTGGGCGGCAAATGCTTGAAAAGGGCAAGATGATTGACTCTTAACTATTGATACTAAGCTTTTTAGCTCTTCGTCTTTATCAACCGCAGGCGCCTGTTCATCGCTAAGCTCTTCCCAAGATACTGATGCTTCCTTTTGCCTCTCGCCTTCTATCTTGCCTTTCCCCTTGTCTTCCTCCTTGCCTTTTATGTTGGAAGGCGAGGATGTTTCTATGAAAGGTTTTACAGGCATATCTCCTAACAAAGGGTGCGGAAGTTTCTCTTCCTCTTCACTGCGGGCAGCAAAACTAAAGTTTACTACTGGGGCAGCTCTCATTAATCCACCGATAATTCTTTCTTCTTCGCGCCATCTTTGTGCCAAACTGCACCACTTCATTGAGGCGGCGCGTCCTAATTCAAACGGAATAAAAAAATTGGCGGCGGGAGGAGATAAACAAGCATCATTCATCTGGCAGGCAAACAGGCGGTCAAATATCAGACCTTCGGCTTGCTTAATTCCCAATAGCCGAACTTTGGTGGCAGCAGGGCTTGCTTGAAATATCTCAGCAGCGCAATCCACAATAAAACTCAAAGCGCGGGCGCGCGTGCAATTTGACAGGATATTGCCAGCAGAATATAGTTGGTCCAGAATACCTTCCCATTTCTCCCAAAGTTGTTTTTCCAACCTACTCCATTTAATATCACCCCAGCCCAAAGAGCGCATCTGGCGACTAAAAGTTTGCGCCCAATGCTGTGGCGTGGCAGATTTAACAAAAGCATCCTCAACGTTAAAATATTTACGCAGCGCTTCTTTGAGAAGTGGCGTCTCATCAAGTATTTTTCCATCTTTGGATGCTGCCATTTTACCCTGCGGTTTGTTTGCAGTTAATTCTTGCAAAGAAATACCCCGATACTTTGCATTTAAGTTAATAAACCTCTGCCTTAAAGCCGCTCTTGCCGCCTCTTCTCGTTCATAGCCAGCCAAGTATGGAGAGTGGAATAAATCTGCAAATTCAGGTGGTGGAATCTTAGCTGGCGTTATTGATAGCATGGTTAACATGTCTCCTATTAATGGGTAATCACGTAGCTCCTCGCCCCATGACATATCAAAAGGAAGCGCTTCTTGTTGGGTTGGGTGTGGATTTTCGCTCACAGCATCCGTATTTGAAAATGCTATAGCAAATAGACGGCGGATATAATGCCAATTTTTTTCAAGCCCTGGGATAACAACCCCTATTAGCTCAGTGGGGTTTTCCTTATGAGTGCGACTTACTATAGCGGCTAATTGACTCATCTCCTCCCGTTCATTGTCATATTCGCTAAGTTGGCACTGCAGCTTATCATTGGCTACATCTGTGACCCCCTCTAACACAAAAGCATTTTCCTGTTTTGTCGTTTTAGATGAAGCGTGTTTAGTTAATAAACGATATAGTTCTTCGTAAGCTGGATAATTATCATTAAATCCCACCCATACGGAAGCAGGGGGCAAGAGTGTTCCTTCTGTTAAAGCGGCGCAAACTTTTAGCAATGCCATCCATTCATCCGTAACTCTTCTTTTTTCACACATTTTTTGATATGCCAGAGACCAGCGGTAAAAAAAACGCGGCATTCTTTCACTATTAAAGTTCTTGGGGGCAAATTCTAAGCGATATAGATGAGCAAGACGCCAGGCGTCTTGGGCTTGGGCAATGAAACGTTTTGTCATTATCCCGCTTTCATCAGCAAAAGTATCCCAACCAATTAATTCTTTATCCTGGTCTGGCATAGCCCATAAAGTATCTTCCCATATAAGACGCGCCTGCCCTTCACTGATAAGGAGCGTCCCGTGTGTTGTCAATAAAGGATTTGCCAGATGAGCCACCCAGCCAGCAGCGCCACCAATAGTTACAATTGGAGAATCATTCCAAGTTTTTGTTTTGCTATGGTAATTATATGCCTCGCGCAATTGACGCGCCAACCTCATACGTGGAGTTACCAAGTAAGTGGGCGCGTCAACATTAACGCTTTCATCAAGGATGGCAAGAATTGAGGGATGCAATTTCATTCATTTTTATTATAGTGTATTATTTTGAGCTGCGGCAGGGCTAGATAAAAAATAGTGGGCAGGGTAGATGGTGTACTTATATCTGTAATATTTATTCAACCATATTCGTCCAGATTGTTTATCCTTATTGTTTATCCTTATTAAAGTGTCCTAATAAAACATAGCAATCATTAATAAATTTTCTTTATAATAAGAAATAAATGAATAATCAGCAGATTCCAGTACTTATCGTAAGCTTGCCTCATGCGCTTAAGAGACGTAAGTTTATGTGCGAGCAGATGGCAAAACTCAAAATAGATTATGAGTTTTTTGATGCGGTGGATGGCGACAAGCTTTCAATCGCTTATATTAATAAGTTTAAGATAAAAGAGGGAGAACAGCACATAAGCCGTCCACTATCCAAAGGAGAATTAGGATGCGCATTTTCTCATCTTCATGTATATGAAAAAATGCTGGCAGAAAATATAGAAAAATTGATTGTGTTAGAAGATGATGTTCAACTAAATGATGATTTTGCTGTGTTAATTAATAGCCTGAGCTTTATGCCTCTACAATGGGATTTAGCGTATATTGGTTATTCGTATTGGATCCATGATATGCCTTTTTTTGGTAAAAATATTTACCCTTTAAGTTTATGGGGAAGTCGCGTGCTACCTACCTCCGCAACATCAACCAAATACTACATAGGTCGGCCCTTACTTCATTTATCGGGTACTTACGCTTATGCGATTACCAAAAAGGGCGCTGAACAATTGACGCAAAAAATTAAATCCGCTCCTTTGATTACTGCCGATGATCGCTTAGAAATAAGTGGCATCAAACAACGTTTTGCCATAACTCCCATAGCTGTAAAACCATTTGGTGGTGATAACATAGAACAACATCTAACTCATGATAGGAATATCTTGGATCAGATGAAGAGTATCCCAGAGCCGAGCCGCGATTTGAGGCATAGAATATCCAAGTTTATAATCAAATGTTTACAGAAAATCCATCCACTCGCTCCTGTACGCTGGGAAGCGACTAGAGGTAGGATAAATGCCACCTTGCGGTTTATAAGATCTAAAAAAAAGCGCCCGCATCAAGATACATAATTGCTATAAATGAATAATCAACAGATTCCAGTACTTGTCGTAAGCTTGCCTCATGCTATCAAGAGACGCAAATTTATGCGCGAGCAGATGGCACGACTCAAAGTAGATTATGAGTTTTTTGATGCGGTGGATGGCAACAAGCTATCGCATACTTATGTTAATAGATTTAAGATAAAAAAAGGGGAACAATGCAAAGGGCGTCCCCTCACCAAAGGAGAATTAGGATGCACCTTTTCCCATCTTCAAGTGTATGAAAAAATGCTTGAAGAAAATATAGAACAATTGATTGTGTTAGAAGACGACACTCAACTAAATGATGATTTCGCTGTGTTAATTAATAACCTAAACTCCGCTCCGCTGCAATGGGATTTAGTGTATATTGGTTATATGAGCAACTTCAACACCGCTCCTTTTTTTGGTAAAAATATTTACCCTTTAAGTTTATGGGAAAGTTGTGTACTACCTATACCTGCCGCTATAACATCAACCAAATATCGCATAGGTCCTTTCATAGTTTCTTTGTCGGGCTCTCATGCTTATGCGATTACTAAAAAAGGCGCTGAGCAATTGATACAACAGATTAAAAATAGCCCTTTGCTTCCTGCGGATGATCGCTTAGCAATAAATAGAATCAAACAACGTTTTGCCATAGCCCCTATAACTGTAAAACAATGGAAAGGTAAGAGAATAGAACAGCATCTAACTCCTGATAGAGATATCTTGTGTGGAGAGCCAGAGCCGCGCAACGATTTGAAGCATAGAATATCCAAGTTTATAATCAAGGTCTTGCGGAAAATCCATCCGCGCGCCCCCAAATATTGGCAAGCGGCTAAAGTATTGCGCCGTAGGATAAAAAACACCCTAAGGCTTATAAGATCTAAAAAAAATTCTGCCATTTAGAAATTTAATATCTATAAATGAATAATCAACAGATTCCTATACTTATCATAAGTTTGACCCATGCGCTCGGGAGACGCAAATTTATGCGCGAGCAGATGGCACGACTCAAAATAGATTATGAGTTTTTTGATGCGGTGGATGGCAACAAGCTTTCGCATACTTACGTTAATAGATTTAAGATAAAAGAGGGGGAACAATGCATAGGCCGTCCACTATCCAAAGGAGAATTAGGATGCGTATTTTCCCATCTTCACGTGTATGAAAAAATGCTGGCAGAAAACATAGAAAAATTAATTGTGTTAGAAGACGATGTCCAACTAAATGATGATTTTGCTGTGTTAATTAATAACCTAAACTCCGCTCCGCTGCAATGGGACCTAGCGTATATTGGTTATTCCCCTGGCCTCAAAGCCACACCTTTTTTTGGTAAAAACATCTATCCTTTAAATTTATGGGAAAGTCGCGTGTTGCCTATACCTGCCGCCGCAACATCAACCAAATACCGCATAGGTCCGCCCATATTTTCTTTGTGGGGGGCTTATGCTTATGCGATTACCAAAAAGGGCGCTGAGCAATTGATACAAGCTATTAAATCCGCTCCTTTGCTTCCTGCGGATGATCGCTTATCAATGCATGGCTTCAAGCAACGTTTTGCCATAATGCCCATAACTGTAAAACCATTTGGTGGCGATAAAATAGAACAACATCTAACTCCTGATAGGGATATCTTGTGTGAAAACCTGAGACTGCGCAGCGATTTGAAGCATAGAATATCCGAGTTTATGATCAAGGTTTTGCAGAAAGTCCATCCGCGCGCCCCTAAATATTGGCAAGCGGCTAAAGTATTCCGCAGTAGGATAATAGCCACCTTATGGCTTGTAAGATCTAAAAAATCACCTAACCATGACGATGTTTCGTCTCTATAAGTTAATAGCAAGTGAATAACCAACAGATTCCTATACTTGTTATAAGCTTAGCTCGGGCTCCCAAGAGACGCAAGTTTATACGCGAGCAGATGGCAAAACTCAAAATAGATTATGAATTTTTTGATGCGGTGGATGGAAACAAGCTGTCACATGCTTATATTAGTAAGTTTAAGGTAAAAGAGGGGGAACAATACATAGGGCGGCCGCTCTCCAAAGGGGAACTAGGATGCGCATTTTCCCATCTCCGCATATATGAAAAAATGCTGGCGGAAAACATAGAGAAATTAATTGTGTTGGAAGACGATATCCAACTAAATGATGATTTCGCCGCGCTAATTAATAACCTAAACTCCGCTCCGCTGCAATGGGACCTAACGTATATTGGCTATTGGACTGCCCTTGCAGATGCGCCTCTTTTTGGTAAAAACATCTATCCTTTAAATTTATGGGAAAATAGCGCTCTACCTATACCTCCCGCCGCATCATCAACCAAATACCGCATAGGTCCGCCCATAGTTTCTTTACTGGGTTCTTATGCTTATGCGATTACCAAAAAGGGCGCCGAGCAATTGATACAAGCTATTAAATCCGCTCCTTTGATTCCTGCGGATGAACGCTTATCAATGCCTGGCTTAAAACAACGTTTTGCCATAGCGCCCATAACTGTAAAACATTGGAGCGGCAACAACATAGAACAGCATATAGATCCTGATAGGTCCCTCTTGTATAAAGACCCAGAGCCACGCAGTGATTTTAAACATAGAATATCTGAGTTTATAATCAAGTCCTTGCAGAAAATCCACCCGCATGCCTCTAAATATTGGCATGCGGGTAAAGTATTCCGCCGCAGGATAAAAAGCACCTTACGGCTTATAAGATCTAATAAAAAACCCTCCCATCCCTATATTCCATCGGAACAAGTGAATAACCAACAGATTCCTGTACTTGTTATAAGCTTAGCTCGGGCTCCCAAGAGACGCGAGTTTATACGCGAGCAGCTGGCACGACTCAAAATAGATTATGAGTTTTTTGATGCGGTGGACGGCAACAAACTATCAAGTACTTATATTAGTAAGTTTAAGGTAAAAAAGGGCGAACAATGCTTAGGGCGATCTCTCACCATAGGGGAACTAGGATGCGCATTTTCCCATCTTCACGTGTATGAAAAAATGCTGGCGGAAAACATAGAAAAATTGATTGTATTGGAAGACGATGCTCAACTAGATGATGATTTTGCAGCGCTAATTAATGGCATTGATAATACTCCAGTGCAATGGGACCTAGTGTATATTGGTTATTGGGCTACCTCTAAAGCCGTGCCTCTTTTCGGCAAGAATATCTATCCTTTAAGTTTATGGGAAAGCCGTGTGTTACTTCTACCTGCCGCCGCCTCATCAATCAAATACCGCATAGGTCCGCCTGTAGCTTCTTTGGAGGGATCACATGCTTATGCGATTACCAAAAATGGCGCTAAACGATTGATAAAACAAATTAAAAATAGCCCTTTGCTTCCTTCGGATGTTCGTTTAGAAACGAATAACCTCAAACAACGTTTTGCCATAGCGCCTATAGCTATAAAACAATGGCGCGACGATAGCATAGAGCAACATATAATTACAGATAGGAATCTCGCTTATGGTGGTATGAAGCAGCGCAGCGATTTGAAATATAGAATATCCAAGTTTATAACCAAGTCCTTGCGGAAAATTCATCCGCGCGCCCCTGAATGCTGGCAAGTTGCTAAAGCATTGCGCCGCAGGATAATAAGTACTCTACGGCTTGTAAGATCTAAAAAATTTCCCTAACAATTTATCTAACCAGGACGATGTTTCATCCTTATAATGTTGCATAATGAATAGCCAACAGATTCCAGTACTTGTCGTAAGCTTGGCTCATGCATCTAAGAGACGACAGTTTATACATGAGCAGATGACAAAGCTCAAAATAGATTATGCGTTTTTTGATGCGGTGGACGGCGAAAAGCTATCGCGTGCTTATGTTAGTAAGTTTAAGATAAAAGAGGGGGAACAATGCTTAGAACGTTCACTCTCCAAAGGAGAATTAGGATGTACATTTTCCCATCTTCAAGTATATGAAAAAATACTGGCAGAAAACATAGAACGATTGGTTGTGTTGGAAGACGACGTTAAACTAAATGATGATTTCGCTGTGCTGCTTAATAATTTGAATACCGCTCCGCCGCAATGGGATCTTTTGCATCTTGGTTATTCCATTACTCTTGAGGGGACACCTTTTTTTGGTAAAAATATCTATCCTTTAAGTTTGTGGAAAAATCGCGTGCTGTCTACACCTCCCAGCGTAACATCAACCCAACACCGCATAGGCACGCCCATAGTTTCTTTGTCGGGTTCTTATGCTTATGCAATCACCAAAAAGGGCGCCGAACAGTTGATACAGCAGATTAAAAATGAGCCAGTTCTTCCTGCGGATCTTCACTTAGAAATGAATGACATCAAACAACGTTTGGGTATAGTGCCTGTGGTTGTAAAACATTTTGACTGTGATAACTTAGAGCAACATATATCTTCAGATAGAGATGCCGCTTATAAAGACATTAAACCGCACAGCTATTTATTAAGACACAGGTTATACAAGTTAATGCCGAAAGTATTACGCCGCGGGATAAAAGCTACCTTCTGGCTTATGAGATTTAGAAAGTTCCCCTAAATCCTATCCCATAAAAAACTCGCTAAATATACTAAGCTTGCTTATAATATTGCATTATGAATACAACTTATAAAATTACTGATTTTATTAGCGGCGGTGCCACTGTTTATGCTTCGGTTGGCGCAATTATAGGGGCTATTTTGGGAGCAACGGCTGGCATCTCCTTTTCCTTATTGATTTTACTGGGCGCATTACTGGCGCCAGAGTTCGCCTGGTATGCTTTGGCTGCCATTCCTATTGGTGTAATTGGTGGCGCCCTTTCTTTTGCTATTATAGGTTTGCTGCTTGGTACCTTACGTGGAGCCATAATTGGCTGCTCTAGGGGCGAACATCCGGGACGAGGAATTATAGTTTTCATATTGGCATTGGTATTAGCGGCATTTACGGGGGATATCATTAGCGGCATCATAATATTTTTAGTTTGGAAAAAGTTAAGAAATATTACAGAAGATGAATTCAGCCAACTCAGTTTTTGGAGATTTATGAAATCATATTTAATGCTTTATGCAGTATTTCTCTTGGGAATTAGCGCTATCATTGGGCTTGGATTGGGCGGAGTAATAGGTTATTTTTTGGGGGAACATGGTAATGTTGCTATAATTAATACGCTCGTTGCAGAACTTAGTCAATATATCAATTCTTTTTCTTTACAAGCGGCAGTTGATTCCTCTTATGGAGTGATAGGCGGCAGCATAAGCGGCAAGGTTAACCATGCCCTTGACCAAATTACCCTTGACTCTTTAGTGAACATTACTTCCACAACGTCCGCAACCAGCTTAAGTTACAATGCGGGAGCAGAAATTAATAGCTTCGTTGAGTCCTTCAACGCCAATGCTATTGTGCAAAGCGCTAAAGGAACAGCATCCTATGTATTGAACGCGCCAGTTTTAGCTGAATTTCTCAGTCAAGCAAAAAGCGCTAATATTATTACGGGCGGGGTTGCTGGAGCAATTATAGGAGCTGCTAATGGAGCGGTTAGTGGATTGATTATAGGATTTATTTATTGTGTCTTAGATTTCTGGATTTTACAAAGAGTGCTGCAAAAACACGTGCCAACTCCAGCAATCCAGGATAACGACTCTGTTGAATAAATAATTATTGCTACGCAGTTCTCCTCTGCTATGCGGTTATACCTCTGCTTTTAAATAATTATACTTCGCAGCGAATAGCTGGCAAAAAATAATGGAGCTATTTATTCTATCCTGGGTTATTGCCTTAATTATAGCGCCGGCTGGAGGGGTTCTGGGGTGTTTTATTTTTTGGCGGCGGATGGCATTTTTTGCCGAGTCCTTGGCTCATGCTTCTGTGCTTGGGTTAGCCGTAGCTTTTTTCTTCGCAATTAATCCTATTATTGGTATTCTAGCCAGCGCCTTATGCATCTGCGCTTTTCTATGGCTAATGAAACGGCAACGCGAACTTGCAACAGATGCCATGCTGGGGCTTACAGCTCATGTTTTTTTAGGGGCCGGGATTATTATCATAAGTATTGCTCAGGTAAAAGTTGATTTACTTTCTTATCTGTTGGGGGAATGGCTTACTGTAACTCTTAGCGATATATGGTGGCAAAGTGGCGTTGGAATAATTACTATGGCAGGGCTATGGTTGCTACGCAGGCCCTTGCTGTCAATAACTGCACAGCCCGAAATAGCCGATGCGGAGAAATGGGGAACTAAATTTGCCGATTTAATTTTCTTGCTAATTTTAGCTTTGTTTGTTAGCGTAACCGTGCAGACCGTGGGGCTATTGCTGTTGAACACCTTGATGGTTATACCTGCTGTTACAGTGCGTCCATGGGTTAAAGGTCCTTATGCAATGATTATCGCTAGCATCATAGTTGCTGTTATTCTACTTGCTGTCGGGCTGGGGGGCGCTTTATTATTAGATTTACCGGCATCGCCAACTGCCGCAGTTACTGGCGGGATACTATTTGCCATAAGTCAGATAGCAAAAAAAGTGTGTAGCTAATAAGCTAATAATAGGGACGAATACGACTCATCTCGTTAGGTAAATTTTACCCTCACTATCTACAGAATCTAACCCGCAAAAAGCAGCTGCAAAAATCTAAGATAAACTTGCGTAAGTTGGTTAATTTCATCCACAGGCAAGCATTCATCAACACAGTGTATAGTGGCGTTGCGCGGACCAAATTCTACTACTTCAACTCCATAATCAGGAAAGAATCTACCATCTGAGGTGCCGCCGCTAGTGGTTAGCTTAGCTGTAGTTGCAACTCTTTCTTTTATTGCTTGTTGTAAGCAAGTCGCCAGCGCGCCAGCAGGACAAAAATATGGCTTAGCCCCTTCTGTCCATTTTGCTTTATATTGCGATTCACTAAATCCTGCTTTGTGCGCCATATCAAAGACCTTGTTTTTTAATTTATCCAATTCATCAACCAGAGGCGGGGCATAACGCCAATTGCAAAATACTCGGACACTCTGCGCGGTAACATTATCGGCAGCTGATACTCCTTGCAGATTGACTACATTAAAGCTAGTCCCTGGTGGCGGGGTTTGTTTTTCTTTTATTATGTTTTTATCCCAGTCCTCGGCAAGCAGCAAGTTAATAAAATCTACTGTTAGATGTAATAGATTATCTTCTTTTTTTATATAGGCAGCATGTCCTTGATTGCCCTGCAGGGTTAGAGATAAAGAAATAGAGCCCCTTCTACCATTCTTAATCGCATCGCCAAAACATGCCTCACTAGTGGGCTCGCCCACCAAACATTGGTTAATATTAATTCCATCTCCACGCTTATTAAGTTCTTGTAGAGCGCGAGATACTCCATCAATTGCTTCTCCTTCTTCATCAGCCGTTATAAGGAACGCTATACCTGGATGATGCAGCTGGTCGGGCTTGGCTGCGTCTTCGCTCCCCTCAGATAGATAATCACGCATGGCTATTATCATGGCAGCTATGGATGCTTTCATATCCACTACCCCGCGTCCATACAATATTCCATTGTCAGTAGTGGGGGAAAAAGGTGGATGAGTCCATAATGATTCATCGCCGGGGGGTACTACATCTGTATGACCACAAAAAACAAAGTAAGGCGCTTTACCATAAGTCGCCCATAAATTATTTACCTTGCCAAAGGTGAGCATCTCTGTTTGGAAACCTAGCTGCTTTAGACGCCCCGCTATTTCTACATGACAACTGGTACTATCTGGAGTTACTGAGGGTTGTGAAACTAATAGATGAAGTAAATCCTCTGTTGTCTCGGTGGCAAAATTCATGGTTTTTCTGCAGGGTCTCCTATAGGTTTCTTATCAGCATTGATTGAACTACGCATAAGAAGTTTGTCATTACTGCGGACATTTTTTATTCAACCGTAACTGATTTGGCAAGATTGCGTGGCTGGTCAACATCCGTTCCCAAAAGGACTGCGGTCTCATAAGCCAAAAGCTGCATAGGCAATGCATAAATGATAGGCGCCAGCAAGGGATGAACCTGCGGCAGGACTACCACCTGCTCGGCAAGGCGACTAATCTCTTTATCCTTAACATCGTTAAAGACAAATAATGGTCCGCCGCGCGCCACAACCTCTTGCATGTTAGATTTCATTTTTTGGAGATATTTGCCTTTGCTGGCAAGAGCAATAGTAGGAAAGTTTTTTTCAATTAATGCCAAAGGACCGTGCTTCAATTCGCCTCCTGGATATGCTTCGGCATGTATATATGATACTTCTTTTAGTTTAAGTGCGCCCTCCTGTGCCACCGGATATAGCATGCCGCGCGCGATAAACATTGCATTATTTTTATCTGCTATACTCTCGGCTATTTCTTGAATCTGACTGCGGGTTTCTAACACGGCGGCAAGGTCTTCAGGCAATTTGTGCAAAGCTCGCGCTAATTCTTTTTCATGTTTGCTGGCGCCGCGTACACTTAAAAAGTAGCCAAGCAATAACAGTAGCGCAGTTAACTGAGCGGTAAATGCTTTAGTTGAAGCCACCCCTATCTCAGGACCTGCGGCAGTTATAAGAGGAATATCGCAGAGGCGCGCTAAAGTACTTGATGGAACATTGCATATTGCAACTGATGCTAAAAAGTTCGTTTCATTGTTGATGTGTTTTGCCTTGTTCTTGTCGCTGCTTTTATTCTTGTTAGCGGCTATTGTTTGCGCTTTGCTTTTAATGTCCTTCAGCGCAGCAAGAATATCAGCGGTTTCTCCAGATTGTGAAATAGTAAGATAGAGGCACTGCGGCGGCACTGCTCTTGCCATATAACGAAACTCGCTGGCGACTTCGGTGAACACATTAATATTAAGATATTCTTCAAACTGATAACGGGCAATAAGCGCCGAGTTATGACTGGTGCCGCAGCCAGTAATATATATGTTATTAGTGTTTGCAATTATTTCTTTTCCTTTTTCCCCAAGTACTTCGGGCAAGAATTTATTATGCAGAATTCTGCCACTAAGGGTGTTGCTAATTGCTTGCGGCTGCTCATAAATCTCTTTGAGCATATAGTGGCTATATTCACCGCGCTCGGTAGCAGTGAAGCCATGGTCATAAATCTCAACTTTATGGCGTCTAACCACACCCTTGAAGTTTTGAATAATTACTTTATCTTCAGTAAGAATTGCAATTTCATCATCTTCTAAATAAATAAATTTGTCTGTAACTTGAAGTAACGCGAGAGGGTCTGAGGCAAGGAAGTTCTCCTCCACACCCATGCCGACCACTAAAGGAGAACCGCGCCGCACGCCGATTAAATTATTCGGGTTTTCCTTGTCAATAATAGCCAAGGAATAGCTGCCTTCAAGGTCTTTAATCATAGCGCCAACTGCTTTCAATAGATTCTTATGTTTGATAAAATAATCGTGGAGCAATACTACGATTACTTCGCTATCTGTTTCGCTGATAAAAGTATATTTTTTCTTCTGTAGCTTCTGTTTAATCTCTGTAAAATTTTCTATTATGCCGTTGTGGACCAAAGCAAAGCGATTATCAAACACATGCGGATGAGCATTTTCAACTGTCACTCCACCATGAGTTGCCCATCTGGTATGGGCAATACCAAGCGTTCCTGAGGGGCGATGAATCCTAAGTTCTTCCTCAAGGGCTGCAACCTTGCCGCACACCCGATGAAGATGTAATTGTGTTTGTGTTTTTTCTTCCCCTTCCGGCTTTTGGATTATTGCAACGCCAGCAGAATCATAGCCGCGATACTCCAAACGATGCAAACCCTCTATAAGGATATTGCGCACATTACGTTTGGCTATACAACCTACTATTCCACACATTGGCTATTCATCAAACATTCAAACATTAAGGTTACTAAAATTATTGAGATTCTTGAAACTTTTGTAATTCTTGCGATTATTAAAGTACCATTATGGCTTCAACTTCCACCTGCACTCCTTTCGGCAGGGCGGCGGCTTGAATTGCGGCGCGCGCTGGATAGGGTTCGTTGAAATTGTCTTCCATGCATTGATTAACCAAAGCAAAATGAGCCAAATCAATCAGATAAACATTTACCTTAACTAATTGGTCAAGCGAACCGCCCGCGGCGATTGCCACTTCTTTTAGGTTGGCGAATGCCTGGGCTATCTGTTGTTCAATGCCGCCATCAACCACTTCTTGTGTATTAGGGTCAAGAGGAATTTGCCCGGAAATATAAACTGTATTACCGCTGCGAATTGCCTGTGAATAGGGTCCTATTGCACCTGGCGCTTTATCGGTTTTAATTTGTTGCTTCATAATATTATCTATTGGTTGTCTGTTTCATCAAATCTTAACAATTGGTTAATGCCCACTTTGGCGCGGGTCTTAGCATCCGCTTGCTTAACTATTATAGCCGCATAGCGGCTATATTTGCCATTGGCTGCTGGCAAGGAGCCAGGTATAACCACCGAGCCAGAAGGCACTCTGCCATAAAAAACCTCGTCTTTGCTTCTATCATATATAGGTGTGCTCATGCCAATGTACACTCCCATTGAGAGCACTGCCCCCTCTTCCACCAAGACCCCTTCCACTACTTCAGAGCGGGCGCCAATAAAACAATTGTCTTCAATTATGGTAGGTGATGCTTGCAAGGGTTCCAGCACTCCGCCAATACCAACGCCACCAGAAAGATGAACATTCTTGCCGATTTGCGCGCAAGAACCGACAGTAGCCCACGTATCTACCAAAGTTCCTGAATCAACATAAGCGCCTATATTCACATAACAAGGCATCAAAACTACATTGGGAGCAATATAAGCGCCTTCGCGCACTATAGCGCCAGGGACTGCGCGAGCACCCAATTGTTGAAAATCATCTTCACTATAATTACTAAACTTAGTGTCCAATTTATCGTAAAACTTTACCCAGCCGCCATCAATAAGCCGATTGGAGCGCGCTCTAAATGACAACAAAATTGCTTTCTTAGCCGCTTGATTAACTTGCCAGTTGGCGGCATCTTTTTGTGCCACTCTTAGGGTTCCGTCTCCTATCTGTTTGAGAGTGTTTTCTATTGCGTTACGCAACTCTTCAGTTATAGGGGCTTGTGGGTTTTCGTAAGCGTCCTCTATTAGTTGCAGTGTTTTTTCCATGAAATTATTATAAAGGGAAACATCAGGAAAATGCAAGAAGGTATAGCTCCATATCCCTACTAGGATTTATTTAGGGGATGATTTGGAGTTTTTAGTGGTTTTAGCTTTACTGGCTTTAGTTTTAGGGGAGTTGGTGGTCTTAGTTGCTTTAGTAACCTTGACTTCTTTAGTCGCACTAAGAGATCCCCCGCGCAAGTCCTTAATATGGCGAATCATGGTGACACGAATTGCTTCAACCAAAAAACCAACATAATCTGTCAATAGTTCGCGACTAAAACGGGTTTCCTCTTTACTGGCAAGGCAAAGAACCGCAAAAGAACCTCGTGAATTATAAAGAGGCGCGCACAAGAAAGATGATAATTTCTTACCCTGTGCGCCAAAAAAGAACTCGCGCATAATAGGAGGCAAGGCGCCAGAAAAGAGTTTCTTGTCGTCCAGTATGCGCAAAACTTCACGCGGAATTGTGTTTCTGCTTTTATAAGTATATTGCTTTGACTCAGGCAAACTAATAAAAAACACCAAACTATAAGAAGCAATCTTAAAGTCCTTGATAAATATTTCTTCAAGTTCGCGGCATAATGATTGCAAATCCGCTGCATTTATAACTTGCAGCGCCGCTTTATGAATGATGGACATTACATCGCGATTATAATTAATGTCGGAAAATAAAAGGCGCTGTTGTTCCTCTGCCTGCATTGCTTTTTTGCGCCATAATTTATTTTGATATTCCAGTAACGAAATAGTATTCGCTCCGCTCTCATGAGGCACCTTAATATCATGTAAAAGCTGCTGAATATCCTTATTGTCGGTGGCAAAAAAATCTAAATTGTTGCGCAGGTACTCCTGCACCATACTTGAAGATAATGGTTTGGCGATAGGTTTCTTTTTACTCATTGTAATAATAAATTAGTTGTTCCTGAAAAAACTTCATGGACCGCGCTTTCCATGTATATACCGCCATCTTCCTCACCTAACAGCGCCTTGCCTCCCTTCATTTCAAGGGTAACCCGCGGAGCGACTAAGCCCAATTGGCGAGCAACGGCAAAGGCAGCGCAAGCGTTTGACCCACAAGCTAAAGTTATACCTGCTCCTCTTTCATAAGTTACAAGTTGCATCTTCTTTTTGCTGTTGCATACCAAAAATCCCACGTTAGCGCCATTTAGTAAGGATTGATGCTTGGCAAGTTGTTCTCCCGCTTGATGGACTTGCCTCTCTGCTTCTTCTAATGAGGAAACTATTATAATTAAATGAGGATTATCAAACGATAGAGGGTACGCAATAAACTTTGCGTCGTTTTTCTTTGTTGAGCTGCCCTTGCCAGCAGAAAGGGCAACTTCTAATTCTAATGATTGCAGCTCGGCGGGGTTGTGTTGCTTTTTTGAGATTGTTGCATTAAGCACATTGCTCCACGCAAAATCTGCTCTACCCATTGTGGCGCGCACCCAAAGTGTATTACTGGTGGAAGAAGTTGCTTTGTTAGAATTATGTGCCGCCACCTTAAGTGAGCCCTTCTCGCCTTTTGAGCCCTTTAAAGAAATTGCTCGTTTAGCTGTTTGAATGGTTATTTCTTGCTTCGCAGTTAAACCAATGCGGCGCACATAATGGTAAAAACAACGAGCGCCATTGCCGCATTGTTCCGCTTCATTGCCATCAGCATTGTAAATACGCATAAAGAAATCGGCATCAAGGTCATGAGGCGGCTCACAACATAGTAGCTGGTCAAAGCCAATACCAAAGTTCCGGTCTGCTAATTGGCGAATAGTGTTGGCATTGGGTTGTTCTGGATGGCGAACACAATCTAACATGACAAAATCGTTGCCAAGCGCATGCATCTTTATAAAGGGTATTTCTTTACTCGTCATAGAATGGTTAATTCTTCAGCTCTATATGAACTCTTTTTCTGTAGCAATCATATCGTCAAAGCCCTCGCGCCTTCTGATTAATTTAGCTTCATTGTTTTTTACCAGCACCTCCGCAGCTCGTGGGCGGCTATTATAGTTGGAGCTCATAGACATCCCATAAGCACCCGCATCTAACAGAGCCAGTAAATCACCCTCTTCTATTGTCAGTTGCCTTTGTAAGGCAAGAATATCACCCGATTCGCATACAGGACCAGTGATGTCATACTCATTTTTTTGTCTGCTTGCGTCTTGTATTTCCCTTTGCATTTCCCTTTCCATTTCCCTTTGTATTTCCCTTTGCCTTTCCTTCACTTCAACAACCTCATGGTAGGCATTATACAATGCTGGACGCAGCATATCGTTCATGGCGCCGTCAGTAATCACAAATTTTTTATTGCCAACATTTTTTAAGTATTCAATTTTCATTAATAAAATACCAGCAGCAGCAACTAAAGAACGTCCTGGTTCCAGTGCCAAAGTTACATCCGTGTCCGCAAATACTGCGGCGACCTTGTGCCATTCTTCTGGCGGTAGCGGTTTTTCTTGTTTGTGATTATAAGAAACCCCAAAACCACCTCCCAAACTTACTTGTGAGATTTTTATTCCCATTGATTGCAGCTGCTTATATATCTCGCGCATCTTCTGCGCCGCCAGAATAAAGGGTTCTATTGTTAGGATCTGCGAGCCAATATGACAACTAATACCCTTCGCCTCCATATAAGGATGGGCTGTTGCTTCTTGCAAAATCTCAATCGCCTGTGCCGCTGGAACTCCGAACTTATGCTCTTTACCGCCAGTTCTAATGCTTGGATGGGTATCAGCCACTATGTCTGGGTTTATTCTCACCGCCACTGAAGCAGTGGTTTTCATATCCGCGCATATTTTCTGCAGACGTTTTGATTCAGCAATAGATTCAATGCTAATACACCCAATACCTTTTTGCAGGGCAAAAATAAGTTCCTGCGCGCTTTTGCCAACTCCCGCGAAAACAATGTCTTGCGGTTTAGCTCCCGCCAATAGTGCCCTCTTCATCTCTCCTACAGATACAGTATCAAAGCCCGCCCCCAGTTGATGAAACAAGCGCAATATTGAAAGGTTAGAATTCGCCTTTACCGCATAAAAGATAGAGGCATGGTTATTATTTTTGCCGCTTAGCGGCTCAAAAGATTTTTTATAGGCAGTAAGCCGTTCTTCCATGAGAGATTGTGAATATACAAACAAAGGAGTGCCATATTGGTTTGCTAAATCTTCTAATGCAACCCCCTCACAATGCAGAGCACCCTTTTTATAGGGGAAAAATTCCATTGTTATACTTGAATCATCTGCCGAGCATAATAGGCGGCTGTATTATAGCCGTCGTTGTCAGCCATCTGAGCGGGAATTGTTAAGAGATAGGTGGCGGTTTCGCGCTTATCAGATTTAGTGGTGGAAGGGATATAGAGTCCTCCTTTACGTCCACAGCCGCTAAGAGCCAATATAGTAATAGTAATTATCAAAATAGTTCGCAGTAAAAGCATCTGATATGTCATGCTCAATGCCCCAAGAGCTTAAGGGATTCTTTAGATAAATCCATGTTCCATTGAGACAGCTTAATTGGATGTAGTCCCAAAAGATGGCGGGGGTAGCTGGATAATAAAGCATTAATTTGATTTTTATACTCAAGAGGGAATTTTTTTTCTACATAAGCATTGGGGCGGGCAGTAAGAAACTTTAAGTCACTCATGTTAGAAGTATCAGATATTTTATTAAAACCTCTTGTATTTCCAAAAACGACAGGGCATCCTAATAATATCATTGCAGTGGGGATAGAAAAATCCACAAATAAATTTGAGGCAGCAAAGATTGCACAGTACTTGGCGAAGCACTTAATCTGGTTGGCTGGAATTACAAAAACATCAGAATAACCACAAGCTAAAGGATAGCTCATTTTATATGGACTAAATTTATTTCTAAGGACGCAAAATATCCACAAAAGATGAAAATACAAGGACCAAGGTTGGCCTAAGATTTTTCTACCTCTATTAGGTTTATTGATAAATCCAACTGCTTTATGATAAGCATCGAAACGATAAGAATAATGGTTTTTATCATAATAAAAAGAATTCAACTCATCAGCATCCACTTGTCTGAAGTAACTAGTGTCCAAACCTAACTCTTGAAATCTACTCAACGCTTCATCAAAACTAGGCAGCTCCTTTTGAGCATCCAAACCCAAAATATGTGGAGAATAATTATAAGCCCATGGCTTAGATGGGTAGCTGCTTACACTGCTTCCTACGTTAGAAAACGGCGAGGGTAAAAAACAGCTATCTTGTGCCTGAGAGGATAAACCAAACCACTCCAAGAAATTTTTAGCATTAATCCGCGGGTTTAGTAAATAATCATCAGCAACAAAAATATAATGTGTATATTCTTTTTTGTAATAATCCTTCAAGCCCTGCGGAATAAAGCTATGGAAGTAAAAGGAATTATCATATACTGGTATTACATTTTTATTTCCACTCTTATCTCCTTCATAAAAGGGCATAAGATGGTAAATATCCTTGAATCTCTTACCATACATCCTCTCCAGAGGATCAATGTTCTCTGGATGGCAATGGTTATAAATAAAAATTAATGCTGGATTAATCATATAGAGATATTATAAGTTATTGATAAATTTCTTTGGTTTAAATATGAGTATAATAGCATCATGTACGATATCGGAATAGGGATCTTAGTATTTAACCCCAATGATGACAGCAAGCATCTAGAGCGGATAGGTTGTTGCCTGTCATCTATTGTCAATACAGTTAATAACACGAATAAAAGTGTAACCATTACTTGTGTGCTTAATCAAACTGTTATAGGGGATGATAAATTATGCGGGACAGGTCCTAAGACGACTGCATTGGTGAATAAGGTATTAAAGCAAGCCCAATGTGATGTAAGCATCACTAAGAGAAAAATTTCCACAAGTATGAATGTTAATCATTATTCATATTTACAAGAATTCTTACATAAAAATAAGAAATGCAATAAGGTTGTAGTTTTTGCTGATGATTATATTATTCCCAGTAATTGGCTAAATATAATTTTTAATGAATTTAATAGGTATAAAGATGCTGATTTCATAATGCCCTCTTCTCCCTATGGGGCGAAGTCTAATCTTTTAGTTCCTTTTGATGTAAAACCTTCATGGGATTGCTATAAAATTGAGGGGTCTACTGTGGGGATTCATGGAGGTGTATCTATAAAGGATGTGGATGAGATAGCGCAAAAATTAGCACGCAAAAAAACCATACGATATATTCCCCCGGCATCTTTTGAAACCACCGTTTTCACTGATTCATTCCTTAATCGTTTTGGTTATTTGTATAAAAATTATTTTTCCATATTTTATGATACAGAATATTTTGCTGTAGCATGCGCTAATGGGGCAAAAGGATATATATCGCGCAAGTCATTTATTTTTCATTACGGGAAAGGTGGAACAGCTGCTCGCTATAAGGATAGAGATGAAAAGTATAAGGGCTCGCCTTCAGAAAAATATCTGCTAAATGACATCAAATTGTATAATAAAAGAAATGGAGGAAGCATAGCTCCCTGGTGGTCGGCAAAGTCAGGAAAACCTGCTGTTGACAAGCCACTGGGTAACAAAGAAATTGAAAAACTAATTATGCAAAATAATTTTAGAGATTTATTTAGAAGAAGCCAGCTTCTTTATAGAATAGTTAACAAAATTTATAACATTTATATCCGCCATATCAACAGATAACTATATAGTTAGCTTTATCTCTTCGGTGTCTTAATATTTACCTTACAATCTCTTTTGTGGTTTAGCAATCAAGACCACTCAACACGGTTCTTTTATCATTCTGTTAATTAAAAATGGAATAAATTTGGTGTCTAAGCTTAACGATTCTCCTGTGAATAAAATATAGAAGTACTTCCGAAATACTGTTTGTGTTAGTTGTAACCCTATATGATTTAAACTCTGCTCTTATATTTTTTCTATGTATTTGATTAGGCCCCGCAAACATTACGTAACCATCTTTTTTTAATCTGGGCGTTTTCCAGTCCCCATAAAGAGATTCAAATACATGTTCATAATTAACTGGAATACATACTTCTGTTCCTTTAATTTTTGCTGTAGTTAGATTGTCAAAAGCATCGATGTTGTATCTCTCCTCTACAAGATAATGGCCATTATTATCATTTTGAAAAGCGCTGGCGTAAGAATATTTTTGGTTTTTAAAAAAAAAATAAAAGTCAATGCCCACCCCTTTATATTCAAACCTTTGTTCCCTAGTTTTACCCTCGCAACTAAACTCCCACATTTTTATAAAACCATTTTCAGTTAAAATCTGCTCAAGCTTTTCTCGAACACCAGGAGCGGACCAAACCCCAATATCTACATCAGTATCGCCAACAATGAAGTCGTTGTCTCTTATTATTCCTAATAAAGTCCCCGCATAAAGCCAGTAATTAATATTATGTGAATGCAATAATTGATTAATAATTCTTAGGGCATCAAATCCATGGCGCTTAATAGCAAGATTGTATTTGTGTTCTATAAGAGCCGCATTATAATTTGCATATTTTTCTTTAATGTAAAAGAGCATATTATTTTAAATATTTAATTAAGTGACTAACTGACTTCAAGACAACATCACTTCTTATTGAAGAGCTTTCATATTCATCTCTAGATGCTTCCCCGCTTAGGACCATAACTGAAAAAATATTATTATCGCAACCCATCTTAATATCTGTATATAATCTGTCTCCAACAATAACAGCATCTTTATAGCTTAGATTATGTTTTTTTAAAGCATGGCTGATAAAGTCAAAATTAGGTTTGCCGAATATTTTTGCCGGCTTAATATTAGTGGTTTTATAAATGACATCTATAAATATTCCTATATCAGGAATAAATCCATTTTTCAACGGATATAATTTATCTGAATGGGTAGCATAATATGGGATATTCTGTGCAATCAAAGAAATGAACTTTACCATACCTTTGTAATTTAATGATGTGTCGTAGGTTAATATCAATCTTTGAGGAGATTTATCAGTGATAGTAAAGCCGCTTTCTTTAAAATAATCTTTTACTTTCGGTGTTGCCAGTAAGAATATATCCTTAATATTTTTGTCATGTAAATAGCTTATGCAAGCATCAGTAGATACTAAAATATTTTCGTGGCTTAGATTTAACCCAAAATGTTTCATTTCAGCACCATGCTCAAATTTTGTCTTGGAAGAGTTGTTGGTTAGCAAGTAAAAAATCTTATTGTTAGCAAGGAGTTTATTTATTAAATCTACACTCCCAGGAATAATATCATTGCCTATTGTTAATGTTCCGTCTTTATCTAAGAAGAATATCTTTTTCTTTTTAATATCTTGTAATTTGGGATTAAAGAACTCATCCGCAACAGCTAAATCATTATAATCATCTATTTCGCACCACTTGTGTTTTTTTATGTCCAAGGGGCAGACATTAATTTTGCCTTGTTGGCATAATTCATTAAGTATTATTTCTGTCCATAAATTTAATTCCCCCTCCTTTTCAATAGTTCTAATCAATTCTTTATAAAGGGTGCGTGCGTCGCGCGCTACAAGTTTATAGACATCAATTGAACAACCATAAGATTGTGATTCATCTATTTCTTTTGATATTGAAGTTACCTGATTGTTTTTAACAATTACTTTCATGGACTCCAGTAAATATTGCGTCCTATCCACAGCAAAGCAAGAGTCCTGTAGCTTGACCATATTACTTATTATTTCTGGCGCAAACATTAGATCGGCATTCATTATGAAAGTTTCCTGTTTCAAAAAATTTCTTGCTAAATACAAACTATAGCTATTATTTGTCGTTTCAAAGTCATTGTTTGTAATAAAAGTAACATTCAACTGAGGATAGTTTTCTTTTACCGCTTCAATGACTAGTTCTTTTTTATATCCAACTACTATGATAATGTGATTAATCCCATTAGAAATCAGAGCATTAATTATATGACATATTATTGGGGTGTCATTAACCATGATTAAGGTCTTGGGTTTTTTATAAGTAATAGGGCGTAATCTTGAACCTATCCCCGCCGCTAATACTATTGCTTGCATATCACTTTAAACGTTATACCTAAATTATCTTCCATCTAATTAATTTTATATCTCTGTACCTTATTTCAAAATGAATGTTAAAAAATATACGGCCCACTCACTGGCTCTTGATGCCAATTCCATATAATCTTGTGTACAAAAAACTATATGGTGTTTCTATACTGTTAGAACATAGTAAGTATAATATACAATAGATGTTTTATTATATCTTATTTTTATACCGCTATAACAACGACTAATTACATTTTGAAAAAGTTTTTTATATATTCCGTAAATAAAGCGCAGAAATTATTGCTGTTATTATTACTTATGCATAATAGGTTATTTGGTAAAAATAAAAATACTGTTATCATTGCGTTAGCTGGGGGACTAGGGAATCAATTATTTCAATATGCTTTTGCAAAACTATTAGAAAAACAACTTTGCAAGAATGTAATGCTTGATGGCTTTTCTAGGTACGAGCACGATCCGCATAAAAGAACTTATTCATTATCAAATTTTCAAATTACATTGATTGATAAGAAGCATAAATTATTAAACTCAACATTCCTCCATAACATAAATGAAAGATACCGCTATTCCAAATTACTTAGAATTTTTATGACAAATTATATAAACCAAGATAATAATAAATATAACATTGTAAGCTGCCTCGAAGAATTTAATCAAACTGGTTTAGTTTATGCTGAGGGCTATTGGCAATCAGCCGAAGTTGTGAATTTATGTCGCCAAGAGTTATTGGTTGATATTAAATTAGTAGATAAAGCAAGCGATGAATATTATGAATTAAGAAAAGAGATTAATAGCCATAAAAACTCTACCGCTATCCATTTCAGGCAATCTTGGAATATCGGTAATCCTACTATGGCTCAAAAACATATTCAAAATACACTGTCTTTAGAATATTACAAACGAGCAATTAATTTGGTGAGGAAAGATAAAAAAGACACAATATTTTTTGTTTTTGCAGATAATGCTGAAAAGGCGGAAATGATGATAGCACAAATTTTAGCCAAATCGGATTATCATATTATTCATAGAAGGAATAGTAAAGACAATGATTGTGAGGATTTATTGTTGATCTCCCAATGCCAAAACCATATAATGTCAAATTCAACTTTTTCGTGGTGGGGTGCATGGTTAAGCTGGGCAAGAATAGCCCCAGAGGAGAATAAAAACACATATATAATGACACGCTATTGGGATACAGATGGAATGAAAATCCCCGTGACTAAAGAATTATCCTTTTCTCCAAATATAATCCATTTATAAGATTATAATGAACTAGGGTTTTTTAATCTTAACAAGAAGCTGCCTGCACGATACGCCGCTTGATTATCCGTTTAATATCTCAGCGGCTTCAATAGCAAAATAGCTTAATATAGCCGAAGCTCCGCTTCTTTTTAGAGAAATCAGAGATTCCATGATTATATTATTCTGCTGTTGTGTATCTCCGCCGCCTAGATGTCGCAACATCATATATTCCCCGCTGACTTGATAAGCAAATACTGGCACCTTAAACTCTTGTGATAAACGCCAAATAATGTCAAGGTACATATTCCCTGGTTTAACCATTAAAATATCCGCCCCTTCTTGTAAATCAAGTGCCGCCTCATGCAGCGCCTCGTCACTATTAGCGGGAAGCATCTGATAGGTTAATTTGTTTGATTTGCCGAGATTGGTCGCCGAACCAATAGCTGAACGAAAAGGTCCATACAAGGACGAAGCATATTTAGCAGAATAGGCAAGTATCGGCAAATTTGGATAATTATTCTCATCCAAGTACTTACGAATAGCGCCTATCCTGCCATCCATCATATCTGAAGGAGCTAAAACGTCACTTCCTGCTTGCGCTAAACACAATGCTTGGCGACATAGGGCATCCAGGGTGGCGTCATTAAGTATCGCCCCTTTATCATCAGTTATGCCATCCTGTCCGTTAATACTATAAGGGTCAAGCGCTACATCTGTAATAATGCCTAACTGCGGGGTCTTTTGCTTAATAATATCAATGGCGCGTGGGATTAACCCGCCACCATCATAAGCAGCGCTGGAATAAGCACTTTTATGTTGTTGTGGAGTAACCGGGAATAACGCTATTGCTGGAATATTCAAATTTGAGATTCTGCGAGTATATACAGCCAGTTCTTTTAATGGTATACGGCGTATTCCTGGCATTCCAGTAATATTCAGAGAGCGTTCTTCATTCTCACAAACAAAAATTGGCATTATTAAATCCTGTGGAGTCAGGCGATTTTCAGCGCTGAGATTGCGCATAAATGACTTTGCTCTCAGGCGACGCAAACGAGTGCCTGGAAACGAACGGGTGTGTTGAATCATAGCAACATTATAAACTGAAACCTCTTATTGGGGAGCGGGAATATGTGGAGGCACCGCGGCATTAACTGTTCTACGCGGAACATTTAGGGGGGCATCATGGGGGGGTATTGATGGGTTGTTGTTAGATAAGACATCCTTACTTAGCTCATGACTTCATGCAGCCCTTAAGAAGGATTTTATCTTACGGCGGAATGCTTTAATCGCCTCCCAGCATTCAGGGGCGCGTGGATGAATTTTTCGCAAAACTTTGGTTATGCGCTTGGATATTCTATAATTTAAATCACTCCGCTCTACTTGATTTCTTATAAGCCGCCCCCCTTGCCAATAGGAGAGCTTTATTGGATGAATGTATAGGTGCTCGGACTGCCAATTATTAAAAAGTTTCTCAGGGTCGTTTCCATGTTGCGCAAGTATACGGTCAACCTCAGAAGCATTATGGTTTAAGCCAACTTTATTTGTTATATCCTTACCTAATCTAATTTCATCACTAACCAATGCCATTGTGGTGGGAATGGCTATTTCCACAAACAAATTAGCTGCGGCAAATATTCCACAATAATAACAAAACTTGTGGATGGTTAAACCAGGAACGATGAAAATGTCAGTTGAGCTTTTTACCAAAGGATAACTGAGTTTATATGGCTTTATCTTATTTCTTATTTTCACTATTTTAAGAGCTAAATATTTCAATGGTTTAAGCGGACCGTAATATAGCAAAGGATAAGCAAGCCGAATTCCAGATATGTAAGCCTTTTCTTTCTCATTAAAGTCAATTGTATTTAACCCCAATGATTTAAACTTCTTGTTCGCTTCCTCGGCAGATGGTAATTCACCTATTTCTTCCAAGCCAGGGATGTCTTTATTAAATTCATAACCGCCAGCAGACCAGCACCATGCTCTCGGAGTAAGCGCATCATCTAAATAACCAAAGCTATCTATAAACCCACTATTTTCTGACAGGTTAAAATAATCAGCATAGTTGTTCTCATTAATGAGGGGGTTTAACATCAAATCATCTGCAATAAAAATATAGTGGGGTGCGCCTTCTTGATAATAATGGTGAAAACCCTGAGCCACATATCCTTGAAAATATACTGAATTATCATATACAGGGATGATGTTTTGCTCTTCTTTTTTATCGCCCTCCCCATCACCCTTCCCATCGCTAGGGCACTGGTAAAATGGCATAAGATGATAAATATGTGAAAACCTATCCCCATAAATACGGTTGATTATAGGTACATTCTGCGGATATTTGTGGTTGTAAATAACCACCAAAACTGGTTTTTTATTGCTCATGTCTTCATGCCGCCCCGCCCCAAGAAGATAGCTTTATTGGATGAATGTATAGGTATTCGGATTGCCAATTATTAAAAAGTTTCTCGGGGTCGTTTCCATGTTGCGCAAGTATACGGTCAACCTCAGAAGCATTATGGTTTAAGCCAACTTTATTTGTTATATCCTTACCCAATCTAATTTCATCACTAACCAATGCCATTGTGGTGGGAATGGCTATTTCCACAAACAAATTAGCTGCGGCAAATATTCCACAATAATAACAAAACTTGTGGATGGTTAAACCAGGAACGATGAAAATGTCAGTTGAGCTTTTTACCAAAGGATAACTGAGTTTATATGGCTTTATCTTATTTCTTATTTTCGCTATTTGAATAGCTAAATACTTTAATGATTTGCGCGAAGAATTATTTAGAAGAGGGTTAGCAAGCTTGATACCGGGTATGAAAGATTCTGCTTTCACGTCAAAGTCAATTACACTTAACCCCAGAGATTGGAACCTATTGTTGGCTTCTGTGGCAGAAGGCAATTCACCTATTTCTTCCAAACCGGGGACATCCATATTAAATTCGTAACCTAAAGCACTATAAGTCCATGCTCCAGGGGCAAATGGATCTCCTAAATAAGCAGACTGGTTTGCCAACTGATTTATAAACGCGCTATTTTCCGACAGGTTAAAATAGTCGGTATAATTATTCTCATTAATGAGAGGGTCTAACATTAAATCATCGGCAATAAAAATATAGTGGGGGGCGTCTTCTTGATAATAATGGTGGAAACCCTGAGCTACGTATCCTTGAAAATAATATGAACTATCATATACTGAGATGATATTTTGCTCCTCTTTTTTATCCCCCCCATCACCCTTCCCATCGCTATGGCGCTGGTAAAACGGCATAAGATGATAAATATGTGAAAATCTATCTCCATAAATATGGTTTATTATGGGCACATTCTGCGGATACTTGTGGTTGTAAATAACCACCAAAACTGGTTTTTTGTCGCTCATGGGCGAGTGTTTGGAAACGAACGGGAGCATTGAATCATAGAAGTATTATAAACGAAACCTTCTTATTGGGGGGCGGGAATATGTGGGATGTGATGGCATTAATTGTTCTACGTGGAACATTTAGGGGGCATCATGGGGGGGGTATTGATGGGTTGTTGTTAGATAAGACATCCTTACTTAGCTCAGGACTTCTTACCGCCCCCGCCCCAAGAAGATAACTTTATTGGATGAATGTATAGGTACTCGGATTGCCAATTATTAAAAAGTTTCTCGGGGTCGTTTCCATGCTGCGCAAGTATACGGGCAACCTCGGGAATATTATGGTTTAAGCCAATTTTATTTGGTATATCCTTTCCTAAGCTAACTTCATCACTGGCCAACACCATTGCGGTGGGAAGGGCTATTTCCACAAACAAATTAGCTGCGGCAAATATTCCACAATAATAACAAAGTTTGTGGATGGTTGAGCCAGGAACTATGCAAATGTCAGATGGACCTCTTACCAGAGGATAACTAAGCTTATATGGCTTAATCTTATTTCTGATTTTCACTATCCCAATAGCTAAATACTTTAATGAAACACGCGAAATTCCACCTAAATAAGCAAGCTTTATACCGGGTATGATATCTTTTCCTTTCTCGTTAAAGCTAATCGCACTTAACCCCAACGCTTGGAGCCTATTGTTGGCTTCGGCGGCAGATGGCAATTGGCGTATTTCTTCCAAGGTAGGGATATTTGTATTAAATTCGTAACCTAAAGCACTATGAGCCCATGCTCCTGGGCAAATAGATTGCCTAAATGACGCAATGCATTTATAAACCCGCTATTTTCTGTCAGGTTAAAGTGCTCGGTATAATTGTTCTCATTAATGAGAGGATTTAACATTAAATCATCGGCAATAAAAATATAGTGGGGGGCGTCTTCTTGATAATAATGTTGAAAACCTTGAGCCACGTACCCTTGAAAATACCATGAATCATCATATACGGGGATGATATTTTGCTTCTCTTTTTTACCCCCCCCCCCCCTCACCCTTCCCATCGCTAGGACGTTGATAAAATGGCATAAGGTGATAAATCTGCGAAAATCTATCTCCATAAATATGGTTGATTATAGGCACATTCTGCAGATACTTGTGGTTATAAATAACCACCAAAACTGGTTTCTTATTGCTCATAAAATAGTGTTTGGAAACGAACGGGAGCATTGAATCATAGAAGTATTATAAACGAAACCTTCTTATTGGGGGGCGGGAATATGTGGGATGTGATGGCATTAATTGTTCTACGTGGAACATTGAGGAGAAGGGGGAGGGAGCAGAAAACCGAAGGGCTTTGTTAGGTAAGATGCCTTTGCTTAGCTCTTCTTTATATTGTGCTAAGTCTTATCTGCGCTTGGCACGACGGATAGTTTTTGCCGCCGCAACCAATAAACAAAAACCGCGCTGCCAGCAAGAGCCGAGCAGAAAGAACCAAGTAAAATCCCCACAAGGGCTCTATTTATAAATAAATCGTTACCTTCAAAAGCGATTGTGCTAATAAGTATGCTCATGGTGTAGCCAATGCCGCAAATAAAGCCCATCCCTAACAGATTTAAGTAATCTATTTGTGATGGGAAATCTTTGCGTGACAATAGCTTCCAGGCAATAGCTCCCGCCATCATACCCAACGGCTTGCCAAAAAATAACCCCAAAAATACTCCAGCGGTTACCCCCGAAAAAACAGTGGAGATTAGAGTTCCTTGAGACATAATTGCAGAAAAATCAACCCCAGAGTTCATAAAAGCAAATAAGGGTAAAATTCCAAAACTCACGCTGCGGTGCAAGCTGGCTTCAAGCTTTATTGCGGGGGAGACATATCCCAGCCGCGTCTGCCCCAAGTCCATGCCAAAAGCATGGGGCAAGCGAGGATCCTGCTTAACTCTCAATGGCACACAAAAGGCAATGACGACTCCCGCTAAAGTGGGGTGAATTCCTGTTTTAAACATAAAAAACCAGGTTAACGCGCCCATTAGCATATAGGGCGTTAAGGAACGAACATTAATCCAGTTAAACCCACCCATAATCAAACCACACAAAAAAGCATAAAGCAACATTTGGATATTTATGCTCTCTGAGTAAAAAACCGCAATAATAAAAACTGCGCCTATATCATCAATTACCGCCAGAGTTAATATGAATAATTTCACATTATGTGGCAACCTGCTACCAAAAAGGGCAATAACTCCAACAGCGAAGGCAATATCGGTGGCAGTGGGAACAGCCCAACCAACAATACTGGCTTCGCCCCCGTTAAAAAACCAAAAGAACATTGCTGGGGCGACTATCCCCCCTATTGCAGCAACCGCTGGCAAAATAACATAATGTATGCTTGCTAGTTGACCTATCAGTATCTCCCGTTTTATTTCAAGTCCCACTAATAAAAAGAATAGAGCCATGAGTGTTTCATTAACCCAGTAATGCAAATCATGGTCAAGTTTGATAGAGCCCAGAGAAAGTTCCACGTGGAACTCTTTAATAAAATGATACAAATCAACAAAGGGGGAGTTCTCTAAAATAATTGCAAGTATTGTGGCGGAAAACAACATTACTCCAATAGAACTGTCCGAGTGGAAAAAGGCGTTTACTTTTGCTTTTAATGAAATCATTACTTTGGTTTACTCTCTAATTTATTTTGTGTGAATTCTAACATTAACTTCTTTTTACTTTGCTTCTCTAGGCAAGGTCTTTCCTGCCCTTTTGTTTACCTGCCTCCCTGGCATGAACCCATATTTTAGCAGATGATGTTAAATTACCTCCTTTTTTATAATCATTTAGTTCGGCCTCAATCCTATAATCACCAACTTCAAAACAAACGCCCCCCTCAGGTAACGATTCAATGTTCTCTTGAATGAGCCCTCTTATGGTTGATGCTTGCCCGCCCTCAATATTCCAGCCAGTACGGTTGTTAATCTCTCTTATTGGTAGATTGGTGTTAACCCTAAAAACCCCAGGTGAAATTTCCTGCATAAGCAATGAACTTATTTTACCAATTGCTTTAACCATTATATCTCGCAAGGTAACTATGCCTTGGGTTGCTCCGTACTCGTCAACAACAAAGGCGCGGTTTTCTCTTCTTTCAGTAAACTCCCCCATAAGATTAAGTAGATTAACTGTGTCAGGTATAAACTCCCCTTCATCCACAATAGATTTTATTTTGTTTTTACTAACGTCTTTTAAATTAAATAACAACAAAGCCCTTTTAACGTTTATAAAACCAAGGCAGTTACTTATCTCTTTTTCATAAGCAACTAAATGACTATGTTCTGACTTCTTTATGTTTTCATAAATACGATTAACGTCATCCTCCAGATTAATTCCTTCAAGGGCGCTCAAAGGGGTCATCGCTTCATCGACTTTAATTTTATCTAAATCTAATATACCAAGCAACATATCCCCATGTGACTTGTGTAATATGGTTCGCGCATCGGAGACAGCGCCCCGCAAGCGCTCAAGGTTATGTTCCTCTTCTTCACGAATGTTTTTACTTCCCCTAAAAATAATTTTATCTAAGATAAAAACAATATAATTAATTGCTGCGACAATAGGAGCAGCCACAATTTGAAAAGGGTATAAAATATAAGAAAAAACAATAACCATTTTATGAGAATAACGAACAGCAAACGCTTTTGGAATTGTTTCACAAAAAAGTAAAATAAACAAAGTAACTAACAGGGTGGCTGCAAACACAGCGCCATCGCCAAACAAGCGGATAGTAAGAAGGGTTACGAGGGCTGATATACCAACGTTCACAAGATTATTACCCAACAACACCAAACTCAAAAGTTTGGTTGGGTCTTTTAATAATTTAAGGGCTAGATACGCACCTCTATTGTTCTCATTAGCATCTGCAGCAAGGTTGTGTTTATTCACACTTATAAAAGCTGTTTCGGCAGAGGAAAAGAAAGCGGAAACAACACTGAAAAGAAAGAATAACAAAATGAAGTTTAATAACATGTCTTTTATTATATCCTTTGTTGACAACTAACGCTAAAGGGTGTTAATTAATGAAATGGGTTATCCCCTTTATTATTATTAGGTTGTTTGTTTTGTTTGTTTCTTTTTTTGCTCTTGTGAATGCTTGGTTTTATTTTTGGAAACCTGTTAACTTCTTGTTCATAAAATTTGTCGGACGACTTTTTTATTATTAATCAAATCTTTTCTATGATTTATTTTCATTATTCCTTTTCTGTTTGGTATAAAACATTAACACTAATTTAACTTTTGCTTTGAACATTTATTTATATAACATAATAACCTTATTTATTTCCTGTGCGTAAAAAAGACGTAATTTGGCACGATGTCTGTGATATTCTGCAGAAGGATATTCCTGCTGAGGATTTCAATAAGTGGTTGTTGCCATTAATCCTTGAGAGGAATGAGGTGGCAGTGAAGTCGGGGGCGAAGGGAGATGCGAGTTTTCTTGTGGTGGCTGAAAACTATTATAAGATGAAATGGGTTAAGGATAAATATGGGGTAAGCATAAAGGGGGCGTTGGTTAAATTACAAGGATCCCCAAAAATAAATAACCTTAATGTTAAGTACAGCTATTTAAAAGAGCAACCAAAAAAGAAAATATCGCAACATAGGGGGAACACACCTTCCCGAATCAAAGGAGCGAAGGCATCACCGCATTGTTCTTTTGTTAATCCCGCCACCTCCCTTGAATCTTTCGTTGTAGGGGAGTCCAATAAAATGGCAAAGGAATTAATTATTAGTTTGTTAAAAAATATATCAGACACAAAAGGAAAAACCCTTGGTGAGAAAGCGGGAATCCAAACAAACACTCAAACAAACACTCAAACAAATACTCAAACAAATACTCAAGCAAACATTCAAGCAAACATTAAAGGGGAGCACTTTATTATTTATGGAGATAGTGGAATCGGGAAAACACATTTGTTGCAAGGGTTAATGAATAATGTAACGAAGACAAGTAACATTAAAGCCATGTATGTCACAGCAGACCATTTTTTAACCATGATGACAAAAAGTATCATCGCTAAAAAAATGGATGATTTTAAAGCTGCATACAAGAGCGCCGATTTATTGCTTATAGACGACATTCATTTTTTTGCAGGTAAAGAAAAAACCCAAACCGAGTTTTTCCATATTTTTAATCATTTCCTTGATGCTGGCAAAAATATGGTTATTTCTTGCGACCAACCTCCCCATAAAATAAATGGAATTCACAACCGACTAAAAACCCGTCTTGCTATGGGTGTAATGGCAGCGATTGATAAGCCAGACCTCGCAACTAGAATAGCGATAATTAAAAACAAAGGGGCCGCCTTTAAGGTGGTTTTTGATGATAATTGCGCCACTTATATAGCGGAACGGATAAACCGCAGCGTGCGTGATCTGGAGGGGGCGGTTAAGATGGTTGTTTTTTACGCTAAAACGCACAATATGCCCCCAAACCTGACATTAATAAGGCAGACATTAAAAGATATTCTTCCTCAGCAAGATCACAAGGCATCTGTGAAACAAATTCAAAAAGCGGTTGCGGATAGCTTTGGCATACAAATCTCTGATTTAACTTCTCAAGGCAGAAGCCGCTCTATAACTGCCGCTCGCCAGATGGCTATGTGTTTGTGCCGTGAACTAACTTCAAAAAGCACTACGGAAATAGGGCTCAGCTTTGGCGGCAAGAATCATTCAACAGTTTTATACTCCTGCACTAATTTTTATAAGAAAATCAAACAGGATAATGAAGTACGCGAGAGATATAACAGCATAAAAAATAAGTTGAGGGGAGGGTTGGAGATATCCCAATAAAAACTCTAAAAAAAAGGATAAATATACTCAAATAGATTAAAGCGGCGTATAATTTACGCAAAGCGTTTGTAAGAATTAAACTGCTTATGCGCCGAAAGGGAAAGGATGCAGAGAAGAATGGATGAGGAAGGAAAATATGGTGTATTCTATAGGATATTAGATGCTATAGAGGATACTATGCAGATAAAGCTATAAGCAATTATTAGAATTAATTATGAGGATAATATGAAAGTATTAATTAACAATGGGAAACTATTAGAAGCATTGGCAATAGTTGCCAGTGTTGCGGAAAAGAAGCAGGTGATGCCAATTCTGTCTTATCTCTATTTTCGCGTTAAAAATAACCGCATAACCTTTATAGGTACTGATACAGAGGTAGAAATTACTGGTTATCTGCCACTGGAAGGAGAAAGTCCTGATATGGAAGGCACTATCCCGGCACGCAAGTTCCTTAACATCTGTAGATTATTCCCAGCTGATAGTATGATTAGTATAAACTACGAGAATAATCATTTTCAAATCTCTTGTGGAAACAGCAACTCTGAATTAAGCTCATTGCCACCTGAGGAGTTCCCTATTATGGAGGCGCCAGATGAAGGAGACCGTAAGATACGTTTCTCTATAGATAAATCTGAATTGCTGAGTCATCTAACCACCACTATGTCGTGTATGGCTCGTCAGGATGTCCGTTTTTACCTGAATGGCATTTTGTTTGATTTTTCCGCCGACGGCTTGTCTTTGGTTGCGACTGATGGCCATCGCCTGGCTATTTCTCGCCATAATACTCCACAACTAACTCAGGAGAAAATTAAATGTATTGTTCCGCATAAGGGGATATCTGAAATGATGCGCCTTATCGGGGGTATTAAAGATAAAGCCGAGTTGATTTTTTACTCCAACTTTCTGCAAATATCCGGTGAATTCTTTTCTTATAGTTGTAAGCTTATAGATGCTCCTTTTCCAGATTATACGCGTGTAATACCGTCTGATACTAAAAGTGAGGCAGTTATTGACATCGCAACCTGGCGCAATGCCTTGCAACGTTGTGCTATATTGGGACAGGATACAGGAGAAAAGCATCATAAGGTTGAACTTTCTTTTAGCAACAATAACATGCGCCTTTTTTCTACCAACAAGACAGAAGAAAAGGTTAATGAGAATATAGATATTCAGTATTCGGGCGATGAGCTAACTCTAAAGTTCAATGTTTTTTATTTACTGGACATTCTCAGTGTTTTGAAAGAAGGAGCATTATCAATTAAGCTCACAGACGCAAATTCAAGCGCTCTTATTCAAAAACAAGATGACAACGATACCCAGTTTGTTGTAATGCCGATGAAAATCTAAGTTGTGCCTTGGTTGCGCAGCTTAGAACTTAATCAATTTCGCAACTTCTCTCGCCTGTCATGGCAGCCACAGGATAGAATAAACTTTATTATAGGGGGCAATGGGGTAGGCAAGTCAGGCCTGTTAGAGGCAATTTATTACATTGGGCGCGGGCGCTCGTTTAGGGCTTCACGTCATCAAGATGTAATTAATCATAACCATAGCAATGCAGTTATCCGCGCCTCTTTTAGCGAATTCACGTCATTTGGGGATAACAATGAGCAAACCTCGCCAGGCACTGGCGGCGCCTCGCCTGAAGCAGACCCCTCTCCCTCAAAAGCCAATATTACATCCGCGTCCCCACCCGTGTGGAATGCCCAAATTCGTTTGGATAGTAAAGGGGGGAAAAGTGCTTTATTAGAGGACAAACAAGTTAATTCAATTATGCAATTGGCGTGCCGGCTCCCTTTGGTGTTTGCTGCCCCTCATAATATCAATCTTATTGAGGCAAGTCCCACACAGCGCCGCTCCTTTTTAGATGCTATTATGTTTCATCACAAGCCAGAATTAAGCTCTACATACAAGAACTATGAGCGATGTCTGCGGCAAAGGAATAAGATTTTGTTAGCTAAACCTTCTAATTATGATGCCCTTGCTTCCTGGGATATGAAGCTGGCAGAACTTGGAGAGAAAATAGAAATGGGGCGGCGGGAACTTATCCCTTTGTTTATGAAGCCAGTCACAGATATTTTGGAGCAATTTAATTTAGCGAGCGCCCAGATTGACTATTATCGCGGCTGGCAAGAGGGTATTTCTTTGGCAAGGGCATTACAGAATAACTTTGAGCGGGATATTGGGCGCGGTTTCTCTTCTTGTGGTTGTCATCGCGCTGATTTAATCATCGGGATTAATCAAAGAGATGCAGGGAAAGTGTTATCCTTGGGACAGCAAAAAATGCTATCATTAGCATTTTTCTGCGCAGCGCGGCTCATTTTGCAGGAAAAATTCGCAATATCAGTGATTTTATTGTTGGATGATGTGATTACCCAGCTTGATGCGGCCAACCAAAGTTTGTTGCTACAGCATCTTCTAGAACACGAAAATCAGGTGTTTATTACTTCCGTACCAGATGAAAATCTGCTAAAATGGAGCAAGAAAGAAGGTTTTACCCATTGGGTTGTCTGTGAAGAACAGATAGTAAAAAATGGATAATACAAGGGGATGAATAAAGGAGGGGTGAATAAAGAAGGGATAGTAAATAATGTTATATAAGTCAAGGTTTGTATAACAAACTTGTATACAAAATTTATATGCAAACTTATATAAATAAGTAGTGAAATTAAACTGAAATAATTATGAATAATTCTTACGATTCTTCAAGCATTAAGGTCCTCAAGGGCTTAGAGGCGGTGCGTAAACGCCCTGGCATGTATATTGGTGATACCAGGGATGGCAGCGGATTTCACCACATGGTGCTGGAGTTAATAGATAACTCTATTGATGAGGCATTGGCGGGGCATTGCGACAGTATATCTGTTGTCCTTCATACAGACGGCTCAGCCACAGTAAGCGATAATGGTAGAGGAATACCGGTTGACATGCATGAAGAGGGCGTCACGGCAGCAGAAGTTATTATGACTACCTTGCATGCTGGCGGCAAATTTGATGCCTCATCCTATAAAGTTTCTGGCGGATTGCATGGGGTGGGTCTTTCGGTAGTGAATGCTCTTTCGTCAAAACTACTGCTTACCATATCCCGCGATGGCAAAACCTACAAACAGGAATATCAAGAAGGAATACCGCAAGGCGCGCTACAAGAGGTAACCAGCGCAGGGGATGCTCTTGATACAGCCGGCACCCAAATCCGTTTTTATCCATCTGTGAGCACTTTTGGCGACACCAAATTTGATTATTCTTTATTAAAAAATAGATTACAAGAGATGTCCTTTCTAAACTCTGGCATCTCTATTAGCATAACGGATGAAAAAAATGGCGACTCACATACTTTTCGCACTGAGGGTGGATTGCGCGAATATGTGCAATATCTAACTAAGGGTAAAACTCCTTTACACAAGGCCTTTTACACTAAAAAGAGTTTTGATGATATTGGCGACCATATAAGCGACAAGGCGCAAATTCAAGTGGAAATTGCGCTGCAATGGTGCGCCGGTTTTCAAGAAAGAATATTTTGTTTTACTAACAACATAAAACAAAATGATGGAGGGACTCATTTAATGGGCTTACGAGCAGGGGTTACTCGGGCTCTGACGGGTTATATTCAAAAAGAGCTTAAGCACAAGGCAGAGGGTATAACAGGGGAGGATACACGCGAGGGTCTAATCGCATTAATTTCATTAAAACTCCCTGAACCGCGTTTTTCTTCTCAAACCAAAGAAAAGCTGGTTTCCTCGGAGGCGAAAACCGCCGTATCTCGAGCACTGGCTGAGGATTTCAATAGCTTTTTATTGGAAAACCCAGCTGAAGCTAAAAAGATAGTTGGTAAGATTGAAGAGGCAACCAAAGCCAGAGAGGCGGCGCGCAAAGCCAGAGATATGGTAAGGCGCAAGGGGTTATTAGAAATGAGCACTTTGCCAGGCAAATTGGCGGACTGCCAAGAAAAATCGCCCGAGCTTGCGGAGTTGTTTTTAGTGGAGGGGGACTCAGCGGGCGGTTCAGCCAAACAAGCGCGGAATAGACAAAATCAGGCAGTTATGCCATTGCGCGGCAAGATTCTTAATGTTGAAAAACAATCGCTGAGTAGAATGTTGCAATCCCAGGCAATCGGTTCATTGGTTACGGCTCTTGGCTGTGGCTTAGGGACAGATGTTTTTGATATCAACAAACTCAGATACCACAAGATCGTTTTGATGACTGATGCGGATGTTGATGGTTCACATATACGCACTCTGCTGCTCACTTTTTTTTATCGCTATATGGAAGAACTTATCCTCAAGGGCTACATATATATTGCTCAGCCGCCCTTATATAAAGTCAAAAGTGGAGGAGAAGAACAATATTTGCTAAAAGAAGCCGACTTTGTCAAATATTTACATAATCGTATCTCTGTGTCCTGTGAATTTGCTATCTCCCCACAAGGAAATGCAAACCAGCAAAGTGACACACCTAAAACCATTAAGGGATCAGAGCTTTTAGATGTTCTGCAACAATATGCCGCATATCGCGCTAAATGGAAGGAGCTGAAAGTTGAGTACCCAGCAAACCTGGTGGATGCATTGGAGCAATGCGAAGTGGGAGGGAGTCGGGGATATAGCGGTCCTGATTTTTCCGACGCCGAATACACAACACAATACTGCGCTCGCCTAACGGAATTAATCAACGATGAGCAGATGGTGGCAGAATATGAACCTGGTTTATTGGAAGAAGAGGAGGGCATAGTAATTCGCAACAACATAGATAAAACGGCGCAAGGAGATAACAATGGCTTAATCTTAGGGCACAAATTTTTCTCTCGCCCTTTATGGCAGGGATTGGTGGAGTATCGTAATCGTTATAAAGATTTATTAGAGGCGGATATAACTGTAACCGTTAAGAATGATTCGTCACGCGAACATGGGTTATCAGCGGCGTATGATAAAGCTAAAGAGATGGTGGAAAAGAATATATCAGTGCAACGTTATAAAGGATTGGGTGAAATGAATCCCGAGCAGCTGTGGGAAACCAGTATGGACCCTACAGCTCGCCATTTTTCGCGAGTGTCAATGAAAAATGCTGCCGAAGCTGATATGATTTTTTCAATCCTGATGGGGGATGACGTTGAGCCGCGACGCAAATTCATCCAAGATAATGCCTTGCGAGCAATAAATCTTGATGTATAAATTAGCCGTTTAAGTAATTATGCCTGGTGGAGTAATGAACCTAACTGAGAGAGCAAGATAATGTCTCTTTATGATAATTTTGCTAAATTGTCTGAGCATCCTCAGTACTTACTTTTAGCTTTTGCTTTAACTCTTGCTTTCACTTTATTTGCCGTTTATTGTTTTTGGGTGACGCGCTATAGTCAGCAATGGTCTTATGAAAAAGAAAATGCTTTATTCATAAATCACCCTAACAGTAACCAGGCATGGAAAGGACGTAACCCAGCTGATTATCTTGCCTTATTATTGTTGGGACTCTATGTTATTTTTATGTTTTGGAATAACTTTTATTTAGCGGGACCCAAAAGAAATGAAGATCCTCTATTTATAGATGTATATTCGCGCAACTTACATTTGGTGCCACCATGGATTAGTTGGGGGCGGAGATTTGCGCCTTTTATGCATCAAGATTTAAATATCTTAGGTTTGCTATCCTATTGGCTAAAAAACCCCTATTATTTTTATTATTTGGCTACTTTTTTGGAGTTTTTAGTCACGGTATATTTTCTGAATAAAATTATTCCGTTGGTGTGGTTATGGCAACGAGCGTTAGTGATTTTATTCATAGTATTAAATGCTTCGTTCTTAATTCCTTTTTCGAACTTTGTTATCCCTGACAGAAACACCACATTCTTCACGGTTCTCTTTCTTTATGCGATTATTGAATTTTATAAAACCAATAAGAATCAATATCTTATCTTTGCTTTAGCGTTGGCGCATATAGCTATTTACTTTAAAGAGCCAACATTCTTATTTTTTGGCGGATTTGCTCTTACTGCGTTAATTTTCCGTATGATTGACAGCAATACTACAATTGTTGATGCCCTGCGCCGACCCTTTGATTTTGTTAAGAAAAATCCTTTGGAGATAGGAGTCCTATTGGCGCCATTATTTTTTGTGGTTATGTATGCAACATTCCAACTTTTTATAGTTGAAAGCAGTTGGGTTTATGGTCTAATATTCAGTGAAGCAAGCCGTATATCTGTTGTATATGGATTATTTATCACATACCCGCTCTTTCCGCTTATTTTAATCATGGTGGCTTGTTATGTTAAAGATATTAATAAGCTGCAGCGGCATAGATTTTCCATTATGCTTTTTGCCGGAGGCGTTCTCTACATAATGGCGCTAATATATTTTAGGTTTGGCAGCAGATATTATTATTGTCTTCCTGAGCTTGTCCTTATATTGGCGGCATGTTTTTATCTGAAGGGTAAAAGCTCAACAACGGCATTAAGAATATTTGTTCCTGCGTTCATATTATTTTATTTGTTCTTTAGTATCCCAACAACCATATCCGATTTTCAGCGGTATAAAATTAATGAATATAAATTCTACAGTCATAAAACAAACATAAAGCTAAAAGAAAATCAGGTTAATAAGGTATTCTCTTATGGGCAAGGAGGTGAACTTGGTCCCCTGCCAATGCAATTCGTCCTTCTTCAAAGAATAGCTACAAAAGAAACGCCTTTTGTTCTTCATCTTTTTGCTGATTGTGCTTTAAAGTCAGCGGGAAGAGTGCCGGAGCAGTTCCGTTGTCTGCAGGTGGATGAATTTATCTTAAGTGATTACGACCTAGTAATTTTTTGGCGCTCAGCCATCCCTGATGATGAATGGAAAAAATTATATGAACAATATGGAGAACAAATGCAAAAAATAACTGATTTTCCCAAATATCTGCAGGCATCAGAGCAGGACAATATCTATATTATTGAGAGAACAAGATAATGTCTATTTATGATAATTTTGCTAAAGTATCTCAGAATCCTGAGTTCTTAATTTTAGCTTTATCTTTAGCGCTTGCTTTCACTTTACTTGCCATTTATTGTTTGTGGGTGACGCGCTATAGTAATCAATGGTCTTATGAAAAAGAAAACGCTTTATTTGTAAAGCATCCTAATAGCAACCAGGCATGGAAAGGGCGCTCGTCCGCCGATTACCTTGCCTTGTTATTGTTGGGTCTTTATGTTATTTTCCTATTTTGGAATAATTTTTATCTTGCTGAACTTAAAAGATATGATGAAATTTTATATATAGATGTATATGTATGTAATATGCATCTTTTGGCTCCACTGATTACTTGGGGGCATAGATTTTTGGTTTTTGGCCATCAAGATTTAAACCTCCTAGCTTTGCCATTTTATTGGCTAAATTGTTCTCATTATTTGCTTTATGCGGTTACTTTCTTAGAGTTTTTAGCTACAGTATATTTCCTAAATAAAATCATTCCGTTAGCGCGGTTATGGCAACGAGTGCTAGTAATTTTATTCATAGCATTAAATGCTTCTTTCTTAATTCCTGTTTCAACTTTAGTTATTGCTGAAAGAAATGCCATATTCTTCACTGTTCTTTTTCTTTATGCGGTTATTCAATTTTATAAGACCAATAAAACCCGATATCTTGTTTTTGCTTTGACGTTGGCGCATACGGCGATTTACTTTAAAGAGCCTATGTTTTTATTTTTTGGCGGATTTGCTCTCACCGCGTTAATTTTCCGTATGGTTGATAGCAACACCTCAATTGTTGATGCCCTGCGCAAACCATTTAACTTTGCTAAGAATAATCCTTTAGAAATAGGAATCCTACTGGCGCCATTATTTTTTGTGGTTATGTATACGACATTTCAGCTTTTTGTAGTTGAAAGTACGTATATTTATGTTGCTCCGGTTCGTAGGGAAAATGTTCTATTTATTTTATATAAACTCTTTATCACATATCCACTCTTTTCGCTTATTTTAATAATGGCGGCTTGTTATGTCAAAGATATTAATAAGCTGCAACGACATTGCTTTTCTATTATGCTTTTTTCTGGAGGGGTTCTCTACATAATGGTGTTATTGTTTTTTGGGTTTGGACAAAGATATTATTATTGCATTCCTGAGTTTGCCCTTATACTGGCGGTATGTTTTTATCTGAAGGATAAAAGTTCGACGGCAGCATTAAGGATATTTGTTCCTGTGTTCATATTATTTTATTTATTCTTTAGCATTCCGGCGACCATATTAGATTTCCAGCTACATAAAATCCGTGAATATCAATCCTACGCTTATAAAACAAACATCAAACTCAAAGAAAATCAGATTACTAAAGTATTTGCTTACGATTCAGGGCTTAGCCTTAACAGCATTCCATTCCCTTTTGTTCTGCTGCAAAGAATCGCTACTAAAGAAACGCCTTTTGATCTTCATCTTTTTGATGGTTGTGATTTAGAGCAGCGAGGGGAAGCATCTAAGCAATTTCGTTGCCTTCCTGCCGATGAATTTATCTTGAGTGATTATGATATAGTGATTTTTTGGCGCCCAGGCATCTCTGAGGAGGAATGGGTAAATTTGTATGAACAATACGGAGCGCAAATGCAAAAAATAACTCACTTCCCTAAATATCTACAGACATCAGAGCGGGATAACATCTATATTATTGAGAAATAATATTCTCGTTAGTGTATAGTCAAGTTCCGCCCTTGTTGAATTCTTTGCTATCCCTGATTATTGAAAAAGATAATTAGCAATAATAATTACTGTTTTATCTGTCGCAGATTCTCTAAATAGCTAAGAGTTTCTGCTAAGGACTGAGCCAGTTGCGGGTTGTCTTTATGGGCTGCAATTAGTTGCTGGGTTGTGGCGATGAGAGGCGGCAGGCCTTCATCATGGATTTTGGCGCAATGTTCTTGCCATATCGTCATTTCATTAGGGGACAGAGAATCAGATAAATTACGTCCTTTAAATCTTACTAAAATCTCATTAAGCCGTTTATCCATAAAAGGAGCGTCTGTGGCATGTAGATTTTTTAGCTCGTCAGCATTCATCTGATGAACCTGTTGCCCCACTTGTAAATCTTTATCGCTGATGAATCCACCGCCATAAAGCGATTGTTCGGCGCTAATCTCCTTATCCCCGTTAAGTTCATTATTGTTATGACTATTATCAAATTCTTCATCATATATTGCAGCTATTTTATTGACAATTGCGGCGCGATTTTCTTTGAGTTGTTTTAGGTGTGAACGAGCTATGCCTCTATCAAGTTGTAGCATAGAGAAAATCTCATTAGTTTTGCTCTCGTCCCAATTGCTGTCCCATGGCATTAACGCTGGACAGTGATTTAATCTTATGACCTTGATCCCTGTAGGAGGATGATTCGTCGCTGCAGGAGATGTAGCTGGAGCCGCAGCGGGATCAGGAGTTGCCGGGTTTTTGGACTGAAAATGACGAGAGCGCATCTCGTCAGCTGAAAGTTGCAATAAATCCTGTGGAGAATAGCGAATATCAAAACATATATAAGAGTTTTTTTGTGTCGGATGGGGCGCAATAGGACATATAATACCACCGCCGTGATAAGCGCCAGAAAACCTGGAAGAAAAATTTAGCAAAACCTCTCCTTTACGCATAAGATCTTGGGCGATGTTCTTGCCGCGAGAGTTAAAGCAAAAATTATAGAGTTGTGGCGCTGCTTGTTTAATCTGTTGCGCCAAAGTGAGTAATATTTCTACATCGCCAAAGGCATCGTGTGGTTGATGCTCAGCAATATCATTTTCTTTGGCAATATTTGCTAATTTATAAGATGCTTTATCATCAATGATGGGCGCTTTTATTGCTGCAGGTTCTATTACCGAGATAAGCCGCACTACATCTAACAAATCCCATTTGCTGCACCCATCCTTATATTCGTGCCAATAAGCTGGCAATAGATTACGGAAAAAAAGAAAGCGTATAAACTCATTATCAAAGGAAACAGAGTTATAGCCGACACTACAGGTATTCGGCTGGTTAATTTCAGAGTATATACGGCGCGCGAACTCCGCTTCGGGCAGTCCCTCATTTTGCGCGGTAAGTGGGCTTATATTATGGATGGTTACAGTTTCTGGGTCAATTAACATATCCGCCGGCGGTTTACATAACAAGTTTATCTCATCAAGGACGTTTAGTTGGGTATCAGTGCGCACTGCGCCAAATTGAACTAGCGGTGATGAAGCAGGGTTGCTGCCGTATGTCTCTATGTCATACCAAAGTATGCTTCCTTGCGCGCCTTGTAAAGAAGGGTCTATTCCTGATTGATCCATTAGATGTTACGTTTGTGTTTCTTTCTATTCATAATAACATTATAATATTCAATATGTTATTTATGCCACAAAAATATAGAACCAGAATATATGGTTTTGATGTAAAAACCCGCTGTTGAGAATGATGATACTTAGCAGAATCATGAATCCAACTGAGAGGATGAGGTAATGTCTCTTTATGATAATTTTGCTAAATTGCCTCAACATCCCGAGTTCTTAATTTTAGCGATTGCTTTAGTGCTTGCTTTCACTTTACTTACCATTTATTGTTTGTGGGTGACACGCTATAGTCAGCAATGGTCTTATGAAAAAGAAAAGGCTTTATTTGTAAATCATCCTAACAGCAACCAGGCATGGAAAGGGCGTTCGCCAGCTGATTATCTTGCCTTGTTCTTGCTGGGGCTTTATGCTATTTTTCTATTTTGGAATAACTTTTATCTTGCCAGCCCTAAACGTGGAGAAGAACCTTTATATATAGATGTATATCTATGTAATAAGCATCTTTTGGCTCCATTGATTACTTGGGGATATAGGTTCGGCCCTTTTATGCATCAAGATTTAAGTTTTCTGGCATTGCCATTCCATTGGCTAAACTGTTCTTATTATTTTCTTTATGCGGTTACTTTCATAGAGTTTTTAGCCACAGCATATTTCTTAAATAAAATTATTCCGTTTGTGCGGTTATGGCAACGAGTATTAGTAATTTTATTCATAGGATTAAACGCCTCTTTCTTAATCCCTGTTTCAACTCTAGTAATTCCTGAAAGAAACACCATATTCCTCACAGTTCTTTTTCTTTATACGGTTATTCAATTTTATAAGACCAATAAAACCCGATATCTTATTTTTGCTTTGACGTTGGCGCATACGGCGATTTACTTTAAAGAGCCGATGTTTGTGTTTTTTGGCGGATTTGCTCTCACTGCGTTAATTTTCCGCATGATTGACAGCAATACTACAATTGTTAATGCCCTGCGTAAACCACTTACCTTTGTTAAGAATAATCCTTTGGAAATAGGAATCCTACTGGCGCCATTATTTTTTGTAGTGATGTATGCGACATTCCACTTTTTTATAATTGTAAGCAAATATGTTTATGGAGTAAGTTATAACTTCAAGTATTTATCTTTTATATATGGGTTATTTATCACATACCCGCTCTTTCCCCTTATTTTAATCATGGTGGCTTGTTATATCAAAGATATTAATAAGCTGCAACGACATAGGTTTTCCATTATGCTTTTTGCTGGAGGGATTCTTTACATAATGGCGATATTATTTTTTAAGTTTACGCAACGATATTATTATTGCATTCCTGAGTTTGCCCTTATACTCGCGGCATGTTTTTATCTGAAGGGTAAAAGCTCAACAACGGCATTAAGATTATTTGTTCCCGTGTTCATATTATTTTATTTATTCTTTAGCATTCCGACCACCATATCCGATTTCCAGGAGTATAAAACTCGTGAATATCAATTCTACGCCCATAAAACTAATATCAAACTAAAGGAAAATCAAGTTACGAATATATTTGTCTATGAGCTAAGAGACAGCATAAGTGCTGTGCTACCCTTTGCCCTTACGCATAAAATAGCTACTGAAGAAACTCCTTTTAATCTTTATTTTATTGATAGTTGCAATTTAGCTCACCAAAACTACATCCCTAAGCACTTTCGTTGTTTACTAGTTGATGAATTTATCTTGAGTGATTATGATATAGTGATATTTCATCGTTCAGGCATCCCTGATGATGAATGGGGGAGGTTGTATGAGAAGTATGGAGAACAAATGCAAAAAATAACCCACTACCCTAAATATCTGCAGACAACAGAGCAGGATAATATCTATATTATTGAGAGATAATATTCTCGCTGGCATACAGCCAAGAGTAATTATTTTTATTGTTAGAGGAGATTAAGGAAAAGATGAATGCGCTAACTAACGCTGGCGTGAGCCACCATAAGGATTATCGTCAGTTTTGTAGGAAATTTTAAGGGGAGCGCCCTGTAACTTCATTTCCCGTGAAAAGCTTTTTTGTAAATACTTCTTATATCCGTTAGGTAATTGCTGTAGCCGCTTGCCGTGAATCACAAGATGAGGGGGCTTATCGTGAATTTGATTTGCGTAGCGCAGGTTGCTGCGCATTCCTTGCCTCAAAGGAGGAGGATGATTATTAAGTAATGCTTGTAAAACACGATTCAAGGCGGTGGTGTCCCAGCTAGTTTCTGCAGAACGGCGCGCCAACTGCACCGACTTTAGTAATTCCTTTATACCTTTATTCTTGGCGGCAGAAATAAAATGACAAGGAGCGTAATCAATAAAAGCCAAGTCCCATTCCAATAGCCCCTTTAAGTCCTTCCTTTGTTGTTCGTCAAGCAGGTCAGCTTTATTCACAGCTATAACCAGACCCTTGCCGGCTCTTTCCGCTAAATGCAATAAGGCGCTATCCTGATGCCTCAGTCCTTCAGTGGCATCAACTATATAAATAACAACATCGCTGTCATATATAGCATGAATTGCTGAGGTTACCATGAGCTGCTCTAAGCTTTCATTGACTCTACTCTTGCGTCTTATGCCTGCAGTATCAATTAACATCCAATCCTCTTTGCTGGTTCCCTCTTTGGTAGATTTATCCATAGTGAAAGGCAAGAGAACGCTGTCGCGAGTAGAGCCAGGTTTGTCATGCACCAGTTGCCGCTCTTCTTTTAGTAGCAGATTGGCAAGAGTTGACTTGCCAACATTAGGGCAGCCGAGCAGAGCGATGGCGGGAATATGCGCTTTTGGCGTTGGAGTTGCCGTATCATCAGCATCAGTACCACCGGTTGACGGTGGTAAATTATCATCCACTTCGTTTGCTGCTTCTTTTTTAGCAATTTGCCGTTCTATCTCGTTGCGTAAATCTTTTATACCTAAACTGCTCTTTGCCGATACTCCGATAACGGGGAAACCAAAACGATAGAAGTCCGCTATCGCCCCTTCATCCGCATTATGGTCCATTTTATTCACCAATAAAATGCAGTTTTTATTACTGGCATGAATTTCTGTGGCAATTCTTTCATCTGCGGCAGTCAGCCCTTCTTTCCCATCACAGACAAATAATAATAAGTCCGCCATTGTATATGCCTTGCGCGCTTGTTCTTCCATTAACTTATGCAATGCTTCGTTGTCCATCATCTGTCCAGGACTGTCAATTAGGATAAAGTCGCCATGGGCGCTTGGGACAACTCCGCACAGCAAGTCACGGGTTACTCCATCAGAGTTTGCAACTATCGCCTTGCGTTGTGAGCGGCTTGAGTATGGTTGCGTGCGCGCAGGAGCAGCAGGGTTTGCTGCATCTTCCTCCGTGTGCTTACCCCTGCGGGGAGGAGCACTTTTACATAGACGATTGAATAGAGAAGATTTCCCGACATTAGTTCTACCAGCTAGGGCAACTTGAAAAAGCATAGTGATAAGTTAAGTATAAACCTTTATTGGCAAAATCACTAGCAAAATTATTGATGCTATCATTGAGATTTTTCTTCAATTTGCAACATATTAACAAAACCCTCTTTATCAATTAATAATAGACCTTCCGATGTTGCAACCATGAAATTAATAATATCTTTTAATCCCATTTTTCTACGCCCTATAGAAGATCCATCTTCACTGGAAAAAACGTGTAGCTGACCGTTTCTATCCCCCATTGCTAGATAGTCATCAAACAAAACTGGCGCAGTTAGTCCGCGATAAAGATAATCTTCTCTTTGCCAGATAATTTCACCGTCGCTTTTCTTGATAGCATAAATGCGATTATCTTTATCAACTACAAACAGGCGCTCGCTATCCTCAGCCATAGTTAAGAAACTCCCTATATCATTGCGCCATATCTCTGTGCCGCTGCGTAAATCAAGCCCTAAAGTGGTCCCGCCATAAGAAGACATGTATAATTGTCCTTCATCAAAAATAGCGGTTGCATCTATATCTACCAACCTTTCAATATCACTTTGTCCTTGTGGGACGGAAATTTGTCTAAAGCTAACTGGGTTGCCGCTGCTCCAATCAAACACTACTACTGAACCATCGGCAAAACCGCTAATGGCAATATTGCCAATAATAATAGGATGAAAGGAGCCAAAAAGAGTTAATCCTGGATTATAGGCGCTATAGCTCCAAAGCTGGGTGCCATCATTGGCGTTAAGGGCATATAATTTTTCACTAACTGTTTGGATTAAAACTATACTCTCGTTGGCAGTTGGAGGGGTAACACTATCAGCATCCAGTTGTTTTTGCCAAAGAACATCTCCATTTTCGGCATTAATTGCATATACTACTCCATCTTCATCGCTTAGATAAATCCGCTCACCAAAATGAGCCAAGCAACCGCTTATGGGCGCGCCGAGTTTTTTGCGCCACAATCGTTTGCCGTTTGTGAGATCAAGGGCAATTAATCTGCGCCAGTCACATAGGTATACAACATCGCCCACTTCTGCTGGCGACTGATGACGCAATTGTAGACGAGATCCCCTACCTAAATTAACTCGCCAATTAAGCTTAACCGCAACTTCTTTTTCATATTTGGGCAGAGGGGATAATTTGACGGCATTTTGGGCGCAACTTGCTATCAACAGGATAGCCAGGATAGGAAGAAGTAGGAATAGTTGCTGCGAACGCAGGCAAAAAAAGATTTGCATTGATAAACGGCTAAAGCCAGCTAAAATCTGCCCAGGGTTGAGCATCATTCAGTGGCAGGCAAACGTAACAGCTTGTATTTAAGGCGAGGGTTCTCTCCTCCACGAGTCGCAGCATCTTCATAAGCGGTACGGGCTTCTTGATAGTCGCCGCTTGCATAATAAATATCACCCCGTATTTCGCTTATCTCCGCCAACTCTATACGTTGAACTTTGTTGCTAGATAAGATTGCCAATGCTTCATCATACTTTTTCTCAGCTAACAAAGAGCGGCTAAGCATAACAGAAGCCAAAGACGCAATGCGATCACTGGCAACATTTTTGACCACCCACTGTAGTTGATTAGTTGCTGAAGTTACATTGCCATTCATTGCATCAAGCGCAGCCATGCGCATAGCAGCAAAGCCCGTATAGCTTTGGCGGGGGAAATCCTCTTTTAATACGTCTGCTATTTCTAACATGTTGTTATACAAGAATCCTATAGACGTTGCGCTGACTTCATTGCTTGCATTAAATGTTGCCCCAGGAGTCGCGCTATTGATGTCCGTGGCGCCAAAGTCCGTTGGACTATTACTTGATAGTGCTTCATTCAAAGAACTAACATCAATTTCTGCTTGCACTTCTTTATAGGCATCATCAATTTGTAAAAAGCGTTGATATACGTTAGTTGCCAACCCTCTTTGCTTTATTTGGTAATAGCTGTAACCGTTCCATGCTAAAACGGAACCCAAGCTAATCGTCAATCCTAGCCCTAAGGGCAAGCCATAAGAGCGCAAAAAATGCTTTATCTTATCAAATATTTCCTGTTCCTGCTGATTAAGTACCATATTCCTTATTATACGTTTATAAGTTTGTTAATTAAATCCTTATACTCCAATGTTTCTTGTTGCCCTTGACGCATATCTCTTAACGTAAGTTGTTGTGCTGCTAATTCGTCATCGCCAACTATCAGCACATAAGAAACCCCTTTTTTTGAAGCTCTTTTTAGCTTGCTTTTTAAACTTCCAACGCTAAAATCACATTCTATAACAAAATTGGGTAAATTACCCCTTAGTTTTTGCAGTAATGTAAAAATCTGAACATCATCTGTTAAAGCAAGCAAAGATAAATGGTTATGTTTCTCATCATCTTGTTGCTGGGAGTCCTGATTTCCCTCGCCCTCTAACAACAGCATTAGCCGCTCCATTCCCAAAGCAAAACCTACCGCTGGGGTCTCTTTACCACCAAGCTGTTTGATAAGGCCATCATAACGTCCTCCGGCACAAACGGTATTCTGTGCTCCCAAATCTCCACTAACCCATTCAAACACCATTTTGTCATAATAGTCCAATCCACGCACTAATTTATTATTCATTTCATAAGGTATGCCCAAAGAATCCAAAATATTTGTCACTCCGTTGATATGCGCGCGGGTTTCATCATCCCAATAGGAGGAGATTACTGGGGCGTCGCGCAGAACGGATTGGGTTTCCGGGCTTTTGGAGTCCATTATGCGCAAAGGAGATGAATTAAGACGCCGTTGGGAATCTTCATCTAATTTACTGCGATGCTTTTCTAAATATGATTTTAATTCCGCGGAATAGATTTGTCGTGTTTCCACAGAACCCAGGGCATTTATCTGTAATATAGGACGCGGTGTAATATTTAATGCTTCCCATAGTAGCGATGATAGCCAGATTAACTCGGCATCTATGCTAGGGCTGCTAAAACCAACCGCCTCCACATCTAATTGGTCAAATTGACGCGCTCTGCCACTTTGTGGTCTCTCATAGCGGAACATAGGTCCCAAGCACCAAATCCTTTGTGTTTCTGCAAACATCCCCAAACCAATACCTCCACGCATCATACCAGCGGTTGCTTCGGGTCTCAGGCAGATGGAAAGCCCTTTTTTGTCGGCAAACTCATACATCTCTTTTTCTACGATGTCGGTTGTGTCGCCAATGGAACGTTTAAAAAGTTCGGTCCTCTCAATTATAGGCACACGCATTTCGGCATAACCAAAATTCAGCAGGATACGAATAAGAGTATCTTCAATTCGCCGCCGCTTGTCGCTATGTGGCGGCGGAAGCACGGGCATTCCGCGCACAGCTTCAATTTTGCTCCTCACTGGGTTAATTGGGTTTTTGGGTAGTAGTACCTGAAGTGACAGGCGTTATCTATTCTGCGTTGGGGCGAGAACTCAGAGTGATGATAATGTCAATCTCACTTTCTCCGCGCCTAATAGTAGCATTGATAACTTCGCCTGGTGATTTATTAGCCACATAACGCACCAACTCTTTGGTATCAGCGAAATACTGGCTATCTATATTAATAATTTCATCGCCCGTCATTATGCCGGCATCAAAAGCGGGACTCTGGCGGTAAACGCCTGCCACATATATTTGCGACTTTTCTTTTTTTGGTGCAGCGCCTTGGTTGTTATTATTTCCTTCATCCTCATAGACATCTCTAAGATACAAGCCCATCCAACCACGGTCTACTTTCCCTCCAGTTCTGATTTGTTCCACAATCTCCAGCACCAAATCCACTGGAATAGCAAAGCCAATCCCTTGTGAACCGCCGCTTCTTGAGAAGATAGCTGTATTAATGCCCCATAACTCGCCTTTGGTGTTTATAAGAGCGCCCCCTGAATTACCAGGGTTAATGGCGGCGTCTGTTTGCAAGAAGTTCTCAAAGGTGGCTATTCCTACATCGCTACGTCCTATGGCGCTGATTATTCCTTGAGTAACTGTTTGCCCTACGGCATAAGGGTTGCCTATGGCAAGAACTAAGTCCCCCACTCGGACATCTTCAATATCGCCAAATTTCAATGAGGGAAGATCGCTCATTTCAATTTGCAAGACCGCTATATCAGTTTCAGGATCTACGCCGATTACCTCAGCCCTGGCTTCACGTCCATCGCGCAGCGCCACTAAAATATCATCGGCGTTGGTGATTACGTGATTATTAGTTACGATTAACCCATTACTTTCAATAACAACCCCCGAGCCCAAACTACGCATAATTCTTTCTTCTGGCGCGCCGCGTTGCTGTCCGAAGAAATTATCAAAGAAGGGGTTATTAAACGGAGCTTCAAAAAATGGCGATACATTCGGCTGCCTGGTTTCTGTCCTTGAAGTAAATACATTAACTACTGCGGGAGCGGCAATTTCCACTGCCTGGGCAAAAGAACTTATCTCTTGGACGATAGCCCTTTCTGCTGTATCGGTAATTGGCGTTTCTGTGGGCTCCTGTTCAGAGGAAGGCGCGGAAGGTATGGTAGGCACTAAAGGTATTGCGGACTCCGAGGACCCTCGTGATGCGCTATCAGAGCTATTTCTAATAGAATCCACCCATAAAACACTGGTAGCCCCTAAAGTGAAAGCGCAAGTTATTGTGAATATATAAAATAAAGATTTTTTCATCATTTAATCTAACATATATGAATTATTGATAATAAAGAACATAATAAAAATATAGGGTTTAATTTTAACATAACAAGGAGCGAGTTGGGGTTGTAACTTGATTTTTTCTACACTCTTGTATAATGCTTTGTATATGAAACCTAATAATGATTCAAATCAGCATAATGACACTACTATGGGAAAAATAACTGATAAAACTGTCCTACTTGAGGCAGTGGGAGTAACCAAAAAGTTTGCTAACAAATCCAGTGCCAGTTCCGCTGGAGTTTCTTTAAGTATTCTTGATTCACTAAACGTAAAAATACATAAAGGCGAAACAGTTGCCATAGTGGGAGTATCTGGCAGCGGTAAAAGCACTCTGCTATCTTTGTTGGCAGGGCTTGATCTGCCTGATAGCGGAGAAATAAGCATAGATGGCGTAGATATAACCAAACTTAATGAGGCAGCGCGTAGCATCATGCGCGCTAATAAATTGGCTTTCGTCTTTCAGGACTTTATGCTGTTGCCACATCTGACAGCATTAGAAAATGTAATGCTTCCCCTGGAGATGCGCGGGGTGAAAGACGCCGCAAGCCGAGCATCCGAGGAACTCAAAAAAGTTGGGCTTGAAGAGCGGCAAAACCATTACCCCTCTCAATTATCAGGGGGAGAACAGCAGCGCACCGCTTTGGCGCGCGCCTTTGCGGCGCGTCCATTGTTGTTGTTTGCTGATGAGCCAAGCGGTAATCTGGACCTTGCCACTGGAGGACAAATATCTTCCTTAATGTTTAATTTAAACAAAGAGAATGAGACCACCTTACTGTTGGTAACTCATGATATGAAACTTGCAGCTATGTGTGATAGCGCTTACGAGCTTAAGGAAGGCAAGTTGGCAAAAATCTCAATTAACAACCAGGCAGCTTCATAAGTATTTATCTACTTATACATTCTATCCCTTATACATTCTATCCCTTATACATTCTATCCCCTCTATATATTCTATCCCCCCTTATGCCAGCGGCGCCTTATGGGCGAGCCCACCTGATACCACGATAAATAATGATACATAATGATGAATAATGATGAACTTTATTAATAAAATAGGGCGCGAGCTACGCAATCGCGAAATTCAAATATTTCTTTTTGCCTTGGCGCTTGGCAGTGCCGCTATCACCGCTCCAGCTCTGTTGGCAGAGCGGCTTGAAAGCGGAGTTAGGACCTACTCGGTGGATTTGCTCGGAGCAGACGCTGAACTTTCTTCGTCAGTAGCGGTAGATGAAGAACTATTACAGCCCGCCCGTGAAGCCGGGTTGAAAGAATCGCGTTCTTTAAGAACTACTTCTATAATAGTCAAGCCCGACACAGAAAAATTCCAACTTGCGCGATTAAGGGCGGTTGATGAGTTTTATCCTTTGAAAGGAGTTTTGCTTGCTAAGTTTAGCAGCGAGGGCGAGCCACAAATATCGTCGCCGCCAAAGCGTGGAGAAATCTGGTTAGAAGAGTTTCTTGCGTTACTGCTGGACGCCAAGTTGGGAGATAGCATAGCAGTGGGTGAAGCTGAGTTAAAGTTCAGCGCCTATTTGGTGCAAGAACCTGGACGAGCATCTTTTTTCTCTTTCGCCCCGCGCGCCATGATAAATCTGCAGGACATCTCGGCAACCGGGCTTGCCATTGCTGGCAGCCGTTTAAGATATCGCTATTTATGGAGTGGTGATGCAGCAATATTGAATGAATATCTTGATAATATCAAACCTTTATTGCAAGTAAATCAACGCATCACTCAGGCAAATGATGAGGACGCGAGCTTTAGTGACATACTGCGCCGCTTGCGCGCTTTTTTGCTGTTGAGCGGCTCGTTGTGCATCATTTTAACTTCATTTGCCCTGCTACTTTGTATGCGTCATTTCATTGAGCGCAACCGCAAGTATGTGGCATTGCTCAAGACCATTGGTTATACTCCGCGTCGGGCTTTACTTTACCTGTGGAGTCGCATCATCCCTCCTGCGGTCATAGCATATCTTGTAGGTTGTGTGGGTGGCTGGCTTGGCTATAAGGCATCGGCTTATTATTTACAATCAATTCTGCCGCCAGCGGAAAAGGTTTTGTCCATTACCCCCTTCCTTATTAGCGCTGTTAGCGCAGTTATTTGCTTGCTTGCTTTTGCCTTGCCTAGTTTATGGAAACTTGCCGCCCTTCCACCAGCTGTTATTCTGCGTCCATCTTCCACGGCATCAAGTGGCGGCAGAATTATGCCAACCATAATTGCTTTTGTCGGCATCTTTGCGCTGTTATTATTTTATAGCAGAGATATCGTTATCTCATTGGGACTCTTTGGAGCCGTTTTAGGATTAATTTTGCTGATGGGTTTGGTTGGCTACGCCTTGCTTAAATTACTCCATGATAGAGTTGGACGCAACTCTTCTTCAGTAACGCTTAAGATAGCAGTAGTTTCTTTGTACCGCTCTTGGAATATTAATAGCTTTCAGATTCTTTCTTTTGCTGCCGCTTTTATGTTGATCGGTGTCCTTACCATAATGAGATTATCATTTATCAGCGACTGGCAAAACGATATTCAGCCCGACACCCCTAATTATTTTTTAGTGAATATCGCGCCTAATAAAGTCGAGGGTATCCAAAACCTATTAGATGAAAACAATGTTAAGCAAGGAGTATTTGCCGGCATGGTGCGCGGCAAACTTACCCACGTGGAAGATGAGCCCTTAATTGAACGCACTAAACGACTTGGCACTTATGATAATGAAGCGGAAAGAGAATTTAACCTGGGCTGGGGCGATGAATTGCCTGAGCATAATCAATTAATTGAAGGCAGTTGGTGGCAAGATGGCGCTGCAAAGTCAGACGCAGTTGATACCTTCCCCATATCTGTTGAAGAAGAAATAGCTAAGGACTTTGATATTGAACTGGGCATGAAGCTTGAATTTGTGGTGGGCGGCAGAAAGATCTACGGCATCGCCACTAGTTTGCGCCGCGTGGATTGGGGCGACTTCAAGCCCAACTTTTATGTTTTATTTCCTTCTGATGCGCTGCAGGATTTTCCGCGCACTTTTATCACCAGCTTTTTCCTGCCTTCCGAACAAAAAGATTTTCTGCTGAACGTGGTGCGGGATTTCCCAACTTTTTCAATTATCTCGGTTGAACGAATTCTGGCGCAGCTTGAGTCAATCCTTGCTTTAGTATCTAATGCGATGCAGCTGGTGCTGTTGTTAAGTTTGCTATCTGCCATAGCAGTATTTGTTGCCGCCTTGCAAGTTAGCATTGATTCGCGTTCTACCACCACCGCCACTTTACGTCTGTTGGGCGAGACCAGCCGCCAGGCGCTAATTCATAATTTATTGGAGTTTTGTTTTATCGGGTTTATAGCGGGAATTTTAGCAGTATTAGGGAGTGAGATTATCGTATGGGCAGTTTATGAATATTTGTTGCAACAGAGTTTTGTTGCCCATTATTATTTTTGGCTACTCTGTCCGTTGATAAGCACTATATTAGCTGGACTTATAGGTTTTATATGGAGTCGTCGCGCCATAATGGTGCCACCGCGCGATTTATTACGCCGAATTAATACCTCATAAATAAACGACATCGTTTCTGTAGGGGCGGAGGGCTTATATTCATCCCCCCTTTTATTTACCCCCCTTGCTCCGCCCGCTAAATGTTTGATACTTGGAATAATGCATCGGTATGCTCGCAATTTGTATTAAAAACAGTAAAGTTTGTTTATAATATCCTCTATACATTTTTTGAATTAACTATTAAAGATAAATTATGAATACAGCAATTTTAGATAAATTATGGGTTGAACGCCCTTATCAGTTGGCGCGCGCTAGTGCGGTTGTTCTATTGGGAGTGGGCTTATTAACCCTTTCCGCTAAAATATCCGTGCCCTTTTATCCAGTTCCTATGACATTGCAGACCTTGGCTATCTTAGTCATCTGTGCTGTTTCTGGCTTGCGTTTGGGCGTTGCGACTATCGGTGCTTATTTGGCGGTGGGAGCTGCAGGATTACCTGTTTTTGCCGGCACACCTCAGTTAGGCATAGGAATCGCCTATATGGTTGGACCCACTGGCGGCTATTTGATTGGCTTTATAGCGGCGGCACTGTTGCTTGGTTATGGAGTTAAGTATGGGTTAGATAGAAAGAACTTTGCTTGTCTTATTATGATGAGTGCGGCAATCGCTCTTATATACTTATGCGGCTATATTTGGTTGGGCGCCTTAATTGGTTATAAGACGGCTTTCACTGCTGGCGTTGCTCCTTTTATCATAGGAGATATGCTAAAAGTTGTGTTGGCTACATTAAGCTTGAGAATCTTGCGCCACACGACTAAATAGTTTTTTATTTAGTGGGCGACTTTCCAGTTGGCGCCGTAACCAAAATCCACTTTCAATTGCACCTTTAGTTTTGTATCTAAGGGCGCTACGGATTCCATTACATCACAGACAATCTTTTTGTATTTATCAAGGGCGTCTTCTTTTATCTCAAAGAGCAGTTCATCGTGAACCTGCAAAATCATAGTTGCCTCGCCATCACTCTCTTTTAATTGCGGTTGCAACTTTATCATTGCCAATTTTATTAAATCAGCGGCGCTTCCTTGAACTGGGGCATTGATGGCGGCACGCACAGCTCCTTGCTTTGCCGCAAAATTGCTGCTATTAATCTGCGGCAAATATACTCGTCTGCCGCTCAGTGTCTCCGCCCAGCCAAGTTTTGCCGCGCTGGCGCGAGTGTCTTCCATATATTGCAATACCCCTGGGTAACGTTCAAAATATAGATTAACAAAATCCTGTGCTTCTTTATTGCTTATCAACAACTGCTTGGCAAGCCCGAAGGCAGACATACCATAGATTAAGCCAAAGTTAATCATCTTGGCGCGCCTTCTTTGCTCCTGGTCAACCTCCTCCAGTTTTACGCCAAATACTTCAGCGGCAGTGGCGCTATGAATATCCTGTTCTTTCTCAAATGCTTTAAGTAATGCTTTGTCACCAGATAAATGTGCCATTATGCGCAGTTCTATTTGTGAATAATCAGCTGATGCTATCACCATTCCAGGTGGAGCAATAAATGCACCGCGAATATTACGTCCTTCTGCAGTGCGGATGGGAATATTTTGCAGATTGGGATTTACCGAGGAAAGTCGTCCAGTACTTGCCACCGCCTGATGAAAGGAAGTATGCACTCTATTAGTTCCCTCTTTTGCCAACAGCGGCAGGGTATCCGTATAGGTATTCTTCAGTTTGCTCAAGGTGCGATAATCTAAAATCAGGCGAGGGAATTCATGCTCTTTGGCAAGGTCTGCTAGCACATTCTCGGCAGTGGATAGCTGTCCGCCTGCGGTCTTTTTATCGGCGGTGAAACCCATCTCTTCAAATAAAATTGTTTTCAACTGCGCTGGTGAGTTAATATTAAAAATCTTGTCTGCCTGCTTGAAGACCTTCTTTTCAATCTCTGCCATGCCCTTCGCCAGTTTTTGGCTTTGCTGCCGCAACTGCTCAATATCCAGTAGCGCCCCGTGCCTTTCCATTTCCAGCAATATTTTCACCAAAGGACGTTCTATTTTTTCATACACCGCTCGCACTTGCTTCTCCTCGTTAAGCTTTTGGTTAAAAATATTGTGCAAGCAGAAGCAGGCATTAGCATCATCGGCGGCATAATCGCCAGCCGCATCAATTTCTATGAGGTCAAAAGTGAGTTGTTTTTTACCTTTACCTGCCAAGTCGGTAAAATCTTTTTTACTATACTTCAGATAGTTTTCTGCTAAAGAGGTAAGATTGTGGCGTCCCGAGGAATTATGAACATAAGACATCAACATAGTATCATCGTAGCAAGCGGGAAACTCTTGTCCGTGGTTGGCAAGAATATGGCAATCAAATTTAATGTTATGGGCAACAATGGTTTTACTTTTATCTGCAAACAAGGGCTTGATGTCGCGCAAAATATCCGCAGTTTTTAATTGTAGGGGGGCTCCCATGTAACTATGCTCGCACGGCACATAAAACCCTTCATTTTTTTTAAGTGCAAAGGCAAAGCCAACTATCTTAGAGGAGATATGATCAAGTCCATCTGTCTCCAAATCAAAGGCAAAAGATGAGCTTGTGTTTAATCTGCTCAGCAGCTTATCCCACTCCTGCTGTTGCAGAATTATTTTGTACTCTCGCTTAGTAGTATCCTCTATTTGTAGCTCATTCAAAAACTTATGCAGCCCGAACTCAATATACATCTTTTGCAGTTTGCCAGTATCAGGCGCAGTTTGCTTAAGCGTGGATAACGGTGTTTTAAGTTTGGCATCATGGATTAGAGTGTTCATCTTTAACGTCAACGGCAGATGGGGGATGGCAGCACGCAGATTCTCTCCCACTTTGCCAGGAATATCCGCCGCATTGTCAATAATCTTCTGTAATGAACCAAACTTACTAATCCATTCAACTGCGGTCTTGGGTCCAACCTTATCAACACCAGGTATATTATCTACCTTGTCTCCAATTAAACTAAGATAGTCCGGGATTTGGAGCGGCGCCACGCCATATTTTTCTACAACTACTTTGCTATCCCATAGCTCACCTTTGGCATCGTCTGCGATAATCCGCACCTTATCGTCAACTAACTGAGCCAGGTCTTTATCGCGTGTCACTATATATATGTCAGAATATTTGCCTTTTGCCTCACGCACTAAAGAAGCGATAGCATCATCCGCCTCCCAGTTGTCTTCTTTAACTAAGGGGATGCCACGCGCCTTAACTATATCCAATAGCGGTGGTATTTGCTCGGACAATTCTGGTGGAGTGGGGGGGCGGTTAGCTTTATAGTTGACATCCCAGTCGGCGCGAACGCCGTTACCTTTGCAATCAAACACGGTTACCAATAAACCATCGGGGTATTGCTTGCGCAATCTTTCCAGCATATTTAAAACACCCATTATAACATGGGTCGGCTTGCCGTCTGGTGAGGTTAATCCCGTATGCATCATAGCGTGATGGGCGCGAAAGATGTACCCAGATGTATCCACCAAAATTAAAGAAGATTTACTCATTTGTTCCTCATTTATTTAATGCTTCGCAGTTAATCGTCATTCCTTGGTTGTCCACTTCCATTAAAGTTTCCTTGTAATCTATTTTAACACCATTGAAATGCTTATTTACTGTTGCTTTTAATTCTTCTGATAGCTCCTCCACCAGCACCAACATGGTAGGACCGCTACCACTCAGCGAAACGCTTAGCGCCCCCGCATTTAACAGCAGCTGTTTAAGGTCTTGGTAATTATAAATATTATCGCGTTGTGCTTCATGCATTTTATCCATCACCGCGTTTTTAAGTAAATCATATTTTTGCGTGGCAAAGGCAACAGCAGTTAGCGCGCCATGGGAGATATTAAACACCGCTTCTTGCCGCGGCACGTCTGGCGGCAAGCTAAGGCGCGATTCGTTGGTGGACACTTCGGCTTGCGGCATAATAATCCAGCACTTTATCTTTGAAGATACCGGGAATTTATAAGCACGTACTTCTTTTGCTACGGTGCTTATTACAAAGCCGCCATAAATGCTGGGGGCAGCATTGTCTGGATGTTTTTCTAATTCGCTTGCTAACTGCAGAATCTGGTGCCGCAAATCATTATCTATATATGAGAGCTGCTTGTTAGATACTTCTTGGATACCCCCTGTTCCCCCTGCTTCCTCTATTCCTCCTGTTCCCCCGGCTTGCTCTTTCTTTTGTAGGAAAGCAATAGCGCAGCCAGCTATAATTGCGGTGCCACTGGAACCCATCCCGCCGCGCAAAGGAATATTTACTTCTGTGTGAATAGCAAAAGGACGTTCGGCAATGTCAAGAAAATCGCAGGCATGCTTATATGCCTTGACAACATAATTTTTGTTGAGTTGACGTGAATCTGCGGCAATTTCCACTGAACCAGAAAATGATAGCGAATACTCATCAGCGGGTGTCCATGAAAACTCATTGTATATGCTGAGCGCTAAACCAAAACAATCAAAGCCAGCGCCCATGTTGCCGCTACTGCCAGGAATGCGCAAAGTCCATTTATTCATATAGAGGTGTTCATATAGTTTATATAGTCCATATTGTAGCAAACAAACCTTATATTTGTTAAGGGGGGAGGGTGTTAAGGGGATTTGTTAAAGGGGGGTGTTAGGGGGTGTGTTAAGTTGTTGGAATTCACGATATGGTTTCTACAGAGCTTCTGGTTACCCGCCCCCGCTTGGTGTAAAATATTATTATGAAGAACAAACTTCAACAAATTAAACAATCAGTGCGTAAAGGCAATCGCTTTGCTTGCCTTACTGCTTATGATGCCACTTTCTCTCGCATTATATCCGAGCAGCAAGTGGAGGTGATTTTAGTTGGCGATAGCTTAGGCATGGTAATTCAAGGACATAGTTCAACTTCACTGGTTTCGCTGGCGGACATCGCCAGGCATACCGAGATGGTGGCACGCGGTAATAGTACTTCGTTGTTGATGGCGGATATTCCTATCGGCTGTGCTTACGACACTTCAATAGCAATTGCTTCTTGTCTCAGGTTGAGACGCGCTGGAGCTGAGATTGTAAAATTTGAAGCAGATGCCGCTATGATGCCTACCCTCCATCAAGTTAGTCGCCAAGGAATATCTTTTTGCGCCCATTTAGGATTGCGTCCGCAACAAGCAGAAAAAGAAGGCGGTTATCGCATAAAAGGTCGCAATGACGGACAAGTAAACGAGCTGTTGGATTTGGCAAAGCAAGCGGAGGATGCTGGCGCGGATATGCTGTTGTTGGAATGCGTGGTTGCCGAAGTGGCTGAGCAGATCACCAAGCAAGCGCAGGTGCCAGTCATAGGGATAGGCAGTGGCAAGGGGACAGACGCTCAGGTACTGGTTGTTTATGATATGCTGGGGCTGAGCCCCAACCCCCCTTCTTTTGTCAAGAACTTCTTAGAGTCAACAGATTCTATTGCAGAAGCAATCGGACTTTTCCGCCAACAGGTCATTGCTGGCGAGTTCCCAAGCGCTGAACACAGCTATAATTAATCTTATTTGTGCTGCGAGTCACTCTGGCATCTGAGTTTCTGAATTGCTAAAATAATACTACCATGCAAATAATCCGTTCGCCTCAGGAAATGTCTGCGCTTGCTGATAAACTTCGCCGAGAAGGCAAGTCCATCGGTTTTGTCCCCACCCTTGGCAATCTACACGAAGGACACAGCAAACTCATGCACAACATCCGTTCTTGTTGTGATGTTTTAGTGGTTAGCATTTTTGTTAATCCAACTCAGTTTGCTGAGGGGGAAGATCTTGATGCCTACCCGCGCACGGAGGAACAGGACTTGCAAATCTGCACCACAGCAGGAGCTAAGGCAGTGTTTATTCCACGCGCCGAAGATATTTATGTCACTGGCAAGCACCCGCTGACTCAGGTTAATATCTCCTCAATGACAGGGCTACACTGCGGAGTTAGCCGCCCGCCGCATTTTATCGGAGTGCTGACTATAGTTGCTTTGTTGTTTAATTTAGTTAAGCCACATCATGCGGCATTTGGCAAGAAGGACTTTCAACAATTAAGGTTAGTGCAGATAATGGTAAAAGAACTCCACTTCCCTGTGAACATCATAGCGGTGGATACTGGACGCGCCGATGATGGCTTGGCATTGAGCTCACGCAACCGCTACCTGACCAAACAGCAGCGCGCCATAGCTCCACAATTTTATGCCACTTTGCAACAACTGGCAAGTGACATTCAGGGAGGCAACAAGGATTATCAACAGCTGGAAGAACAAGCATTAACTCGCCTACAAGAAATAGGATTCCGTCCTGACTATATTCATATATGTCGCCAAAGCGACCTGCAGCCCGCAAGTCCCGATGATAAACAACCTGTTATTTTGGGAGCGGCATATCTTGGCAAAGCTCGTCTTATTGATAACATTGTGTGCGAATGAACTTGAAAAAGAATTTATCCGCCGCCGCCCGCGCCTTAACTGACTGTCGTATTCGTTGGTTAAAGAATCTGTTAATCTATCTGTTTATACTTATATACAAGCCAAATATGCAAGAGGCGTTACATTCGCAGCTACGCAATTATATTAGCTTCAACGATTTTTTCACGCGCCGCCTCAAAGCGAATGCCCGCCCTTTATCTGCCTCGGCGTTTGTATCTCCAGCAGACGGAACCTTAACCAATGGCGGCATAATTCAGCATGGCAGAATATCAGCTAAGACAACCGTCGCTTTGAGTTCTGCAGGCATATCTGATTCCGCTAGCCCAGGTGCAACGACGCCTACAATTTCGCATGCCGCATCATCTCCGCCCCCCTCCCCATCTAAGTCGCCACCCCAGTCACCAATTATCCGCAACATCAAGGGAGCGGACTATTCGGTTAGCGAACTCCTTGGTTTAGAAGAAGATGACTCTCGCGTTAAATCTCTCAGCAACGGGCAAAGCACGGTTATCTATTTGGCGCCGCATAACTATCATCGCGTCCATGTCCCCTGCGCCGCTACGCTTACTCTTGCCAACTTCATTCCAGGCGAGCTTTACTCGGTGAACGAAAAAAGCGTGAAACGATTCCCCTCTTTATACGCTCATAATCAGCGTTTGTCTTGTGTATTTGCAACAGAATATGGAATGATGGCTTATGTGATGGTTGCCGCCTTATTTGTTTCGTCTATCGGGACGGCTTGGGGATCAGTTTATCACGCCCGTTCTGCCGCCGAGAAGCGCACTACCCCACAAAAATTTAACAAAGGAGATGAACTTGGATACTTTGAAATGGGCTCCACCGTAGTCATGCTATTGGAAAACCGCGACCTATCCCTTGTCCCCAACCCTAACACCCCCATCAAAATGGGGGAGCCACTATTTACCACATAGCCCCCCTTGTAAATCGAGTATAATATTAACATTAATAATTAACTTGGCATATTACTTTTGGCAAACGCAACGCGAACATTGAAACTCCAACAGAATAATCTCCGCTCGGATACTGCACGGGAGACTGCGCGGGAGGGAGTTACCGCCAAGGATTATAATCCTCTGCAACAAAAAGAAATATTTTTAAATCCAATTAAACCAAAAGATAACCAATCGCCTGAATTACCTCCATTAAACTCCATAATCTGTGGAGATGCACTCAAGGTATTGCAAAATATAAAACAAAATGATTTATTTGACGTTATCATTGCAGATCCGCCCTACAACATTGGCAAGGATTTTGGCAACAAAATTGATGACGACAATCTTCATATCGATGAATATATCTCGTGGTGTGAGCAATGGTTGCACGAATGCTTACGCTTAGTTAAGCAGGGCAAGCCCGTTTATGTATATGGCTTGAGCGAAATAATTGCGCACTTGGCAGTGCGCTTTCCCTTGGATAAACAAAGGTGGCTGGCTTGGCACTACACGAACAAGGCAGTTCCTTCATCCAAGTTTTGGCAGAGAAGCCATGAAACCATAATTTGTTTTTGGAAAGGCAAACGCCCAATTATCAACATTGATGAGATCCGTATTCCTTATACCGAGAGTTATAAAAAACTTGGCGGCAAGAAGCGTTTGAGCGTGCCCTGCCGTTATAACAATCAAAACAAAGATACAGTTTACAATGTGCATCCACGCGGCGCCTTGCCGCGTGACGTATTGCATTATCCGGCTTTAGCAGGCGGCGCTGGTGCGAGCGAGAGATGGTTTCTATGTCAAACCTGCGATAATCAGATATTCCCTCCTTCCGAGCTAAAACATCATCGCGAGCATTCTGTTATTAAACACCCCACACAAAAACCATTATATTTAACCCAGCAACTCATCAGATCTGCTGTGGCAGGCGAAGAGGTTGGGACGGCATTAGTGCCGTTTGCTGGTTCTGGTTCTGAATGTGTGGCGGCAAAGCAATTGGGAGTAAATTATTTGGGGATAGAACTAAATAAAGATTATATAAACCTTGCAAATGGTTGGTTGCAACAATGCGATCAGTAGAGAAATTTGAGAAATTCCTCTCCGGAATAGACACCTCAGCTTATAGAGAGAAATACTCCCGAATTAAAATAGTAGAACTTGATTTACCTCGCAATATACAAGCCCTTAAGCATATTTATCAAACATACTGGGATAATTATTCTAACTATCTTAATTATGAGAAGTTTTATGCAAAGTATTCTAAAGATTTGAAGCCAGAACTGGAAGAATTTAGAAGGAAATCTCAATTTAGCTATGAAACTTTTCATAGAGGACTTCCTGCCAGAATATATCGTACTTGGGCAAGCTTGCTTACCCAAATTCATGCTGGTTACATTGCCGAAGAAATATTTGATACAGTAGAAATGAATGCAGAACTCGATTGGCAAGGCATCGACATGCAAGTAAGTAACGGGAAGCAGATAATACCTATTCAAATAAAGAAAGAAACTTTAAGTCGCGAAGAGCGAGTACCTCGCCCGATTACCAAGAGAAAGAAAATTATTATTAATATAACTTATGACATTCCTAAAGGTGATCCTTTTACACTTATAAAAAAACAACCATCGGTACCATTTGCCCGTTGGCAAGAAGAATGGAAAGGCAAACTAAAACGTCTTGATAATGGCTTTATAGTATTTTTGCCAGGAATATTTGATAAAGCGAGTATAAGTAAGCTATATTCAGAACAACTGTAATTACGCAGCACAGAAAATGAAAGTTGAGATTAGCCGCTATGACTCAAGAATTTTATGGAGATGGGGCTTAAAGATTGAGCTGCTACAAATAACCTTAATCTGAATGATGAAGGAAAAACTAAAGGGCTATAGGGGTGAAATTAAAATTCTAACAATTGATGGCGGCGGGGTTCGTGGAATATACCCGGCTATGATTCTTCACAAAATAGAGAAGGAACTGAGCATTGATATTAGGGAATATTTTGATTTAATTGTTGGAACAAGCACGGGAGCTATTGTAGCAGCGGCTGTTGCGATAGGATACCCCTTAGATAGATTAATAGATCAATTTGAAAATAGTTCCCCTGGTATTTTTAAAAAAACTAACCATAATATACTTTGTAGATTTTTAGAACAACTTTTGGGGGAGGGGCTATGTGCCTCTATATATAAAACTAGTTCTCTTAGAAAATTTTTAGAGAAGGAGATGGGAGGCACATTATTAAAAGATATAGATAAACCCTTGATTATAAATGCTGTAAATATTTCTAATTGGGGGGTTCAGGTATTTAAATCTAATTATCAGGAAAAAATAAGAGGAAAAAAAGGGTATGCACGCGATGGATGCATCCCTCTATGGCAGGCAGTTTTAGCTTCTTGTTGTGCGCCAACTTACTTTGACCCCACCATGGTTAAGGGTGCCTTGTTATGTGATGGAGGGCTGTGGGCTAATAATCCTGCTTTGGTGGGCTATATCGAAGCATTAAGTAACTTTGAATCTCAGCACGCTGATATAAAATTACTTTCATTAGGTACAGGCAAGTCGAGAGAAGGTTATAAGCAGAAAGATTTTTCAAAGAAATGGGGTTTTTTAACGGGATGGAAGAATAAAAAACTCATTGATTTTGTTATGCATATCCAAAAAGACTTCCCTCATAATTCACTGGAATTGATGCTTAAAGATAGATATATGAGAGTCGATTATACTGTTGAAAAAATATCTCTTGATGACATTAAGGTAATCCCCGCCCTTAAGAGAAGGGCGGAAGAAAAATTTAAGGGTAAAAAAGAAGATTTTAAGAAATTTTTCTCAAAATAATTAGATTCTCAATTAAAACGAATAATAGTACTTGAAATTTAAGATACTAGCCCTATTAACTAGCCATGATTAACGAAATTATAGGTTATTTTGATGACTTTCTTAAAGACGAAGTCAATCTCAATAAATCACGCGTAGCGCTATTGGAATCAAAAATTGATATCATCACTAGTTATTTGAAAGATAAATACGTACCCTATAGAACTTTTGAAACTCAAGGATCCTATGCATTAAAAACTATAATTAAACCAGTTGACGCTGATACTGGATTTGACGCTGATGTATTAATAATGATAAAGGGTGATGAGTTTGATGCAAATACATTTGTAGATTATGTGAATGATATATATGAAGTATTTCGTGCAGATGCAAACTATAAGGATATAGTCGAAAAGAATAATAGATGCGTCACACTAGATTATGCGGGAGATTTTCATCTCGATCTGGTTCCTTGTATAAGAGTTGCTAATGGGGAGAATGATTATTTATATTATATTTGTAATTCAAATGATAAATGCTATGAGCTAACTGATGGCGATGGCTATAAAAAATGGTTGGTAGAAAAAAATAAAAAAATTGGAGGGAACCTTATTCGTAAAGTCACAAGATTATTAAAGTATTCTAGAGACCATAGTAAAAAATTTGATATTAAATCAATAATATTAACTACACTCATAGGGGCGCAGGTGCAAGATGATGATGAGTATGATGATGCGGATTTTGCTAATCTCCCTACCTGCTTAAAAACTCTTGTCAATAGAATAAACGATTACTTACAGCAGAATGAAGCTCTTCCCAGAATTCAAAATCCAATACTTGAGAGTGAAAATTTTGCAGACAGATGGAATCAAGACGGCTATTCTAAATTCAGAAAAATATTTAATGACTATAATAATTTCATTAATGATGCTTATAAAGCAGAGAACCATGATGAATGTGTAAAAGAATGGAGAAAGATTTTCGGCGATAAGTTCGGAAAATTAAATGGAGACACCTCTAATAATAATTCAGGAGGCAAAATAACGCCAGCAGCAACCGCCTCAATTCCAATTGTTGATGCAGTCAAGCCCTATGCGCTATCTTTATAACAGAACTAGCTTTTGAATTTAAGAGCGGCCCATTTGAATAAAGGATTATGCATAGCTTATTCAAAAGAACATTTCGAACGGATAAAAAAATTTTTCCCTGATTTAGAATACGATCCAAAACATGAAACTATACAAGGGAATTTATATTTTCGTGTTAAGTATTTTAGAGAAAGTACAAAAAGCCCATGGCGTATTGGGCCATTAAAACCAGGAGAAGATGCTAACAAATTAAGGCATTTAGTTGACGATAAACCACCCGGATATAAAATTAAGATACGTCTTGGCAATAATGAAGATGCCCGCGATCAATGGGGCTTCCCTATGGTTTTCGAAAAATCAGGAAGGATTGAAAAGACAAGAAAAAGATTAGGTAAAGAGTTGCGAGATGTGCATTTAAATAAACTTAATGGTATATGCTGGTGCTGCTTGGCATTTCATACTGATATTGATGCAGATAATTTATATGATTATGTAAAGGATTATGTATATCCATATTTTGTGTTCCAAGCATATTATGAAAAATATAGTAGAGAGCCGCCGAGTGGTTCACGCCCACATGATCCTGCGCAAGCGATGAAACAAGTCGAATCTGATCGGAAAAAGAAAGCAAAACGGAGCAAATGCAATAATTAATATTTCTTCCAGGTTACTTATGTCATAAATCTCTTTTTTCATCAATTAATCTTTCTGGTAGCAGCCATATTAAAAAAACACAGAGTTTTAATGAAACTTAACAAAAGTATAAAAAAGTTATATAATAACAGGTATGAAATTTGATGATAAGCCCGCAGCTAGTTCGCTACCAGAAAGTAGATCTCGTTCTGGCGCCAATCCCTTACCCCCGTCTAAGTATCGGGTAGTGGTAATACACAACAGTAAGGCGCCGCCAGATTTCGTTGAACAGGTTATGATAAGAGTTTTTGGATTAGATCGTAATTCGGTTGTCAAGATGATGTCGCAGATGAGCAAAGAAGGGCGCGCAGCATGCGGCGTCTTTGTGCGAGAGATTGCTGAAACCAAAGCATCAGAAGTAGAAAAGCTGGCATCGGATAACGAATGTTTATTAGAGTGTGTCATAGAAAGGATTCAAGAGTAACTGAACAGAGAACAGGGACTATATAAATGCAGGATACATGCAAGTAAAAGCATAAGATGTTAAGTAAGGATTTACAACTCGCCCTACAGGAAGCGCAAAAAATGGCGAACGGGCACAACAATGGTTATGTTACTTTAGAGTACCTGCTGTTTTCCCTTTGTCGCGATAAAGATACTGCAGAAGCATTATCATTTTGTAATGTTGATATAAAAGAACTACAATCCCGTCTTACTGAGTTTATCTCTGAGAATAAAATTTCTCCCAGCGAAAAAGGAGCCAAAGCTCAGTCAACGGTTGCTCTGCAACGGGTATTGCAACGAGCGGAGGCACTGACCATCGCCATTTCCCCAAATCCAACAGATGCGGTTAAAGGTAATATGGTTTTGCGCGCAATGTTTGAAGAGGAAGACAGCAATGCGGTTTATTTGCTGAAATATCAAGGGGTTAATGTAGAGGATGCTAACGATTACTTGCAAAATATATATAGCAAACCTATTCTGGATGGCACCTATTATCAACCGCACACCAAGCACCCTGAATCACAGCCAACTTTCGGTTATCCTTCGGGCAAGGGCGAAAATGTGCTTGAAACCTTTGCGCTCAATCTTAACGAAAAAGTTATAAAGGAAGGAGCAGATCCTCTAGTAGGCAGAGCAGACGCTATGGAGCGCATATTACAGGTTTTAGCGCGCCAACGCAAGAACAATCCCCTGCTCATAGGAGAGCCAGGAGTCGGCAAGACGGCTATGGTGCGCGGGCTGGCGATGGCAATAGAAGAAGGTGAGGTACCGGAGAGCATTGCCAATTGTGAAATATACTCATTGGATTTAGGAAGTTTACTAGCAGGCACAAGATATCGCGGTGATTTTGAAAAACGCGTAAAGACGGTTATTACTCAACTAAAGAAAAAAAAGAACGCTATTCTCTTTATAGATGACATACATTCGCTAATAGGCGCTGGCGCGGCGGGACCAGATAATGTGGATGCTTCTGGGTTATTTAAGCCAGCAATTTCCAGCGGCTCAATCCGTTGTATTGGGTCAACTAGTTACGAAAGTTATCGTTCGGTATTAGGCAAGGATAACACTCTATCTCGCCACTTTCAGACAGTGGAGATTGGTAAGCTTGATTTTGATGAGACGTATAGAGTGTTGGAAGGAGTGAGGCCGCGTCTGGAGAGTTTCCATAAGGTGCGCTACACTGCGGAAGGGATGAAGGCAGCGATTACTCTGTCGGATCGGCACATCACCGCAAGGCATCAGCCAGACAAGGCAATAGATATTCTAGACGAGGCAGGAGCGTTTCAAAAAATTATAGAGCAGAATAAATCTATGATAGGCAACGGCTTCGGCGCTGGCGGTATAGGAGAAAATTATAAAGCCAATATCGGCAATTATCCCAGCGGTAAATCCAATAATAAATCTGCCCGCGCAAAAAAGATTCTAATAGATAAACACGAGATACAACAGGCGGTAGCGAAGGTAACTGGCTTACCGTTGGAGAGTTTAACTGATGATACTCGCCTCCAGCTAAAAAATTTAGAAGAAGAGTTATGTCAAAATATTTTTGGACAAACCTCAGCAATTAAGCAATTGGTAAGCGCCATTAAGATGTCGCGAGCAGAACTTAACCAACCTGGTCGTCCATTAGGATGCTATATGTTGGCAGGTCCTACAGGAGTAGGCAAGACAGAAGTATGTTTAAAATTGGCGCAACTATCAGGGATTAATCTCATAAGATTTGACATGTCAGAATATTCCGAAAGCCATACAGTGGCTCGGCTGGTGGGAGCGCCTCCCGGCTATGTTGGTTTTGATAATGGCAGTCAGCTGACTGCCGCAGTGATGAAGGCGCCGCACTCTATTGTTCTTTTTGATGAAATGGAAAAAGCGCATCCCAACATATATAACATTCTGCTACAGATAATGGACTATGCTTCGCTTACCGATAATAGCGGGGTTAAGACAGATTTTCGCAACACCATCGTTATAGTTACCACTAATGCTGGCGCTGATAAGTTACAACAACGTTCCAGCGGGTTTACTGGCGGCGAACCTCATGATAGCTCTCAGGCAATTATCAGTACTTTTAGCCCCGAGTTTCGCAACCGATTAGATGCGATAATTCAGTTTGAGGGTCTAACCCCGTTAGTTATGGAGCAGGTGGTGGTTAAATTTATTGATGAATTGCAAGAGCAGGTAATTGAGCGCAATATCACCTTGGAGATAGATGCAGCTGCTCGTAAATGGCTTGCCACTCGCGGCTATGATGCAGTCATGGGAGCCCGCCCGCTCATCCGTTTAATTAAAGAGAAAATTAAAATGCCGCTAGCTGATATGATGCTGTTTGGTGGCCTTGAAAAGAAAGGCGGGGTGATTCGCATATCAGTGGATAAGAAAGAACTGATTTTGCGCCGAGAGCAATAGGGATGGGTTTGACCCCAATGGAGGAGGCATTGCGTTTGGCAAGGAAAGGGCTTTATTCTACTAGCCCCAATCCGCGAGTTGGTTGTATCATAATCCGCGATGGACAACAAGTTGGAAGTGGTTGGCATAGTAAGGCAGGTGAACCCCACGCCGAGATAATTGCCCTTAATCAGGCAGGGGATAAAGCTGAAGGGGCGGATGTATATATTACCTTGGAGCCCTGTTGCCATCAAGGCAAGACAGCCCCCTGTACGGAAGCGCTCATCAAAGCCAAAGTAGCAAAAGTTTATATAGCCATAAGTGATCCAAATCCATTAGTTGACGGCAAAGGGATTGCCAGATTAAAGCAAGCAGGTATCGCAGTTAACACTGGAATGTTGGCAGAAGAAGCGGCAGAACTTAATAAGGGTTTTATCCAACGTCATAAAAAAGGTAGACCATGGATTAGGTTAAAGATGGCGCAAAGTTTAGACGGCGCAACTGCCTTTCGCAATGCCAATTCCAATACCAACCCCGATACTTCTGCAGCAGATTCTCCGTGTTGGATAACTGGTGAAGAGGCAAGAAAAGATGTCCATTATTGGCGCGCCCAAAGCTGCGCAGTGATAACTGGCGCTGCAACCTTGAATGCTGACAACTCTCGTCTTAATGCTCGTCTTGAAACTACTTCCTCGCTGCAGCCGCTAACTCAGCCGTTGCGTATAGTGTTGGATACCAACTTCACTCTATCTCCCGATGCCGCCTTTTTCACTACCCCAGGAACTAAGCTTTGGATTGGAGCGGACAATCAAGATAACAAATATAATAAAGAACATCACAAGAATCAAGCGGCGCTGCCCACTGCACCCACGGAAACCGAAGTTATTACCTTGCCTCATAACGAGAGAGGCGAGAATGACGGAAAGGGCGAGAAGGATGGGAAGGGTGAGAGCGGCATCCAATTAGCCAGCGTGGTGGAGAGATTGGTGCAACGAGGCATTAACGAGCTTATGGTAGAAAGTGGCGCCCGACTGGCAGGTGCTTTTTTAACCGCAGATTTAGTTGATGAGTTCATTCTTTATATTTCCCCTTGTATAATGGGAACTAAGACCGCTCCTTTAATGGAGCTTACTGTTGATAGTATGAAAGATGCTTATAAATTTGAGATAATTGATGAAAGATTTTTTGGCAAAGATATTCGCTTTGTTTTGCGCCCCCGTGTTAGTTAAGAATAAACTAAGAATAGAAATAAAATTACTCGTCTTGTGCGGGCTATTGGTATTGGCAGCTTGTCAAACCGCCCCTTCAAAAAGAACCCCTTCTGTCGCACAAAAGCCGATTGTAACTCGCGCGGAAGCTCGTATCTTAAGTGAAGAAGCGGAAGTAAAACTAGCAGAAGCAGAAGAAGCGTTGAAAGAGGGCAATAGCAACCGAGCGCGCCGCCAATTAAATGGTGTCAAAACCGCAGACCTAAACGTATCTCAGCTTCTCAGGTTTCAACTGGCAAAGGTTCGCTACTATCTTTTGGTTGATAAACCTAACCTAGCTTTTCGTGAAATAGTTCCAGTAGGAGATGAAGTTCTAAGAGGCAGCTCCATTGCCTTTCAAACGGATTGGTTCTTATCTTATGCGGCAACCTTAGAGGCAGGAGGGGATATCAAAACCGCCTTACGAATGCTAATTCTTATGGATGAACGACTCAGCACTAAGGATAGTATTCCCAACCAAAAACAAATTCTTAGAATGCTTTATACTCTATCCGCAGATACTTTGCTGCATGAAGCAAGATTGGCGCCTGATACCTACATGCGCGGCTGGTATGATTTTGCCCTTCTAAGTTACATAGATCCTAGTTATTCACGAACCAACACTCGTTCGCTATGGCGCGAGTCGTATCCACGGCACCCGGGGGAAAGATACTTCCCCGTGCTTGATTCAAGGCAGGACGAATTAATCCAAGTTTCCTCTACGTCAGCCCGTGACTCCATTCACGTTGCATTCTTGCTCCCCTTTAGTGGTCCGCTTGCATCTTTTTCAGAGGCAATAGTAGCTGGTTATATAGGCATAGCAAAACAACATTACACCACAGTAGAGGTCAAACGATATGATACTAATCAAGAAAGCTCAGTGCGCTCTCTTTATGACACAGCTGTTAGAGAAAAAAACAGTTTAATAATAGGTCCTTTACGTAAAGAAAAGGTAAAGCGGCTTTATAGAGAAGTGTCAAGACCTGCCATACCTATATTGGCTTTTAATGCGCTACCCAAAGGAGGCAAGCGTGATAAATTTTTTAGTTATAACCTTGATGTTGAAAGAAACGCAGTATTCGCGGCTCGTTCTGCTTGGAAGAATGAGTGCCGCGCTATGATAATTATTAGACAGGATAATGAGCTGGGAGATAGAGCCAGTGCTGCTGTGGAGCAGGAATGGCGTTCTTTAGGAGGTAAGATTGTAAAAAATAGAATAATTGTCCCAGAAGAAAAGATTATAGAAGCCGTCTCTGAAATAGTAGAGGTCACCAACGAGGAAGTTGAGGCAAGTAAAGAAGTATATCGTAACTATCTATTCCAATTACGTAAACGCGGGTTGGAAGAAAAGACATTAAATGAACTACTAAATACGGTTTCTCAAGAAGAAGATATCCCCATTCTACTACCACATGAAGATATACAATTATTATTGCGTGAGCAAGAAGTTTTTATACTATCTAAAGAAAATTATAATCGTACCACTACAATACAAAGAGATGCAGCTGGTACATTGACCCCCGAGATACTTGAAGAACTAAAACTAATCGCTGGTGATACAGAAGAAGAAGTGAGTACTCAAGAGCTGCTTGATAATTTTTTCACGAAATGCAAGCATCTTACGAGAGAGTTGATGCCGACTGTATCTTCTTGGCTATGGATAGCATAATGGCAGTTCAAGTTAGACCCTACCTTTCTTTTTATCTTGCCAATGATATTCCAGTTTATGGCACCTTCTTGTTATATGACCGTGATATTAGCAGCATCACTTATCGTGATTTACAGCAGGTAAGGTATGGAGAGTTGCCAGGAATTTTAGGATTGTTGCGTAATTGGGATGAGTCGCTTCAAGCCGATAGTATTTTTGCCTTGCGCTTTTATGTGCGCGGGCGGGACGCATTTATCATAGGGCAGTCACTACCGCGTTTTATAGACCACAGGGAAAGGTATTCATCCAAACGCGGCGATAAAACCACTGGAGAATATTATGTTTTGGGAGAAAGTGGACTACTTTTTATGAACGACTCAGAAATAATTACCATTCCACGCGAGGTTTATTTTTCTGCAGGGCGTCCGCGTTCCATTAAGTACCGCAGCATCTTTCAATAAAATGAATAGGCAACCCAATAGCAGCCCGCGTCCATCAACTATTGAGATAGGAAAACAAGCAGAAAACCGCGCTGAGAGATTCCTGCTCACCAAAGGACTGCAACTTATATGTAGAAACTATCGTTGCAGATGGGGTGAAATTGATTTGATAATGAAAGATAAAGACGAGCTAGTATTTGTAGAAGTTCGTTTCCGTAAATATAATGCTTATGGCGGAGCATTGGAAAGCATTGACTATTTCAAACAGAAAAAGATTGAGCGGGCAGCCCAACATTATGTACAAAAATTTTATAATGACGCAAACATCCCTATTTGCCGCATTGACGTGGTGGCAATTGAAGGTGAAACACTGCATTGGATTGACAATATAAGTTAACAGCATAAGTTAATAAATCCATAAGCACTATATGAAAGCAAGATGAAAGCAAGAGAAGAGATAAATGATATTTTTAATCGCAGTATAGCAGCCAAAGAAAAAAGCTTAGAGCAATTAGGCGATAAAATAGTTGAGGCAGGCAATACCCTCACCAACTGCTTACTGAAAGGCGGCAAAATTTTACTATGCGGTAATGGAGGGTCGGCGGCGGATGCCCAACACTTTGCGGCAGAATTAATTAATCGTTTTGAAATTGAACGCCCTTCTTTACCTGCGCTTGCCCTTACAACTGATTGCTCGGTAATTACCTCTATCGGAAATGATTATTCTTATACAAAAATATTCTCCAAACAAATAGATGCTTTGGGTGAAGAGAAAGATGTTTTGGTGGTTCTTACCACCAGCGGTTATTCTGCCAATATATTGGAAGCTGTTAGAAGCGCAAAAAATAAGAAAATGGAGGTTTTGGTGCTAAGTGGTAAGGATGGCGGAAAACTTAAAGAACTTCTGGAAGATGGAGCATTGGAACTGAGAGTTCCAGCGGATAGCACGGCACGGATTCAAGAAGTACATATTCTAATTTTGCATTGCCTTTGCTATTTAGTAGAAAAAAGAATATTCGCTTAACCTTGAAGTCCTCGCTAAAACCTTTTATTATTCTTTTGTTATCCTTGTTTGTGGTTAGTGGTTGTTCTTCTGTATCCACTAGGGAAAATGTTTATAGTGAACAACAACCATTCCGCTCTCCTTCTGTGGCGTCGCTTGATAAAAAAAATGAGGCATCTATAAGAAGAGACATAATTACTCTGGGAGACAAAACCCGATTAAGAGCAAAGGTACAAGTATACAATAACAATGTTTTACTGGTGGGGGAAACAGAAAATGCCGCCACTAAAGAAAAATTAGAAGTGCTCGCGGCTCGCAAGAAAGGAATAAAAAGAGTGTTCAACCGCATTGATGTTGCTAATCCCTTACCGCCCTATAAGGGATTTAATGATTTATTGTTACGCACACGAATTGGGTTTGCTATGGCTGGTGTCAAAGAGTTTGACGCTACTCGTATAGATTATTTTGTTGATAGAAGTCGCGTTTACCTGATAGGGCTGGTAAGTAGGGAAGAGGCAGAAATAATGATTGGAAGGTTTCGCCGCATAGAAGGAGTGCAGGAAGTGGTGGTGCTCTTCTTTTATATTGACTAATGGCTAAAACAACTGCGCTAATAATCCTTGATGGTTGGGCTCTGGGCAAGGATTATCCTGGCAATGCTATTAAGCTTGCTGCAACTCCAACTTGGGATAAATTGTTACAGGAATGCCCCAAACGCGAGCTTATTGCTTGCGGCGAGCAGGTGGGATTACCTGAGGGGCAAATGGGCAACTCCGAAGTGGGACATTTAATTTTAGGTGCTGGAAGGATTGTATACCAAACGCTACTGCGTATAAATAAGGCGATTGCTGATAAATCAATCCAACAGCATCCAACATTAAACACATTTTTGCAAAACACTTCCTCGCGGCTCCACATCATGGGTCTGCTATCCGATGGCGGGGTACATAGCCATCAGGAACATCTGGCTGCGGTTTTACGTTTGGCAGCTGCTAAGGGAATTAAGAATATAGAACTCCATCTTTTTCTTGACGGAAGAGACAGCGCGCCTAATTCGGCGCCTGCTTGCATTGACTTTATTCAACAACAATTAAAAGAGACGGGCGTAGGGCGGATTAGCAGTGTAATTGGTAGATATTACGCAATGGATCGCGATAAAAGATGGGAGCGAACCCAAAAAGCTTACGACCTGTTAGTTAGCGGTAAGGGTGAAGTTGTAGATGATGCAAAACACCTGAATCAGAAACTGGAAGAATACTACGCTAAAGAAATAACCGATGAGTTTATCCCGCCACTTGTTGTGCGCTCAGCCGACCAAGGCGATGAAGGCAAGCAAGGCAAACAGGAAAGTGGGGATGTTCATAATGGAGTAATCTCTGTTGATGATTCAATAATTTGCATAAATTTTCGCGCTGACAGAGTCAGGCAGATAACCGCCGCTCTTGCCGCTGATAACTTCGATGAATTTAACCGTCCTTTTGTCCTGCCCAAATCATCTTTGCTGACTATGACCTCTTATGATGAAACGCTCCCTCTGCCTTTTATCTTTGAGCGTGAAAAAATTGTCAATTGCTTAGGTGAGGTTTTGGCAGACCTTAATAAAAAGCAGCTTCGTCTTGCTGAAACCGAAAAGTTTGCCCACGTGACTTATTTTTTCAATGGCGGCAAAGAAGATCCTTTTGCTAACGAGGAACGTAAGCTCATTCCTTCTTTGAAGGTGGCAACCTATGATTTGGCGCCACAGATGAGAGCGCCTGAAATAACTGCAGAACTTGTAGCGGCGTTTGAAAGCCAGGAATACGATTTTATTTTGTGTAATTATGCTAATGGCGACATGGTGGGACACAGCGGCAAACTGGATGCCGCGATTAAAGCAGCTGAGTACATAGACAAAAGTTTAAGTCAACTCATGCCAGTGATTCGTAAAAATGGAGCCCAAGCCCTTATTACTGCCGACCATGGCAATTGCGAAGAGATGCTGGCTGCAGACGGAGTTAGTCCTTACACTGCGCACACTTTAAATCCAGTCCCATTATTGTATTATGGAGATATGCAGATTGAGTTTGATACCCAGCCAGCTGGCTTAGCAGATATTGCTCCTACCTTGCTCAAACTTATGGGATTACTCCCGCCATCTGAAATGAGTGGTAGAGCACTAATCCGCTAAACAGATGAATCATAAATTCTCGCAACAAACCATCGTCATGCTCGCATCGCTCTTATATATGATGCATAAATTCTTGCAACGCAGGTCTGTAGGGGCGGAGCTGCGCTCCGCCCGCAGGATGCCTAACACTTGCGACAAACTATCTTCATGCTCGCGTCGTTCTTATATATGATGCATAAATTCTCGCGATGCCCAATAAACAGATGAATCAAAAACCAACAAAAATCTTAAACAAAAAAGGATGGCTAAAATGGCGTATAATCTTTATCCTGTTTATCGCTTTGGTTATAGGTGCGAGCGCACTTTATATCTATTCACAAAAAGACATCCCCCCTATTAATATTCCACCCACCCAAAAACAAGAGACATCTTTTGATGGAAAAGATTCTGTAGAAATGGCGCAGTTGCGTCAAGAAATTGAAGAACTCCAGCAAAAGCGAGAGCTGCTACTACAACAAGCAGCAGCATTGGAAAAAGAAATAGAAGAAATCCGCGCCCGTATTCAAGATTGGCAGGAAACACTGTAAATTTACAACAATGTTTCCATGGGAATGAGCCGCGTTATACTTATGTGCGATGCATAATTTCTTGCAAATATTTGCACTATGTTATAATTAGCGTATGGTTTTATCATTAAAACAAGCCATCAAAGAGGAAACTCCTTTACAAGTGGTTGGAACAATCAATGCCTATAGCGCCTTGCTGGCGCAACGCGCGGGCTTCAAAGCTTTATATCTGTCGGGTGCTGGTGTTGCCAACGCTTCTTTCGGTTTGCCTGATTTGGGCATTACCACTTTGGCTGATGTGACTGAGGATACTCGCCGCATAACTGGTAGGGTTGATTTACCTTTACTGGTGGATGCCGATATTGGTTGGGGAGGTGCTTTCAACATAGCGCGCGCAGTGCGTGAGCTTGTAAACGCAGGCGCTTCTGGCATTCATATAGAAGACCAAGCAGGGCAAAAAAGATGCGGACATCGCCCAGGCAAAAGCATCGCATCAAAAGAAGAGATGGTAGATAGAATTAAAGCTGCGGTTGATGCGCGCACTGATGACAACTTCACTATAATGGCGCGCACCGATGCTTTGGCAAATGAGGGTTTGGAGGGAGCTTTAGAAAGATGTAAATTATATGAGGAGGCGGGCGCGGACATGCTCTTCCCTGAGGCAGTCGCCACCCTTGAAGAATATCAAACATTTGCTAATGGGAGCGCTTTGCCTATTTTGGCGAATATCACTGAGTTTGGCAAGACGCCTTTATTTACTACTCAGGAGCTAAAGAGTGCTGGAGTATCCTTGGCTCTTTATCCGCTTAGCGCTTTTCGCGCCATGAGCAAGGCGGCGGAAGGAATATACACAGAGTTGCGTAGTCAACAAACCCAAAAAGAATTATTGGATAACATGCAAACCCGCACCGAACTTTATGAAGTGTTGGACTATCATGCTTATGAAAATAAATTGGATAAACTATATACCCCGGGGGATAAGAATAGAGGAGATAAGAATATAGGGGATGATAAAACTAAAGGAGATAATAATGAGTAAACAAGATAACACCGCTGGCTTGCGCGGCATAAGCGCTGGACAAACAGCAATATGTACCTGCGGCATGCGCGGTAAAGGGCTAACCTACTATGGTTATGATATTTTAGAATTGGCGGAGCATTCCACTTTTGAAGAAACCGCTTATCTTTTATTGCATGGCGAACTGCCAAACAAGCAACAATTAGAAGCATTTTGTGATAGATTGCGCCAGCAACGTGACTTACCGCAGCAGGTTAAAGATACATTGGAACGCATTCCAGCAGATGCCCATCCGATGGACGTTATGAGAACTGGCTGTTCCATGCTTGGAGTTATAGAACCCGAGCAATCCTTTGAGCAACAGATGGAAATAACTGAGCGACTGTTGGCGGCGTTTCCTTCAATTATGGGCTATTGGTATCGCTGGACTGCGCAAGGAGAAAAAATTGACACTGTTACAGATGATGAAAATATTGCTGGACATATTCTTCATTTGATTAGCGGCAAAAAGCCAAGCGAGCTACATCGTCGGGCTATGGATGTATCGTTAATTCTTTACGCAGAACATGAGTTCAATGCATCAACTTTCACCGCCCGCGTGGTAACCGCCACTTTGGCGGATATTTATTCCGCTATAACAGCTGCCATAGGGGCATTGCGCGGACCTTTACATGGTGGAGCTAACGAAAAAGCTGATGAACTAATTCAAGAATTTGCCACAGTGGAAGAGGCGACTGCTGGAATTCATAAAAAGCTTGAACGAAAAGATAAGATAATGGGATTTGGTCATGCGGTATATAAAATATCCGACCCGCGCAATCAGGTTATAAAAGAATGGTCGCGCCGCTTGGGTGAGGACAATGGAGACACTAAAGTGTTTGAAATATCCGCAGCCATTGAAAAGGTTATGTGGGATGAAAAGAAGCTCTTTCCTAATTTAGATTTTTTCAGTGCCTCCGCATATAGATATATGGGAATTCCAAGGGCTTTGTTTACTCCGCTATTTGTTTGTGCTCGCACTTCGGGATGGGCGGCTCATATAATGGAACAACGGGCTGATAATAGATTGATTAGGCCAAACGCTGAATACATCGGACCTGCTGAGAGGTCCTACCCTGGCGCTTAACTATATAGTTCTATAATAACTGTATATATGTGTAATCAAATATGCATAATCACATCAACACAGAATAACTTTTAATTAATTTATAATACTAAACTATGAAACAGATTCATCACTTTATAAACGGCAAACAATATCAAGGTAGCAGCGGCAACTTTGACAATGTATATAATCCAACTACTGGAGAGGTTAGCGCTGAGGTTGCTATGGCGAATGAGGCGGACACCCAGTCCGCTATTACTGCGGCTCATGACAAGTTCCCTGAATGGCGCGCATTAACTCCTTTAAAAAGGGCGCGTATTTTTTTCAAGTATAAAGAACTGATTGAAAAAAATGCAGATAAGATTGCCAAATTAGTTTCTGCAGAACATGGCAAGGTTCTCAACGATGCCCATGGTTCATTAACTCGCGGTTTGGAAATTGTAGAGTTTGCTTGTAGCATTCCACAATTACTCAAAGGCGAATACTCAGAAGATGCTGGTACTGGTATAGACGTTACTTCTATTCGTCAGCCATTGGGGGTTTCAGCTGGCATAACTCCTTTTAATTTTCCAGCAATGGTGCCCTTATGGATGTTTCCTATGGCGATTGCTTGCGGCAACTGCTTTGTGCTTAAGCCCTCAGAGAAAGATCCTTCAACCGCATATTTCTTAGCGGAATTATTGAAAGAGGCGGGCCTGCCAGATGGAGTGCTCAATGTGGTCAATGGCGGCAAGGATGCAGTTAATACTTTGTTGGGTGACGAAAGAGTTAAGTCGGTTTCTTTTGTTGGTTCTACGCCGATAGCTCGCTACATTTATGAAGAAGGCGCCAAGCAAGGCAAGCGAGTCCAAGCATTAGGCGGCGCTAAAAATCACATGTTAGTGATGCCCGATGCCGATATGAATTTAGTTGAAAGCGCTGCCCTGGGTTCCGGTTACGGTTCGGCTGGTGAAAGATGCATGGCGATTTCTGTGGTTGTTGCGGTTGGCGATAAGGTAGCTGATGAATTAGTGGCAAGATTAAAGCCACTGGTGGCGAAGCTTAAAATAGGCATAGCCCCTGATGATGACATGGGTCCGCTCATCACAGCCGAGCATCTTGCTAAGGTCAAAGGATATGTAGATCTTGGAGTTGAAGAGGGCGCATCTTTAGAAGTTGACGGACGCAACTTTAAGCTACCTGGACATGAGAAAGGTTTTTTCTTAGGTGGTTGCTTGTTTGACAATGTCACTCCTGGTATGCGTATTTATCAAGAAGAGATTTTTGGACCAGTGTTATGTATTGTGCGTGTCCCAGATTATGCTAGCGGAATTAAGCTGATTAATGAACATCAGTTTGGTAACGGTACTTCAATCTTTACTCGCGATGGCGGTTTAGCACGAGATTTTTCTTACAATGTTCAAGTTGGCATGGTTGGGATTAATGTGCCAATTCCAGTGCCAGTTGCTTCGCATAGCTTTGGTGGTTGGAAGAATTCTTTATTCGGAGATATGCATGCTTACGGACCTGAGGCAGTTAGATTTTATACTAAGGTAAAAGCCATAACCTCGCGTTGGCCCAAGGGCTCAATAAATCCTGAGTTTATGATGCCAACAATGTAAGCTAGCCCCCTACTACAAGCGAAAGCCGATAAATAAACTCCAATAATCCTGCAGATACTCGCTGTTGGAGCTAAAAGATACTCCAAATGCTGGCACATTAACCTGCCTAAGGTGGACATAACTGGCAATTCCAGTGGAATAGTAGCTCAATTCTTTTTCAGGGTGATGAGGTAAATTCCATAAGTGACCAATATCAACAAAAGGTCCTATATTCCAATAACCATAACGTCCTTGCGCTATGGGTAACTGGTAATAAAAACTACTTATTAGGTACTGTTGATTCCAAGCGCCATCTGCAGGTATGCCGCGTGCTCCTAACTCGCCTCCTATACGAAAAGTATCGTATTGCTTTATATTATTTCTTGTGCCGCCTAATAAACCCCACTGAAATACATGTTGCTGGTATGATGGGACACCTGCATACATCTCAAGTAACACAGCGCTTTGCATTTCTTTTTGCTCCCCATGACTGTTAAGCTGTTGAAAAAGAGTTGCGCCGCTGCGGAATCCTTTATCGTAGTAGTATCTTTTTACTAGGTTACTCCACTCAGCGTTTAAGGTCATACTTTGTATATCTGGTGGCAGAATATCGGATTTAATCGTGTCTCCGTTTCTATATCTTGCATTGCGAAAGCCCAAATATGTAGGAGCTAAACCATAGGTTAACGAGAACTTAGAAGTTATTCTGTGCTTCAATCTAAACCATAAAAAATTGAACTCCTCTTGAGTGCTAAATACCCAATCATCGCCAACAAACTCATAAAAATTTAGTTTGCGTTTCAATGCTGTGACAGAAAAACCATACTTGCCTTGTTTATCAATGTATGGGAAATCGTATATTAAGGAATAACTGTCCAGTTCATCCTGTTCTTTGCGGTTAAAGATTGCTCCGAAAAGTTGCCCTCTGCCAACAAAGTTAAAGTCAAAGAACAGCAGCCCCCAACCAGTTTCTCCTCGCGCTTGGGCTTGGCTATAGCTTGGCAGCACTAAGAAACTCCATTTATCAGCAACTGCAATGCTTATAATTTCTTCGTTAAAATCATAAACAACCACACTACTAAACAACCCTGAATTATTTATGCATTGTCTTAGTGCTAATTTTTTTGCTTGAGATATCAGCTCACTTGAGCCATAACTGTTTATTTTTTCGGTATCAAAGTTATTAATACAAATATTTGCTAACTTTTGGATGTAAGCGGTTTTAGTTCTTTTATTGCCGCTGACTTCTATCTGAGGAGCAGCGTAAAGGTTTTGCGCCATAACCACAGTTATAAGGGTTACAAAGGTTACAAAAGCTACAAGCAAACTATTCTTCACAATTAATATAACCGAGCTAAATAATAAATTATAGGAATATTCCTATATCTTAAATTCAGCTAGTTTTGGGGAAATTTCTTTTTTCTGCAAAGATGCTTTCTTTAATAGCCCCCTATCATAAGAGGGATATACTTCCCCTGCAATCAATGGCATATAATAGGCGCGCGCTTCATCAGTTAGAGAATAACCATCATCACTAATAAAAGAACGCGGCATCGCCTTAACTGCATTAGCAACTTTATCTAATGGCACATATCCCACTTTCCATTTATAGGGAGAGTCGCTAATCCTTTCAATACATGACATAACTGCATTCTTGCCTTGCAATGCGAAGGTGACCGCTGCTTTGCCAACCGCCTGTGCTTGCTCATAATCCATGGCGCTCACCAAATGTTTGGCTGCCCGTTGCATATAATCTGGGACTGCCCAGTGATACTTATAGCCAAATTCTTGTTTGACTATTCCCGCTAAGATGGGAGCAACGCCCCCCAACTGTTGATGACCAAAACTATCAATGACCACTGAGCTGGCTGCCAGATATTCATTATTTTCATCTCGCAATCCTTCGGATGCAACTATAACGCAACACCCTATATTTTCAACGCAATGCTTAACCCTTGCTAAAAAATCTTTCCGTTTCAGGGGTATTTCAGGTAAAAGTAAAATGTGAGGAGCGTCTTCTTCTTGACGTTTGATTAAACCCGCGGATGCGGTAATCCAACCTGCATCCCTGCCCATTGTTTCCATAATAAAAACCTTAGTAGAGGAGCCGCAAATGGAAAGTAAGTCCGCATTAATTTCGGCAATAGACACCGCAATATACTTGGCAACAGAACCAAAACCCGGACAAGAGTCAGTGTGTGTCAGATCGTTATCCACCGTTTTAGGAATACCCAAGCATTGCACATTATGCCCATGCTCCGCGCACCATTGGGCTATACGATTAGTCGTATCTTGTGAATCATTGCCACCGTTATAAAAGAAATATCCTATGTTATGGGCTTTAAACACATCAAACAATCTCCTATATTGGAAATCATTCTCAAGTGGGTCAGTGAGCTTATAACGGCAAGTGCCAAAAAATGCTCCTGGTTCATTAGCTATGGAGTTAACATCTTCTTCACTTGCTCCAGTTACATCAAATATCTTTTCTTGCAGCACTCCAGTTATACCGCCATTGGCTACATATATTTTGCCAATTTTCTCTGGATGTTTCTGTGCTTCTAAGATAAGAGCACGCGCAGTTACATTTATAACTGCCGTTGCTCCTCCCGACTGAGCGTAGATGAGATTTTTAGGTTCCTCCATTAACCTATTATAACAATTAAAGAAAGATTTAACTAAAAACCAGCTTTAAGCCAACGGCAAATATGAGTATTAAGCGGAATTTCGTTCAAAGTATAAAAGTGAAAAAAGTCCACTCCCTCTGTGATTAGGCGGGTAATCTGATGGCTCAGAATATTCATCGCCAATATTTTATGGTCGGCGGATTGGCGCGGCACTCCTTCATACATATTGAGTAAAAACTGCGGAACATCCACCTTGCATTTGCCAGCAAAGCGCGTCACTTTGTCTATGTTCAAAATAGGGAGAATGCCAGGAATTATTGGTTTAGTTATACCAAGCTTGACAGCCCTATCGCGAAACCTAAGAAACACATCAGGGTCAAAGAAGAATTGAGTTATGGCGCGTTCAGCGCCAGCATCAAGTTTGGCTTTAAGATATTGTATATCTTGATCCAATGACTTGGACTCGGGATGCCCTTCAGGGTAGGCAGCTACAGTTACATCAAAGCCACCTATGTCGGCTAATACCTCAACCAATTGATAAGCATATTGGAGAGTTCCTGGTTTATTTTTTAATTGATTAAGTGATTCTTTGCTGCTATTCATAGGGTAGTCACCGCGCAGGGCTATGAGATATTTGAAGCTGCACTTCTTGTAATCCTGGATTATTTCACGCACTTCTGCCTCACTTTTACCCATGCAGGTAAAGTGGACTGCTGGTTCTACTCCCATTGACTGCAAGCGCAGGGCAACTTCCTTCGTCATTGTGGTTTCGCCGCCAAATGCCCCGCAGGTTACACTTATAAAAGAAGGATTAAGCTGAGAAAATGCGGCAACCGCTTGCCAGTGGTTAAGCTGTTTATCTGGGTCGCGTGGAGGGAATATCTCCAAGCTATAGCCAATGCCTCCGTTGGACTGCCTATTAAAGCTCATTCAAATAATGTGTCTCTTATACCCCCCTAAGCACTATGTTTTTGACGCATAGTAATGGCAGCCGCCACCATGTTCTTAAGGGCTGCTGTGGTTTCGGGCCAGGCGCGGGTTTTCAAACCACAATCGGGGTTTACCCATAACCTTTCCGCAGGTATCCGTTTAGCTGCCTTTTCCAACAACTCTTCCATTTCTACACTTGGCGGTACTAAAGGTGAATGAATGTCATATACCCCAGGACCTATCTCATTGGGATAGTTAAACTTATCAAACACATCCAGCAATTCCATCTTAGAGCGCGAGCATTCAATGGAAATGACATCCGCATCCAACGCCGCGATTGATTCTATGATGTCATTGAATTCGCTGTAGCACATGTGAGAGTGAATCTGAGTTTCATCTCTCACTCCACAGGATGATAAGCGAAACACTTCCACTGCCCAGCCAAGATATTCTTGCCAGTTGCGTCTCCTCAAAGGCAGACCTTCACGTAAAGCTGGCTCATCAATTTGGATCATCTGCATGCCGGCTTTTTCTAAATCTACTGTTTCATCGCGTAATGTTAGGGCTATCTGCCTCGCCACAGCAGCGCGGCTTATATCATCGCGCACGAAAGACCAGCACAAGATGGTAACTGGACCTGTGAGCATTGCCTTCATCGGCTTATCTGTAACTTCTTTGGCATAAGCAGACCAAGGCACAGTCATAGCGGCAGGACGAGAAACATCACCATAAATAATGGGCGGTTTAACGCAGCGCGAGCCATAACTCTGCACCCAACCATTTGAGGTTACTGCAACTCCATCCAACAGCTCGCCAAAATACTCCACCATATCATTGCGTTCTGGCTCGCCGTGAACTAACACATCCAAACCAATCTCTTCTTGTTTGGCTACCGTTTGGGCAATTTCTTTTTTCATTGCTGCTACATAACTCTCCTCGTTAATTTCGCCACGTTTGAACTTGCCACGCAGCACTCTAATTTCGCTAGTTTGCGGGAAAGAACCTATGGTAGTGGTGGGAAACGCGGGTAGATTAATATGCTCTTTTTGAGCAGCGGCTCGTTGCGTAAAAGGAGAAGCGCGTTTTTCCATATCTGCGTTTATCGCCGCAACTCTTGAGGCAACTTCTTGCTTATGAATACGCTCCGACACCTTGTGTTCTTCAGCAGCGGCAGTGCTGGCGGCAAGCGCTTGCTGGTCTTCAGCATTTAGGTCGTCATCCAGGACTTTAGCCAACAGAGCAACTTCTTGGCATTTTTGCGTGGCAAAAGCAAGCCATTGCTTTAACTCATCGTCCAGATTGGTCTCAGTGGTTAAATCAACAGGAGAGTGCATCAAGGAACAAGAGCTACCAACCCATAGCTCGCTGCCAGAGGGGCGTAATGAAGATGCTTGTTTTAGCGTGTCTGCTACTTGTTGCAAATTAGCGCGCCATACATCTCTACCATTAATTACTCCTAATGAAAGCACCTTGTCTTGTGGTAACTGTGACGCCAACTGCTGCCATTCATCGCTACGCACTGCATCAAAATGCAAGCCAGCTACGGGCAAATCCTTCACTGCGGCAAAGTTCTCTTCCATGCCACCAAAATAAGTGGTAAGCATTATCTTGGGGGACTTTGCGCTTAGCCGCTTATAAGCAGTGGCGTAAGCGGCGCGCCAATCATCGGGTAAATCCAATGTAAGAATGGGCTCATCAATCTGCACCCACTCCACATCCATATCCTTAACTTTAGCGAGCACTTCTTCATAAACTGCAACCACACCATCTAATAGTGATAGTTTGTCAAACTCAGCGCCAACGCACTTGCTAAGCCACAAATAACTAACGGGACCAGGCAGAACAACCTTCACGCTATGTCCTTGCTGTTGCGCCTCTTTTATGTGCTCAAACAATGGGCAATAGGTTAATGCAAATTGTTGCTCGGACTGAAGCTCGGGAACTATATAGTGATAGTTGGTATCAAACCATTTGGTCATTTCGCAAGCATGAGCATCCTTGCCTACAGGGGCGCGGCCACGAGCCATGCGAAATACTGTGTTTATATCTACTGGGCTGGAATATGTGAAACGGGCTGGGACGGCATTTATCATAGCCGATACATTAAGTATGTGGTCATACCAGGCAAAGTCGCCAACGGTTACAAAGCTTAACCCGGCATTTTCCTGGGCGCGCCAATTCTGGCGGCGAATTTCAGCTCCTAATTCCTCCAATTTATTGGCATCAATCTTGCCATTCCAATAGCTCTCAAGCGCTTTTTTATATTCTCTATCAGGTCCCAAGCGCGGGAACCCCAAAACATGTGATGTAGTCATAATGAAATTATAAACCAGTTTATTATTAATAATTATTTGCTTGAATTATGTTATATAATATTATATCTATTGAACTTAAACCAAAAGGATATTAATTATGACAGTATTTACATTAACAACCAAAGTAATGAAACATATTAACACGATTCTTATAATGACTACGTTTACAGTTTTCCTCGCTGCTTGTGAAGGAGGCGGCGTCAACAATGGCGTCTCAGTTACTGTGCCTCCCACTCCCCCCATCAAATTCACAGTAATGAATTTACAAGCAGCCCCCGGCGCTGGCAATGTAACTCTTAGCTGGAATAATCCTGCCGCGTCAATAGCAAACATTAGCATAAACTACGGAATCACCAATTCTAGTAATCCAATACCTAATTCTGCCAACCCAAGACCTCCAATCGTAATAACAAACGACATTCAACTAAACACCAGCAGAACTAACGTCCAGCAAGTCATAACAGGATTAACCAACGGACAATCTTATACCTTCAATGTTACTTTGGCATTAAATGGCACAGATGCTGGCAGGGAAGGCGCGGTACAATCTATCACCGCAACTCCTAACATCTTTGCAGTAGAAGGATTAGCTGTAGTTGCAGGCGCTGGCAATGTGACTCTTAGCTGGACTAATCCTGCCGCGCAAATAGCAAGGATTGACATAAGCTACCCAGATACTGTTGCTGGTGTAACGAGAAATTTTCCTATAACAAGCAGCTCTCAACTAACCAATGGCAATAACGTGGAACAAGTTATACCTGGATTAACCAACGGACAATCCTATACCTTCACTGTTAGTTTGACATTAAACGGCACTGATACTGGCAGGGAAAACCCTGTTGCGTCAACTGCCACGGCAACTCCTAACGTATTCCCAGTAATAGGATTAGAAGCGGTTCTTGGTCATGAAAGCATAACGCTTAGCTGGATGAATCCCGCTGTGGGAAATAATATAATAGCAATTGACATAAGCTATTTAGATCCTATTACTAATGAAGAAGAAAATACTCGTATAACAAGCGGCGCTAAACTAAACCCTAATATTAGAGTGGAAGAAACTATACCTGGATTAACCAACGGACAATCCTATACCTTCACTGTTAGTTTAACCTTAGGTGGCATCTATGCAGGCAGGGAAGGTGTTGCGCCTTTTATCACCGCGACCGCTGCTGTTTCAGTGATAGGGTTACGGGCGATACCTGGCGACAGGAGTGCCCTTCTTATATGGACTAATCCTGGTGAGCACATAGGGAGCATTAGCATAGGCTACCAAAGAGGTTCTGATTCTTTGGTGGACTTGCCCCCCATAATAGACCCAGCCAAAACAATCCGTGGCATTGAGGTGCAGGAATTCATAGATGGACTAGATGTGGAAGGATACTATAATTTTATTGTTAGTTTGACATTAAACGGCACCGATGCTGGCAAAGCAACTATACCACAAACCGTTACCGTAGCTATTGGACCTGATTTAGATGGAGACGGTTTAGTTAATTTCCTGGATGTGGATGAAGACGGCGATGGATTAATAGAAATTACCACTGCGGACGAGCTTAACCAAACCCGCCATAACCTTCAAGGCACATCCTTCAAAGCAACTGCGGACGCTGCTGGCAATGACGAGGGCTGCGGCAATGGCACCATGGCTGGCGAGGATATCACAGTATGCAGCGGCTATGAGCTTGTCGCTAACATCTCCCTTGCTGGCTATAATGGCGATAACTGGCAGCCAATTGGCAGATGCTCCACCGTTAGTTCTAGTATTTGCACTTCTACAACCGTATTCTTCAGTAGCACTTTTAACGGCAATGGTTATGTAATTAGCAATCTTACTATAACAAATCCTACTGGTGATTATGCAAATGCGGTCGGTCTGTTTGGGGCGATTGCTGAGGGGGTGCAGTTGCGCAATGTTCATATCCGTTCTGCCAGCATTACTGGCACTAATAATAGAAATGTAGGGCTGTTGGCTGGTCATGCCAATGGAGCGAGCATTATAAATAGCTCCGCGGAGGGGACGATTATGGTTGAATCTAGTGGTTCAAGTATCGGCGGTTTGATTGGTAGAGGGATGGATGCCACCATCCTCTCGTCTTATGTGTCAGTAGGAGGAGTCATTGGGGGCACTACAGTCGGAGGTCTAGTTGGTAATGGGCCGGGGAGCGAGATTACCTCGTCTTATGCGTCAGGCGGGATTGTTAAAGGGTTTGGGACGGTTGGAGGTCTAGTTGGTAATGGGCCGGGGAGCGAGATTACCTCGTCTTATGCGTCAATAGGGAGTGTCGAGAATAAAAACGATATTGTTGGAGGTCTGGTTGGTGATGGGCGTGGGAGTACCATCACCTCGTCTTATGCTACAAGCATGTCTATTAGTGGTTCTCCGAATAATGGTGGTCTGGTTGGCTTTGGGGTAGCCACCACCAAAAACCTGGTAGCCAACATCACCAACTCCTATTGGAATAACGAGACCAGCGGCGTAACAAAAACAATAGGAAGTAATGATTTATACCCAGAAGCAAGCAGAAGCACCGAGGGCTTGCAGAACTCAACAAATGCTGTGCCTGATATGATTTATGCAGATTGGACAACAGAAACGTGTCCTGATGGCATGACCCGTGCTTGGGACTTTGGTACTGCTTCCGAATACCCCGCGCTCACCTGCACTCCCGGTGGCTTAGCCGCCCAGCGTCCATAAAGTAAAGCGATTGAACTGACTACGCAGGTCTGTTGTAGGGGCGGAGCTGCGCTCCGCCCGCAAGATGCCTAACTCTTGTGATGTACTATCGATATGCTCGCGTAGTGCATCCATAATTAATTCAAGTATTCTTATCCCATTTAAAATGATGTAGAATAGAAATATATAAAAAGGAACTCTCTATGAAACTAAATAAAATTAAACAAACGCTATGTGCATTATTCTCAGTGGTACTTACTACTCTTATAATCCTAGCACCAATCGAAGTAAAAGCTGAGGGTTGGGATTATAGCTGCGATAAAGATGAAATAACAGGGAAAATAACCGGACATGTCTATAGCCCTTTGGGTAAAAATAACAAAAGAGACATTGACACCAGACTTTTCTATACTCAAACGGGAAACCTCAATTATTCAATATATTTATCTTTTGATTACCTTCATCCCACTGGAAGGGATGGCAATGATGTCATACTCACTCATATATTTAAACCTCATGGTGAGCCAGGGAGACAATATTATAAAATAGTGAACTCAAGATGGTTATTATTCACGGGTGGTAATAAATATTCTGCACTTGAAGACATGAAAAAGCAGAATGAGTTTTTAATAAGGATAAATTATTACTCAATAGGTGATATAACGTTTACTTATTCCCTTATAGGATTCCAATCCGCATTAGCTAAGATGAAAGCAAGTTGTAAGTTCGAGTAAGAATTATTATAGTTTTATAACTCTCGCTGATTGTTATCTAAGGCACGGTTATAAAGAGCCTGCAGAAAGAGGCGAGGCAATAGATGTCCTTCAAGAGATTAAAGATAAAGACATAAGCTCACTAATTATCCAGATAAACACTATAGCGGAAAGCGATGTTAAGGAGGCGCTGAGTGATGAGCCAGACCGCACTATAAACTTTGCTGAGATAATTAAGAAGAGGAGGCATGTCTTATAATTACTGGATACATTTTTAGAAAAAATGCAAGTATTAGAAGAGCCTCTAGAGGGATTCATAGCCAAGATGTTTGAAACCCATCCACCTATAGCATATAGAATAGATAGATTGTAGGGAGAACGAATTCGTTCTCATTTTTTATATTAAATTAGAGGATATTATATATGAGCACCAGAAAAATTATTAAGTCAATAGAGGAGAAAATATATATGGGTATGGATGATAGAAGGTTCATTAAATTAATAGGTAGGGTATTACTGATATTACTAACTATTATTGTATTCACCCAAACACTAAATATCGTGGTTTCTTCTTTTAACAGATGGCAATGTAATATAGAGATAAAATATGGTGAGAATGAGTATACAACAGATGGTTTATATAGTAGAGATTGTGTTGTTGTGCGAGGAGACCCCCGCAAAGGCTACTAGAACCAGAACCCCAACGAGAATAAGGGAGGCAACTTACTCTTATGCTATAATAATAGAAATTCTAAATTGATTGAATACAGAGATATTTATATGAAGATCATAATAAAAATTTTGGTGGGCATTTTAATAGGGAGTTTTATTAGCGCTTGCAGAACTTTCCCTACAAACGGGTATGACAGGGTAGATACTACACCAAGAGAACCTATACCCGTGTTCACTTACGAGAGTGATGAAGCAAAAGACCCTGATAGAGGAAAGCTAACTACCTACTCAGACGGCAAGAAACAGATCATATTCCCAGATGGGCAAACGCAAACCACCTACCCAGATGGTAAGGAACATACCATATTCCCAGATGGGCAAACACAAACCACCTACCCAGATGGCAGGGAACATACCATATTCCCAGATGGGAAAACGGTAATTATATATCGAGACGGAAAAAAGGAGACTACATCTCCAGATGGGGGTAGACTGACAACCTTTCCGAATGGCAGGAAAGAGTCTATATCCTCAGACGGGAGTAAGCTAACAACCTTTCCGAATGGCAAGAAAGAGTTTATATCCTCAGAGGTGGGTGAGCTAACCACCTACCCAGACGGCAGGAAAGTGCATATACTTCCAGGTGTAGGAAGGTCCACCACCTACCCAGACGGCAGGAAAGTGTCTATATTTCCAGGAGGGAGCAAGATGATCGAATATCCAGATGGCAATAAATTAATAACCTACCTAAATGGTAAAACAGTGGCTATATTTCCAGAAGGAGGCAAGATAACTGAATATCCAGACGGAAAAAAGGAGTCCGTATTTCCAGGCGGAAGAAAGGAGACCATATTTCTAAATGGAATTAAGGTAACTGAGCTCCCAGATGGAAACAAGATAACCGAATATCCAGATGGCAGGATAGAAGGTATATTACCAGATGGCACTAATTATAAAGGAAAGATCTATCCGGATGGGAGAAAAGAAGCTATATACCCAGATGGAACTAAGGTAACCGAACATTCAGATGGCAGGAAGGAGTGGGTATATCCAAACGGGAGACGAGAAGTTAAATAAGATTATTAATATTGCTTCTGTTTATTTGCTGGCAATACAATTACAGGGGATTACTTGTTATTATGTTATGATAATAGACATATTAGGCGAGAATAAAAAAAGATATTTATATGAAGTACGCAATAAAAATTTTGGTAACGACTATGTTAATAGGAGGGGGTATTATTAATGAAGCTTATGCTGTAGAAGATACAGGGGAAAAGTTAATCAATAGTTTGCAAAACCTTATAGAAGCGGTGGGTGTTGGAGCAGATCCTGATAAAGGAAAGTTAACTGCCTATCCCGACGGTAGGAGAGTACTCGCATTTCTGGATGGACAAACTCAAACTAGATATCCAGATGGTAGAGGAGAGATTGTATTTCCAGATGGGCAAACGGAAACCAGCCACCCTGATGGCAAGACAGTGGTCATATTTCCAAACGGGAACAAGAAAACCATCTACCCAGATGGCAGAGTAGAATAGATAGATTACAGGAGATCATAATATGAAAAGAATAACAATATTTTTATGTGGAACTATTTTACCGGGGCTTTTTATTGGTGCTTGCAGTACTTTTACCACATATGGATATGATGGGGCAAACACCATACAAAGAGATGCTATCCCTGTATTCACTTATGATAGCGATGAAGTAGAAACTCAGGGATTTATAAACGTGACTGTAGAGATAAATGGGCATAAGGTGACCCAATACTCGGATGGTAGGATAGAGGGTACATCCCCAGACGGGACTAATTATAGAGGAAGGAGGTACTCTGATGGAAGGATGGAACTCATATATGCAAATGGGGGGAAGGCGATTGACTACCCGAGCGGCAGGCAAGAGTTCATAGCCTCAGATGGGACGAAGTTAACCACATATCCAAATGAAGTGCAACGGATAGACTATCCAGATGGAAAAATAGAAGGTATATCCTCATATGGGATTAATTATAAAGGAAGCTTCCTTCCGGATGGTAGGGAAGAGCTCGTATTCTCAGATGGGACGAAGCTAACGACCTACCCGGACGGTGGACTCGAGGGCACATCCCCAGACGGCACTAATTATAGAGGAAGAAGGTACCCAGACGGAAGGACGGAGCTTGTATCCGCGGATGGGAAGAAACTAATAGAATACCCAGACGGCAGGGATATGACCATATATCCAAATGGAGAGCAGAGGACCAATTACCCAGACGGAAGAATAGAAGGTGTATCCATAGATGGAACTAATTATAAGGGCAGGGTCTACCAGGATGGCAGGGAAGAAATTGTATTCTCGAATGGTGATAAACGAATGATCTACTCGGACGGCAGGCTAGAGGGTATATCCTCAGATGGGAATAATTATAGAGGAAAGAGGTATCCTGATGGAAGGACGGAGCTTATATATGCAGATGGGAAGAAGCAAACAGGATACCCAGATGGCAGGGTTATGACTATATATCCAAATGGAGAGCAACGGACTAACTATCCAGACGGCAAGATAGAGTATATATTGTTAGATGGAGAAAAACAGGAGGTTTACCCAGATGGGAAAAAGAAATATGTTTTTCCAGATGGAGATAAGCGAACTGTCTATCCAGATGGCGGGTTTGAGGGCATATCTCCATCTGGAATTAATTATAGAGGAAGGTACTACCTTGATGGAAGGAAGTTAGTTATATTCCCAGATGGGGATAAGTGGATGATCTATCCAGACGGTAAGAAAGAGAGGATACTATCAGACGGGAGAAGAGAAGAAATAAAATGAAATTGTTAATATCACTTCCATCCACTGAGGGAGTGCCGAAGGGAGTTATAGCGAAGCTGCTTGAAACCAATCCTTCTATGGCGCATAGAATAGATAGATTATAGGAGGTCATAATATGAAAAGGATAACAATATTTTTTTGTGGAGTCATGTTTCTGATGCTTTTTATTAGTGCTTGTGGTACCTTTCCTACAAACGGACAGGGTAGGACAAACACCGCACCAAGAGATGCTATTCCTGTATCCACACATGAGATCAATGGGCGTACGTGGACTGAATACTCGGACGGAAGGAATGTGACCATGCTTTTAAATGGGTCGAAGATAACAATCTACCCAGACGGTAGGGAAGAGTATATAGACTCAGAAGGGAATAATCTAACGGACTACCCTGATGGTAAGAGTGTGCTCATATACTTATCCGGGTATAAGAGAACAGAATACCCAGATGGGAGGAATATGACTATACTCCCAAATGGGATTAAAAAAACAGAATATCCAGACGGCAGGATAGAGGGTATATCCCTAGATGGTGCTAATATAATGAAATACCCAGACGGCAAGGAAGAGTATATAGACTCAGATGGTCAAAAGCTAACGACCTACCCGGGCGGTAGGAAAGAGTCCATATTTGCAAATGGAGAAAAGCGAACGGAATACCCAGACGGCAGGATGGAGGGTGTATCTGCAGCTGGAATTAATTATAGTGGAAGGATCTACCCAGACGGCAGGAAAGTGTATATATTCGTAGATGGTCAAAAGCTAACAACCTACCCGGGTGATAGGAAAGAGTCCATATTTGCAGATGGAGAAAAGCGAACGGAATACCCAGATGGCAGGATAGAGGGTGTATCTGCAGCTGGAATTAATTATAGTGGAAGGATCTACCCAGACGGCAGGGAAGTGTATATATTCGCAGGCGGGGATAAGCAAACGACCTACCCTGATGGTAGAAAAGTGCGCATATACACGGATGGGGATAGGCGAATCACTTACCTGGACGGCAAGGAAGTATATATATTTTTACATGGTGATAAGAAAACAACTTATCCTGATGGCAGGGAAGAATACATATTCTCAAATGGGGTTAAGGAGATTATCTATCCGGATAGCAAAATAGAGAGGATATACCCAGACGGTAGGAGGACAATAAGATGAAATGGTTAATATTACTTCTATTTACTAAGGAAGCACCAGAATAGGTTATAGCGAAACTGTTCAAAATCTGTCCCCTCATAGCGTATAGAATTAATGGATTATAGGAGATAAAAATATGAAAAGGATAACGATATTTTTTTGTAGAGCCATGTTGCTGGTGCTTTTATTAGTGCTTGTGGCACTTTTCCTACCAACGGGCAAGGTAGAGCAAACACCGCACCAAGAGATGCTATCCCCGTATCCACACATGAGATCAATGGGTATAAATGGACCAAATACTCGGATGGGGGAAACGAGACCATATACTCAGATGGTTAGAAGCTAACGAAATACCCAGATGGAAGAAATAAGACTATATACCCAGATGGAGGTAAAATAACCTGATACCCAGATGGCAGGAAAGTGACCATATACCTAAATGGAGATAAACAGACTGACTACCCGAATGGTAGGGTAGATATTATATTCTCAGATGGGGATAAGTTGACGAAATATTTAGATGGTAGGATAGGGGTCATATTTTCAAATGGGGTTAAGGTAATCAAATATCCGGATGGCAAACATGTATACGAGCTTTTGGATGGGAGCATAAAAACTACATTCCCAAACGAGAGGAAAGAGCTAAAAAAATGATTAATCTGGATTTAGTAGGAACTACTTGTAATATGTTATATACCCCATATAAATATTAGATTACAAAGAAGATGAACTCTTTGCCGTGTTGTCATTGCGGTGAAATGGCTATTTAACATGATGCGATAATATGCAGAAACAAGTAACACGTAGTGAAAAAAGAGAAGGTAACATAATTGGGCTATGCGGTCCTAATGGCCAAGGAGGGTTATGGTATGTCTCAGCACAGCAAGCCATAAATGAGATACGGCTAGGACAATGTCAATACTATGTCCAGGACCCTCTCTATGGAGCAGTTAATATAATGGTTGTACCAGGGCAAACTGGACCACACCTGAGAACTGAGAGAGATTGTTCTAAAGGTAATAATCTTGATGAACTTCCAAATTGCCAATGCGCATAAATTTGTGTCTTTAGTAAAACCCAAAAAATATCAAACCAAATAGAATGAGTAAGTTATTTTTAAAATCTGCCTGGAAAGAGTGCTATACAAAATTGTTCAAAATATTAAACCTGAAAGGAAATAAATCCAATGACAAGGGTGAGGAAACTTTGCAGGCAGATGGCAGCAAGGTAACTACATACCTAGATGGGAGAGTAGAGACTACATTCCCAGGTGGTAAAAAGTCAATACAATACCCAGACGGGGAAATAATGACTATATCTGTAGATGGGCATAAAGTAATTAAACACTTAGATGACAGCATGAGCAGTAATGTCTTAGGTAGAGAAAATTGGACTAGATATTACCCTGGTAGGAGAGCAGAGAATGTGCCTAGACCCGAGAAAGATAAAATTAAATAGAATAGAATAACAAAAAATTACTATACAAAGCTATATCTACATGCAGATATAATTTTTGGTGTATAATAGACAAATATAACACCGGTTAATTTTTATTATTACAACTCAGAAAAAGACAAACAACTTATGGAATACTTTATTATAAATAAAAACTCACAGCACAACTATGATAACGAGGTTCATAGAACAGACTCACATTGTAGAGGATATCCAACAGAGGAAAACCGACATTCTTTAGGAGCTTTTTCCAATGCCAAGGAAGCTGTTGCCTATGCAAAGAAAAACGGCTTTCCCAAAGCGGATGGTTGTGCTATTTGTTGTCCCGATGCTCATAAGAGCTAAGTAGTTAATAACTTCAAGGATACAGTGTTATTATCAAGCAGGATAATCAGATTGATTCTTATATCAGTAGGGGTTATTCCTATAGTAGCCCTCAGTGATGAGCTAGGTGACATGCATAAATACCGCATACCATCAGATCCCAAAGCCACTTATTATATGATCGTAAAAGATCTAGGGCACGGGAAAGAGGCATTGCGTGTATGGTCTCTCCGTAAAGGTAGTTCAGGAGATGTATATTCTATTAGATCTGTAGATTGCTATGGCAAAACTGAGACATATTTGGGGGCAAGTACTGAAAGCTTTGATGGTGCAACAAAGCGCATCAATCTCAATACTCCCCCGAATAATTTATATCCAGGCTCAATTTCATATTATATACATCAAGAGGCTTGTAGGTTAGCTAAATAATAAGTTGTCATATATAAGAAAGTCCTTGTTTTAGCTGCAGAAGCAAACCAGATATCCAGACGGTAGGGAAGTACTCATATTATTAAATGGAGTGATACTAACTGATTACCCAGATGGAAGGAGAGAAATACAATAAAATAGTTAATATTACTTCTATCTACTTGCCAGTAATATATGAGATTTTACGTTTATTTATACAAAACCACTGTTTTTGGGGGAGGCGTCCGCCCGCCCAATGGCAGAGCATGGATCTGCCCTACAGTACTCTGCCAGAATAAAAAAACGATTATAAAAACCAAAGAATTAATAGTATAATAACCACACTATGCGTATATTTAAATATATTTTACACAACAGGGGTTTGCCGCATAACAGCGCTTCCGTTGTCTCTGCTCCACACCTGCGAATATTTATTTCGGTATTATTGGGGCTAATGTTATTAGGCGGCATGGCTGCTAATGTCAATGCTGCAGGCGAGAATCTGGCAAAACCAACTATAGGCACTGCCATTGCTGGTAAGAATTATCAGATTCTTAAGAAGTTTGGTAAAACTAAGGTTCCACCCAGCAAGGTGGAAGTTGTAGAGTTTTTTTGGTATGGTTGCCCTCATTGCTATAGAATGGAGCCATATTTAGAGAAATGGGCGGCAAGCAAGCAACCTTATGTTTCTTTTCGTAGAGTTGCAGCGCCATTTGGCGGTTTATGGAATATCCATGCGCAAACCTACTATACAGCAGAGCGTCTTAAGGTGGTGGGTAAGACCCATATCCCATTTTTTGATGCAATTCATAAGGAGAAACGCGCTTTAACTACCCAACGCAGTATATCTAAGTTTTTCGGTGAGTATGGAGTGGATGTTAATCAATTCAACGAAGTATTTTCTTCTTTTAGCGTAACCTCACGGCTAAGGTTGGCTGAAAGGGAAATATCTTTTTACGGGATAAATTCTGTGCCTTCCATTGTGGTTAATGGCAAATATCTGATTACTGTTCAGATGGCTGGTTCGGAGGCAAATCTCATAGAAGTTATTAAGCAGCTAGCGAAACTGGAAAATGACAATAAAGGTGAGCAAGAAAGCAAGCCAAAATCATAATTCTCAATAATGCATTAACGATGCATCATTGATATATCAACAATATAGAGCAATGACGGCATTTAGTCAAAAAATGATTTTTTGATGATGTTAGTGGAATTAATGCTATAATTTATCGATATTTGTTTACAGCACAGACAAGAAAGATTATGTTATTAAAATCCAAATCAAAGAAGGGATTTCACGGGGATAAAATCCTTGTGGTATGTATTGCTTTATCATGCACTGCATTGTTTACTTCTTTTCTTATGGCGCAGCCATCTAAGAGAATTAGCATATCTGTATCTGCCCCGCCATCCGTAGCCGCTCTGGTTGATTTTGAAGTAGAGAGTCGTAAAAGCATATTGCCAAATAGATTTCAAGTGCGATTACAACGCAAGGAAAATCTGGCGCTTTTATTTGAGCGCTTGCAATTGGATAAAGGCGACCTTGCATCCTTGTTGTCCTCGCTAAGTTCCAACCAGCGCCGGCAGTTTAATCGCTTAGCAATTGGCACTAGAATTATCATAACCCTTAATGAAGACGAAGCACTCAAGGAATTAGTGCTTATGAATAGCGCCACAAAAGGTACCAGATACTATCTTAATAACAATGGCAAGTATGCTGTGGGTAAGTATGAAGCCGAATACTATAAAGAATATAAGCATGTAAGTGGTTCTATAACCAGCTCGTTATATGCGGATGGGCTACGCAAGGGTATGACCGATAGGATGGTATTGAACTTTGCCGAAATATTTGCTTATGATATAGATTTTGCCAATGATGTTCGTGTAAACGATGAGTTTTCATTGGTGCTTGAAGAGTTAATTGTAGAAAATCGTTCAGTTAAGCAAGACACTATTGCCCTGGCAGAGTTCGTTAATCGCGGTGAAACCATAACCGCAATCCGCTATACCAATAGATTAGGGGCGACTGGTTATTTCACCCCTAAAGGAGAGGCGATGCAGTCCAGGTTCCTCCGTATGCCGATTAATTTTGCCCGCGTTAGTTCCAGGTTTAATCCACGCCGCAGGCACCCAGTGCTAAATATCGTTCGGCCACATAATGGAGTGGATTTTGCTGCTCGTAGTGGCACCCCGATTATCACTACAGGCAATGGGCGCGTAACTTTTGTTGGCACTAAGAGTGGCTATGGCAGAACAATCATAATTAATCATGGCGATGGTTATTCCACACTATATGGACACATGAGGGGCTTCGTCCGCGGCATGAAAAGAAATAAATTAGTTAAGCAAGGTGATATTATAGGTTATGTTGGCACAACGGGTATTTCCACTGGTCCGCATTTGCATTACGAATTTCGCATAAACGGCAAGCATCGCGACCCGTTAAGAGTCAAGTTTACTCGTAGCACTAAGCTGAAGAAAAGTGAATTGCCAAGGTTTCTAAGCCATGCGGAAACTATTTTGAAGAAACACCGCACTCAAAAAGAAGCACTATTGGTTAGTCAATAGTGAAAGCGGAGTTCAACTTCAATAAAGTTATAAAAGTTATATAAGCCCTCATTAATAGAGGGTAGGTTGTGTTTTAAATCCCCTGAGGTATATAATCTATATATGAAATTATTTATAGGCCTAATGTCTGGTACCAGCTTGGATTCTATGGATGGTGTTTTGGTGGATTTTGCTCCATCCCAACCCAAGGTTATAGCCGCTAGTTCCATTCCCTACCCTGCAAAATTAAAAGAGCGGCTCGCCAGATTTAATCAGGACAATAAAGAAGAAAGCTTTTCGTTGATGGAGCTTGGACATCTGGAACAAGAGGTTGCGGTTTTAGGGGCGCAGGCAGTTAATGAGCTTTTGAGAGAGAGCGGCAATAACTCCTCCGACATACAGGCAATTGGCTTTGCCGGTCAAACCATCGCCCATGACCCGACTGCCCGCTATACCATGCAGTGTGGCGACCCAAATATTCTTGCCGAGATGACTCGCATCCCTGTGGTAGCAGACCTGCGTAGAAGGGATATTGCTGCTGGCGGACAGGGAGCTCCTTTGGCTACAACTTTTCATCAACATTTATTTAGGAATGATAAAGAAGGACGCTGCATTGTTAATCTCGGCGGTATCGCCAATATAACCTTGTTGCAAGATAATAAGTTGGCTAGAGGTTTTGATACTGGTCCCGCTAATTGCTTGCTTGACGAGTGGGCAAGAAAGCATTTGCAGCAGGACTATGATGATAAAGGAGAATGGGCAGCGTCTGGCAGCGCCATTGATGATTTGCTGATTTTGTTTTTGGAAGATAGTTATTTTTCCAAAGCCCCGCCCAAAACAACTGGCAGGGATTATTTTAATCTTAAGTGGATAGAGGGTTATCTCAATCGCTTAAACAAAGATTATGTTCCTCGTGATGTTCAGGCAACACTGGTAGATCTGAGTGCTTTATCAATTTCCTTAGCAATTCACCAAGGATTGCATTCTCCAGAAGAGGATGAAGTAACCCTATATGTGGCAGGCGGCGGAGTTAATAATGATTATTTGATGGAAAGAATTAAATATTTAGTTAAATTCCCCGTTCGTCCAATAGAGGATTTAGGGGTTAAGTCCAAGCAGCTTGAGGCAATTTCTTTTGCTTGGCTGGCGCGGATGAGAATGAGCAATCTTGCTGGCAATGTGCCGAGTATTACTGGAGCTGTGGGCGAGCGAGTATTAGGTGGAATATACCATCCCTAAATTGCAGCAATGATGCTTTATGCGACTAACCACAGATTACTCTACGGCTTATTGCCGCTTGCTGCCACTATATATATCATAATGATTGATATTGTATTCGGCGGGATTTATCCCAGCTATTCGTATGTTAGCCAACACATCAGCGAACTTGCAGCAACCAACGCTCCCCACAGAGTATGGGTTTCTTATGCGGGTTTCTTGCCTTTCAGTATAGGGATAATTGTTTTTTCCCTCGCTTTTTTTGGCGGTAATATGTTTAGGACAACTGCCATGACAAAGAGCACTTTTCATCCTTTTATATCACGGACTAAGATAGTCGGTTATCTATTTTTATTTGCTGGAGTTGCTCTTGTCATTTTATCGTTTTTTCCATGCGATCCTGGTTGTCCAGTTCGTAATGTTTCACTTTCTGCCAATATTCATAATTGGAGCGCGATGCTATCATTTTTGTTTATTATCATATCGCAATTGTTACTTGGTTCTCTATGGTTTAACGAGAAATATAAAAACTCTTACTACCTATGTTGTTTAATTTTAGGTTTATTGTCAGTCCCCCTCTATATTATGTTTAAGCTTACGTCGCCGTTATTTCTTATTGATGAACTAATGCCATATAAAGGGATAACTCAACGCGCTTTATCTTTGGATTATCTTGTATGGTGGACGTTATCAGGGTTTTATTTTCTACGTTCAGCTGGAGAAAAAGCTCCTGCATCAGCTGTTAATAACATACAATAAAGTCCATGCTTGAGTTAGCAATAATTGCCTTTACGACTTTGTTTGTCACGGTTGGTCCGATTGATATTGCGCCTATCTTTGCGGTGCTTACTAAAAACCATAATGCCGCAGAAAAACGGCATCTGGCAATTAAAGGCACTTTCATAGCGACAATAATTCTACTGGTATTTGCGCTTCTCGGAGATTTGATGCTTGCCTATACTGGAATATCTCTGGCTGCTTTGCAGGTGGCGGGCGGTATATTATTGCTATTGATAAGCATAGACATGGTTTTTGTGCGAGAGTCGGGCGGCGTTAGCGCCACTGATGACGAAAAAAAGGAAGCGAAACATAAGGAAGATATTTCGGTTTTCCCTCTGGCAACTCCGCTTATTGCTGGGGCGGGTTCAATGAGCGCCTTGATTTTACTTATGGGCAATGCAGCAGGTAACATATATGAACAACTTATAATTATTGGCGCGTTATTGGCGGTTATGTTAATTGCTTTATTCTCGTTAATTGTGGCGGGGACATTGCAAAAAATGCTTGGAGTAACTGGTATGAACGTAATAACCAGAATCTTTGGAGTTATTCTAGCCGGGCTATCAATTCAATTCATATTTGACGGCATAGCAGGCAGCGGCTTGCTGAACTAATCCCCCTGCAAGATCGCACATAATTATGGTGTATAAATTCTCGACGCATAGACAATACGGTGCATAAATTCTCGCGATGAAGGTCTGTAGGGGCGGAGCCAGGGGGGATAAATATAGGAACCGCCCGCAAGATGCCTAACCCTTGCGATGCACTATCGGTATGCTTGCGACGCATTTTATGGTAAAATGTTTATTATTATTAACTGATATAACACAGACATGAACTTTATTTATAACTTTAATACGAACGCAACGGGAAACACATTGGAAAACGCATTCACCAAACCATTCAAACAACTCCATATTATTCATTTATTATTTTTAGCAGTTGCTATTGCTGTCCCTAGTGTATCTATTGCGGGGGCAAAGACCAAAGGAACTGAAGTCACCTATTACAGCCAAGACAATAAAGGAGTTAAGGGCTATTTGGCAGTGCCCGAAGGACGCGGTAAAAAACCAGCAATTATTCTTATTCATGAGTGGTGGGGGTTGAACGATGAAATTCGTGATAAAGCCAGGAAATATGCCAAAGATGGTTATATTGCTTTAGCGGTTGACTTATATAATGGCGAAAGCACTACAAAGCCTGAGGATGCCCGCCGCCTTGCTGGTAGCGTCGGCAAAAATCAAGAAGATGCCTTTGCCAATTTACGCGCTGCTTTGGCATATCTCAAAAAACATAAAAATGTTGATAAAAATCGCTTGGCATCTGTAGGGTGGTGTTTTGGCGGCGGCTGGTCGTATCAAGTGGCAAAAAATGATTTAGGGACTCGCGCTTCGGTTATTTATTATGGTAGATTTAATCCAGCAGATGATTTATCGCAGATGCGCGCCAAAATATTAGGGCATTTCGCAGAGAAAGACCGTGGAATTAAGGTGGATGATGTGCGCCAGTTTCAAGCAAGCTTGAAGACGCAATCTGGAGACCACGAGATATTTATTTATCCTAACACAGGGCATGGTTTCACCAACTCTAATAGCGCGGTGTATGATGCAGCCGCAACATCTCAGGCCTATGATAGAACTTTGGAGTTTCTCAAGAAGCATCTATAGAAACATGCATATTGGAGTTGTATTTTCGTGATATGTGCTTAAATACTCAATTAATAGTTTATAATGTTTAACCTAACTAAGTAAACATGTAGACCAGCAAATTATTATGCACACTGAAAAAAAACCTTTTTTAAAAACATCTAATTTATTTAGATATTCACGCAGCCTTATATTGGCATTTGCCCTTAGCTTTGTAATTCTATTGCCCTCCAATGCTGCTCGTAAATCCGAGCTTCCTTTGGAAGAAATCAAAGAATTTGCGCGGGCGCTGGAAATAATCCAGCAGAACTATGTTGATGAAACCGAGGATACAGAGCTTATCCGCGACGCTATTCGCGGTATGTTGCGAGACCTAGACCCTTATTCGGTATATTTGGATAAACGGCAGAAGAACGAGCTCAGAATTAAAACTCAGGGGCGCTTTGGCGGTTTGGGGATTCAAGTCGCTTATGAAAAGAATGCCGTGAAAGTTATATCGCCAATTGACGACACCCCCGCATCCCGCGCTGGCATACAGGCACTGGATAGAATTATCACAATTGATAAGCAGCCCACTGCGGGCTTGGATCTTGAACAGGCGGTTAATGTAATGCGTGGCAAGCCAGGCAGCACTGTTGTTTTAGAGATACAGCGTGAAGGCGAGTCAAAGCTTCTCACTTTTAAGCTAAAACGCGAGATAATCAAACTAAAGAGTGTAACCTTGAAGCCAATTAAAGATGGTTATGTTTATGCCCGCATAAGTGGTTTTCAGGATAACACTGCATCAGATTTTGTCCGTTTGATTAAATCAGAAAGCAAAAAGAAAGGATTGAATGGAGTTATTTTAGATTTGCGTAATAATCCTGGTGGCTTGTTGACTGCTGCTATTGGTGTATCAGATATGTTCATCACTGAGGGCCGTATAGTTTCTACAGAAGGGAGAGTTAAAAATTCTGAGTTTGTCGCCAATGCCAATGGCAACGACATAACAGAAGGCGCCTCGCTTTTAGTATTGATAAATGGCGGCTCGGCATCCGCTTCTGAGATAGTTGCAGGCGCTTTGCAGGATCATGAGCGGGCTATTATAGTGGGCACCAAAAGTTTTGGCAAAGGAACAGTGCAAAGTGTTATTGATTTAGGACCAAGCGCTTCAATCAAATTAACAACTGCTCGTTATCTTACTCCTAATGGCAGGTTTATCCATGAAAAGGGCATAGAGCCAGATATTGTTGTGGAGAGACCCAAGCCAATTATCACCGAAAAAGAAGGTGAAGAAGAACCCGAAGTTGAATTTATTAAGGTCCCTGATGCAGAGCTTGACAAAGCCAGCGTCAGTAAGGGCGCTAAGGCATTGTTTCAAAATGACCCGCAACTATGGGCTGCTTATGGCTTGTTGCAACAGCTTTCATCGGTGGGCAGCGTCTCCGCAATGAAAAAGGGAACCTAATAGCTAGGACCTATACAAGCTTGGTGGGTAAACAATTTGCTTGTGTAGCGACAAGTTACTACTGGGTTGTTCTAACTGAGTTTTGTAGTTAATAACATGGGCAAACACACAAAACATAATACTAAGGGCGGGCGTAGCGAAATTAATAAAGGCGTAGCTAAATGAATAAAAGCACTAGCGAAATTTATAAAAGCGCTGCGGATATCAGACGTCTATTTATAGATTATTTTACCCAGAAAGACCATACACACGTCCCCAGTGCCTCCTTGGTGCCAGCAGGGGATCCAACTTTACTTTTCACCAATTCCGGCATGGTGCCATTTAAGGATGTCTTCCTTGGCAAAGAACAACGTCCTTACAAACGCGCGGTAACCGCGCAAAGGTGCGTGCGCGCTGGCGGCAAGCATAATGATTTAGAGAATGTCGGCTACACGGCGCGCCATCATACATTTTTTGAAATGATGGGCAACTTTAGTTTTGGGGATTATTTCAAACAGGAGGCGATATCCTTTGCGTGGGAATTTGTAACCGAAAAAATTGGACTCGCTCCCGATAAAATATGGATAACAGTTCATCACACAGATGACGAAGCTGCCAAGATATGGCATAAAGATATAGGTATCCCCGAAAAACGGATTATTGCATTAGACGAAGACAATTTCTGGCAGATGGGTGACACAGGACCTTGCGGTCCTTGCTCTGAAATATTCTATGACCACGGACCTTCTGTTGAAGGCGATCTGCCAGGCGGACCTAACGAGGGCGACAGGTATATAGAAATATGGAATCTGGTGTTCATGCAATTTAATCGTGACATTGATGGCAATATGAATCCATTGCCGCACCCCTCAGTGGATACTGGCATGGGGCTGGAAAGAATGGCAGCAGTGCTGCAAGGTGTTCATAATAATTATGATACTGACCTTTTTGCCCCCTTATTAAATCTAACTAGCGAGCTATGTCGCAGCAAACCTGATATAGCATCGCAACGAATTATTGCCGACCATATTAGATCCAGCGCCTTTTTAATTGCGGATGGAGTGAACCCTGCTAACGAAGGGCGCGGCTATGTGTTGCGGCGCATAATTAGACGTGCTCTGCGCCACGGCAATAAGCTTAATATTGAGAGTCCTTTCTTTTACAAACTGGTAGCTCCTTTGGTTACTGAAATGTCTGAAGCGCATCCTCTCATCGGCGAAAAACAGCATGAGGTTGTAGCGGTCCTACGCGATGAGGAAGATAAATTTAATCAAACCCTGGAGAAAGGGCTGGCATTATTACGTAAACAAACTGCCAAGATAGGCGGCAGTGGTTCGGGAGGTATGTTAGATGGAGCAACTACATTTAAGCTTTATGATACTTATGGCTTCCCACCAGATTTAACCGAGGATATTGGTAGAGAACAGGGATTCAAAGTTGATTGGGACGGCTTCAATCAATGCATGGAAGAACAGAGAAAAAGGTCGCGCGCCTATAGTATGTTTCATAAGCAAGATTATTCATTGCCAAAGGACTCAAAGAATATTGCGCCAACCAACTTTACGGGCTATGATAACGATGCTACTGAAGCGCGAATAATGTGTTTGCTGAACGAGGCAGGTAAGCCGGTCGCCAAGTTGCAACAGGGCGAAGAAGGGCTGGTGATTTTGGACAAGTCCCCTTTCTATGCGGAGAGCGGCGGACAGATAGGAGATAAAGGTAGGATTGTTAATGAAGGCGGAATTTTTGTGGTGGAGGATACCCAGAAGCAGGATGGAGTATTTCTGCATTTTGGACACATGGAAGAGGGAATATTTCAAACAGGGGGAGACAAAGATGCCGCAGCCCCGGGGGGAGCTAAGGGAGCAGCTGAGGGAGCAACCAAGGGGGGAACTAAAGTGACGGCGCAAATTGATGCATCAAGGCGGGCACAAATTAAATGTCACCATACGGCAGCTCATCTGCTGCATGCCGCATTGCATGAAGTATTAGGTAAGGATGCTCAACAACGCGGGTCGCGCGTGACAAACAATTATCTACGTTTGGATTTTGCCCATAACCATGCAATGAGCGATGAAGAACTAACTCAAGTAGAGGATTTAGTTAACACTAATATCCGCGCCGCCAAGAATGTCGTTATCTCCGAGCAGTCATTGCAGCAAGCAAAGCAGGAAGGCGCTATGGCATTGTTTGGTGAAAAATATGGAGATATTGTTCGGGTGGTGGACATACCTGGTGCTTCTAAAGAATTGTGTGGCGGCACCCATGTGGAGAATTGCCGTGATATAGAGGAATTTATTATTCGCAATGAAAGTTCAATAGCCACTGGGATTCGGCGTATTGAGGCGTTGGCAACTGAATCAGCGCGCCAGTCGCAACGTAATGAGCGCAAAGCGCTTAGCAAAATAAAGAGTATTGTTAGTGTTAAGGACGAGAGTCAATTACCTGGCAAAATACTTGACTTAGTAGAACGCTTAGATAAGAGTGAGAAAGAAGTCCAACGTCTGACAGCCGCTAAGCAGTTGGAGGATGCTCTGGATAAAGTAAATGATGAACTTGCAGATATTCCTAAGCCAGGCGGAGTTCCTTTGTTATTGCTCACAGTTGATGAAGTTCACCCCAGCGTGTTGAACCAGCTAGCAGATAGAATACTCGCTAAGATTAAACGAGGAGTGCTTGTGCTGGCTAATCGCCAAAGTTCTTCTAATGAGGAAAGCAAGCAAGGTAAAGTTGGTTTACTAATTACATCCAGTAAGGATGTTGCAGATAAGTGTCCTGCTAATGAACTCATGCGCCACATAATTTCTCAATTGGAGGGAAGTGGCGGCGGCAATGCGGTTAGGGCGCAAGGAGGCGGCGTTGATTTGCCCGAGCTGGCGCAGGTATTGAATTCTGCCGCTAAGTGGATAGAAGAGCGAGCCAACTAAAAAATAAAGGTATAATAATTCTTATGAATATTAAAGTTCAAGAGATGGTAGACAAAGCGCGCAATGAGATAGAGTGCCTATCTATTGAAGATGCCTTGCTATTACATAAAGAAGATGACCCTGTTTTTGTAGATGTGCGCGACCCGCGTGAATTATGGCGCGAGGGCAAGATAGCCAATGCAATTCATGCGCCACGTGGCATGTTAGAGTTTTGGATTGACCCGAACAGCCCTTATCACAAGGAAATATTTGCTGAGCCGCGCAAGTTTGTTTTTTACTGCGCTATAGGTTGGCGCTCTGCTTTGGCGGCACAAACTGCACAGCAGATGGGGTTAAATGTATCGCATATTGAAGGGGGCTTTAATGCATGGAAGGAGAAGCAAGGAACCGTTGAATCAGTTGCTCAACCTACTCCTGCTAACAATGAAGCTACTAACAATGAAGCTACTAACGATTAAATTGAAAAGCTTAGAAATTTTCCACCCAGTCATCAACCACCAACTACCAAAGAGGTAACCTATAATGGCAAACCATTCCGCAAGTACAAGTAAAAAAGAGGGCAAAAGTATATTGCGTTTCTTACCTTTATTAGTCCTGATAACAGGGGCATTAATTTTTGTCTATTTTGATGGAGCATCTTATATCAACTTAGACACCCTAAAACAACAGCGAGAAAATCTTGCTGCATTAGTGGACAAGTGGGGGCTCGTCGCTCCCTTTATGTATGGGGCGCTATATGCAGTTGTAGTCGCATTCTCGCTGCCGTTAGGCGCGGTCATGACCATAACTGCAGGGTTTTTATTTGGTGTGGTTGTCGGGACCATAACAGTAGTAGTGGGCGCTACAATTGGCGCCACTGCAATATTTTTGGCAATTCAGATGGGGCTTGGTAAATCCCTTGCCAGTAAAAATGAGGGGTGGGTTGCAAAGATGAAAGACGGCTTTAACCGCAATGCCTTTAGCTATTTGTTGGCATTAAGGTTAATACCTGTATTCCCCTTTGCTCTGGTGAACATAGTGCCTGCTTTATTAGGTGTTTCATTATCAGTATATTTTCTTGCAACTTTGCTCGGCATAATTCCTGGCTCTTTTGTGTATATTTTGTTAGGCGATGGCTTGGGCGCAATTTTTGATGCAGGAGGCACTCCCAACCTTAGTATTATTTTTGAGCCGCGTGTCATTCTACCCATCTTGGCTTTGGCTGCATTGGTATTATTGCAAGTAGGTTATCGTTATGTTCAGGACAAAATAAAATCCAAATCCAGCAAGGAAGCCAAGACAGGAACCCCAAAGAAAACCAAAGAGGCAACTTCAAAGACAACCAAAAAGACAGCTAAGTCGGTTGCTGCAGCATCCAGTATAGGTGCAACAAAGAATACTGCTGCCAAGAAAAGTCCTGGGAAAAGCCCAGCACGCAAATCATCAAGCGCTAAATCCTCTAAGCCATCCAAATAATCCCAGTCATCCCAATTATCCCAATTATCCCAATTATCTAATCCCTCTAAATAGCCCAACCATGAAAAAAATTTATCCATTAGCAAATATAGAGAAAGATAAATCTCTACCCCCAATTTAGTGACAGATATTAAAACAGATATAGTTGTTATAGGTGGCGGTTCAGGCGGACTAACTATAGCGGCAGGCGCCAGCCAGATGGGTGCTAAAGTAACATTAGTGGAAAAACATAAAATGGGCGGCGATTGTCTAAATTATGGTTGCGTTCCTTCCAAAGCATTATTGGCGGCATCGCATCAAGCGCGCCAAGCCGATGAGCGTTTTGGAGTAAGCGGAGAAAAGCCCACGGTTAACTATGCCAATGTTATGCAGCATGTTAAGCAGGTTATAGCAACAATAGCTCCGCATGATTCGGTGGAGAGGTTTACCGAAATGGGAGTTAATGTCATAAAAGGGACTGCAAGTTTTATAGGGCGCGACACAATTAAGGTGGGGGAAAAAATAATCCGCGCTAAATATTTTGTTATATCAAGCGGCTCGTCACCGATGGTTCCCCCCATCCCCGGCTTGCAAGATTGCCCTTACTTCACCAACGAAACAATTTTTGATAATAACGAACTTCCTAAGCATTTGTTGATTGTAGGCGGTGGACCTATTGGCATGGAAATGGCGCAGGCGCATGCCCTGTTGGGTTGCAAGGTTACGATAATGGACATGGGACCTATTTTGCCGCGTGATGACCCTGATATGGTTAGCATTATCAGGAAGCAGTGTATGGCGGATGGCGTTAATTTTAGAGAGTTGATTAAAATAAATAAAATCAGTGCAAGCGAGAAAGGTATAACTGCTGATATAACCCTATTAGACGATACCCCCTTGCAAATTCACGGCAGTCATATTTTAGTTGCCGCCGGCAGACGAGCTAATGTGGATGCATTGGATCTTGATAAAAGCGGAGTTAAGTGGAGCCCCAAAGGGATTGAAACCAACGCGAGATTACAGACCAGCAATAAAAGAATCTACGCAATCGGAGATGTAGCAAGCCCTTATCAGTTTACGCATATAGCAACTTATCATGCCGGCATAGTTATTCGCAATGTGTTATTTAAGATGCCAGCTAAGGTTAACTACAAAGCAATCCCTTGGGTTACCTACACCACTCCTGAGTTGGCTCATTGTGGATTAATGCCTGACGAAGCAGCGAAAAAACACGGCAAGAAAAACATAAAAGAATTAAATTGGTCGTTTGCTGAAAATGATCGCGCTCAAGCAGAACTCGCAACCGCAGGAATGGTTAAAGTGTTAGTGCATAAAAAAGGCAATATTCTTGGAGTTGATATAGTAGGAAAGAATGCTGGCGAGTTAATTCAAATTTGGGCTCTTGCCATTGAAAATAATTTAAAGATAGGAGCTATGGCGGGCTATATCTCTCCATATCCAACCTTAGGCGAAGTTAACAAAAGAGTCGCTGGCAGCTTCTATACTGAGAAACTATTTCATAACAACAAACTTAAGCGCCTAGTTCGTTTCTTAATGAAACTATCTTAAGCGGAGGGGGCAAAGTAGCAGAGGGGCGGATGAGCAGAGGCACTTAATTCATCCCCCCTTAATTCATCCCCTCTTTAATTTCCCCCCCCCCCCGGGTTTGCCTTATTAACAAAGTCCGCCCATTCATCGCACCTTAACTCCCCCTTGGCTTGCCTCATTAATAAAGTTCGCCAACTTATCCCTTGAATTAATAATAAAAGCCCTTATAAAGAATAGATAAGAAAGAAGAAATTCAATCTAACATTAAGAATTTTGAGCCGGTATACTATGAACAATGCGAAAAGAAAAATGTACTAAAGAAATAATAATTATATATGGAAATTTTAATGATAATGCCTATTGTATTTACAGTCATTGGTTGGCTGATTATATATTTTATAGCAAAAAAGAACAGTGAAAGAGCAGAAATACGTGGATTAGTTTCCAGAACAATTGATATTCTTGTGGAATTGGAAAAAGAATCTATAGATGCTTTGACATCATCTAATATAGATGTCTCGTCTAATAAGCATATTGTTATAAAGATTACATTAAAATATGCATGGTTTGGAAAATACGCAGATATTTTAGAGGACTATATCACTATAAATACATATCTATATAAGAATCTTAACAGTATATGCACAAAAGATATTGAAGAACGCCAAAATTTAAATCCATCTGAAATAGAACATAGAATATTAGAAATAAGCAGCACGATACTTACAATTAAATATCGTCTTGAAAAGGCGTTTATAGAGAAATACCATAATAAAAAGCCAAAGAATTTTGTGGATTGATAGAATCCTTAATATGAAGGAATGCGAAGGAATATGAAAGCAAAATTAGTTATAATAAGTAATAAGGGTTGTTACAACGAGTATAACAGAGGAGAGGAAAGAACGTCAGTAGACCACCTCACAGAATTAGATGTTCCTTTACAAGGAACTTTAATACAACGGTCAATAAAATTAAATTTTAATTATAAAAGAATTATGAAGGAAAAAATTATTAATATTGCTAAGGATTTTGCTGAAATTCCTTATGGTAGGACTAAAAAACATGGACCTGAAAATGGAACAGTATTTCGTAAAATACTGGTTGAAGCTTTGAAGGAAAATGATGTTGTAAAAGTGGACTTTGAGGATTTAATTTTTATCCCTGGTTCTAGTTTTATGGACGAAGCATTTGGTGGTCTGACGCGTGAAGAGGAGTTCACCGAATCTTATCTTAAGGAGCATCTGCAGATAATTAACTCATCTCAAATCATAAAGGAAGAAGTTGAGGGAGAAATAGCAGATGGTGTAGAGGAAAAATAAAATATTCGTCTGAGTTACTCAGACGCAACAACTTAATTTTAGTTGATTTTGTTTTTTGGCGGAGGGACGTATTCCTCTCCTTTGGTGGCGGACTTGCTTTGTTGTTGCGCTTGCTGTTTTGCCAGTTCCTGTTGTTTGGCTTCGTATAGCATCTGAAAATTCACTTGGGCAAGGTGTAAAGGAGGAAAGCTTCCTTTGACCATCAGACCATCCAAAGTTTCTCGCACGTAAGGGAATATTACTGTGGGGCAGGTAATTATTGCGGCGCGTGATAATTCTTCAGGATTGAGGTTGGTAATATTAAAGGTTCCTGCTTGTTGCACCTCGGCGATAAAAGCAATTTTACTTTCATTTTTTGCAGTTATAGATACTTTAATCACACACTCATATATATTTTCTTGCAACCTATTGAAAGAAGTGTTGATATGCACATCCATTTTAGGCTGCCATTTCTTGGTGAAAATTTGAGGAGCATTAGGTGCCTCAAAGGAAATATCTTTTACATATACTCGCTGTAATGTCAGAATTTTTGCTGAAGGATCCTGAGTTTGTTGATTAGCTGGTGGCGAATCTTTTTTATCTGCCATATTAGTGCTTTTGCTGGTTCTTTAGCTCTTTTCTCTTTTCCTTCTTTCCGTGCTTTCCTCCCTTTCCCTCATCTTTCTCTTCTTTTCCTCCCTTTACTAATGGCAAATTGCCTACGGACCATTCTATTAATCCTCCATTTAGGCGGGTGGTTTCATACCCTTCCTTCTTCATTCGCATTTGAGCGCCAGCAGAATGTTTACCGTTAGCGCAAACGAGCACGACATTCTTACCTTTCAGCTTATCTAAAGTATTCCCCAGCTGGTTAATTTTTGTATAGGGATGATTGACGGAGCTTATGATGTGCCCATGTTGGAAATCCTTGTCCTCGCGCAGGTCAACTACGGCAGTGTCAGATCTATTGATAAGGCCGACTAATTGTTGGGGTGTCCATCCTTTGCCAAGACGTCTTAGCTCGGTGGCAACCAACAGCCCCACCATCATTGCAAAAGCCACTACATTCAGCGGATGATTTAGTATAAATTCAAAAACTCTATCCATAGCATTATTATAGGATATAGCTGCTAAACTTATACAAACTTTCAATATATTATTTTGCTATGCTAAAATGACGCCATGGAAAACAGTGATAATGTAAAAGAAACAATAGCCAAGCAGATAAGCAGCTGCCCTATATTGTTATATATGAAAGGCAGCCCTGAGTTCCCTCAATGTGGATTCTCGGCGCGCGCAGTTCAGATATTGGCAGAATGCGGCTATGAGTTTTCTTATGTGGATATATTGCAAAATCAGGACATTCGTCGTGAGTTGCCAATATACTCCAACTGGCCTACTTTCCCGCAGCTTTACGTAGCAGGAGAATTAGTAGGAGGCAGCGATATAATCGCGGACCTGCATAGCCAGCAACAGCTTCAACCTAAACTTAAACAAGCGAAAGAGACAAGTAAATAGTGACGCAATCTGCCAATACAGTCAAGAATAACCTCGCTTATGCCAACTTGCCTGATGCAAGAGGGCATTTTGGCGAGTTTGGAGGCCGTTATATTGCGGAAACCTTGATGCCATTGGTTAATCGCGTGGCGGACTCTTATGTTACAGCATCTCAGGATCCTAATTTTACGGCTGAACTTGATTATTACTTCAAGCACTACACAGGACGCCCGTCGCCTTTGTATTTTGCAGCCAATCTTACTCAAGAACTAGGCGGAGCTAAGGTTTATCTAAAGCGCGATGAGTTAAATCACACTGGTTCGCACAAGATTAACAATTGTTTGGGGCAAATATTATTAGCACGCCGTATGGGTTGCAGCAGAATTATTGCGGAGACCGGCGCGGGGCAACATGGAGTTGCCACTGCCACTGTCTGTGCCTTGTTCAATATGCCCTGTATTGTTTATATGGGAGCTAAAGATATTGAACGTCAGGCGCCCAATGTGTTTCGGATGAAGCTTCTTGGCGCTGAAGTGAGGTCCGTGAGTGAAGGAAGCGCTTCATTAAAAGACGCAATGAATGAGGCATTGCGCGACTGGACTACCAATGTGCATGACACTTTTTACATCATTGGTTCAACTGCAGGTCCCCATCCATATCCGCAAATGGTGCGGGATTTTCAAAGCATTATAGGCAAAGAATTACGCCAACAACTACAGGAGCAAGCAGGAAATGGCAAACAGATTTTGCCTAATTTGATTATGGCATGTGTTGGCGGCGGTTCAAATGCGGCGGGTATTTTTGCTGATTTTTTGGATGATAAACAGGTGCGTTTAGTGGCTGTGGAGGCGGCAGGCAAAGGAGTGGATACTGGGAAGACAGCTGCAGCAATTGCCAAAGGAAGTGTTGGAGTTTTACACGGCAGCAAAAGTTATTATTTGCAGGATGATTGGGGGCAGATACAAGAGGCGCATTCTATTTCCGCTGGCTTGGATTACCCTGGCATAGGTCCCGAACATGCTCATCTACACAAAAGCGGCAGAGTGGAATATTTGTCAGCTACAGATGAGGAAGCATTAGATTCGTTTCAGTTTTTATCTCGTATTGAAGGAATAATCCCTGCTTTGGAGCCATCGCATGCTATAGCTAAAGCCAGAGAGATAATTCCTCTTATGCCAAAGAATGAAATAGCAGTTATAAATCTGTGTGGCAGGGGAGATAAGGATTTGGACACTGTGATGAAGCATTGCGCTAATTTGTAAAGGATAATTACTTCTTAATCGCTCTTTAATTACCTATCAAGGCAGCTGCCTAACGGAATTATAAGTTTCCAATAATGGCAAAAATACTCCTTAGATAGTGTAAAATTACACAAACATTAATATTTTATAAACTGATAATATTACCTTATGGAAATTTTCTACGATAAAGACGCAGATTTAGCGTTAATTCAAAATAAGCATGTAGCCGTTATTGGATTCGGCTCACAAGGTCACGCCCATGCTCAAAATCTGCATGATTCGGGAGTTAAAGTCACCGTTGGTTTGAGACCTGGTTCCGCTTCGGCGCAAAAAGCCGAGGATGCTGGCTTAAGTACAGCTTCAGTTGAAGATGCGGTCGCAGCAGCAGACCTGATAATGGTTTTAGCGCCAGATGAGGTTCAAGCAGATTTATACACAGACAAGATTGAGCCGAATATAAAAAGCGGAGCTGCATTGGCTTTTGCCCATGGCTTCAACATTCATTTTTCTGCTATTAAGCCCAAGGATGATTTGGATGTGATAATGATTGCTCCTAAAGGACCAGGGCACTTAGTTCGTTCCACTTATGCAGGCGGTGGTGGAGTTCCCTGTTTGATAGCGATTCATCAGGATGTTTCTAACAACGCTAAGGCGCTTGCTTTATCTTACGCTTCGGCTGTTGGCGGCGGACGCGCTGGAATAATCCAAACATCTTTTCGCGAAGAAACCGAAACTGACCTGTTTGGTGAGCAAGCAGTTCTATGCGGTGGTTTAGTTTCCTTAATAAAAATGGGCTATGAAACTCTTACAGAAGCTGGCTATGCTCCTGAGATGGCATACTTTGAGTGCCTGCATGAGATGAAACTCATAGTAGATCTGCTGTACGAAGGAGGTATATCCAATATGAATTATTCAATTTCCAATACAGCCGAATATGGAGGAATGACTCGTGGTCCGCGAATTATTGATGAAAATACTCGTGCTACGATGAAGAAAATTTTAGCAGAAATCCGCGATGGTAAGTTTGCTGAAGAGTTTATCGCTGAATATAAAGGTGGAGCCAAGTCGTTTAATACGATGAGGCAAAAAGAAGAGGCGCATCCTATTGAGAAAATAGGGGCTGAGTTGCGTGGAATGATGCCGTGGATTGGTAAAAACCGTTTGGTTAAGGATAAGTAGTTATTACTTCCCAGTCATAATAACTAATAACTACGCCAACTACATTAATAAAACTACATCATAATGAATATTGCAGCTAATTTAAAATCATCATTTGGTATTTACCTTGATAGAAGGATGCCAAAGATTTTCTTGTTAGGCATTATGCAGGGCTTTCCATGGGTGTTGATTGGAGCAACACTTAGTTTATGGTTGAAAGAGGATGGGTTCTCCCGTTCTTCCATTGGCTTGTTTGGCTTGGTATTCTCAGTTTATAGCATCAACTTTTTATGGGCTCCGTTGCTAGACAGAGTCAGAATTCCTTTCTTAAGTGCCCGCTTAGGACAAAGACGAGCTTGGATACTCTTAATGCAATTATTTATTCTTGTTTCTATGTTGGCACTTTTCACCCTAAACCCAACATTTAATCTATGGTGGGTTGCCTTATTTGCTTTTATTATCGCTTTATCTTCCGCCACTCAGGATATTTCATTGGATGCCCTGCGTATTGATTTAATCAAAACGGAAGAAGGAGAAAAGATGACCGCCGCTGCTGCCCTTATGGTTGCTGGCTGGTGGACGGCATATAAGCTGGGCGGAGCAGCAGCTCTTTTTCTGGCGGCCTTTTACCAAAAAATTGGTATTGATAATTCCTGGCAACTAGTATATTTATCCTTAACTGCGGTAATAATTGTCGCTAATATTTTTATGCTGACGATTCAGGATAAACTGGACGAGACACGGCTAGCAGCGCAAAAATTATATGATACTAAATATAGCGAAGCTCTTACAAGAGTAGGAATTAGCTACTATTGGATTAACCGTACCATAGCCTGGATGTTGGGGGCAGTAGTATCTCCTCTATGGAGTTTCTTTCGCCGTAATGGAGTTAGTGTGGCGATTATGCTGTTGGGATTTATCATGCTGTTTAAAGTAGGCGAAGCATTTTTAGGCAAAATGTCTATTATATTTTATGCAGAAGTTGGTTTTAGTAAAGAAGAAATAGCCACTTACAGCAAGACGTTAGGTTGGGTGGCAACAGTTGTATTTTCATTAATAGGAGGGGTTATTAATGCGCGCTTCGGTTTAATTCCTGGAGTTTTTATTAGTGGAATAGCCATGGCGGCAACCAATCTTTTATTCGCGCTTATGGCTTTAGTAGGTCCTGATACTACTCTTTTTGCCGTAGCAATAATAGCCGATGACTTTACCAGTGCTGTATCAACTGTTACATTTGTTGCATTTATCTCACAACTTTGCGATAAAACATTCTCGGCGACCCAATACGCCCTTATGGCTTCAATCGCTACTTTTGGGCGCAACACTCTTTCATCCTTTAGTGGTTTTGTAGTGGATGGAATTGAGCAATGGACTATAACAAGCAGTTTTTCTATTGGCGGGGCTGATGCACAAAATAGCGCTTGGGTGGTATTTTTCTTGATTACTGCTTTAATGGTGCTGCCTTCGCTTGGATTGCTGTGGTTGATTTCAGATAAACTTAAAACGGCATTCGCCAACGCTCAGACGAAAGTTCTTTGACTATCGCAACTCTTGCGCCAGCAAAGTTAAATTTATTTCTGCGTATCCTTGATAAAAGGGCAGACAACTACCATAACCTACTTACTTTATTTCAACTCTTGAATTGGGGAGATAAGGTTACTTTATCTTTAACTTCTTCCGCCAGCAACATTAGTTTTTCTGGTGAATATTCCGCTATGCTCTCTATGCTTCCTCAGGGAGAAAACAGCAAGGATAATTTAGTTCATCGCGCTTTACAGCTGATGCAAAAAGAATTAGCTCCGCCAAAACATTTAGCAAACGTTAATATACATATTGAAAAAAATATTCCAATTGGCGCTGGTATGGGCGGAGGGAGCAGTAATGCTGCCGCGCTGTTGCGTATTCTAAGATTATTGTGGAAGCCACAAATGCCTCTTGATGACCTGGCGCAATTAGGGGCAACTCTCGGCGCTGATGTCCCACTGTTTGTGCGCGGTTTTAGCGCTGTGGGGCAAGGCATAGGTGATGTGCTAACGCCATTTAATATTACTCGCCGCTATTATGTACTTATATGTCCTAATATTCAATCTTCTACCGCGCAGCTTTTTAATGAGTTGGCGCAGCGCAGAAAGGAAGCATCTATAGCAGTTGCGCCGCAAGAAAGCAAAGTTGATTTTTCTTTGCCTGATGATAAAGATTTTTGGCTTCCGGTGGGAATGGAGAAAGGGGCAGAGACAGGGGTAGAGACAGGGGCAGAGACAGGGGCAAGGGCAGAGACAGGAGATTACAACAATGATTTTATGCAGCCGCTTATGGATAGATATCCCCAGTTGCAACGACTCCATCAATTAATTGATGAAGCAACTCCAGCTAAGGTAGGCAATAGGGTTTTTCTCAGCGGTACGGGTAGTACTATGTTTGTTATTTATGACAATCAACAAGATGCGTTAGCTGCTCAGAATAAACTAAGCACAGAGATTGCCCTGCATTCTGATACGGAATCTAAGAACAATATTCCAATAGACCATTCTGTGATTCCCTCCGCTGTCATCCACGTCTGCCGTGGAGTTTATAGCGCCACCTATTTATAAATTTATTTATATAAATGTTATAATGTTTGCATGAGGCATACCGAATCCAAGTGCTCAACTCACACAAATCATTCGCCATCTTGCCATTCTGATAATACGAATGAGCAGCCCATCCATATAGGCAAAAAATTAAAAATAACACTTATTATATTTATAGCTACTTTACTGGTATCCTTCCTTCCCAATTTTCTTCAATATATATCCCCCGAGGGTTTAGTTGCCACCCAGAAGTGGAACGGTGTTGTTAATATTCTGCAAGAGATAAATTTTGCAATCATTAGCTACCTTAAGGTTATTTGGTGGGCGATTGTACTTGGATTCTTAATCGGCGGCGCTCTTGACTACTTTGTCCCTACTGGTTTCATTACCAAACATTTAGGGCGCGGTGATGCTTTATCTTTGCCTAAAGCGATGTTAGCGGGTTTTTTAATGTCGGTATGTTCCCATGGAATATTAGCCATTGCAATTCAGCTTTATAAAAAAGGCGCTGGCATACCTGCAGTTATTACCTTCTTGCTGGCTTCTCCTTGGGCAAACCTTTCAATTACTGTTTTACTATTTGGTTTCTTTAAATCTGCTGCTTTCTTTATTATCGGCGCCGCTTTATTGATAAGCATCATCAGTGGCTATATTTTTGTCGCAATGCAGAAATTAGGAGTGCTGGAAACTCATCCGTTGGCTACGGCTAATAATGTAGAATATTCATGGGATAGAATAACCAACTTCAATTTGGGTGATAGCATTAAAGGCATAATTAGAGGAGCAATTAATCTTGCCAACATGGTGTTATGGTGGCTTCTGGTTGGCTTGTTGATGGCAGCTGCTTTGGCGGTATTTATCCCACATGGACTTATGGCAACCTATTTTGGTCCTACTTTTGGCGGGTTATCATTAACCCTGGCGGTAGCAACTGTAATAGAAGTTTGTAGTGAAGGTAGCGCCCCTATTGCTTTTGAAATCTATAATCAAATAAAGGCAATAGGCAATCCTTTTGTGTTTTTAATGGCGGGAGTAGTTACAGATTATACCGAAATTGGATTACTCTGGGCTAATATAGGAAAGCGGACTGCCATTCTGCTGCCACTTATTACAGTGCCTCAGGTCTTATTAATAGGTTATTTGTTTAATGTGTTGTTATAAACATAAGAAAGCGGGGAGAGTAAGGCAATATACAACTGGGGTGGTAGGATTCGAACCTACGCGTCGCGAGACCAAAACCCGCTGCCTTACCGCTTGGCTACACCCCATTAATTAGATTACTGGTTAGAATATTCATTATAGAATATAACCGAGCATATTATGCATATATTAGCAATTATTTTATGTGCTGGCAACTTGTAAAAGCAAGGTGCTATTGAAAGCTTACTTGAGAATAAGACCTTTAAATTTAACCAAATAAGAGCGAATTTCTTTATTTTCGTCTGCTTCATCACTAAATAAAGTATTTTTATCACACACCGCTCCTTGCCAAGTAGCATCTTTAACGTATATAGATTGGCGCAGATCACAGCTTTGAAAGCGAGCATCACTAAAATTTGTGTTTTTAAGATTAGCGCAAGCAAATTTGGTGTTTTCAAAGTACACTCCGGTAAAGTTAGTTTGAGTAAGATCTGCAAACATGAAGTTTGTTTCTTTTGCCTGAATATTAGTTGCTTGTGCTCCACCAAATTTGCTTTGTGATAAATCTGCTTTGTTTAGATTTGCTGAGTTTAGCGTGGCAAACTCTAAGTCACTTCTTTCCATCACGCATTCTGTAAGATTTGCGTTGCTTAGGTCGGCACATTGTAGATTAGATTGCCTTATTTCACTCCCTGCTAAATCGGCATTTTGTAGATTGCAGAATAATAAATAGCATTTTTGCAAGAATGATTTTTGCAGATTGGCTGACTTCATATTTAAGCCAGCAATATTTATTTGACTAAGGTTCGCATTTGAGAGATTATCTTTATCTATCTTTACTGGTTGCCAGAGCGATTTTATTAATAACCAGCTATATAGACAACGGGCATAGTTGTATATCTCAGTAAATTTAGTCGGGATACCATATCCCTCATGTAATAGACTAGGGAAACCATATTTTTTTTGAGCTCTAAATATGATAGCTATCATAACCAAAAATATTGCCCAATACATGAGTATTATCTTAACTACATCAGAGAATAAATGTCCGCTGAGAATTATAGATACTGCTAAAAGAAAACAAGAAAGTAAAAATATGATCAACATAGCTCTTTTAGGACGATACCCCATCTGCCTTATCCCGCTGGGAATTAATAATAATAAATATAGAGGAAGAAAAATAATATATTTTCCTCGTTGCCAATTGTTGTGAACATAATTCATGGACTTTATTTTACACTATTGCGTGCGGTGGTGTATTGCCTTTACGGTTCTATATCACTTGCCATACCTCTCATTTTCTACATAATAATATCTCAGCATAAATATATTAACAAGCTGACTCGCCATCTGCTCTGGCGCAACGAATAGCCCGTCGGTTATTTACAATAACCTGCGGTATCGGGTATATCCTGTTTCTCACGCTGGATATACTGGGAGACACACTATTAATTTGACTGCGGGTATAACTTAACCCAATAGACGCAGGAAGGATAACGTTGCGGTAGCGGTCAATGTTTCTCCAATTATCATAAACCATGATGGGCTGATAATAGCCAGGGTCGTTAGTCATCTTTTCATCAGTAGTCAATAGTAAAGAATTGCCAGCAGGCAGCAGCATCCAGTTGTTATATTCAAGTGCTGGCATCTTAGTACCTTTGGCTAAGTTAACCAGATGACGGTTTAGTGTCATAGCAAAGTTAATCCTTTTATCGGATGAGCTGTCTCGGGTTAATTCTTGACGTGGATAGCCATTAATTGGTTCATAACGGATGCGATTAATGGGAGGAATATTTGAGCCACATGGAAGCGGAGAAGAGAATGTGCGCGGTGCGGCAAAACGAGGACCTCGGTCATTGGGTATGCTGTTATAGTGATTTCCAGCAATAGTTGAGTATGTAGTTAATAAGCTATGAAAGGGAATAATATGACCGTAATAGTTACACCGCCCTTCTCTGCGCATAATTTTCTGATAACGATGAGTGGCATATCTATTTACTTTACGCATTTTCCATAGCTCTGCTAAGTATTGAATATCTGCTGGGCTTTGCTCAACTCTTACCCAAATATCTGTTGGTGAGGGATTACTAACTAGCCAGGTTCTTACATTGCGTTGAATTGCAAAATACAAATAACGCAAGTTATCATTACGTTGAAAGTCATTACGAAAATTATTATTGATATTAAATGTCACTATTGGGGTAGCAGCTAAAACGGTTACCCTAAAACGGGTTACATATTGAACGCAGTTGCCCGCCTCATCACAAACAAAAATATCCAGCCGATGAATAGTGCGTGGTGGAGCGCTATACCACAAAGGTTTATTAGCCGAACTTAGCAACTTGTTGCTGAAAGGAATAGTAATCTCGACATCATTACTGCCGGTGTTTACATTAATAGCCATTTCTGGAATTGGCATTCTCGTAAAATAAACCTTCTTGTTATTATGCGAGCAAACCAAACTTTGGCTATCAGTATCATCAGCAGGGCAATCTATTTGAGTATAACTATATGTCATATTAAGGTCATAAGGATCAGTGAAATAGCGCGATGGACTCAACTCATTATCATGAACATTAATGCCAGCGAATATAACGCCGCGCCTGTCAAGCTCAGCTCTGTTAATTTTAATCTCAGAAACTATAAGTTCATTGTTTAGCATCCCATCAGTAAAATTATTAATTGCTACACTTGCATTATTTAATAATGTTGCCTCTTGCTGAAGAACTATTAATGGTGGATTAGTTTTTTGCAAGTCCTGCGCCTGCTCGCTAATGGAATAAATATTTGTGGCAGGTGACTGAGTTATAGAGCAGTTAGGAGGGATATCATCATAACGATTTTTCTCATGACAAGAGTAAACATTAACCATATTCGGCATAGCAACGGAGGATAGTATTGGTGGAGAATTATCATGAGTTACAAAGGTTGGATATGTGGCGCAATTAGCAAAGATATCGCATATCTCAACTTCAACTAATTTATTATTTAATCCAACAATAGGGAGAGAGCGACAAATAAAATTGTTGCCATTAATCTCTCCATTAATCTCTCTATGAACGGCTCCAGTAGGATTACGCAGAAAGCTACAAGTAATACTTGCTATACTTGCCTCTGGAGTTGTCAAAATAATCTCACCGCTTATATCTAAGGTGTCTTTATTAGAAACGTTTTGATGGGCTAAATTAACCTGTGGTGGATGCTTAATAATTAATATAGGGCTATTTATCTGCAGAGAATTACTGAGGGCATCACTTACTATTACACGAATGTTATGCTCACCACTTAATAATAAATTGGGGTTTATATCTGCCTCCCAAAGATCATTACCAATTGGACGCGCATTCAAGCCCTGTATATTATCACCATATAGATATGTAACTGAAGAGATATCACTTAATATGTCATTAGCTTGGTATCTTAATGCAAAGGGTTTAGTTGAATATGCTTGTTGGTGTTCTACAGCAACAATCTGTGGCGGAGTGGTATCTTTAGTAATTGTTAATATCCGTGTATATGATTTACCATAATCTGCAGTTAGCGTAACCCGTATATCATAATTATTATCACTGCTGGATGATATATCCAATAGGCATCTGAGGGTATTGCCGTTGATGACTGCTGGCGCAATTTGACTATTAAGCTGGCATTCAGCACTATAATCTCCTTGATAACTTCCTTTATCTAAAGTTGCCACAAGATTGTATATGCCCTGATTAGTTGCTTGGGCGCTAGTTTGAGTAACTATGGGGGCATCTTTCTCCACTATAAAATTGCGTGTCATCGTATCGGTATTGCCAACAAGATCAGTTGCCTGGATTGTTAAAGTATGGAGTCCTGTGGGCAGCTCATTAATCGGCAAGGTTATAATTTTTCTTGTCTCGGTTCTTGTCCCTGCGTCCGTCAATTGCATAACATCTCCTTCATTTATACGATACGTTGCCCTTGTGGTTGGTGAAAGCTCATCGTCTATATTAACCTGTAGAGAGGTGGGAACAGGGCTAGTGTAAGCGGGGAGCAGATCTAATATATTTATTTGTGGTGGTGTAGTATCCTTAATGAAAGAGATTTCACGTGTATATGATTTATCATAATCCGTTGCAAGGATAATCTCCACTTGATATTCTCCATTGTTTAATCCTTGAGTATCTAACGAGCAGTTAATTCTATTACGCGAAATGCTGGCAACTACTGATTGCTCAGCCAATATACATTGCGCTTGATAGTCGCCTTGATAGCTACCAGAATTTAGTTGTGCTGCGAGGCGGTATAGATTGCTATCAGTATATAGAGAGCTAATCCTACTAATAATTGGTTCTTCGCGCAAGGTTAAGAAGTTGCGCTGGATAGTATTGGTATTGCCAAGAGCATCCACCGTCACTATAGTCAGTTGATGTTTTCCAGTATTAAGGTTTAATGGCAAGGCAAAAGTCCAATCACTGGCGCGCTTGGTAATATCCTGCGCCTCATTATCATTAATAGAAAAAGTTGCGGAAGTCACCATTGAAAACTCATCAGTTATTTCAAGGATAATCTGCCCTCCCACCCCATCATACTCATTCCGTAAGTTAGAAGTTCTAACCATAGGTGCAGTCGTATCTTTAGTAATTGTTAATGTCCGTGTATATGATTTATCATAATCTGTTGCAAGGATAATTTCTACTTGATATTCTCCATCGTTTAAGTCGCTAATATCTAATGGGCAGTTAATGCTATTATGCGAAATACTAGCAACAACTGATTGCTCAGCCAATATACATTGCGTTTGATAAGCACCCTGATAGCTACCAGGATTTAGTTGCACCGTAAGACGATATGTATCGTCTTTGGTAAATGATGAGCTAGTCCTACTAATAATTGGTTCTTCGCGCAAGGTTAAGAAGTCATGCTGGATAGTATTGGTATTGCCAAGAGCATCCACCGTCACTATAGTCAGTTGATGTTTTCCAGTATTAAGGTTTAATGGCAAGGCAAAAGTCCAATCACTGGCGCGCTTAGTAATATCCTGAGCTTCAGAGTCGTCAATAGAAAAAGTTGCGGAAGTCACCATTGAAAACTCATCAGTTATTTCAAGGATAATCTGCCCGCCCACTCCGTCATACTCATTCCGTAAGTTAGAAGTTCTAACCATAGGCGCTGTCTTATCTTTAGTAATTGTTAATATCCGTGTATATGATTTACCATAATCTGCAGTTAGCATAACCCGTATATCATAATTATTATCACTGCTGGATGATATATCCAATAGGCATCTGAGGGTATTGCCGCTTATAGTTGCCGACACTACTTGATTATTAATCTGGCATTCAGCACTATAATCTCCTTGATAACTTCCTTTATCCAAAGTTGCCACAAGGTTGTATATGCCCTGATTAGTTGCTTGGGCGCTGGTTTGAGTAACTATGGGCGCGTCTTTCTCCACTATAAAATTGCTAGGCATCGTATTCGAGTTGCCAACAAGATCAGTTGCCATGATTGTTAAAGTATGGAGTCCTGTGGGCAACTCATTAATTGGCAAGGTTATGATTCTTCTTGCTCCAGTATCTTCCAATAGCATGGCAGCGCCTTCATTTATACGATATGTTGCCATTACAGTTGGTGAAAGCTCATCGTCTATATTAACCTGTAGAGAGGTGGGAACAGGGCTAGTGTAAGCGGCGAGCAGATCTAATATGCTGATTTGTGGAGCTGTAGTATCCTTGATGAAAGAAACTTCACGTGTATATGATTTATCATAATCCGTTGCAAGGATAATCTCCACTTGATATTCTCCATTGTTTAATCCTTGAGTATCTAACGAGCAGTTAATTCTATTACGCGAAATGCTGGCAACTACTGATTGCTCTGCCAATATACATTGCGCTTGATAGTCGCCTTGATAGCTACCAGGTTGTAGTTGTGCTGCGAGGCGGTATAGATTGCTATCAGTATATAGAGAGCTAATCCTACTAATAATTGGTTCTTCGCGCAAGGTTAAGAAGCCGCGCTGGATAGTATTGGTATTGCCAAGAGCATCCACCGTCACTATAGTCAGTTGATGTTTTCCAGTATTAAGGTTTAATGGCAAGGCAAAAGTCCAATCACTAGTACGTTTAGTAATATCCTGTGCTTCAGAGTCGTCAATAGAAAAAGTTGTGGAAGTCACCATTGAAAACTCATCAGTTATTTCAAGGATAATCTGTCCACCCGCTCCGTCATACTCATTCCGTAAGTTAGAAGTTCTAACCATAGGCGCTGTCTTATCTTTAGTAATTGTTAATATCCGTGTATATGATTTACCATAATCTGCAGTTAGCATAACCCGTATATCATAATTATTATCACTGCTGGATGATATATCCAATAGGCATCTGAGGGTATTGCCGCTTATAGTTGCCGACACTACTTGATTATTAATCTGGCATTCAGCATTATAATCTCCTTGATAACTTCCTTTATCCAAAGTTGCCACGAGGTTATATGTGCCCTGATTAGTTGCTTGGGCGCTAGTTTGAGTCACTATGGGCGCATCTTTCTCCACTATAAAATTGCTAGGCATCATATTCGAGTTGCCAACAAGATCAGTTGCCTGGATTGTTAAAGTATGACGTCCTGTGGGCAACTCATTAATCGGCAGGGTTATAATTCTTCTTGTCCCAGTATCTTCCAATAGTATGACATCTCCTTCATTTATACGATACGTTGCCATTACAGTTGGTGACAGTTCATCATCTATATTAACCTGTAAGGTGCTGGGAACTGGGTTAGTGTAAGCGGGGAGCAGATCTAATATATTTATTTGTGGATCTGTAGTATCCTTAATGAAAGAGATTTCTCGTGTATATGATTTATCATAATCCGTTGCAAGGATAATCTCCACTAGATGTTCTCCATCGTTTAATCCTTGAGTATCTAACGAGCAGTTAATTCTATTACGCGAAATGCTGGCAACAACTGATTGCTCTGCCAATATACATTGTGCTTGATAGTCGCCTTGATAACTACCAGGATCTAGTTGCGCTGCGAGGCGGTATGTGTCGTCTTTGGTAAATGGTGAGCTCACTCTATCAATAGCCGGTTCTTCGCGCAAGGTTAAGAAGTTATGTTGGATGGAGTTAGTATTACCAACCTCATCCACCGTCACTATAGTTAGTTTATGCCTGCCAGTATTAAGGTTTAATGGCAGGGCAAAAGTCCAATCATTAGCACGCTTAGTAATATCCTGCGCCTCATTATCATCAATAGAAAAAGTTGCGGAGGTCACCATTGAAAGCTCATCGGTTATTTCAAGGGTAATCTGCCCGCCCACTCCGTCATACTCATCTTGTAAATTGATTGTTTTAACCATAGGCGCTGCCGTATCTTTAATAATTGTTATTGGCTGGGTAACACACAGATTATAATCACCGCATATTTTTATTTCTAAAGTATGATTGCCATCCTGTATTTCGGATGATGCTGTAGCGCATTCCCCCCGCAATGTTAATGTCTGCTCTGATTGCTGATTACCGCTTTGCGTTGTTTGATAGTTCCCTAATTGAAATAAAACTGATGTTGCAAGCCGACACGCAACTCGTATATTGGTGTAAGAGTTTTCTTCAACTTCAAAGATGGCATTATAAATATTTTGGTTAAATTTGGGTGCGGATGTTAAGCGTACAGTGGGTGGCTGGTTGAACACCTGATAAGTTTGGCTGCGAGTAGCCATATTTTTTAAGCTATCACGTGAATTGATAGTTAACCTAACAGGGCTATTGCCGAAACGGGCTGCATCAAAAAACACCTGATATGTTCCCTCAGCAGGCAGTTGCTGAGCGACGCCATTCATTGTTTCCCCATTGCCAGTTGCTGTCCAAGTAACGGGTTGGAGAATACTTGATGTTGTATCGCTAATCAAGAACGAAACACTCACATTGCGCTGGTAAGATTCTTGCTCGTTGATGGGCGTTATCACAGGGGGCTCGTCATCAAACAAAACATTATGTCCGCGCGTGTTGCACAGGTTATTATCATCACATAGTTTCATCTCAATATGATGGATGCCATTGTGCGGTAGGGCTACTGCGCAAGAAGCAATACTCTCCTCTTTATTGATGATGGCATCAAAGTTTTGTTCATCATTAAGGGAGCATGCCGCGTATGCAATATTTTGCGCGGGAACTATTTTGCTGAAGCGCGCTTCCAACAGGTAGGCACTATTAATGGTGGTAGCTCTGTTACCGCTATTATTTATGTCGGGAACAGTTATCTCAATAATAGGCGCCTCATTTATAAGCGTCACAGGGAAATTAATCGTCTGTTCATTACCAAGGATATCCACAGTTGTAACACGATAATCAAAATTACCACTGCCATCAGGACGAGTATCAACAATGAAAGTATAGATGCCGTCTATTGCTTGTTCTATATTTTGTGATGCAGCGCGTGATGAGGTTGTATAAAAAGTTACCTGCTCAACTCCCGAAAAATCTTTAACTCGCAGAGATATATTAACTACACCAGTCAACTTCTTGGTATTTGGCGCTATCCATTCAACCTGAGGAGCAAGCATATCTAGTGGAGGAGATTTTTTTCGCTGGAATACTTGAGGATGCTGGTTACCATTTATGCTGTCGGCAAGCAGATATAGGATGCCACGTCCGTTATCTTTAATTTGATTGTTCTCATTGTTGTCAAAAAAATGCAGCATCTGTTGCGGTATGCTTAAGCGGTAGGTGGCAGCATTAAGTGGAATATTTGAAACCTTGCGGACGACATGCAACGGACCCTTGGCACCTCTACCATCCAAAGAACCATCATTGTTAATATCTTCATACATTAGTTGCGCTAAATAGATAGAATTAATAGTTGCGTGGGGAGTTACCTCATCTGTAGCAGACCATTCTTTGGTTAGTTCACTTATTGCTGAATTAAGAAAACCCAGTTTTACTCCTTCATCAAAGATTAAATCAGCGCGATTATTCTTGGCATCTGTTGGATCTTTATAGTTAACATAACGAGGGTCAAATCCCAGCCAGTTAGTAATAAAGGCGCTGGTGTTACTCATTGAAGTTGCGGGGGACATGGCGCGGCTTCCCGTCATATAACAAAACATTCCTGTCATTAGATGAGACCAAGGAGATATGATTATATTTTCTATCTCTTTTCCCTGCTCCTTTATTTCGCCGCCATGATAATGATGCACCGCATATAATTTTTGATCATCAGTTAGATATACTTGTTGGTTGGTTGCTTCTTCTGTATAAGAACCACCACTTAAAACAAATAGCACATATCCTGAATTTAGATTAAGTGTGAGATCAAAGTAGCCATTATCATCAGTGGCGCCGCTGCCTATTTTATTTTTGTTGTCAGTGGAGCATTCTTTATTTTGTTGTGCATCGCTTTCTGTAGCAATAAGATAGGCATCCACTCTGGCATCGCTAACCAGACCGAGGGCTGCAGTTCCAACAATTGGATTCGCAGGTATTACTGGCGGTATGGTTTGTATTGGTGGTTGGGCTCTTGAAGTTTCTTCGCTGCAGCTTACAAGCACTGCGAGCAATAATAGCTTATTTAATAGTAGCGTCCTTAATGTAATCCCTCTTAATACTACCCCCCTTAATGTAGCCCTCCATAATGCTATCCTGCTGAATATTATTCCCCGTAATATCAGCCCCTTTAATATCAGCCCCTTTAATACCACCCCCTTTAATACCAGCCCCTTTGTTGTTTCACACACCCATTCACTTTTATAGTTCATGGGTTTATCCTTATAGTTAAATTATTATTATTGTTGCCATCATTATTATTGCGGGCGCTAAATCTACATCTGTATTAGCAACCGCATTTATTAATTTAATCCATCAGCATGCGCTTTTGGATAAAGCAACAGAAACAATTATAAGGATAAAAATTATAAGTCAATATTAAATTAATTATTTTTTCAATATTTTAATTTAAATTTCTGTCCGCGCCGAAAACTTTTGTTATCAATCCCTCTTCACCAATCCTCTTTTACCAATCCCCCTCTAATTAACCCCCCTTCTATCAATCCCCCTGGGGTTCTATGGTAAGTCCTTTAACCCCACGGGTTATTCCAACTACACCACTACGCGACATCTCTAATATGCGCGAATCATCCAACGTCTCCAAAAAGGCATCCAACTTGTTTGAGCGCCCAGTCATCTCCACCAAATATGTTGAGGCGGTAGTATCAATTACTCTGCCGCCAAATATATCGGCAAGGCGCATAACTTCAGCGCGAAACTCTCCTTGGGCGCGCAGCTTAACTAACATAACTTCGCGCTCAACATGCTCTACCTCAGACAATTCAATCACCTTGTATACAGGCACTATTTTGTTCAGTTGTTTAGCAACCTGCTCAATAATATCCGCAGAAGCAAAGGTGGTAAGGGTAAGGCGCGACAACGACTTGTCATGCATAGGCGCAACGGTCAAGTTCTCTATGTTATAGCCGCGCTGGGAGAAAAGCCCAACAACACGCGAAAGCGCTCCTGGCTCGTTCTCTAACAACAAACCGATGATATGTCTTTTAATATTTTCGTCACTCATAAGGGTGTCCTCTTATCCTTGGTTATCCACATTTCGTTAATGGCATGGTCTTTGATGTGCATCGGATACACATGTTCTTTAGGGTCAACATAAACATCCAAAAATACCAGGTCATCAGCATAATCAGTTAAAGATTTTTTTATTGCCGGCGCCAGATCTTTTGCTTTGGTAACCTTAATTGCTTTATGTCCGTAGGACTCAGCCAGCTTGATAAAGTCCGGCAAGGAATCCATATAAGAGTTTGAATGCCTCCCTTCATATTGCATATCCTGCCATTGACGCACCATCCCCAAGGATTGATTGTTGATATTAAATATCTTAACGGGAATCCCATATTGGCGGCAAGTAGACATTTCTTGAATACACATTTGAATGCTTCCTTCACCAGTTACGCAAAATATTGGATTCTTTGGCAAAGCAAAATAAGCGCCCATAGCCGCAGGAAAGCCAAAACCCATAGTCCCCAATCCGCCCGAGTTAATCCAGCGGTTTGGATTATCAAAATGATAATACTGAGCAACAAACATTTGATGCTGCCCCACATCGGAAGTAATAACTGCATCTAAATCCTTAGTCGTCTCATAAAGAATTTCCACCGCCTGCTGCGGTTTCATTAAGGCATCTGCTGCCGCCTTCTCATATCCCAACGGGGCTTTCTTGCGCCATGCCGCAATGTCAGACCACCAAGCACTGCGTAGTTTATCATCTGGCTTAAACTTCTTCTCTTTCAGCTGTTCAATCATCTGACGGATAACCTGCTTAACAGGACCCACAATGGGAACATGCGCATTAACAGTTTTAGAAATATTAGCTGCATCTATATCCACATGAATAATTTTTGCCTGAGGACAGAACATTTTGGTATTATTGGTAACTCTATCATCAAAGCGCGAACCCAACGCCAGAATACAATCGCTATTATGCATCGCCATGTTGGCGGTATAGGTGCCGTGCATCCCCAACATGCCAAGGAAGCGTTTATCCGTGGCGGGGTAAGCGCCCAATCCCATAAGGGTATTAGTGATGGGGGCGTCCAACAAATCTACCAGTTGGCGCAAGTCCGCAGAACAGCCATCCAAGATAACTCCGCCGCCGCTATAAACCACTGGCCTTTTGGCGCTTTTCAAGGCATCCACTGCCCGCTTGATTTGTCCGCTATGCCCGTTCTTAACCGGGTTATAGGAACGCATCGCAATTTCTTTTGGATACTCATAAGGGAATTTAAATGCCGCATCTGTTTTATCTTTTGGTATATCCACTACAACAGGTCCTGGCTTGCCGCTTTCGGCTATAAAGAACGCCTTCTTGATTATTTTAGGAATATCCGCAGGGTCATGAACAATAAAATTATGCTTAACAATAGGGCGAGACACGCCAATCATATCGGTTTCTTGAAAGGCATCTTGCCCAACTAAGGTGGAAGGTACCTGAGAGGATATAACCACCATAGGAATAGAATCCATATAGGCAGTTGCAATGCCAGTTACCGCATTGGTTGCGCCAGGTCCTGAGGTTACCAAAACCGTGCCTGCTTTTCCTGTGGCGCGCGCAAAGCCATCCGCCATGTGTGTGGCTGCCTGCTCATGCCGCACTAAAATATGCTGAACCTTATCTTGTCTAAATAAAGCATCGTATATGTGCAACGCGGCACCGCCGGGATAGCCATATACATATTTAACTCCTTGGTCTGCTAGAGCTCGCACTACCATATCACCGCCTGATAACATTTCCATAATTAAGTTTATGTTTCGTTAATTTCCATACATAATAATTGCAACTGCAATTAAGGGTGAAAGCACGATAAAGCATCTATTAAATAGCTGCCATTATAAAGTGAAGGGGAAAACAAAAGAGCCGGACAATCAAAAAAATATGAACATCGCTGATAAACAGGGAATCGTTCATTAACTATTTTCTGGGATTGTGTCTATTCCGACAAGAGCCATCGCTTCAATGATTGATAAACCAAGAGCTGCAACTTCTTTAGTGATCCCGATAAGTTTCACCACAATCTCATACCGATAAGTATGATAGGACTATGTTACCACAAAATCACCACAAAGAATGCAATTTTTACAATTAATTTATAAAAAAGTTATTGTTGCTGCTGTTGTATAATCAACTATATGAAGCAACCCGCAACCAAACCATCCCTGAAGAAGTTCTATTCTTCAATCGTGGCAATAATTTTATTTGCTCTTTGTTGTTGGACTCCTATATTGGTGATAGTTTTAGGATTCTTAGGAATTGGTCTCATAATCCCATACTTGGACTATGTGCTACTGCCATCTTTGGCAATATCTGTTATGTTAGCTGCCTGGTATTATCTAAAATACAAACAAGATTGCAGAAAGCTTAATTAACGACTTTATATTTACGGCGCTTTTGTGCGCCAGATAGCGGCAAACATACAAAAAATCAGAATTTTGCTATAAACAAACAACACATCCACCCCCATTGATTGCCATGACATATCAAGGAACATATATCCACTCACCATACTAACTGCTAGGATGCCAATCCCTATCCATAAGCTAAGAAGGAACCCATTCCTGAAACCACATATCCCCAAAACATTGCTTATGACAGCTATGCTAACCGCAACGACAAAATTGCCTATTAAGCTAACTCCCATTGACAGTATCGGATACGGTAAAGGGTCTTGCACATTATTGTTGGCAGACCATATATCCCAAAACAATAATGGGCTATACCAAAGAGCGCCGAAAAACCAAGCAACAATTGCAGCAACCGCTGCTGAAAAATAATTAACGTTTTTTAGTGTAAACATAATAAACCTCTATTAATTTAACATAAAAAAAATTAGATGAGGTTAAGGATAAAGTCAACTTTTATCCTTAACCAACATCTATAAACAATAATGCCTAATTAGGCAGCTACGACACCATGTGGGTCTATAACAAACTTCATTGCAGCGCCCTTATCAAAGTCCTTATATCCTTGAACTGATTCATCAAGAGATATAAGTTGCACATTGGTGGCTTTTGCAATATCAATTTTGTCATAAAGAATCGCATTCATAAGATTGCGATGATACTTCATTACTGGACATTGTCCTGTATAAAAAGCATGAGATTTTGCCCAGCCCAGCCCTAAGCGCATTGCTAAGGTGCCAGTTTGGGCATTTTTATCAACGCCGCCTGGATCTTCTGTAACGTACAGCCCGGGGATGCCAATGGCGCCACCAGCTCTGGTGATACTCATTACAGTATTCAGCACAGTTGCTGGTTGTTCCACAGCATGATTATGACCATGACATCTGGCTTCAAAGCCAACACAATCAACGGCGCTATCCACTTCGCGGACACCAAGGATTCTTTCCAAGTGATCTTCTATGTCGCCATCTTGGCGCAAGTCAATGGTTTCGCAGCCAAATGATTTGGCTTGAGCAAGACGCTCATCTATCATATCACCCACTATAACGGCAGCAGCGCCAAGCAGATGACAAGATGCAGCGCAAGCAAGCCCTACGGGACCAGCCCCTGCCACATAAACGGTGGAACCAGGTCCTACTCCTGCGGAATAAGCGCCGTGGAAACCAGTGGGGAAGATGTCTGATAGTAAAGTCAAGTCCCTGATTTTTTCCATTGCCTGTTCCTTATCAGGAAACTTCAGCAGGTTAAAGTCAGCATAAGGACACATAACATATTCTGCCTGTCCTCCTACCCAGCCACCCATGTCAACGTAGCCATAAGCAGCGCCAGCTCTACCTTCATTTACATTCAAGCAGATGCCAGTATTGCCTTCTTTACAATTACGGCATCTGCCGCATGCAATATTAAACGGCACTGAGACAATATCGCCCTTTTTCAAGAACTCTACGTCTTTGCCGCATTCTATAATTTCTCCAGTTATTTCATGGCCTAAGACCAGACCTTGTGGAGCAGTAGTGCGTCCGCGAACCATGTGTTGGTCACTGCCGCATATATTGGTTGTGATAACTTTAAGAATCACGCCGTGTTGACATTGGCGCTTACCCAAGCTAAGAGTGGGAAAATCAATAGATTGAACTTCAACCTTATTCGGTCCCATGTACACAACCCCTCTATTAGTGTTACTCATAATAATATACCTCGTAGTAATAATTAGTTGTATATCATTATTATAACCACATTAACCGCATATTCTAATATAAACATTTAGCGCGTCCTATCCTTGAAATTTACGATTTTGCCAATATAAAGAGTTAGTAGGGGCGAAACATATTCGCCTTATAAATAATAAATAGTTAACAATTAATAATAATGAATTTGAGCATAGTTGCCGCCCGCACTAAGTTTGGCATGGAAGCACCCGCAGTGCGAGTGGAGGTGCATCTTAGCCCTGGCTTTTCCCGCTTCAATCTGGTTGGCTTGCCAGAGAAGGCAGTGAACGAAAGCCGCGAAAGAGTGCGCAGTGCTATTATCAATTCTGGTTTCACCTTTCCCAATCGCCGAGTAACGATTAGCTTGGCGCCAGCCGACTTACCCAAAGAGGGCGGTGGTGGGTTAGACCTTGCCATAGCTATAGGCATATTGGCGGCATCCAAACAGGTTAACCAAAGGCAGCTGCACAATTATGAGTTTATGGGGGAGCTGGCTTTATCTGGTGAAATACTCCCCATTCGTGGAATAATCCCCGCTATAGTTGCCGCCAATGCTATGGACAAGTCGGTATTTATCAGCAAGGGCAATATAGGTGAAGCATCGCTGCTGCAAAAGATCAGCTGCTTACCTGCCTCGCGTTTGATTGAAGTGGTGGCGCATTTAAACCGTAGCAGAGAATTAAATGTGCTTGTTCCCCAATCTCTTGCTGATGGAGAAGCGACTCTAAAGTTAGACACAGCCGCTCTAAAACTTAGCGACATTAAAGGTCAGCAAAAAGCCAAGCGCGCTTTATTGATAGCCGCAGCGGGTGGGCATAATATCTTGATGAGCGGACCGCCAGGTAGCGGCAAAACAATGTTGGCAACGAGGTTGCCGTATTTATTGCCGCCACTTACAGATGAAGAATACTTGGAGGTATTATGTATTCATTCTTTGGCGCTCAAAGAGTTTGGTGAATTTGGCGATACCAATAAAAGCACACCATCAATTCAATTAAAGCAACGTCCTTTCCGCGCTCCGCATCACACGGCGACTGCGGCGTCAATTGTTGGCGGCGGTTCTTTTCCCAAACCAGGAGAGATATCACTGGCGCACAATGGCGTGTTATTTTTGGATGAGTTGCCCGAGTTTACGCGCAATGTTTTGGAGGTGTTGCGCCAACCGTTGGAAAGCGGCATGGTAACTATATCCCGCGCTGCTCATCAGTCCACTTTCCCCGCCAGGTTTCAGCTGGTGGCGGCAATGAATCCTTGTCCTTGTGGTAACTTGAACAATCCTTACAAGGAGTGCCGTTGCACTCCCGACAAAATAGCTGCATATCATGGCAAGCTTTCCGCCCCTTGGCTGGATAGGATTGACATGCAAGTTGAAGTGCCGCTAATAAAATATGAGGATGCTTTTATTTCTAACAATTCTACTGCCAATGAAACTGCTGACAATGACGCTGCCGCCCTTATGGAACACAACCAAACAAAAGAACTGGTTAGCAAAACACGGACTAAACAGATACAACGTAGCGGCAAGATTAATGCAAGATTAAATGCAGCCGAAACCGAACTGCATTGTTCTTTATCTGCCGCCTCTGCCGCAAGCGCTAATGCGGCTGAGAAGTCAGCAACTAGCCCAGCGTTAGTCCTTATGAAAAGCGCCATTGAAAAAATGGGTTTATCAATGCGTGGAGTCCATCGTTGTATGAGAGTAGCGCGCAGCATAGCGGACTTAGCGGATGCGGAACATATAGGCAAAGAACATCTTGCTGAGGCATTAAGCTATAGACGAGATTTTGATAGATAAGTTCCAGCTGAATTCTCGCAACAAACCATCGGTATGCTCGCAACGTACTTATATATGTATTCTGTTTGAATTAATTACGATGGTCTGTAGGGGCGGAGCCATGCTCCGCCCGCAAGATGTATAACTCTTGCAACAAACCATCGGTATGCTCGCGACAAATATATATGCCTCCGCCCGCAAAATGCTCGCAACAAACCAAAGGTAATTTACACCTTGAATTAATAATAAAAGCCCTTATAAAGATTAATAACAATAAGAATTACTGTGTTAAGGAAAAGCGCGTATATATTTAATAAGTAAATAATATAATGAAAAATAATCACATAGTTCGTGATCCTATACACAAATTTGTTAGTTATACTAACGAAGAAAAAGTAGTTATTGATTCCCCTCAATTTCAACGCTTACGAGATATTCATCAGCTTGCTATGACCTATCTCATCTATCCAGGAGCCAGCCATAAACGTTTTGAACATTCATTGGGCGTTATGGAGCTCGCCACTAATATATTTGATGTCGTTATGGATGACGATAATCTAACCAAGAGATCCCAAGAAGTATTTAAGGAGCAATTGCGCGACAAGCAATACTGGCGTCAGACATTACGCATGGCAGCATTATGTCATGATGTAGGACATTTACCTTTTTCGCATACAGGAGAAAAGATATTAGAAGAAACAAATCATGAAGATCTAACTCGTAGATTAATTACTGGAAAAATGAGCAAGTTTTTTAAAAGGATACCGGTTAATGCGCCCGATGGAGGCAAAACATTAGATCCTAAAATAATATCCATAATAGCTACTAATGATTTTAAAAAATTAACAGAAAAAACTACAGAAGAACTTTGGAAAGAAATATTGAGTAGTATCATAACAAGCGACCTTTTTGGAGCAGATCGAATGGACTATTTATTAAGAGATTCATGTCATATTGGAGTGCCTTATGGATTGGTGGATAAAGATAGATTAGTCCGCTCGTTACGTATCCTAGATATACCTTTGAATGATAATAATGAGAATATTCCTTTAGGAATTCATGAAAAAGATTTACCATTGGTGGAATCTTTATTAATGTCTCGCCATTGGATGTATAGCCAGGTTTATCAGCATCCTACTCGCAAGATATATGATGAACATTTACAGGATTTTCTTAAGGAACTCATGCAAGAAGAGAGTTTTAAAGTTAATAAGGATAAGCCAGAAGGATATTTGCGATGTACGGACTCTGACATATTAAGGGAACTATTTATGATACAAGATAATCCTGAGCATCGCTTGCATAATCACTCTAATAAATTGCTAGAAAGAAAGTATAGATTTAGGTTAGTATACAAACAAAATATTGATGATAAAAAGATATTTACAGAACATTTGACGCAAACAACAATCCAAGATGATTCTCCACAAAAGTTAAGTTTATCTACCCCTACAGAGCTAATATATAGTAAAGTTTTAAATGAATTCTCTGAAGGAATCATTAAAAATATTGGTGAAAGTACTGACAAAGATGATAACTTAGATTTTCCTGTAAAATTAGAAGATGGTACTATAAAGGAAGTAAGGAATTGCTCTAAAATATTTAATCATATAATTTCAACAGATTTTGATTATGGTTATATCTTTGCAAAACCAGATAAGAGCGGTGATATTAAAGAGTGGATTAAGAATAATAAAGATAAGATTCTACTTAATGAGATGTAATAATAAAAGTTATTACAATGTTTAATTAATTTCTATATTTTATTAACATTTAATATAGAATATATAAGTTATTATTAAAGAGGTATATTATGGAAGAAAAGGATAGAGTTAATTTTATTTGTTTTTTGCTTGACGCACTAAAAGATAAAAATGGTTGGGCTGGGATGACTCACTTGCAACAAGGATGTTATATTGCACAGCGAATGTTAGGCGTTCCTTTAGATTATAAATTTATACAGTATACTTATGGTCCTTATGCTTTTGATTTAAGAGATGAGGTGCGTATGTTAAGAGATCATTTTATACTTATTCAGGGCTTCCCTCCAGTTGGCTATGGATGTTCTTATGATTTTTATGAAGATGTAGAAAAGTGGGTTGAAGCAAAAAAAGATAATTGCAAGTTCAAAGATGAAATTAATTTTATTGCCGGCTGGTTTTTAGATAAACCAGCTGGTATATTGGTAGCACTGGCAGCGGCTTATATGATAAATGAGAAATATCCTGATGCTGGACGAGAAGAAAGAATAAAAAAGCTTATTGCATGGAAGCCATTTATGACTGAACCTGAAGCGATTAGCTGTTTTGAGGATGTTGAGGTAAGAAATAAAGAACTAGAGGAATTGGAGTTTATTAATAATAAAATCAGCGTCTCAGGATAGGCGCGCATACACCAAAGAATGATAATAATTATTTCTATATTTAATATAGAATATATAAGTTATTATTAAAGAGGTATATTATGAAACAAGAGGATAGAGTTAAATTTATTTATTTTTTGCTTGACGCACTAAAAGATAAAAATGGTTGGGCTGGGATGGTTCACTTACAAAAAGGATGTTATATTGCACAGCAAATGTTAAGCGTTCCTTTAGATTACAAATTTATACAGGATATTTACGGTCCTTATGCTTTTGACTTAAGAGATGAGATACGTATGTTAAATGATAGTTTTATACTGAGTAAGGGCTTCCCTCCAGTTGGCTATGGATGTGCTTATGATTTTTATGAAGATGTAGAAAAGTGGGTTGAAGCAAATAAGGATAATTACAAGTTCAAAGATGAAATCAATTTTATTGCTGGCTGGTTTTTAGATAAGAAAATAGGTAGGTTAGAAAAACTGGCAGCAGCTTATATGATAAATGAGAAATATCCTGATGCTGAACGAGAAGAAAGGATGAAAAAGCTAATTGGATGGAAACCATTTATGACTGAACTTCAAGCAAAGAAAAGCTTTGATGAAGTTGAGGTAAAAGTTAAAGAAGTAGAAGAACTGGAGTTTATTAATAATAAAATTAGCGTCTCAGGATAGGCGCACATAAACAAACAACATAATCCCCGTCATTCTACTATGACATTATTTAATCAAGCCGAAGAATATTTCCTCCAACTGCAGCAACAGATAAGAGAAGCATTAGAGGAGTTTGAGGATTCCACCGCCTCGTTTGTGCAGGATGACTGGCAATCACGTTTAGGGAGCGGATGCAGCAATGTTTTAGAAGGCGGCAAAGTATGGGAAAAAGCGGGAGTAAACTTTTCCACCATAGCATCCACCAATCTTCCTCCTGCAGCCAGCAGCAGGAATCCGCAACTAGCCGGCAAGCCCTACAAAGCGTGCGGTATATCTATAGTTATCCATCCACTTAATCCTTATGTGCCAACAAGTCATGCCAACTTGAGAATATTCTCGTTAGATGATGCGGAGCATAATACCAGCCCCTCTACCGAGAAGGTGGCTAACGGCTGGTGGTTTGGCGGCGGTTTTGATTTAACTCCATATTACATAGAAGAAGAGGATTGCATCTTCTGGCATCAAGCGGCAAAAGATGTTTGTGATAAGTTTGATGAAAATCTATATGGCGAACTAAAAAAGAACTGCGATGATTATTTCTACTTGCCACATCGTAACGAAACCCGTGGCATAGGAGGATTATTCTTTGATGATTTTAACCGCTGGGATGCGCAACGTTGTTTAGAGTTTGTTAAAGAAGTGGGGCAGTGTTATGTTGATACTTATATAGCATTAACACAAAGGTGTCTGCGTGTTAATGCAGGCAAGGATTCAGGCAAAGATTCAGGAGAGAATTTTAGCAAAAAGGAAAGGGATTTTCAGCTGTATAGGCGCGGCCGTTATGTTGAGTTTAATCTGCTATATGACAGAGGAACCTTGTTTGGTTTGCAGTCAGGAGGACGCAGCGAATCCATATTGATGTCCTTGCCGCCTTTGGTGCGCTGGCAATATAAGCGTGATTCCTCTGAAGATAGCGCCGCGAAAGATAACGCCGCGAAAGATAGTGCTGCCAAAGATAGTGCTGCCAAAGATAGTGCTGCCAAAGATAGTGCTGCCAAAGATAGCGCTGCCAAAGATAGCGCCGCCAAAGATAGTGATGAAGCCGCCTTACAAAAAATTCTCCAAAAAAGAGATTGGTTGTAGCAGCAGCGCAGTATTATTTGGATTCTTTTCTGAGGAACTCACCGCTGCTAAGGTCGCGAATATCTGATACAGCAGCAGCATTGCCTATAGTGCCGGGGACAATATAATCCACCTGCTCGCCAAAATATTCTTTAACTGAATCACTATCTAAAGCGGGGGGATGGCCAGATATGTTGGCAGAGGTAGATACTAATGGTTTGCCAAATTCCTTAGCGAGCAAAGATACTACTGGATGATGTGATATGCGAATAGCAACTTTATTACTTCCCCCCTGGACATTACTTCCCCCCTGGACATTATTTCCCCCCTTGACTACGGCGGGAATATTGCCCGCTTTATCTTCAACCAACCAAGTGCAGGGATGATTTGTTGCCGCGCTTATCTTGATAATATCCTCTTGGTTGATATGCGGTAAATATGTGGCAAACTCTCGCCAATTGCCAGCTACTAATATAAATCCCTTGATAAATCCCCTGTTGCGCGGACGCTCTTTTATTTTCTGTAATTTGCTAACTGCAGCTAAACTCTCAAAATCACAGCCCAAACCCCAAACCGCTTCAGTAGGATATGCAATAATCCCTCCATTTTTTAGGACAGCTACTGCCTCATCCAATTGAGTTTTATTTGGCAGGATAGAACTGTTGTTTTAAGATTAGGATATAGGCATACAGCATGCCATAATATTCATGCAGAGCCGTATTGCTGTCTTTTAAATTACCTACCCGCGGAATAAGATCGTGTAGAATATTAGCTTTTCCTACCCAACCTACATATCCAACCCCACTATATAGGGGAATCATCCCATAATGCTCTGCCCACATCTTGACGCGAGGAATATGAGTTGCCGTACTTACTATGAGAATATTACTGCCAGCATCTACTATTTGCGAGATGCCGCGCAGTTCGCTTTGTGTATCAAAAGCCCTCGGGTTAATGATAATTCGCCATTCTTCAATCCCTTGTTCAATAGCCGCTGCTTTTTGAACCTCGGCATGACTTATATCACCATGTTTGAAGGCGCCGCTTACTATGAGATAAGCATTTTTTTGTTGCTTCATTACGGCTACTCCTTCTAATACACGCCGAAATGAGGCATAGTTAAGCGTATCTGTGCGAGAAATTTCATTATTACCAGAATTAGCTCCACCCATCACTATCACATAATCAAAGTCCTGCGTTGTGTTAGATGTTTGTAACTGATTATAATGAGGGACATTTTTTTCTAAGTTATATGCCAAGAATCCAGCTACTGGCGGCAAGGCAAAAAACCATAATTGCATCAAGGACACAACAATTAACCATATAGCAGCTCTGCGTCTAAAAATTAGAACGAGCAGTCCCAACAAAACTCCAACAAAAGCTAAGGTGGTGGGTTGCAGCAGTAAAGATAGTAGGGCTTTCATGGTTTTATGATTATGTTATATATTTTCATAGTATAAATTTTTAACTTACCTATATTGTAAATGAATGATTGTAAATGAACGGCATGACTATTTAATAATATTCACGCTTATTCCTGGATCTAACATATCAAACAATGCTATTACATCCTCATTAGAAACCCTTATGCAGCCACGTGAATTGGGGACGGCTAATTCCACTTGCGCTGGCGAACCGTGTATGTAAATATACCTTTTCATAGTATCAACCTCGCCAAAACGGTTATAGCCCGCCTGGCACCCGCTTAGCCATAAAATCCGCGTTAGAATCCAATCACGTTCTGGGGATTTATTGTAAAGTTCTGCATCACATATCTCGCCAGTCCATCTACGCCCTACCAGCACCGCTCCAGCAGGCAGATTGGCGCCTATTTTAGCGCGAATAACATGCTTGCCAAGCGGAGTGCAAAAAGAATTCATCTTATTGCCAGCGCCATTGGCTGCGGTTGATGCTTGGCAATGATAGATTAATTTGCCATCTGATAACACAGATAAATCCTGGAGCGCAATATTTATGCTGATTTGTTTAGACATTTAAATAGCGTCCAAGCAACTAAATAAGTTTGTCGCTCAAACAGTAGATTATTCCAGGGGATTATTCGCGTTGATAGTTTGGCGCTTCGCCAGTTATACGCACATCATGAACATGACTTTCCTGCATTCCTGCAGCGGTGACGCGCACAAACTTGGCATCTTTTTGCAATGCTTCAATATTTTTAGCACCCAAGTATCCCATGCCCGAACACAAACCGCCAGTCAGCTGGCTCACCACTATGTTCACTGCTCCGCGACTTGGAACTATGCCTTCAACCCCTTCAGGCACTAATTTGTCTGGTTCATAATCTTCTTGGAAATAGCGGTCTTTGGAGCCATCTCTGAATGCCCCTAAGGAGCCCATGCCGCGATATGTTTTATAGGATCTCCCTTGACGCAGAACCACCTCGCCTGGAGCTTCATCTGTCCCAGCTAGCAAGCTGCCTATCATAACTGAGTCAGCTCCTGCCGCAAGCGCTTTGGTTATATCGCCAGAATAACGAATTCCTCCATCGGCTATTACGGTTACGTGCGGATATTTAGATTTTAGTGCCTTAGTAGCATCTGCTATGGCGGTTAGCTGAGGAACGCCTACTCCACTAATCATTCGCGTAGTACATATTGTTCCTGGTCCTATCCCCACTTTAACCGCGTCTGCGCCGGCTTTTGCCAAAGCTAATGCGGCGGCGCCTGTTGCTATATTGCCGGCGATTATAGGGATATTCAAAAATCGTTGGCGGCATTCTTTCACAGCATTGAGAACTTTTTGCGAGTGGCCATGAGCTGTATCCAGCACTATGACATCAGTGCCAGCGGCGATTAATGACTCTGCTCTTTCAATGTTCTGAGCATCTGTCCCAATTGATGCTGCAACTCGCAACCGCCCATGCTCATCTTTGTTAGAAAGCGGATATCTTTTATCATACTCTACATCTTTCAGAGTCATCATGCCGCATAGAGTGTTGTCGTTCTTAACCAATAGAAGTTTTTCAATCCGATTGTCATACATAAGCTGGCGCGCTTTAGTGGGAGACACATTCTCCGAGGCGGTTATCAGCTTGCTAAAAGGAGTCATTAGGTCTGCCACCTTTTTTGCTGGGTCCTTTTCAAGACGAAAATCGCGTGAAGTTACTATGCCAGCCAATTTATGGGAATCCTTGTCCAGCACTGGCACCCCAGATATTCCGTGACGTTCAGTGATATTGCGCAGCTCCTCTATGGAGGCATCACTGTGAATTGTTATGGGAGTTCGCACTATAACGCTTTCGTGTTTCTTTACTGTTATCACTTCCTGCGTTTGCTTTTCAATGCTGGTATTTCTGTGTATTACCCCTATGCCTCCCATTCTCGCCATAGCTACTGCCATAGCCGATTCTGTTACAGTGTCCATAGCTGCGGAGAGAAAAGGTATGCTCAGTGATATGTTTTTAGTTAGTCGTGTTTGGGTTTCTACCTCGTTAGGAAGAACCGCTGAATAATTTGGCACGAGGAGGAGGTCGTCAAATGTGTAGGCATCGCCTTCAATCTTTACCATATATGTATTATAGGGAAAACTTTATGAATGTTAAACAATGTGAGGCAATGTTAAGCATAGTTAGACATTGTTTGCTTAGATTTTGGATTATTATTGCTCTAATCACTTGTAATTGAAGCATAAAGAACTATAAATAACTGTGTAATGTGGTATAATTATACCCCAATCGGCACCCTTTACATTAAATACATACATGATTGATAAACAGACAAGCAAGGAAGCGGTCAAGCGAGCTAAATCAGCTGCGGTTAAAAAATCAAAACCAGCTGCATCTAAAGCAGTCGCCCCCAAGACAAGCGCATCCACAAGTGCATCTAAGGCGAGCGCATCCACAAGTGCATCCAAGACGAGCGCATCCAAAAGTGCATCCAAGGCGAGTACATTAAAGCCCAGTAAATCTTCAACTACAGCTAATAAGAAGACGAAGGCAGCCGCTAAATCTGCAACTAAACCTACAACTAAACCTACAACTAAATTAAAGTCAGGGTCAAAGCTGACATCAAGCAAGAAATCTAATATTAAATTAGATGTTAAACATAAAGATATTAAACATAAGAGGGGGACCAAAATGTTATCTACAACTTCAACAACCGCAAACAAAGCGGAAGAAACGAGAGTAATAAACACAGCAGACGCTTTAAAGAAAACGGGAAAGAAAACAGCTAAAAGCGCATCAGCTAAACCAGCAAGTAAAAGGAAAACAAAAGCTACAGATGTTGCATCAAGCCAGAAGGTAGCCGTCAGTAAAAAGACACCGCAAGATTCATCAACAACTAAAGGCAAGGGGTTTGATGACTATAAAATTAGCGCCAGATTGGAGGAGCTAATAGCCAAAGGAAAAGAGGCAGGCAAGATTGGCAACGAAGATATAGACCAATGCATTGCAGATATAATGGAAGACCATGAAGATATCAATGTAACCGAACTCACCTCCCATATAGTCGAAGGTTTGCGCTCTAATGATGTTGACGTTAAGGATGAAAGTGAAAATGCTTTGGATTATAACGTTAGCAACTTGTATGACGATGACGATTCAAGCTCGGACGTAAAAGTAGATGCAGATAGTTTAGGGGATGCTCCTTCCAGCGGAAATTTCTTGGCAGGAAGTATAGATGATATGGATCACCTAAGCCCAGAGGAATTAACTGGACCAGGCAGAGGAGCAATAAGCGCTCCAATAAAAATGTATATGCGCCAGATGGGCTCTCATGCTCTGCTGGATCGCGAGGAAGAATTAACCTTAGCCAAAAGGATAGAACACAACATGCGTAGTGTGATGGGGCAGTTGGCTTATTTCCACTACGAAGTTCAGAAAGTAGTTGACAGTCATAATGTAGCCCATAAAGCCAAAGGCAAATTTAATGAAGTGTGCATGGCGCTTTATCGTGAAGATGAAGTAGACATGACGGCTCAAATAGCCGAAGTAAAGAAGAACATGCCCAAGAGCGTTTCGGTGCAGAAAAGACGCAGCAATATCAGCCAGCGCATGAAGAAACTGCGCAGCGATATGAACGATATAATGATTCGCTTGGAAAGACAACTAAAGGCAGCCAAGCTATCTTATGAAAATGGCAATGCGCTGAGCAAGACAGCTAAGAAAAAACAAGAGAACCTTAGCCGCACTCTCTCTTTGATGAAACTGCAGCCCCATTACTATGAAGAGCTGATTTTAAATGCAGAAAACCTATTGCGTTCTATTTATAAGGCGGAAGAGGTTATAGATAATATAGCAGTTGGCAAGGCGGGATATGATAAAGAACTTATTCACGAGAAGATAATAACTACTCCAAGATACTTTATCTCTCTGGCAAAACGCACGGGACCTAAAGCAAAGATAATTGAAAAGCATCTCAAAGAACTTGAAGATGCAGCCAGTGATTTGCTTATGGTGGTCATGGTGTGTAATATGCCGTTAGATATGATTAAGAAACTGACTAAGAATATTCTTACTGCGAATCGCCAAGCAGATAAGGATAAAAAGAAAATGGTAGAGGCAAATTTAAGGTTGGTTATCTCAATTGCTAAAAGGTATACTAATCGCGGACAACAATTGCTGGACTTAATCCAAGAAGGCAATATTGGTTTGATGAAGGCAGTGGATAAATTTGAATATAAAAGAGGGTTCAAATTCTCCACTTATGCTACTTGGTGGATCAGGCAGGCAGTTACCCGCTCTATCGCCGACCAAGCGCGCACAATACGCGTGCCAGTCCACATGATAGAAACAATGAACAAACTCAGCCGTCTGCAAAGAACCGCCATGCAGAAATATCAAAGAGAGGCAACTCCGCAAGAACTTGCAGTGGAGATGGAACTGCCAGAGGATAAAATTCACCGCATGCTGAAAATTGCTAAAGAGACAATTTCTACCGAGACCCCAGTGGGAGATGAGGAGGATGCAAGTTTGAAGGACTTTATTGAAGATACCAAAACTCTATCTCCTTATGAGACAACTCTAAAGACAAACCTAAAGGCAGAAATGCATAAGGCAATTAGCTCGTTGCCCGAGAAAGAGGCAAAGGTGTTGAGCATGAGATTTGGCTTGGAAACCAATAGCGACTATACATTGGATGAGATTAGCCGCCAGCTTTCGGTAACCCGCGAAAGAATTAGACAGATAGAATCCCGTGCCCTGCGCCGCCTGAATAATTTGGCTAATGTTGAAACAATAAAAGAATTTAGGGAATAAGTTATTGCAAAACTTACCTAAATCCCATAAAATAGAATAATCAATTTACGCGGGCCTGTAGCTCAGTCGGTTAGAGCAGTGGACTCATAATCCATTGGTCGTAGGTTCGAGTCCTACCGGGCCCACTATTTATTACTATTTATCAATCTACCCACAACCTGGCGTTGTAAAACATTGCCTGCCAGGGAGTTGCCACCTCCGCTTTCCTTTGCATGGCTCTGGCAGATTTATCATGCCAGCACTGATTCACTCTTCTTAACGTCCTTTCTGGGTGCGGCATTAACAGCGTAACCCTGCCATCTTTGGATGTCATACCGGCAATCCCATGCGCAGAACCATTAGGATTGAGTGGATAAGCAGGATTATCATTTCCCTGCCCATCTGTATAAACCCCATCTGTATAAACAATTGCTGCCTGCTCATTGCTAAGTACCTGCTCCCCAGCGTCACTACTGGCAAAAGTTGCCTTGCCTTCGCCATGCGCTGAAGCAACTGGTATAACGCTACCTTCCATACCAGTAAAAAATATACTTGGTGATTTACATATCTTCACCATAACCGTGCGTGCTTCAAACCTACGTGATTCGTTACGCTGGAAACGGCAATTCCAACCCGCCCCATCAATAATCTCTTGTAGGCGTGCCAGTACCTGACAACCATTGCATATCCCCAGCGTAAAGGTATCCTTGCGTTGAAAGAATTGCTGAAACTCTTCTTCTAATTTAGGATCATATAGAATATTCATCTTCCTGATAATTCTTTGGAAGCGACTACCACTGTCACTGACTTTTAGCTTGGGATTATGTAGGACACTTGCTGCCCAACCAGCCCCCGCACCCAGAGCATCGCCATAAGTAAAGCCACCACAGAAAACCACCCCTTTATAACCCTTCATTTGATTAACTTCACCCTTATTTAGGTCATTTATATGCACATCCACCGCCTCAAAACCCGCATTATGAAAGGCAAGGGCGGTTTCTATATTGCTATTCACGCCCTGGGTGCGCAAAATTGCAACCTTGGGGCGGCTTTTGCTTAGCGGTTTTATGCTGTTATATTTCTGCGCCACATCAAAATTAATGCTCTCTTGAATTCCTTTATAGTTAAAATCTTTTATTAGGAGCGCTTCCTGTTTAACGCACTGCGGATTATCATCCCTGAGTTCACGCATATTATCTGAAACCTTGTTCCATAACGAACGCATCTCACTCATCTTTTTATCTATCAGAGTCCGCTTAGCATAGATAATTTTTATCTTATTTTCATTAGTGGGAATACCAAGCTTATGCAGAGTTAGGTTATGTTGCCGTCCGCGCTCTAATACCTTACCCTCATTCTCGGGCGCCACTTGGATAACAGCACCTGCCTCTTCACCAAATAGGGCGGTATACTCATTCTGCTGTTGTTTCATCATCCCAGTTAAATCAATGGATAGTCCACAATTGGAAGCAAAAGCCATTTCACTTAATGTTGTCCATAATCCACCATCCGACACATCATGATAGGCAAGCAATAATTTATCATGCACTGCGCCGCTAACAAAAGAAAAGAAGTTTGCAATATCTTTGGGCGACTCTATATCCGCAGTTTCCCCCTCCCATTGCTGCATCACTTGCGCCAGCGCCGAACCCCCAAGGCGATTACTGCCATGCCGTGTGCTAACCAGCCATAAGGCAGGCAGCATATTTTTATAAGTGTCGGTATGTAATAGTGAATTGTCAGCACTAGTGTTTTTATAAGTGTCGGTATGCAATAGCGAGTTGTCGCCGCCAATATTTTTATAAGTGTCGGTATGTAATAGTGGGTCAACCCCCAACCTGACATCTGTTAGTGGCGCCAGCCCACTCATTATTAAAGACAGAGGCGATATAACATTTTGCTTATCCCAGGAAGCAGACATAAATAAAGAATCCTTGCCAACCGGTATAGCAAGCCCTAACTCCTGACACATTTCTTCAGTTAAAGTTCTCACCCCCTCATAGAGATTCGCCATCTGACCATCCTCGTTGCTGGCAGCCATCCAGTTGGCACATAGTTTTATATCCTGCAGTTTCTCTATGCCGCTGGCAGCCAAATTAGTTATCACCTCTGCCAATGCCATACGCACCGCCGCTTTGGGATTGAGAATTGCCAAAGGAGTGCGCTCACCAATTGCCGCCGCCTCACCGCTAAACCCGCTAAAGTCCGCCAAAGTGGCGGCATAATCATTGATTGGCACTTGCCAGGGACCAGCCATCTGTTCCTGCGCCGTCAGCCCGCCAACAAACCTGTCACCAATGGTGATTAGAAAACCCTTGCTTGCCACTGCTGGCAACTGCAACACCTTCTCTGCATACTCATTAATCTCGCTAATCTCGCTAATGTTTGGCGGCTCAAAATCTTTGGTTTCAACTGGTATATAAGTAGCGGTTATTTTCTTAGGCGTTTTAGGAAATAGCGTGTCAAGGGGCAAGTTGATAGCATCGGTATTTTGACTATCTTCTTTATTATCCTTGTTATCCTCTTGTCTCAGTCGCTTCAGTCGTAGTTGCCCTCCCTTATTAGTTGTGCCTATTACTTTATAGGGAGCATTCTCGCGCTGGCAGATTTTATCAAAATCATCCAAGCGTGCTGGATCCACCGCAAGCAAAAATCTTTCTTGGCTCTCATTACTCCACACCTCAGCAGGAGACATAGAATAATCGTAAATAGGAATCTTACTCAGCACAACATCGCCACCACATTTGCCATCCTTCAACAGTTCCGCCACTGCATTGCCAAGCCCTCCCGCCCCCAAATCGTGTATAAAAACAATTGGGTTTTTATCCCCCTGGCGCGAGCAGGCCTCAATTGCTTCGGCGCATTTCTTTTCCATCTCCGCATTATCACGTTGCACCGAAGCAAAATCTAGCTTCACACTTTTCTTACTCACTCTACTTTTAAGGGAAGATACTGAGCCACCACCAACCCCAATGCGCAAAGCAGGTTCACCCATAAGTACTAAATGTGCCCCCTCATCAATTTCCTCTGGCTTGATAGCTTGGTCGTCGCTAATCTCTCCCCACCCACCGGCAAGCATAATTGGTTTATGATAGCCATATTTGACTCCATTTCTCTCACAACTTAGAGTGCGAAAGTATCCCGCCAAGGTTGGCCTGCCGAATTCATTAGCATAGTGACTACTCCCTAAGGGTGCCTCCAACATTATCTGCTGCGCCGTTGCCTTGCCAAAAGGGCAACCAAAGTCCTGTTCCCAATTATAATTATTACTATCCAACAGTAAATCGGATACACTAAAACCAGCAAATCCAGCTTTGGTCCTACCCCCAATGCCGCAGGCAATCTCATCTCTTATCTCTCCACCAACTCCAGTGGCAGCCCCTGGGAAGGGAGATACAAAGGTAGGATGATTGTGGGTTTCAGCTTTGAATATTAGATGACGATTCTGTTTTCTATGCTGATATTCACTAGCGCTATCTCCCTTATAACGATTGAATGCAGACACCTTCGCAGTGGCGAAGATAGCTGCATTATCCGTGTATGCAGAAACTAAACCGTCAGGAGATTTCCGACTAGTTTTTTTAATGAGGTCAAACATTGTAGAGTTAGTATCACCGCCGTCTATTTTTGATATTGCGCTAAGCATCTCTGGGTATTCTGATGGCTTATGACCATTAGAGTATAAAGATTTAGCCGCCATATCGTTCATGTTTATATAAGCGTTAAAGATTTTATGGCGACAATGTTCTGAATTAAGTTGGGCAAACAGCATCAACTCTGCATCTGTGGCATGGCGTTTGAGCTTGCGATAAACCTTACGTAGATACTCCAGCTCATCCTCACTAATCGCCAATCCCCATTCTCTATTGGCAATCCGCACCTTATCAGTATCGTCCATATTGACATGCCTTAAATCCTTGTTAGTGCGGCTATCAGTAAAATATTCCTCCAGTTTTTTGCTGGATAATATTTCTTGAATCATCTTATCGCATGCCAAAGCTTTCAACTCGTCTATATTCTCTCCCACTGAACCAGCAATCACATATTTATAACCTCTTTCAATTAACCTTCCGCCAACCCAATCTTTTAGTGAAGGGAAAATATCCTCAAGGATGGCCTGTGTATTACTTGACCAGGGAGAACGAGTGCCGCGCCTTGGCGCCACATAAAAGATATTATTTTTAGAGATACGGGTTGTCTCCCAGTTGTGATATGGATCATTATCGTTATTAACAGGTATTTTCGCAACAATATTTGCATTGAATAATAATCCTTTCAGTTGTTCCTTTTCTTGCTCATTAAAAGGATGATCTGGATGAAGGAAAAAGAACTCATAGCGAGTCGCAGTATAAATTGATTTCACCTTATCGCCCTTACCTGATTTAGATGCTGGTAAGGCAATTTTAAGACTCAGCTCTTCACTTGACACTCCCTCTTCATCAAAAATAATCTCGGTGCGTGATTGTTTATTTGGCTTAGTAGCCAAACCCTTGCGACTCATTAGAATAAAACTTTAATTGTAATTGCCTTATATCCATACGTACACAAATTCCCTAAAACTAACATATTTATTAGTGAGTAAGATTATTTAAAAAGTGTATACATTTTAGAACTATTATATTACATTATATTACAAGAATTTCAATTTTTGTTCCTATGGATTGTGTTGGGAATTATACTTCTTCTGCAGAGGAGGTTAATAACTTTTGTAATATACGAGAGGAATTATTTTCTTGTGGATATATATTAGCAATTATACTCAGTATAAGAAATTCCTAATAATTTACTATTTAAAATAAAAAAGCCCCTACTTACTAGCAAAGCTGCAAGCAGAGGCATTAAGGGTGCCCCGAAGGGCATTGCCTACGTATTAGATACTTTTTGTGAAAAGCGCAGCAGGCAAACCATTTATAATATGTTCATTATAATAGAACATTAATAATAAATCAATATTTTTGTATTATTTAAATCAATAAACTGATAATTGTTTTATAATAATAAAAATTTATAAATCTATAACTCTAAGTACAATATAATCCTATGAAAAAACGCGAAGATTTTATTTTGGGACTTGACATAGGCACCAACTCCATTGGTTGGGCTGTAGTTCCATGTAAGGTAGAAAAAATTAAGAAGGGCGAGAGGATAACTGAACGTTATCTCCCTTTAACTTGTCTTGCCTTAAACTCTCGGATATTCCCTCAAATGCTAGATAGTAAGAGCGCTGAACCTAAAAACAAAAAAAGAAGAGAAGCAAGGGGAGCAAGAAGAGGCATCCAGAGGTTACAGGAAAGACGACGCTCATTAGAGGAAATTCTTGCCGAAAATGGATTATTACCTGATAACTTCCCTTCTATGGATGAGGAAGATAGAAATAAGGTTCTTAGTGACATAGACAAAAATTTTGCGGTTCGTGTTCTTAAGAAAAAATGGAGTAAGGGATGGTCTCAACAAGAAATTAATCATATTAGCCCGTTTGCTATCAGAGCAATGGCATTAGAGATAGAGTTGCAGCCATACGAGTTAGGCAGAGCGCTTTATCATCTTCAAAGACGCAGGGGTTATCTAAGTAATCGTGGAATTAAATATAGAAATCTTTTAGAATATTTGCATGAAAACCCTGATTTGGATGCAGGAAGTATAAATGAAGAATACAATGAAGCAGATGATAAGTCCAATACTGATGATAAGAAAGAATTAGGGAAAGTACTGGGCGGCTTAGCATTATTACGAAATAAGCTTAAAGATAAAACCCTTGCAGAATATATTTGGCAAGAATCACAAGATAGTGGGATGTCTCTCAATAGAATTACCCGTTATGGAGAAAATAAAACTAAAACTACTAAAGAGGGTAAAGAGCTAATTATAAGAGAGGGTTTTTACGCTGAACGCGCCATGTATAAAGCAGAGTTTGACAAAATCTGGGAGGCACAAAGCAAATATAAGAAGTTTAAACCTATACTCAATGCTCAATTAATAAAAGATATTAAGTACCAAATATTTTTTCAAAACCCATTGAAAAGCCAGAAGGGGAAAGTAGGTAAATGTTCTTTTATGCCTTCAAAGAAAAGAATCCATAAAGCCACCCTGGAGTTCCAAGAATATCGTATCCGCCAGGTTATTAATCATATTCAGATTAAGGGGAAGTCGTTAGATGAAGATATAAGAGAAGAACTTTATGAAGTAGCTAATGATGTTTCACGCCTTAATGAACGAGGAAATATTTCTTGGAAAGAAGTAGCAGGAATTATAGGATCAGATAAAAAAGGTTTAAATTTTAAACCTGGCTTGGATGAAGGAAATGATACAGAAAGTTACAAAAAATCTTTTACTGCATCAGGACTTGTAGGAAATAGAGCTGCTAAGGTAATATCAGATATTATCGGCGTAAACAAATGGGGAAGTTATAGTCAGGAAGAAAAGAATCAGTTGGTAACTGATATGCTAACCATAGAAGATAAAGTGGGATTATATAAACGGTTATGTGGGCACTGGAAATTAACGGTTGGCTACAATAAAGAGGCATTTCATTTGGCGGTAGCGGAATTTCATGATAATAGTTATGCGAAACATTGTTCTCCTGTTATAACTAAATTATTGAAATATTTGCGAGAAGGAAAGAGTTATTATGATGCTTGTGAATCAGCTGGATTCTATGAAGAGTTAATAGGAGCAAAGAAAAATGGACTTCCACTTGATGTCACCGATATAGATAACATTGCTAATCCGATAGTTCAGAAAGCGCTGTTTGAAATCCGTAAAGTTATTAACTCTATTTATCATAAGTATGGAGCTCCTGCTGTTATAAGAGTTGAGTTGGCGCGTGAAATGAAAAGATCTAAAGCTCATAGGAAGGAAATGCAAACATCACAAGAAATTAATAGAAAAAACAACGCGGAAGCAGACAAAGAAATTATAGAGGCATTTAGAGCTAAAAATATTCCTAGTGTAGCAATGGGAAGGAATAATCATGGATATTTATACACTAAACCAAAGGATAGGCGAAAATATAAACTCTGGAAAAATGAACAAGCCAATTATTGTCCCTACTGTAGTTCAGCAATTAGTTTCGGATCATTGTTTAGTGATGCAGAGATAGATCATATTTTGCCGCAAAATAGTTTCAGAGATAACTACTTGAATATGGTAGTATGCTGCAAAAGTTGTAATCAGGAAAAGAGAGGCGGAACACCTTATGACACTTGGGGCAAAACAGAACGCTGGGATCACATAATTCATAATATGGAAAAAGCTAACCATTTTAGCCGCATGCCTGAATATAAGAAAAAACGTATTCTAAGAGAAGATTTTAAGCCAGGTACGGTTGAAGATTTTTCTCAGAGTCAACTTAGAGATACAACTTATATCGCCACTGCTTGTAAAAGCATGTTGCAACGTAGCGGAATAAAAGTTCAGGTGTCCAAAGGGGGAGCAACATCAGAACTAAGGCATAAGTGGGGTATTAACGAATTACTGCCTAGGCATCCTGATGATGAAATGGGAGCACAATTGGAGGAGAATGCTGATAGCATCATGGAATATGATGTGGAGCAGAGTAAGAAAACGAAGAATCGCAGAGACCATCGTCATCATGCTGTCGATGCTTTGGTCATTGCTTTAACAGACCATGGAACTCTACAAAGATTAACCAAACATTATCAACAACGTCGAGCACACACCGCCAAAAAGCCACCGGATTTTTCCATGCCAGATTCATGGGAGATAAAAAAGAAAGATGTCCCTGATTTTGTTAAGAATAAATTACATAACACAGTGGTTTCCCATGCGCTTGCTCGAAAAGTTTCAGGTGTGTTACATAAAGATACTATATTTAGTAAATCTCATTATGTAACAAAAATGGAGATAAAACCTAAGGAGAACCAGTGCCTGAAAGATATACAAAAATATCTTATGAATGATGCATACATAGATGGCGAGGGGGCATGGATAATAGGTGAAAATATCCGTAACATACTGACAAATTGGGTAAAAGATAGTTTGAAACAAAAACCTAAAGATAGGAAATTACCTTTTTCACCTAGCGGTAGAGACCTAAAGACAATTGCTATAGCCCATAGATGCTATGTTGTTAGAAAGAATTTAAAAGATAATTTAAGTACTCTTATTAAGTATATAGATGGCGAATGGTCTCCTGGTAATGGTAAATGGATAGCAGACAAACAAATACATGATTCATTGAAAAAATGGGCTAGTGAGCACAAAGATAATATAAAAGATGCTCTAAACACCGATCCCCCCAAACAATTAAATAAGAAGGGGAAAGAGAAAGAAATCATTAAGTTTCTAAGGGTAGCTGAAATAATCAATAAAGCATCTATTATTTCCCTTAATAAAGGAAACAAGACAGTTAAAACAGGCAGTAATCATCATGTGGAAATATTTCGCATGGTAAATGCAGAAGGCGAGATTAAAAAGAGAGGACGTTTTATAAGTATGTTTGAAGCAGCAAGAAGAGCTGTGCAGCGAATACCTCTAATAGATAAAAACCCTGACAAACATTGGCAAGGAGAATGGAAATTCTGGATGGCCCTTTCCATGAATGATATTCTTCAATTCCCTGAAGATGATGGAAAAATTGATTTAAAGTTAGGGCTACCCTTTTATCGGGTGCAAAAAATGACCCATAGCAGTGATGCCATATATTTTAGACATCACAGCGTTTCCTCAGTAGAGGATAACAAACAGGGTTATATTAAGAAGGCAGTGAATACTCTGCCCGATAAAACACAGAAAATTGAAGTAGGTCCCCTTGGAATAACAGATTGATAAAAGTTGTTATAAGATAATATATGATTAAACGGATAGTAGATATAAGTAATTCTGCTAAGTTATCCCTAAAAAATAGCCAGCTTGTTATAACCCAAGATAATAAGGAAAACACTATCCCTGTAGAGGATATAGGTATTTTAATTTTGGATAACCCCGCTATTATATGTACTCAGGGCGTGTTAAACGAATGCTATAAGAATAATACCTTAGTGGTTATGTGTGATAATAAGCACTTGCCTAGTGCAGTTCTATTACCATTAAGCGGACACACTTTACAAACAAAAATATTATCAATCCAGTGTAATGCTGCTAAACCAACCCAGAAAAAAATCTGGCAATCAATAGTCAAAGCAAAAGTGAAGGCACAAGCCAGAGTACTTGAGTCCGTTGCTGCAAACCCCAAATATCTTAATAATCTTATTCCACAAATTCGTAGCGGAGATTCTGGTAATGTTGAAGCTAAGGCAGCTCGCTATTACTGGCAAGAATTATTTGGTAAATCATTCCGTCGCGGAAACGACTCTCACAATATTAACCATCTACTTAATTATGGTTATGCGATAATTCGCGCAGCTTGTGCTAGAGCAATAGTAGGGAGTGGGTTACACCCCTCAATTGGAGTGCATCATCATAATCAATACGACACCTTTTGTTTAGCAGATGACCTAATGGAACCCTTACGTCCGCTGGTAGACATAAAAGTTTATGAAATATTGCAAGAGCAACAAAAAAATATTGAGCTTAATAATGAAACTAAATCAAGATTATTAAGTTCTCTTAGTATGAATTGCAGTATGGAAAAACAAAGATTACCCCTCATGGTTGCTATGCATCATTACACGGCAAGTATCAGTAAAGCATTGGAGGGAGAAGTAAACAGTATTCAAATACCTAAGATATGACAATTTTTGGAGGATTTAGAACCATGTGGATAGTAACTATGTTTGATTTGCCCACTGACACAGCCCGGGCAAGACGTGCCTATACGGACTTTCGTAAAGGATTATTGAAAGATGGCTTTGTAATGATGCAATTTTCTGTGTATATCCGCCATTGTGCTAGTGAAGAAAATGCTGTAGTTCATAAAAAACGCATTAAAGGTATATTACCTGCAGAAGGAGAGGTAAGAATCATTACCATAACAGATCAGCAGTTTGGCAGAATGGATGTTTTCTACGGAAAAAAGGACAAAGAGACAGAAAAACCGCCTGAACAAATCAGTTTTTTCTGACTTGAACAGGCAATTTCCTCCCGCCAATAAAGGAATTGCGAGAGATGTATTATAAATGATTTGCCTCTGTCCGCAATGCACAACCTCAAGCAAGGCGGCTTCTCTGGCGGATAATTATAAATGATTTGCCTCTGTCCGCAATGCACAACAGTGTCTTTCTTGTCTAGGTAGAAAGAGCCATTATAAATGATTTGCCTCTGTCCGCAATGCACAACTCACCTTTCGCCTTCTTTTCTGTCTCATACATTATAAATGATTTGCCTCTGTCCGCAATGCACAACGCTTGCTGCCCTATCCGTTTATTACGCCCTATTATAAATGATTTGCCTCTGTCCGCAATGCACAACCATCTATTGATGTGCGGTTTTCTTTGATTTATTATAAATGATTTGCCTCTGTCCGCAATGCACAACACACCACACCAAGCAACGCGGGGATAGATTATTATAAATGATTTGCCTCTGTCCGCAATGCACAACTGCTAGGTGTGTGTTAGTAGCATAGAATAGATTATAAATGATTTGCCTCTGTCCGCAATGCACAACTTTCCCGACTGGATCTTCATCCGCTCACTTATTATAAATGATTTGCCTCTGTCCGCAATGCACAACCTCCAAAGTGATCTCTATAATTTCGTCTATATTATAAATGATTTGCCTCTGTCCGCAATGCACAACAGGTGCTTCCTCGTGGGGTCGTGCAACCCCATTATAAATGATTTGCCTCTGTCCGCAATGCACAACGATGTTTCAACACAACTAAGCATTTATAAAATTATAAATGATTTGCCTCTGTCCGCAATGCACAACTAGTTCGGAGGAGTATAGACAGAATTTCATAATTATAAATGATTTGCCTCTGTCCGCAATGCACAACCGGTTTCGGTAGCGTATATTCTACGCTTTCATTATAAATGATTTGCCTCTGTCCGCAATGCACAACCATGTACGTGCATTCAATAATCATGTCTATATTATAAATGATTTGCCTCTGTCCGCAATGCACAACAAGAATCGCAAGAATTACAAAAGTTTCAAGATTATAAATGATTTGCCTCTGTCCGCAATGCACAACAGAAGTTAACGCATCCTATTGGGCAAGCGAATTATAAATGATTTGCCTCTGTCCGCAATGCACAACCAGTAGAGGCAGGAGACATAACAAAGGATGATTATAAATGATTTGCCTCTGTCCGCAATGCACAACTCTGGGACAAGCTATACAGGGCAGGCGTGGATTATAAATGATTTGCCTCTGTCCGCAATGCACAACCTATCAAGAGTAAGGATGATATACGCGCTGATTATAAATGATTTGCCTCTGTCCGCAATGCACAACTGGCTCCTCATTGTTGTCCCCAAGCCATCTTATTATAAATGATTTGCCTCTGTCCGCAATGCACAACTATGATGTAAATATAACGTTGTATCTATTGATTATAAATGATTTGCCTCTGTCCGCAATGCACAACTTGCCCTGCAAAGACGTCTCGACCGTGTTGATTATAAATGATTTGCCTCTGTCCGCAATGCACAACTGCGAAGTGTGTGTTCGTTGCATAGAATAGATTATAAATGATTTGCCTCTGTCCGCAATGCACAACTATATTACCAACGGGAACTTGGGGCATTAATTATAAATGATTTGCCTCTGTCCGCAATGCACAACCAGCATACCGCAGGGCTATGGACGGGAGCGATTATAAATGATTTGCCTCTGTCCGCAATGCACAACTTATGAACGGGATATACTTCACACCTCACCATTATAAATGATTTGCCTCTGTCCGCAATGCACAACACTGCGTTTATTGATTTGGCAGATAGGATGATTATAAATGATTTGCCTCTGTCCGCAATGCACAACATGCTTAGATGCAGGGATTATCATACGCTCATTATAAATGATTTGCCTCTGTCCGCAATGCACAACTGACTCCTTACATAAAAGAGCATAAAGCCCATTATAAATGATTTGCCTCTGTCCGCAATGCACAACTCATATTCCGTGTTTGTAATTGTCTCTTGTATTATAAATGATTTGCCTCTGTCCGCAATGCACAACCTGGCTATTGTCCTGGTAGTTAACTGATACATTATAAATGATTTGCCTCTGTCCGCAATGCACAACCACGCGGGAGCTGGGAACTATTGCTCTAACATTATAAATGATTTGCCTCTGTCCGCAATGCACAACCTATCTCCAGCGTTACTTCTTTAGCTAATATTATAAATGATTTGCCTCTGTCCGCAATGCACAACTTTTCAATAATATAAACGAGTATGTTTCTAATTATAAATGATTTGCCTCTGTCCGCAATGCACAACCCCGCCCCGCCCCGCTCTCTTGCGACTTTTATTATAAATGATTTGCCTCTGTCCGCAATGCACAACCTGGAAGCAGTAGGAGGAACGCTCCAAACGATTATAAATGATTTGCCTCTGTCCGCAATGCACAACCGCCGCGCCTATACATTATAAAATAAAACAATTATAAATGATTTGCCTCTGTCCGCAATGCACAACTTTAGCTAACCCGTGATATGTCTGGTCTGGATTATAAATGATTTGCCTCTGTCCGCAATGCACAACCCGCCTCACCGCTTCGTCCCCCGCCCCCAGATTATAAATGATTTGCCTCTGTCCGCAATGCACAACTATCTCTGGCTTTTCAGCAATCCACTTGCCATTATAAATGATTTGCCTCTGTCCGCAATGCACAACCTAAGCAAGAGCATAGAGAGATATACATATATTATAAATGATTTGCCTCTGTCCGCAATGCACAACTCCATAAGTATAATATATCATCAGGTATATTATTATAAATGATTTGCCTCTGTCCGCAATGCACAACTGACTTGTTCCGGTGTATATTTCTCTGCATATTATAAATGATTTGCCTCTGTCCGCAATGCACAACCTGCTTACCGCTTGGCTCAGCCCTTGCGGGATTATAAATGATTTGCCTCTGTCCGCAATGCACAACGAATGAAGGGCGAACTTATGTGTTCGCACAATTATAAATGATTTGCCTCTGTCCGCAATGCACAACGAGTGGGAGCGCGGTTAAGATTGGCTCTGCATTATAAATGATTTGCCTCTGTCCGCAATGCACAACTCAGGACCTAAAGGGGATAAGGGTGATACATTATAAATGATTTGCCTCTGTCCGCAATGCACAACCCATTATACAAAGGGGGCATAAGAGATTTTATTATAAATGATTTGCCTCTGTCCGCAATGCACAACTGTTCCCAAGTCAATGTCGTTTAAGAATATATTATAAATGATTTGCCTCTGTCCGCAATGCACAACAGCTTGCGCTATGTTGCCGTCGATCTCTTCATTATAAATGATTTGCCTCTGTCCGCAATGCACAACTCGTTCGCGCAGGACTGCCATCAACGTTTCATTATAAATGATTTGCCTCTGTCCGCAATGCACAACCCCCCGCCTACGGGGGAGCTGCTGCGCGCAATTATAAATGATTTGCCTCTGTCCGCAATGCACAACAGACCAGCTCCTGCATATCGTCAAGTAGCAATTATAAATGATTTGCCTCTGTCCGCAATGCACAACGAATCATTTAGTGCTTTAGCTGTCAATTCAATTATAAATGATTTGCCTCTGTCCGCAATGCACAACGTGGCTGGTAGACGGGCGTGACATTGACCCATTATAAATGATTTGCCTCTGTCCGCAATGCACAACGTTAATTATATTGGTTGCACAGGTGCAGTTATTATAAATGATTTGCCTCTGTCCGCAATGCACAACGGCTTGTGGCTCATATAACCCCAGAGCATAATTATAAATGATTTGCCTCTGTCCGCAATGCACAACAAGTTGCTTGTAGAACTTGAACGCTTTTGGCATTATAAATGATTTGCCTCTGTCCGCAATGCACAACATATATTAGATAGTGGTCGTAGAGCATCTTATTATAAATGATTTGCCTCTGTCCGCAATGCACAACTGAAATGAAGAAGGTAAAATTTACCAACATATTATAAATGATTTGCCTCTGTCCGCAATGCACAACCCACTTCTCCGAGTTATCCGCGATGTTATTATTATAAATGATTTGCCTCTGTCCGCAATGCACAACTATCTCTGTTAGGCATTCATCGCTAATTGATTATAAATGATTTGCCTCTGTCCGCAATGCACAACAGCTGCCTGTCTGGGAAGATGCCCGCCCTAATTATAAATGATTTGCCTCTGTCCGCAATGCACAACACACTTGACGTTGCTTGTCCGTTAGTATATATTATAAATGATTTGCCTCTGTCCGCAATGCACAACCCTGGGATAACAGCAAAGATGAATGTTGCTATTATAAATGATTTGCCTCTGTCCGCAATGCACAACCTATAAAGCAAGGGAGATTATGAATAAGTCATTATAAATGATTTGCCTCTGTCCGCAATGCACAACTGAATAGCTTCTTATAACGCAGTGGCGTCAATTATAAATGATTTGCCTCTGTCCGCAATGCACAACTCAATTAACTTGCGTTGATTGAAAGTATCAATTATAAATGATTTGCCTCTGTCCGCAATGCACAACCTTCACTATGGAGTGCTCGTCCTGTTGAGAATTATAAATGATTTGCCTCTGTCCGCAATGCACAACCGTGTTCTATGTTTGCCCTTCCTGCGGAGCATTATAAATGATTTGCCTCTGTCCGCAATGCACAACTGCGCGGGTCGCTGCCAGTGCATCGAGCTTATTATAAATGATTTGCCTCTGTCCGCAATGCACAACGGTACCTGAGTTTATACCGCCAGGACTAAAATTATAAATGATTTGCCTCTGTCCGCAATGCACAACGGTTATTGAATGTAGTCAAGAGTGCGCAACATTATAAATGATTTGCCTCTGTCCGCAATGCACAACTGCGCGGGTCGCTGCCAGTGCATCGAGCTTATTATAAATGATTTGCCTCTGTCCGCAATGCACAACTCAATTAACTTGCGTTGATTGAAAGTATCAATTATAAATGATTTGCCTCTGTCCGCAATGCACAACCTTCACTATGGAGTGCTCGTCCTGTTGAGAATTATAAATGATTTGCCTCTGTCCGCAATGCACAACCGTGTTCTATGTTTGCCCTTCCTGCGGAGCATTATAAATGATTTGCCTCTGTCCGCAATGCACAACTGTTTATAGAGAAGCACCTTCAACTCATTAATTATAAATGATTTGCCTCTGTCCGCAATGCACAACTTAAAATTAGAATAAGTATAATGGCAAAGATTATAAATGATTTGCCTCTGTCCGCAATGCACAACTATGTAATACCCACATTGGAAAAAGCCAAGATTATAAATGATTTGCCTCTGTCCGCAATGCACAACCAATACATTACAAAATAACTATAAGATTAATTATAAATGATTTGCCTCTGTCCGCAATGCACAACCCTGCGTCTATAAATTCGTCCCATGTAATCATTATAAATGATTTGCCTCTGTCCGCAATGCACAACTACTACAAAGCCCGAGCCGTTGGACAACCAATTATAAATGATTTGCCTCTGTCCGCAATGCACAACCGTTGCTATACTATACTGATGAAGTAATAAATTATAAATGATTTGCCTCTGTCCGCAATGCACAACTGTCCCTGCCCGCTCCTGCCCGTCCTATTGATTATAAATGATTTGCCTCTGTCCGCAATGCACAACTCTAAAAGCATAGGGGAGTTCAAAATCACCATTATAAATGATTTGCCTCTGTCCGCAATGCACAACAAAGGATCAAGCGACATGCTTACCTTCTACATTATAAATGATTTGCCTCTGTCCGCAATGCACAACTGGTGTCGTTTTATATCACTTTCTATTGTATTATAAATGATTTGCCTCTGTCCGCAATGCACAACTGGCTCATAACAGGTTAAGAGATGCTTGGTATTATAAATGATTTGCCTCTGTCCGCAATGCACAACCATGATATGTGGCTGACTACCTCGTATTGTATTATAAATGATTTGCCTCTGTCCGCAATGCACAACCTGTCACTAATGATCCGCATGTGGGAGCCAATTATAAATGATTTGCCTCTGTCCGCAATGCACAACTAACTCCTATAAATGTTGAGGTTGATAATAATTATAAATGATTTGCCTCTGTCCGCAATGCACAACTACCACTCTGTTGCGTCCTCCACCGCATAAATTATAAATGATTTGCCTCTGTCCGCAATGCACAACCATTGAAGACCTGGCGGTCCCAGAGTAGCCATTATAAATGATTTGCCTCTGTCCGCAATGCACAACTTATAGATACTACCCAATTAAAGGCCGTGGATTATAAATGATTTGCCTCTGTCCGCAATGCACAACGGCGTATTCATCGGCAAGTTTAAGATTAAAATTATAAATGATTTGCCTCTGTCCGCAATGCACAACCTTTGGGGGAAAGAGCCAATGCTTATTATGAATTATAAATGATTTGCCTCTGTCCGCAATGCACAACTATCACTTTCCTCTTCCTCCACAATAGACAATTATAAATGATTTGCCTCTGTCCGCAATGCACAACTCGGGTCTGTCCGTTATGGGAAAAATGTCATTATAAATGATTTGCCTCTGTCCGCAATGCACAACTACACTTTCATTGCTGTAATCACATTGACTATTATAAATGATTTGCCTCTGTCCGCAATGCACAACGTGTGATTAATGCTGAAGATGTATAACGCCATTATAAATGATTTGCCTCTGTCCGCAATGCACAACTGAATACCCCCTATTACCTTTTGTAAAGTTATTATAAATGATTTGCCTCTGTCCGCAATGCACAACTTACAACCCTGTTTATACCTTGTATTGTAGATTATAAATGATTTGCCTCTGTCCGCAATGCACAACTCTTTCCTCTGCGTAGATATATCCCGGTTCATTATAAATGATTTGCCTCTGTCCGCAATGCACAACTAATCAGTCGCAGCTCTTTTATCTGGTCTATTATAAATGATTTGCCTCTGTCCGCAATGCACAACCTGCTATGACTTCAGCCATATATGTCTGGTATTATAAATGATTTGCCTCTGTCCGCAATGCACAACTTTGAGCGCCTCGTTGAAACTTCCTTGTGGATTATAAATGATTTGCCTCTGTCCGCAATGCACAACTAAAAAACCCAATGGCGATTATAGAGTAGAATTATAAATGATTTGCCTCTGTCCGCAATGCACAACTGAGGTAATTGCTGATGATTCTAATAACAAATTATAAATGATTTGCCTCTGTCCGCAATGCACAACTTCTATAAGATTATCTTTTGTATAAATATCTATTATAAATGATTTGCCTCTGTCCGCAATGCACAACCGTCTCGCCAGTAACTCCACGCAAAGTTGCATTATAAATGATTTGCCTCTGTCCGCAATGCACAACTGTTAACTCATGACTCCCGTTGCTGTATCTATTATAAATGATTTGCCTCTGTCCGCAATGCACAACTATATCACTGGAGCAAACTTCGGCGTATCGTATTATAAATGATTTGCCTCTGTCCGCAATGCACAACTGGCTCCATAACTTATTACACAGCTACAGAATTATAAATGATTTGCCTCTGTCCGCAATGCACAACCTTACCCTTCTTTATAGTTTCGTTCATAAATTATAAATGATTTGCCTCTGTCCGCAATGCACAACATGTTTGGGTGTGGTTGCCTTCTGGCTTGAATTATAAATGATTTGCCTCTGTCCGCAATGCACAACAGTAGCTCGGTCATCTTAAGCTTAAACTCATTATAAATGATTTGCCTCTGTCCGCAATGCACAACCACATTTATTGAGTAATTACCTGAATATTCATTATAAATGATTTGCCTCTGTCCGCAATGCACAACGCTTGACTTGTCTCAACAACACTCTTATCTATTATAAATGATTTGCCTCTGTCCGCAATGCACAACTATCAAGTGCGCGGCGTTGGGTGGCTTTGCATTATAAATGATTTGCCTCTGTCCGCAATGCACAACTCTGGGATGTTTTGTGCGCCTTAGCTTGCCAATTATAAATGATTTGCCTCTGTCCGCAATGCACAACGAAATACGAGGCACTAAGATTGCGATTTAAATTATAAATGATTTGCCTCTGTCCGCAATGCACAACTATCCTTGCGTTTGAGTTCAAGCATAAATAATTATAAATGATTTGCCTCTGTCCGCAATGCACAACGGCTGGGCGTGTGTGAGAGTGTTCTTTGGAATTATAAATGATTTGCCTCTGTCCGCAATGCACAACATGTTCTGGCGCGGCAAGGTGTAAGTAATGATTATAAATGATTTGCCTCTGTCCGCAATGCACAACTCTATAATGTCTTTGATTTCATAGGAGGAGATTATAAATGATTTGCCTCTGTCCGCAATGCACAACTGATAATCCATTGCTAAATCATTATAATCCATTATAAATGATTTGCCTCTGTCCGCAATGCACAACTTCATTACGCATCCTTCCTAAAATATAATTATTATAAATGATTTGCCTCTGTCCGCAATGCACAACTGGGTACGGGCGGTCAATTTAAGTTAACTCATTATAAATGATTTGCCTCTGTCCGCAATGCACAACCTGTTGACTGTATATAAAGGCAGTTATACAATTATAAATGATTTGCCTCTGTCCGCAATGCACAACATGCTTCGATGCAGGGATTATCATACGCTCATTATAAATGATTTGCCTCTGTCCGCAATGCACAACCTAAGATGCTTATTATGCAGATGTTTCATTATTATAAATGATTTGCCTCTGTCCGCAATGCACAACTGGAGTGCGATCTTGATTCAATATTCTGTCATTATAAATGATTTGCCTCTGTCCGCAATGCACAACCGGCAATGATACTTCATTACTGCTTTGTAAATTATAAATGATTTGCCTCTGTCCGCAATGCACAACCAATAGACAGCAAGGCACTTTTCACTATATATTATAAATGATTTGCCTCTGTCCGCAATGCACAACTTGCTATGCGGTATTGGCTTGCTAAATACAAATTATAAATGATTTGCCTCTGTCCGCAATGCACAACTTGTTTGTATATGCATCCCCGTTAGCATCAATTATAAATGATTTGCCTCTGTCCGCAATGCACAACCTAATAACTATAAATATGGCGAGATTTTTGATTATAAATGATTTGCCTCTGTCCGCAATGCACAACCGTGTTATGCTCCAAGTGTCGTGATTGCCTATTATAAATGATTTGCCTCTGTCCGCAATGCACAACGTATATCTTCTGCTTTGCTATTAATGAAGTATTATAAATGATTTGCCTCTGTCCGCAATGCACAACTATGGCTTGTGCCAATGTTGTCTCATTTTGATTATAAATGATTTGCCTCTGTCCGCAATGCACAACTTGTATCTCACAAGGAGAGTATCAAGCTTCATTATAAATGATTTGCCTCTGTCCGCAATGCACAACTATTATTATCCGTTGGCATTTTACTTACATCATTATAAATGATTTGCCTCTGTCCGCAATGCACAACTTATATTTATAATAGCACTTATTATAATTGAATTATAAATGATTTGCTTCTGTCCGCAATGCACAACTGTCCCTGACTGTTATGCAAACATATTTTAATTATAAATGATTTGCCTCTGTCCGCAATGCACAACTGTCCCTGACTGTTATGCAAACATATTTTAATTATAAATGATTTGCCTCTGTCCGCAATGCACAACATGTTTGTGCGCGGCAAGGTGTAAGTAATGATTATAAATGATTTGCCTCTGTCCGCAATGCACAACACGTCTATTGACGATGGTGCTGCTGGTGCATTATAAATGATTTGCCTCTGTCCGCAATGCACAACATACGTACAAAGCTCTATATTAACTTTATGATTATAAATGATTTGCCTCTGTCCGCAATGCACAACGTGGAATTCGTTATGGGCTGAAGTTCTTTCATTATAAATGATTTGCCTCTGTCCGCAATGCACAACATAACCTTGCTTCTGCAAAGTGAGCTTTACATTATAAATGATTTGCCTCTGTCCGCAATGCACAACTTACAGGAGTCAATGAAGTTCTACACTCTTATTATAAATGATTTGCCTCTGTCCGCAATGCACAACTTCCGCACGAACCGCATGCTTGATGCCTTCATTATAAATGATTTGCCTCTGTCCGCAATGCACAACAACTACACACAGGTATAATTATGAAACATTATTATAAATGATTTGCCTCTGTCCGCAATGCACAACGCTATGCGTTGCTCCTCCTTACCTGCCTCTATTATAAATGATTTGCCTCTATCCGCAATTCATAACTAGTTATTCAGTGTGAATGGGTTTTAATTCATCATAATATATGCATTGTGCTATAATTAGTTTTTTATAACCAAATATAGAGGTAAATAAATATGAATGATGAAACTAAAAAATATATTGTAGCGCTTGTTAATTTTCTTGATGAGCAGGATAAAAAGATGTCATATGGAGATTTAATTAAGCATTTAAAATTTAATGGTATCAATGATTACAATCATCCTAGAGGTGTAGGACAAGGGCTCTCAAGTTTATATGGTACTTTATCAAATGAAGAAAGACAAGAAGATGCAGAAAAAGTTTATCTGCGGATTGTTGGAGCCGATGGGAAGCTTGGAAAAGAATAATAGATAGTATTAATTATATTGGTGATATTAATATAAGTAGTGACTCTTTTGGTATTTAATTATTGATTAAATTTCTTAGCACAAAGCTGACTGAGGCGTTCTTCACAGATTTACCGTCCTTCGTATTAGCAAGTTAATCCATCAAGAATTATAAGTGTAATTTTATTCTTACGCGTTAGGAAGGAAATGCTTGTACTTATCTTCATATTGAGGAAACATGATAAACATTGCCCTCTCTAATTTGTATATATAATTTACTTGGGCTTTACTTTTATAAAAAGAAGCATGCTTACCAGCAACGGAAATATTTTCGGGAGCAATGGGCGCAGATTTTTTTATATGCTCTATGTGTTCTTTTTTATAGTTATAACTCAATAAAAAATCATACAATTCTTGGTTGAGGTTCTCCGTTTCCAAAAAATGAATATTGGGCATATTGTTTTTATAGGCGCCGCTGATGAAGTACTCTTCAAACTCGCCAGGGGGTAGTCTCAATACCTCCAACGGCCTTTTAAAGAAGGAACAGATAAAATTAAAGGTCATAAACCCATAGTGAGAAATGGGGGTGTAAAGATCATCAGAATCTGGCTTGCATATATCATAAAAATTATCTTTACGCGGCAGGCGCCACTCTCCATCAACATCACTGTCTCGCATATAAATCCTATACCCCTGATAATTCATATTCTGCAATTTTATCATATAGGTAAAGCAATATTCTTCATAACTCGCCCTTTTATCAATAATAGCAAAAACCCCTTCTTTATGATGCATGTTTTTTTGATCGTATTGTTGTAAATCATAATTATAACGAGATACATGCCAAGTAAAAGGATCTCGTATGCAGGCAACAACTGGCAGCTGGTGAAAAGAATCGTTCAACTGTGCGTAACGGGCATGTCCCGTAAAATATCTTAAGGTTTTATTGGGAACATTTCTTCCTAAAAGACCCAGCCGTGCTGCAACCTTGATAATCCAAGAATTCAATGGACGAAAGAATCTGTAATAATTAGTAATAGATTGTGGGTTTATGGACGTAAGATCATCATAATTATACTGAGCTACAAATATCCTAGTTGCCTTTATCTGCTTCATTGCGGGAATAAAACGCCCCAGCCGACGGATAAAATAGGCGAACAAAGTGTCCTTAAATATCTTTTGATGGATTTCTATCAGTATAGTCCTAATATGAGTTCCGCCAGTTTTACGCAGGTGGACAAAGACAAATTTATTGGTTATTAACATCGCTTTTTATTTTACATTAATGTTTTTATATTCTTCTCGCAGTTCAGAGTGTATACATGCACGCGAGAAGTGAGTCATAAATCAATCCCAACATATAATATAATCCATATATGAAAGATAAGATTAAGGTAGTTATTTATGGGGCTTCGGGTTATACCAGTTCGGAGTTGTTGCGGTTGCTTGAGGGGCATTCTCAGGCGCAAATTTGCGCGGTGGTGTCACATTCGCAAGTAGGTAAATGTTTGGGTGAGTTGCATCCCCATCTTGGTGAGGAGCTTGGCGCTATGGAGGCGATTTCTGCTGAGCAGGTTCCTGATTGTGATTGTGTGTTTTTTGCTACGCCAGCGGGTGTTGCAATTAAGGAGGCGGGTAGGTTTTTAGATAAGGGGGTAAAAGTTATAGATTTGTCGCCCGACTTTCGGATTAAGGATGCCAAGTTATGGCAGCAGTGGTACGCAAAGGAGCATGGTGCACATGGCGCGACTGATTTGTTGGCAGAGGCGGTGTATGGTTTGCCCGAGGCGAATCGCGCCGCCATCAAGAAGGCGCGGCTTATTGCTAACCCAGGTTGCTATGCAACTACGGTGCAGTTGGCATTGTTGCCGTCATTGCTATCCGCTAAACATGGCGGGCAACTTGCTGGTAAGGAGTTAGTAGTGGATGCTAAGTCCGGCGTTAGTGGGGCGGGCAAGAGTTTGGCAACCCATCTTTTATTAGGTGAGGCGGGAGAGGATTTTACCTGCTATGCAGCGGAAGGGCATCGGCATCAGCCAGAGATGGAGGAGTCATTACGGGAAAAGAGTGGAGTAAATGTGAAGCTGCGTTTTGTTCCTCATTTATTGCCGCTGGTGCGTGGAATTTTTGTGGATGTATATTTACCGCTTGGCAGTGGCGATAATGATGGAGGCATTGATGTAGGCAGCGGAAGTGATGACAATGATAATAGCACCGCTGCTGATGAATTAAGAACTGTGTATAGTGAGTTTTATGCTGCCGAGCCGTTTGTGAAAGTATTGGCTAAGGGGCAGGCGCCACATATTAAACATACCCGCGGGAGCAATCATTGTCACTTGGCTGTTTTCGCTGCGCCTGGTTCTACTTATATACAAGTGTGTGGAGTTTTGGATAACTTGGTTAAGGGGGCGTCTGGTCAGGCGATCCAGAATATGAATATTACTTTCGGTTTGGATGAGAAGGCGGGGCTGCAGCAGACAGCGTTGACGCCTTAATAAAAAAGCACTGGCGGCTTAGTAAAAATAAAATAGGGTAACGGGACAGCAGCGCAAATCACGCTTTAGTTTTATCAGAGATTAAGGCGTATTGTTATTCATGCGGGCGACTTTAAAAAGCTTGCCATCCTCCAATCGTTTAGCTGCTAAGTGCAGTCCCCAAGCACAGCCATAATCCATCGCCAGCATTTTTTCTTGGCTGGTTACGCCGCGGATAGCAGACCAATGTCCAAAGACAATCAACGTCTTTTCTTTTCTGGCATAATCAAACCATGCGGCGCAGTTGGCGGGTACTTCAGCTGCCGCTCCTGCGTTGCTCAGTTCCATCTTACCTTCAGCAGTGCAGAAGCGCATGCGGGTTAGGTAGTTGATAATTATCCTTAGACGCTCACTTTCGTTGGATACCTCATCCATAGAATGTGGCTGGTTGCCATATAGACCGCTCATTAGTTTTTGCATGGCAATGTGTGCAGCAGGGATGTTGTCCGGGGAATTACCAGGCACATTGCCAGAAGCATAAGTGCTTTGTAGTTGCTGCTCAGCATATCTGGCATGACTCGCTGCCTCCTCTATGCTCCAAATATGGGGTATTCCAGCATGCACCAAAACATAGTCATCTTGTTTGTTCCAGTACAACAGCGATTGATGCAGCAGCCATTCAATTATTTGCTGGGCGTCGCTGGCATCTATAATTTGGTTCAGGGTTGCATCGTGGTTTTTATTTCTGTCGTAGCCGCCAAAGTAAATGGCGATTAGGTGCAGGTCGTGATTGCCAAGCACAACTTTCACTTCAGGGTTTTCCTGCTGTAAGGAATGAACCAAGCGCAATGTTTTATATGGCTCGCTTCCACGCCCCACCAGGTCGCCAGTGAACAGAAGTTTGTCTTGGCTCGGCTGATAGGATATAGCATCCAGCATTTTTGCTAGTTCGTCATAGCAGCCATGCACATCGCCAATAAAATAGGATGCCATGCTGGATTAACTCCAGCTTTTGTTAGTCATTGATTAGTTGATAATTCGCGGTATAGAGAGCGTGAATTTTTTTATCGGAACATTAAATTCCATGCCATCCGAGCTGCGCATGGTGTATTCGCCTTCCATGGTTCCCATCTCGGTATCTAACATTATTCCACTGGTATATGCAAACGAATGATTGGGTTCAATAACTGGTTTCTTGCCCACCACGCCTTCGCCTTCAACTTCGTGGGATTCGTTGTTGCCATCGGTTACTGTCCACTTACGCCCCACCAGCTGTATATTGTCATCGCATAAGTTTGTTATGCCGATGGTATATAAGAAGACATAACGATTCTCATTCGGGTTGGATTTTTTTCCATCATATTTTGTGAATATTTCTATTCGCAAAGCTTCGTCGTCGTGTTTAGAATTCATAACGCTTATTTAAGGTTGTTTAAGTATTATACAAGATATCTGCGCATTTATACATATTTAACTTAGTGCGCGCATTATGCTGATGAAGTCGGCGAGGGATGTTTGTTTGGCGCGTTTTTCTGCAAGGTTTAGGCGGCGCAGGATTTCTGTCTGCTGTAATTCTTTAATGGTATTGCGTAGATGGCGGTTAGGGCGCGAGAAGGCGGAAGTTATGATACCATTGAGTGCGCGTATTTCTTGTGGGCTAGTTATACTTTCGTATAGGCATGGTGTTAGACGAACAAACGAAGACATTACTTTAGGCGGGGGGACAAAAGAACGGGGCGGCAAGTCAAACAACTTTTCACCCTGAGCCATGGTTTGGCGCATTAAGCTGAGGCGACAATAGTTGTCGCCGCCCACTGCGGCAAGTAATCTTTGCGCTATTTCTTTTTGCACCAAGAAGTGCATGTCTTTTATATTGATTGCGCTGGTGTTATTTGCGTTGGTGTTGCTTCCAGTGCCATTATTTGCAGCGGAATTATTAGCGGCGTCATTGCTTATATTGGCATTGCTTGCGACACTTATCCTTTCGCTGCCGATGCCGAAGTGGGCGAGCAGAAGAAACCGTTCCATTAAGTGCACGCTGATGTTATAGGGCAAGTTGCCCACTATACGTATTTCTTTTGGTTTCGCCTTCGCCCCTGCCTCTATCTTTGTCTCCGCCCCTACCTTCGTCTCCGCCCCTACCTTTGCCCCTGCCTTATTGTCCTCGCCCTCACTCTCCCCAGGCAATCCAGCAAACGCATCATCAAGATTATCCTTTAGGGCATCTGCATTGATGATAGTTAAGTTATTTATATGAGCGGTCTTGGCGCGTAAGTTGCTTGCCAGCTGCTGGTCTATTTCTATGGCGGTTATATGCCGGCACCTTTCGCTGAGTGGCAGAGTTAGAGCGCCATCACCACATCCTATTTCTATAAAAATATCTTGCTTTTGAGGTGCGATTGCTTCAACCAATCTATCCAGCGCATTGGGGTTGCGCAGAAAGTGCTGCCCTAAGCTCTTGCGTGCCTTTGGCTGATTATTATTTGCTGGCTTCTTCAATCTTAATTCAGTTTTTATGTAATTTCAATGCCAGACGCACTGCATATTCCATGCTGCCACTATTTGCCTTGCCTTTGCCTGCCAATGAGAATGCGGTGCCATGGTCAGGAGATAAACGTAAAAAGGGTAAACCAAAAGTTAATTGCGCCCCCTGGTTAAATGTTAGTGCTTTGAATGGAGTAAGCCCTTGGTCGTGGAACATAGCGATGACGGCGTCATAGTGCGCGAGATTACCTGCGGCAAATAACGAGTCCGCTGCTAATGGGTCGGATACATTTATCCCTTCCCCTTGCAGGCGGCGGGCTAATGCAGTCATCCATTGCGCTTCTTCTTCACCGAGCAGACCCTCTTCACCAGCATGAGGATTGAGTCCGCATAATGCTAAGCGGGGGGCGGGGGATACAGAGGGGGATAAAATAGTGGAGGATAGAGCAGAGGGCGCTGCGGCGGGGGGCGATGCAGCAGAGGAGGATAGAGCCGGGGGGGATAGAATAGAGGATGATGCGCTGTCTGACGTTGGCGAGTTACAACTAAAATACTTTTGCATAATCATGTTGGTGTCGCGGATAGTGCGTTCCACAAGTTTTGGGCTCAGCTTGTTAGCAATCTCATTCACAGGAATATGCATAGTAGCAAAGGTTACCCGTAACTCTTTGTCGCCGCCTATACCACTGCCGGAGTCGCTGCCCGCATCATTGCCTGTATCATAGATTGCGCTGTTTATTTTTCCGCAAAACATTCTAAGCATCGTTGTTGTTGCTTGGCATGTCTCCTGCAAAAATTCACTGAGGCCGATGAAGGGGATGCTCTTGTTGATAAGCTGCTTGCTTACAGGGGCGGTAACCATTGTGGTGTATTCATGCTTCATGCATAACTGCACCGCTTGCTTAAGCATTCCCAGTAAATAGGGATTATTTTCAGCATCCGGCTTTCCAGGAGTTACTTTTTTATTGATTGGCAGATGGATAAAGCGGAAGTCAGCATCAGTTGCGCCGCTTCCCACCCGCTTAAAAGAGACCTTCAGCCCTAACAACTTTGCTCTTTCAGATAGCATATCACCATCGCCCATGAACACCAAATTCTGCCGTAGTTCAGCAGGCAGCATAAGGCATATATCAGGACCTATGCCAGCGGGCTCTCCTGTGGGTATTAGTATTTTTTGCATTGTTTGTTAAAAATGATAATTAAATAGGGCTATCTCTTTGGCGCAACTCTTTGCCACAATATTTTTTTGCTCTTCAGTGTATATATGTTGGTATTGTAACTTTTCTTTTTTGTTGCTGCGCTTAAGCTGTATGTTTAGTTTGCCACTAAATGGAATACCGAGTTGTTGGCATACTGCGCCAAAATCATCATCCAATCTCTCAAACCTCATAACCCTGTCTGCTAATACTTTGTCTGAGGCATCACTATAAAAAGAAAAGTCACTTATATATGGCGAGGTTACAGCGCTATATTTTATAAATTTATCAAACAGCTTGGGGGATATATTATTGGGCAATCGCTGGTCTTTATTGCGATTACTCCAGCAGTAGCGGGATAGAAGCTTGTCCCAAGGATTACGTTCACAACAGAATTTAAAATAACTATTCCAGATATTGCGAGGAATACAACTTTTAATGTCTCGCGCCCTTATATGATTGAAAAAATTGCCATTAATTATTTGCCTCCTTTGCGAGCCGCTAGGGTGATGTTGGATGGGGTTTTGCCAGAAGTACATTTCACCTATTCGCAGAGGAATACGCCACCAGGGAACCGTTCCCTCCCAATTGCGCGATAGGTCATACTCCGCAGAGGATTGCATGGGCGTTATTATGTCATCTGCCCCGCAATGTTGCGCTAAATATGCCTCTATGCTGCTGCCAGCACACTTGCGTATCTTTATGAAGATGAATTTATGCTTATGTGAAATTATCATTTATGTTGTTATTATAAACTCACTACAAATACCGAGGGCGAGACTTGAACTCGCACTCCCAAAAGGAACTGGTTTTTGAGACCAGCGCGTCTACCGATTCCGCCACCTCGGCTAAAGGTGTTATAGCCCATTATAGCACAACCCCAAAGGAGGAATACTTGCTTTCTTAGTGCTTGTATACGCTTATATAATGGCTTTAATTAGAAAAACATTGAAAAAACGCAAAAAATTAGTTATTAATGCGCATTAATAAAGTTAACCTGTGTTATACTTATAATGTAATGTTTATTTATTTTATTGCAGTGATATATTTAGTATGTTAGTAGTAATGTCGGCAATGAAAGCTATGGTCTTCGGATTATGGAGCCGAACAGACCTGAACGAAAGTTCAGGGGTTCAGCCATTGAATGCATCTTATTATTGGGTGCATTCAGTGGCCTTTTTGAGGATTCCAGTTCTATGGACAGGAACTTCAAAAACCCAACAAATTAAGTCAAACTATTTCAAAGGATTAGTCACTGCCTTTTTAATAGCAGGACTAACAGCGTCTTTTATGCCACAACAAGCGCGAGCAGATGGCATTAGCTTTAGGAAGATACCGGGAAAGAATTATGAAGTGGTCACGTCCATTGCCCAGCTAGGTGAACCCCTCGCACATATAACGGGGAGCTGTGTTTATGTAAAGAGCTTACTGGGTAGTGGAACTGATCCTCATTTATATCGCCTTAGCCGCGCCGATGTTCGAAAGATGCATCGGTCGGGTATGGTTCAGTATGTTGGTCATTTATTAGAAGCGCAGATGAAACCCTTTCTACATTTATTATCAATAACCAAACCAGTTTATCCAGTGGGAGAGTTAATAAATCCTAAGCTGATGATGGAAGTAGAGCCAGGTATACATGACCCTCATTTATGGATGGACCCTATTTTATGGAGCGAGGTATTGAGTATCGCACTTAATATTATTATTGATCAGTATCCTGAATGTAAAGAAACTATAATGGCAAGAGCTAATACGTATTTTTATGAATTAGAAGAGCTCCATGAAAAAGCTAAAAAAATATTTAGCTCAATACCTAAAGAGAAGAGAATATTAGTTACCTCCCATGATGCTTTTGGTTATTTTGGTGCCCGCTTTGGAATCAAGGTTTTGGCAATTCAAGGGATATCCACTGACAGACAGATCAGTATCAATAAAATAAACTCTTTGATTGATTCTTTAATTGAATATAATATTAAAAGTGTATTTGTAGAAAGCTCGGTTAGTTCGCGTGATATATATGCAGTTATTGAAGGCGCGGCAAGTAGGGGGCATGAAATAAAAATAGGGGGCACCTTGTATTCCGATGCTATGGGAGAAAGCGGAACTTGGGAAGGAACTTATATAGGTATGTTAGAACATAATATACGAACAATTGCAACAGCTTGGGGAGTGGATACTTCCATTTTAGATTCAGTGACTTTAGACAGCTTATAGCCCCCGCATGGGAGGCATCACAGGAGGCATCGCAATAGATGAAAGCAAGTAACACTAACATCATTGAGTGCCGCAATTTATCAGTTTTTTATGGTAAAAAACAAGTACTGGGACCATTAACCTGCAATTTAAGGCGTGGAGTTAAGATAGGGATTTTGGGACCCAATGGGGCGGGGAAGAGTACATTTCTTAAAGCAATAGTTGGTCTCATTCCTTACAAAGGGGAGATAATTAAAAACTGTTCATCTTTGGTGTACACTGCGCAACGTCAAGAAATTGATTGGGACTTTCCAGTAACTTGCCGTGATGTGGCTCAAATGGGATTGTATCGTAAGATTGGTTGGTTTAAAAAAGTAACACGTCAGCATAAAGATAAAGCCCTTGAAGCATTGAAAGATGTAGGTATGGAAAATTATGCAAACACTCCTATAAGCGACCTTTCTGTAGGGCAACAACAGCGTATCTTTTTGGCGCGCGCTATGGTGGATGATAATGCCGATTTATTTCTTTTTGATGAACCCTTAGCAGGGGTTGATATGAAAACTGAGCGGGTAATTCAAAGCTTATTCAACCGCCTGATTAAACAAGGCAAGAGTATTCTATGTATTCATCATGACTTATATAGTGCTGCGGTTCATTTTGATTATGGCATATTACTTAATAACAAGTTGATAGCCAGCGGTCCTATTAATAAAGTTTTATCTGCGACTAATTTGCGTCGCGCTTATGGCAGCGGTATTGCCATTCCTAAATTGCGCTAATGTTTTTTTTAGATTATAATTTCCAAGAATTCACCTCAGCCCTATTATTTTCATACTCATATAATTCCGCCGTAGTATCCAGTGCGGTAATGATGCAGGGTGTTGCATCTGGTATTTTAGGCGCCTACCTGTTATATAGACGTAAAGCATTGTTGGCGGATGCTCTGAGTCATGCATCTCTTCCAGGCGTTGGCTTGGGTTTCTTGGTGGCGCACTTCTTCTTGGGAGGCACTCGCGAGGAATGGGTAATTATTGCAGGGGCTTTCGTTACTATTTTTATATGTCTAATTTTCATTAATTTCTTAACCCGTCATATAAAACAAGATGCCGCCTTAGCTCTTTCCCTTAGTAGCTTCTATGGCTTGGGGATAGTGTTGCTTAGTTATATCCAAAGCATCCCCAGCGGCGCCAAAGCCGGTTTGGAAACATTTATTTTAGGGCAGAGCGCTACAATCAATTTAGCAGAAGCGCAGCTTATTGGCTTGGGCGCTTTGGTGGTGGTGCTAATGTGCCTTCTTTTTTATAAAGAATTACAATTGTTATGTTTTGATGAAATATTTGCCTTGTCTCAGGGCTATAGGGTTCGGCTGTTAGATTTTGTAATAACCCTGCTGGCAGTTATTGTTATAGCCATCGGAATGAAGGCGATGGGTTTAATCCTTATTATGGGATTATTAACTATTCCACCTTTAACCTCAGCTTTGATATTTAAGAACTGGCATGCTTTCTTGATTAGTTCCGCCACCATAGGTGGATTGAGCTGTCATTTAGGAGCTGCAATAAGTACTGGGTTGGAGGGTATTCCCACTGGGGTGTCAATAATACTGGTGTGCGCTTTTTTCTATATTATTGGCTTGTTATGGTCGTTTAATAAAAATGTTATTCATAGATTTTTGGCTGATTGATTTTGCCCCTTTGCTTGCTGCTATTCTTAGTGGAATTTGTTGCACTTTATGCGGCAATTTTTTGTTAGTGCGGGGACATAGTATGACGGTGGACGCTCTTTCCCACATGGTATTACCGGGGATGGTTGTTGCATTTTTTATTGCTGGAAGCATCTCTTTTTTCTATATGTTTTGGGGGGCGTTGGCTGCGGCGCTTATCGGCACTATTCTCATTGAGCTGTTAGGTCGTATTCAAGATAGAAATGCAGTTATGGGCATGGTATTTAGCGTTATGTTTGCTATGGGTATTTTGTTACTGGAAGTTTTTGTTGACCGCAGAGTTCACTTTGATGTAACTCATATTCTATTTGGCAGCTTAGAATCGGTTTATTGGGTTGGCTTGGGTTCTGCCGATATAGGCGTATGGACGCTGCTCGGGTACATCCCGTCTTCTATTGCGGTGCTCATCTTTCTTGTTGGTTTAATATCTTTACTGATAATATTATTTTATAAAGAGATATTGTTAATATGCTTTGACTATGAATTTGCCCGTTGCACTATTAAAGGAGCTCGTTTAATTTATTATGGCATCCCTATTATTATTACGATGACAGTAGTAGGCGCCTTTAGATTAGTGGGATTAATATTAATTGTGGGGATGTTTATAATTCCGCCACTTATTGCTTCTTTGTTCGCGAGTTCCATAGCATCTCGCATATTTATTAGTTGCTTGCTCTCGGTGGCGTTATGCGTGGTGGGTTATAGCCTAGCGGTTTATGTTCCCATTTATATGCTCAATGAGGGCTTTAGCTTAAATGTTGGAGGGACTATTGTTACGACAGGTGGGGTATTATTATTTCTAATACTTTTGTGGAAGCAATTATTTAGAATTAACGACTCAGTTTGAATTATAACGGGTAAATTTTTCCAGACAGCTAAGGGATTCTTCACTGAGATAATGCTCAAGCCCTTCGGCATCCTGCTCTGCATTTTCCTTGCTTACCCCCAACGATAATAGAAAGTCAACCACCAGCTCATGACGTTTGGCGCACTTTTCTGCCAACTCTTGCCCCTCATCAGTTAAGAAAACTGAGCGATAAGGGTCGGAGTGAACCAGCCCCTCTTTCTTTAAACGAGCAACCGCTCCATTAACTGCTGATTGAGAAACACCAAAAGCGGTAGCCAAATCAGTTGAACGCGCTTCGCCTTTTTCTGTAATTAAAGATGCAATCATTTCTACATAGTCCTCTTGCAATTCTTTACTTTGTGCCTCACGGGTCTTGTTAAATCTAAGATATGTTTTATCTTGTTCCATAATAGCTTTTTATATTATAAGGTATTGGAAGTGTGTTACAAATCGGAATTAAAGAAACCCGAGTCAGGATTTAGCCCCCGCCAGTTTATGCCATGCGAATCCATTATTTTCTGCAGAACATTGGAATTTGAGTCCTGTTCGTAAGCAGTTAACCAGATATACTTAGCTCTTTGAATCTTATTCTGACTCCATGACACCTCACCAAGATGCGCGGCAATTTCAGCGTCTTGTTTTTGTCTATATGCCCATTGCAATAGGTCCTCTGCCTTTTGCAGTTCCCCTTTACGAAAATACCACCAACCCAAGCTATCAACATAAGCGGGGCTGATGGGGTTTGCTTCAATAGCATCGTCTATTAGTTCCTTTGCCTTATCAAGCTGGATATTTTTATCGGTTAATGAATAGCCGTAGCTATTCTTTACCGCGTCACTTTCACCGCTGACAGTCATTGCCTTATCAAATTGCCTTTTCATCGCTGAAATCTGGTCTGTTTCATAATACATAAAGGCGGACGACTGGATTAAATCCTCATCAAACGGAATTCTATCATTAGCGGTTTTCATAATAGCTCCCGCCTCTTTAACATAGCTGCGCTTGCCCAGTTCATTGGCATATCTGCCGGTAAGGAATACATATTCTCGGCGGCTATAGCTAAGAACTTCTTCCAGCAATGCCTCGCCAGCGCTAAAGTCCCTAGTGTTGATAGAGTTTTTTAATCTAAGCCATAACGCATTGTATGAAAAATCAGATGAGGTTGAGACCCTGCTAAGAAACTCTTCTGCCAACACTTCATTTCTGCCTGCCAAAGCAACCATGCCCATCCTAAAAGATGACTCATCCTGATCTGGCAAATTTTGCAGATAAGTCAAAGATTTACGCAATAAATTTGCCATGCTTTGTTTTTGCGCCCCCATAGCTAAAAAGAGTATAGTATTTGTATCTTTTGCTGGGATTAATTTTTTCTCTAACATTTGAATCAACATTTTTTCCGCTTTCTCTGCTTCTTGCTGAGCAATTAAATATAAGGCATAGTAGATTTGTAGCGGATAGGACTCAGGATTGTCTCTTATGGATTTTACGTAAAATGGCTCACCATTGCTTCTTTTAGTTAAGTAATAAATACGTCCCTTGAGTTCTATGACCTGTTGCATCAAGCTCTCATTGTTGCCAGATGTATTAGAGTCAATAATTAGGTTTAGTAGCTGTAAGGATTTGTCATTCTGTTCTTGGTAAAAAAGAAAATGAGCTAAACGATAATAAGCAATGTCTAACCCCGCGCGCAAGTTATTCTTTGCTTCGGGGTATATATTCATATAGCGTATATACGTCCTAATTAAATCTCTTGCCTGCTCTTCATCTAATAGTTGGTAGAAGTTGGCGATGGGTCTGAAGTCGCTAGCTCTTCCTTGTTCAATTCGCTGCGCCATTAACTCAAAGGCGAGTTTATAGTTGGAGTTTGTAATTAGTTCTTTGATATAGCTGGTTTGGGCTGCTGGTGATTGAGGGTCAATCTCATACCATAGTTTTGCGGTTTCCCTTGATATATCAGAATCATATAAAAATACGGAAAGGTCATAAGCCCGTTGAGCAATTTTAGGGTCTTTATAAGTTTCAGCATACTTCAGCATTCCTACAACGGCCTCTGTTTTATCGGGGTATCTTTGCGCGCTTATCTCCAGACGAAGAATTTCACCTAAATCAAAAGCAGGGGTTTCCTCTCCTATAATTAATGGTCCAGTGTCTGCAATCCCATATCCTTTTATATTCTTTTCTGCTTCTTCCACCCCTAAATCTACTCCGTAGCTACGGGTTTTACTTTTTTTGTGGACTCTATTTTCTTCAAAACCGGGAGTAGAAACCCGTGAAGATTTATTAGTAGTGGCGCAGGAAAGTAATAGCAGAGATAAAACTATTAACGTAAATATTTTTATCATTTATCTGCCTGTTCTTTTATCAAACTCTTACTTTTACTGTTTTTTTGTTTGGACTTTTCGATGATTGGTAGAGATGCTATAAATCCAAGAATAAAGCCACATAAAAGCAGCATAATGCTTAGCAGCCCTAAGTTTATTTGAGGTATCTGCAAGAAAATTAAATCAAATTTTACAAGTTGTTTATTATACAGCGCAAAGTATATTCCTAAAAATACAAATAACAAGCAAATAATTAGCTTTGCTATAAATACAGGTCCTGATAAAAATTTCATTTCAAACCCAACTGGAATATTTTATAGATAATTAATAAATGCCGCCTGCCTCCACAAGTAGACCCAAAAGTAAACCCAAGAAATAAATCTTGTTATGAGACATCATGAAATAATGGCGGCTGCCATTTAGCTATCGCTATCTTTAGCCACGTCTTCTTTTGTTTTAGCTTCTTTGCTTTCTTTTGTAGTTTCTTCACCTGCTTCAACGTTTTCAGATGCTTTTTCTTCGGTTGCGAGCTGCTCTTCTGCTTCTTCCTTTTCTATCTCTTTGCTGGCTTTTTCTTCTTGACCAGCAGCGAGTGTTTCACTTTCGTCAGCTTCTGCTACTTCTTCAGATTTTTCATCTTTCAGATTCAATATATCTCCCAGTGTTGAAAAGAAACCTCCTTTCTTCTTCTGTTGATGATCCAGCGCAACTTGATCTTGTTGCTCATTTACTGCTCTCAACGAAAGAAAGATTTGTCTTTTCTTAGTGTCCACTCTCCATATCATAGCGGTTAGTTCTTCACCCACTTTGACTAAATCTGCAGGTTCTTTCATTTTGTCAATGCCCAACTCAGAAGCATTTATTATGCCATCTAAATCATCATTTATTTTAACTATAACTTTCCTGCCGTCCACGGACTTGACTGTGCATTTAACTTCGGTTTTCTTAACAGGATTCCTCTTAATAAAATCCATAAAGTTATTTGGCTTGGTCTTCTTAATGCTAAGAGAAATCTTTTCTTTAGGAACATCTATTACAGTTATCACAGCTTTAACCATATCATTTTTGGAATATAGTTTTAATGCTTCTTCGGCTGGGATTTCCCAATCAATATTGTTAGCATGAATAAAACCGTCTAAATATTCATTAAGTTCCACAAACATTCCAAACTCTTTTATGTCTTTAATCCTGGATTCTACAATATCACCGGCTGAATGGAGTTGCGCATATTCATCCCAAGGATTATTAAAGCATTGTTTATAGCCCAATGATATGCGGCGATTTTGAATATCTATGGAGAGGATTTTAATGTTTACTGTATCGCCAACCTTAACATAGTTTGCGGGGCGGGGCGATTTATTTACCCAGTCAATCTCAGAAATATGAACCAATCCCACTATGCCAGGAGCAAGCTCAACAAAGAAACCATATTTATCAATCTTAGTTACTAAGCCGCTGACTTCTTGATCTTCCTCTATTTTGCCTTCAAGCTCATCCCAAGGATTATTTTGCATCTCACGCAAACTAAGTGATAAGCGGTTCTTTTCTCTATTATAATTAATGACCTTAAATTCATATTCTTCCCCGACTTTTAGCACCTCACTGGGATGTTGAATTCTTTGCCACATAATATCGGCTATGTATACCAGCCCTTCGCCTTTGCCGAGGTCTATAAAAGCGCCAAAATCCATAATCTTCTTAACTCTGCCCCTGACAGTTCCCGCTTCCATTAGTGATTCAAAGAATATTTGTTTATCTGAATCACTCTTTTCATCGCTTAGTGATTTGTGCGAAAGGACTATATTGAACCTAGACCTGCTTATCTTGACTATTTTGAAATTTGTTTCGGTATTTTCCCATGCGGCTGGATTAACTCCTTCGCCTATGTCAATTAATGAGCCAGGTAAGAACCCTTTAATTCCATCTATGAATACGCTAAAACCACCGCGCACTCTATTCTTAATTAATCCTTTAACTGTTTCGCCCTTTTTATATGACGCTTCAAGTTCCGTCCATCTGCGCCAAAACTTGGCTTTCCCATAAGAAACCTGTGTTCTTCCCAACCCATTTTCAACGGATTCAAGCATCAGTTCAATCTCATCCCCTACGTGGACATCAGAATTTCCTTCGGTATCATTAAATTGCTCAAGTGGTAATACACTCTCAGTTTTAAGATGGGTATCTACTATAACCCAATTTTTTTGGACATCAATAATATTCCCTTTAATGAGGGCGCCTGGCTTCATGCTGGAAACCTTTAAGTCCTGTTCTACAATAGTAGCAAAATCAATTTTCATAAATATTAATTATAATGTATTAAATCTCTCTTTAGTCGTTTTCATAATTTTTTCAACTGTTTGGTTAATAGTTAAATCTGTTGAATCCACAACAACGGCATCTTCCGCTTGTTTCAAAGGGGCGGTTGCACGATTGCGATCGGACTCGTCTCTTTTTGTGATAGCGTCAATGATGTCGTCTATTTTAGCATATTTATCACCTAAATTTTGAAATTGTTTTAATCTTCTAATCGCACGCTGTTCAATTGAGGCATTTAGGTATATTTTAAGCCCTGCTTCAGGGAAAACAACAGTTCCCATGTCTCGTCCTTCCGCCACTAACCCTGGTTGCCTGATAAAAGAACGTTGATATCCCATTAGTTTTTGGCGTAATTCAGGATAAACCGCTATTTGGGACGCTATTTTGCTGATATTATCGCTGCCTATTTCTTCATCCACACACTTACCACTTATATAAGTGTGTAATTCGTCATTTTCCACGACAAACTTCAGATCCATCTGGGATATTAGCTTAATTACCTCGTCCTGATTCTGGCGCTCAATGTTTTTTTGCTTAACCTGCATAGCGATGGCGCGGTAAATCTTCCCGCTTGGCAGGATATGCCATCCCATCTGTTGCGCTACTTGCAGTGCAACAGTTCCCTTGCCAGAGGCGCTGGGGCCATCTATAGCTATAATCCTATCCACTTTTTGTTATGATTTCCATGCCTAAAGATGAAGCGGATTCCTTAAAATCAGGAAACGAGGTAGCCACATTGGCGCATCTTTGCACATGGATGGGCTTTTCTGCCGCGCAAGCAGCTACTGTAAATGACATAGCAATACGATGGTCTTGATACGAGTCCACAATCCCGCCCTTGACGCCTTTTCCTCCTTCAATTACCGCGCCATCTTTGGTGGCTTTGACTTTCACTCCTACACGGGTTAATCCGTCAACCATTGCGGCTATTCTATCTGTTTCCTTCACTCTTAATTCTTCTGCTCCACTTATACGAGTGGTTCCTTTGGCATAAGCTGCTGCCACCATAATAATTGGCATTTCATCTATTGCCAGAGGCACAAGTTCAGGAGCGATGGTTATGCCGCTAAGTTCACTGCTGGTAACCGCAATATCAGCCACTGCTTCGTTGCCAAATTGTCTTTTATTTAGCAACTCTATATCTGCTCCCATCTGATTAAGGATAGTGATAATTCCAATGCGGGTTGGATTTATGCTTACATCTTTCAGTAATATGGAGGAATTAGGGGTAATTAAGGCGGCAACCATAAAAAATGCCGCCGAAGAAATATCTGCCGGCACATTTATTGATGCAGCGTTAAGCCGTCCTCGCCCTTTAACAGATATGGTGCCATCTTTGGCGCGAGCAACCCTGTAGCCAAAGTTTTTGAGCATCCTCTCGGTATGGTCGCGGGTTGGCGCTATTTCTTTGATTAGAGTTTCTCCGTCTGTATATAGAGAGGCGAGTATAAGCGCGGATTTTATTTGGGCACTAGCCACAGGCATATCATAATCAATAGAGCGCAGGGTGCGATTGCCAATAATCAATAAAGGCAAGCGATTATTATTACTGGCATAGATGCGCGCTCCCATCTGACTTAGCGGGGTTATCACTCTATCCATTGGACGCGCACTCAGGGATATATCACCGCGTATCTGACTGGAGAAGCTTTGACCACTCAGCAACCCGCATAATAAACGGGCAGCAGTTCCTGAATTGCCGCAATCTAAGAAGTTATCTGGTTTACGCAAGCCCTGCAGTCCTACGCCCTTTATTTTTATACTTTTTTTGTTCCGATCCATAGTTATGTTTACCCCCATAGACCGAAAAATATTAATTGTGTTTAAAGTGTCTTCTGCTGGCAGAAAATTATTTACCGAGCTTATTCCTTCGGCAATTGAGCCGAATATAATTGACCTGTGTGAAATAGATTTATCCGCGGCGACCTTAATTTCTCCAGTTAACTGTGAGCAAGGAGAAGATACATAGTCAAACTCACTACTAAATTCACCACTAAAGACGTTTGCTGACTTCTTAGATGCTGTAGATGGTTCTGTAGATGACTCTAGGGATTTACTTGCTTCAAAACGTTGACGTCCATGGCGCGCTCTTTTTATTCTGGCAATTAGCTGCTCTTCATTGCTTTGCTGCAGGTCGGAACGCATCTGAGAGAGAAACTTTTGAAACCGCGTTATGGCTTTAAGTAAATTACCGCGATTAACCGCAAAGACATCCGCCCACATTCTTTCATCACTTGCAGCTATGCGAGTGAAGTCGCGAAACCCTCCTGCCGCATAATTAAAAAAATCTTCCGCGTTAGGGTCTTGTGATAGTGATTCAACCAAAGTATAAGAAAGAAGGTGCGGTAAATGACTAGTATACGAAAAAATCTTGTCATGCAGTTTTATATCCATATAGGAAACATCACTTCCTATTGCTTGCCAAAAATCAGCGATACGCGCCACGGACTCTGGTAAGTTATTATCCAAAGGAGTAATTATGCATTTGTGATTCTTGTATAGTTCAGCGCTGGCGTTGCTCAACCCATTCTTTTCTATTCCTGCTATCGGATGACTGGGAACAAAATGACTAAGAGCAGGGTTGCCTTTAAGGTGGGCTTGTATCATACGGTGTAGATGGCCTTTAGCGCTGCCTATTTCTGTCATCAGAGATTTAGGTGAAGCGGCGGTGCAATCTATCAGCACTTGCTCAGTTGCTTTCAGAGGGACGGCAATTATAATTAAATCATTTTCATCTTGCGCCAATGCAGCTGCCTCACTCATTGTCAGTACTGCTTTATTTATTATCTTTCTTTTAACCGCCTCTTCTAATGCTTGCTCGTCGCAATCATAAGCGATTACCTGTTTTGCCAAGTTGTTTTTTTTGATTGCCAGGGCTAAGGAACCCCCCATAAGCCCTAAGCCAGCAATGATGATGTTGTTAAACACTTAGACGCCGCTTAGATGCTGAGGGGATATGAACCCAGAATCTTGATGAAACTGCTTTGGGATTTTAATCTATCAATTGCTTTTTTAACTGCCGTATCTTCCAAGTGACCGCGGCAATCTATGAAAAAATTATACTGCCAGTCGCCCATACGAGTAGGGTGGGATTCAAGCAAAGTTAAATCAACATCCTCTTTATAAAAGCACTCTAACAATTTGTATAAGCTGCCGGGCTGATTTTTTGCTCCAACTACTATAGAGGTTTTATCATTGCCGCTTGCTTTGGTCTCTTGATCGCCTATCACAAAAAAGCGTGTGGTGTTATCTGGCTGGTCTTCAATATTCTTTGCCATTAATTTTAATCCGTACAGGTTGGCATTCAATTCTCCAGCAATAGCTGCAGAGTTTGGGGTTTGCAGAGTTTGTTGCGCCGCCCGCGCATTACTGTTTTCTACCCGAATTTCTATATTAGGCAGATATTCGGCAAGCCATAATCTACACTGGGCAATTGACTGCTGATGAGAGAACACTAAAGAAACATCTTTTAGTGATTCCGCCCAAGGATGACCCAATAAGCAATGATGTATTGCCATCTTTACTTCTCCCACTATCTTTAAATCCGAATCAACTAACACATCCATGGTGTTTGACACCATCCCCTCAGATGAATTTTCTATGGGGACTACACCATAGAAAGAGTTCTTTGCCTCCACTTCGCGAAACACTTCAGGGATAGAATGGACTGGCATCAGCTCAGAGTTTTTGCCAAAATATTTGATTGCTGCTTGTTGGGTGTAAGTGCCTTCAGGTCCTAAGTATACTACTTTAGTTAATGATTCGGCATTAAGACAAAGAGAGATTATCTCTCTAAAAATGTTGAGTAGCTGCTCCTTTGATAGAGCATTTGATGAGTTTTGATTTTTATCCGCAAATTGTTGTACCCGTCGCAGAACTTCGGCTTGCCTTTCAGGCCTTAGGAAAACAGGGTTATCGCTCTTTTCTTTATGTTGCCCTATGGTATGGGCATGGTCTAAGCGCTTATTGATGAGGTCAAGTAAACTATCATCAATTGCATCTATTTGGGCGCGGAGTTTTTCAAGTTCTTTCGTCATTTATCCGCAATTAGAAATTGTTGGAATTGCTGGAATTATTATTGGGGAACGTCTTTCCAGTATTCTCGTTTTACGAAGTAGGTAAGTACAATTAATAAAAGCAAAAATAACATAACCTTCCAGCCCAACTTAACCCGCTGAATTTTCGCTGGTTCGCTGAGATAATCCATAAAGTTAACCAGGTCGGTCATTGCATTATGAAACTCCTTTTTATTCATAGAACCAGGTGTAGCAAGCTCTAACCCCACTAATTTTTGCTTGCCATGGCTATCCTTATATACTGGGTCTTGTATGCCTTGCATGGCAACTAACACATTGCTCATAGCAGTCCCAGGGAAAATGGCATTGTTGTAACCAGTGGATGAATCCGCATCCCGATAGAAACCTTTTAAGTAAGAAAGCATCCAGTTAAGCCCGCGAACCTTAGAGCGCAGAGTTAAATCTGGAGGGACAACTGCATAAGCAGCCAGCGCCGCCTCTTCGCTAAGAGGACTAATAATTGGTTCGTATATGCCGCCGCGCACCAACATATTCTCGCGCAGCTCATCATTGTTCCATTTTAAGTCCTCACCTATGCGGCTATATCTCATATACTGGGCGGAATGGCAAGCAACACAATTTTGCGCAAATGTTTTGGCGCCTCTTCTTAATGACTCAATGTCTGTAATCTTAGTATATGCCTTATCTAATCTATAGCCAGATTCGGCTGCGGACGCAATGTTGATGCCGCCTATCAGAACAACAGCGGTAAGGAAAAATATATTGAAAATTTTCATTAGGTTAATCTAGTTGGGACCGGCTTAGTTTTCTCAAGCCGTGAATATATGGGCATAGTAAAAAAGTACGCAAAGTATACTAAGGTTAAAACCTGAGCTATGTTTGTGTATAAAGGAGAGATAGGCAAGGTGCCAATAATGCCAAGCCCTATAAAACTTACAACAAATGCGGCTAAAAATATTTTACTAATCGGACCTTTGTATCTTATAGATTTTACTGGCGACCTATCAAGCCAGGGCAGGAAAAACCACACTAATATAGCGCTAAACATTACCAAAGTTGCAGGGAACTGACTGCCTGCTATGCTTGGAACTGCTCTTAGCATGGCATAAAAAGGAGTGAAATACCACACGGGAACAATATGCGCCGGGGTCTTTAGTGGATTTGCTTCTTCATAATTAGGCGCCTCAATAAAGTATCCGCCGCCAGTGGGCTGATAAAAGATAATAAAAGAAAAGATAAACAAGAAAATCATTGCCACGAATATATCCTTAACCGTCATATATGGATGAAAGGGCACGCCGTCTATAGGTATTCCTTGGCTGTTCTTGTGTTCTTTAATTTCTATGCCATCGGGGCTGTTGGAGCCGACATGGCGCAGAGCCATCATGTGCAACACCACAAACAATAATAACAGCAGGGGCATTAATATTACATGATAGGCAAAAAATCTGTTGAGGGTTACATCAGAAATCACAAAGTCGCCGCGCACCCACTCTGCCAATGAAGTGCCAATATAAGGAACGGAGGCGAATAAATTGACAATTACCTGACCGCCCCACAAGGACATTTGTCCCCAAGGCAATAGATAACCAAAGAATGCTTCCGCCATAAGAATCAGATATATGCACATCCCCACAATCCACAATAATTCGCGCGGCTTGCGGTATGAACCGTAAAGTATACCGCGAAACATGTGTAAATATACCACGATAAAGAAGGCAGAGGCGCCTGTTGAATGCATATAGCGAATTAGCCAGCCATAATCTACATCACGCATTATGCTTTCTACTGAGGCGAATGCTTTGGTGGCATCTGGTTTGTAACTCATAGTTAGGAATATCCCGCTGCCTATCTGAATTACCATCACCAATAAAGCTAAACTGCCCATGAAATACCAAAAATTGAAGTTCTTGGGAGCATAGTAGCTCAGCAATTGCTTGTCTATAAAATCAGTTACGGGCAGACGGTCGTCTATCCATTTCATTGCCCCACCTTTATTAGCGTTTTTAGTGCTTTTTGTGTTTTGCTTTTCTACGCTGTTTGCGTTGTCTCTATTGTCTCTGTTGTCTGTTTCCATTTTGAATAACCAAATAAATAAATACTTTAACTTTCCCCTATGATGATGCTGCTTTTATCAGTAAACCTATAGGGGGGGACTTCTAAATTTGTTGGAGCGGGCATATTCTTATATACTCTGCCTGACATGTCAAAGCGAGAACCATGACAAGGGCAGAAGAATCCTCCCTCCCAATCTGTGCCAACATCTGGGTCGCCTTTCACGGGCTTATATAAAGGAGAGCAACCAAGATGGGTGCAAATTCCCACTAATACCAGGTATTCGGGGTTTATGGCGCGGGCATCGCCGCTTATTTGCGTTGGTTGGATGCTGCTTTTAGAGGTGGGATCTGCCAACAGGGCAGCGTTGGTGGCTAATTCTTGAATAATGCTGGATGAGCGGCGGAGAATCCATATAGGTTTGCCACGCCATTCAATAATTTTGAATTCGCCCATTTGTATGCCCGATATGTCTACTTCTAAAGGCGCTCCTAATGCTTTGACTAAATCATTAGGCAGTAATGACCTCATGAAAGGTATGGCGGCAAACACAAATCCTATGGAGGCAAATACCCCTGTAATAATATTCAGGACTTTGCGTCTTTGTAAATTAGGTTTATTTTCAATCATTTCTATTAAATAATGTGTATATATAAATTATAAACAATAGGAGACATTTTACAGCAAAAACATTATTTCTGCTCCTCCTCCTCTTTAATTATACACCATTTTTGTATGGTATATAAACTTACAACAATGTTTCCGTAGGGGCGGAGCCAGGGGGGATGAATTAAATATCCGCCCGCAAAATGCCTAACCCTCGCGACAAACCATCGGAATGCTCGCAATGCACTTATATATGTATGTATACAAGTATAATAACAATTATGATTAAGTACCTAAAACAAGCAACACGCTCCGATGACAAAACATCCCGTGAGCAAATATCACGCACTGTCGCTGATATTGTCAAATCAATAGAAGAACGCGGCGATGAAGCAATCCGCGAGTTCTCACAAAAATTTGATAACTGGTCCCCTCCTTCTTTTCAAGTATCAAAGGATGAAATTGCAGATGCGATGAAGCAAGTGCCCACTACTGCGTTGGATGATATTAAATATGCTCAACAACAGATAAGCACTTTTGCGCAAAAGCAACGCGAAGCATTACAAGACACAGAAGTGGAAATTCAGCCAGGAGTTATCTTAGGGCATAAGAATATCCCTGTAAACCGAGCTGGCTGTTATGTCCCCGGCGGCAAGTACCCGCTGATTGCCGCAGCAAGTATGAGCATTGTTACTGCCAAAGTGGCGGGAGTTAAACATATAACCGCAATGGCTCCACCGCAAGGAGGCAAGCCGCATCCAGTGGTAGTGGCGACCATGCATTTAGCCGGAGCTGATAGCATCTTAATGTTAGGTGGCATTCAAGCAATTGCTGCAATGGCTTATGGCATTGAGGCAGAGAACATTAAACCCGTTGATATAATCGTGGGTCCTGGCAATGCTTATGTGGCAGAAGCAAAACGACAATTATTTGGCGTTACAGGTATTGATTTATTAGCAGGTCCCACTGAAACCTTAGTGGTTGCTGATGACACAGTAGATGGCGAGTTATGCGCTGTTGATTTATTGGGGCAGGCAGAACATGGACCCACTTCCCCAGCAGTGCTGATTACGGATTCACAAAAACTTGCCGAGGATACTATGCAACAGATAGAGCGATTATTAAAGGTAATGCCCACTGGCGAAACAGCCGCTGCTGCCTGGCGCGATTATGGCGAAGTTATTCTTTGTGATTCGCTGGAAGCCATGGTGCAGGCAGCCGATGAGGTTGCCTCCGAGCATGTGCAGATAATGACGCGCGATGACGATTATTTTTTGCAAAACCTAACCAACTTCGGAGCGCTTTTTCTGGGACCACGCACCAATGTTTGTTATGGCGATAAGGTTATAGGCACCAATCACACTCTGCCTACACTCAAAGCCGCTCGTTATACTGGAGGATTATGGGTAGGGAAATTCCTCAAAACATGCACCTACCAACGAGTAACCAGCGATGAAGCGTCAGTTAAAATTGGCGAGTATGCTGCCCGTCTGTGTATGCTGGAAGGCATGAAAGGACATGCCGAACAAGCCAATATCAGAGTTAGGCGTTATGGTGGCAAAAACATCAAGCCATATAGCGGCGCTGAGGAAGCGTAAAAGCTTATACTTATATAAGTGTATATATAAGTGTAAAGACATCGCAGAATAGAAGCATCGCAGAAAATTAAGGAACATATTAAAGCACAATGGATATTCCCCGCACTCCCAGCCAAGACCTCACAGGCAAGCGCGCCATAATCACCGGAGCTAATGGTGGCTTGGGCTTTGCCTGCGCTGCTGCTTTGGCACAGGCGGGGGCAGAAGTATTCCTGCTGGCACGCAATGCCAAAACGCTTCGTGCTGCGGAAGATGCAATAAATCAAAGTGGCGGCAAGGCGCACTCAGTGATACTGGACATCAATGATGTAGCGGCAATGAAAAGTGCGTTGGATGAGCTGCCTTTATGCAGTATATTAGTAAATAATGCTGGCATCAACCGCTTGGCAAATTTTGTTGATGTTACCGAGGAGGACTTTGATGCTATATTTAATATAAACGTCCGTGCCTCTTTTTTTATGGCTCAAGAAGTTGCCAGACGGCTGGTGGCAGCTAAACAACCTGGCTCAATCATAAACATATCTTCGCAAATGGGATATGTGGGCGGTAATCAACGCAGTGTATATTGCGCATCCAAACATGCGATGGAAGGTTTCACCAAAGCCATGGCTTGGGAACTTGGTCCGCATAACATAAGAGCAAACACTATATGCCCCACTTTTTTTGCAACTCCCCTCACTAAGCCAATGTTTGAAGACAAAGATTTCATGCAAGAAGTTCTTGCTAAAATCGCCCTGAAGCGAGTAGGCGAACCACAAGATATTATGGCGGCAGTAGTATTTTTAGCGGCAGATGGTTCCGCCATGATTACTGGCAGCGCCCTAAAAATTGACGGCGGCTGGACCGCAGTTTAAGCCACATAATTATGGTGTATAAATTCTTGCGATGATGGTCTGTAGGGGCGGAGCTGTGCTCCGCCCGCTAAATGCTTGATACTTGCGACAAACCATAACCATACTCGCAACGCACTTATATAAACATTATTCCTTTTTTTATGCTACAATTATCTGCGTAATATCAATCTACATTAATGTGTAAATTGACTTAGTGTTAATAATTTAAAATATTTAAGAAACCTCATAAAGCTATGCATAATTTTATTAAAAAAATGACGTTACTTTGCCTCCGTAAATCTAACTCGGATGCAACTCACCACGTCCCCCCCACCCAAACCAACTTATATACTAACTGTACTATCTGCTACAGAAGAATCAGGCGACATATAAGTTTTTTCATTACACCTATAATTCTCTCCTCGCTAATTGCTTGCGGTTCAAGTAGTTCAAGTAGTTCAACACCTCCGGTTATTCCTCCCACAAGCATCAGCAGTGCTGCTGAACTTGCAGCTATCCGCACTAATAGCGACACTTTATCTGGCTCCTATGCTCTAACTGGGAATATAGACCTGTCCTCTGTATCCAATTGGCAGCCCATTGGTAATTTCACCGCCCCATTTACTGGCAGTTTTGATGGCAGTGGCTACAACATAAGCGGGATAAGCAGTTCGGGCTCTGAAGATGCCGGTCTATTTGGTTATGTAGAAAACGCCAACATAAGAAATGTTGGGGTTCTAGTTGGCGATATATCCTCTTCTTCTTCTACTGATGTTGTTTCAGCAGGCGGCTTGGTTGGTTGGGCTTTTAAGAGTCGCATTAGCAATTCTTATGCAGTAGTTTCGGGAGATATATTTTCTTCTTCAGTTTTAGGTGATGTAGATTTTTCATCATCATATTCAGGAGGTCTTGTTGGCTGGGCTGATGATAGCCCGATAAGCAATTCTTATGCAGTAGTTGAAGGCAATATATTATCATCATCATTTAATTCATCATATTCAGGAGGTCTGGTTGGCTGGGCTGTTTACAGTGATATAAGCAATTCTTATGCAGTAGTTGAAGTCAATATATTATCATCATCATCATCATCTTTTTCTTCATTTGCAGGAGGTCTGGTTGGCGTGTCTGATGATAGCCCGATAAGTAATTCTTATGCGGTAGTTAAAAGCAATGTAACTTCTTTAGTTTTAGGTGATATGGATTCTTTTTCAACTGCAGGAGGTCTGGTTGGTACAGCTTTTCATAATAGCCAGGTAAGCAATTCTTATGCATTAGTTGGAGGCAGTATATCATCATCATCATCTAATTCAGATACAGGAGGTCTGGTTGGCTATGCTTATGATAGCCAGGTAAGCAATTCTTATGCAGTAGTTGGAGGCAGTATATCATCATCTTCTTCAGTTGCAGGAGGTCTGGTTGGCTTTGCTCGTAATAACAGCCCTATAAGCAAATCTTATTACAGCGCCAGCCGTAAATCTTCGGAAGGGGTATTTAATAACACTCTCGGTACTTCCCAAACTCTTGCTCAATTGCGCGCCTTAACTGCTGCGGCTACCACTTGGGATGGAACTATATGGGATTTTGGCACTAGTAGTGACCTGCCGATGTTGTTTGATAATCCTCTTACCTCGCCTTTGCCGCCTGCTTTCCTAGAATAGGTCTGCCGTAGGGGCAGAGCTGTGCTCTGCCCGCTAAATGCTTGATACTTGCGATAAACCATAACCATGCTCGCAATGCACTTACTATATGCACTATTCCCTTTTTTATGGTACAATAATCTGCGTAATATCAATCTACATTAATTTGTGAATTGACTTAGTGTTAATAATTTAAAATATTTAAGAAACTACATAAAATAAAGCTATGCATAATTTTATTAAAAAAATGACGTTACTTTGCCTCCGTAAATCTAACTCGGATGCAACTCACCACGTCCACCCCACCCAAACTAACTTATATACTAACCGCTACAGAAAAATCAGGCGCTATATAAGCTTTTTCATTACCCCTATAATTCTCTCCTTGCTAATCGCTTGCGGTTCAAGTAGTTCAAGTAGCACAACGCCTCCGGTTATTCCTCCCATTATTCCTCCCACAAGCATCAGCAGTGCCGAAGAACTTGCGGCTATCCGCGCTAATAGCGCTGCTTTATCTGGCTCCTATGCTCTAACTGGAAATATAGTGATGTCCTCCATATCCAATTGGCAGCCCATCGGCAACTTCACTAATGCGTTTACTGGCAGTTTTGATGGCAATGGTTACAACATAAGCGGGATAAGCAGCTCGGGCTATGAAGCTGCTGGTCTATTTGGTTATGTGGAAAACGCCAACATAAGAAATGTTGGGGTTCTAGTTGGTAATCTATCTTCTTCTTCTTCTAATAATACTGTTTCAGGAGGGTTGATTGGCTATGCTGGTAATAGCGAGATTATTAATTCTTATGCAATAGTTTTGGGTAATATATCCTCTTCTTCTTCTTCTTCTTCTTCTGCTTTTGCAGGTGCAGGCGGCTTGGTTGGCTGGGCTTTTAAGAGTCGCATTATTAATTCTTATGCAATAGTTTCGGAAGATATATATTCTTCTTCTTTTGCAATAGTTTCGGAAGATATGTCTCGTTCTTATGCAGGTGGATTGGTTGGCGGATTTGATGAAAGCTCGATAAGCAATTCTTATGCATTAGTTGTGGGCAGTATATCATCATCTTCTTCATCTGATTCTTTTTCAGGTGGTCTGGTTGGCTTTGTTGATGACAATAGCCCGATAAGTAATTCTTATTACAGTGCCAGTCGCGAATCTTCGGAAGGAGGATTTACCAACGATGTCGGCACCTTCCAAACTCCTGATGAACTGAGTGCTTTAACTGCAGCAACTACCACTTGGGATGGAGGTATCTGGGATTTTGGTACCGATAGTGACCTGCCAAGATTGCGCTCCTCAAATTTGGGCGATATTTCTGTTCCACCACCTCCTGTTGCCCCCCCCACCGTGCCGAGCGGCACCATAAGCATCAGCAGTGCTGCTGAGCTTGCGGCTATCCGCGCTAATAGCGACACTTTATCTGGCTCCTATGCTCTAACTAGAAATATAGACCTGTCCGCCATATCCAATTGGCAACCCATCGGCAACTTAACTAACCGATTTATCGGCAGTTTTGATGGCAATGGCTACAACATAAGCGGGATAAGTAGTTCGGGCTATGAATATGCTGGTCTATTTGGTTATGTAGAAAGCGCCGACATAAGCAATGTTGGGGTTCTAGTTGACGATATATCCTCTTCTTATTCTTCTAATATTGCTTCAGCAGGCGGATTGATTGGCTATGCTTCGTATAGTCGAATTAGTAATTCTTATGCAGTAGTTGGAGGCAGTATATCATCAACATCAACATCATCATCTTCAGCTGCAGGCGGTCTGGTTGGCGCGTCTTATTATAGCCCAATAAGTAATTCTTATGCATTAGTTGGAGGCAATATATCATCAAATGCATCATCATCATTATCACTATTATCATCATTTGCAGGAGGTCTGGTTGGCGAAGCTTCCTCCAGCCCGATAAGCAATTCTTATGCATTAGTTGGAGACAGTATATCATCATCATCATCTTCAGCTTCAGCTGCAGGAGGTCTGGTTGGCGAAGCTATTGAAAATAGCCCGATAAGCAATTCTTATGCATTAGTTGGAGGCAGTATATCATCAACATCATCTTCAGCTTCAGCTGCAGGAGGTCTGGTTGGCGAAGCTATTGAAAATAGCCCGATAAGCAATTCTTATGCATTAGTTGGAGGCAGTATATCATCAACATCATCTTCAGCTTCAGCTGCAGGAGGTCTGGTTGGCGATACTTCTAATAGCCCGATAATCGATTCTTATGCATTAGTTGGAGGCAGTATATCATCATCATCTTCAGCTTCAGCTGCAGGAGGTCTGGTTGGCGATACTTCTAATAGCCCGATAAGCAATTCTTATTACAGTGCCAGTCGCGAATCTTCGGAAGGGGGATTTGATAACTTTAACGGTACATCCCAAACGCCTGTTCAACTGGGCGCCTTAACTGCTGCGGGCACCACTTGGGATGAAAGCATCTGGGATTTTGGCACTGATAATGACTTGCCAAGATTGCGTTCCTCAAATTTTGGCGGTATTTCTGTCCCGCCACCCCCTGTTAACTTCCCCGCCACCCCTGACCCTTTTAACGCTCAAAGTGCGGGCGCTGACGCTATACTTATGTACTGGGGCGATGCATTAGGAGCTGAGTACTATGAACTATATACTAATGTAAATGAACTAGTTACTAATATCACTAATCTTGATAATATTTATATAGTCACAGATCTATCACCCGACACTGGATATACATATCGTCTTAGAGCATGCAATGAGAATGGCTGCTCAGATTATGTTACTGCGACTGCAATGACAGACGCAACGCCACAGGTTCCTCCTCCCACCGAGCCGAGTGACATCACAAACATCAGCAGTACCGAAGAACTTGCGGCTATCCGCACTAATAGCGACACTTTATCTGGCGCTTATGCTCTAACTGGGAACATAGACCTATCCGCCATATCCAATTGGCAGCCCATCGGCAACTTCACTAATGCGTTTACTGGCAGTTTTGATGGCAATGGTTACAACATAAGCGGGATAAGCAGTAGGGGCTATCAAATTGCTGGTCTATTTGGTCATGTGGCAAACGCCAGTATAAGTAATATCGGGGTTCTAGTTGGTAATATATCCTCTTCTTCTTCTGCTCGTACTGCTTCAGGAGGATTGATTGGCTATGCTTTTAATAGTTCAATCAGCAATTCTTTTGCAATGGTTTCAGAATATATATATTCTTTTTCTTCTGCTTCTTCTGCTGCAGGCGGTTTGGTTGGCGTGGTTAGCGATAGTCAGATTACAGATTCTTATGCAGAAGTTGTGGGCGATATATCTGCCACTGCTAATACCACTGCTGATGCTCTTTTCTCTTCTGCTTTTGCAGGTGGCTTGGTTGGCGATGCTTATATGAGTTGGATTATTACTTCTTCTGCAGAAATTGCAGGTAGTATATATTCCACCACCAACACCACTGCTAATATTTACGGTGGCGCTAATGTTGGAGGATTGGCTGGCGGAACTTTTGGGAGTACAGTTAGCGATTCTTATGCAGTAGTTAAGGGTAATATATTCTCTTATGCTTCCAATGCTTCTAATGCGGGCGGCTTGGTTGGCGATACTTCGGGGAGTCCAGTTATAGATTCTTATGCATTAGTTGAGGGTTATATATCCTCCAATGCTTCTGATAGTTTTTATGCGGGCGGATTGGTTGGCGATTTTGTTAGCGGGTTTAGCGAACATTCGATTAGCAATTCTTATTACAACGCTAGTCGTAAATCTTCGGAAGGGGGATTTACTAACGATTACGGCACCTCCCAAACCCCTGATGAACTGCGCGCTTTAATTGCCGCGACTACCGGTTGGAGTGATATTGTATGGGATTTTGGCACTAATAATGACTTGCCAAGATTGCGCCCCTCAATTTTGGCGGGTATTTTTCTGCCTCCTGTCCTAGCCCCGCCTAGTAATGTAGTAATTTCTAGCCCAGATTCTGGTGGAGATGCGCACATATCCTGGGATAGTGTATCGGGAGCTTTATATTACGAAGTGCACGATGGCAATGAATTATTAGTCACTGTTCCCCACTCTACCACTTCCTACATCGCCACTGAATTATTATCGTCTGGCATTTTTTATGACTATGGCGTTAGAGCATGTAATTTATATGGCTGTTCAGCTTTTGCTAGATAGGTTATGAGCTAAATATAAACCCTCCCCAAATGGAGATGTAATAAATTTTATATAATTCTCCGAAAAAATTTCCTTTTTTATGCTACAATAATTAGCGTAATATCGATCTACATTAATTAATGTGAATTGACTTAGTGTTATTAATTTAAAATATTTAAGAGACTACATGAAGCTATGCATAATTTTATTAAAAAAATGACGTTACTTTGCCTCCGTAAATTTAACTCGGATGCAACGGACTACGTCCAATCCACCCAACCTACTCAAACCACCCAAACCAACTTATATACCGTCTGCTACAGAAAAATCAGGCGACATATAAGTTTTTTCATCACACCCATAATTCTCTCCTCACTAATCGCTTGCGGTGGAGGCGGCGGAGGAGGTGGCAACACAGATACAGAAGTCCCCACAGCCCCCGCTAGTCCTGCCAGCGCTGCCGCCACACCATTGGGTTTCACTTCCTTGCGGGTAACATGGGATAGTGTGCCACAAGCCGAGCGCTATGAAGTGTATGACAGCAACGGAGTGAACGTCGCTACCGTTAGACCTCCTGCCACCAGTTACACTGCCACTGGACTATCGCCCAACACCGAATATACCTATAGCATAAAAGCATGCAATTCTGCTAGTTGCTCAACTTCTGCTGCCAGCTCCGCCGCTACTAGTGGCAACAAGAATGGGGGCGATACAATAATCAACAGCGCCGCCGAGCTTAATGCCATTAGGGCAGATAGTTCCACATTAGCGGGCAACTACATTTTGGCTGCAGACATAGACCTATCAGACATACCCAATTGGCAGCCCATTGGCGACTCAGCCAACGGCTTTACTGGCAGTTTTGATGGCAGCGGCTACGAAATAAGCGGCATGACTATCTCGGGCTATGAATATGCAGGTTTATTTGGTTATGTTCATGGCGCCAGCATAAGCAATCTTGGCGTAAATGTCAATAACATCAATTCATCTTCTACCCATGCTTATGCAGGGGGCTTGGCAGCCCAAGCCAATAGAAGCTTTATCAGCAATGTCTATGTTATAGTTGCAATCGATATCACCTCTTCTGCTGAATCTTCTTCTTATGCGGGTGGATTGTTTGGCAGGGTTGATAATAGCCGGATCAGCAATTCTTATGTTGTAGTTTATGGCAGCATATACTCTTCTGTTTCTGAACCTTCTGCTTCTTCTTATGCGGGAGGTTTGGTTGGCTATGCTGATAGCAGCTCTATAAGCAATTCTTATTACAGCGCCAGACCCGCTTCCTCGCAAGGAGATTTTACTGACACTACTGGTACTAGTGGGGTTGCTAAAACAGTTGAAGAACTGAAGGAATTAACCGCCGAATCCACGGACTGGGATAAGGACACCTGGTACTTTGGTACTGCCAATGATCTTCCAAAATTGTCTTCTGATTTTGTCCCTGATGTTGAACCGCCTCCAGTTAATGTCCCTGCCAGCCCAAGGGGCGTTACTGTAGTACCGTTGAATTCCACTTCTATAAGAGTATCCTGGAATAGTGTATCGGATGTTGAATTCTACAAGGTGTACAACAACAGAGGAGGGTCAGTTAATACCACTCCTCCCGCCACTAGCTACACCGCCACAGACCTATTACCTAACACAGGGTATACCTATCGTGTTGCGGCATGCAATGACTCTGGCTGCTCGGCTTTTACTAGCAGGTCTGCTGCTATTCCCATTCCCGCCAGCCCCAGCATTATTAGCGCTGCAGGGCAGGACTTCACTTCTGTAACTATAACCTGGAGTAAAGTATTGGGAACCAAGCGCTATGAAGTGTATAAGGGCGCCGCGAAGGTTGCCACTGTTGATGAATCTAGAACTACCTACATTATTAATAAAGATCTATTGCCCGCCACTAAATACACCTACAGCGTCAAAGCATGTAATGACGTTGGCTGCTCGGATTCCACTGAAATAGATTTTTTCACTGACTCCATAGACATATCAAGCGCCCCACAAGTTACTGTAGTAGATTCAACAATCGGTCAAGCAAATCCTTCCTTGGAGCTATCTTGGAACTACATAAGGGTAGTCACCTCCTACCAAATATTTGATGCTGCTGAAAACAAGGTTGCAACAGTTCAATCTCCTGCTACCACCCACATAATCACTGACCTATCAGCAGGCATCCTATATGAATATAAAGTCAGGGGCTGCTATACTCCGTCTGTTACTGCCCCCGGCGCCCCTGAAAGATCTGAAATATGCGGCAATTTCTCCGCAGTTGGTTCTGCTACCACCCCCGTTGCCATTCCTGCTACTCCAAGCGGTGTTGCTGCTGCAGTGCAGGGCTTAACCTCCATAAGAATATCCTGGGATAGTGTAGTTGGAGCCACATCTTATGAAGTGTATAATGGCGACGTGTTGGTAACCACTATCAATAATCCCTCAACTACTAGCTACACAGCCACAGCCCTGTTACCCGCCACTGAATACACCTACAGCGTCAAAGCATGTAATACATCTGGCTGCTCGGATTCTGCCAGTGCCGCTACCACCAGAACCCCCGTTGCCATTCCAGCTGTTCCAAGCAATGTTGCTGCCGCAGTGCAGGGCTTAACCTCCATAAGAATATCCTGGGATAGTGTAGATGGAGCTGAATACTATGAGGTGCATAATGGCAATGTGCTAGTTGCCAACAACACACATCCTAATACTAGCTACACCGCCACAGACCTATCGCCCGACACAGAATACACCTACAGCGTCAAAGCATGTAATGTCTCTGGCTGCTCGGATTCTGCCAGTACCGCCACCACCAGAACCCCCGTTGCCATTCCTGCTGTTCCAAGCAATGTTGCTGCCGCAGTGCAGGGCTTAACCTCCATAAGAATATCCTGGGATAGTGTAGATGGAGCTGAATACTATGAGGTGCATAATGGCAATGTGCTAGTCGCCAACAAGACACATCCTAATACTAGCTACACTGTTAGCGGCCTATTGCCCGCCACAGAATACACTTACAGCGTCAAAGCATGTAATTTATCTGGCTGCTCGGATTCTGCCAGTGCCGCCACCACCAGAACCCCCGTTGCCATTCCAGCTGTTCCAAGCAATGTTGCTGCCGCAGTGCAGGGCTTAACCTCCATAAGAATATCCTGGGATAGTGTAGTTGGAGCCGAATACTATGAGGTGCATAATGGCAATGTGCTAGTCGCCAACAAGACACATCCTAATACTAGACACACCGCCACAGACCTATTGCCCGCCACAGAATACACTTACAGCGTCAAAGCATGCAATTTATCTGGCTGCTCGGTTGCTGCCAGTGCCGCCACCACCAGAACCCCCGTTGCCATTCCAGCTGTTCCAAGCAATGTTGCTGCTGCAGTGCAGGGTTTAACCTCCATAAGAATATCTTGGGATAGTGTAGATGGAGCTGAATACTATGAGGTGCATAATGGCAATGTGCTAGTCGCCAACAAGACACATCCTAATACTAGCTACACCGCCACAGACCTATTGCCCGCCACTGAATACACTTACAGCGTCAAAGCATGCAATTTATCTGGCTGCTCGGTTGCTGCCAGTGCCGCCACCACCCCCACCCCCGTTGCCATTCCCGACAGCCCCAGCAGCATTAGCGCCGCAGGGCAGGACTTCACTTCTATAAGCATAACTTGGAATAGTGTAGATGGAGCTGAATACTATGAGGTGCATAATGGCAATGTACTAGTTGCCAACAACACACATCCTAATACTAGACACACTGCCACAGACCTATTGCCCAACACAGAATATACCTATGGAGTCAAGGCATGTAATACATCTGGCTGCTCGGATTCCACAGAAGTGGATTTTTTCAGCCCCCCCATAGGCATATCAAGCGCCCCAGAAGTTACTGTAGTTGCTTCAACAATCGGTCAAGCAAATCCTTCCCTGATGCTATCTTGGGGCTACATAAGGGTAGTTACCTCCTACCAAATATTTGATGCCGCTGGAAACGCGGATGAGAACAAGGTTGCAACAGTTCCCGATTCCAAAACCAGCCACATAATCACCGATCTCTCAGCAGGCACTCTATATGAATATAGGGTCAGGGGCTGCTATACCCCATCCGCTCCTGGAAGCACCGAGATATGCGGCGACTTCTCCGCAGTTGGTTCCGCCACCACCCCCGTTGCCATTCCCGACAGCTCCGGCGGTGTTACAATAGGTTCGCTGGGATTCACCTCTATAAGCATAACTTGGGGAGAAGTATCAGGAGCCACATCTTATCAAGTACATAATAACGATGAAATAGTAAAAACCATCAAGAATCCTGAAACTACCATCTACACTGCCACAGACCTGTCGCCCAACAAGGAATACACCTACAGCGTCAAAGCATGCAATACATCTGGCTGCTCGGTTGTTGGCGAAATAACTGCAACTACGAAAGCCATAGGCGCATCAAGCGCTCCACGAATTACAGCGGTTACTTCAACAATCGGTCAAGCAGCGCCATCCTTGAATGTATCCTGGGACGACATATCGGGAGTCACCTCCTACCAAATATTTGATGCTGCTGAAAATACTGATGGAAACAAGGTTGCAACGGTTCCCGCTTCCAAAACCAGCCACATAATCGCCGACCTATCAGCAGGCGCCATATATACATATAAAGTTAGGGGTTGCTATGCCTCATCCGCTGAAAGCGCCGAAGTATGCGGCGACTTCTCCCCTGCTGGTTCCACCACCGCCCCCGTTGCCATTCCCGACAGCCCCAGCATTATTAGCGCAGGGTCGCTGAGCTTAACTGCTAGAAGCATAATTTGGGGAGCAGTATCGGGAGCCGCATCTTATGAAGTGTATAAGGGCAACGAGAAGGCCTCCACTATTAACGCTCCCACAACTAGCTACACCGCCACCGCCCTATTGCCCGCCACTAAGTACACCTACAGCGTCAAAGCATGTAATACATCTGGCTGCTCGGATCCCACTGAAGTATCTTTTACTACTGACCCCATAGACGTATCAAGCGCCCCACAAGTTACTGTAGTTACTTCAACAATCGGTCAAGCAAATCCTTCCTTGAATGTGTCTTGGGACAGAATAACGGGAGTCACCTCCTACCAAATATTTGATGCTGATGAGAACGCGGATGAGAACGCCGCTGAGAACAAAGTTGCAACAGTTCCCACCCCCAATAGAAGCCACATAATCACGAACCTATCAGCAGGCACCCTATATGAATATAAAGTCAGGGGCTGCTATACCCCATCCGCTCCTGCCTCCCCCGCTGAAAGTACCGAGATATGCGGCGAATTCTCTCCAGTTGGCTCCGCCACCACCCCCGTTGCCATTCCTGATGTTCCAGGCAATGTTGCTGCTGCATCTTTGGGCTTCACCTCCATAAGAATATCTTGGGATAGTGTAGAGGGAACTGCATTTTATGAGGTTAATAATAGCGATGGTCTAGTCATCGTTATCAATCACCCCGCAACTAGCTACACCGCCACAGGTTTGTTGCCCAACACGGAATACACATACAGAGTCAAAACATGTAATCCATCTGTCTGCTCGTCTACTGCCAGCGCCACTGCTATTACTAATGGCAATAAAGCGGGGGGTGCTACAAGCATCAGCAGCGCTGCAGAACTTGCAGCTATCCGCGCTAATGATGCGACTTTAGCTGGTAACTATGCTCTAACAGGTAATATAAACCTATCCTCCATAGCCAATTGGCAGCCGATTGGCAACGGAACTAACAAGTTTACTGGCAGTTTTAATGGCAATGGTTACAACATAAGCGGGGTAAGCAGCTCGGGCTATAAATATGCTGGTCTGTTTGGTTCTGTGCAAAACGCCAACATAAGCAATGTTGGGGTTTTGGTTGGCAATATATCATCATCATCATCATCATCATCTAATTCATATTCAGGAGGTCTGGTTGGCTATGCTTCTAATAGCCCGATAAGTAATTCTTATGCAGTAGTTAAAGGGAGCATATCATCTATTTATATTTCAGGCGGTCTGGTTGGCTATGCTTCTAATAGCCCGATAAGTAATTCTTATGTGGAAGTTACGGGTAATATATCCTCCTCCTCCTCATATTCATATTCAGGCGGTCTGGTTGGCTTGGCTCAGAATAGTCCGATAAGCAATTCTTATGCGGTTGTTGGAGGGAGTATATCATCATCATCATCAACATATTCATCTTCAGGCGGTCTGGTTGGTGAGGTTAGTTCCAGTGAGATAAGCAATTCTTATGCAGTGGTTGAAGGAAGTATATCTTCTCGCGCTTATTCAGGAGGACTGATTGGCTTGGTTAGTTCCAGTGAGATAAGCAATTCTTATGCATTAGTTGGAGGAAGTATATCGTCATATTCATATTCAGGAGGTCTGGTTGGCTATGCTAATGCTAATAGCCCGATAAGCAATTCTTATGCATTAGTTGCAGACAGTATATCCTCATCAGGGGAAATATCTTCTTCGGGGGGGATAGTTGGCGTGGCTGTGGATAGCCCGATAAGCAATTCTTATGCATTAGTTGGAGGCAGTATATCATCATCATCATATTCAGGAGGTCTGGTTGGCTTTGCAGATAATGATAGCCCGATAAGCGATTCTTATTACAGCGCCAGCCGTAAATCTTCGGAAGGGGAGTTTAGCAACACTCATGGCACTTCCCAAACACTTGCTAAATTGCGCGCCTTAACTGCTGATGCTACTGACTGGGAGGCGGGCATCTGGGATTTTGGCACTGATGCAAACTTGCCGACATTGCGCTCCTTGCCTTCTCCTGCTGCTACTCGTTATCCCACGAATCTTGGAGATGTTACTGCCACAGCGTTGAGTTTAAGCTCTATAAGCATGTCTTGGAGTAGTGTAGTTGGAGCCACATCTTATGAGGTATATAATATTGAAGGGCTAGTCGGCTCTACCTCTCACCCCGCAACTAGCTACGCCGCCACAAACCTATTGCCCGCCACCCAGTACACCTACCGTGTCAGAGCATGTAATTTATTTGGCTGCTCGGATTTTGCCAGTGATGTATCCGCGACTACTGAAACCATAGGCGTATCCGATGCCATACAAGTTACTTTAGTTGCTTCAACAATCGGGCGAGCGATTACTTCATTAAAGGTATCCTGGGACAGCATCGCGGGAGTTACCTCCTACCAAATAGTTAATCGGGCTGGGGAAGAGGTGGCAACAGTTTCCCCCCAATCTACCGAATATATAGTTGCGGGCTTAGCAGCAGACACCCTATATGAATATCAGGTTAGGGGCTGCTATGACTCAGGCGTCTCTGCCTCTCCCCCTGAAAGCTCCGAAGTATGCGGTGAGTTATCCCCAGTTGGTTCGGCGACCACGTCCAGATTCATTCCTTCTGCCCCAAGTCGTGTTACTGCCACAGTGTTGGGTATAACTTCGCTAAGCATATCTTGGAATAGTGTAGAGGGAGCCACATCTTATCAAGTACATAATAGCGGCGTGCTAGTCGCCACCATTGACGCCCCCGCAACTAGCTATACTACCAGGGATCTGTTGCCCAACACGAGACACACCTACCGCGTCAAAGCATGTAATGGCTCTAGCTGCTCGGCTTCTGTTAGCACTTCTGCTACCACTAAGAATGGAGTCCTCATCAATAGTGCCGCTGAACTTGCAGCTATTCGCTCTAATAGCAACACTTTAGCGCGCCACTATGCTCTAACAAGAAATATAGACCTATCCTCCATGCCCAATTGGCGGCCGATTGGGGACGGAACTAATGCGTTTACTGGCAGTTTTAATGGCAATGGTTACAACATAAGCGGTGTAAGCAGCTCGGGTTATCAGCATGCTGGTCTGTTTGGTTATGCGCAAAACGCCAACATAAGAAATATTGGGGTTTTGGTTGGCGATATATCATCAACATCATCAGGAGATTTTGGTTCATTTTCAGGAGGTTTGGTTGGCTATGCTAGAGGTAGCCGGATAAGCAATTCTTATGCGGTGGTTAAAGGGAGTATATCATCACGTAGTTCAGGAGGTCTGGTTGGCAGGGCTTCTGATAGCTCTATAAGCAATTCTTATGCGGTAGTTGAAGGGAGTATATCATCATCATCACCATATATTTTTGGTTCATATTCAGGAGGTCTGGTTGGCTCTGCTTATACTAGCTCGATAAGCAATTCTTATGCGGTGGTTAAAGGGAGTATATCATCATCAGGAGATTTTGGTTCATTTTCAGGAGGTTTGGTTGGCTATGCTGATAGTAGCCCGACAAGCAACTCTTATGCAGTGGTTAAAGGGAGGATATTATCATCAGCAGCTTCTTCTTCTTCTTATTATTCTTCTTATTCTTATTCAGGAGGTTTGTTTGGCAGGGCTGATAATAGCCCGATAAGCAATTCTTATGCATTAGTTGAAAACAGCATATCATCACGAATAAATACAACTTATCTTACTAATTCTATTGATGGTTCTAGTCCTAGTTCTTATTCAGGAGGTTTGGTTGGCTATGCTTGGAGAAGCCCGATAAGTAATACTTATGCGGTAGTTGAAGGGAGTATATCATCATCATCATCACCAGCTGGTTTTTCTTATTCTTCTTATTCTTATTCAGGAGGTTTGGTTGGCTATGCTCAGGATAGCCCGATAAGCAATTCTTATGCATTAGTTACAAGCCTTATAGAATCTTATGCTTCTTTTTCTTCTTCTTATTCTTATTCAGGAGGGTTAGTTGGTCTTGCTTATACTTCTGAAGGTTCTCTGATAAGTAATTCTTATGCAGTAGTTGAAGGCAGTATATCATCATATCCTTTTAATACAGGGGGGTTGGTTGGCGGAGTTGAGGATAGACGGAAATTCTTCCTTTATGGGATTATAAGTAAATCTTATTACAGCGCCAGTACATCTTCGGGAGAGGCGTTTAGCAACACTCATGGCACTTCCCAAACACTTACTCAATTGCGTCACTTAACTGCCTCGGCTACTAACTGGAATGCAGGCATCTGGGATTTTGGCACTGATGCGAACCTGCCGATATTACGCTCCTTGCCTTCCCCTGCTGTTATTATTCCTCTCGCGAGTCCTGAAGATTTTACTGCCACAGCTTGGGGTCTAACCTCTATAAGCATATCTTGGGATTGGGTAGGTAGAGCCACATCTTATGAAGTACATAATAGCGAAGGGCTAATCACTACTATCAATCGTCCTACAACTACTAGCTACGCCATCACAGGTCTGTTGCCCGACACGGAGTACACATACCGCGTCAGAGCATGTAATTTATTTGACTGCTCGGATTTTGTCAGTGCTTCCGCTGTGACTATGGTTGTAAGAATTAGTAGCGCCTTAGAGCTTGCAGCTATCCGTTCTAATAGAGCTGCTTTAGCTGGCGACTACGCTCTAACAGGGAATATAGACCTATCTCACATACTCAATTGGGAGCCGATTGGTAATTCAGCTAATAGATTTACTGGCAGTTTTGATGGCAATGGTTACAACATAGGCGGGATAAGCAGTAGGGGCTATCAGTATGCTGGCTTGTTTGGTTATGTGGAAAACGCCAACATAAGTAATGTTGGGGTTTTGGCTGGCAGTATATCATCAACATCATCAGGCGATTCATATACAGGAGGTCTGGTTGGCTATGCTTCTAGTAGCCAGATAAGTAATTCTTATGCGGTAGTTGAAGGGAGTATATCATCAACATCATCTGGTTTTTCTGCTTCAGGAGGTCTGGTTGGTTATGCTCGTTCCAGTGAGATTAGTAAATCTTATGCAGTAGTTGAAGGCAGTATATCATCATCTTATTTTTCAGGAGCTTTGGTTGGCAGAGTTCATGAAAGCCCGATTAGCAATTCTTATGCATTAGTTGGAGGCAGTATATTATCATCAGATTATTCAGGAGGTTTGGTTGGCCATGCTTATGCCAGCCCGATCAGCAATTCTTATGCATTAGTTGAAGACGGTATATCATCATCAGAATCAGATTATTCAGGAGGTTTGGTTGGCATTGCTATTAATAGCCAGATAAGCAAATCTTATTACAGTGCCAGTCATAAATCTTCGGAAGGGGGATTTGATAACACTCATGGCACTTCCCAAACAGTTGCTCAATTGCGCGCCTTAACTGCCTCGGCTACTGACTGGGATGCGGGCATCTGGGATTTTGGCACTGATGCAAACTTGCCGACATTGCGCTCCTTGCCTTCTCCTGCCGCTACTCGTTCTCCCGCGAATCTTGGAGATGTTACTGCCGCAGCGTTGGGTCTAACCTCTATAAGCATATCTTGGGATAGCGTAGATAAAGCCACATCTTATGAAGTGTATAATAGCGGCGCTCTAGTCACCACCATTGACGCCCCCGCAACTAGTCACACCTTCACAGACCTATTGCCCGACACCCAGTACACCTACCGCGTCAGAGCATGTAATTTATTTGGCTGTTCGGCTTTTGCCAGTGATGTATCCGCGACTACTATGATTTTTAGAATTAGCAGTGCCGCTGAACTTGCAGCTATCCACACTAATAGCGCTACTTTAGCTGCCGACTATACTCTAACAGGGAATATAGACCTGTCTCACATACACAATTGGAAACCGATTGGTGACAAAGCTAATAAATTTACTGGCAGTTTTGATGGCAACGGTTACAACATAAGCGGGGTAAGCAGCTCGGGCTATCAGCATGCAGGTCTGTTTGGTTGGGTGGAAGATGCTATCATAAGCAATGTTGGTGTTTTGGTTGGTAGCATATCATCAACATCACCGAATGGTTTTTCTAGTTCAGGTGCTCTGGTTGGCAGGGCTGGTTCCAGTGAGATAAGCAATTCTTATGCGGTAGTTGCAGGCAGTATAACTTCTGATTCTAATTCAGGTGGTCTGGTTGGCAATGCTGTTTATAGTGTAATAAGTAATTCTTATGCGGTGGTTGAAGGGAATATATTATCATCAAATTTAGCTTCTAATTCTAGGTCAGGCGGTCTGGTTGGCTATGCTGATAATAGCCCGATAAGCAATTCTTATGCGGTAGTTGGAGGGAGTATATCATCATCATCATCATCATATTCATATTCAGGAGGATTGGTTGGCTATGCTTATAATAACAGCCCAATAAGTAATTCTTATGCAGTGGTTACTGGTAATATATCATCATTATCATCATCATCATCATCAGCATCTGGTTCTTATTCAGGCGGTCTGGTTGGCTGGTCTAGTAGTAGTGGCCCGATAAGCGATTCTTATGCGGTTGTTGAAGGGAGTATATCATCAACATCATCATCATCTCGTTCTTATTCAGGCGGTCTGGTTGGCTTGGCTAGTAGTAGTATCCCGATAAGCACATCTTATTACAGCGCCAGCCGTAAATCTTCGGAAGGGGCGTTTAGCAACACTTATGGTACTTTACAAAAACTTGCTGAATTGCGCGCCTTAACTGCCTCGGCTACTGGCTGGAATGCGGGCATCTGGGATTTTGGCACTGCTGCGAATTTGCCGACATTACGCTCCCTGCCATCTCCTGCTCCTGCAATCCCTGGAGATGTTACTGCCACAGCGTTGGGTCTAACCTCTATAAGCATATCTTGGGGTGGTGTAGATAAAGCCAAATCTTATGAAGTGCATAATGGCGGCGCGTTAGTCACCACCATTCAACCCCCCGCCAGCAGCTACACCGCCACAGGTCTATTGCCCGATACCCAGTACACCTACCGCGTCAGAGCATGTAATTTATTTGGCTGCTCGGCTTTTGCCAGCGCCTCTGCTATGACTACTCGGGCTACCAGCATCAGCAGCGTCGCAGGACTTACATCTATCCGCACTAACAGCGCTTCTTTATCTGGCGACTATGCTCTAACAGGGAATATAGACCTATCAGACATATCCAACTGGCAGCCGATTGGCAACAGAACTAACAAGTTTACTGGCAGTTTTAATGGCAATGGTTACAACATAAGCGGGATAAGCAGCACAGGTTATGAGTTTGCTGGTCTGTTTGGTTATGTGAAGGATGCCAGCATAAGCAATGTTGGGGTTGTGGTTGGCAGCATATCATCATCATCACCCTCTGGTTTTTCTAATTCAGGGGGTCTGATTGGCAGGGCTGTTTCCAGCGAGATAAGCAATACTTATGCGGTAGTTGAAGGCAGTATATCCGCTAATTCTAATTCAGGGGGTCTGGTTGGTAGAATTGAGGGCGGCTCTATAAGCAATTCTTATGCTTTAGTTGGAGACAATATATCATCATCATCAACTTCTTCTTCTAGATCAGGAGGTCTGGTTGGCTGGTCTCGTTCCAGTGAGATAAGTAATTCTTATGCAGTGGTTGGAGGCAGTATATTATCAACATCATCAGGTTCTTCTAATTCAGGGGGTCTGGTTGGCTTGATTGAGAATACCCCGATAAGCAATTCTTATGCAGTAGTTGAAGGGAGTATATCATCACTATCATCATCATCACCACCAGGTGATTCTAATTCAGGAGGTCTGGTTGGCTTTGCTTCTGGTGGCTCTATCAGCAATTCTTATGCATTAGTTATGGGTGATGTATCATCATCTTCTAATTCAAGGGGTCTGGTTGGCGGCGCTTCTGGTATCTCGATAAGCAATTCTTATTACAGTGCCAGCCGTAAACCTTCGGAAGGGGGATTTACTAACACTCTCGGTACTTCCCAAACAGTTGATGAATTGCGTCGCTTAACTGCTGATGCTACTGGCTGGGATGCGGGTATCTGGGATTTTGGCACTGATGCGAATCTGCCGACATTGCACTCCTTGCCTTCCTCAGATATTAGTGCTATTCTTTTTCCTGCAAGTCCTGAGGATGTTACTGCCACAGCATTGAGTTTAAGCTCTATAAGCATGTCTTGGGGTAGCGTAGATAGAGCCACATCTTATGAAGTGTATAATGGCGGCGCGCTAGTCACCACTATTGATGCCCCCGCAACTAACTACGGTGCTATAGGTCTGTTGCCCAACACCCAATACACCTACCGGGTCAGAGCATGTAATGTATTTGGCTGCTCGGATTTTGCCAGTGATGTATCCGCGACTACCGGCGCCACCGTAGGCACATCAAGCGCCCCACAAGTTACTTTAGTTGCTTCAACAATCGGGCGATTGATTACTTCCTTAAGGGTATCTTGGGATAGCATCGCGGGAGTTACCTCCTACCAAATAGTTAATCTAGCTGGGGAAGAGGTTGCAACAGTTCCCGCCCCATCTACTGAATATGTGGTTGCGGGTTTATCAGCGGGCACTCTATATGAATATAAAGTCAGAGGCTGCTATGACTCAGGCGTCTCTGCCTCCCCCCCTGAAAGCTCCGAGGTATGTGGTGAGCTATCCCCAGTTGGTTCAGCAACCACGTCCAGATTCATTCCTTCTGCCCCAAGTGGTGTTACTGCCACAGTGTTGGGCATAACTTCGCTAAGCATATCTTGGAATAGTGTAGAGGGAGCGGTGACTTATCAAGTGCATAATAGCGGCGTGTTAGTCACCACTATTGACGCCCCCGCAACTAGCTACACTACCAGGGATCTGTTGCCCAACACGGGATATACCTACAGCGTCAAAGCATGTCATAACACTGATTGCTCAGCTTCTGTTAGCACTTCCGCCACCACGGAGAATGGAATCACTATCAGCAGCGCTGCTGATCTTGCAGCTATCCGCGCTGACAGCACTTCTTTATCTGGCGACTATGCCCTAACTGGGAATATAGACCTATCTCACATATCCAATTGGCAGCCGATTGGGGACGTCACTAACAAGTTTACTGGCAGTTTTGATGGCAATGGTTACAACATAAGCGGGGTAAGCAGCTCGGGTTATGAGCATGCTGGTCTGTTTGGTTATGTGGAAGGCGTCAGCATAAGAAATATTGGTGTTTTAGTTGGTAGTATATCATCAACATCATCATCAGGATATTCTTCTTCTTCTTTTCATTCAGGCGGTCTGGTTGGCAGAGCTGTTTCCAGCGAGATAAGCAATTCTTATGCGGTAGTTAAAGGCAGTATATCATCATCATCACCATCTCGTCTTTCTAGTTCAGGCGGTCTGGTTGGCAGAGCTGATTCCAGTGAGATAAGCAATTCTTATGCAGTAGTTGGGGGAAGTATATCTTCTAATGCTAATTCAGGCGGTCTGGCTGGCGTTGCTACTTCTAATAGCCCGATCAGCAATTCTTATGCAGTAGTTGGGGGAAGTATATCATCAGATTATGGTAATTCAGGCGGTCTGGTTGGCACTGCTAATTCTAATAGCCCGATAAGCAATTCTTATGCGGTAGTTGGAGGCAGTATATCTGCTGATTCTAATGCAGGAGGTCTGGTTGGCTCGACTTACAATAGTCCGATAACCAAATCTTATTACAGCGCCATCCGTAAATCTTCGGAAGGGGCGTTCACTAACTCTCTCGGTACTTCCCAAAAACTTGCTGAATTGCGCGCCTTAACTGCTGATGCTACCACTTGGGATGCAGGCATCTGGGATTTTGGTACTGCTGCGAATTTGCCGACATTACGCTCCTTGCCGTCTCCTGCTCCTGCAATCCCTGGAGATGTTACTGCCACAGCGTTGGGTCTAACCTCTATAAGCATATCTTGGGGTAGCGTAGATAAAGCCACATCTTATGAAGTGTATAATAGCGGCGCGCTAGTCACCACCATTCACCCCCCCGCCAGCAGCTACACCGCTACGGACCTATTGCCCGATACCCAGTACACCTACCGCGTCAGAGCATGTAATTTCTTTGGCTGCTCGGACTTTACCAGCGCCTCTGCGACTACTATGATTTTTAGAATTAGCAGTGTCGCAGATCTTGCAGCTATCCGCACCGACAGCAATACTTTAGCTGGCGACTATGCTCTAACAGGGAATATAGACCTATCTCATATATCCAATTGGCAGCCGATTGGGGACCCAACTAATGCGTTTACTGGCAGTTTTGATGGCAATGGTTACAACATAAGCGGGGTAAGCAGCTCGGGCTATGAGTATGCAGGTCTGTTTGGTTATGTGCAAAACGCCAACATAAGCAATGTTGGGGTTTTGGTTGGTAATATATCATCATCATCACCATCATCTAATTCATATTCAGGCGGTCTGGTTGGCAGGGCCTCGGATAGCCAGATAAGTAATTCTTATGCAGTGGTTGAAGGCGTTATATCATCATCAGCATCATCAGCTGGTGTTTCTTTTTCAGGAGGTCTGGTTGGCAGGGCTTATAATAGCCCGATAAGCAATTCTTATGCAGTGGTTGAAGGCGTTATATCATCATCATCATCATCATCAAGGTCTCATGCAGGAGGTCTAGTTGGCTTGGCTTTTACTGGAAGCCTGATTACCAATTCTTATGCATTAGTTGAAGGCAGTATATCATCATCCACATCATCCACATTATCACATATTACTTCTTCTTCAGGGGGGCTGGTTGGCAGAACTTTTAATCAAAGCCCGATTATCAATTCTTATGCGATAGTTGAAGGGAGTATATTGTCATCAGGAGGTTCTTCTAATTCAGGCGGTCTGGTTGGCAGGGCTACTTATAATAGCCCGATAAGTAATTCTTATGCAGTAGTTGAAGGCAGTATATCATCAACATCATCTTCAGAATCATCTAATTCAGGAGGTCTGGTTGGCTATGCTTCTGATAGCCCGATAAGTAATTCTTATTACAGCGCTAGCCACCAATCTTCGGAAGGGGGATTTAGTAACACTAATGGCACTTCCCAAACAGTTGCTCAACTGCGCGCATTAACCGCTGCGTCTACCACTTGGGATGAAAACATCTGGGATTTTGGCACTGATGCGAACCTACCAAAATTACGCTCCTTGTCTTTTCCTGTTGCTACTCGTTCTCCCGCAAGCCCTGGAGATGTTACTGCCACAGCTTTGGGTCTAACCGCTATAAGCATATCTTGGAGTAGTGTAGATAAAGCCACATCTTATGAGGTATATAATAGCAGCGGGCTAGTCACCACTATTGAAGCCCCCGCAACTAACTACGTCGCCACAGGTCTATTGCCCGAGATGGAATATACCTACCGTGTCAGAGCATGTAATTTATTTGGCTGTTCGGATTTTGCCAGCGCCTCCGCTATGACTATGGTTGCAAGCATTAGCAGCGCTGCAGATCTTGCAGCTATCCGCACTAATAGCAACACTTTAGATGGCGACTATGCTCTAACAGGGAATATAGACCTATCTGACATACCTAATTGGCAGCCGATTGGGGGCTTCCCTAATTCGTTTACCGGCAGTTTTAATGGCAATGGTTACAACATAAGCGGGGTAAGCAGCTCGGGCTATCAGTTTGCTGGTCTGTTTGGTTATGTGCGAAACGCCAACATAAGCAATGTTGGGGTTTTGGTTGGTAATATATCATCATTATCATTATCGTCATCACTTTCATATTCAGGCGGTCTGGTTGGCAGTGCTGATAATAGCCCGATAAGCAATTCTTATGCGGTGGTTGAAGGGAGTATATCATCATTATTATCATCATCATCATCATCATTTTCATTATCAGCATCATCAGGAGGTCTGGTTGGCAGTGCTGATAATAGCCCGGTTAGCAATTCTTATGCAGTAGTTGAAGGGAGTATATCATCATCAACATCATCATCATTTTCTTCATCATCATCAGGAGGTCTGGTTGGCGATGCTTCTTTTAGTCCGATAAGCAATTCTTATGCGGTGGTTGAAGGGAGTATATCATCATTATCATCATCATCATTTTCTTCATCATCATCAGGAGGTCTGGTTGGCTGGGTTAGTTCCAGTGAGATAAGCAATTCTTATGCAGTGGTTGTGAATGATATATCTTCTATTACCTATTCAGGTTCTAATTCCTATTCAGGAGGTCTGGTTGCCTTTATTGAAGGAAATAGCCCGATAAGCAAATCTTATTACAGCGCCATCCGTAATTCTTTCGAAGGGGAGTTTACTAACACTAATGGTACTTCCCAAACACTTGCTGAATTGCGTCGCTTAACTGCTGATGCTACCACTTGGGATGAAGTCGTCTGGGATTTTGGTACTAATAATGATCTGCCGACATTACGTTCATCACATTCTGCTGGTATTGTCTCGCCTCTTCCTCTCCTTCCCGATCCCGATACTGATAACGGTGTAGGGAAAGAAACAAATAGAGACACAGATGGAGATGGCACACCAGATCACGTGGATACGGATGACGATGATGACAACTATTCCGATGCTCTGGATGTGGATGATGATGGCGATGGCCTGATAGAGATTGCCACTGCGGAGCAACTTAACCAAGTGCGTCATAATCTGTTGGGTAGCAGCTTGAAGGCAAGCGCTGGAGACGCAGGCGCCGACACAGGGTGCGGCGGTCTAAACGGCATCACAGAATGTAACGGCTATGAGCTTGTTGCTGATATATCCCTTGCTGGCTATAATAGCAATAATTGGCTGCCAATCGGTAGCTGTCCTACATTCACTGAAGCCAATGTTTGCACTGATGTAAGCGCATTATTCAATACGGTTTTTGACGGCAATGGTTATACCATCAGCAACCTTACTATAACAAACTCTATTGAATCTTATACTAATGCCACAGGTTTGTTTGGAGCAATCAGTCCCGCATCACAGTTGCGCAATATTCACGTCCGTTCAGCCAACCTTATCGGTGGAGCCAATAATGTGGGCGTGTTGGTTGGTTATGCGGCGAGAGCAAGTATTATAGATAGTTCCGCAGTAGGAGAGATTACTGCCTATGGCGCTAATGTCGGTGGTCTGGTTGGTTTTGGGTGGAACACCACAATCATCTCGTCTTATGCGGCGGGTGGCGCTATCGTAGGTGTTTCGGGTGTTGGCGGTCTGATAGGTTCAGGAGAGCGCGCCACGATAAGTTTGTCTTATGCGGCGGGCGGCGATGTAGGCGGTATTGTGTATATAGGCGGTCTGGTAGGTTCAGGGAATAGTGTAACGATAAGTTTGTCTTATGCGGCGGGCGGTCATGTGGCTGGGGCTTTGGGTGGTGCTGGTGGTCTGGTAGGTGAGGGGGAGAGTGCCAGGGTTATCTCGTCTTATGCGGCGGGCGGCAATGTGAGTGGGCTTGCGAGTATCGGCGGTCTGATAGGTTCTGGTGAGGGTGCCACGATTATCTCGTCTTATGCAGCGGGCGGTGCAGTCCTCACGGGTTTTGGTGTCGGCGATGGTCTGGTAGGTTCGGAGGGTGTAACCGCCACCGACTCCTATTGGGACAGCGACACCACTGGCGTAGCGGCAGGCATTTATGGCTTGCCCCAAACTACCAGCGAATTGCAAACTCCAACCAGCGCTACTGGTATTTATGCAAATTGGGCAACGGATGAGTGCGATGATGGCGGTGATGCCTGGGACTTTGGCACTGCGAGCCAGTATCCAGTTCTTACTTGTACACCTGGTGGGGTAGAAGCCCAGCGCCAACGCTAATATCATCAAGCGGCGGGGATATTGCGAGCATGCCGATGGTGTGTCGTTAATTTATACATTTTGCGGGCGGAGCGCAGCTCCGCCCCTACAGACCATCATCGTTAATTCCCACCCCCACCGTACATATACGCATTGCACTTATATAAGCATAATATACACATTATTTATTTTTTTATGCTACAATGATAGGTGATCTTGCCGTAAGCAGGTAAAAATTATTAAAATTTATTTGTTCGGACTATGTGTATAAAAAACCAAGAGTGTGCTTGTTATGACTAATATTATTACAGTAATGAACTCCGTAAGGCAGTTCGCTTTAAGGGCGTCTACCATTATAGACGTTATCACCAACCCAATTATAAAAGTTCGTCGCTTTACCATGATTTTTATCATGGCTGCGCTTGTTGCTTTTCTCAGCGCCTGCGGCAGTGGTGGCGGTGGCGGAGGAGGAGGAGGTGATACAACTACAGACGACAACAATATCCCAGCCACCCCCTCAGATCCTGTCAGTGTAGCCGCCACACCATTGAGCTTTACTGCCTTGAGGGTAACGTGGGATAGCGTGCCAGAAGCCAAATGTTATGAGGTGTATGCCAGCAGGAATTCAGCTGCTGCTATTGCTGCCACTGATTTAAATACCCCCGTTATTTCTTGCGCCGCTAGATTAGCAGCCGCTGCGACTCCTCCAGCCACGACGCCTCCACCTCCAACTACGACCACTTCCACTGTTAGCTTGGCAGCCACTGAGACGCCTCCTGGTTCTATTTTAGTAGCCACCGTTATACCTCCCGCCACTAATTATGATGCCACTGGACTATCACCCAACACCGAATATACCTATAGCATCGCAGCATGTAATTCTGCTAGCTGTTCCACTTCTGCTACTAGCACTGTCACAACTAACGGCAACAAGAATGGCGGCGATACAATCATCAACAGCGTTGCTGAACTTAATGCCATTAGAGCGGATAGTTCCACATTAGCGGGCAACTATATTCTAACTGCGGACATAGACCTATCCTCCATAGAAAATTGGCAGCCCATTGGCGACTCAACCAACAGCTTCACTGGCAGTTTTGATGGCAGCGGTCACGAAATAAAGGGGATGACTATATCGGGCAATGAATATGCGGGTCTATTTGGTTATATTCATGGCGCCAGCATCAGCAATCTTGGCGTAAGGGTTAATAACATTAATGCATCTTCTTCTCATGCTTATGCAGGAGGATTGGCAGCCCATGCCAATAGCAGCTTGATTAGCAATGTTTATGTTAACGTTGTGAAGAATATTACCTCTTCTGCTGAATCTTCTTCTTATGCGGGTGGTTTGTTTGGCAGAGTTGATAATAGCCAGATTAGCAATTCTTATGTTGTAGTTCATGGCAGCATAAACTCTTATGTTTCTGATTCTTCCCATTCCTATGCGGGAGGTTTGGCTGGTTATGCTCATAGCACTCCGATTAGTAACTCTTATTACAGCATTGGTCGCGCCTCCTCGCAAGGAGGTTTTACTGACACCAATGGGATTGCCAAGACAGTTGATGAACTGAGCGCATTAACTGCCGAATCCACGGACTGGGATAGCAACACATGGAATTTTGGTACAGATAAAGACCTCCCCAAATTGGTATCTTTGTTTGCCCCTGAGCTTGAACCGCCTCCAGTTAATGTCCCTGCCAGCCCAGGCAGCGTTACTGTCGCGGCGTTAGATTTCACTTCTATTAAAGTATCTTGGAATAGCGTATTGGATGTTGAATTATACAAAGTATATGACAACAGAGGAGAGTCGGTAGCCAATATTACCCCTCCCGCCACTAGCTACACCGCCAGAGACCTACTGCCCAACACAGGATATGCCTATCGTGTTGCGGCATGCAATGAATCTGGCTGCTCGGCTTTTACCAGCAGGTCTGCATCAACTTATGATAATAAAGCGCCAAAAGCCCCCACAGTTACTGTCCTTGCTGAGATAGACGGACAAGCGGCATCTTCCTTGAGAGTTTCCTGGGACAGGATACCTGGTGTTAGCTCCTACATACTTACTTCTTTAGCTGATGATGAAGTTGCCGATATTACCGCCCCTGTCACGAGCCACAAAGTCACTGACATATCAGCGGACCGCAAAGAGCAATATCAATACCAAGTTAAGGGCTGTTATGACATTGGAATTTCTGAGATATGCGGCGATGTATCCGCAATCGGTTCCGCCACTGCTCCCGCTGTTCCTGGTGGTGTTTCCGTTGTGCCGTTAAGTTTAACTTCGCTAAGAATATCCTGGAATGACTTATTGGGTGCAGAATCATATCAGGTGCATGATAGCGAAGGACTAGTCGCCACCATTGAGTATCCTGATAATAGCCACACCATCACTGGCTTGTTGCCAAATACCCCATACACTTACGATGTCAAAGCATGCAATTTATTTGGCTGCTCGGCTGTTGCCAGCGCCTCCGCTGCTACCAGAGCTACAGGCATCAGCAGTGTCGTCGAGCTTGTTGCTATTGGCGCTGATAGCGCCTCTTTAGCTCGCGACTATATTCTAACTGGGAATATAGACCTATCCGACATATCCAATTGGCGTCCGATTGGTAATTCAGCTAATAGATTTACTGGCAGTTTTGATGGCAATGGTTACAAAATAAGCGGGCTTACCAGTTTGGGTTCTGCTTTTGCTGGTCTGTTTGGTTATGTGGAAAACGCTAGTATAAGCAATATAGGAGTTCTGGTTGGTGATATATCTTCTACTTCCGCTTCTGCTGGAGGATTGATTGGCTTGGCTCTTAATAGTCAAATCAGCAATTCTTATGCGCTAGTTGCGGGCTCTATATCTTCTACTTCAGATGCTGCTGGAGGATTGATTGGCAGGACTGATGGTAGCCCGATAAGTAATTCTTATGCGGTAGTTACAAATGATATCTCTGCTTCTTCTTATGCGGGCGGGTTGGTTGGCTATGCTGCTGGTATCGCTATTGTCGGAGATTCTACTTATGGCAGCCCAATTGATAATTCTTATGCGGTGGTTTCTGGTTCTATATCATCATCGACATCTTCAGGAGGTCTAGTCGGCGCAGCTCTTTTACTTAGTCATGTTAGGAATTCTTATGCGGTGGTTATAGGTGAGATATCATCTTCATCTTCTGCAGGAGGTCTAGTTGGCACAACCTATGCGAGCTCGATTAGAGGTTCTTATTATAGCGCTAGCCGCGCATCTTCACAAGGGAGTTTTACTAATACTGAGGGGACTTTCCAAACAGTTGGCGGACTGCGCGCATTAACTGCCACTAATACAAATTGGGATGAATCTATATGGGATTTTGGTACTAATGATAACCTTCCTACATTGTCATCCTTGCCATCCGTTAATCTTGTCACTACTGTTCCTGCTGCCCCCGCCAATCCCACTGGCGTTACCGCCACGCCCTTGGGTTTAACTTCGCTAAGCATATCTTGGGGTAGTGTATCGGATGCGATATCATATCAAGTGCATAACAGCGACGGGTTAGTCGCCACCATAGACCATCCCGCGATTAGTCACACCGTCAGCGGACTATTACCGAATAACTTATATACTTATGATGTCACAGCATGTAATGAATCTGTTTGCTCAGTTTTTTCCAGCATAACCGCACGCACTAATGCGATAGGAGTATCAAGTGCTCCTCAGGTTACTGTAGTTGTTGCAACGATCGGACAAGCAGCGCCTTCCTTAAGTATTTCTTGGGACAGAATAGCGGGAGTGACCTCTTATCAAATATTTAATCGGACTGGCAATAAGGTTGCCACAGTTCCCGTCCCAACCATTAACTATGTGGCCGAAGGGCTATCAACAGAGACCAAATACGAATACCAAGTCAGGGGCTGCTATGCTTCAGGCATCCCTGGAAGTTCTGAAGTATGCGGTGAATTATCCCCAACTGGCTCGGCTACCACGCCCATCGCCATTCCTGCTATTCCCAGTGGCGTTACAGCTATATCTCTGACCTTTACTTCTATAAGCATATCCTGGAATAGGGTGCCAAGAGCTGAGTTTTACCAAGTGCATAATAGCAGCGGGTTGGTAACCAATGTAACCGATCTATCAACTAGCTATACCGCCACAGGTCTGTTGCCCGAAACTGAATACACCTACAGTGTAGCAGCATGTAATGACTCTGGTTGCTCGGCTGCTGCCGATGACATAACTGTAATTACTAATGGTAAAAACGGAAGTGGATTTATAAATATAAGTAGTGCCATAGAACTTGGTGCTATAGGCGTTAATAGTGTCACATTAGCAGGTAACTATACTCTAACTGAGAATATAGACCTAGACGCTATGTCCAACTGGCAACCTATTGGTAACTTAACTAACCCCTTTACAGGAAGTTTTGATGGCAATGGTTACAATATAAGCGGGCTAAGCATTTCGGGCTATGAATATGCCGGTTTGTTTGGTTATGTGGAAAACGCCAGCATAAGTAACATAGGGGTACTGGTTAGCAATATATATTCCACCTCTAATAATTATTCTTTTGCAGGAGGATTAGTTGGCTTGGCTGTTAGAAGTCCGATTAGTAATTCTTATGCAGTGGTTGCTGGTGATATATATTCTAATGCTACCTCTCTTTCTTCTGTAGGAGGATTAGTCGGCTTTGCTTATGATAGTCCAATTAGTAATTCTTATGCAGCAGTTGCGGATGATATATATTCTATTTCTACTTTTAATTATTCCTCTTCTGTTTCAGGAGGATTAGTTGGCTTTGCTTCTGGTAGTCCGATTAGTAATTCTTATGCAGCGGTTGCGGATGATATATATTCTATTTCTACTTTTAATTATTCCTCTTCTGTTTCAGGAGGATTAGTTGGCTCTGCTTTTGATAGTCCGATTAATAGTTCTTATGCAGTAGTTGCGGATGATATATATTCTATTTCTACTTTTAATTATTCCTCTTCTGTTGCAGGAGGATTAGTTGGTTCTGCTTCCGATAGTCCGATTAGTAATTCTTATATAGTAGTAGGGGGTGATATACATTCTAATTCTACCTCTTTTTCATCTGCAGGAGGACTGGTTGGCGATGTTTATGATAGTCCGATCAGCAATTCTTATTATAGAGCTAGCCGTGTATCTTCACAAGGGAGCTTTACTAACACTTTCGGAATTTTCCAAACAGTTGGCGGATTGCGCGCATTAACTGCGGCTAATACTGGTTGGGGTGAAGCCATCTGGGATTTTGGCACTAATGGCGACTTTCCTATATTGACCTCTTTGCCATCCACTGATGTTGCCACTACAGTGCCTGTTGCTCCCGCCAGCCCTACCGCCGTGGTCGCCACGCCATTGGGCTTAACTTCGCTAAGTATATCCTGGAATAGTGTATCGGATGCTACATCGTATCAAGTGTATAACAGCGACGGATTAGTCACCACCATACCTCATCCTGCGATTAGTTACACTGCCAACGGGCTATTGCCTGGCACTGAATACACCTACCTCATCACAGCATGTAATTCATCTGTTTGCTCAGCTTTTGCCAGTATATCTGCGGATACTAATGTTATAGGCGTATCAAAAGCCCCACAAGTTTCAGTGGTCGCTGCAACAATCGGCCAAGCGATGCCTTCCTTAAATGTATCTTGGGACAGAATAGCAGGAGTTACCTCCTACCAAATATTTGATGTTGCTGGCGACAAGGCTGCCACAGTTCCCGCCCCATCCATCAACTATATAATAGCTGGCCTCTCAGCAAGCACCAAATATGAATACCAAGTTAGGGGCTGCTATACCTCAGGCGAATCTGAAAGTTCCGAAGTATGCGGAGATTTATCTCCAGTTGGTTCGGCTATCACCCCCACCCCCATCGCCATTCCCGCTATTCCCACTGGCATTACAGCCACAGCACTGGGTTTCAGCGCTATAGAAATATCCTGGGATAGTGCATCGGGCACGGTACTTTACAAAGTGCATAATAGCAGCGAACTAGTAGCAAATATAACCTATCCAGCAACTAGCTATATCGCTAGGGACCTGTTGCCCAACACTGAATATGACTACCATGTTACAGCATGTAATGAATCTGGCTGCTCAACTTTTACAGGCATAGTTACGACTACCGATGCCATTGGCGTATCAAGCGCCCCACAAGTTTCTGTAGTTGCTTCAACTGTCGGTCAAGTTATGCCTTCCTTAAATGTATCTTGGGACAGAATAGCGGGAGTCACCTTCTACCAAATATTTAATCTGTTTGAGAACAGTATTATAAATGTTACTGCCCCAGCTATTAACCATGTAGTCACTGGATTATCAGCTGACACTCTATATGAATACCAAGTTAGGGGCTGCTATGTCTCAGTTGCCCCAGGAAGTTCTGAAGTATGTGGCGAGTTATCCCCGAGTGGCGCCATTTTCACTCCTGTAGCTATTCCAACTAGCCCCAGAACTACCAAAGTTACAGCACAGGGCTTAACTTCTATAAGTATATCCTGGGATAGGGTATCAGGCGCTGAGTTCTACCAAGTGAATAATAGCAGCGGATTCACTACTAATCATGGCGCAACCAGTTATACCGCTGGAGACCTATTGCCACAAACCGAATATACCTACAGCGTCAAAGCATGCAATGACTCTGGCTGCTCGGCTGCTGTTAGCATATCTGCGCATACCGATGCGATAGGCGTATCAAAAGCCCCACAAGTTGATATAGTTACTTCAACAATCGGTCAAATGATGCCATCCTTAAGTGTTTCTTGGGACAGAATAGAGGGAGTTACCTCTTATCAAATATTTAATTCTGCTGGAAACAATGTCGTAAATATTTCTGCTCCCGCTATCAGCCGCGTAATCGCTGGCCTATCAGCGGAGACCAAATATGAATACCAAGTTAGGGGCTGCTATGTATCAGGCAAATCTGCTGTCCCTGGCAGTTCTGAAGTATGCGGTGAGTTATCCCCTGTTGGTTCGGCTATCACGCCCGTCGCCATTCCCTCTATTCCCACTGGCGTTACAGCTGCATCTCTGACCTTCACCACTATAAGTATATCTTGGAATAGGGTATCAGGCGCTGAGTTCTATCAAGTGCATAATAGCAGTGGATTCACTACTAATCATAGCGCAACCAGTTATACTGCCACAGGTCTGTTGCCCGCCACTAAATATACTTACGATATCACAGCATGCAATGAATCTGGTTGCTCGGCTGCTGCTGATATAACTACGACTACGAAAGCCATAGGTGTATCAAGTGCTCCACAAGTTGCTGTAGTTGCTTCAACAATCGGTCAATCGATGCCATCTTTAAGTATTTCTTGGGACAGAATAGCGGGAGTCACCTCCTACCAAATATTTAATCGGACTGGCGATAAGGTTGCCACAGTTCCCGTCCCAGCCATTAACTATGTAGCGGAAGGCCTATCAGCAGGTACTGAATATGAATACCAAGTCAGGGGCTGCTATGCCTCAGTTGTTTCTGGAAATTCTGAAGTATGCGGAGATTTATCTCCAGTTGGTTCGGCTACCACGCCCGTCGCCATTCCTGCTGTTCCGAGTGGTATTACAGCTACAGCACTGGGTTTATCTGCTATAAAAATATTCTGGGATAGCGTATTGGGAGCTGATTTTTACCAAGTGCATAATAGCAGAGGGGTAGTAACCAACATAACCCATCCCGCGACTAGTTATACCGCTACAGGTCTGTTGCCTGGCAAATCATATACTTATGATGTCATAGCATGCAATGAATCTGGCTGCTCGGCTATTGCTGACATAACTGCGCATACTGGGACTACAATCGTAATCAGTAGTGTCGATGAACTTGCGGCTATCAACACTGATAGCGCCAGTTTATCTGGCAACTATACTCTAACTGATAATATAGACCTTACTGACTATGGCAACTGGCAACCCATTGGCAACGCAACTGACCGATTTACAGGAATTTTTGATGGCAATGGTTACAACATAAGCGGCATCAGCAGTTTGGGCTATGAATATGCTGGTTTGTTTGGTTATGTGGAAAATGCCAGTATAAGTAATATTGGAGTTCTGGTTGGCAATGTATCTGCTTCTGATTCCTCTTATTCTTCTTCAGCAGGGGGATTAGTTGGGAGAGCTGAAAATAGTCCGATAAGTAATTCTTATGCAGAAATTATGGTTGGTATGTCTGCTCGTGCTTCAGCAGGGGGATTAGTTGGCAGAATTGATAATAGTCCAATAAGTAATTCTTATGCAGAAGTTATGGTTGATATATATGCTACTTATAATGCAGGAGGATTAGTTGGTATAGCTAAAAATAGTCCGATAAGTAATTCTTATGCAGAAGTTACGGGTGATATATCTGCTACTTATAATGCAGGGGGATTAGCTGGCGGAGCTGAAAATAGTCCGATAAGCAATTCTTATGCAGAAGTTACGGGTGATATATCTGCTTCTGCTAATGCAGGCGGTCTGGTTGGCGGGGCCAATGGCGGCACCTTGATCAGTAATTCTTATGCGGCGGTTGAAGATGTTACTTCTGCTTATTCTTATGCAGGAGGATTGATTGGCTTGTCTATCAGCAGTACCGCGATTAGCAATTCCTACTACAACGTCAGTCGTCTACATTCAGAAGGTAATATTATTAACACTCACGGAACTTCCCAGACAGTCGTTGAACTAAGTGCCTTAACTGCTGCAGCCACTGGATGGGATGAATCTATATGGGATTTTGGTACTAATGATGATTTCCCCAAATTGCGTCCCGTGCCTTCCTCCGATATTACTTTGCCTCCTGCCAAGGTTGCTGCCGCAGCGCTAGGTTATACTGTTATAAGAATATCGTGGGAAGGTATATCTAACGCGATATCATATCAAGTGCATAACAATAAAGGATTAGTTGCCACTATCATTCATCCTGCAACTAATTATGTAGTCAGCGGCTTATTACCCAATACCCAGTATACTTATAAGGTTAGAGCATGTAATTTATCTGATTGTTCGTCTTTTGTCAGCGCTTCCACTACTACTGGGGCTGCAATAGCCATTAGCAATACCGCTGAACTTGCAGCTATTGGTGATGATGTAGGATCTTTATCTGGCGACTATATTCTAACTGGGAGTATAGACCTGTCTAACATACCCAATTGGCAGCCCATTGGCGACTCAGCTAAAAAATTCACTGGCAGCTTTGATGGCAATGGTTACAACATAAGCGGCATCAGCAGTTCGGGTCATGAATTTACTGGTTTGTTTGGTGATATGGAAGGCGCCAGCATAAGCAATCTTGGAGTTCTGGTCGTCAATATATCATCTTCTTTTTATGCAGGAGGATTGGCTGGCAGGGCTGATAATAGCCAGATTAGCAATACTTACGCACTAGTTGCGAATAATATTTATTCTTATGCTTTTTACCCTTACAGCGCTTATGCAGGAGGGTTGGTTGGTGAGGTTGGTAATAGCCAGATCATCAATTCTTATGCAGAAGTTATGGGCAGCATATCTTCTACTTCTACTTCGCCTTCTAATTATTTTTCTACTTATGTAGGAGGATTAGTTGGCAGGGCTGCTAATAGCCAGATTATCAATTCTTACGCAGCGGTTATGGACAGTATATCTGCTACTGCTATTTCTACTTCTGCTTCTCCTTCTGCTAATGCTTATGCTAATGCAGGAGGGCTGGTTGGCGAGACTGCTAATAGCGATATTATCAATACTTATGCAGCAGTTATGGGCAGTATATCTTCTGCTTCTACTTTTATTTCTCCTTATGTTATTTATGCTAATGCAGGAGGGCTGGTTGGTAGGCCTGGTTATAGCAAGATTATCAATTCTTATTACAGTGCCAGCCGTGAATCTTCACAAGGGGGCTTTACTAATACCCACGGAACTTTCCAAACGCTTGAAAAATTGAAGGCATTAACTGCTAAAGATACTGGTTGGGATGGAAATATATGGTATTTTGGCGCTAGTGATGAGTTCCCAACGCTGCGCAGCTCTCCTTTGAATTATATTGCTCTGTTTCCTTCCCCAGTTGTTTCCGCCGTAGCTTTGGACTCCTATTCTATAAGTATATTTTGGAATAGAGTACGGGGAACTGTATTTTATGAAGTTTACAATAGTAAAGGATCAGTCACTAAAATTGACCATCCAGCAATTAATTACATCGATAAAGGACTATTACCCAACACTGAATACACTTACCGCGTTAGAGCATGTAATTTTTCGGACTGCTCAGCCTTCGCCAGTATTTCCATTACTACTAGGGCTATAATCATGATCAGCAATGCCAATGATCTTGAGACCATAGCAGATGATACCTCATCTTTATCTCGCGACTATATCCTAACTGAGAATGTAGACCTATCCGCCATATCTAAATGGCAGCCCATTGGCAACTCAACTAATGCATTTACAGGCAGTTTTGATGGTAATGGTTATAACATAAGCGGAATAAGTAGCTCTGGCAATGAAATTTCTGGTCTGTTTGGTTATGTGGAAGATGCTAGCATAAGTAATATAGGGGTAATGGTTAACAATATATCCGCTTCTTCTCGTGCAGGAGGGTTGATTGCCAGTGCTGTGAATAGTCAAATCATCAATTCTTATGCAGTAGTTACGGGGGATATATCTGCTTCTCGTGCAGGGGGGTTGGTTGGCAGTGCTTTGAATAGTCAAATCATCAATTCTTATGCAGTAGTTACGGGCAATATATCCGCTCCTTCTCGTTTTTCTTCTTTTGTAGGCGGCTTGGTTGGCAATGTTGACGGCAGCTCGATAATCAATTCTTATGCAGTAGTTACTGGCGATATATATTCTTCTTATTATTCCGGAGGATTAGTTGGCAATGCTGGTGACAGCTCGATAATTAATTCTTATGCAGAAGTCACGGGCGATATATCCTCTTCTTATTCTTCCGGAGGATTGGTTGGCTGGGCTTCTAAGAGCTATAGAAGAGATTCTGATAAGAGCCAGATAAGTAGTTCTTATGCAGTAGTTACAGGTAATATATTTTCTTTTTATGCAGGGGGCTTGGTTGGCGGAGTTTTGGAGAGCCAGATAAGCAATTCTTATGCAATAGTTGCGGGCTCTATATCTTCAACTTCTGCAGGAGGTCTGGTTGGCTATGCTGGTGGTAGCCCGATAAGCAATTCTTATGTTGTAGTTGCGGGTGTTATATCTTCTACTTCCGCTGCAGGGGGCTTGGCTGGCGTGGTTGAATATAGCCAGATTAATAATTCTTATTACAATGCCAGGCGTGAATCTTCGCAAGGGGGCTTTACTAATATTAATGGTACATTCCAGACACTTGCTCAACTGCGCGCCTTAACTGCCATTACTACTGACTGGGATGAGACCATCTGGAATTTTGGCACTAAGGATGACCTTCCAACATTGCATTTTTCACTTTCCCCTGATATCACCAGGCAACCGCCGGCCAGTCCCAATAGTATTAAAGCCATAGCACTGGGATTTACCTCTATGAGTATATCCTGGAATAAGGTTCAGGGAGCTGCGTCTTATCAAGTGCATAATAGCAGTGGGTTAGTCGCCACTATTGGCCACCCTGTGACTAACTACACCGCGACGGGCCTATTACCCAATACTCAATACACCTATCGCGTCAGAGCATGTAATTTATTTGGCTGCTCGGCTTTTGTTAGTACCGCTACGATAACTAATGGCAATAGTAGGAGTGAAACTACAAGTATCAGCAGTTTTGCAGGACTTGAAGCTATTGGCTTTAATAACATCACTTTATCTGGGAACTATATTCTAACTGAGAATATAGACCTGTCCGCCATATCCAATTGGCGCCCTATTGGCAACTCAACTGACGTATTTACTGGAAGCTTTGATGGCAATGGTTACAACATAAGCGGACTAAGCAGTTCAGGCCATGAATATGCTGGTTTATTTGGTTATATAGAAGATGCCAGCATAAGCAATCTTGGAGTTATGGTTGTCAATATATCATCATATTCATATTCTTTCTCTTTTTCTTCTGCAGGAGGATTGGTTGGCAGGGCTGATAATAGTGATATTAGCAATTCGTATGTTGTAATTACAGACGGCATATATTCTTATGCTTATAACAGTCAAACTTTTGCAGGGGGCTTGGTTGGCTGGGCTAAAGAGAGTCCCATTAGTCGTTCTTATGCATTAGTTGTAGGTAATATATTCTCTTCTTCTTCGGGTTATTCTTATGCAGGAGGATTGGTTGGGTTATTTAGTTATAATGGCCAGATAAGCAATTCTTATGCAGTAGTTGGGGGTGATATATATTCCTTCTCTCATTTTAATTCTTATGCAGGAGGATTGGTTGGGTTCTCTGGTTCTTATAACCAGATAAGCAATTCTTATGCAGTAGTTGGAGGCAGCATATCTTCTCCTGCTTTTTATTCTCATGATTATACTTATACTGGAGGATTAGTTGGCGATGATTCTTATAGTCGTTATAGTCGGGTTAGGAATTCATATTACAACGCGAAGCGTGAACCCTCACAAGGAGAATTTACTAACACTAATGGTACTTTCCAAACAATTGATGAACTACGCGCATTAACTACTAAAAATACCAGCTGGTATAAAGGCATCTGGAATTTTGGTACTAATAATGACCTCCCGAAATTGCGTTCATTACCCACCCCCGATGTTACCATGCTTTTTGCTCCTGCTAGTCCTAATAGTATTACTGCCACAGCGTTGGGTTCAACTTCGCTAAACATATCCTGGGATAGCGTATGGAATGCTCTATCATATCAAGTACGTGATAGCAGTGGACGAGTAACCACCATCAATGATCCCACAATGAGCCACACCTCAGGGGACCTGTTACCCAGCTCCAAATATACTTACAGCGTTAGGGCATGTAATTTATTTGGCTGCTCGGCTTTTACTGACATATCTGCATCCACTAATCCCATAGGCGCACCAAGCGCTCCACAAGTTGCTGCAGTTGCAGCAACTATCGGTCAAGCGATGCCTTCCTTAAATGTTTCTTGGAATCGCATACAGGGAGCTACCTCCTATCAAGTATTTGATGCTGCTGGAGAAAAAATTGCAACAGTTCCCTCCCCAGCTACCAATCACATATCCGCTGACCTATCAGCGGGCACTGAATATGAATACCAAGTTAGGGGCTGTTATGTCTCAGCCGTTCCTGGAAGTTCTGAAGTATGCGGTGATTTATCTCCAGTTGGCTCTGCTTTCACTCCAGTTGCCATTCCTGCTAGCCCCAGTGGTTTTGCGACATCACTAAGCTTCACTTCTGTAAACGTATCTTGGGATATTGTAGAGGGAGCCGAGTACTATGAATTGTATAATATCGGCGGGTTAGTGGCTAATACTACTAATACTGATCCTAGCTACACAGCTAGTGGTCTGTCACCCAACACCCGGTATACTTATACTGTCACAGCATGTAATGAATCTGGATGCTCGGCTTTCGCCAGTGCCTCTGCGGTTACTAATGGTAACAACAAAGGGGGTGTTACAACCATCAGCAGCGCTGTAGAGCTTGAATCTATCCGGGTTAATAGCGTCACCTTATCTCGTGACTATATTTTAACTGAGAATATAGACATATCCCACATACCCAATTGGCATCCGATTGGCAACTCATCTAAACCATTTACTGGCAGTTTTGATGGTAATGGTTACAACATAAGCGGGGTAACTAGTTCGGGCTATGAATATGCTGGTCTGTTTGGTTATGTGCAAGATGCCAGCATCAGTAATATTGGAGTTCTGGTTGGCAGCATATCTTCTTATTCTTATTCTTCTTATTCTTATTCTTCTTCTTATTTCCGTTCTTATGCTGGAGGATTGGTTGGTAGAGCTAATGATAGCCAGATTAATAATTCTTATATAGTAGTTAAAGGTGATATATCTTTCTCTTCTCCTTTATCTAATACTTATTCTTCTTTTAATTATATTTATTATTATGTGGGAGGATTGGTTGGTAGAGCAGATAACAGCCCAATTAGTAATTCTTACGCAGTAGTTGAGGGTGACATATCTTTTCGTTCTTATTATTCTTCTTCTTCCCGTTCTTATGGAGGAGGATTGGTTGGCAGAGCAAATAACAGCCCAATTAGTAATTCTTATGCAGTAGTTGAAGGCGATATATCTTTTAGTTCTCGTTCTTCTTATGTAGGAGGCTTGGCTGGCTATGCCATAAGGAGCTCAATTATCAATTCTTATGCAGTTGCAGGGAGTATATCATTATTTTCTGATGGAGGGGGCTTGGTTGGTGTGGCTAACAGTAGTCCGATTATCAATTCTTATGCAATAGTTACTGGTGGTATTTCTTCTAATTATATTAGGTATGGTTCTTTTAGTGATGCTGGAGGATTGGTTGGTGCTATTTATGGGACTACCTCGATTAGCCATTCTTATTACAGCGCTAGACGCGTATCTTCGCAAAGTGGTTTTACTAACACTCTCGGTACTTTCAAGAGAGTTGATGAGTTGCGTAAATTAAATGCCGTGGATATCAGCTGGGATGAATCTATCTGGGATTTTGGCACTAATGCTGACATCCCAACATTGCGTTCCTTGCCTTCTCCTGATATTACCTTGCCCTCTTCTTCTATTCCTCCGCCCAGTCGTGTTACTACCACAGCGTTGGGTCTGACCATGACTATATCCTGGGATAGCGTATCAGGTGCGACATTGTATCAAGTTTATAATAGCAATGGGCTAGTAACCACTATCAACCATCCTACAACTAGATACACTGCTAGTCACCTATTGCCCAATACTCTATACACCTACCGCGTCAGAGCCTGTAATTTATTTGGCTGCTCAGATTTTGCCAGTGCTTCTTTTACTACTGCTCCTCTCTCCCCCAGTGGTGTTACTGCCACAGCGTTGGGCCTTAACATAACTATATCCTGGGATAGCGTATCAGGTGCGACATTGTATCAAGTTTATAATAGCGATGGGCTAGTAACCACTATCAACTATCTTACAACTAGCTACACTGCTAGTCACCTATTGCCTAATACTTCATACACCTATCGCGTCAGAGCCTGTAATGTATTTAGCTGTTCGGCTTTCGCCAGTGCTTCTTTTACTACTGCTCCCCATATCCCCAGCGGTGTTGCTGTCACAGATATGGGTTTTATATCCTGGAATAGTGTATCGGGTGCGACATCATATCAAATTTATAATAGTAATGGGCTAATCACCACTATCAGCCATCCTACAACTGGCTATACTGCTAGTCATCTGTTTCCCAATACCCCATACACTTACCGCGTCAGAGCATGTAATGTATTTAGCTGCTCAGATTTTGCCAGTGCCTCTACTACTACTAAGGATGCAATCATCATAAGGCATGCTGCTACGCTTGCAAGAATAGGTGCTAATAGCCGTTCTTTATCTGGCACCTACATTCTAACCGGGAATATAGATCTATCCCACATACCCAATTGGAAGCCGATTGGTGACTTAGATAATCCATTTACTGGCACTTTTAATGGCAATGGTTACAACATAAGCGGGATAAGTAGTTCGGGCTATCAATATGCTGGTCTGTTTGGTTACGTGAAAGATGCTAGTATAAGCAATCTTGGAGTTCTGGTTGGTGCTATATCTTCTTCTTCTTCTTCTTCTTCTTCTTCTTCTTCTTCTTCTTCTTCTTCTTCTTCTTATTCTTCTTCTGCAGGAGGTCTGGTTGGCTTTGCTGATAATATTAGGATAAGTAATTCTTATGCAGTGGTTTCGGGCGGTGTTTCTTCTTCTTATGTTTCTTCTTCTTATGTTTCTTCTCATTCTTCTGCAGGAGGCTTGGTTGGCGTTGCTGGCCGTAGTCAAATCATCAATTCTTATGCAGTGGTTTCGGGTGGTATTTCTTCTTCTTCTTCTTCTATATATTCTACATCTTCTTCTGCAGGGGGTCTGGTTGGCTATGCTGATGAAAGCCCGATAAGTAATTCTTATGCAGTGGTTTCGGGTGGTATTTCTTCTTCTTCTTCTTCTATATATTCTACATCTTCTTCTGCAGGAGGCTTGGTTGGCAGAGCTGGGAGTAGTTCGATAAGTAATTCTTATGCAGTAGTTACGGGCAATATATTTTCTTCTTCTTCTTCTTCTTCTTCTGCTTCTTCTTCTTCTTATGCTGGAGGATTGGTTGGCAATGGTAGTTCGATAAGTAATTCTTATGCAGTAGTTACGGGCAATATATTTTCTTCTTCTTCTATACCTTCTGTATCTTCTTCTTCTTCTTATGCTGGAGGATTGGTTGGCAGAGCTGGAAGTAGTCGAATCATCAATTCTTATGCAGTAGTTACGGGCAATATATATTCTTCTTCTTCTTATGTTTCTTCTTCTTATGTTTCTTCTTCTTATGTTTCTTCTGCTTCTTATGCTGGAGGATTGGCTGGCAATGGTAGTCAGATAAGTAATTCTTATGCAGTAGTTACGGGCAATATATATTCTTCTTCTTCTTCTTCTTATTCTTCTTATGCTGGAGGATTGGTTGGCAATGGTAGTTCGATAAGTAATTCTTATGCAGTAGTTACGGGCAATATATCTTCTTCTTCTTCTTATTCTTCTTATGCTGGAGGATTGGCTGGCAATGGTAGTTCGATAAGTAATTCTTATGCAGTAGTTACGGGCAATATATCTTCTTCTTCTTATTCTTCTTATGCTGGAGGATTGGTTGGCAATGGTAGTTCGATAAGTAATTCTTATGCAGTAGTTACGGGCAATATATCTTCTTCTTCTTCTTATTATTATCCTTCTTCTTATTATTATTCTTCTTATGCTGGAGGATTGGTTGGCAGAGCTGGAAGTAGTCAGATAAGTAATTCTTATGCAGTAGTTACGGGCGGTGTATCATCTTCTTCTATTGCTAGCACTAGTTCTTATAAACGTCAAAATTGTAGTGAAGGTGGGAGTTGTAGACCAAAGTTTGATAATCCTGCTAGTCCTGTTGTTAATTCTTATACAGGGGGGTTGGTTGGTTATGTTCTAGGGAGCTCCTCAATCAGCGATTCTTATGCAGTAGTTACGAGTGGTATATCTTCTACTCATACTCACACTCATAAATCTACTGTTCATATCTGCAAAAAAATCTTATATTGGGCTACTAGATGTTACGATGAACATTATTATCCGCCTACTTCTGTTACTAATTCTTTTACAGGAGGATTGGTTGGCGGTGCTTTAGAGGATGTCACAATCAGTAAGTCTTATTACAGCGCTACAGATGGAACCGCAGGAAAGGACTTTGATAATACTGCTGGCATTTCCAAAACAGTTAGCCAATTGCGCGCCTTAACTGTAGCTAATACTAGGTGGAATGATGATATATGGGATTTTGGTACTAATGAACGCCTCCCAAAATTGCGTTCCTTGCCTGCTCCTGGATACTATCTGACTCCCGCCCCCGCCAGTGTTACTGCCACCGTTTTAGGTTTCACTTCTATGAGGATATCCTGGGGTAGAGTATCGGATATAACATCATATCAAGTACATGATAGTAGTGGGTTAGTAACCACCATTAACCATCCTATAACCAGCTATACTGCTCAAGGTCTGTCTCCCAACACTGAATATACCTACCGTGTTAGAGCATGTAATGACAAGGGATGTTCTGCTTTTGCCAGTGCCTCTGCTATTACTACGCCTGTAATCATCCGCAATGCTGCCGAACTTGCGGCTATCGGTGACGATAGTGTCTCTTTAAGTGGCTTCTATGCTTTAACTGAGGATATAGACCTGTCTGGCTATGGTAACTGGAAGCCGATTGGTGATAGGAATAATCCATTTAGAGGAGGTTTTGATGGCAATGGTTACAACATAAGCGGGGTAAGTAGCTCGGGCTATGAGTTTGCTGGTCTGTTTGGTAATGTGGAAGGCGCCAGCATAAGTAATGTTGGGGTTTTGGTTGGTGGTATATCCTCTTCTTCTTCTTCTTCTTCTTCTTATGTCGGCGGTCTGGTTGGCAGGGCTGGTAATAGTAAGATTAGTAATTCTTATGTCGTTGGGGGTTCTGTCAGCGGGACTGGTATTACTGTCGGCGGTCTGGTTGGCTGGGCTTCTAATAGTCAGATAAGCAATTCTTATGCTGCGGGCGGTTATGTGAGCGGGTCTGGTTCTGTTGGTGGACTGGTTGGTTTTGGGCATTATTTGACTATCAAGTCGTCTTATGCGGCGGTTGATTCTGTCAGCGGGACTGGTAATAATGTGGGGGGACTGATTGGTTATGGACGTGATGCGACTATCACATCGTCTTATGCGGCGGTTAGTTCTGTCAGTGGGCGTAATGGTGTCGGCGGTCTGGTTGGTTATGGGCGTTATTCAACTATCAAGTCGTCTTATGCGGCGGTTGATTCTGTCAGCGGGACTGGTGATTTTGTCGGTGGTCTGGTTGGCTCGGCTTCTAATAGTCAGATAAGCAATTCTTATGCAGCGGTTAATTCGATCAGTGGGGATAATAGTGTCGGAGGTCTGGTTGGTTATAGGTCTTCATCCACCATAACCGAATCCTATTGGGACAGCAGCACCAGTGGCATAACAAAAGGTGATTACGGCTTGCCGAAAACAACTGCTCAATTGCGAATGCCAACAAATTTTGGTGGAAGTATTTATGCGAATTGGTATGCACATAAGTGCGATGATGGTATCACCCAGGCATGGGATCTTGGCACTAGTTCGCAGTATCCAACTCTTAGCTGCATGCCCAATCCAGACTCTGATCGTGATGGCACTTTGGATATATTTGATGCTTTCCCACTAAATCCAACTGAATATACTGATACAGATAGTGATGGGATTGGAGATAATTCTGATGCTTTTCCAGCCAACCCCGCTGAGAGCGTGGATGCAGATGGCGACAGTGTTGGAGATAATGAGGATATTGACGCTGACGGCGATGGTCTGATAGAGATTGCAACAGCTGCGCAACTTAACCAAGTACGCCATAATCTGTTAGGTAGCAGATTTAAGGCAAACGTTGGAGAGCAGGGCAGTGACACAGGATGCGGTAACGGTAAGGATATCACAGCATGCAATGGCTATGAACTTGTTGCTAATATATCCCTTGCTGATTATGCCGACTGGCAGCCAATTGGTAGTTGTCCCACCTTTGACGCCAATGCTTGCACTGATGTAAGTGCGTTATTCAATGCGGCTTTTGACGGCAATGGTTATACAATCAGCAATCTTAATATAATAAATGAAGAGATTGACTATGTTAATGCCTCTGGGCTATTTGGATCAATCAGCTCTACTTCTATCCTACGCAATATTCATATTCGCTCTGCGAATATTAGTGGAGGTGCTAATAATGTGGGCATGTTGGTTGGTTATGCGGAGGAAGCTAGCATTATAATAAATAGTTCCGCAGCAGGAGAGGTTACGGGTGCCGCTAATAATGTCGGCGGTTTGGTTGGTAATGGAGATGGTGCTATCATCACATCATCTTATGTAGCTGGTGGGTCTGTCAGTGGGTCTGATTATGTTGGTGGTCTAGTTGGTTCTATGGATGTTTCTTTTATTGGATTTGGTAGATCGTTTCTTGAGATCTCTGATATCACATCGTCTTATGTATCTGCCGTTTCTGTTAGCGGGGATAATTATGTTGGTGGCCTGGTTGGTTGGGGCGTAGGAGGCACCTTCACGTTATCTTATGTAGCTGGTAGTTCTGTCAATGGGTCTTATAATGTCGGTGGTCTGGTTGGTAATGGGCTTAGTGCAACCATCACTTCATCTTATGCAGCGGACGGGAGCGTGAGTGGAGATAGTTCTGTCGGCAATCTGATTGGTGATGGGAGTCAAGCGACCATCACATCGTCTTATGCAGTGAACAATAAAGTGAGTGGGCGTAATTATGTCGGTGGTTTGGTTGGTGTCAGGAATTATGTCAGGAATGGTTTCATTGGTGGTTTAAGTGATGATGTTACTGATATCACTGCCTCCTATTGGAATGGAGTCATCGGGAGTATAACAATAGATAAAATAGGCGAGTATAAAACTACCAGTGAATTGCAAACTCCAACCGATTCTGTGGGTATTTATGCAACTTGGGATGAAGAGTGTGACGATGGTAGTTATGCCTGGGATTTTGGCACTGCGAGCCAGTATCCAGCTCTTACATGTACTCCTGGTGGAGTAGAAGCCCAGCGTCCATAGTATTAGGCGGATAGGGGGGGATAATGTGAATATAAGTGCGTCGCGAGCAAACCGATGATTTGTCGCAAGTATCAAGCATTTTGCGGGCGGAGCGCGGCTCCGCCCCTACAGACCATCATCGTTAATTCCAGCGCAACCGTACAACACAAATTCAAACACAGTACAGACCATCGTCGCAAGAATTTATACACCACCCCAAAACACAACGTAAATTCAAACACCGCGCATATATGCGTCGCGAGAATTTATACACCATACATATATATAATGTAAATTTGTGGACGCTGTAAAATAATTGATATGGCGGTTGTATTTTGGAGGGGATAGTGTTATAATGGGCTTCTGTTAAATAAAAGGGATTTAATGGAAGGGATTATTATACACAAGGGATTTATACACAAGGGGAGATTCAAATGAGGGGAATTAATAAATTAAGGATTAATCAGTTAAAGATTAATCAATCAAAAATTAATCAATTAAAGCTTAATAGCAACAAGCCATTTTTACAAGCATTGTTATTTAGCGTTGCGCTGCTTGGCGCCTGTAGTTTAGATGTAAGTGTAGCTGATGGAGAAGACGTTGCTTCGCCACCACCACAACCACCAGAGCAGCCAGGTGTGCCGCCAGAGTATAATCCCCAGGAGCGATTTCCTGACAGCATCATCTTTGATGCGGACGGTGATGGAATTGTTAATGCTTATGACTTTGCTCATCTTGATAGCAATGTTCAGGTTAGTGGTAGAGGCACCCTTGATAATCCTTTTATTATTCGTAATATTTATCAGCTGCAAGCAATTGCTGGAGTTGACCATACAGGGGTTGTATTGGATTTATCAAAATTCACGGATAGCACTTGGCTTTATGGCAATAGCAGAATAGGGCAGCTCAGTAAGGCATACACCCTTGACAACAATATAGACGCAGCGCCAACCCGCGATTGGAATCATTATAGAGTGCACGGTGTCTCAGAGGGCTTCTATCCGATAGGTAATTGCGGCAGGGACAATATCTGTAATAGTTTTGATGATTTGCCTTTTAGCGGTAGTTTTATTGCTTCCTCTTTTTCCATTAATAACTTATATATACTACAGTCGTTTTTAAATGGAGTCGGCTTGTTCGGCATGGTTGCGGAGGATGCAGTTGTCGCTTCCCTGCGCTTAATTGGATTTGAGGTTAGCGGTAATAATAAAGTTGGTGGTTTGGCTGGCTTCAACCAAGGAACGCTTGGGGATATTTATGCTTATGGGACAGTTAACGGCAGAACAGATGCTGGCGGGTTAGTTGGTGTTAACCGCAAGGATATTATTAATTCTTATGTCGGTGGCATAACTAATGGCGTGGATGTCACGGGCGGAATGGTGGGGCGCAATCAAGGAAAGGTTGAACACTCATCTTCCGCTGCTATAGTGCATGGCGGAGATTCTGCTGGTGGGATGATTGGCGTCAATGATGCTACTGGATTAATTGATTATTCTTTTGCGTTAGGAAAGATTCTCGCCACTTCCGTGGTTGGCGGATTAGTAGGCAGTAATAATGGCAAGACGCTTAATTCTTATGCCAGCGGCAATGTTTATGCCGATGAAGAGGCGGGCGGTTTAGTCGGTAATAATCAAGGTTCGGTGGTTAGTTCTTATGCCTCAGGGCATGTCACTGGCGAGAGAAGTATAGGTGGCTTGGTTGGCATGGGTCAAGGTCTTATAGATTATTCTTATGCGCACGGCAGTGTTACGGGAAATAAGAAAGTTGGCGGCTTGGTAGGTTTCCAAAATGCTCATTCAGGAATATCATCTTCATACTCCACAGGGGCGGTGACAGGCGCCAGCTTTGTTGGTGGATTAGTGGGTTATAGCTTAGCGGATGCTTCTTTTTCATCATACTGGGATGTGCAAAGTAGCGGGCAGACACAAAGTTTTGGTGGCTCTGCAGTGCAGGGTGTTACCACAGCGCAATTGAAAAACTGCGGCATCAATGGCATTAGAGTTAACGATAATTTAGCAGTTGACTGTTCCGATTTATTTCCAGTAGATCTGTGGGATAGTAGGGTTAACTCCGATGGCTCCTCAACCTTATGGGATTTCTCATCTTCACAACACTACCCGCTTCTTACAGTTGGAGGTAAAAAACCTGGACGGATTAGATTTAGTGGCGGCTCTAACTTGCTACCCAATGAGATTTGTTTTGATATTGATAATATACGAGGAACATGTGTGAATAATATCTATGTGTTGGATGCAATTCAAGGGCTGGAAGTTGGCAGAATTCTCGTAGCAAATAATAAGAATGCTTATTCTAAATTTACCTATACTTTTGCCGACACCGACACCGACACCGACACCGACACTGACGCCGAAGCCGATATCGAAGCCGACACCGAAGCCGATGATAGCGCCAATAATATTAACGCGAGCATCACAGAATTATTTGCCATTGACTCAGATAGCGGTGTTATTACTATGGTGCGCAATGCTACTGTTGATGATATTGCTGCGTATCAGATGAGCATTATAGCCCGCCCGCAGAATCAAATACCAGGAAGAGAAGTTGAGCGCAGACAACTTGTGGTTGAGTTTACTGCAGAGCTCACCAATGGAGAGCCATTCTTTGATAAGGAAGAATACTCTTTCTCCGATCTGCCTGGTTATTTTATTACCCCTCTCGTTATGGTTAGCGCTGTAGACCCAGAAGGAGGAGATATCTTATATACACTGAATTCCCCAGCAGCAGCTCTGTTTCAAATAAGCGACACTGGCATAATAACTCCACGTAGTAATCTTGCTGCGGGTAAATATACAATTGAGGTTACTGCCACTGATGAGGCAGGAGTATCCACCAGTAAAATTGCGCTGTTATATATAGCGTATGAGGATACAGATAGAGATTTAGTGGCGGATCATTATGATGCATTCCCTAAGGATGCCTCAAAGTTTTCAAATGGCACTGGGACTGCCGAAGACCCTTTTATTATTAGCAACATATATCAGTTACAGGCAATCTCAGGATTTGACCATACATATAAACCTATTTCAGATGCCAATTCATTAACAGGCGGCAGCTGGCTGTATGGCACAAGTCGTTTGGAACAACTTAACAACCATTATCAACTTGCCAATAATATAAACGCCACGATTACTCATACTTGGTCCCCACACGTTGCAGACGGAACAGAGGTCTCACCTGAGAATACACTATCTGGATTTATACCTATCGGCAATTGCATAACTAACAAATCTTTTTCATGCGATGTAGGTGATGCGCAATTCTCTGGTTCTTTTGATGGTCGCGGCAATAGCATTAACAACTTGCATATTAATTCTACGCAGGGGGAAAGAATAGCCCTGTTTGGTTCACTTGCCTCAAATGGCAGCATAACCTCAGTAGGACTTCAAAATGTTGACATATATGGTGGCAATAATGTTGCTGCTTTGGTTGGGGAAAACTATGGTTCAATCACCGCATCTTATGTTACTGGCAGGGTAGAGTTGTTTAGTAATGGTGGTATGTTGGCTGGATATAATAGGGGCGATATATATGCATCTTATGCAACAGGTAATTTGCATGGTTCTTTTGATGTCGGTGGATTAGCAGGTTACCATGAATTTGGCAACATAACTTCTTCTTACGCAGCCGTTAACATAATAGGCGGTTCGGCAAGTGGTGGTTTTGTCGGTCAGGCATTGCATGGGTTCATTTATGCTTCTTATTCTACGAGTATTATAAATTCTGAGGAGGGTGGTAGCGCCTTTGCACATAGTAGATTATTGACTCTTATCTATTCATCTTATTGGGATAATATAACTAGTGGGGTGGATATTGACATAGAAGATGATTTGATTGAGGATAAGAACCATTCCCCTACATCCATAACAACCCGACGTTTGCAGGGTTGTGGTATAAATGGAATACCTACGAGGGACTACTCAGGCAATGATTGTCTTATGATTTTTCCTGAAGTAGTATGGGGGGATGTTACAAACTCTCGCGGCATGACGATAGGTTGGGTTTTTGAGCCCTTTAATCATTACCCTAAGTTAAGGGTGGTGGATAAGTTAGGCAACTCTTTAATGCCAAGCCCTGTAGAACAGTTCTGTCATCGTCAAGGGCTTTTCCTTGGCTGCTCAAATAATTAATAAAGGAGGTATATACAAATGAGGGGGAAATTCATTAAGGAGAAATTCATTAAGTTTCAGGCGGCACTAATGCCGTGGCGCGTCTTTAACAAACATAACATAAGCATTGTGATTTTATCATTTATGACTTTAGCGCTAACATCTTGTGATTCAATCGATAATTCTGGGGCTACGCGCCCGTTTGCCAACGAAGTTGTTTCAGGGGAAGAAAATGCACCTATACTAGATAGTGAGGGCAATCTAGAAAAAAGCGGACACCTCTTTGTTAGCTTATCCATAGACGAATTATTTTGGCGGCAGGTACCACAGGCAACAAGTAAAATAGAGGTTGTTAATGAAGATACTGAAGAGAGTGTAGAAATAACGGTTCCCCTTGCATATCTGGCAGATAGCTGGCGGGTTGATTTTGGCTTTGTCTATCCTGGCAACTATACTCTTGCCGCAACCTTTTCTCGTGTAGATGGCGTAAATATAAATGGCACAGATATTGCTTATATTGAAACCCCTATTCAGATTACTCAGGGCGAAGAAGAAAACTCCTTCATTTATTTTGATGTAGATTCTGCTCTTATTATAATTCCACCGCAGAGGTTAGCTGATACAGATGGCAACGGTCTGCTGGAAATAATAGATATGGCTCAATTTGAAGATGTCCGCGCAAACCCAAATGGCAACTATGAATTGACGCGTGACTTTGACCTTACGGAATACCTCAATTACAAAACACCTATTGACTCCATGGACTATAGGTTAGGACGTAGCTTAGGGAAATGGCAGCCCATCGGCAAAGATGAGTTTACTCCTTTTACCGGCATATTTGAAGGTAACGGTTATACCATTAGCGGTATTTCTGTTGAAGGGTTTGAGTATGTAGGTTTTTTTGGCTATGTTAGAGGAGCAACAATTAGCAACACCAACTTTAACATAGCGAGCATCGGCGGCAATTCTTATGTTGGCGGTTTAGCGGGCGTTGCAACAACTAATAGCCGCATAGACAATGTGAATGTTACTATAAGTGGAAATTTATCTGGCACAGCTTTAAGTGACGAAGATGATTTATTTATCGGCGGTCTACTAGGAAATGGTGATGATATTTATATGGTTGATTCTTATGCTACTATTGAGGGGGATATCTATGCAAGTGGCGGCGCTTCATCGCGAGTAGGTGGATTAGCTGGCAACATATATCGCAGCATAATTCAAAACCCTAAGGTTAGGGTTACTGGAGATATACTATTGTCTGCAACTGAGAGCGTTTCATTAGGGGGAGGATTGGCTGGTATGTCAGAGCAGAACCAAATAATCAACCCGCAAATTACGGTTGACGGCAAGATATCTTCCTTTCCAGTTCTTGAGTCCGTTAATAATTTTGCGGGTTCTTTTAAGTTAGGTGGTATGGCGGGCATAGTTGATGATACTGATATTAACAACATTACTATTGAAGTTGATAATGGTATCCTCGCTCAATCCGCAGGGCACTCCTACTTGGGCGGTTTAGCCGGAGATATGGATGGCACGGATATACAAGATGCGCGTATTTTTATTAATCAAAGTATCGGCGCTGAATTGTTAGATGGTGGCGGTTGGGTTGGAGGCATGGCAGGAAGCGCCCGTAATGGTTTAGTGAATAATACTGTAATGGAAATTAATAATCTAACGGTTACCTCTTCTGCAGAAACTAATAATTATGGAGGTGGATTATTCGGTTTTGCTCGCCAAGTTAATATGGCTTCTATAGTTTTATCCATAGAAGACATTGATGTTTCTACGATTAATCATAATGCTTTTGCCGCTGGTTTGATTGGCGTTAGTGAGGATAATAATATCAACCAAGCATATATATTAGTAAACACAATCACTGCCTCTGCCCCAAGTTCAGAGAGTTATAGTAGCGGCTTGATCGCTGTATCGGAAGACGATGAAATTACTAATGTATTTTTGAGTGCCGCCTCAACTATAAATGTAGTTGGGTGGGCAACTTCCTCAGCAACAGGAGGCATCGGTTCTTTTGTTCGCGGTTCTCTATCATCATCTTATTTTCTTATGGGTGATAATATACACTCATTATCAATGGGTAGCGCTAATGAGTTAACTAATACTTATGCGTCAGGAGTTGTAGGGTTTTGCAGTTTTTGTGAGATGAGTAACATTTATGTAGAGGCAGAAAGAAACATAAGCGCTTCCGCGACAGGAACGGTTTCAGTCGGCGGCATTATAGGCGCAGCAAGTTCCGCCTCAGTTATTACAAACTCTTACGCGGTTATCAGGGGAGATATATCCGCGCCTTACCCTCATTCTTATACCGGTGGATTAGCAGGATGGATATTAAATGGTGAGCTGGCAGCAAGTGGGGTGTATTATCTGGCAAATCGCGCCACAAGCCAGAACAGCGGCATTTTTGAGAGTTCAGCTGGTGAAGCGCGTAGTTTGCAACAGCTAAGTTGTCCTACGGCACCCAATGCCAGCTGCGAACTCCAAGGAAATGGTGTTACTTATTCTGATTGGGATGAGAGTATATGGGACTTTGGCACGGCAGACGATCTGCCAGAATTACGAATTTTTCAAGGTATCTTTTGATATGATGAACTTATAGGGTTTGCCCACAAGGTGCTCACATTAGAAGCATGAGTTTTAAATAATTGGATTAATATAGTTATAGATAACTATATTAATATGATTAAAATGGAGGATTAATTTATGCAAGGGGAGGTTATGAAAGTAGAGATTATTAAAACAAGGGCTATTATGGCTGTCTTGTTGTTGGCAGCACTGTTTAGTGGATGTGGTTCTAGCAGCAAATCAAACATCAATGGGACTCTAGATTCAGAACAGAGTCGCGGGGAAGCAAGAGAAGAACTGGGAGCTGGATCTGGAGCGGAGCAACAACCTGCTTCAAGCCCAACTTCAAGAGGTTTGATAAACAATGAATATAGTCCAGGTAACGGACGTCTTATTGTTAAGTTGGAGATTCTTGATAACTTAATTAGTTATGAGTCAGTATCGTTTGCGCGAGTCCATATAACTCCGCAGAATCTGATAGGCAAGGAGGTAGAATATTTGTCGCTGCCAGAAGATGCCGCGTCACAAGATGAGATTTCGCTTGACATTGATACCTCGCTGGGCATTGATGTTGCGCTTCGTGTGGGGGATGAAAGCGCCCGCCTGGACTTTGGCTATGTTGCTTTTGGACGCTACATCCTCAATGCGACAATCTATCATAACAACGGCAGCGCTCTTGCTTATAGCGAATTACTTATTGATGTTGGCTTGGCGGACGATACCCAAGTTGGCGACACCCGGATTGACGACACCCGGATTGATGACACCCGGATTGACGACACCCGGATTGGCGACACCCAAACAGACGAAGCAGAAGTTCAAATAGAATACATTCGCCCGAGCCCTGACGTGACAGATTCTGCTTTAGCGGAATATACAGCTACGCTCGTTTTTGATTTATCTTCGGCTTTGTTTCGTCTGGTAACTCTGCCGTTAGTTTTTACTGATGATGATAATGATGGGCTATTGGATGTTTGGCATCCCGCCTACCTTGCAGCAATTGCTGACGACTTGGATGGTAGTTATGAATTGACAGAAGATATTGACTTATCTTCATATAGCAACTGGGGCAACTGGGGCAACTGGGACAACCGGGGCAACTGGCAGCCACTGGGCAGTGAAGAGCAGCCCTTTAGGGGAACTTTTGTTGGCAATGGTCATAGCATTAGGGGTCTCTCCGTCAAGGGATATAGCAGAGCCGGCTTATTCGCCGCTTTGGACGGAGCGAGCATAAAAGATCTGATGGTTGAGGTGTGGCAGATTAATGCGTCTAACTATAATGATGCTTCATATAGCGCTGGTTTTGCGGGAGCTGTCGCGGGGCTTGCCACTAATAGCACTTTTACCAACATTACAGTTGAGATGAGTTCTTATGATAATGGATTACCATATATAACTGCGTTTGCACAAGATGGTGCAACTTTTGTTGGTGGCTTGGTTGGTCGCCTCAGATATAGCACCATAGCTAATACAACAATTATGGCGAGCGGCATAATATCAGCCATGTCATTGGGAGATGACTATAGGGCACGTTCTTACGTTGGTGGATTGGCTGGGTTGGTTAATCTATTTAATGAAATTACAAATGTTGAAGTTGTTGGGGAAGTTGATTTGCTGGCGAGCAGCTTTGATGGGGTATCAATGGGTGGTCTGATAGGGTCGCTAACAAGTAGTGAAATTAGTGCGGCAAGGGTTGCACTTAGCGGCGACATAATATCTTATAGCGATAATAATTATTTATTATCTGGCGGTGCAGTGGGCGAATGCAGTGACTCTCCTATTGTTGATATGAATATTTTTGTTGAAGGAAATATACTGGCGGAATCATCCGGGGGTGGTGGTGATGTCTATGTTGGCGGAGCTATTGGGGAAGCAGGCCGTTGCAACATTATCAATTTAAAAACAGATACTTATGGGACCATTAGAGCTACAGGCAGTTATGCGGACAGAACTTATTTTAGCGCAGGAGGTTTAGCGGGTTTTAGTCAACGGACGGAAACTAATCATGTTACGGTTACGCATAATGGCGATTTGCTTTCATTGGGTGATTCTTGCTATGTCGGTGCTGTAGTGGGTTACTCCTATTATGAAACAATGAATAATGTATCCGCAACAATTAATGGCAATCTAATCGCTGGAGCGCCTAATAGTGAAGTTGGTATTTCTTTTAATTGCCATGTCGGGGGTATACTCGGTTATTCAGAAAATCTTATTGTAAGCAATTCTTATGCCATAGTTAATGGAGATGTTCTCTCTTATGCTAATAATAACCCTGCTAAGGCGGGAGGAATTGTGGGGAAAAACGAGAAAGACATAGAAATTGAGAACTCTTATGCATTGATTAAAGGCAACTTGGCTGCCACTTCATTTTTTGCTCCGACTTATGTTGGAGGTTTGGTTGGCGACTCTGATGGTGAGCTGTTGATAGTCCGTGATTCTTATGTTCATATTTTAGGCAATATAACCCTGCGGAGTATTTTGTCTGAGGATGAAAATGTCTCTTCTGGTGGAAACTTTGTTGGCATAACAAAGGGAGCTGATTTTGCTAACACTTATATTTTTATTGGAGGCACGGCATCTGCCATAAATATACCCGTGCTAGGCACTTCTTCACCAGCCGTCTTTGGCGGCGCATGGGGTGAGACAAAAACTATTCCCAATGATGTTTATAGTATTACGTTGGACTCGTCTTATTATAGGTCGCAGCGCGAGTCAGGTGAGGGCGGTTTTAATAGCGCTGAAGCGGGCGGCGATGCGATTGATACCGAGCGTAGTGACTTGCAACTACGTTGTCCGCAAGCGGCGGGACAAAATTGTGGAGGAGCTGTAACGCCAGGCAATCCACAAACTTATGTCGGTTGGGATGAGAGCGTATGGCACTTTGGCGCGGCAGACGAGCTGCCGAGATTACGAATTTTCCCAAGCACTAATTTATTGGATTGACATGATTAGCGGAGAGAATTAATTTATGCAAGCGGAGGTTATGAAAGCCGGGGGGATTAAAACAAAGGGGATTAAAACAAGAACTGTTATAGTGTTTTTGTTGCTGGCAGTCCTGTTCAGTGGCTGCAGTTCCAGCAGCAAATCAAACAACAGTGAGACGCCACAGAATCCAGAGCAGAGTCGCGGGGAAGCGGGGGACGAACGCCCAGGAGAATATCCAGGGGAAGGCAGAGAAGAACTGGGAGCAGAATCTGGAGCAGCGCAACAACCAACTCCAAGCCCAATTTCAAGAGGTGTAATAAACAATGAATATAGCCCAGGCAATGGTCGTCTTATTGTTAAGTTGGAGATTCTTGATAACTTAATTAGTTATGAGTCAGTATCGTTTGCACGAGTATATATAACTCCGCTGGGCATAGATGCTGCACAGGACATTGATGCCTCGCTTAGCATTGATGTTGCGCTTCGCGTGGGGGATGAGAGCGCCCGCCTGGACTTTGGCTATGTTGCTTTTGGACGCTACCTCCTCAATGCAACAATCTATCATAACAACGGCAACGCTCTTGCTTATAGCGAATTACTTATTGATGAGACAGACCCCAGCTTAGCAGAGTATACAGCCACACTTGTTTTTGATTCATCTTCGGCTTTGTTTCGTCTGGTAACTCTGCCGTTAGTTTTTACTGATGATGATAATGATGGACTACTGGATGTTTGGCATCCCGCCTACCTTGCAGCAATTACTGACGACTTGGATGGTAGTTATGAATTGACAGCAGACCTGGATCTATCTTCCTGGGGCAACTGGCAGCCGCTGGGTAGTGAAGCATTACCTTTTAGCGGAACTTTTGTCGGCAATGGTCATAGCATTAGCGGACTCTCTAGCAAGGGATATAACAAAGCTGGCTTATTCGCCGTTGTAGAAGGAGCGAGCATAACCGACCTTATAGTTGAGGCGTGGCAGATTAATGCATCGGACTATTACTATTCAAACGGTAATTTAAACGGAGATTTAAATGGGGCTTCTTATGCTGGCGTTGTTGCAGGTCTTGCCCGTTCCAGCACTTTTGCCAACATCACAGTTGTGATGAATTCTTATGACGATGAATCACCATATATAACTGCGTTGGCGCAAGATGGCGCAACTTATGTTGGTGGTTTGGTTGGTCGCGCCAGCAATAGCATTATAGCTAACACAACAATTGTGGCGAGTGGCATAATATCAGCCAATGCCTGGGGGAATAATAGTAGAGCGAAATCTTATGCTGGTGGGCTGGCAGGGTTGGTTGATGAAGGCAGTGAAGTTATGAATGTTGCGGTTACTGGGGAAGTTGATGTGCTGGCGGACGGATTAACTGAAGCATTATCAGGCAATAAGTATGCTGGCGGTTTGTTAGGTAGAATAAATAAGAGCAGAATAAGCGCGGTGAAAGTTGAGCTTAGTGGCGACATAATAGTTGATAATGGCAATTATTTATCAGCGGGCGGCGCAGTGGGCAACTGCAGGCACTCTTCCGTTGTTGATATGAATATTATTATTGCTGGCAATATACTGGCGGAGTATCCTGGCAGGAATAACGATGCGGCTGCTGCTGGAGTACTTGGTGAGGTATTTCGTTGTGACATTACTAATGTAGTAAGCAAGTCCTTCGGTTTAATCAGCGCTGAAGGTTATGGTTATGTGACTGCAGGGGGGTTAATGGGATATGCTGAATATACGGCAATCAGCAATGTTAAGGTTACCCACCATGGCGATTTACTCTCATCGGGTGATTATTGCTACGTTGGCGGTTTAGCAGCTTACCACTCTTCATCTACTGCTCCCACATATAATTCATCGGCAACAATTAATGGCAATATAATTGCGGGGGTACCTAATAGTGAAGTCGGGGTTTACCTTGATTGCGAAGCTGGAGGGATGATTGGTTATTTATCTGGAGGCACTATTAATAGTTCTTATGCCATAGTTAATGGAGATGTTCGCTCTTATTCTAATGGTAAACCTTCTGAAGTGGGAGGAATTATGGGGTCTGGCACCGGTGAACTAAAAATTGAGAAATCTTATGCATTGATTAAAGGTAACTTGGTTGCCTCTTCATTTTTTGCGCCAACTTATGTTGGCGGTGTAGTCGCCATCTCTTATGGTTCATTGGTGACAGTCCGCGATTCTTATGTTCAGATTTTAGGCAATATAACCCTGCGGAGTATTTTGTCTGAGGATGACGCTATTTCTTATGGTGGAAACTTTGTTGGCATAACAAAGGGAGCTGATTTTGCTAATACTTATGTTTTTATTGGTGGCACGGTATCTGCCATAAATATACCAGAGCTCGGCACTCCCTCGCCAGCTATCTTTGGCGGCGCATGGGGGACTACAAGAAGGACTACCGATGAATCGCACAATATCACATTGAGCTCGTCTTATTATAGGTCGCAGCGCGAGTTAGGTGAGGACGGTTTTAATAGCGCTGAAGTGGGCGGCGATGCGATTGATACCGAGCGTAGTGACTTGCAACTACGTTGTCCACAAGCAGCGGGACAAAATTGCGGCGGAGCCGTAACGCCAGGCAATCCGCAAACCTATGTCGGTTGGGATGAGAACGTATGGGACTTTGGCGCGGCAGACGAGCTGCCCAGATTACGAATTTTTCCAAGCACTAATTTATTGGATTAACTTATGCAAACGGAGGTTATGAAAGCAGGGGTGATTAAATTAGAGATTATTAAAACAAGAGCTGTTATAGTGTTTCTGTTGTTGGCGGTTCTGTTGCTGACAGCACTGTTTAGTGGCTGCAGTTCCAGAAGCATGTCAAACAGTAGTGGAGCTCCACAGAATCCAGAGCAGAGTCGCGGGGAAGACAAAGAAGAATCCAGGGAAGAACTGAGTGCAGAGAAAGAACCAACTTCAAGCCCGATTTCAAGAGGAGCGATAAACAATGAATATAGCCACGGCAATGCTCTTGCTTATAGCGAATTGCTGATTGATGCGACAGATCCCAGCTTAGCGGAATATACAGCCACGCTCACTTTTGATTTATCTTCGTCTTTGTTTCGTCTGGTAACTCTGCCGTTAGTTTTCACTGATGATGATAATGATGGATTATTGGATGTTTGGCATCCCGCCTATCTTGCGGCAATTGCTGACGACTTGGATGGTAGTTATGAATTAACGGCAGATTTGGATTTATTCTCCTGGGGCAACTGGCAGCCGCTGGGCAGTGAAGTGCAGCCCTTTAGGGGAACTTTTGTTGGCAATGGTCATCGCATCAGCGGGCTCTCCAGTAAGGGGTATAGCAGCGCCGGCTTATTCGGCGTTGTGGAAGGAGCAAGCATAACAGACCTAATAGTTGAGGCGTGGCAGATTAGTTCCTTGGGCTATGATGAATCAGATGCTGCATCAAATTCTGACGTTGTTGCGGGTGCTGTTGCGGGTTTTGCCGAGTCCAGCACTCTTGCCAACATTACAGTTATGATGAGTTCTTATGACGATGAATCACCATACATAACTGCGTTGGCGCAAGATGGTACAACTTATGTTGGCGGCTTGGTTGGTCGCGCCAGCAATAGCACAATAGCCAACACAACGATTGCGGCGAGCGGCATAATATCAGCCATTACCTTGGGGAATAATAGTAAAGTGGAATCGTCTGCTGGCGGGCTGGTGGGGTTGGTTGATGAAGGAAGTGAAGTTATGAATGTTGCGGTTACCGGGGAAGTTGATGTGCTGGCTGATAGCTTAACTAGAGCATTATTAGGCAATAAGCACGCTGGCGGACTGTTAGGAATAATAAGGCATAGCAGAATGAGAGAGGTAAGAGTTGCACTTAGCGGCGACATAACAACCGATAATGGTAAATTTTTTGCAACCGGCGGCGCAGTGGGCGAATGCCACAGCTCTTCTGTTGTTGATATAAATATTGTTGTTGCAGGCGATATACTGGCGGAGCATCCTCTCACTAATGGATATGCGTATGCTGGCGGAGTACTTGGCGAAGCTTATGAGTGCGGCATTACTAATGTAGTAAGTGAGACGTTCGGCTTAATCAGCGCTGTAAGTTCCAGTTTTACGTCTGCAGGAGGGCTAGTGGGTTATGCCGAATATGTGACAATCAGCAATATTAGGGTTACCCATCATGGTGATGCGTTCTCATCTGGTAAGTATTGCAACGTCGGTGGTTTAATGGGTTACTACTCTTTTTTAGATGATGAATCCATAAATAATGCATCCACAATAATTAATGGCAATCTAATTGCCGGGAAGGATAATAATCCAGCAAGAATTCACTTTAATTGCCAGATAGGGGGGATGATTGGTTATTTGGAAGGTGGCACCATTAATAATTCTTATGCCATAGTTAGTGGAGATGTTCAATTATATTCTAATGGCGAGAATATTGCGGTGGGAGGAATGGTGGGGCGCAGTGCAACAGACATATTGGAGATTACGAATTCTTATGCATTGATTAAAGGCAACTTGGCTGCCACTTCATTTTTTGCGCCGGCTTATGCTGGTGGTTTGGTTGGCATCTCTGAGGATAAATTTATGACAGTCCGCGATTCTTATGTTCAGATTTTAGGCAATATAACCCTGCGGAGTATTTTGCCAGAGGATGATGCCATCTCTTATGGTGGCAATTTTATTGGCTTAGTGGAAAGAGCTAGCGGCAGTTTCACTAACACTTACATTTTTGTTGGCGGCGCGATATCATCTATTCGTGATTCCTTGCCGGCTATCTTTGGCGGCGCTCGGGGGAGTATTAGTACTGCCAAAGAATTGCATAATATCACGTTTAGCTCGTCTTATTATAGGTCGCAACGCGAGCTAAGCGAGGGTGATTTTAACAGTGCTGAAGTGGGTGGCTATATAACTGATGTGGCTCGCAGTGATTTGCAACTACGTTGTCCGCAAGCGGCGGGACAAAACTGCGGCGGACCTGTAATGCCCGGCAATCCGCAAACTTATGTCGGTTGGGATGAGAATGTATGGGACTTTGGCACGGCAGACGAGCTGCCGAGATTACGAATTTTTCCAAGTACTAATTTATTGGATTAATGTTTTAGATTAATATGATTAACAGAGAGGATTAATTTATGCAAACGGAGGTTATGAAAGCAGGGGTGATTAAAACAGGGGGGATTAAAATAGAGGGGATTAAAATAGAGGGGATTAAAGTAGAGGGGATTAAAATAAAGATTATTAAAACAAGAGCTGTTATAGTGTTTCTGTTGTTGGCGGTTCTGTTGCTGACAGCACTGTTTAGTGGCTGCAGTTCCAGTAGCAAACCAAACAGTAGTGGAACTCCACAGAATCCAGAGCAGAGTCGCGGGGAAGGAAGAGGAGAACAGGGGGAAGAATCTGGAGCAGTGCAACAACCAAATTCAAGTCCAATTTCAAGAGGAGCGATAAACAATGAATATACCCCAGGCAGTGGTCGTCTTATTGTTAAGTTGGAGATACTTGATAACTTAATTAGTTATGAGTCAGTATCGTTTGCGCGAGTCCATATAACTCCTCAGGACATTGATGCTGCGCAAGACATTGATGCCTCACTTAGCATTGATGTTTCGCTTGATGTGGGGGATGAAAGCGCTCGTCTGGACTTTGGCTATGTTGCTTTTGGACGCTACATCCTCAATGCGACAATCTATCATAACAACGGCAACGCTCTTGCTTATAGTGAATTACTAATTGATGTTGGTTTAAATGACGATACCCAAATAGACAGCTCCCAAACAGATTCCAAAGTCACAGAAGCCCAAACGGATGACACCCAAACAGGCGACGCGGATATCACAATAGAATATATTCTCCCGAGTCCTGATGAGACAGACCCCAGCTTAGCGGAGTATACACCCACGCTCGTTTTTGATTCATCTTCGGCTTTGTTTCGTCTGGTAACTCTGCCACTTGTTTTTACTGATGATGATAATGATGGACTACTGGATGTTTGGCATCATGCCTACCTTGCAGCAATTGCTGGCGGATTGGATGGCGGCTTGGATGGTAGTTATGAATTGACGGCAGATTTGGATTTATCCTCCTATTCTAACTGGCAGCCACTGGGCAGTGAAGATCAGCCCTTTAGAGGAACTTTTGTTGGCAATGGTCATCGCCTCAGTGGTTTATCCAGCAAGGGATATATGAATGCCGGCTTATTCGGTGTTGTGGAAGGAGCAAGCATAACAGACCTAATAGTTGAGGCGTGGCAGATTAGTTCCTTGGACTATGATAACTCCAATGCAGGCGCTATTGCGGGGTTAGCCCGTTCCAGCACTTTTACAAATATCACAGTTGTGATGAGTTCTTATGACGATGAATTATCTTATATAACTGCGGTTTCTCAAGATGATACCGTTAGTGCAGGCGGTTTGTTTGGTCGCTTCAGAAATAGCACTATAGCTAACGCAAAGATTATGGCAGCAGGACTAATATCAGGAATTTCATCAAAAGTTGAAGGTTCTGCCAAAGTTTATGTAGGCGGCTTGGCAGGATATGTTTATAAGGGTAGTGATATCATAAATGCTGAGGTTATGGGTAAAGTGGATGTACAGGCAGGCGGTATCTTTGGAAATTCAACGGGCGATTATAAATCTGGCGGACTGATAGGGAGAATTAGTAGTAGCCGACTTAGAGAGACAAAAATTATGATTAGCGGAAACATAACAACTCATAATGGAGATTATCTAACATCTGGCGGCGCAGTAGGTAAATGCAGCAGGTCTTCTGTTGTTGATATGAATATTGTTATTGTTGGAAATATGCTGACGGAAAATCCCACCGCTGAAGATAGCGTCCTTGCCGCTGGAGTTATTGGTGAGAACAGTAATTGTAGCATAAATAATGTAACGGCAGAAATATTTGGTTCAATAAGAGCCACCTCCACTTATGCTAAGTATGCGCTTTCTGGAGGGCTACAGGCAGGAGGGGAAAATAAATACGTTACTGATGTAACTCAAATTAGTGATATTATGGTTACAGTTCATGGAGATGTGCTTTCTTCTGGAAAGAAATGCGCTTCTGGGGGATTGGGGGGAAGAGAGGATAACAACATTAATATAAATAATTCGTCTGTAACTATTTATGGCGATATAATTGCTGGGAATCTTATAGAGGGAAGCGATGATTTTGAATGTAGTGGTGGTGGAATGTTCGGCTCATTAAGTGGAGGAGTTATTAATAATTCTTATGCCATAATTAATGGGGATGTTCGCTCTTATTCTCATGGAAGAACTTCTGAGGCAGGAGGTATGGTGGGTGTTAATATCTATCCATTAGAGATTATGAATTCTTATGCATTGATTAAAGGAGATTTAGATGCTACTGCATTTATTAAGCCAGTTTATGTTGGCGGCTTTGTTGGCAATTCTTATGGTTCACTGAATGTAGAACGCAATGATTATGTCTCATCGTTGGGAGTTCGTGATTCTTATGTTCAGATTTTAGGCAATATGACTCTGCGGAGTATTTTGCCCGAGGATAATGCCCTATCTTATGGCGGCAACTTTATTGGTATAGGAAAAATAAGCATTTTCACCAATACTTATGCTTTTGTTGGTGGCGCGATATCAGCTATTATTGATTCCACACCAGCTGCCTTTGGCGGTATCCAGGGGCGTATTATAGATGGGAGTTTCGTAAAGGCGGCAGACGATGAATTACATAATATTTCACTAACCTCATCCTATTATAAGAGTGAGAGAGAACTAAGTGAGGATAACTTTAATAGCGCTGATGCTGACGGGGATGCAATTTCTGCGGCGCGTAGTGATTTGCAACTGCGTTGTCCGCAAGCGGCGGGAGAAAATTGTGGCGGACCTGTAATGCCAGGCAATCCACAAACTTATGTCGGTTGGGATGAGGGCGTATGGGACTTTGGCACGGCAGACGAGTTACCCAGATTACGTATTTTTTCAAACATTAATATATTGAATTAATATATTGGATTAATATAATTAACGGAGAGAATAAATTTATGCGAGCAAGGAGGGATAAAACAGAGATGATTAAAGCAGGGGGGATAAAAATAAAGGGAGCTATTATAACTACCTTGTTACTGGCAGCCCTGTTTAGTGGCTGCAGTTCCGGCGTCAACTCAAACAGTGACGATCCTCCACAAAACCCAGAGCAGAGTCGCGGGGAAGGCAGAGAAGAACTGGGAGCAGAATCTGGAGCTGGGCAACAACCGACTTCAAGAGGAGCGATAAACAATGAATACACTCCTGGAACTGGGCGTCTTATTGTTAAGTTGGAGATACTTGATAACTTAATTAGTTATGAGTCGGTATCGTTTGTGCGAGTAGATATAACTCCTCAGGACATTGATGCTGCGCAGGGCATTGATGCTGCGCAGGGCATAGATGCCTCACTTAGCATAGATGTTGCGCTTGGCGTGGGGGATGAGAGCGCCCGTCTGGACTTTGGCTATGTTGCTTTTGGACGCTACATCCTCAATGCGACAATCTATCATAGCAACGGCAACGCTCTTGCTTATAGTGAATTGCTTATTGATGCAACAGGTCCCGCTTTAGTAGAATATACAGCCACGCTCGTTTTTGATTTATCTTCGGCTTTGTTTCGTTTTGCAACTCTGCCACTTGTTTTTACTGATGATGATAATGATGGACTATTGGATGTCTGGCATCCCGCCTATCTTGCAGCAATTGCTGGTGACTTGACTGGCAGTTACGAATTGACGGCAGACCTGGATTTATCCTCCTGGGGCAACTGGCAGCCGCTGGGTGATGACGTGCAGCCCTTTAGAGGAATTCTTATCGGCAATGGTCATCGTGTCAGCGGACTCTCCAGTCAGGGATATAGCAGCGCTGGCTTATTCGGTGTTGTGGAAGGAGCAAGCATAACAGACCTGATAGTTGAGGCGAGGCATATTAATGCATCGGGCGGGTATTTTTTTAACGGGTATTCTTCAAGCGGGGATTTAAATGAAACTTTAAACAATGCTAGTTTTGCGGGAGCTGTTGCGGGGCTTGCTCGTTCCAGCACTTTTGCCAACATCACAGTTGTGATGAGTTCTTATGATAATGAATTGCCATACATAACCGCATTTTCTCAGGATGGCGTATCCCATGCAGGCGGTTTGGTTGGCCGCGCTAGCAATAGCACCATAGCCAACACAACGATTGCGCCAAGCGGCATAATATCAGTTAACTCTTGGGGCGATAACTTTTATTTAGAATCTTTTGCTGGTGGACTTGCGGGGTTGGTTGATGAGGGCAGTAAAATTATGAATATTACGGTTACTGGGGAAGTTGATGTGCTGGCAAATGGTATAAGTGAAGCATCACCAGGCGACCGTATCTCAGGCGGCTTAATAGGGGAGATAGATGACAGCCAAATTAGCACGGCAAGGGTTATGATTAGCGGAAATATAAAAGCTGATAATGGTGAGGATTTATCATCTGGTGGTGGAATGGGTTCTTGTGCCAGTTCTTCTATTACTGACGTGAATATTGTTATTGTCGGAAATATACTGGCGGATAATTTTGCATCTGGTGATACCTTCTCTTCTGGCGGAGCTATTGGTGGGATTAGCAGTTGCACCATAACCGATATAAAGGTAGAAATATTTGGTTCAATAAGAACTATCTCTGATTATTATGCTTATGCCTTTTCTGGGGGGCTATATGGATACATTGTTGATGGTTCTCAAATTAGTAATGTCAAGGTTACAGTTCATGGCGATGTGCTTTCTTCTGGAGGGGAATGCGCTTCCGGGGGTATAGGAGGATACCAGGGTAGCAATGTTAATATGAATAATTTGTCCGCAACTATTTATGGCGATATAATTGCTGGGGAGTTTATAGAGAACGATATTATTATTGCCTGTAATGGCGGGGGGATGCTTGGTGAATCACGAGGAGGAGTTATTAATAGTTCGTCCGCCATAGTTAAAGGAGATGTTCTATCTTATTCTAACGGGGATTCTGCTGAGGCGGGAGGAATGGTGGGACGCAATACAGCCCCATTGGAGATTATGAACTCTTACGCATTGATTACTGGCGATTTAGTTGCTACTTCATTTCTTGCATCTTCTTATGCTGGTGGTTTTATTAGCAGCTCTTATAGTCGGACTGGTATAACGAGGAATAACCTTCTTTTTAATAGGGATTCTATAGTAAGGGTAGGCAATTCTTATGTTCAGATTTTAGGCAATATAACCTTGCGAAGTATTTTGCCTGAGGATGATGCGGTCTCTTCTGGCGGCAATTTCATTGGCAGAGGACGCCTAAGCAGTTTTACTAATACTTATGTTTTTGTTGGAGGCACTATATCAGCCATTCACGATTCATTGCCAGCTATCTTTGGCGGTTCTTGGGGGACGATAGGCGGGGTTGCAGTTGACTCTTATAATATCACGCTAACCTCATCCCATTATAGGGGCAAGAGAGAGCTAAGCGAGGATGACTTTAATAGCGCTGATGCTGCTGGAGATGAAATTGCTGCGGCACGTAGTGATTTGCAGTTGCGTTGTCCGCAAGCGGCGGGACAAAATTGCGGCGGAGCTATAACACCTGGCAACCCGCAAACTTATGTCGGTTGGGACGAGAGTATATGGAACTTTGGCACACAAAATGATTTACCAATTTTACGTTGATTATGCCTAATACATAAATACTCGCGACAAACCATCGGAATGCTCGCATAGCACTTATATATGTGCGACTTGACTTTACATGACTAATCATTTATAATAAATAACTATGAAGGCATGTAAGTTCAGCACCTATTTAATGGGCAGTAAAGGAATATCTAACAGAATATCCTCCCTCCTACTTCTACTAACCTGTGCTTTGACTCTGGCTGCTTGTGGCGGCGGAGGAGATGGCGACGACGGTAGCGGTAACCCTACTGTTCCTACCGACACTGCTAATGTCGGCTTAATTAGCCAGTGTAGTTCTAATCCTACTAGTTCTACTCCCGCTGGCAGCTACAATGTTAATAATCCACTTCCTATTAAAGAATATAGCACGACAACATGTAATTTCCGACTTCCACGTGATGCAGCAATTATTAATGCTACTCCAAGCAATCTAACGCTTCGTATAAGTGTTGGCGGGGAGGAGAGCATTTTCCCTGCTAATAATAGCATTACTCTGACTAACGGCTCCGATGCTACTGCCACAGCAATTCCCTTAGAAGACGCTGACGGAATGCTTATAACCAATATTAACCTTACACTTACTCCAATTGATAATGAATTTGGCGAGGTCTTGCTTAATTTCACCACTTTCCACAGGCAGGATAATAATAATACAGTGCTGGGCACCCTGATGTATCGTATCAAAGTAGTTGAGGTTCCTGAACTGTTAGAGTTTAATCAAACGAGTTATGATTTCGGTTCTTTCCCTACTCCTGCTGTGGCGGAGACAAATCTTGGCACAGTGAGTGCAACAAACCTCATCAATCCAGGTAATTCTAATCAAATTAATTATACGTTTGCTAACAACACCCCAGCTGATACAATCGCCAATCTTACGATTGATAGAACCACTGGCGCCATATCCCCGCGTCAGGATATCACAGTTGCCGCTAACTATACTTTTATGGTTACAGCAAGCCAACAAGGAGCTATTAACATTAGCAGCGGTCCAGTTAGCATAGAATTTCTATCGCAGGACGCAAGTAATACTCTTGGCTCGATTAGCCAGTGTAGTTCTACTCCCACTAGTTCCACCCCTCCTGACAGCTACAATATTAACAATGCTCTTCCTATTGATGAAGATAGCACGACAACATGTGAATTCCAGCTTCCAAGTAATGCGGCGATTAATTCCACCACTCCAAGCAATTTGACGGTTAATATAACTGTTGGTGGAACATCGAGCATCTTCCCTGCCGGTAGTATTACTTATGACGGTTCTGATGCAACTGTCGCTCCAAACCCCTTGGCAGACGCTGACGGAATGCTTATAACCAACATTAACCTTACGCTTACTCCAATGGCGGATGCTTCTGGCGATGCAATGCTTATATTTACCACATACAATAGCCTCACTAATACAGTGCTGGGTACACTGAGTTATCCTATAAATGTAATGCCTGTAGATGATGCTCCAAATTTTCCTGATGCTCCGTATAGTTTCGCCACCATTGCCATTGGCTTGAAAGGCAAGGTATTAGGCAGAGTTGAAGCAACAATTCCTACGGATAATCTCAACCAAGAAGTCGCCCCAAGCTATGCGTTTGCGGCAGATAATGGCGCAGCCGATGATAACTTCACTATTGACGCCTCCACTGGCGACATTGCATTAAAACGCTCGCTTGTTCCTGAGGATGCGGGGAATTACGTTTTCAATGTCATAGCAGAGCAAGCAGGAACTGCTGGAGAGGGTCGCACTGAGGTTACTATAACTATATTATCTATAGATGGAGATGAGGACGGCGATGGCTTCACCAATGCTTATGATGCAGCGCCCAATAATGCGGCGGCTAATGTCAGCGGCACTGGCACCCCTACCGACCCTTATATTATTAGCAATATCTATCAGCTGCAGGCAATTGATGGAGTTGACCATACGCAGACACGTCTTTCTGATGAGGGCTCCGCCACTGGCGGTAACTGGTTATATAGTCCCAACCGCACCGCTCAGTTAGCCAGCAGTTATCAACTAAGCAATGATATAGATGCGGCGGTAACACGCGGCTGGAACAAAGGAGATGGTACTGCCGCTGGCTTTTACCCGATTGGTGATTGTGCTGGGACTCCTTGTGATTCTACCACTAATAGTGATCCTTTTACAGGATCTTTAAATGGCGCTGGTTTTACCGCACATAATTTATTCATAAATCGCACAGAAAACGGTAGGGTTAAAGGTGCTATTGGCTTGTTTGCTTCCGCTATTGATGCTCAGATAATGAATTTTGGACTGGAAAATGTCAACATAACCGTGACAATTCCTGATGATACTGAAGGAACGAGTGTAGAAATTGGCGGGTTGATAGGGGTAATGGGGGCAGTAGGGGGAATAGGAACTTTGGCAACTAATAATTTAAATCATGTTTATGTGACTGGGGTTATACAAGTTATGGATGAATCAAATTATGAAAATTATCCATCTTATGCAGGCGGATTAATAGGCATGATTAAAAGAGCGATTAATATTACAAATTCTTATACAATTGTTAACATTATAGAAGGCATACATCAAGGAGGATTAATTGGGGAAAATTTTGCTAAAGATGTAATAATAATTAACTCATATTCACTTAATAGAATAAAGGTAATTGAGGTTAGACAAGCGGGGACTACACGAGGGGGGATGGTAGGAAACAACCTAGAGGGAATTTCTATTACTTCCTCCTATACAGTGAGTAATGTAAAAAATTCTGATACTGTTTTAAGTTTGGTACCCTTCTCCGATAGAGATATAATTGGTAATGCCTCTTATTGGTTTAATGAAACCGATGGCAACATCATAGTTCCTGCAGCAGGTTATAAAGATGCTAAGGGCTTAAACAGGATGCAACTGCAGAACTGCGGACTGGACGGGTTTCGGTTTGACGGCGCTGCTGATGAAGTTTGCGAAGGGCTATTTCCCAGTGGCAATGTTACCGATCCTCTATGGCGCGACCGCACTGAGGATGGAGTTACCACTTACTGGGACTTTGCCCACGCTAATGAATATCCCTACCTGCTTGCTACTGATGGCGAAGGCAGGAACCTATTGCCAACAGTCGCCGAACAAAGATGCCAACGCAACCGCTTTTTCGACGACCTCCCCTGCGACACAGGTCCGGCAGATATGTAGGGGCAGAGTGCTTTTACTCATCCCCCCTTGCTCCGCCCGCAAAATGCCTAACACTCGCGACAAACCATCCCCATGCTCGCAACATAAATATATATAATGTATAAATCCTTGCGACTCAGGTCTGTAGGGGCAGAGCTGTGCTCTGCCCGCAAAGTCTCCAACCCTTGCGACAAACCATCCCCATGCTCGCATAGCGCTTATTATATGCATTCTGCTTGAATTAATTACGATGGTCTGTAGGGGCGGAGGGCTTTTATTCTTCCCCCTTGGCTCCGGCTCCGCCCGCAAAATGCCTAACACTCGCGACAAACCATCGGAATGCTCGCATAGCACTTATATATGTGCGACTTGACTTTACATGACTAATCATTTATAATAAATAACTATGAAGGCATGTAAGTTCAGCACCTATTTAATGGGTAATAAAGGAATATCCTCCCTCCTACTTCTACTAACCTGCGCTTTGACTCTGGCTGCTTGTGGCGGCGGAGGAGATGGCGACGACGGTAGCGGTAACCCTACTGTTCCTACCGACACTGCTAATGTCGGCTTAATTAGCCAGTGTAGTTCTAATCCTACTAGTTCTACTCCCGCTGGCAGCTACAATGTTAATAATCCACTTCCTATTAAAGAATATAGCACGACAACATGTAATTTCCGACTTCCACGTAATGCAGCAATTATTAATGCTACTTCAAGCAATCTAACGCTTCGTATAAGTGTTGGCGGGGAGGAGAGCGTTTTCCCTGCTAATAATAGCATTACTCTGACTAATGGCTCCGATGCTACTGCCACAGCAATCCCCTTGGAAGGCGTTAGCGGAGCGCTAATAACCAATATTAACCTTACACTTGATCCAATTGATGATGAATTTGGCGAGGTCTTGCTTAACTTCACCACTTTCCACAGGCAGAATAATACAGTGCTGGGCACCCTGATGTATCGTATCAAAGTAGTTGAGGTTCCTGAACTGTTAGTTTTTAATCAAACGAGTTATGATTTCGGTTCTTTCCCTACTCCTGCTGTGGCGGAGACGACCCTTGGCACTGTAAACGCAACAAACATCATCAATCCAGACAACCTTAATCAAATTAATTACACGTTTGCTAACAATACCCCAGCTGCTATAACTGGTAATCTTACGATTGATAGAACCACTGGTATCATAACTACGCGTCAAAATATTATGAGTGCAGCTAACTATACTTTTATGGTTACAGCAAGCCAACAAGGAGCCATTAACATTAGTAGCGGTCCAGTTAGCATAGAGTTTCTATCGCAGAACGCAAGTAATACTCTTGGCTCGATTAGCCAGTGTAGTTCTACTCCGCTTAGTTCCACCCCCTCTGGCAGCTATAATGTTAACAATGCTCTTCCTATTGATGAAGATAGCACGACAACATGTGAATTCCAGCTTCCAAGTAATGCGGCGATTAATTCCACCACTCCAAGCAATTTGACGGTTAGTATAAGTGTTGGTGGAATGTTGAACATCTTCCCTGCTGATAATAGCATTACTCTTACTGACGGCTCCGATGCTACTGCCACAGCAATCCCCTTGGCAGACGCTGACGGAATGCTTATAACCAACATTAACCTTACGCTTACTCCAATGGCGGATGCTTTTGGCGCTGCAATGCTTATATTTACCACATACAATAACCTCACTAATCAAGTGTTGGGTACACTGAGTTATCCTATAAATGTAATGCCTGTAGATGATGCTCCAAGGTTTCCTGATGCTGCGTATAGTTTCACCACCATTGCCATTGGCTTGAAAGGCAAGGTATTAGGCAGAGTTGAAGCAACAATTCCTGCGGATAATTCTAACCAAGAAGACGCTCCCAGCTATGCGTTTGCCGCGGATAATGGCGCAGCCGATGATAACTTCACTATTGACGCCTCCACTGGCGACATTGCATTAGGACGCTCGCTTGTTCCTGAGGATGTGGGGGATTATGTTTTCAATGTCATAGCAGAGCAAGCAGGAACTGCTGGAGAGGGTAGCGCTAAGGTTACTATAAGGATATTAAATATAACTGGAGATGAGGACGGCGATGGCTTCACCAATGCTTATGATGCGGATCCCTACAATGGAACGATTAATGCGACTGGCACTGGCACCCCTACCGACCCTTATATTATTAGCAATATCTATCAGCTGCAGGCAATTGATGGAGTTGACCATACGCAGACGCATCTTTCTGATGAGCTCTCCGCCACTGGCGGTAACTGGTTATATAGTCCCGACTGCACCGATGATCAGTCATGCCGCACCGCTCAGTTAGCCAGCAGTTATCAACTAAGCAATGATATAGATGCGGCGGTAACACGCGGCTGGAATAACGGCAGGGGCTTTTACCCGATTGGTTATGAGGACAATCCTTTCAGAGAAGTTTTAAATGGCGCTGGTTTTGCCGTACATAATTTATTCATAAATCGCACAGAAAACGGTGGGGTTAAAGGTGCTATTGGATTATTTGCTTTCGCTATTGATGCACAGATAATGAATTTTGGTATGGAAAATGTCAACATAACCGTGACAGTTCCTGCTACTGCAGGAGAGAGGGTAGAAACTGGTGGGTTGATAGGGAAAATAGATTCTCCGGCAGGTAATAATTTAAATCATGTTTATGTGACTGGGGTTATACAAGTTATAAATGAATCAGGAGTTATAACTTTTGCAGGCGGGTTAATAGGCCAGTCTGTAGACAATATTAATATTACAAACTCTTATACAATTGTTAACATTATAGGAGGCACACTTCAAGGAGGATTAGTTGGGCAAATTAATACTAGAATAGCTTCAATAATAACTAACTCATATTCACTTAATAGAATAACCCCTATTAATCTTGAGGAAGGGGGGCATGCACTAGGGGGGCTGTTAGGACAAATTAATGAAAGAATGCTTTCTATTACTTCTTCCTATACAGTGGGTAATGTAACAGTTTCTGATTCTGTTTTAAGTTTGGTGGACAGCTCCGATATAAGCATATCTGGTAATGCCTCTTATTGGTTTAATGAAATCGATGGCAACATCAGAGTTCCGCGAGCAGGTTATAAAGATGCTAAGGGCTTAAGCAGGATGCAACTGCAGAACTGCGGACTGGAGGGGTTTCCGTTTGACGGCGCTGCTGATGAAGTTTGCGAAGGGCTATTTCCCAGTGGCACTGCTACCGATCCTCTATGGCGCGACCGCATTGAGGATGGCGTTACTACTTACTGGGACTTTGCCCACGCTGATGAATATCCCTACCTGCTTGCTACTGATGGCGAAGGCAGAACCCTATTGCCAACAGTCGCCGAACAAAGATGCCAACACAACCTCTTTTTCTACAACCTCCCCTGCGATGTAGGTCCGGCAGATATGTAGGGGCAGAGTGCTTTTATTCATCCCCCCCTTGCTCCGCCCGCAAAATGCCTAACACTTGCGACAAACCATTACTATGCTCGCATCATAAATATGCATAACGCATAAATTCTTGCGACTCAGGTCTGTAGGGGCGGAGCTATGCTCCGCCCGCAAGATGCCTGACACTTGCGACAAGCCATCGGAATACTCGCATTGAACTTATATATACAACTCCAATTAAAAATTAGAGCGGGCTTTATTTATTGTAATGGCGGTAGATTTACTGTATAATATTGGAACTATTCTAACCAGATACTTTAACATTCATAGCAAGGATTGATTTTTAACAATGATACCAGCAACCATAAAGAGTCCTTAATCCACTCACTGAACGAAGAAGCAAAATCCAATAAATTTGATATATGGTTTGAAAAAGCATGATAAATAGTCCTCTTAGATACCCTGGCGGCAAGTCCCGTGCAGTTAATTTTTTAGCTCATTATATTCCTTTGCAAATGAAAGAATTTAGAGAGCCCTTCTTTGGAGGAGGTTCAATAGGATTCTATGTAAAGCAATACAGGAAAGCTAATAAATTGACGGCAAATGACCTCAACTATGAGCTATATTGTTTTTGGACCTCAGTGAGGAATAATATAGAACAGTTATGCGAAGATATAACTATCATTAAGCAAACCTACAGCAACGGCAAGCAGCTGTATAGAGAAATACTTGAGAGAAGGAATGACGACTTGTCAGAACTACAAAGAGGCATTGATTTTTTCTTATTAAACAGAATTAGTTTTTCAGGAGTGGTAGATAGTGGCGGTTACTCCGAAGGTGCTTTTCAGAAACGATTTACTGTGAGTTCAATAGAGCGCCTTAAAAAGAGCCATGATGTAGTAAATAACTTCAAGTTTTTTGCCTACAGTTTTGAGGAGATAATTAAAGCAGACGGCAAAGACGTTTTTATATTCCTCGACCCTCCCTATCATTCTGCCACTAAATCTAAACTATATGGAAAGAAAGGAGTTCTACATACTGGATTTGATCACTTGAGTTTGCTTAGTGCCTTGAAAGACACCAAGCATAAGTTCTTAATGACTTATGACAACTCGGACTTTATTAGAGACCTGTATAAGGATTTCTACACACTTGAGTGGGACTTGCAATATGGTATGAATAATTACAAACAGAATAATGCTGGCATAGGTAAAGAATTATTAATATCCAATCACCCGCTAAGAACAAATGACCTATTGGAACATGATCCGCAAAAATATCCATCAAGAACTCTATGCAATTAAATCAAAAGGTTGATAGCTCTGTTGCAGAACTTAAACAGGATATTGGAAAGCTTGACCATAAGGTTGAGCAACTTGGGCAAAAGATTGATAGTTCTTTTAAGCGACTTGAGCAAAAGATTGACAACAAATCTAATACTACTCATGCTCTACTAATTGGTTTAGTTGTACTAGTTGTAGCTGATATAATAGCTCTACTTCTTTTAAAGTAATTCTTACCCCTGAGGTAATCTATTGCCATAGGGAAGCGACTCCCCCGCACTTTAACCTTAATTGCAGGGGTTGATTTTTGGTGTATAATACCCATATACAATTTAGATACGTACAGTAGATAAATTATGAAAGAAACTAATTACGAAAATAGAAACTCAGATTTAATGAACGCCGAGATTTATAATGCGCTGCGTTCTGCTGGTGTTGCTGATGAAGCAGCGGAAAAGGCAGCAAAAGCATCCGCTAAGAACTCTATGCAATACATTCAATTAAATCAAAAAATTGATAGCTCTGTTGTAGAACTTAAACAGGATATTGGAAACCTCGATCATAAGGTTGATATTTCCGTTGCAGAACTTAAACAGGATATTGGAAATATTGACCATAAGGTTGACAACCTCGACCAAAAGATTGATAGTTCTGTTGAGCGACTTGACCAAAAGATTGATAGTTCCGTTGAGCGACTCGAGCAAAAAATGGATAGTTCTGTTGAACGGCTTGATCAAAAAATTGATAATAAATTTAATACCATGATAACTATACAAATTGGTTTAACTGTAGGCATAATTGTAGTAGTTGTAGCCCAAATAATAACTCAGTACTTCATTTAAAGTAATTCTTACCCCTTAGGTAATCTATTGCCATAGGGAAGCGACTCTCCCACACTTAATATATACATATCTTACGAAATAGGGGTGGAAAAGTTTGCTATAATCCGTTATGCGCTGCAATAAACCTAACGGACGAACATGGCAATAAACGAACAGGAAATGAAAACTCTCTTGGAACTGTCTAAGTTAAACATAGACGATAATTCCTTAGAGGAATTTAAACAGGACTTAACCAATATTCTTGGGTTATTGGATCAGCTGCAACAGGTGGACACCACAGGAGTTGAAGCGCTGACTAACCCGCGTGATGATATGCAACGGCTAAGAGAAGATAAGGTTACTGAAAAGAATCAACGTGAAGAGTTGCAAAAAAATGCTCCTGCATCAGAAGCCGGCTTGTATCTTGTCCCTAAGGTGGTTGAATAGCTACTTGTAACCTGTAACTTATGACCTGTAATCTGTTCCCCGTAATATGACCCGTATATGACAAACTCCCCCGTTTCCAGCATAGCTGAGATTAGTCGCTCTCTTGCCTCAGGTGAGGTTTCCGCAGTTGAGCTTGCTCAGGATGCGTTGAAAAAAGCTGAGAAGGCGCAGCAAGAATATAATCTATTTATTGGCATAACTGCCGATGAGGCATTAGAGCAGGCGCGCGATGCGGATAAGAACGCTGGCGCCGCTTCATCTTCGTCCTCCCCCGACTCCCCCCCCCCCCTACTATCAGGAGTTCCTTATGCAGTAAAGGATGTTTTTTGCACTAAGGGGGTGCGGACTTCTTGTGCCTCTTTAATATTAGATAATTTTATTGCTCCTTACGATGCTACAGCAGTGGCTAAGATTAAACATAATCAAGGAGTTATGATTGGCAAGACCAACTTAGACGAATTTGCTATGGGCTCTTCTAACGAGCATAGTTATTATGGCGCGGTTGCCAACCCTTGGGATGTTTCCAGAGTGCCTGGTGGTTCCTCTGGTGGTTCGGCTGTGGCGGTTGCCGCCCGAGTTGTCCCTTATGCATTGGGGACTGACACAGGCGGTTCGGTGCGCCAGCCAGCATCATTTTGCGGCATCACAGGATTTAAACCAACTTATGGGCGGGTATCTCGTTATGGGATGATTGCCTATGCTTCGTCCTTAGACCAAGCGGGTATTTTTGCCACTAGCGCTGAGGATGTGGCGCAGGTTTTACAGGTTATCAGCGGTGCGGATGATAATGATTCCACTTGCGCTGATGTTGCCGTTCCCAATTACATGGAGTCCATAACTGAGGCATCGGTTAAGGGATTACAAGGGGGGGGAATACCAGGGGGGAAAGAATTAAAAGATATGAAAATCGGCTTGCCGCAGGAGTTTATTGCTAAAGAACTTGATGAGCGTATAGCTACCACATTAAAGAAAGCACTTGCGGTGCTGGAAGAGGCAGGGGCGGAGATTGTACCGTTGAGCTTGCCTAATATTTCTTATGCGATTCCTTGCTACTATACTATTGGCTTAGCTGAAGCGTCTGCCAACTTGGCGCGCTATGACGGCGTGCGTTACGGCTATAGGACAAAGGATGCCAAGAATCTACGCGACCTTTATGTTAATACACGCAGTGAGGGTTTTGGCGATGAAGTAAAAAAACGAATTCTGTTGGGGACTTATGTGCTGACTACTGGCTACTATGATGCCTATTATTTACAAGCACAGAAGATAAGACGCATGATAAGAGAGGATTTTATTCAAGCATTTAAGCAGGTTGATATGATAGCGGGACCTGTAACTCCATCGGTGGCATTCAAGAAGGGGGAGAAAAAAGATCCCGTCTCTATGTACTTGCAAGATATATATACTGTGCCAGCTAATCTTGCTGGCTTGCCAGCTATGTCCTTGCCGATGGGCTTTGTTGATGATATGCCAGTGGGGATGCAATTACTGGGGAATTATTTTGATGAAGGAAGGATGCTGACAACTGCGCATGCGTATCAGTCCATGACCGACTGGCATACTATGCAGCCGAGCAGTCCGTCTAATAGTCCTGCTAACGGCTCGTCTGCGAGCCCTGCTAATAGAGGCGGAGAGCAAACATAATATGACTGATTGGGAAACTGTAATAGGGCTGGAGGTGCATATCCAGCTGGCGACTAAATCTAAAATGTTCTCGGGGGCGGCAACCGCTTATGGAGCTGCGCCGAATACTCAAGCATGCGCGGTGGATTTGGCATTGCCTGGCACCTTGCCAGTGACAAACGGAGAGGCAATAAGCATGGCAATTAAGTTTGGCTTGGCTATCAATGCCAATATAAATCATATAAATCAGTTTGTGCGCAAGAATTATTTTTACCCTGATTTGTCTAAGGGCTATCAGATATCCCAGCTGGAGTTTCCCACAGTTGAGACGGGAGAGTTGAAGATAACAACATCTGCGGGGGATAAGATTATTGGCGTAACGCGCGCTCATTTAGAGGAAGATGCCGGTAAATCTCTGCATGAAGATTTTCATGGGATGAGTGGAATAGATTACAATCGCGCTGGGACTCCTTTGATGGAAATTGTTTCCGAGCCAGATTTACGCTCGGCGGAAGAGGTGGTTGCCTACTTGAAAGCAGTGAATATTTTAGTGCGCTATCTCGGTATTTCCGATGGAGATATGTCGCAGGGTTCAATGCGCTGCGATGTCAATGTATCTATTAGGCATAAAGGGGCAGCGGAGTTTGGCACACGAGCTGAAGTGAAGAATGTGAATTCGTATCGCTTTGTGGAAAAAGCAATTCATTATGAGGTGGCACGGCAGGTTGCTTTGCTTGAGGACGGTAAAGAGGTGGTGCAGGAGACCAGGTTGTATGATTCTGAAAAAGATGAGACCCGTTCAATGCGTAGCAAGGAGGAAGCGCATGATTATCGCTACTTTCCCGACCCAGATTTGCTGCCCGTTGATATTAGCGCTGAGCTGGTTGAGCAAATACGCGCTGATATGGTGGAACTGCCGCAAGCCAAGCAGGAAAGGTTTGTTAAAGAATATGGATTAACTGATTATGATGCCGAGCTATTGGCAACACAAAAAGAACTTGCCGATTATTATGAAGTCGTTCAAGGTCAATGTAAAAATAGCAAGCTGGCAAGCGGCTGGGTGACTAGTGAACTACTGGGGGCATTGAACAAACAAAACCTTAACATTGTAGAGTCGCCATTGAAGGCGGAGAAGCTTGGGACTTTGTTATCGCGTATAGAGGATGGCACTATATCCTCTAAGATAGCTAAGGATATTTTTCAACAACTATGGGAGGATAGTTCTATAGAGGTTGATGAATTAATTAGCAAGAAAGGTCTGACGCAAATTACAGATGAAGGTGAGCTGGAAAAAATTATTACAGAGATTGTTGCCAATAATCCACAACAAGCCGAGCAGTATCGGGGCGGCAGGGATAAATTGATGGGGTACTTTGTTGGGCAGGCGATGAAAGAAACCCAAGGGCGCGGCGACCCAAGCATTATTAACCGCCTGTTGTTGAAAGCGCTAAGCGGTAAAGAATAAATTATAGAATTACAGCTAATGGAATTATAACTATGAACCCTCCTCCTATTAACAATACCCTTATTTATCCAGGTTCCTTTGACCCGATAACCCTGGGGCACTTGGATTTACTGCATCGCGCGGTTAACTTGTTTGACAATGTCATAGTCGCAGTGGCGGAAGGTCCCAAGAAGACCTTGTTCTCCGTAGAGGAGAGAATTGCTATGATAGAAAAGGTGCTAAAAGACGAAGGACTGCAATCGCGGGTTACAGCTCAGGGCTTCAATAGTTTATTAGTGGATTTTATGCGTGCTAACAATGCCCGTTTTGTTTTACGCGGTCTGCGAACTGTTACCGACTTTGAGTTTGAATTTCAACTGGCGAATGTAAATCGCCGTATGTATCCACAAATTGAAACTGTGTTTCTTATGCCTGATGAGGGTTTGGCATATATATCATCTTCTTTGGTAAGGGAAATTGCTTCGCTTAATGGCGACCTATCTCAATTTGTTCCCGCTACCATTGCCGCCGCTCTAAAGAAGAAATTCCAATAAATCAACCAAAATACCCTTTTAATGCTATAATTCTAGTGTTACTTCAATTTAGATTAATAGGGGTTTAATTGGGGGTATGTTCTGTGAGTAACAGGTATTTGAAATTATGAATATTTTTATTAAGAGAGCACTTGCTTTCGATCTTCGCAGATTTAATTCTGCCGCTGCTAATCCCAATTTCTGTGTCAAATTCTTGAGATTATCCAGATTATCCAAATCATCTAGGTTATCCATGTTATATAGCACAGTAAAGCGGAACATAACTTTTTTTATAGCTGCTATAGTTCTTTCTTCTCTAAGTGCCTGTACTTTAGTTGTGGGCGAAGGCAGCGATGATTTAATTGCCTCTTCTTTAACTGCTTCCCCTGATTCTGCTTCCCCTGATTCTGCTTCCCCTGATTCTGCTTCCCCTGAAACTGCTTCCCCTGATTCTGCTTCCCCTGATTCTGCTTCCCCTGAAACTGCTTCCCCTGATTCTGCTTCCCCTGATTCTGCTTCCCCTGATTCTGCTTCCCCTGAAACTGCTTCCCCTGAAACTGCTTCCCCTGAAACCACTTCTCCTGAAACTACTTCTCCTGACACTGCTTCCTCTGAAACTACTTCTCCTGACACTGCTTCCCCTGAAACTACTTCTCCTGAAACTGCTTCTCCTGAAAGCACTTCTCCTGAAAGCACTTCTCCTGAAACCACTTCCCCTGAAACTACTTCTCCTGAAAGCACTTCTCCTGAAACTACTTCCCCTGAAACTACTCCCCCATATCTACCAGCCCCTCCCGTTCCTATAGTTACTACTGTAGCACATGGCGCTTATTCCATAGAACTATTATGGAAGAGGGTGTGGATGGGTCGTCATGCATATTATGAAGTGTATGATAGCAGTGGGTTAGTTACTACTGTTAGCTATCGCGGAAATAGTTATATTGCCAGCGGTCTATTGCCCACCACCGAATATACTTACCGTGTTAGAGTATGCGATTCATCCAGCTGCTCAGATTTTGTTAGCATATCTGCTACCACTAGGGATATAAGAACTATCAACAATGCTACCGAACTGGCAGCTATTGGTGATAATCAGACCACTTTAGCTGACGACTATGTTTTAACTACAAATATAGACCTATCCGCCATACCCAATTGGCGTCCAATTGGCGAATCATTATATGACCCATTTACTGGCAGTTTTGAGGGCAATGGTTACAATATAAGCGGGGTAACTGTTTCGGACTATGAATTTGGGGGTCTTTTTGGCGATGTGGATGGCGCTAGCATAAGTAATCTTGGAGTTGTAATTGGCGATATATCGTCTGCTACTTATGCTGGGGGCATAGCTGGCAGAATCGGAGGCGGTAGTCGGATTAGCAATTCTTCTGCAGTTATTATGGGCAATGTGCATGCTTTCGCTCATTCTGGCGGATTGGTTGGCTCTGCCAGTGGCAGTCCGATTAGTAATTCTTATGCGGTAGTTGCAGGCAATATATCTTCTGATGGGACTTCTGGCGGATTGGCGGGTGCTGTTGGTGTTCTTGGTGGCAGTCCAATTAGTAATTCTCATGCAATAGTTGAAGGTGATATATCTTCTGCTTTTGCTTCTGGAGGGCTGGCTGGCACTGCTGATCATAGCCGAATAATTAATTCTTATGCATTGGTTACAGGCAACATCTATTCTTCTTCCCATTCTGGAGGATTAGTTGCTAGGTCCTATAAGAGCCCTATTAGCAGGTCTTATGCAGTAGTTGGTGGTGCTATATATTCTACTGCTCCTAATGTTGATGGTGCTTATGCTTATGCTGGCGGGTTAGCTGGCTATGCTGGTAGTAATAATCCAATAAGCAATTCTTATGCGATAGTTGGGGGTGATATATCTTCTTCTTCTTTCTTATATTCTTATGCAGCGGGCTTAATTGGCTATGTTGGTACTAATACTCCAATAAGCAGTTCTTATGCATTGGTTGAGGGAACTATATCCTCTACTTCTGCAGTTCCTGCTGAGGCTTATACTGGCGGATTGACTGCCAGAGACGTGAGCAATAATCTGTTTAATAAATGTTATTACAGTGCCAGCCGTGAATCTTCACAAGGGGGTGATAATATAGGGGGTGGTAATATAGAGGGTTTTAATAATATATATGGTGTTTATAAGAAGGTTGATGAATTGCGCAGCTTAAATGCTGCAACTTCTAACTGGGATGAGAGTATATGGGACTTTGGCACGGATGCCGACCTCCCGACGTTGTTTCATCTTCCACCACTTTAAACTAACAATTCCCCGCCGCGGGAGGTATGAAAGGGGGGGAATAGAAGGGGATGGCATAGTAGAGGCGAGTATCTCTCACCTCTACAATCCTGCAAGCTTAGTTATAGGTTGGGTTATAGCTTCCGTTAGATTATTTATCTATTATTTACCCGCAAGCTACCTTAGAGAAGGGAAGTAATTCTTGCGTATACACTGGATATTGATTGCAGAGTTCTATCACTTCGGAACGGACTCTGGTTATCTCGGATTCGTCTTCTATGTTGTCTATCAAATCGCAAATCCAGTCGCCAATCTGATTAAACTCCGCTTCTTTGAAGCCGCGGGTTGTGCAAGCAGGGCTACCCACCCTTATACCGCTGGTGATAAGTAGTGGCTGCGGGTCATTGGGAATTGCATACTTGTTAACCGTTATATGAGCGGGGCTGAGAACATCATAAACCTGCTTGCCAGTTAATCCTTGTGGAGTAAGGTCTATCATCATCAAATGGTTATCAGTGCCGCCAGACACTATCTTATATCCGCGCTGTTGAATTTTATTTGCCAGAGTAGCAGAGTTTTTTATCACCTGCTTTTGATACTCCACAAAATCCTCGCTTAGCGCTTCTTTAAATGCTATTGCTTTAGCGGCTATAACATGCATCAAAGGACCTCCTTGCATGCCAGGGAATACTGCGCTATTAATCTTCTTACTTACCTCTGGTTGTCCTTTGGTAAGAATTATGCCGCCACGCGGACCGCGTAGAGTTTTATGGGTAGTGCTGGTAACAACATGAGCGTGCGGTAACGGATTGGGGTGAAGCCCTGCAGCTACCAAGCCCGCTATATGCGCCATGTCCGCTATATGCGCCATGTCCGCTAAGAGATAAGCGCCAACTTCATCAGCGATTTCTCGCATTATAGCCCAATCCACGGTGCGTGAATAAGCGGAAAAACCACCGATTATCATTTTGGGTTTATGCTTGCGGGCATTGGCGCGCATAGCGTCATAGTCCAGCATGCAATCACTATCCACTCCATAAAACACAGAATTATAAGTTTTGCCAGAAAAACTGAACTTGGCGCCATGACTAAAATGTCCTCCTTCGGACACCTTCATTCCCATGACAGTATCACCTGCCTCAAGCAGCGCCAGGAATACCGCGCCATTGGCTTGCGAACCAGAATGGGGCTGCACATTGGCATAGTCGGCGCCGAATAGCTCTTTGACTCGGTCAATTGCCAGCTGCTCAACAACATCAACATGCTCACAGCCGCCATAGTATCTTTTGCCAGGATAACCTTCGGCATACTTATTTGTAAGAACACTCCCTTGGGCTTCTAGGACGTAGGGGCTCACATAATTCTCAGAAGCAATAAGTTCAATTTCTTGCTCTTGCCGAGTTTTTTCATTTTCAATTGCCCTGGATAAGTCAGGGTCAAAGTTTTTAATTTCTTTAATCATTAATGGTTATATAATAAATTTATTTAAATTCTTGAATAGTGCTGTTTCCAAGGACGGATTATCTCAAAGTAAGCTGCAGCGGATAAAACTTGGACATCAGCACCGCGTCGTCCCGTGAGGTGCAGCCCTACTGGCATGCCAGATTTTCCCAACCCGGCGGGGACAGATATTGAAGGATGACCAGTGAAATTAGTTAATAAAGTTGGGCACCAGCCGATTAGTGGATTAACTTCTTCGCCATTAATTCTGCTGGGACCCATGGTATCTCCATCCGTTGTATTCTTTACTGGCATGGCGCTTAATGTTGGCGAGGCAATCAAATCATATTTAGACAAGGTTGCTTGATAAGCGTCAAACACCTCAGTGCGGACAATTAAATCTTGATACATTGCATCAACCGAGTAGGTCGCTCCAATTTCTTCCACCCATCTTATGAGTTCGGCGGGTAAAACATGGCGGTGTTCTTTGGCAAACAGATTTATGCCAGCATCGTCATTAATGTATTTAAACAAACTACGCACAGAGGGCACTACCAGGCGACACCATATATCGCTAAGTTCGTTATGACTCGCTTTTATACCTATTTTGATTTCCTCTACTTCAGCTCCAGCTTCTTGTAAGGTTTTAACCGCGTCTGCCACTACTTCAGCCACTTCCGCCTCCACTGGAAAGACATCAAGGTTTGGGCTATAGCCAATTTTCATTCCCTTTAATGGATTAGCCAATGAATTATGCTTGTTATCTGAACGCCCATTGCTTGTGCCGTTAGGTGGGGAAATAGGAGGGAAGGGAAAAGAGTGTGGGTCGTCCTGATGCACTCCCGATAAGATGCTTAAGCTTAGCAAGGTGTCTTCAACTGTTCTTGTGATGGTTCCTTCGTAAACATAAGGAGCGGAATCAGTAAATGCATTGGGACGAGTTATTGCGGGGATTCTGCCAGAGGATGCCTTATAACCAACACAATTAGTCCAGGCAGCAGGGATGCGGATTGAACCGCCGCCATCGGTTGCGTGAGATATAGGCAAAAGCCCAGCGGACACTGCGGCAGCGCTGCCACCGGAGGAACCACCCGCGTTTTTACTCAAATCAAAGGGGTTGCAAGTAGGTCCGAAGGCCGGATTATCTGTGGTGCCGCGGAATCCCATTATCGGAGCATTAGTCCTGCCTATAAAAATTGCTCCCGCTGTTTCCATTTTCTTTACAAAAAAGCTTGTGGCGTTGGAGGGAGTGGGGGTGTGTTCTTTTAGCTGCGGAATACCGCCAAAAGAGATGGGCCAGTTGGGCTTTAAGCTGGAAGAATCCTTCATTGCTATTGGCACGCCGAACAAAGGTGCTATTTGCTGATTATCCTGCTGATTATTTCTTGCGCTGCTGTTCCTGCTTTTGCTCAGAAGTTTGTCTGCTTGCCGCGCCTTATCCCGTGCTTCATCAAAAGCAGTATATGTGAAGGCATTGAGTTTGTCATTGGCGGCTTCAACACGGGCAATTGTTGCATCCATAACCTCAAGCGCGGATACTTGGCGAGTGCGAATGAGGCGGGCGGTTTCAAGCGCGGTCAGATAGGATAAATCGCTGTTATTCATAATGCCCATAAACCCATAACTCCTTCCTGCCCAGTCATTAAACTAATAGAAGGCGAGCCATGTCGGGCTCGCCTCTAATTAAAATGATTAGATGCTGTAATACATATCAAACTCAACCGGGTGGGTAGTGGAGTTTAATCTACGCACTTCAGCGCGCTTCATGTCAATATAAGCATCAATCAGATCGTCTGAGAACACATCTCCCACTTTAAGGAAATCGCGGTCTTTTTCCAGTGCATCCAATGCTCCTTCCAAGCTGGTGCATACATGCTTGTACTTGCGGTCTTCTGCAGCAGATATTTCATACAAATCCTTGTCTATATGTTCGCCTGGATCTATCTTATTTTTGATGCCATCTAAGCCAGCCATTAACTGTGCGCTCAAAGTTAAATAGGGGTTGCCAGCTGCATCGGGGAAGCGTGTTTCAATGCGTCTTTCGTTCTCTTTTGAGGAATAAGGTATACGAACCGCCGCCGAACGATTTTTAGCGGAATAGGTCAGAATAGTTGGTGCTTCATATCCTGGCACTAACCTCTTATAAGAGTTAGTTGAAGCATTGGCAAAAGCATTGATTGCCTGAGCATGTTTAAGTATTCCGCCTGTATAGTAAAGCGCTAGTTTAGAAAGATTGCCATATTCTTTACCGGCGAATATGTTTTTGCCGTCTTTCATTATGGACTGATGACAATGCATCCCACTGCCATTATCACCAACCAATGGTTTAGGTAAAAATGTGGTTGTTTTGCCATAAGCATGAGCTACATTATGGATGCAATATTTGAATATCATTATTTCATCCGCTTTGCGGCATAAGCTGTTGACGCCAAAACCTATTTCTACTTGACCTGCGGTTCCCACTTCATGATGATGCACTTCTGGTCCTAATCCCATGGATTCCATTGTGTGCGACATAGCAGTTCTGAGGTCGGCGCTTGAATCAACTGGTGGGACAGGCATATATCCACCTTTCACGCCTATTTTATGTCCTAAGTTTCCTTGCTCGTATTCGGTGCCGCTATTCCATGTTGCTTCTTCACTATCTATTTCATAAAAGCAACCAGCCATATCCGAATGCCAGCGAACATCGTCAAAAATAAAGAATTCTGGCTCGCAACTAAACATCGCGTCACTGCCTATGCCGAGTTTACGCAGGTACTCTTCAGCTTTTAAGGCAACTCCACGCGGATCTCTGAGATATGCTTCTCTTGTTTCGGGTTCTACTATATTGCAGCGGACATTTACAGTCGCTTCTTCGCGAAAAGGATCCATTATTGCGGATTCTGCGATGGGTATCATAAGCATGTCCGAGTCATTAATTGGCTTCCAGTTGACAATGGATGAGCCATCAAATGCCTTGCCGTTTTTAAATATATCTGTTCCAACTTTATTGATGGGTAGAGTTATATGATGTTCTTTTCCTCGCATATCGGTAAAACGCAAACTAACCCACTTTGCCTTGTTATCCTTGACGTATTTCATAAAATGTTCTATCTTTGCACTATTATTTTCCATAAATGTATCTATATTAGTAGTTTAAAATATTAAATTTTTAATTAACCTATTGCTTTGATTAAGATAATCTTAGAAAGTCAAAACAAACAGCTAACTAAAGTACATGTAGGGTAATCCGTGAAAGAAATAAATTACCAATACGGGTTAATATTATACATATAAATTTTATGAATGGCAACAAATTAATGTAAAATATTTGTATTAATTAAAAACACTCATCCGCTTTGTTCAGTTTTGCGCTTTATGCGCAATTACCCTGCTATAGAGCTTATAAGAGTGTATGAAGTAGCTTTATTATGTCTTTAATAAAGTATAATAGTGTATAGTAAAATACATTAACTAATAGTAGAGAATAGGGAATAATATGGCTTTTAGATGGCTTAGAGGCATGTTCTCCAATGATTTATCAATAGATTTGGGAACTGCGAACACGTTGATTTATGTGAATGATCAAGGCGTTGTCCTTGTCGAGCCCTCAGTGGTTTCGGTGCGTGAAGAAGGCAATAATCGCTCAGTGGTTGCTGTGGGGCTGGAAGCAAAGAAAATGCTTGGCAGAACTCCAGGAAATATAACGGCTATTAGGCCCCTAAAAGACGGGGTAATAGCAGATTTTAATGTTACTGAGAAGATGTTGAAGTACTTTATCAGTAAGGTGCATAAAAATAACATAATTAAGCCCAGTCCGCGAGTTCTTATATGTGTGCCTTGTAAAGCAACTCAGGTTGAAAGGCGTGCGATTAAAGAGTCCGCTTATGGCGCTGGTGCCAGAGAGGTATTTCTTGTGGAAGAGCCACTCGCAGCTGCGATTGGAGCGGGATTGCCTATTGAAGATGCTACTGGTTCAATGGTGATGGATATAGGGGGAGGAACAACAGAAATAGCGGTTTTATCACTCGGTGGCGCAGTGTTTTCCAACTCAATCCGAGTAGGTGGCGACAGGTTTGACGACCATATTACTTCTTATGTTAAACGCAAGTATGGTTGCCTTATTGGTGAGGTTACTGCGGAAAGAATTAAGATTGAAATAGGAACCGCTTACCCCAACTCTAAAGAGACCTTGGAGATAGAAGTCAGAGGACGGATGTTAGCGGAAGGGGTGCCGCGTAATATTATGTTGAACTCGCAGGAAATATTTGAAGCATTGAACGAGCCGTTGTCCACTATGGTGGAAGAGGCGAAAGCAACTTTAGAGAATGTTCCCCCAGAATTGGCGTCTGATGTCGCAGAGAAGGGCATGGTGCTTACTGGTGGCGGCGCTTTGTTACGAGATATTGATAAGCTTTTTGCTGACGAAATAGGCATCCCTGTTATAGTTGCGGAAGATCCACTCACCTGTGTAGTCCGCGGCGGCGGAATAGCCCTTAGCTTAATCAATAAAAAAGAGAGCTTTGAATTGCTTTTTTCTGGCGAATAATTGGCAAGAAGATTTAAACAAGGCGTAGAAGCGCACCAACACCGCATAGGTGCTTTATATAAGTCCATATTTTTATTTTTTATATCGGTTCTGCTATTATTGTTGGAACCAAGAGTTGAAGGGTTTGGATTAATTAGGAAAGGGGTGAATTATCTATTAGCGCCCGCTTATGTAACCGTGGATTGGGTGGCAAAACAGCAGAGCTCCCTATCAAAATTTTGGACTTCCAACACACAACAAGTATCAACTATTGTTCAGCTTGAATCGGATAATATTTTATTGAATGAAGAGCTTTGGTACTTAAGACAAGTCCAGCAAGAAAATGCTGAGTTAAGAAAATTGTGGAATTATAAGCAAACTCATTTTAACAATACTTCCATTAAGGTTTCAAGAGTTATAGGAGGCAAAGTAAATAGTCATATTAAAGAATTGATATTTGATTTGGGGCAGCTGGATGGAGTGAAAGATGGAATGGTTGTAACATCTTATAATGGATTGGTTGGACAGGTCATTACTGTGGGTATAAGCAGTAGCAGAGCTTTGGCTATTACGGATGCTCGTCACTCGGTTCCAATTATGGTGCAACGTAGCAAAGACCGCTTTATTTTAGATGGCACAGGAGCGGATAATATTTTGGAGGCAACGGATTTACATACATACATCAATGTTAAGGAGGGGGATATTTTATTAACTTCGGGTTTAGGCGGCAGATTTCCTGCGGGTATACCGGTAGCTAAGGTAGTCACCATAACCGACAAAGAAAGAGTTTCATTGCGCGATTTAAGGGCGCAGCCCTTGGCGCAACCGCGAATAGTGGAGTTGGTTATGGTTAGAGATGGGGTTTCTTATAAAGAGTGGGAAAATGAATAGTAACCCATTGATTATTATATATGCGGTCAGTACTATGATATTGGGTATGGTATTGGAATCACTGGAATTGCTGTGGGGAAGTTGGGCGTTTCTGGCGCCCTCTTGGGTGTTTGTTTTTTTGCTTTTTTGGAGTAGTTATTATCCCAGTATATTTGGCGTGGGGATGGCTTGGGTTTTGGGCTTACTAATGGACGCATGGCTATCTACTCCTTTGGGGCAACATGCTTTATTATTTTTGCTGGCAAATTTTTTCATTAGCTTTGCTTATGATAGTTTTAAGGAGCTCAATATAATAAGCCAGTGTGTGATTGTGGGAGTAATGACTCTTATATATAAGTTATTTATACTGTTGCTTGCTTTTGATGCGGGGGTGTTGTTAACTCAGTCGGTCTTTGTATACATCTGGGCTGTGCTAAGTTCGGCAATCTTATGGTCACTTCTTAGCTTAACTCAATTGAGGTCAGTTAGAAAGATATGATTAAGAGCAAGTTTAACTTGCAATTAGGAGGAGTTATACTTCTATGGAGCGCAGGTATAACATTGGTGCTTCTGTCTTTATTTGTTATTATCTTTCAGTTGTTTGCCCTGATAATTAATGACAATCCACATTATAAACAGCGGGTAATGTTATTTTTGCAAGAACAAACTAACTTGGTTATTGATGTCGATGATATATCTCTGGGTTGGGGTGACAGCACACTTGCCTCACTTCCCACTCTAACCTTGCATCATGTAAAGTGGCGCAGTCCTGATGACACGGTGTCTATTGAATCATCCCGAGCATCTATTGGGATTAATCTTCTTGCTTATCTTTATAAAGGAACTCCCGTAAATGTTAATCTCCAACAGGGGGATCTCATAATCAGTCAAGATATTTTAGGTGGAGAAAGTGATTCCGATGTACCAAATATCCGCGTTGGATTAACACTGAATAATTTTAGATTACGCATCAAAGAAAACGATGCTTTGGTTGTTAATATTGCGCAACAGAAGATGGAACTTGCCAACGAAAAATTACGCAGCATAGGACAAGGAGAGATGAAATTTGGAGATAAGGATATTATGAACTTTCGCTTCGCATTTAATCTGGGAGGCGAGGAGGAACAAAGCGGGCTTTATCTTGCTATAAAAGATATTACGTTAGATGAGGGTTGGCAAAAAATGCTTGCTAAGATGAATTTGCCGCAAGATATATATGCGGATGTTAATACTTTTGCATCTCGGTTAGAAAAATTATTGGGACAGGGTAAGTTATGGGTTAATTTCAATGAGCAAGGAGAGATAATATTTAAGACGGATATCGTATTACCAACTATTGTGGCGAATATGAATAGGACTATTGCTATGGATGATGTTAAGTTTATTAGCATGTTTACTTATAACTATGATGACCCTGCGCATCCATGGGAATGGAGATTGGGGGTTTTTGAGGCAATGTTAAGCAATGGGGGCGGGGACGAGGGCAGACGTAGTGATAGCAGCGCGACTGGCAAATATGTATCTTTCCATGACCTTGTGGTAGCGGGGCAACGTGGGGGGTGGAGCATAATGACTCCTTCAGCTAATTTTGGGGACATTAGTAATTTTGCCCTGCACACCGTTTCTAACCAAAATATAGTGGATAGTATTGCCGCTTATGGCACCACAGGAATTATGTATGATTTTAATTTAGAGGTGATGGGCAAGACCAATGAAACAGCCGCTTCTTTTATGCTTGATGGCAGAGTAGAAGATATATCCATAACAGCAGTTTCGCCTATTCCTGGAGCAACTAATATAAGCGGCAATTTGGCGCTGCGCAATAGTGTTGGCTGGTTTGAACTGGATGATTATAATAGTAAGTTGTTGATTCCTGAAATTTATCCTGAGCCATTTGTCTTTGGTTATGCAAAAGGTTTGTTTATGTGGGAGTGGATTGAACCGGGAGAATTGATTATTTCAGGAGCGGTGCATGATATACGTGATGGGGATATGCGCGCCAGCATGGAAATAGATTTACATTCAATACCACTGCAGAATGGTTATATTGACTTAGTGGTGGGGGCGCAACAAGCAAATATACAACAAACAAGAACTTTCATACCCTGGAGAACTATTAATCCAGGCACTGCCGCTTGGCTTGATAGGTCATTACAGGGAGGGTTAGTTAATGAAGTGGCGTTGTCTATGAGAGCGGATGTTAAGGATATGGCTCATCCACAGACCACTTTTGAGCTTGCCGTTGCTGTTCAGGATGGGGTGTTGCAATATAGTGAAGATGACTTGCCCATAAGAGCAAAACAATTTGATGTTTTTATGGATACAGAAAACTTGGTGGTACAATTGCCGCGTGGAGCTGAAGTTGGCAAGATTGCTAATATGACAAATGGCTATGGTGTTGTTGCTTTGAGTAGTGGCGACTTTACCCTTGGAGGGGATGGCATAATTGATTTAGGTGAATTACCCTATCTCCTTGCCAGCTATTTGCTGGATGAAGAACAGCAGTCGTTTGAGTGGAATAGTGGAGGAATATCTCAAGGTAATTGGGAGGTCAAATACAATCTGCGCAATGGCGACTTTCAAGACATTAGCTTTGATGTGGATATCTTGGATACTCGGTTGGGTTTACCTGATAGCGCTTATGAGATTAATGACATAAATGGAAAGGTATCCTTCTCTAATGCCAATGGATATGGCGGCGGCTTTACAGGGATGTTGGGAGATAATTCTTTGAACGCTAATTTCTTGACTCGCGGCAAGCAGAACCTTTTACAAATGGAAGGAACCTTTGTGGCGGAAGATTATTTGCCAGAAGAGATAGGTAAATATATTTCTGGCGAGAGTGATTTTGTATTAAATTTGTATGCTGAGGCGAAGGGCGATTTAAATTTTTCTGAATATTTGATTGAAACAGATTTACATAATTTGGAACTACAGTTACCTTATCCTCTTAGCAAAAGTAGGGCTGATAAATTACCCACTAAGTTCTTTGGCAAAATTGATTCGCAAGAATCTTTGAACTACCTTCAGCTAAGCGATCGCGCTAAGATTAACTGGAAATCGTATGAAGGTAATTTGGAGGGATTATTATTGCAAGTTCCAGCGCAACGGGGGAACTTGCAATATAACAGTAAACGGATTCCCGATTTGGGCGCTTATTTTGATAGGACGCCTATTACCAGTGGGCTGATTATAGAAGTGGAGAGTTCTCCCAGCAATCCCACAGGCACATCATATATTACAAATATTACAGCATGGGCGGATGTTGCTACAGCAATTGGAGTGTTGGAAGCCAACACGCCTGCTGATAAAGCCAGCACGCCTGCTGATAAAGCCAGCACGCCTGCTGATAAATTAAGTACGGTCGCCACCTTAAATAAATTATTTGATGACCTGCTAACCTATCGTGACAGATTTCCCTATTGGAATATAAAACTAATTGATGTTGAATGGCAAAATACACAATACGATGAGATTAAGGTTAACTATGATAGCGATACATATCCCTGGATTGAATTTGTGCTTCCTATAATGAATGGCAGGTTATTTGCTGAGGCGCACTCACACCAGCTAACGATAAAAATTGATAATCTCTATCTTCCTAAAAAAGATGAGGATGAAGAAGAAGGAGTGCTTGATGGCTTGCCTCAAGAAATTAAAGCCCCAGTAAGTTTTGCGGGCATTCCCATTATTAATCTTACGCTCAGCAATATTTTTTATGATGGGATATGGCTGGGTAATATTAACTTATTTGCCGATGCTATCAGCAATGATAAATTAGTAATTGAAGTTGATAAAAGCGTTGTAATGGGGCTGACAACGGACGTCAATTTTGCTTGGTCATTACAATCACCAGTCAGCAGCGCAATTAATATTGCTGTAGCAAGCGAAGGCGATTTACCGGCAGGGTTTATATCAACGATAGTGGCAGATGATGTTGACTTGCTTTTGCGTTGGAATTGGGAAGGTCTAAACAAGGAATTTGATAACTGGTATGAGACGGCAACAGGTTCTTTAAGAATTAATACAGGCAAAGGAAGCTTGGCAAGCAACAGGGTAAACCTATTGACTAATTTATTTAGCTTGTTAAATATTGATAATTTAGGGAGCAGGGTAACGGGAGATTTTTCTGATATATCCAATTCTAAATTAACATTTAGGAGGATACGTTCAGATATGAATCTACTTGGTGGAAATTTTACTATTGAGGATGAAGTAACCGCTGACTTTTCTTTTCTTAATGTCAGGGCTACGGGTTCTTATGGACTTAGAAACGGGCAGTTGCATCATAGAGTTACGGTAAGCTCCCCCACCAGTAAAATTTTACCTATAGTTGCATTATTGTTAGGGGCTTCATCTCTAACTCCACTGTTATTGTCAGTAGATATTGCTGGCGGAGATTTTATAAATCGTTTTAGTAGCGCGGTTTATAATGTTAATGGGACATTGAATAATCCACAATCTTCCTTAGTGCAGATAAGCGATGTGTCGGGTAAAAAATTAGAGCCCGAAGATTTAGCAAACCAAGTTGACGTCCAGAGTCGCCTGCGCAACCTAAACTTCTAATCTGATTTTTATTCAATGCCTTCTAAAAGAGGGACAAATAAAACGCCATCATAGCTACTTGTTTCTGCCTTGCCGTTATTGAAAGTTACAAATTTTAGTTGCTGTGATTTCCCCCCCCCCAAAGGCAGGACTATGCATCCTTTATAAGAAATTTGTTTGGACAACTCCTCTGGTATTTTATCTGTAGCGGCGGATATTATAATTGCATCAAAATACTGTTGCTCTTTCCACCCCATGTTGCCATCTCTATGGGCAAAACTAATGTTATTTATATTGAGTTGTTTGATATTTTGTTTGGCTTTTTCAAGCAACGGAGCAATTCTTTCCACTGCATAAACCTGCTTAAACAAATATGACAATATAGCCGACTGATAACCGCACCCGCAGCCTATTTCTAACACCTTGTTAAAACTCCCGCCTATTTTACTTAAACCATTTAAAGTTATTTCTGTAATTCGGGCAACTGTATAGGGCTGTGAGATAGTTTGTTTCCAGCCAATAGGCAAGGCAATATTTTCGTAAGCACGATGACTTATACCGCTATCCACAAAAATGTGACGAGGAACTTCACTCATGGCATTAAGAACCTCTTCATTCTTAATCCCATCATCGCGTAATTGTTCTATTAATCTAAGACGCGCTCTCGAGGATGTCATTCCACTGCCTAATATCATATTAACCTTTAGCGCTATTATTTAAGTAGTAGCTTAATCGGGTCAATGCTTTTTCCTTCTTTGCGAATTTCAAAATATATCTTCCCTCGGGATATTCCCACTCCGCGGCTATTAGCGGTGATTGCGATATTCTCTCCTCTATTGACATTTTGATCTGCTTTGACTAAGGTTGCCGAGTTTTCCGCATACACGCTTAAGTAACCTCCTTGATGACTTATAAGGATAAGTTTTCCATATTCTTCTAGTTCGTCGCCAACATAAACTACTCGTCCATTATTGACAGCGCGCACATCCGCTTTAGACGCCGAGTAAATATAAACTCCATTTTTGGATGCAACTTTTTCGTAATCGGGTTTGTCTTTAACTGGCCACATCCATCCCCGCTTTGATAGTGGTGGCGGGTCTGCTGGAATTATTGCAGCGCTCTGTTCTTTGCCTTTTCCTTGGGAGGCGGCAGGCACTGATACCTTTGCAGCGCCTTTGGCGGGAGATTTAACTTGCTGGTTTTTTACGTTGTTAGTTTTCTTTGAGTTACTAGCGGCAGATTTTTTTGTCGCTTGCTTCCCCTCATTCTGTCCCGTCTGTTGTCCACCTTCCTTGAGATTTAGTACCTGTCCAGGAAATATTACATAGTTGCCGCCTAAATCGTTATTTTTTGCTATGTCGCGATAGTCCAAGTCGTATTTCTCAGCTATGAAAAAAATACTTTCGCCTTTCTTAACTTCATACTGGGAAGGAATTTTTGCGCTTTTGCTTTTAATGTCGCGAATAGGCGCTCCATTTAAGTAGGTAATCTTCACCCCATCTATTATTTCTTGGGATGGACCTGTGCTGGCGCAAGAAGTAATAAAAATTGAGCAACTCAATATAAGCGTATATTGTAACCGTCTGCTGATGGTTGTTTTATTTCTCATTAATAGAGGGATTATTGTTAGAAGGACTTATAAACCTTATGCTTATCCATTTAAGGAAGACAACAAATAAAATTGCTGCTAAAAAAGCCATGACTGCCTCAACTAAATAGCTGGGTTCGCCAATTAAACTGGAGTATTTGTTGGGAGTTAATAATACTAATCCTTCCGCGTCATCCTGCCATGGCCATAGTTTTGGCAAAGAACCAACCATTAGCCCTAACATAAATCCCAGGGTTTGCTTTTGATAATACTTCAGCGCTAAAAATATTACTTTGCTGAAGGTGAAAACCATAAATATTGCGCCACAAGCAAAGATTGCTAATGTGCTAATTTGTAGATTAACTGCCGCCTCTATCAATGGCTCATATATTCCAATTATTAATAAAATAAAGCTACCAGATATTCCTGGTAATAACATAGCGCAAATTGCCAGGGCTCCGGCAAAAAAGATATTAATTGGGGTAAATGCGAAGTTAATCTCCACCAGGAAATTAAGAGCTAATCCGCTTGCCAATCCACCCCAAAATAATAAAAGCAGTAAATGTGAGCGATGAATAAGTCCCACTACTGAGGCGCAAATCAGACCAGCAAAGAAGGCATAAATAATTGAGGTAAAATTTTCAAGCAAAAAGTGAACTATGCTTGCCGCCCCAGCTATGCCGCTAATCATGCCGCTACCGAGCACTATAAAAAAAAGAATGTTATATTCTTTTTGCAGACGTTTGATTTGCAACTTTAGCAATGCTGCAAAGAAACCGAAATTAATCGCGGCTAAGGATGTTATCAGCTTATTGTAGATTCCAGTAAGTAAAGCAATAGTTCCGCCAGATACACCTGGTACCAGGTCAGCAATGCCCATAGCAACACCTTTAAGATATAGTAATAAGTTATTCATAACTTTATTATAAATAGCAAAATTGAAATAAGCCGTTGCTGATAAGTGTTTGATGACATAATGCAAGTTTGTGTTGTGGGGGGGCAGGTAAAGGATAATTTAGATCTTGCCTCCAGCAAAAAAATACCATCTTGCAAAAATATTATGTAATTGCGTCCGCTTTTAAACAATTTTAGCTTATAATAGGGGCAGTGGTCAATAAAATTGTGACAAATTTAAATGGAGAAAAGCTATGTTTATTAGAAGAGTCAAGTTTCAAGGATCTAGAGAAGAATTAATGAAAGAGCTAGAAAAGAGCATTCAATATAGTTTCAATGATCCATTGTTGATGAGGTTAGCCCTAACCCATCGTAGTTTAACGTCAGATAGCAACGAGAGATTAGAATTTCTTGGAGATGCAGTGTTTAACTTAGTAATAAGTGATTATCTTTATGTTAAGTATCCCAGAGTTAAGGAGGGGCGCCTTAGTAGAATTCGCGCTCAAATCATAAGCAAACCTACTTTGCAAAAAATTGCCAATAAGATTAATGTTTCTGACTATATTCGGGTTGGTCCTGCAGAGCGAAAAACTTTTAGCAACAAAAGCCGTAAAACGTCTATTGTTAGCGATGCTGTAGAAGCAATAATTGGTGCAATTTATCTTGATGGAGGAATGGATGCAGCGCGCAGGTCTGTTTTGTCTTTGTTTAAAGATGAATTGGAAAGTATTGATGTTGAAAAAATGTATAAGGATGCTAAGACAAGGTTGCAGGAGTTGGTGCAATCAGAGTATCATAGTGTACCTGAGTATAAATTAAAATCACAACGAATTAAGGACCCGCAGAATCAAGAGTTTATGATATGTTGCACTGTGCCACATTACGAAGAGACATTTATAGGCACGGGTTCCAATCGTAAAGAAGCAGAGCAGGCAGCCGCGCAGGCAGCCCTTGCAATGCTTGCTAATACTTCAGTGTCGGTTGAATAATCCTCCAGTTAAATCAAAGACATCAGTTAAGTTAAAGACCACTGCTAAGTCAAATAGCGCCGCTAAGTCAAAGACCGCTGCTAAGTCAAAATCATTTTGTGGTTACATAGCGCTGGCAGGCAGAACTAATGCTGGAAAGTCATCTTTACTTAATGTTATAGCAGATAACAAAGCGAGCGTTACCTCTCCCAGACCTCAGACCACTCGTTCAGTAATATATGGCATCGTCACTGAGGGCAATAAACAAGCAATATTTGTGGATACTCCAGGCGCTTTCAACGAGCAAAAAGTAACCTTGAATAATCTAATGTATAAACAGATGATGCAGGGTTTATATGAAGCGCAAATCGTTTTGTTGGTTGTGGCAGCCAATCGTCAAAGTGATGATTCACTACATAAGTATTTTGATTTTATTGCCGAGCAAAAACTGCCGGTTGTAGTGGCGCTTAGTAAGGTTGATTTATTACGTAATAAAAATGATATGTTCCCGCTAGTGGATTCAATATCCAAGTTAGCTGATGACAAAGGGGTTAATATAGAGGCAATAGTTCCTGTATCTGTGGTTAGCAATAAGAATATTCAATTATTGCGCGACACTCTAATGAACATGCTGCCCGAAGCGCCGTTTGCTCATAATGAAAAAGTGAAGACCCTCAGTAGCGATTCATTTATCGCTTGTGAGTTATTAAGAGAGCAGATGTTTAGAAAATTGCGCCGCGAGATTCCTTTTGGCATCGGTGTTATTTGTGAAAAAATGGAACAGGTTAATAACCACGGCAAGAAGCAAGATAAGAATATAAGGTTTATTGATTTAACTGTTTTAGCGAAAAAAGAAAATCACAAGCCAATAATTCTTGGTTCGCGTGGCAGCGCAATGAAAGAGGTGGCTAGTCTAGCCCGCAAATCAATGGAAGAGTTTTTTAATCAACAAGTGATGTTGAGGGTTAGAGTTAAGGTGGAGAAAGATTGGGATAATAGTCCTTCTTTAACCCAACAAGCAGTGTTAGACCAGCGCAATACTCTGAATTAAGGGAGTTATATACTACTTACCGCAAAGCACTCAACCCTTTGCGGGCGGAGCAAGGGGGGATGAATATATTGCGAGCATGCCGATGGTTTGTTGCGAGGGTTAGACATTTTGCGGGCGGAGCGCAGCTCACGCCCCTACTAGTTTTTAGCGATAACCTTAGCTGCTTGGGTGTGGACTAATTTGGTTAATTCTTCTACCAGATTGTCATTGGATATTTTGCCTTGTGCCTTGCCATCTATGTAAACCAAGCTGCCGCTTTTACCGCCAGTTAATCCTATACGCGATTCTTTTGCCTCGCCTGGCCCATTAACTATACAACCTATAATTGCAACATCCATTGGGGTATCAATATTTTCAAGTTGGGCTTCCAACTCATTAACTGTTTTTATTACATCAAAGTTTTGGCGGGCGCATCCTGGACAGGCAATCAGGTTAATCCCGCGCGAACGCAATCTTAACCCCTTGAGTATGTCCCAGCCAACTTTTATTTCTTCAACAGGGTCTGCTGCTAATGAAATACGAATAGTGTCTCCTATGCCCTCCATCAATAAGACGCCTAATCCCATTGAGGATTTAACTGCGCCATTACGTAAACCTCCCGCCTCGGTAATACCCAGATGCAGAGGTTGTTCTATCTTTTGCGCCAAAATTCTATATGCCTCTACCGCCATCATCACATCCGATGCTTTGACGCTAACTTTAAAGTCGGGCATATCAAACTTCTCTAAATAATCCACATTGCGCATCGCAGATTCCACCAGCGCCAGAGGAGTTGGTTCGCCATACTTCTTTTGTAAGTCCTTTTCCAACGAGCCAGCGTTTACCCCTATGCGAATGGGTATCCCCTTGTCTTTGGCGCTTTCCACCACCTGCTGAATTTTGCCGATGTTGCCGATATTGCCAGGGTTGATCCTTAAACAATCAACTCCTTGCTCCATAACCTTAAGGGCAATTTTATAATCAAAGTGGATATCAGCTATTAGAGGAATATCAATTTGTTGGCGGACTTTAGTAAATGAGTCAACCGCGTCAAGTGTTGGAACAGAAATGCGCACCAAATCAGCGCCAGCGCTTTTTATCCGTTGGACTTGGGCTAAGGTGGAGGCAACATCCAAAGTGTCTGTATTAGTCATAGATTGCACTGCTATAGGAGCACCATCCCCTATGGCAACCTTGCCCACCATTATGCGGCGTGAGGGGCGTCGTTTTATTTTATATTCGTAAAACATTGCATAATCTATCGATTAGCCAAAGGAATAGTAACTCGCGCCACATTATTATCGTCTACAAAGGAGCGTAGATTAATTACTTGTCTTTCATATTTCACTATAGTTCCCTTGATATTTCCTACCACTATTTTGTAAGGAGGCGAGCCCTTGAAAGACACTGCTTCGCCTGGTCCGTACAGTTGCCAGCTCCATTTTTTGCCGCGCTTATCTGATACTTCTAACCAGCTTTCCTCTATAAAAGTAAACTCCAGCTCGTTTTGTTGTAGCGCAATAGCTGAGTCATTCAAATCACTTTGTTGTGACGCGCCTGTTGTAGCATTATCGGTGGCGAAAGTAGCCCTATTATGGGCTTGTTCATCTTTGTTATACACATTGCTTGTAGCTGCTTGGTTGCCGGAGTCGTCAGTAAAAGTACTTATATCTGTCACATCTAACACCAGTTTCCAATAAAACAGGGCTCCAAATGCCAATACCACTAAAATAAGAGGAATAACAATACGCGCTAGTTCTTTTTTTTCTTTATGAACCATTTCACGTTTCTCGTAATCTGTGGTGATATATCCACCCTTTCCTGCTTTGGACATTTCTGAGAGCTTTTCGCTGTATATTCTATTTAGTAGTTCCAATAAGGGTTCTTTATCCAGCCCGAGTATTTTGCCATAGTTTGTTAGATAGCCGCGCACAAATACTTTACGCATGTCCTCATAAATTTTTCCGCTTTCCATGCCGCTAACTGTGGAGATGGGTACATTCATTTCATGGGCGATATACTCAATGTCACGACCGCTTTCTAATCTTGCTTTATATAGCAGCTTGCAAAGTTCTTCCTTTGCTTCGTCAGGGGTTTGCTGGCGCGCTTCTTCTTGCCCTTCTTCTCCTGGTCCCTGTTGCGGATTATCTAATTGCTGTTTACCTGACATAATTTAACCTATATTTAGCTTAATGCTTAACTCGCTGAGTTGCTTAATTGGGGTATATGTTTTCCAGCATTTGCTGATATTCTGTAACTTTTTCATAGTCCTTAATTGATGCGGCTATGCCCAAGCCCAATTCAATGTCTTGCTTGCTGGGTAAAACATTAATCTTTTCTAAACTAATCATATAAGTGCTAAATCTCCTATAAGCATCTACAAACCTGCCTTCATTGTATCTGACTTGGGCAATTTTTAGATGAATAATAAACCAATCGGGGTTTATTTTCAATGCCTCATTATAAGCGTTTATGCTGGCGCTATATTCTCCTTCGCGTCTTTTTATATCTCCGTAGTTTTCATACGCCTCAGCGCGGCTATCATATTTTTTTTGCGAATATGCTGCTTGAAATTTCTTTGACGCTTCTTCATATTTTCCTAGCTGACTCAACAACACTCCATAGTTGTTGTTATAACGAGGATTGGATGGTTCAACGCGCAAGGCGGAAATAAAGCGCTGCTCTGATTTCTCATTCTCGCCAATCCTTTGATAATAAATAGCATAAGCATGATCTAATTCAGGGTTTCTTGCTGCTATGTCCTCAGATTTTTGCATTTGCTCAAGAGCTGCGTCAGTGTTTCCGTCTGATAAATAGGCTATTGCCAGTTCAATGTGCGCATTGGCTGAGTTGTATATTTTATTATTGCGTGACTTAGGGTTTGAAGCGCAAGAAGACAGATATAATAAAACAACACAGACCCCAATAATTCTCCCCATATTGCGATTGCCAATTCTTAGCAGCTCAAGCCGCACCGACTGCTCTGCTGGCATACTATTATTTATACTTATCGCCAAAGAAAAAAGCAATCTCTCTTTCTGCGGATGCAGGGCTATCAGAGCCATGAACTGCATTAGCATCTATGCTATCAGCAAAGTCGGAGCGAATTGTTCCAGCATCTGCTTCAAGTGGATTAGTGGCGCCCATTAATTGGCGGTTTTTTTCTATAGCTTTATCTCCTTCTAACACCTGAACTGTAACAGGACCAGACGTCATAAAATCAATTAGGTCATTAAAAAATCCCTTACCTTTGTGTTCGGCATAAAAGCCCTCCGCCTGTTGGCGGCTTAATTGCATCATTTGCAACTCAATTATCTTTAATCCAGCCGCTTCAAAACGGGTTAATATGGTGCCTACTATTTGTTTGGCAACCGCATCTGGTTTTATTATTGAAAGTGTTTTCTCAGTCATTGTCTTTTGCTTCTTCTATCCATGCCATTTGAATGGCTTCAAGTATTTTTTCGTTTGATTTTTCGGGTTCATCCTTAAAATCATCCAGTTCACATACCCATTTATGTAAATCAGTATATCTAACCCATTGAGGGTCTACATCTGGGTGCTTCTCCATTAGTTCAATGGCTATATCCAGTGTATCGCTCCATTTTAATTCCATAATTACCTACTATTATAACTGATAGGGTTGGTTATTGTGCTTGGTCTTATTAAGGTGTTATTAATGATTTTCTGACACCAAATTAATGGTGTACTTTGGTATTTCAACCACTAAATCATCATCACCTACTAACGCCTGACAGCTTAGTCGCGATTCGGGCTCTAGCCCCCATGCTTTATCCAGCATATCATCTTCGTTTTCTGTTGATTCGGCTAATGAATCAAAACCACTGCGCACAATAACATGGCAGGTGGTGCATGCGCAAGATTTTTCGCAGGCATGTTCAATGTCTATACCATGGCGTTCAGCTGCATCCAGGATGCTTTCATCAGTATTGGCGTCAATTTCCTTGCCCTTAGGGCAATAGGTTTCGTTTGGTAAAAATTTGATTTTCGGCATAATATCTATCCATATATTATATGTTAACTTGCTTCTGTATGATGCCTGAGGATAAGTTGTATATATTTATTCTATAAAAACTTACGACGCAGGGTTGTAGAAGCGAGGCCTATACCCGTCTAACTATGACAGCTGCTGCAATACTTGCTAATAATAGCGGAGTTATAATCATTCCAACCCACAAAGGTATACCGAGTATAAGACAAGAAAACGCAACAATTTTAAATAATGATTCAAGCGATAAACCAATGCCTATTGCTAAAATAACATGCAGAACTAACGAGGAACGGGGAGAAAAAAACAAACACAACATAGTCATTATTAAAGCAAGCGCGACAAATAATGGGGGCCTGCTAAGTCGTTCCCAAAGTTCATAACCCTTTAAGTTATTATCCAATCCTAATGCCTGGTTATTATGGACTGTGCGCCATAGCTCGGGAATACTCTGTGAACGTTGCCCCTTAATATAGTCGGCAAGAACGTTCCCCTGTGGAATAAAAGAATAAGCAATATCTGACTGCTGGGTTATTTGATTAGAAGGAGTCCAATGGATAACCTTTTGCGCTTGCCAGCCATCATTTTCATAAGACATCTGCTTTGCCTTATGATACGCAGGAATATCATTATCCATAAACAAAAGAGTTACCACATTTTTTGCCTGTATATTGTTGCCCGCATCCTTTAGTAGTGAAAGCTCGCCTATGTATAAAATCTTGTCGCCTGTTTTAATCCATATATTATTGCGCTTCTCAATTTTGCTGTCTAAATCACCAATCGCTATTCTATGCAGAGGAACTGAAATATATTCAACACACGCTATAGCGATTAATCCTGTGATAAATGCTGGAAGCGCCACTAAAGCTACAAGTATCTTGCCATTTACTCCTAACAACCTTATGATAGTTAATTCATTATTATTCATCATTCCTCTTAAGGCGAAAACTGTACCAATAACACAGGATAAAGGAAAACTGCCATATATGACAAAAGGAGCAACCCTTATAGTATTGAACCATAATCCAGTTATGTCGGGCTTGTTTAACTCCTTGATGAGAGTAGATAACAATGAGAACAAAATCAATGCAATTGCCGTGATAACTATCATTTTAATTATTTTGCCCATTACATGCCAATAGATTATCCTATTCATATCTTTTGTGGGGCATGTTTAGCGCTTTTGTTAGTGAAGTTAAATCGCCATAGTAAATTAGGAGAAAGCAGCAAAGCGATTATTATTGTATTGAAAATTCCTTGAATTAACCAAAAAAACAAAGCATCTCCGCCATTGCGGATAATACCTATGCTTGATATAACCAGAATTAAATAAAAAAAATAAAGAAGTATGCCACTAAAAACACTTATAAATTTGGCAGAGCGCATCTTGCGCCTACTACATACCATTGCCAAGGGTAAGGCAGTTAATGATGATAAGAACATTGCTATTCTTTGATATAATTCTGCTCTATCATCAGGGCTTCCTTGGTACAGCTGCATAGTTGGTTTTGCTTGAACTGGGGAGGACAACGCAAAACCCAACCGAACATTAAATATTGCCTCAGAAAAATCTGTTTGTAGCACAGAGTTATCATCCTTCCAATTTATGATTTTCCCCTTTAAAAAAGGAATATATACCCGGCCATCTTGTGATGATATTTTGGCTTCTCCGTCCAGAATCCCTCTTTTAAACTCTGTTACTTCCTTATTAATGCGCCATATTTCTAAATGCTTTCCGCGCACTCTAAATGCGGCGTTATCAATAAACTCAGTGGAACCGTCTTTAAGATTGTCAATCTTATGCAGCAGTTGGCTTGAGTAAATATTATCTATTTGAGCTACGCTAAGAGGGGTGAGAGAAAAAACTAGAACCCCAACTGCCGCAGCCACAACCCCAGTAGGAATAGAAAGCCATGCAAATAACCGCTTATCGCTAACGCCTATATTACACATAGCGTAGATTTCATTCTGATTATATAGATTGGCTAAAAGAAATAATAAAGACAAAAAATAACAGGCGCCAAACAAAAAACCGCTTTGTGAAATCAAAGCCAAAGATATAACCCCCCATAAATAATTTAGTTCCAATCTACCATCTGATATATCCCTTAAGGTAACTGTTAGTTGCGTACCCAGTAACATCATGTTGCCAAGTAGAAAAACACCCAAGGTGCGGCTAAGTGCTTGTATTTGCAAAAATTGGGAAAGAATCCTCATAAATTAGTTTACGGATGATTGGCTATTGGCTTTGGACTAAATACATTGCATGTTTGCCCCAGAAATTAGGGGAGATTTTAGCTACGTAGCGCTCACCATATCCCCCTTCAATATGCTTATCAACTATGCGTAGAGCATGATCGCGACATAGTTTTTCAAAGTCGTGAATACTACACAAATGAATATTGGGGGTGCTATACCACTGATAAGGTAGTAATTTAGACACTGGCATAGTGCCACGCAACAGCAAGTATGCCCGATGACGCCAGTAACTAAAATTAGGGAAAGTTATGATTGCTTGTTTGCCTATTCGTAGCATTTCTCGGATTAAAACATCAGGGCGGCGCGCCGCCTGCAATGTGGATGTAAGCAACACAACATCAAAACTATCAGCGGGGAAATTTGCCAAGCCCTCATCAAAGTTTTGCTCAATAACACTAACTCCTTTGCTTATACATTCGGCTATGCACTCGGGAGAGATTTCCAGACCATAACCATTGATACCCATGCTCTTAGTTAAGTGAGCTAATAATTCACCATCGCCACAACCAAGGTCAAGAACTCTTGCTTCTGAGGGGACCCAATTAGCTATTATGTTAGTTTCTTTCATATTCCAATTTCCTCCCCTACATTCTGGAGGAATTTACTCACTGTATCAACATAGCGCGGTATTGGCATAAGAAAAGAATCGTGCCCCTCTTTTGTTTTAATGTCGCTATAGCATACCCTTTTGCCAGCTTTAACAATTGCATCAACCATCTGGCGTGAGCTGGCTGATGAAAAACGCCAATCCGTAGTAAATGATATTACTAAAAATGAACACTGTGCTTCGGCAATCGCTATTGATAAGTCCTCAGAGTAATCCGCGGCAGGGTCAAAATAATCTAAAGCGCGAGTCATCAAAAGGTAGGTGTTGGCATCAAATGATTCGGCAAATTTTTCCCCTTGATAATTTAAATAACTTTCCACCTTAAACTTTATATCGGATTGTCCTGCCACGTCTATACTTGTAGCTGAGTCCTGTGGAGAGGCAACTGAGGGAATTGTGCTGGACGGAGTGCGCGTATCATCATTGGATGCATCCTGTTGCATCGCGCGACCAAACTTCTCTAACATCGCCGCCTCAGAAAGATAAGTAATGTGTCCGAGCATGCGCGCCAGCCACACCCCCTGTGTGGGTTTAGTATTATTTTGTAGATAATGTCCTTGGTGGAAATTTGGGTCTTTCAAAATTGCCTGCCGCGCTATCTCGTTGAAAGCTATGTTTTGAGAATGCAATTGCGAAGTTGCCGCAATTAGCAATGCAGATTTAAGCCGTTCAGGATAACTTATAGCCCATTGTAGCGCTTGCATCCCGCCCAAGCTGCCCCCCATTACTGCCGCCCAGCAATCAATTCCCAGATGGTCACTTAATAAGACCTGGCTCGCAACCCAATCCTCCACCATGACAGCAGGAAAATCTGCGCCATAAGGCTTGTTGGTTTGTGGGTTTATCTCTGTAGGACCGCTACTACCATGGCAGCCACCTATGTTATTTAGAGCCACCACATAAAACTTGTTTGTATCCACTGCCTTGCCAGGACCTATTAATGCATCCCACCAACCTGGCTTAGTATCTTTGTCGCTATTATAGCCAGCGGCATGATGATTGCCACTAAGAGCATGGCAGATCAGCACAGCATTACTCCTATCCGCATTCAATTTGCCGTAGCACTCGTACATGAGCTTAAATTGTGGCAAAGCACTTCCGCTCTTTAGTTTAAAGGGTCCCTTTATTACTACCTGCTGCGGCTTTACAATTCCTACTGATTCAGCCCGCACTGGTTTAGCGCCAAGCGTTTTATCCATTATTTTTTTTCCCATTATGTCTAAGGGTGTTTATGTTAACTCCTTTATTCAAAATCTCATACAACATCCCACTATTTTACAGGAAATTAGCAGTAGTCCTCTTCATGCCCCTCATATATGTAATTCCTCCTGTATATACCCCCGGATCAGAAGCTATATCGTAAACTTAGAGCGAGTTTGAGCGTCTCTACAAGTTACCCGTAAAGTGAATAGCAGGTGAATGCTCCCTCCTCCCCTTTAAGCACCCCCCTTTAAGAATTATGAGGGTTGGTGCCTAGTCGTAGCGAGGTTTGCTAGGGACAGGCATTATAGTAGCAATAGCTGATGAGCGGACTAATTGTTGTGATATTTCGTTGAGAAGTATAATTGATTGCTCATCAAACTCCCCAATGATTCCACGCAACTTGATTCCGTTTATCAAGTATATACTTACTTCTCTCTTTTCTTCATGTAAGAGACCTAGAAATTTATTATTTATAGTTGATAATTGTTCGTCCATAATAAAGTTAGTATGTTATTTTTAAGCGCAATCTTAAAAAACATGTAACAAGTTTACGCCGTTAAATTTAATATTAGTATTGTATAAAACGTTTATATTTTATAAGGTTTTTATTATACTCGTTTTTACGTTTATCTGTTGATTTTTATACAAATCAACCCGTTTTTATTTTATATTTTTCAACCATTTTTTAATTAAAATAAGTTACAAAAACATATTTAATCGTATAGCATTTTTATATTCCTCTCGCCTTTATATATCTTAATATATCTTACTTGCTAGCATCGCGAGTAAGGTGATGGTTTATCGCGATAGTTAAGCATTTGGCGGGCGGAGCAAGGGGGGATGAATATAGGACCTCCGCCCCTACAGACCTGTGTCTTGTGTCGTAAGTTCAAAGGAGAAGGAAAAGAATAATGTATAATTGGGGAATGGAATATTTACAGGCAAAAGCAAACATAAGCGGACATAGAGTCAACTAACGATGAGCAAAACTAAATTTCTTATTGTTGGTGCTGGAGGAAGGGAAAGTTCTTTTGCAACAAAGCTTATGGAGGATAGTGCGGTTTATGCGGTAATTGACCATGAAAACCCTACTATTATTGATGCCGCCAATCAATCGGGCGGGGCATATTTAATTGGCGATTCAAGTAACCCCGAAGTTGTTACACAATTTGCGCTACAGCAATCTGTAGATTATGCTTTCGTTAGCTCCGATAATCCATTAGCCAATGGAGTTGTAGACGAACTACTAAAGCATTCAATCAAAGCTATCGGCGGTACCAAAGAGGCAACACGTATAGAATGGGACAAGGTCTATTCCATAGAAATGATGCAAGAAATATGCCCGCAACAAACTCCTTTTTTTATTGTTGTTTCGCATAAAGAAGAATTAGAAGAAGCGATTAGGGCTTTTAGAGAACGTAATTTGGAAATGGTTGTTAAACCTCAAGGACTAACTGGAGGGAAAGGAGTTAAAGTAATGCCTCTTCATTTGCCGACTTATGATGCCTGTGGCGAATATGCGGAACAATTATTGCAAGATAGGCAAAATGAAAAAGTGTTATTGGTTGAAAAGATTAATGGATTAGAGTTCACCATAATGGGCATCACTGATGGTAAAAATCTTGTGTTATCTCCAGCCAGTTATGATTATCCCTTTCGTTATGAAGGGGATACTGGACCTGGGACTGGAGGAATGGGATGCTCTACAGATGCTGGAAAAAAACTCCCTTTTATGTCGGAAGATGACTTAGCTACCTGTCAGGATATTATGCAAAAAATCATTAACAAAATGAGGGAAGATGGCTTATTTTTTAATGGGGTATTAAATGGCGGATTTTTTAAAAGTGACAAGGGCATACAGTTTATGGAATTTAACGGGCGATTTGGCGACCCTGAAGGCATTAACGTGCTATCTGTAATGGATTCATCCTTTGCGGAACTTCTCAAAGATATATGGCACCAACGTCTTAATGACAATAGTATTAAATTTCTTAACAAAGCCAGTGTCGTAAAGTATCTTGTTGCTAAAGATTATCCAAACCCCAGCCCCGAGTCAATTCGTTATACTTTTGACTTTGAAAGAGCAGAGCGCATGGGTGTTCATGTTTTGGCTGCTCATACAAGAAGAGTTACAGGAATTACAGAAGGAATGGAAGGTTCTTCATCTTGGGAAACTTTGAAAAGGTCACGAGTTTTGGCGGTTGTCGCCGTTTCTGATAGTATAGCTGAGGCATCCGAACTCGTCAATTTAGCTATAGAAGAATGCTTACAGGGAGATCTCCAAGAAACACTCCAAGAAAAGTTGGAGTATCGTAAAGATATTGGCACCTTTTACCCCAAACTAAATTAAGGTATAATTTATAAGATATTGATGCAATGAAATTTATTTTTTACTTTTTGATTATAGTTAATGCCGCATTCTTAATGTTTAACTGGGAATCATTTAACGGCGCGCCCAAAACAGGTGAGGGCAATGAAGTAAGAGCGGGGGAAACATTGACATTAATTGGTGAACAACAAATCCCTGCATCTGTTCGCCAACAAGAATTGCCGACACCTCAACCAAACGACCTAACAAGGTTTATTGATGGGTTGTTAGCTTTTTTATCAACTCTATGGACATCATTTTGGGATATAGTGAGCGATAAGCCGCAGGAGTTACCTCCCGCCCCAGTTATTACCCCCGAACCAGTGACTTATTGTTTTGTCATAGGCGATTATGTAAGTCCGCAGAATGCATTAGCGGATAAAATAAAACTCTTGGCTGAAGATATAGAAACAACTCTTGGTAGTGAGGAAAAACAACAGAAATCATCAGGTTCATACAGAGTGGAAACCCACGTGCGTTCTAATTTAGACATTGCTAAGAAATTTTCTGATGTACTAAGTGGCGAGGGCATCCCTAATACCATTAAAGAAAACCCACCCATAGGATACTTGTTGGTTAGCAGGAATTATGATTCGCGCGATAAGGCGCAGGCGATTGATAACAAGATTAAAAGAATAGGGCTGTCGTCATACATAAAGGGCGCCCCTGGCAGCGCTTCTGGCGCAACAACTACTATATATAAGTTGCGCATAACAGGAGAATCTGCTGCAAAATGGAATAAAATCAGTGGAGTTCTTGCCCCCCAGTTGTCTTCTGGGGTGAAGGCGCGGCGATTATCCCAATGTCCTTAAAGTGCCCTTAAACACTACTTATAGTTTTTTTGTAATATTTGATTAAATTACGCAATAGTGTTGTAAAATAGAGGACATTTTAATTATCACTTATTATTATTAAATAAATTATGGCAAGAATTACAGTTGATGACTGTTTAAAGAACGTAAAAAACCGTTTTGAATTGGTGCATATTGCAGCAGAAAGAACCCGCCAGCTTGAAGAACGTGGGGATAAAAGCCTATTGGAGAGTCATGGGGATAGAAATACATTAATTGCTTTGCGTGAAATAGCAGAAGGTCATGTGGGAGACGAGATTCTGGAGCAATTTGCGCAGATGTTTGGCAAGAGCGAATTTAGCTCCCAAGAAGATATGGAGCGTTCTATTCAAAATATGGCGCAAGAGGAACTCAGGGATAGGGAGATCAAAGCGCTCAAGGAAAAAGAAGAGTTAGAACAAGAACTTTTAGCAGCAGATAATAAAGGAACTGTCAAGAAAAAAAGAGGCAGACCACCCTTGACTGATAAGTTATCCAGCGCTGCTGCGGAGCAAAAAGATAATCAAGAAGGAACAGGATTAGATGCAGGTGACGCTGAATTTACGTTGAGCGAGCAAGATAAAGCGCATATATTAGCAGCTATTTCTGAAGATAGTTCCCAGACAAGCAAACCATCCGCTAAGGATGATAATACGGAAGTAACAGCAGAAGCAGATTCCGCAAAGGTAGATTCCAAGGAAGCAGATTCCACTAAGGAATAACCAGCTAAAGCAGATTCCACTATTAAATCTTAGATTTCAACTCCCTTTGCTGCCGAGCCGCAGCGCAGATAAGGATCCTAAATTACCTGATGTTGTAGTTAAGGATTTGCGCAAAAAATTGCGCACCTATATGCCGCGTAAGGATAGGTTAACTGTCATGCTCGCTTATCGCTATGCAGCTCAAGCCCACCGCCATCAAAAAAGACACTCTGGCGAACCCTTCATTACTCATTCTATAGCTGTAGCATCCAATATTGCAGATATGAAGCTGGGGGTGGATGCAGTGAGTGCTGCTTTATTACATGATGTTGTAGAAGATACGGATGTTGAACTCAGTCAAATCAAAGAAAGGTTTGGCGAAAATACTGCTAACATGGTGGAAGGACTTACCAAGCTTAGCAGTATCAAAGATAAAGACATAAGCAACCGCATTAGCGCCAGTCAATCAGAAAACTTTCAAAAATTGGTGCTTGCCACTGCAAAAGATATGAGGGTCATCCTTATAAAATTTGCTGATAGATTACATAATCTAAGAACAGCAAAGGTCTTGACGCCTTCAAAGAGGAAAAGAATGGCAAGAGAGACGATGGCAATTTATGCTCCATTGGCAAATCGCTTGGGTATGGAAAATTTGAGGATGGAATTGGAAGATTTAAGTTTTGCCGCTGCATACCCTATGCGTTATGAATTGGTGAAGAACGCAGTTCAGCAAGAACGCTCGTTTCGTCAAGATTACATTACCAAGTCCATTAATACCATTAAAAAAGAACTTAAAAAGCATGGATTAAAGTGCCAAGTAATAGGCAGACGTAAGAATCTTGCTGGCATCTATAACAAAATGAGTTTGCGTTCCAGCGATTGGTTGGATTATGACACGCCATCTGCAGATGATAGGAAGTCCTTGCAGGAAATAATGGATGTCTACGGAGCTCGTATTATTGTTGGCAAGGTTGCCGATTGTTATACTGTTCTTGGCATTATGCACTCGCTATTTAATCCAGTTAATACAAGATTTAAGGACTATATAGCCAACCCTAAGAAAAATGGTTATCAATCGTTGCACACAACGCTGGTGGGACCAAACGGCTTTCCATTAGAGATTCAGATACGCACTGATGCTATGCAAGAAGTTGCCGAGACCGGCATAGCAGCCCACTTTCTATACAAGAATGGTTCTGCTGATTCCGCTAGATTATTTAGTTGGCTACAAAACCTGGCGCAATTACAAAGTGAAGCGCAAAGCACCAGTGATTTTATGGAAAAGGCGCGTCAAGAGTTCTCCCTTAACGAAATATTTGTTTATACTCCAGATGGTGACTTGATTAGCTTGCCAGAAAGGGCTACCCCCGTGGATTTTGCTTATGCGGTACATACTGATTTGGGTGCTAAGTGCATTGCTTGTGAAGTGGATAGAGTGCCAGCTCCTTTGAATACTTGTTTGGAAACTGGACAAGTGATTAAGATTATCAGCGATCCTGCCAGCTCTCCTGATTTATCTTGGAGTTCCTCTGCGGTTACGCCTAAGGCATTGAGCCATATAGCTCATTATGCGCAAATGGAGAAGAATACTGATATTTATGGCTTAGGAGAAAAGCTGCTCAATGATGCTTTGGTTAATCACTATCAATCGGATATTAAAGCAATAACGGAAGAAAATTGGGATGCCTACCTTAAAAAGCATAAACTTTCCAGTAAAAATGAACTATATGAACGACTGAGTATGGGCGATATTACACCATTGGTTGCTGCTGCCTATTTGCTTCCGTCTGATAATGCCAATAAAGGTGAAAACGCTAATAATCGTAAATCCGTTAAGCAAGCATCTACTGCCGCCTCTCTTGGAATTCATAAACAAAGGGTTATGATTAAATATGCCAGATGTTGCCGTCCTATACCAGGCGATTCTATAGTGGCAATATCCACCAAACAGGATGGGATTCACGTTCACTGCGCCGATTGCCATAATGTAAAAGAAAAAAGTAAAAAAGGTAAAAAAGGACAGGAAAAATTTATGCCCGCCCATTGGGAGGAGGATATGGAACAGGGAGAGTTCCCTGTTAGTATTCGCTGTGAGACGGGTAATCTTAGTGATGTGATGAGCAGAATAGTTACAGTGCTTGGCGGTAACGGTATAGGTGTCCAAGAGATAACCACTGAACATAGCACTGTGAATTTAAAGGTGCTGGCGATTACAATGTTAGTGCATAATAGGGAGCACCTTGCTAGCACAATCCGCAAACTTAAAGTTATTAAGGATATAACACGTATCAGCAGGCTATATAGCTAACGCTTGCGGAAAACCATCGGAATGCTCGCTAAAACTGGGGCTGCGGCGCAAATATTAATAACAAAAATGCCATTATCGCCAACATAATTGCGGAACCTTTCTCCAATATTGATATATGCTTTTGTAACAGGGTTCTCATTTTGCCCCCCACTATATAAGATAAACAAGCAAAATAAGCCGCAGTGGCAACTGCCATATAAACTCCATAACTAATCTGCAACAACAAAGGACTTTCGTTTACTAATAGCAGATATACAGATAAAAAGAATATTGTCGCTTTTACGTTTAACGCATTGGTTAAAAAACCAACCTTATATGCTTGCCACAGAGAAGGGGTATCTTTGCCAGCGTCTTTGTTATTTATGTTGAGTAGCTTTGATGAGTTTGATGAACCAGATTTCCAGCCAAGCCAAGCAATATAAAATAAATAAGCAGCGCCAGCAAGCTTAAATATATTAAATACCAAAGCATTGGTGGCAATTATTAACCCCAACCCCATAATTGAATAAAAAACATGCACCAAAATGCCGCTACCAATGCCTATGCCAACCGCAACTGCTACCATAGTTCCATAGCGAATGCTATAACGGAAGACCACGGCAAAATCTGGTCCTGGGCTGGAAACCGCAATAAGATGGGCGCTTGCCACAGCTAAAAATATTTCAATCTCACTCATTGGCACATTATAAAGCAGTAGGGGCGGAGGGCTTTTATTCATCCCCTCATATATATACCCCCTCATATATACCCCCCTTGGCTCCGCCCGCTAAATACCTAACACTCGCGACAAACCATCAATTAATTCACTTATAATGAATAACATGGAAGGGTATCTCCCACAAGCATTTATTTATCTTTGCGCTGCAGTTATTGCGGTTCCAGTAGCTAGACGCCTGGGACTCGGTTCGGTTTTGGGGTACTTAATAGCTGGGGTAATTATAGGTCCTATTCTTGGCATGGCTGGCTCTGAAACTGACCAACTAAGACATTTTGCTGAATTAGGGGTAATAATGATGCTGTTCTTGGTCGGCTTAGAGCTTGCTCCACGTTCATTATGGGAAATGCGTGTCAAACTTTTAGGGCTTGGCGGCATGCAAGTTATCCTCACAACCTCAGTAGTAGGCTTAATAGCTTGGCAGCTCGGATTAGATTGGAATATGGCATTGGCATGCGGCTTAATATTCTCCCTTTCATCTACTGCCATTGTCTTGCAAACCCTTAATGAAAAAGGGTTGCTGAAAAGCGATGGCGGACAATCTTCTTTTGCGGTGTTATTGTTTCAAGATATCGCGGTTATTCCCATTTTGGCTTTGCTTCCTTTGTTAGCTTTGCCACATCTAACAGGAGATGCGTCTGCCATAGCGGCGGTGGATGAGCATGCTGAGTCGTTTAGTTTGCTGGATGGGCTTGTGGGCTGGCAAGCGACATTGGTTACCATTGCAGTGATAATCTCGGTTGTTGTGGGTGGATTTTATTTATCTCGTCCATTATTTCGTTACATCGCTTCATCCCGTCTGCGTGAGATATTTACCGCCGCGGCGCTACTATTGGTTATATCCATTGCGTTATTAATGGGGTTGGTCGGGCTTTCGCCAGCACTGGGGACTTTTCTTGCTGGTGTGGTGCTTGCCAATAGCGAGTTTCGCCACGAACTTGAAAGCAATATAGAACCTTTTAAGGGGGTACTACTTGGATTATTTTTTATCACTGTGGGAGCAGGTATTGACTTTGAACTAGTACTTAATGATTCCTTTGTCATAATTGCGCTTACATTGGGGCTTGTTGGCGTAAAGGCGTTGATATTATTAGGGCTTTCGTTCTTTTTTAATATTAGGGGTTCAGATCGCTGGCTATTTGTTCTTGGCTTGGCTCAGGCGGGTGAATTTGGCTTTGTGCTATTAGCTTTTGCGGGGCAGAGCAGTGTTCTTCCACAAGAGCTGGCAGATACCCTGCTTATAGTGGTGGCATTATCAATGTTATTAACTCCAGCGCTTTTTATATTCTTTGAAAAAATTATTAGTCCGCGCTTAAGCAAATCTAAAGATAACTTTCAAGAGGGCTTTGAAGGTGAGGAAATAAAGGGAATAAAGGAGATAAAGAAGGGCTCAATCATCATTGCTGGGCACGGCAGGTTTGGTCAGGTAGTTGATAGGATGTTGATTGCCAACGGCTTTAAAACGGTGGTGTTGGAATATCAGGCAGAAGTTATTGAAGGATTGCGCCGTTTTGGGGTTGAGACGTTTTATGGCGATGCGGCGCGCCCAGATTTATTGACAGCAGCTGGACTACGTGAAGCAAAGATGCTGGTTGTTACCATTGATGATATAGAAAAATCAATAAGTATAGTTAAGTATGCCCGCGCTGAAAGGCCAGATATTCGTATAGTTGCCAGAGCATGGGATCGCCGTCATGTGTATCGGCTGTATGCCGCTGGCGCTAATGATATAGTCAGAGAAACGTTTGATAGCTCGGTGCGAGCTGGGCGCTATGCCTTGGAAGCAATGGGAGTTAAGCGTGAAACAGCGAAAGAGAGCGCAGAGTTATTTACTAAGCATGACAGGCGAGCGGTTCGTAAATTGGCGCAGGTTTGGGACCCCGCGGTCCCAGTTTTTGAGAATGAAAAATACATTGCTTTATCGCGTCAACTTGTAGAAGAAATTAATCAAGCAATGCAATCTGATCAACCCCTAGATAAAGGAAGGGATAAAGGAAGGGATAGGGGAAGGGAAAAGAAAAAGAAAGTAGTGCAAAAGAAAGTAGTGCAAAAGAAAAAATAGAAGAGCCGTTGCGTCCACTATGAGTTAATTCAAACTTCATATATAAGCAGGGCATAAGCAAGACAAAATCAGGATATCATACTTTATAATATTAGACAAATGAGTTTAGCAATATTTGACCTTGATCATACTATCTTGCAGGGAGATAGTGATTCCGCTTGGTTACAGTTTCTTGTGGATAAAAATAAGGTGGACAAAGTAACTGTGGAAAAAATGAACGGTAAATTCTATGATGACTACATGAACGGACGTTTGGAGTTTGATGATTATGCCAATTTTGCCTTTGGCATAATAAGTTCTATCCATATTAGCAATCTTAAAACTTTGCGCACGGAGTATTTTAAGCAAAGAATAATTCCTATGATTCGCCCTAAGGCAGTATCATTGCTGGAGGGGCATCGCCGCCGCAAACATACCATAGTCCTATCTACAGCCACTAATGAATTTATTAGTCGTCCGATTGCGGAATACCTCAAGGTGGATTCTCTAATAGCCACACAACTTGAGAAATCAGCGAATGGTTTTACTGGCAAGGTTTTTGGAACCCCAAATTTTCGCGAAGGGAAAATCACCAATATTCTTGAATGGCTTAAGGATAATACTCATCATCAATTATCTACCGCATATTTTTATAGTGATTCTATAAACGACCTTCCATTGCTACAGGCAGTAGGTTATCCTCGCCCAGTAAATGCCGACCCGGCACTCTTGGAAAAGGCGCGGGAAAATAGGTGGAAAAATCTTAATCTGAGCAAATAAATGGCGAGACGTTCAATGTTAGGAAGGGCTGAATCGCTTAACCCTTCCGAGATGCTTCGCTCAATCAAAAAAAAATCTAAAAGTGAAGATGAAATAACCTGGCGACAGATATTCGGCAAGATACTCTCGCATCGCCGCATGCTTGTTAGGGCAAATTTATTAGCTCTTTTTTCAATGTTGGCTACAATTTCCTTGCCGCTGTTATTGCCTTTATTGATTGACGAAGTTGTGCTTAATCAGCCAGGACATATTATTCCAGCACTAAAGCCAATCCTGCCACAAAACTGGGAAACCACTTATGGCTATGTGGCGGTTATAACCATAGCAACCATAAGTTTACGTTCGCTGGGACTTTCGTTAGATGTGCTACATAGCAGAATATTTTCAATGATTTCTAAAGACCTTATCTATGATATAAGAATTAGAGCCCTCGGTTATTTGCGGCAAGTATCTGTTGGTAATTTTGAGACCTTAGGCGCAGGGAAAATTGCTAATCATTTTACCACCGACATAAACACGATTGACGACTTTACCAGTGTGGCGTTAAGTAAGTTCTTAATTGGCGTCCTTTCCTTATGCGGAGTGCTGTTTGTGATGATATGGATCAGTCCTTTACTGACGCTTTTTTTAGTTCTATTTAATCCAGCGGTTGGAATCCTAACTCAGAAACTTGGCAAATATGTTAAGAATCTAAAAAAGAAAGAGAACGCAAGTTTAGAGATGTTTCAATTAGCTCTCACCGAAACATTTGATGCAATACGTCAGATAAAAGTAAGTAATCGCGAACGCCAATTTTTTAGCCATTTAGATATCCTATCTGAGGATGTCAAAGAGCAATCGGCGGAGTTTAGTTGGCGCAATGATGCAGCCGAAAAAATGAGCATGTTTGTTTTTATGTTTGGCTTTGACATGTTTCGTGCCTTCGCCATACTATTAGTGGCGGTTACTACTCTTAGCATAGGAGAGATGTTTGCAATGATTGGCTACCTGTGGTTTATGCTGGGCTCGGTGCAGTCCATATTACAAATACAGTATGGTTTTCATAGCGCAAATGGGGCTTTGGAAAGAATTAACGGCTTACTGGCGATGCCGCGTGAGGAGGACTATGAATGCAAAATAAACCCTTTTGTTAATAATGAGCCCGTATCTTTGCAAATTAAAAACCTTTCCTTTGGCTATAGTCCACAGAATTCCATACTTAACGATATCTCGCTAAGTATAAAAGCAGGAGAGAAGGTGGGGATTAAAGGGGAAAGTGGTTGTGGCAAGTCCACCTTAGTGCAGGTGATTATGGGGCTGTATAGAATGAATAGCGGGCAGATTTTTTATAATGATGTTGCGCTGGAAGATATAGGATACGCTACAGTTAGAGCCAATGTGGCGGCAGTGTTGCAACATCCTTCGCAGCTTAATACCAGTTTGCGGGTTAATTTATGCTTGGGTAATGAATATACTGACGAGGAACTGTGGCAGGCGCTGCGCGTGGCGCAGCTTGATGATATAGTTGAAAATATGCCAAATAAATTAGATAGCCAGATCGGGACTCGCGGAGTTCGTTTATCTGGCGGGCAGCTACAGCGATTGGCTATTGCCCGCGTGTTATTGACTCGCCCAAGTATGCTTATTCTGGACGAAGCAACTTCCGCGTTGGATGAGAATACCGAAGCAAAATTGCATAAATCTTTGAACGAGCAATTCACGCATATAACCGCTTTGATAGTTGCGCACAGAACTAGTGCCCTTAATCAAGCAGACCATGTATATGAAATGAAAGATGGCAGATTAATTCAGGTATAATGTAGCTCATGAAACTTTTTTTAGATTTTTTACCTATTATTGCATTTGTAACTGCCTATTTTATTAGCAGTGATATTTACACTGCAACTGCATGGCTAATTGGCGGCAGTGCTGTGCTGGTGGCAGGCAATTGGTTTATGTTCCGTAAAGTGGATAAGATGCATCTTTTCACCTTTATTTTGCTCCTGTTGTTTGGTGGGGCAACTTTGTTGTTGCGTGATCCACGGCTTATTCAATGGAAGCCAACAATTGCTACTTGGGTTCTTGCTCTGTTATTTTTTGGTAGTAAATTTATTGGTAATGAATCTATTATAGAGAGATTGCTCGGCAAGAAGATAACACTTCCCACTAAAGCTTGGTCGCGGTTAACCGATATGTGGGCGCTGTTTTTTTTCGTATCTGGGGCGGCAAATTTATGGGTGTTTACCCAGTATAGCATGAGTAGCTGGGTGGCATTTAAGCTTTATGGCCAACTTGGACTAACTCTTGTATTTATAGTTATTCAGGGTATTTATATAAGTCGCAATATTCCACTGACGGAATATAAAAAATAAATAACTTTTCAATAATTAATCAAATAACTTATTCAATTTATTCAAATTATTATTAATGGATAGCAAAGATTTTGGCTTAGAGTTCATGCATACAGTCACTGGACTGGAACATCTTCATTATGGCTTTTGGGACAAGAAAACTAAACCTGCTCTTATGAAGTTTCCTGCAGCGCAGGAAAAATATACTAACATGCTACTTGACCTCATCAGAAAGCGCGGACAAAAGATGAAAGGTAAAATGGGAGAGCAAATGAAAGGGAAGGTAAAATCCCCATCTAAATCCCAGCCACTAAGAATTTTGGATGTGGGATGTGGCAGTGGAACTACCTTATGCCGCTTATTAGGGCAAGGATACAAAGTGGATGGCATAGTCCCTTCTGATTACTTATATGCTGCAGCTAAGGAAAAATTAAAGGCGACATTAAAACTTAATAAAAAGGCAAAACATGCCAAAGAATCAAAAATATTCAAATGTATTTTTGAGGAAATACTACAACAAAAGCCCTTGCGTAAATATGATATAGTTCTATTTAGCGAGAGCTTTCAATATATTAAATTTAATGATTCTTATTCTATTTTGCGCCAACTTCTTAATCCCACGGGTGAGATAATAATCGCCGATTTTTTTAGAATCTCCCAAGCTAAAGACCCCAGCTCTTTTGGTGGCGGACATTTTCTACCTAATTTTTATAACAGAACGAAGGGTGAGCGTTTCCGTATAATTTCCGATAAGGACATAACCGCCAACATGCTTCCTAATATTGAACTACTGGATAGTATGCTAATGCATAGAGGGCTTCCTGCTTTGCAGCTGTTGAATTCATTCTTGTTGTTTCGTTATAACATCATCTATAAAATGGTGAAGTTTTTATTCCGCCGTATATTTGCCAGAATTAAGCATAAGTATTTTTCCGGTAATCGCAACGCAAAGAACTTTGCCAAGTATAAAAGCTACAGAATAATGGTGTTGGCGCCAGGCAAGTAGTTTCTTAAAAATAGTTTATAATTATGATTAATGATTAAACTAAATGTCAAAATCCCAAATTTTGTTGCCTCGGCTACAAGCGGTGAATTATCTCTTAAGTCGTATCTCGGCAAGGTATTGGTTTTGTATTTTTATCCGCGTGATAATACTTCGGGGTGCACTTTAGAAAGCCAGGACTTTGATGCTAATTATAGTAAATTTAAAGCAGTTAATGCCGAGGTTATAGGAGTGTCTCGCGATACTATGAAATCTCACCATAAGTTCATTGAAAAATATGGGTTCTCATTTCCTTTGATTGCTGATCCTGAAGAGGAACTATGCAATAAATTTAATGTAATGAGGGATAAGAACATGTATGGCAAAAAAGTTAGAGGGATAGAACGGAGCACCTTTATAATTGATGCCGATGGAACTTTACGCCGTGAATGGCGCAAGGTTAAGATACCCGGGCATGTTGAGGAGGTTCTTGCGGATGTCAAAAAAATAGCAGCGGGTGAAACGTTGCAAGAACAAGAGTAACTGAGGGGGAAAATAGATTATGTTAGCTGACTTTGAATTATACTCATGGAATCGCGGTAACGCCTTGGCGCCTGTGTTGTTTTTGGAGGAAACCAAGGCATCCTATCATTTGATTCCCTCTAATCCCGAATCCCGTTCAGTAACCAAAGAATTAAAGAAGATTAATTCTTTAGGTGATATTCCAGTTTTGGTTGACCGCCGTAAAGACAAGAATAGTACATCAGTATTCGGCACCTCTGCTATATTATGCTATCTGGCTTTTGATGCGAAAAAGCTTTTACCTAACGCTCCCTCTTTGTATGCCGCATCATTGCAATGGCTTTTTTGGCAGGAACGAGTTATTCAAGGTAACACTATGGTGTATGCAGAAACATCGGACGATAAGTTAAAAGTGAAGTGTCGTACTCTACTTAAAAAAGCATTTAAAAAGATTGATAGCCGACTAAAACAAAGTAATTACATTGCAGAAGAGTTCTCTATTGCAGACATTGCTCTGTTCTTCTCAATTCGTAAGCCAGAAGATTATGGTATTTGGATAAACGAATATCCCAATATCCGTAATTGGATGACGCGTATTAATGCGCGCAACGCCACCAAAAAATCCCTTACCATAACCTTTTATTAATCCACAGCTAAGCGCTTCTGCGTGTGGCTTGAATTCATGACACCGATCTGGTGCTTGAATTAATAACGTGCATATTTATGATGCATAAATTCTTGCGACGTCTATATATGTGGGGGGTAAAATTAACGACTCAGGTCTGTAGGGGCGGAGCCATGCTCCGCCCGCAAAATGCCTAACCCTTGCAACAAATCATCCACATGCTCGCAATGAAGTACCGCTTACTTAGGTATATCTGGAAGCTTACTAATAACTCGACAGGTATCAATACTTAATTGGGCTAAACGCGGTATCAGATCTAATATGTAGCGCGGATTATCAGACCAATCATTAGGATCATTTTTAATGCCACTGCCAGGACGCCCTTCTTTACCAGTATCAATATTTACCTGATAGCGATACAACAGCCATTCAAGTGGGCTTTTGCCAGTTATTTTATACTCATAAGCTTGTGGCGGAATGTCATTGATAGTGATGTTATGATTATATATAATTCTGCTTTTATCTGGGGTACGAGAAGTGCCACCAAATTTCATTTTTTCAACTTGGTAAAAATTTTGATTCTTGCTGAGAAGGTCGGGTTCTTCTATTATTTGAATGCTCGGTTCCGCACTATGCTTCTCATAATTAACATGCCAGTCGCCGAGTTGTTTGCCTGTTTCGCTGAACTTCCAGAAATCCTGTTTAGATGCCGCATAAGGAATGCGTGGCAACTCCTTGCTCAGATTATTAGCATAGCGGCTGCGATATGTGGGGCTATGCAAAATACCATATACATAATAGAACAGAGCATCTGCGTCTATGCTGTTATCCTTATACTGTTGCTGGAAATGTTTAACTACTTGAGGTGAAATATTATCAATTCTTTTTTCTTTGTTATGTTCCCTGTTACGGTGTTGGTTATCTTGTGTCTGACTAAGTAAATCATCTTTGCCTGTTTCAGTTGTATTAAAGAAATAGCGAGGAAAAGATTGACCAGTAGGCACTATGCTAAGTGAAGGGATCATATCAGTCATCAAGGCATCAAAACTATCTCCTGCTTGGGATACGCATATAACCATATTTGAACTAGTCGATTGAGGGAATAACTTAGGTAATCTATGTTGGCTATTATTCCACTGTTTATCAAAGTATATATGTTGCTTGCAAAATGGCTGATATAGCCCTAAACGTAGCTTTGTCTCATCAAAGACTGCTTTTTTATTCTGAGCTAGGTCTCGTTGCTTCGCGAGATCCCAATGAATTTTTGTGGAGTCATATTTTATGAACTCTTGCACATAAGGAATTTTATCGGCAAGATTAAGGTTATTAATCTTCTCAGTATATTCATTGTGAAAATCTTGGATTTGTGCATTATAAAACTTTATGCAGGACTGCATATTATTAATCAATTCTTGCTTATTATAGTTATAGACCCAGGTATCTCGGTTTGTAATTAAACCATTAGAATATACTCCAAAAATGGAATCTGTCGTTTTAGGATGTTTGAGATTTTTTACAAATTGACTTTTAGTAATCTCTGTACCCATTGGCAAATGTTGATTAAATTGGGGGTCACGTTGGTTCAGCCAGTCATTATTTTTATCTGGTTGAATTTTCTGCCATTTGATGTTGTTAACACTTTTTAGTTCTTGTAATTTTTGTAATTTTTCTTTGCTGGTTAAATAATCACCCACTTGGCTATAGAATATTCCTTTTGGTATGCTTTTATCCATTGGAGATTTAACGAAGAAGTTTATAGTAATAGAAGTTCTAGTCCCTTCCTTGAATATATTTCCTCTTTCTTTTCTTCTCATTTCACCAGAAGTGCGAGCATCTCCGCGTAGATTAAAGCAGTAAATATGAGTAAGCTCTTGGAATAAACAATGACGTAAGCCATCCATGCTTTTACTATCCAGAAAACTGCCATTGGTAACAAAGGCAACCATACCTTCATCTTTTATTCTGTCAGTTGCCCAGCGAATGGCGCGCACATAAGAATCATAAATATTTCTTTTATTTTTACCTTTGGATTGGGCTGAATAAGTTATTTTTATTCTTTCATTCAACTGAGGGTATTTAATATTAGGGTTGTTATCATTTTGACTACTTTGTCCGGTGGAATAGGGGGGATTACCAACTATTACCATAATAGGTAGTTTTTTTTGTTTTTTAATTTGCTCAGGATTATCCTGCAGAAACTCTGCTTCTTTGAGATAGTCGCCCGCATCTTCGTTTAGTTGGAATGTATCAGTAAGAACAATGCCAGGGAATTGTTGATAGGTATTATTTTGTTGCTGGTGCTCTGTTTGGCTTCGTTGCTTTTGCTGGCTATTTGTATATCCCTCAGCCAAACAAAAATGATATGTCTGTTCAATATTAATTGTAGCTATGTAATAAGCTAATAGGACTATTTCGTTGGCATGTAACTCAGATGTATATTTGCGATATAAATCTTGTTTGCTGATGAGCCCTAATTGGAGCAGGCGGGAAATAAAAGTACCAGTACCAGTAAATGGGTCAAGAATATTAACTCCCTTAGAGGTTAATCTTTTACCAAAATGCTTATGCAGTAAATCATCGGCGCTATGAAGAATAAAGTCCACAACTTCCACGGGTGTATACACGATTCCTAAACGTTCCGCTTGCTTCTTAAATGCTTTCTTAAAAAAGTTGTCATAAAGTTCAGTGATTATCTTTTGCTTGCCTTCAAGGTTATCTATACCAGCAACATTAGCTTGAACATTATTAAAGAATTGCTCTAACTCCCCTGCCTCAGCAGCTAAATTATGATATTCTATTATTGCAAGGAATTTATTCAGTGACTGAGATACTGGATTATTCTTCACAAAACTATAATCCTCAAACAATGCATTGAATACTGGAGCGGTAATGATATGTTGTGCTAGCATTTCTATTGCTTCCCCAGATGTAATAGCTGGGTTAATATTACTTTGCAATTCTTTAAGAAAATCATTAAATTTTTTATGATGTTTGCTGTTTGTATCTCCAACTAATGAATTAATTCTGCTGTATATATCTTGGCTAATCTTGGCAACACCGTCTGCCCAGTTTTGCCAGTAGCGCCTGGTGCCACACTTTCTGACTAAGGTTGCCAAGATGGTGTGACGCATTTCCTCTTGATAGAGTTGTAGTTTCAGTTGTGGATCAGTTTCTATATCTATGTTTACTGATACATCTGTATCTTTATTCCCCGAGTGTGGAATATCAACTCCGATGATGGTTATGCGCTCTGATGGTTTTTTGTTGAGTTCAATTTTGTTAATCTCTGAATCCATTCTTTCGTCATGCGAGCGAATTGCCTGAATGGTATCCCACACTACACTGTAGGTTTCATTGTTGTTTAAAGCTTCTTCAGGCGGGACATCTGTATCACACAAAACTGGAAGAATTATATATCCCATTTTCTTATCTGGCGCTCGGCGCATCACCCTGCCAACCGACTGCACAATATCAATTTTTGATTTGCGTGGGCTTAAGAACATCACTGCATCCAATGCTGGTACATCCACTCCTTCGGACAAACAGCGGGCATTAGTTAAAATGCGGCATATATTATCGTCCGCATCTTCTTTTAGCCAATTAAGTTTTTTGTTACGCACCATGGCATTTTCTGTGCCGTCTGTGTGCTCAACCTCGCATTTTAATGTATCATCACCACGAATATCTTCATGTTCTTTGCGGTATTCTTGGATAACTTGGTTGAATAAATCTTTAACCTGTTTAGAGGTATCTATTCTCCCTGCATAAGCAACGGCTCTTTTCATCGGAATTCTCTCGTCCTCAGGTAAAGCATTTGGATCTGAGGTGCGTTTAGCTAATCCATTCCAGCAACCAATAATCTTGGCGGCATCACTAAGTTCTATTTCCTTGTCGGTTATATCCTTTATGGAGTTAGCAGCGTTTTCATTAGTGACGGTTAGGATTAGCACCTTGTAATCAGAGAGTAGATTTTTCTCTACTGCCTCAGCAAAATTAAGTCGGTGGAATTCATTGCCAAAGATACTTTTGTCGTCCATTGAAAAAAGTTGAATGTCTTCTAACTTTTCAACTTTCTTTTTAACTGCTGTCGCAAAAATTCTTGACGTTGCAGTCATGTATAGACGCTTTTTAGCTTTTAGTTTTTCCTTATCATGGATTAAGGTGAAGTAAGATTGTTTTTTTTCTTTGATGTTGCTGCCAACAGTTCTGTGGGCTTCATCACATATAACTAAATCAAACTCTGGAGCTCCAAGTTGCTGAGCTTTGACGAGGACTTCTATGGACTGGTAGGTGGCGAATATTACATTATTACGCCTCGTTATTTTTGTTGTGTTTATGGCGCCTGCTGCGCCTGTTTTGGCTGTAGGCGGCTGAACTAATTTTTTATTCGGGGGGGGGGGGGGGGCATTATATTTTTAAGAGCAACAGCGAGCTTGCTCGCGTCTGTGGTGACGGGTATCTCAAGGTCATAAGCGCGAATGTCCTCTTCATTATTTCCTACTTTGGCATCAGAACAAACCGCAAAATTACGTTGAGGTATTTCTCTATTGGCAGACCACTCACGTAGGGACTGGGATAATAGTGATAAGGAAGGCACCAAAAAAAGAATATTGCCACCGCCGTTTGGCAACATTTCTTCTGCAATTCTTAACGAAGTAAATGTCTTGCCAGTACCACATGCCATTATTAATTGCCCTACATCTTCATGTTGGAATCCTTTAATGACATCTTTTAGTGCTTCTTCTTGATGCTCGTATAGTTCTTGTGGGGCTACTCTAACAAGCTTCTCGGGGGTACGTAATTTGCTCCATACAACTTTAGAACTCTGAAGATTACCGAGCCCTATTCTTTCGCAAGAGATGTGTTGGTCTTCTAAAGCTTCCTCTGCTTTCTTGCTCCAGTTGTCCGTTGTTGAAACAATAATTCTTTCGGAGAATGGACGCTTACCTGAGGCGGTAAAAAAAGAATCTATGTCGCCTTTATATAATGAATAATCTTCAGCATAGAACTTGCATTGGATAGCGCAGTATTCATCGTCGTGAGTTATGGCAACTAAATCAATTCCTTCGTCGCTGCTACTCTTATCTGGATATTCTGCCCATGTGTATACTTGCTTAAATCTATTGCTATAAATAGGGTCGGTTAAGAAGTATTTTTGCATAAGGTTTTCAAATAATTTACCTCTTTCGCGTGGCTGGTTGGAAAGGCCGCGTAATTCTTGTAGGACTGCATTAAAACCGCCAGCTGCCTCTTGTTGGTGTGTGTTATTCATAGTATTTTTTTAACATTACATAAAAATATAAAAATTACTCAAATGCAGTTAAGTATTTATATTCATATTTGTTCAGAAACACTTAACTCCAAACTTAGAGTTTAATCTAGAATCCAACAAAGAGTCCAGATTGTATTTGACATTATACATAAAGAGACATAAGATTATGGAAAAATTTATTGGGATAATAAACTTTACATCTTGAATTAATAACAAAAACCCTTAAATAAGAAAAGATAAGAACTCTGAATAAACATACTATGAACAATACGAATAATAGAATGTAATAAAGAAATAATAATCATATAAGTATGGAAATTTTAATGATAATGCCTATTGTATTTACCGTTATTGGCTGGATGGTTATATATGCGATAGCAAAAAAGAACAGCGAAAGAGCTGAGATACGTGGATTGGTTACCCGAGCAATTGATATTCTTGTGGAATTGGAAAAAGAATCTACAAATATTTGGATATTATCTAATAGCAATAGTTCTTCTAATCGCCATATTGTTGCAACAATTGCATCGCAGTGTGAATGGTTTGAACAGTATGTGGGTATTTTGGACAACTATATTGTCATAGATGAATCCCTACATGAGAATATTCAAAGGATATTTACGGAAGGTATTGAAGATATTCAAAACTTAGATGCATTAAAAATAGAGAGGAGAATATTTAGAATAAGTAACAACATGCTTATAATTAAATACCAACTTGAAAAGTCATTTATAAATAAGTATCATAATAAGAATTTAAAGAATTCTTTGAATTGACAAAAACTTGAATATGGCGGCAGAATTATTTATAATAAGGATAGGGGTAGTCACTAGTGAACATAGTAGTGGAGGGAAATAATGTCAGTAGTTTCTTCCCCATAATTAGATGTTCCCATGAAAGGAACTTTGATACAATGGTAAATTAACTAAAATTATAATTATGAAAGAAAAAACTATTAATATTGTTAAGGATTTCTCTGAAATGCCTTATGGTCGGACTGATAAACATGGACCTGCAAACGGAACGGTATTCCGCAAAATGCTGGTTGATGCTTTGAAGGAAAATGATATTGTGAAAGTGGACTATGTGGACTTAGTTTTCCTTCCTGGTTCTAGTTTTCTGGATGAAGCATTTGGTGCTCTGACACGCGTTGAAGGATACACTCAATCTTATCTTAATGAGCACCTGCAAATAATCAACTCATCTGAATATTCAAAGAAATTAATTAAGAGTGAAATAGCAGAAGGTGTAGAAGAAAGACGTATCGGAAGGAAAATAGAAGTCGCCTGAGTAATTCAGAGACAATACAAAAAAGCTTTTATACAATGGTCAATTAACTAAAATTATAATTATGAAGGAAAAAACTATTAATATTGTTGAGGATTTCTCTGAAATGCCTTATGGTAGTACTGATGAACATGGTCCTGCAAACGGAGCAGCATTCCGCAAAATGTTGATGGATGCTATGAAAGAAAATGATATTGTGAAAGTGGACTACGCGGGTTTAATTTTCCTTCCTGGCTCTACTTTTCTGGATGAAGCATTTGGCGCTTTGACACGCGTTGAAGGATACACCCAATCTTATCTTAATGAGCACCTACAAATAATTAACTCATCTGAATATTCAAAGGAATTAATTGAGGATGAAATAGCAAATGGTGTAGAAGAAAGACGCACCGGAAAGAGAATACCAGCTCTCTAAGTAACTCAGAAACCATACATAAGTGTGAGGCGAGCATGGTGCGGACGGAACACCCCTCTGAACTTACAGATACACTTTACATTCAAAAATGGCAATTCTCAAAACCACCACAGAAACAGCACCCTCTTTTTGTGAAATGGTTTACGAACTTATTTCCATGGTGCCATGCGGCAAGGTTACAACCTACAAAGATATTGCAGAAAATCTTGGCTACCCTGGCTATGCCCGACAAACTGCATATTGCCTCAGCCGCTTGGCTACAGCAGATACGAATAATGTATATAAAGACGTCCCCTGGCACAGAGTTATTCGCAGTGATATGAGAGTAGCTTTTGAGCCAGCGTCTGATAAATTCAAACTGCAACATAGTATGTTGCGAAAAGAAGGAGTGGTACCTAATGCAGCCCCCAAGACACCCATCAAGTCACAAAAGTTTCCCGCCAAGTATCGCTATAAGTTTGGCGAATAACAATAGGAGAGCAGTAGGATAATACTCGCTGTTAGTTAACCAAAAATTATTCCAGCAAGCAGCAGCCAACCAAACCAATGATTATTACGAAAGCTAACTAAACACCTGCTTTCGTTTTTATAACCTTCGGTAAAGTAATAAAAGAAAACCAATAACCCAGCCGCACCTATAAGAGCGATATAGAAAATCATCCCCGCCTGCATAATCAATCCCGCTATCAACAAAACACCAAGCATTGCCAACTGCAATCCAACTATAACCTTTGGAGTTGCTTTGCCGAAATACAGAGCTCCCGAATGTATGCCGATACTAATATCATCTTTTCTATCACAAATTGCATATTGCAAATCATAAGAGATTATCCATAATATATTTGCAGTAAACAACAACCATGCCAGCGCCGAGAGTTGGTTGGCAACTGCCGCATAAGACATTATGCAGCCCCAACCGAATACCAAACCAAGCACCAGCTGTGGGACAGATATGAATCTTTTACTCAGCGGATAGATGATAGTGCCAACGACTGCAGCGATACTCAAGTACCCGACAAGCGGGTTAAGTAGTAAGACCAAGCACACAGCAACCAACATAAGCATAACAAAAAGCAGCAGCGCTCCCTTGCGAGTAATTTCTTTGCTTGCGAGTGGACGACTCTTGGTGCGCTCCACCTGTGGGTCCAAGTCGGCGTCCCAAACATCATTGATAATGCAACCAGCGCTACGAGTTATGAGTGCCCCAATGATGATGATAAATATCAGTGCTGGCAGAGGTGGAGCGAAATTATATTCACCCGTTAACACTGCGGATAATATTAGCCCCATAGTTGAAGGAGCCAAATCAAAGCCGTATTGATTAATCGCAGCCGCTAATCCCCACAAGGAAGGAGTAAGCAGCAAGTAAAAACCCGCTGGTTGATGCCAGCGCATCAATCTTATATATGGTGATATATTCTGTTGAATAGTGTGAGTTGCCATTGCTACTTTGCTACATAAAAAAGAGATGAGTTAATCTGTAAGCCGGGTTCTGTTATAGACAGCCATCCATCTAAGCGATTTACCCGCGCCCACTGCGAGCAACAGTAATGGACGCTGTTTAATCTTGCTTCAAACGGGGTTTACCCTGCCGCCGCTGTTACCAGCAGCGCGGTGCGCTCTTACCGCACCATTTCACCCTTGCCTCAATCATAAAGAATGTGGCGGTATATTTTCTGTGGCACTTTCCGTGGGCTCGCGCCCCCCGACATAATCGGCGTTTTGCTCTATGAAGCCCGGACTTTCCTCCCCGATTATGCTTGCGCATAATCAAAGCGACTGCCCAATTAACTCATCTGTTATATTTTATGGCATTTTTAGCGCAATTAGCAATTATATCCCTCCTTGCCTTTTACCTTGAACTAACAACGCAGATCTGTAGGGGCGAGCCAAGGGGGGATGAGCCAAGAGGGGATGAATATATGCCTCCGCCCTTACAGACGCATCTTGTATAATAGCAAGAATATATTATTATTAAATCTACGAAGTACATATTATGCATAAACTAACTGCCACAGCTGGAGTCAAGATTATGGCACCACAAACTTCTTTAACCTTGCTATTAACTATCCTACTTTCTTCAATCATTATCTCCTGCGACAAAGCCAATGTTCCTGCAGATCTTGATAAAGACGGAGTGGCTGATAATCAAGATGTAGATGACGACGGCGATGGCTTAATAGAAATAGCAACCGCCGATGAACTTAACCAAATCCGCTATGACCTGTTGGGGATTGGTCTCTCTGTCGGTGGTGGCGCCTCCAGCAACACCGCAGGTTGCGGAGGGCAAGCAGGCATACAAGAATGCGATGGCTACGAACTTACTGCGGATATATCATTGCAAGGATACGACAATTGGCAGCCCATAGGAGATTGCTTTTTGTATAAAGAAGTAAGCAGTATTCTTTTTGGATGCCAGGAAACTAAAGCATTATTCAATAGCATCTTTGATGGCAATAATTACATCATAAGCGACCTTACCATAATAAATCCACCCGACAGCTATATCAATGCTTCGGGCTTGTTTGGAGCCATCGGCTCAGCCGCGCAATTACGCAATGTTAATATGCGCTCTGCAAGCATTAGTGGTGGCTTAAATAATGTGGGGATATTAGTTGGCTACGCAGATAATGCCGTAATTACTGGCAGCTCGGTGCAAGGCAAGATTCACTCTGTGGATAAAAATACTGGAGCTCTACTTGGTTATGGCAACCAAGTTGAAATCACCTCATCTTATGTTGCTGGCAAAACCGTAGTTAGTGCCACTGGTAGTAATGTCGGAGCTATGCTTGGTATAGGCAATCAAGTTACGATTATCTCATCTTATGTTACTGGTGCAACTGTCAGCGGAGTGGAGTGTATTGGCGGCATGGTTGGTTATGGAGTTAATTCCCGCATTGCAGCGTCTTATGTTGCCGACGTGACCGTCAGTGGGATGACTAGTATTGGTGCTCTTATAGGCACTTGGGATTCTAGCACCACAACTGCGTCTTATGTTGCTGACGCAACCGTTAGCGGAATGGATAATATAGGCACACTGGGTGGTGGCGGGACAGGAAGCACTACCACTTCGTCTTTTACTACCAGTGCAGATGTCCGCGGAACTTCTAATGTTGGTGCTTTAATTGGCGACATTAATAACAAGGTCACTTCGTCATATTGGAATAGAGAAACTACCAACGTTAATCTCAAAACTAATTCCCAAACCAATACCAAGAATAATATAGCGTCAAACATTTTAGGCGATCCACAAACAACTAATATGTTGCAAAGCCAAACCAACTTTGATGGCATTTACAGCGGATGGGCTAATTATTGGTGTGACCCAGCGAGCGGTGAATTCACCGTCAATAGTGATTCGCAACTGGCTCAACAATTGGGCGGCGGTGATATAACTGCCCTGAATACTTATCGTGCTTGGGATCTGGGCACGGCTAATCAATATCCCGCTCTTACCTGCACCCCTGGTGGCTTAACGACTCAAGCAACATCAAGATAATAACTCCATCGGCCTGCTCGCAACGCGCCTATATATTATTTTTGGCTTCTGATAAAGTGGTCCTCTATCCCTTGCAAATTTCTAACCTTAATTTCCAAAAAATCTGATAATTGACATTCATCTATACGACCTCCATAGTAATTACTAAATGCAAGGTTAAGGTATTTATTACCTAAATATACTGCCTGAGTACTATAATAATCACCGCCTCCTTTTTTCTTCCCAATATTTTTATCCTTGCTCTTTCTTTCTTTTTCCCACTCCTTATTTTTATTCTCATAAACTTCTTGGATAATAAACTTATTATCTTTGAGTTTACGAAGTATAACTTCCCTACTAATTTTGTATTTATCTGCCAACTCATTAATAAATACGTCACTAATGTTATCAGTAGATATAGAGCGAATATTATCAATAGATATAAAATCCTCGTTAGGAACTAAAAACTCTCCGGCAAAAGAGTTGCAATCTGCAACACTAACCCCCAATATTTCTCTGACTATCTTTGAACATTTTATTGCATTCTCTTTTTTGGTGCCCTCAAGTTTGATATCCCTAAGTTTACTCCTAAGTGTATTTACTTCATTAACCTGTCCACCACTTAATTCTGCTATGTCTGATACTCTTGCCATTCCTTTTCTGATAATAAAATTAATTTCTGGCGGTATGTTATCAGAATAGTTTGGTGGAAGAGTCCGCAGTTCTTTGTTTGGTTCAAGCCCTTCAGGTGGAGCAGGCAGGAAAAAAACGGCAAGTGGTGTTTTATAAATTTTAGATAATTTTTTAATCTGAGCGTAAGAGGGATCTAGCTCCCCATTCTCCCATGATATTATGGTTTGATCAGATACAGTTTTAAGCTTAATCTTATTTACCACGCCAGGTATAGAATAGCCAGAGAACTTTTCTCTTGCCCAACGCAGCACTTCGTGATTAACTTTTACTTTATAGCTAGTTGTCATATTCTTCACCTGTTTCACAATTCTATAAGGAAACGCAAGTTTTAAATATGCATATTACCTCTGAGTTACTTAGAGGGCTGGTATTTTCTTTCCAGTGCGTCTTTCTTCTACACCATTTGATATTTCTCTCTCAATTGTTTTTTTTGAACATTCAGATGAGTTGATTATTTGCAGGTGCTCATTAAGATAAGATTGGGTGTATCCTTCAACGCGTGTCAGAGCGCCAAATGCTTCATCCAGAAAACTAGAACCAGGAAGGAAAACTAAACCCGCATAATCCACTTTCACAATATCATTTTCTTTCATAGCATCCATCAACATTTTGCGGAATGCCGCTCCATTTGCAGGTCCATGTTCATCAGTCCGACCATAAGGCATTTCAGAGAAATCCTCAACAATATTAATAGTTTTTTCTTTCATAATTATAATTTTAGTTAATTGACCATTGTATAAAAATTCCTTTTATAGGAACATCTAATTCTGGGGAAGAAACTACCGACATTATTTCCCTTCACTACTATGTCCACTAGTGACTACCCCTATCATTTATTATAAATAATTCTGTCTCCATATTCAAGTTTTTCGCAAGAGGTATGGATATAGAACTCCACCCCTACAGATCTCCATTGTAAATTATTCCAATGCATTGCATTGGCGGATGTGTATAATATCCACTACATATTAAAATATTTACACAACATTAATAAATAAGATGGCGAGCATACAACAACAGGAAACAACTGGTAGTTTTAATACGGTCTTACAGGAATTACGCGCTCTTTCCAGCGAACCACGTGCAAGAGGTACATTGTTTGAGAACCTTATGAAGAAATACTTCTTAACTGACCCTATTTATCGCAATAGATTTAAGCAAGTATACACATGGGTTGAGTGCCCAGATACGAGCGGCAGTGACGAAGGGATTGATTTAGTTGCCATAACTCACGATGACGAACACTGTGCCATCCAGTGCAAGTTCTATGCGGAAGACCACCGACTGCAAAAAGGCGACATAGATTCATTTTTTACTGCCTCAGGCAAGCGCCCATTCACGGAAAGGATTATCGTTTCCACCACGAATAGTTGGAGTGAACAAGCTGAGCGTGCTTTAGATGGTCAGCATATTGATTGTGAAAGAATAGGGCTGGCTAACCTTCAAAACTCTAAAGTTGTTTGGAGCAAATTACACACACCCCAGAATCTTGTTAGAGTGCCTCCACAAGAATTATTCAAGCACCAAAAAGAAGCTCTCAAAGATGTCCTTGCAGGATTCCAACAAGATGATGTTGGGCAATTAATAATGGCATGCGGGACTGGTAAGACATTTACCTCGTTAAGAATTGCAGAAGAAATGGTGCCAAACGGCAGTGGGAATATTCTTTTTTTGGTTCCTTCTCTGTCTCTATTATCCCAGTCCCTGCGCGAGTGGTCAGCCAATGGAGAAATACCCCAACGCAATTTTGCAGTTTGTTCTGATGCTAAAGTGGGAAATAACGAAGAAGATATTCGCTCCTATGACCTTGAGATACCCGCCACTACAGATGCCAAAAAACTTGCCAATAAATTAAAACAATCTACTGCGACTAGCTCTAAAGCAACCAGGCGCAACAATGTAGTATTTGGCACCTATCAATCCATAGAAGTAGTCATCAAAGCTCAACAACTTGGAGCTCCAGAGTTTGATTTAGTTATATGTGATGAAGCTCACAGAACTGTTGGCTATAGTGCTAAAGAGAGACAGCAATCTTACTTTACCTTAATCCACGACAAAGAAAAACTAAAAGCAAAAAAGCGTCTATACATGACGGCAACATCAAGAATTTTTGCCCCAACAGTTAAAAAGAAAGTTGAAACATTAAAAGACATTGAGCTATTTTCAATGGACGATAAAAATATCTTTGGTAATGAATTCCATCGGCTTAATTTTGCTAAAGCAGTAGAGGAGAAATTACTTTCAGATTACAAGGTATTAATTCTCACCGTCACTGATAAAAATGCGGCTAACACTATCAAGGATATAACAGGTAAGGAAATAGAGCTTAGTGATGCCGCCAAGATTATTGGCTGCTGGAATGGATTAGCAAAACGCCTCTCAGACCCCAATGCTTTGCCTAAGAATGAACGGACTCCGATGAAAAGAGCGGTTGCTTATACTGGCACAATAGCTACCTCTAAACAGGTTAAAGATTTGTTCAATCAAGTAATCCAAGAATATCACAAAAAGCACAAAGAACTTGGCGGCACCACCTTATTAAAGTGCGAAGTTGACCACACAGATGGCACAGAAAACTCAATGGTGCGCAACACAAAACTTAACTGGCTAAAAGAAGATACAGGCGATAATGAATGCCGCATTTTAAGTAATGCTCGTTGTTTATCCGAAGGGGTGGATGTGCCAGCATTGGATGCAGTGATGTTCTTACGTCCGCGCAAATCAAAAATTGATATTGTGCAGTCGGTTGGTAGGGTGATGCGCCGAGCCCCAGGTAAGAACATGGGATATATAATCCTTCCAGTTTTTTGTAATACCGATGTCTCGCCTGAAGAAGCACTAAATAATAACGATACCTATAACGTGGTATGGGAGACCATTCAGGCAATCCGCTCGCATGACGAAAGAATGGATGCGGAGATTAATAAAATTGAGCTAAACAAAAAAACATCAGGGAGAATCCTAACAGATACAGTGGATGCCTCTGGTGTTGGGAGTGGAGATACGGATGCATCAGCAACCATAGATCTCAATCGTCAGGGGGAATTACAATTTGATACAGAAGCACTGCATCGTGCCATATTAGCAACTTTGGTCATGAAATGTGGTACCAGACGTTATTGGCAAAATTGGGCTGACGGTGTTGCCAATATTAGCCAAAACATAACCAGCAGAATTAACTCATTAGTTACGGATACAAACAGCAAACATCATCAAAAATTTAAGGATTTTCATAACGAACTGAAACATAATCTTAACCCAGCTATTACAGCTGGGGAAGCAATAGAAATGCTGGCTCAACATATCATTACCACTCCTGTATTTAATGCATTGTTTGAGAATTATAATTTTGTTAAAAATAATCCAGTGTCTCAATCACTGAACAAATTCCTTACAGCAATAGAATATCACAACTTAGCAGCCGAGGCGGGAGAGTTAGAAAAATTCTTTAAGAATGTTCAGTCCAATGTAGCTGGCATAGATAACCTCGCAGGCAAGCAAAAGATAATTGCCGAACTTTATGAAAATTTCTTTAAGAAGACATTTAAGAAGCAAGCAGAGCGTTTAGGAATTGTATATACGCCAGTAGAAGTTGTGGACTTTATTCTTAACAGCGCCGATGATTTACTGCATAAACATTTTGGTAAGAGATTAACCTCTAAGGGAGTTAATATTCTTGACCCATTTACAGGCACTGGCACTTTTATTTCCCGCCTGCTCCAATTAGGACTAATCAGCAAACAAGATTTAGCTCGCAAATATGAGTCCGAGCTACATGCCAACGAAATAGTTCTGTTAGCTTATTACATAGCTGCAATTAATATTGAACAGACATATCATTTTTGTTTGACTGAGGAATATATAAATAGCCAACAAAAGCAGCAACAAAATAGTAGCTATCAACAATTCCCAGGCATTATCCTTACCGATACATTCCAGCTGAACGAAGATACAGGCGACTATCTCAAAGAAGCCGAGTTTCTGCAGAGTAATCCAGAACAAATTAAAAAACAAAAGGAACAATCAATTATGGTAATAATCGGCAATCCGCCTTATTCCTCCGGACAAAGAAGTCAGAATGATAACAACCCCAACTTTAAATACCCTCTGCTGGATGAAAGGATACGAAGCACCTACGCAGCCCATTCTAAAGCAACAAATAAGAACAGCCTTTATGACTCCTATGTGCGCGCCATTCGCTGGGCAACTGACAGAATAGAAGGGGAAGGCATGGTTGCTTTTGTTACTAATGGTAACTTTCTGGATAGTGGTAGCATGGACGGCTTGCGCTATTGTTTACAACAAGACCTCACTCATATATATTGCTTTAATCTACGCGGAGATGCTCGCACTTCTGGTGAAATGAGAAAAAAAGAGAAAGGGAATATATTTAAGGAAGGAACTAGAACTCCTATTACCATAAATTTCTTCATTAAATCCCCAGTAAATAAAAGCATACCAAAAGGAATATTTTATAGCCAAGTGGATGACTATTTAACTAGCAAAGAGAAGTTACAAAGATTACAGAAATTAAAAAGTGTTAATAATATCAAATGGCAAGAGATTCAACCAAATAAAAATAATGATTGGCTTAACCAACGTGACCCCAAATTTAACCAATACTTGCCTATGGGCACGAAGGATACTAAAAGACATTTCTTTAAATACCTCAAACATTCTGAAACGACAGTTTCTATCTTTGGAGTATATTCCGGTGGTTTAGTCACAAGTCGCGATGCTTGGGTATATAACTATAACAAGCAGGAGGTGATTAAGAATATGCAGTCGTGTATAAAATTTTATAATGAGCAGGTCCAAGATTTCCATACTAAAAATGTTGATAAAATTAAGCACCTTAAACTTGCTGATAGAATTCCTTATGTAAAAGAATTTATAGATTATAATTCCCAAAAAGTCCATTGGGATACTGCTAAGCAACGTGATCTAGCCCAGAATAAAAAATCAATCTTTGATGAGGCAAAGTTGCGCTTAGGGTTATATCTACCATTCTGCCAACAGCATCTTTATTTTGATAAACAATGGAACAATAGCCAACATAGATTACCGAAATTATTCCCTAAAGATTCAACTAATAATTATACTATTTGTGTATCAAAATCCCCTGCTGGTTTCTCTACTATAATGGTTAATATTATTCCTACTGATTATATACTTAATCATGTACAATGTTTCCCTCGTTATTGTTTTAATACAATTGAAGTAGGTAAAGATGATTTACTCAGCCAATCAAAAGATAACAAGGCACATAAACAAGAACAAAGAATTGATAATATTTCACCTAAAATAGTTGAGCTTTTCCAGCAACAATATAAAGATAACAACATAGATGCCGATACCCTATTCTATTATGTATATGGTATTTTGCATAGTCCTGCATATCGTGAGCGCTATGCCAAGAATCTAAGCAAGGAATTGCCACGCATTCCTTATGCGGCATCTAAAAAAGATTTTTGGCAGTTCAGTGAAGGTGGCAAACAACTTGGTGACTGGCATATTAATTATGAGAAGCATAACGCGGAGCCGAACATTCAAATAATAGAAAACTCCGATATGCTCGGTAAGAATAAAGATTTTTACCGAATTGAAAAAATGAAATTTGGAGGAAGCTCCCTAAACCCAATCAAGACCGAAATTATATATAATGATAGTATAACTATTACAGGTATTCCATCGGAGGCATACGATTATAAAATAACTGGTAAAAGCCCACTTGAATGGTTATTGTATCGCTATCAAGTAACCATAGATACTGGTAAAGAAGGGCGTCCTGGCAGTGGCATCAAAAATGACCCTAATGATTGGTCTGATAATCCAAGGTATATATTAGACCTGATACCACGTTTAGCTCAGTTAAGTATTGATGCCAGCCGGGTTATTAGTAAGCTTCCAGATATACCTGAGTAAGGGGTACTGTGTCGCGAGCATGGTGACAGTTCATAGCAAGAGTTAGGCATTTTGTGGGCGGGGCCAAGGGGTGGGATGAATATAAGAGGGAGCGAATATATGCCTCCACCCTTACAAAAGAGGCATCTCGCCTCTCAGTTACTTAGAGGGCTGGTATTCTCTTTCCAGTGCGTCTTTCTTCTACACCATTTGCTATTTCTCTCTCAATTGTTTTTTTTGAATATTCAGATGAGTTAATTATTTGCAGGTGCTCATTAAGATAAGATTGGGTGTATCCTTCGACGCGTGTCAGAGCGCCAAATGCTTCATCCAGAAAAGTAGAGCCAGGAAGGAAAATTAAACCTTCGTAGTCCACTTTTACAATATCATTTTCTTTCATAGCATCCATCAACATTTTACGAAATGCTGCTCCGTTTGCAGGACCATGTTCATCAGTACTACCATAAGGCATTTCAGAGAAATCCTCAACAATATTAATAATTTTTTCTTTCATAATTATAATTTTAGTTAATTTACCATTGTATAAAAGTTCCTTTTATGGGAACATCTAATTCTGGGGAAGAAACTACCGACATTATTTCCCTCCACTACTATGTTCACTAGTGACTACCCCTATTACTTATTATAAATAATTCTATCTCCATATTCAAGCTTTTATCAACTCAAAGAATTCTTTAGATTCTTATTATGGTACTTATCTATAAATGACTTTTCAAGTTGGTATTTAATTGTAAGCATGTTGTTACTTATTCTAAATATTCTTGCCTCTATTTTTAATGCATCTAACTTTTGAATATGTTCAATGCCTTCTGTACATATATTTTGAAGATCCTCATATGGAAATTCATCTATGGCAATATAGTTGTCCAAAATATTTACATACTGTTCAAACCACCCACATTGTGATACAATTTTTGCAACAATATGACGATTAGAAGAACTATTGCTATTAGATAATATCCAAATATTTGTAGATTCTTTTTCCAATTCCACAAGAATATCAATTGCTCGGGTAACCAATCCACGTATCTCAGCTCTTTCGCTGTTCTTTTTTGCTATCGCATATATAACCATCCAGCCAATAACTGTAAGCGCAATAGGCATTATCATTAAAATCTCCATACTTATGTGATTATTATTTCTTTATTACATTCTATTATTCATATTGTTCATAGTATGTTTGTTCAGAGTTATGTTCTTATTTAAGGGTTTTTATTATTAATTCAAGATGTAAGTTGGCCTATTGTTATAAAAATTTTACAATGGTAAAATATATTTTTATGTAGGGATGGTTCATCGCGAGAGTTATACATTTTGCGGGCGGAGCGCAGCTCCGCCCCTACAGACCTGAGTCGCAAGAATTTATGCATCATATATAAGTGTGACGCGAGCATGCGGATGATTTGTTGCAAGAGTTAGGCATTTTGCGGGCGAAGCACAGCTTCGCCCCTACAGACCTGCGTCGCGAGAATTTATGCACCATATATATTGCGCGGTACGAGCGTGGATTTGTCCCCCTACAGAGGCGACCCCTACTTAAACAGGGATTTTAGTTTGTCTTTCCAGCTGCTGGTATTTGGGGAGTGATTAATCTTGTCCTTGGCAACGTCATCCTTAAGTTCTTGAATCATTTCTTTTTGCTGGGTGTTTAGATTAACTGGGGTCTCAACCTTAATTTGTACCATAATATCTCCGCTACTTTTGGAGTTAAGTCGTGGCATTCCTTCGCCGCGCAGCCGCAGGATCTTACCGTTCTGAGTTCCAGCAGGTATTTTCACTGCCACCTTATGGCGAGGGGCGGGCAGTTCTATACTGCATCCTAATATTGCATCAAAAATATCTATGGGCATTTCGCAGAGTAGGTCGGGACCTTCTCTATGAAACAATGGATGTGCTTTTATGTTTATCCATACATAAATATCTCCTGGCTGCAGATTGCCAGCAGTTGCTTCTCCTCTGATAACCATTTTGTCACTATCATTAATTCCTGCTGGTATGTTTAGTGATATATTTTTATTCTTACTTTTAGCTCCTTTGCCGTTGCAGGATGGACACGCTTCTTCAATAATCTTGCCTCGCCCATGGCATGATGAACATGGCTGTTGCACTTGTAAAAAACCTCGGCTGCTAACCATTGTTCCAGTGCCGCCGCAACGCAGGCAGTCCTTTAGTGCCGTGCCATCTTTTGCTCCGTTGCCATTGCATTTGTCGCATGCCTCTGCCACTGGAATTGTAAACTCTTTCTTGCAGCCATTAAACGCCTCCATAAAAGAGATGGAAAGTTTGTATTGCATGTCAGCGCCGCGTCTGCTTTGTTGTCCGCCGCCAAACACATCACCGAAGGCGCCGCTAAAAGCATCACCGCCGCCGCCAAAAATATCTCTGAAGTTGCCAAAGATATCACCTAGGTCTTCGCTGGAAAAACCACCACCGCTGTTGCCGCCTCCTCCATTAACTCCAGCGTGTCCATAGTTGTCGTAGGCATTCTTTTTTTCTTTATCGTTTAGAACAGTATATGCTTCGTTTATTTCTTTGAATTTTGTTTCGCTTTCTTTATCACCCTTGTGTTTATCTGGGTGATATTTCGTCGCCAAGCGCCGATAGGCGCTTTTAATGGTTGACGCTGAAGCATTGCGCTCCACTCCTAAAATCTTGTAATAATCTGTTTGTGCCATCTGTCTATAAAATAATGTGTTCTTTGCAAAATAATCCCGGAAAAATAATCCTGTTTGTAAATCCAAGTGGGCGATTAACCCACGCAGCCCGTACTTTTTAATCTATTCAAAATCAATCTATTCAAAATCAATTACACCTGTGGTTTTTTTAAGGGGGAAAACAAAATAATCAACCTTATTTATTAGTATAAATGGGTTTTATCATAATTATTTTGTCTTTTGCCGCTGTAGCATCTTCAATATCATGCGTTACCAAGATACAAGGGATTTTAGCTTTGCGCGCATGGGAAAAAACAAAACTACGGAACTTTTTACGCAACTTCATATCCAGTTTATTGAAGGGTTCGTCCAATAGCAGTGCCGCTGGTCTTGCCAAGAGGGCGCGCATTAGGGAAATTCTTGCTCTTTGTCCTCCTGAGAGAGTGGCTGGGTCTTTATTTCCATAATCCTGCAGGCGCGCATCTGCCAAAGCATTTTCTACGACTGTTTTGCGCGCCGCCCCTGTGATACTTTCATCAACGCCAAATGCCAGATTGGCTGCCACTGACATGTTGGGGAAAAGTAAATCGTCTTGAAACAGGATGCCTACTCGTCTTTTTTCTGGTGGTAATGCGGTTATATCACGACCATTAAGTAGTACCTTGCCAGAATAGCTGAAGTCCCTGATTAGGTTGCCGCAAATAAAATTCAATATAGATGATTTACCCGAACCGCTAGGTCCCATAATGGTGACTATTTCCCCGCCCACCACTTTAAGGGATAAGTTATTAATTATTTGAGATGTTCCCATAGTTATGGAAACCTTGTGTAACTCAAGTAGAGATTTATTTTTCATACTGCTTTTTCATAATGCTATACCGCTAAGCCGCGCCGCCGCCGCGCTTGTAAACTGGGTAATATTAGGGCTATGACAAATACACTAAAAGGTAAGATAGCTTGGAATACTGAGGTCACACTTATTACCCTTCTATCACCGCCAGCTGCCAGCGCTACCATTTCGGTGGTTAGGGTGCTTATCCTCCCTTCTCCTGCTAGCAGGGTGGGCAAGTACTCGTTTATGCTAACCGCAAAGCCCACCGCAAAGGCGTAAATTATAGGACGAAATAAAATAGGCAGTTTCACCCGCACCATCGTCTTTATGCGGGAAACACCAAGTCCGTAAGCGGTCTGCTCATATCTAAGGTCAAAGTTTTGATAAGAAGCATAAAGTATCAGAAAAACATAAGGCAGGACATATAACCAATGCGCCCACATAACGCCCCAGTATCCTTTGGCGTCAAGGTATAGAAGGATTAAATCAAAACCAAAGAGGAAGATAACCTGTGGAATAAGCAGAGGAATATAAAACCAGAAGGGCGTGATTTTATGTTTCTTGGTATATTCCAGCAGTCCGATGACAACTATAAGCGCGAACACTGTTGTTAAGCAAGCAATTAATAAGCTATTGGTAAGGGAGCCACACAGCTGGCAATTAACCCAGTTTTTCACTCCGATGTCAGTTGGCAAAATATTTGGAAAACGCCAAGTTATAGCAAAAGACCATAACACCATTACTAGCAAAGAACCGAATGCCAGGATAGCAACCATAACCAACATAATATGCGATAAGATGGGAGAGAGATGCTGTCTCATTCCGCGCTTGCCGGATTTTAATACGTATTCCCATAGCGGTTTAATGAGTTTTTCAGCGCTTAGCCAGATGGCAACTATCAAAGCAATTAGGCACATCAAAACTATACCGCCAGCTGCCACCACCAAACGCATTGATAAATCAGGGTCATAGAACCAGTGCAGCAGCATCACCGCGAATGGCGGCGGGGCATTGGGGGCGACAAATATGGCTATATCTACCACGCTCATTGAAAAAATAAGGACTATGAGAATGGGCAGCTTAATTCTTGTGTATATCTGCGGGAATATCACCTTGAACCAGGCAGTAAAAGGATGATAACCCATTGAACGAGCTAATATCATATATTTGGGGGCGGCTATTTGCGCCAATGCGCCGTTAATTATGAACAGAAAGAAGGGTATTTCTTTTAATAATAAAGTCAGCACTAATATCAAACCATAATTATCTGGCACCAAAGTAAGATTAGGCGGTGTGTCCCAACCAAATATGTTGGCGGGGATGCGAAAGAAAAAACCACTGGGGGCTAATAAAAAGGCGATGCCTGCTGCTACAGTTAAATGGGGAATGGCGAGCAAAGGAGCAAGTATGTTTTGTAATGATTTGTAAAAGCCACTGGTATAGTAGGTGGCAGTGATTAGCACCGCAATGCCACAGGACAAAATAGTAGCCAGTACACCTGAAAATATAGTAAGAGAGATGGAGTGCGCTAACCCTGGCATAGCAAATAGGTCACGCCAGGGTTGTAAACTAAACGAAGTGAAATTCAGAGCGGGGAAGTAGCTGAAAGCAGGCAAGAATACCCAAACCACCCCTAATATAAGAGGCAGGAAAAACAATAAACGAATACACCACAGAGGGGATTGCGCAATTAGAGGTTTTAGTTTAATTTGCAAGGTTCTAATAAGTTATTACAGGTAATTATACATTAATGCAAGGGCATCGTTGCCCGCTTATATAAGAGTGTTGCGGCACACTTCCATATCTCCACGCTTCCATAAGGACAGAACTATGCTTTGCCCGCAACAGCAACAGAAGTTTATCGTATAATAATTTAATGTCAATTATATGGAGTCCTGCTGGAACTGAGCTTACTGCTGCGGAGTTGGAACTCTTAGTCCATCCCCATAGTTCAGGCATTATTCTATTTGCGTATAATTACGAAAGCCCGCAGCAAATAAAGAAACTTATCAGCCAAGCCAAAGAAACAGGTAAAAAAGCAGGCAAACAAATCATCGTTTCGGTAGACCAAGAAGGAGGGAATATCCAGCGGTTTATCAATGGAATGACGCCGCTGCCAAGCGCAAAACAGTTATGGAAAGTATGGGCGCGCGACAAGAAACTCGGTTATGAATGTACTTATGCTATGGGGCGGCTAAATGCCGAAGAGTTGCGCGACTTAGGCGTTAACGTTAACTATGCTCCAGTGCTTGATTTGGATAAGGGAATAAGCAAAGTTATAAAGAGCAGGTGTTTTGGCGATACTCCTCAAGGGGCGAGTACCCTGGCTTGCTCTTATATAGAGGGTTTACACAGCGGAGCGATAACGGCAGTTGGCAAACACTTTCCTGGTCATGGCGGCGTTACCAACGATTCGCATTTTGAATTACCGCAGGACACAAGAGTCCCAAATGAAATTCGCCAAGACCTCATGGCTTTCTCTTTGGCGGCAACGCAATTAAGGGCGATTATGACTTCTCATATAGTTTTTACTTCTTTGGATAGCAATGCGGCAAGTTTTTCCCACTTCTGGCTACGGGAAGTGCTGCGTGATGAGATGAAGTATGACGGGGTTATTATTAGTGATGATTTAACTATGGGCGCAGTAGGGGAAATATATCCGCATATTGAAGAGGCGGCAGAGGCGGCATTAACTGCTGGTTGTGATTTAGTGTTAATCTGTAATGATGTTGCAGCAGCGCATAAAGCGATGAATTATTTGGATAAACATTTAGTTGCTCCAACGGCGACTCATAAAATTGATGAATTGTTACCCACACATAAAGGTGATAAAATATACCAACATGGCGAGTTTGACCTTGAGCAGGCGCGCTATCAGGCGCAGCAAATAATTGCTGGTAAGATATGAGTATATATAGTAGGAATTCAACTTGCGATAAAATATGGGAATGAAAATAGCTGCCGTATTGGCAAGTGTCCGCCGTCAATATAGGGGTAACTCATTAGATATTACTAAGACACCTGCTGACCCTATGATATTATTTGAGGGGTGGTTTAATGATGTAATTTCCTCTAAGAAAATTCTTGACGCCAATGCCATGTGCTTATCAACTGTTGATAAACGCGGACATCCCCACAACAGAATAGTTTTACTTAAAGGGATTAAGTTAGCAGAGCAATCCAATGGTAAATCAGCTAAAAGTTTAACTAAGTTAACTAAAGAGCCCAGCGGCTTTATTTTTTATACTAACTACGAGAGTGCTAAAGGAAAACAATTGGCAATTAATCCTTATGTGGCACTTAATTTTTGGTGGCCCTCTTTAGTGCGGCAAGTGCGCGTGTGCGGCAGGGTGTCCAAGCTTAGCAAGAGTGAATCTGATGAATACTTTGCCACTCGCAACCGCGGCAGCCGTTTAAGTGCTTGGGCATCCTCGCAAAGCCAACAAATAGAAACTTATGACGCTTTACTTGGAAGAATGAAGAAGATGGAAGATAAATTTAGCAGGGCAGATGTGCCACGTCCTGGTTATTGGGGTGGCTATATCCTAAAGCCAACGGCAATTGAGTTCTGGGAGGGTAGAATTAATCGCCTGCATGCCAGAGTGTTATACCAGAAGAAGGGACAGGGATGGGTTAAAAGCCAGCTGGCGCCATGACTCGCTCATTTTATAATATAAATGGTAGCGGCTAAAAAGCTTTTTGCGTGCTCGGATTGTGGCAGTGAGTATCCGCAATGGCAAGGGCAATGCGCTACCTGCGGCGCCTGGAATTCATTACAAGAAGCAGCGACAAAAGAGGCGCTCGTAAGTGGCGCGCGGGGAGGCAGAGAATTAAATGCCTTACCAAGCAGCTTTACCAAACCAATTCCTATTAGTGAGGTAAAAGTTCATAAAGAACTTAGATTCTCCAGTGGATTTACTGAATTTGATAGGGTGTTGGGAGGCGGTTTAGTTGCGGGGTCGGCTATTTTAATTGGCGGTAATCCTGGCGCTGGCAAAAGCACCTTATTGCTGCAATCTATGGCATCTATCTCTCGCGCTAAATCTGTTTGTTATGTCAGCGGTGAAGAATCTGTCAATCAATTAGTTCTTCATTCAGTTCGCCTTGGGCTATCAAAAGAAAAGATATCTTTGTTAGCGGAGAACCAGTTGGAGAAGATACTTGCTGCCTGTTATGAAATGAAGCCGCAAGTATTAGTGGTGGATTCTATCCAGACAATATACAGCGCTCAGCAAGGTTCAATGATGGGCGGTGTTTCTCAGGTGCGCGAATGCGCAGTACGTCTGATGGAATATGCTAAGCAAAACAACTGCGCCGTGCTGATGGTGGGGCATGTGACCAAAGAAGGAACACTCGCGGGTCCGCGAGTGCTGGAGCATATAGTTGATGCTTCGTTGGTATTAGAAAGCACCGATGATGCTAAGTTCCGCACTTTGCGCGCCCAGAAAAATCGTTTTGGGGCTGTCAATGAAATAGGGGTGTTTGCTATGACAGATAAAGGTATTAAGCAGGTTAGTAATCCTTCGGCAATTTTTATGTCGCACAATACCGAGCCCGCGTTAGGCAGCGCTACGGCGATTATTCATGAAGGTAGCCGCCAATTATTAGTTGAGATTCAAGCATTAGTAGACCCCCACACTACCACTAATCCTCGGCGTGTGTCGGTTGGTTTGGATAATAATCGCATGGCATTGCTATTGGCAGTTCTTAGTTGTCATTGCAGTTTACCACTTGCCAACAGCAATGTGTTTTTGAACATAGTTGGTGGTTTAAGAATAGAAGAAACTGGCACAGACCTCGCTTGTATGCTGGCGTTAGTATCGGTGATTACCAAACGGGTGTTGCCCCAAGGGTTTGCGGCTTTTGGTGAAATAGGGCTTACTGGGGAAATACGTCCTTCGCCTTATGGGCATGAGAGAATTAAAACTGCTTTCCGCCAGGGCATCAAAAAAATTCTAATTCCCACCGCGAATGACCCCAAAGGGACTTTAAAAGATAAAGGAATTATTAGAGCGGCAACTATCGGAGAAGCTCTCTCTGCTGCTTTTTAGTTAGCCCCTCTTTTAGTAGTCCCCCCTAGCCAGTATGTAATTTCAACTCGCTGGTGGAACAACTATTAATGAATGCTGATTGTTTGAAAATATAATTCATATACGCCATTAAGGGCTGGTATTTTTGCGCATCTCCTCTTATGTTAATGCCAAGAACCTTAAGCCGCCACAATATGGGGGCAAGAATACAATCAATGATATCCAGTTCTTGGGTTTCTTTTTGCGCTTCAAAGTCCTCAAAGTATTCAAAAGAAAAGCTAATCAGGTTATCACGCAGTCCGCGGGCTATTTCCGTTGCCTTAAACTTGTTTTTTTCTTTTAGGATTGCATCCGCAGGCACTACTATGCTACTTTCTACTTGATGCAATACCGAGCGAAATAAAGCTCTTTCTTGAGGTATTAACGGCATTAAAGGCGGAGTTGGAAAGCGCTCTTCAATATATTGCATTATGATATCTGGATTATGTAGTATTAGCTCTCTCTCCATCAAGATTGGCAAAGTATCGCTGCTGTGGTCGAGGTTTAAATCCTTAATTTCTGGTGGCAGCAACTTAATGTCTTCAATCTCTTCAAGTTGAAGCTTAACTTTCTTAATTTGTAAGGCAAAACGGACGCGATGCGAGTAATGGTCTTCATCCTTAGTGAACAAACGCACCGCAGAGATTATGCTGTCCTGGTCATGCGAAAGAGCAGTTGCGAAGTTATTCTTTATAATTACCATGTTTTCAAAGTTTTAAAATAATTCCAAAGAGATATAATTATGATATTCATATCCCCCCATTATAACAAATGTGATTATGATATTGCAACTCTTTTCTGGCAAATAGCATAATTTTATGTTATATTGTTAATATGTTTGTACTAATTGATGGTGCATTGAGTAGGCTATGCACATAACGAATGTTAGAAATACAGCATCAGAAAAATTAGACAGGGGTATTTCTTTTAGTAGGAGATTTGTATTTCTGCTGCCTCTTATTCTTATTATTCTCCTTTTAGTTGCTTGTGCGAGTGGCGGAGGTGATGACGGCGGAGGCGGCGGCGGAGGAGTACCCCAACCTCAACCGACAGGAGTAAATATCCTTGATAGAGATGGCGATGGAATTCCTGATAATGTGGATCTCTGCGATTCTGCAGACAGTGCCAGAAACTGGGAATCTAACTCAGTTACGGATGCTGATGGAGATGGCTGCCGCGACTCTGATGAAGATGATTATCCTAATGATCGCGATGCTGCCCGCGATATTGATGAGGACAATGATGGTCTGATAGAAATAACTACACCAGAAGAACTAAGCCATATACGCTATGACTATAACGGTAAAGTATTTAAGGTGTCTGCCGACAGAAAAGGAACTAGCGCTGGCTGCGGTAGAAATATATCCGGTGTTGTTGGCTGCAATGGTTATGAGCTTATGGTGGATATTGACCTGTCTGGGTATGATAACTGGCAACCAATTGGAGATTGCCCTGACGCAAATAGTTGCCCCAATGCTTTTAATAGCACTTTTGAAGGGAATAATCGGATTATTGGCAACCTGAGCATAAGTGTTCAGGGTTCTACTAGCCCTTATGGAGTGGGTTTGTTTGGTTCAATAAGCGATAAATCTATTATAAAAAATGTACGTATCCGTAATGCTAAGGTTATAAGCCCTACAGGCAGTTACGTAGGCGCCTTGGTTGGCTATGGAGTTGGATCTAACATCTCATTATCTCAGGTAGATAACATTGTCGTAAACGGGGCTAATTTTGTAGGCGGTATGGTTGGTGATGGGCGTGATTCAACAGTTTTTGCATCTTCTGCGAATGAAGTTACTGTGTACTCTTATAGTAGTAATGTTTCTCATGGTTATTATGCAGGGGGGTTAATTGGCTCGGCATACGGCGCTCGCATTTATGCTTCTTATGTTCTGAATGCTAATGTAACGGGGCGGGAGCACGTTGGCGGATTAGCAGGCGGGGCTGTGGGTGCACAGATTGTATCCTCTTATGCGGCGCTTGGAGGAGTTAGCGGTAATGTATCTGTTGGTGGCTTAGTTGGCAATGGTGTATCAGTTAATATTAAGTCCTCTTATGCGGCGCTGGAAAATGTAAAAGGTTTTGCGGAGGTTGGTGGCTTAGTGGGGAGGAAGGATGGAGATTCGGTTGAATATTCTTTTTGGGATATTACCCTTAGTGGAATTGTAGACCGCTTGGAAATTTCTGATATTAGGGAAGGCATTGGCTTAAACTACCAACAATTACGCTCTGAAACCACTTTTAGCGGCATTTATGATACTTGGGATGATAATTTATGGTGCAACAGAGTAACTGGAGAGTTTACTACTGATAGTAGTTCACCTCTTGCTAATTCTACCAATAATGCTTGGGACTTGGGAAGTAACGTTTCGTACCCAATCATAAGCTGTGCTGCTGCAGAGGATGACCCCACCACTAATCTACAAAGGAATGCCCTAGCGAATTTACAAGTGGTTGACACTGATATGGACGGCATCGTAGACATCTTTGACAAATTTCCAAACAACGCCTCTGAATCCTCTGATAGGGATGGTGATGGCATAGGCGATAACGCTGATACTAACAATGACAATGATTCGCGTGAAGATATTGCTGACAACTGTCCGTATGTAACTAATCAAGATCAAGAAGATAATGATACAGATGGGGTGGGCAATGCCTGTGATATTGATAAGAATAATAATGGACTTATAGACATTACGACTGCAGCTGAGTTAAACCAGATTCGCAATAACTTTAATGGAAACTCCTTAATTACAATTAGCTCAACTGGGACTCAAGTGAGTGATCGCGGTTGTGCCATCACTGAGTGTAATGGCTATGAGCTTATGGCTGACATTGACCTGTCAGATTATGATAACTGGCAACCCATTGGAGATTGCCTTGACGAAGATAATTGCTTCAATACTTTTAATAGCATTTTTGAAGGGAATAGTCGGACTATTAGCAACCTGAGAATAAATGTCCAGGGTTCTATTAGCCCTTATGGAGTGGGTTTATTTGGTTCAATAAGCGATAAATCTATTATAAAAAATGTACATGTCCGTAATGCTAAGGTTAAGGGTGGCAAGGCAAGCATTGGAATCCTAGCTGGCATTGCTCGGCAAACATCTAAGGATCATACTATAGAGAGAGAAGTCAATCTTTCGTCAGAGGAGTATACGATTGCTATTGGATCAGTGTTTTTAAATAATCGAGAAGATTTTGCAATTAATGCAAAGCCGGTTACTATTAATGAAATACCGAGCGTAAATAATCAACAAGTAGTAACGAATAAAATAGGTCCAGCAAAATTTACTACCAATGGAACATTTTCTGTGGCTAATGGAACTTTGGTTGTTCCTGATGAAAATCTGGTTGTGAATGATGGAACTTTGGTTGTGAATAGTGGCTCCTTGGTTGTGGGTGATAGAAACGCGGTTGCGAATAACGGCGCTTTGGTTGTAACTAACATAAAGGGGGTTATAACTAATGGAACATTGGTTATAGCTGAGGGAAGCATGGTTATACCTTTAGGAACCTTTATACCCTTGGCAGGTGGTTTTGGGTATGGAGAATTGGTTGCGCCTAATGGAAACTTGATTGTGACGGATGGAACTCTGAGGGTACCTGGTGGAACCTTGGTTGTGACGAATGGAAGGGGTGAATTTAACACCCCTGAAACTATACAAGCCAGGGTTAATATACGTGTTCAAGCCACTAGAGCGCAGATAATTAATAGTTCAGTGCAAGGCGAGGTTATAAGCCCTGCAGCCAAATTTGTGGGTGCTATGGTTGGCAGCGGTCGTGGCGCAACTATCTCTTTCTCTCATGCGCAGGACTCTTATGTAAACGGTAATTTCACTGTTGGTGGTTTGGTTGGCAACGGGCATGGTATGAGGGCTTATGTATCTTATGCGATGAATACTAAGGTACACGCTAATGTTGGTTTTGCGGGAGGATTAATTGGTTTGGGATTTGGTGGCACTCAGATTTTTGCCTCTTATGCTCTGAACACTAATGTGAGTGGCGAACGAAGACATATAGGTGGCTTGGTTGGCTGGTCTGGGAACGCCGAGATTGAATCATCTTATGCGGCAGGCGGAGTAGTCAGCGGTAGTTCCTCTGTTGGCGGCTTAGTTGGTAATGCTGCATCAGCCATGATTAAGAATTCTTATGCAGCGATGAGAAATGTAACAGGTTATGAAAATGTTGGCGGCTTGGCTGGAATAACTGGCGGGTCTACAATTAGCAATTCTTACTGGGATGCAAGCATCACGAATCCTCTTTATATTACTACCAATGGCGATGGCATGCCGCTAAGCTCTGCCCAATTAGGTGCTGAAACCAACTTTGCCGGCATTTATGCTGATTGGAATAATAATTTCTGGTGCAACAGAGCAACTGGGGAGTTTTCTCTTGGTAAGAATTCCGCCTCTTCCGATTTTACTATTGCTGCTAACGTTGCTTGGGACTTGGGGAACAGCACTGCGCATCCCATCATAAGATGTGCCGCAGAGGATGATTTAGCGCTTACTTTACAAACGCAAGATACTGATATGGATGGCATTGCGGATATTTTTGACTTATTTCCAGCCGATCCTAATGAGTTCTCTGATAGAGATCATGATGGCATGGGCGATAATTCTGATACTGGCGGTGATGAAGATTTGGTTGACTATGACGAGGATAACTGTCCGTATGTAGCTAATCAAGATCAACTTGATGATGATACAGATGGGGTGGGTAATGCCTGTGATATTGATAAGAATAATAATGGACTTATAGAGATTGCGACTGCAGCTGAGCTAAACCAGATGCGCTATGACCTTGATGGAACTTACCTATATAGTTCCACTGGGCTTGAAAGGAGGGAGCGCGGCTGCGGCAATCGCACCATTGATGGCGAGGATATCACCGAATGCAACGGCTATGAACTAGTTGCCGACATTGACTTATCAAGAGATAATGAATGGCTGCCAATAGGAAATTGCCTTGAAGGTGGCAGCTGCCCTGAAGTTTTTAATGGTGTTTTTGAAGGAAATAATTGGACTATTAGCAACTTGAATATAAATAGGCCTGGTTTTCCTCAAATTTATGGGGTAGGTTTATTTGGCGCGATAAGCGGTACCTCTGTTATAAGAAATGTTCATATCCGTAATGCACTAATTAGGCTTGGAGTGGGGTCGCACTCAGTTGGCATTTTAGTTGGCAATGCGCAGGAAACAGATGGAGGGGTGGAGATTATCAATAGCTCAGTGCAAGGAAAAATTATTAGCCCTTTAGCTGGTTGGGTGGGCGCTGTGATTGGCAAGGGTGAAAACGCCATCATCACTTCCACTTATGCGAAGGATACTTCTATAAAAGCTCAGGGTATTGCTGGCGGTTTGGTGGGCTTAGGAACAGGAGCTGTTATCTATGCATCCTATGCGCGGAATGTTACTTTGGATGCTACTGGTCGTTCTATAGGAGGGCTAATTGGCGATGGGGCAGGAGCAGATGTTTATGCTTCTTATGTTCTGAATGGCGATGCTATAGCAAAAGGGGCTACCCATGTTGGCGGCTTAATTGGCTGGGCTAAAAATGCGCAGATTGTATCATCTTATGCTATAGGCAATCTAGTAAATGGCAGTCAAATATTTGACAATAACGTCGGAGGATTAGTTGGCTACGGCGCTGGAGCCATGATTTACTCATCTTATGTGGCTATAAAAAATGTAGTAGGTTCTGGTGTGGAAGCAACTAGCCAGGTTGGTGGCTTAGTTGGATTGTTTGAGGAGAATACTTTTATAGCTGCCGTTAATAATTCTTATTGGGATACTAACATCTCTAATGCTATAGACCGCGATGATGCCGATGCTCCCCCCACGAAAGAAGGAGCGCCAAAAACTTCTGAGCAACTCCGTTCTGAAACAACGTTTAGTGGTATTTATGAAACTTGGGATAATCATTTATGGTGCGATGTGGCAACTGGAGAATATACTACTGACAGCAAATCATCTCTTGCTAACTCTACCAACGTTGCTTGGAATTTGGGTAATAGTACACAATACCCGCTGCTTACTTGTCCTCCAGGTGGCGCGGAGGCACAAAGACAATAAACGATAATAGCATAATTTTATGTTATATTGTTAATGTATTTATACAAATTATAAATAGTTATGTATTTACCTTGACTTTTAATTCATAATTATTTATAATAATGGCTATGAACACATATACCACCAGTTCCTGCGGGGAGAACTTACAGAATAGTTTATATAAGGGCTTAATTAATAAAGAAACAGGTAACGCAACCAGCAATAGCATTGCCGCCTCCAATCAGTCCAGATTTATACCAAAGAAAGTATCAGCTCTATTGCTTTCGCTAATTTGCGTCTTGACTCTCGCTGCCTGCGGTGGTGGCGGTGGTGGCAGCCCGCCAGGAGACAGCCCGCCAGAAGTGAAGCCCCCTCCCTCAATTGGTGTATCAAACTTACGGGTTATTCCAGATGACACCAGTGCTACTCTTAGCTGGGATAATCCTGCTGCGAATATAATCAGCATTAATATAACCTACCACAACATAAGTACTCCTGATGCTTTACAATACTTCCCTTTAATAACAGGCGATGATAGCATCCGCTCCAATGCAATAAACGTAACCGAAGTAATAACTGGTTTAACCAATGGGGCAACCTATATATTTAATGTTCTCTTGGAACTGGGAGGCGCCGATGAGAGTAGAAGTGTAATGACAACAGAGATAATGCGCCTAATTGGTCCCAACCTTGATGAAGACGAATATGCGGATGCCGACCCTGATGAGCTTGATGAAGATGGAGATGGCGTCGATGATGAACAGGATGCCTTCCCTCGTGATAAAGATTTAACCGCCTTTGCAGTTTCAGGATTAACTGCGGATGCAGGCGACGGTGAGGTCACTCTTAGCTGGACAAATCCCAATGCAAATATATCCAGCATTAGTATAAGTTACCAAAGAGATGATTCTGTCGGTTCACTTATGATGAATAGCAGCGCCCAAATAACCCCTAACGCCGCGAATGTGGAAGAAACCATAGATGGACTAACCAACGGGCAATCCTATACTTTCAATGTTAACTTAATATTAACTGGCGATGATGCTGACAAAGAAGTAGAGGCGCAATCTGTCAACGCCACCCCTATTTTATTCACAATTAGTGTATTAAACTTACGAATTACTCCTAATACCAACAATGCCACTCTTATGTGGGATAATCCTGATGCGTATATTACTCAAATTAACATAAGCTACAAACTCAGCACTGATGCTGACTTTGGAACCCCCATAACAATAACGGACGACGCCAAAATAGCCACCAATGCAACAGATGTTATGGAAATGATAACTTCATTAACATCCAATACAGATTATACCTTTAGAGTCGCCTTGGAACTGGGCGGCGCTGATGAGAATGTCACTACCTCTGCGGTACAGATGACTCGCCTAATTGGTCCCAACCTTGATGGAGACGAATATGCGGATGCCGATTCTCGTGAACTTGATAAAGATGGAGATGGCGTTAATGATGTCCAAGATGCCTTCCCTCGTGATGACGCTTTGTTCGCCTTTACGGTCTCAGATTTAACCGCGCGCCCTGGCAAAGGCGAGGTCACTCTTAGCTGGAATAATCCAGATGCGAATATAGCCAGCATTAATATAAGCTATCACAACACAAGCGCCCCTAATACTTTACAATACTTCCCTTTAATAACAAATAGGTCTAAGACAGCCATGAACGCAATGGATGTGCAAGAAACCATAGCGAACCTAACCAACGGAGTATCCTATACTTTTAATGTTACCTTGACATTAACTGGCGATGATGTTAGAAAAGAAGTAGAGGCGCAATCTGTCACCGCCACTCCTATTTTATCCTCAATTAGTGTATTAAACTTACGGGTTATTCCGGATGAGACCACCGCCACTCTTATATGGGATAATCCAGATGCGAGTATTACTCAAATTAACATAAGCTACAAACTCAGCACTGATGCTGACTTTGGAACCCCCATAACAATAACGGACGACGCCAAAATAGCCACCAATGCAACAGATGTTATGGAAATGATAACTTCATTAACATCCAATACAGATTATACCTTTAGAGTCGCCTTGGAACTGGGCGGTGCTGATGAGAATGTCACTACCTCTGCGGTACAGATGACTCGCCTAATTGGTCCCAACCTTGATGGAGACGAATATGCAGATGCCGATTCTCGTGAACTTGATAAAGATGGGGACAACGTTAATGATGTCCAAGATGCCTTCCCTGATGATCGCACTTTATCCGCCTTTACGGTCACAGATTTAACCGCGCATCCTGGCGACGAAGAGGTCACCCTTAGCTGGGATAATCCTGATGCAGATATAGCTAATATTAGCATAAGCTACAAACTCAGCACTGCTGCTAACTTTGAAACCCCCATGACAATAACAGACGAAGATAGCATCCTCCCCAATGCAACCGTAACCAAAATGATAACTGGCTTAACCAACGGACAATCCTATACCTTTAGGGTTGCCTTGGAGTTAAAAGGAGCCGATGAGAATAGAAGTACTGCTGCGATAGATATTACTCGTCTAATTGGTCCCAACCTTGATGGAGACGAATATGCAGATGCCGATCCTCTTGAGCTTGATAAAGATGGGGACAACGTTAATGATGTCCAAGATGCCTTCCCTGATGATCGCACTTTATCCGCCTTTACGGTCACAGATTTAACCGCGCATCCTGGCGACGAAGAGGTCACCCTTAGCTGGGATAATCCTGATGCAGATATAGCTAATATTAGCATAAGCTACAAACTCAGCACTGCTGCTAACTTTGAAACCCCCATGACAATAACAGACGAAGATAGCATCCTCCCCAATGCAACCGTAACCAAAATGATAACTGGCTTAACCAACGGACAATCCTATACCTTTAGGGTTGCCTTGGAGTTAAAAGGAGCCGATGAGAATAGAAGTACTGCTGCGATAGATATTACTCGTCTAATTGGTCCCAACCTTGATGGAGACGAATATGCAGATGCCGATCCTCTTGAGCTTGATAAAGATGGGGACAACGTTAATGATGTCCAAGATGCCTTCCCTGATGATCGCACTTTATCCGCCTTTACGGTCACAGATTTAACCGCGTATCCTGGCGACGAAGAGGTCACCCTTAGCTGGGATAATCCTGATGCAGATATAGCTAATATTAGCATAAGCTACAAACTCAGCACTGCTGCTAACTTTGAAACCCCCATGACAATAACAGACGAAGATAGCATCCTCCCCAATGCAACCGTAACCAAAATGATAACTGGCTTAACCAACGGACAATCCTATACCTTTAGGGTTGCCTTGGAGTTAAAAGGAGCCGATGAGAATAGAAGTACTGCTGCGATAGATATTACTCGTCTAATTGGTCCCAACCTTGATGGAGACGAATATGCAGATGCCGATCCTCTTGAGCTTGATAAAGATGGGGACAACGTTAATGATGTCCAAGATGCCTTCCCTGATGATCGCACTTTATCCGCCTTTACGGTCACAGATTTAACCGCGCATCCTGGCGACGAAGAGGTCACCCTTAGCTGGAATAATCCCATTGCAAACATAAGCGGCATTAGTATAAGCTACTACAACAGAAACACCCCTAATGATTTACAATCTCACCCTTTAATAGAGGACAGCACCCAAACAACCCCTGGCGCCCAGAATGTGCGAGAAAGCATAACTGGCTTAACCAACGGACAATCCTATACCTTCATTGTTAACTTAACATTAGACGAAGATGATGCAGGCAAAAGAGTTTTGGCGAAACCTTTCACCGCAACTCCTAATTTATTCACAGTTACAGGATTGGATGCGGTTGCTGGCGACAGCAACGTCACTATTAGCTGGACAAATCCCGATACAGATAATATAGCCAGCATTAATATAAGCTACCACAAGAGAAGCGCCCCTAATGATTTACAATACTTCCCTTTAATAACAAACATCACTAAAAGAGAGAGGAATATGGAGGTGCAGCAAAGCATAACAACGGGTCCAACCAACGAAGGATACTATACCTTCATTGTTGCCTTGACATTGGGTGCTCCCGATAATGGCTTGGAGGGAGAGGCACCATCCATTGAAGTAGCTATTGGACCTGATTATGATGACGATGGCATAGTTAATTTTCTGGATACGGATGGAAACGGCAATGGCAGACCAAACAGAGATAACGATGGTGATACAATATTTGATTATTTAGATCCAGATGACGATAACGATCTTATCCTTGATGAAGCAGACGTAGATGATGATGGCGATGGCTTAATAGAGATTGTCACTGCTGAGCAACTTAACCAAACCCGCCATAATCTATTGGGTAGCAATTTCACGCTAAGTCCCGCAAGCATGGGTAATAAAGAGGGCTGTGGCAATGGCACCATTGCTGGCGAGGATGTTATAGCATGCAACGGCTATGAGCTTAGCACTGATATATCCCTTGCTGACTACGCCAACTGGGAGCCAATTGGCAGATGCATTACATACAATGATGTAGATTTCTTTTGCGAGGATGCATCCGCGGCATTTAATGCTATTTTTGATGGCAATGGTTGGACAATTAGCAATCTTACTATCACAAATCCTGCTGGCGACTATGCCAATGGGGCTGGGCTGTTTGGGGTAATCGCCCCCACTTCTATCCTGCATAATGTTCATATCCGTTCTGCCAACATTAGCGGCGGCAATAATGTGGGGCTGCTGGTTGGTTATGCACGAGGAATAGATTCTAGTAAAACGAGAATTAACAATAGTTCCGTAGAAGGAGAGGTTACTGCTTCTGGCTATAATGTTGGCGGTCTGGTTGGTCGCGGAGATAAAACTATAATTACTTCATCTTATGCGGAGGTGGAGAATGTCATAGGGATAGCAAATCAAGTTGGTGGTCTGGTCGGTCATGGAGATTTTGCCGAAATTACCTCCTCTTATGCGTCTGGCAATTCTGTCAGGGGGTATTCTGATGTTGGTGGTCTGGTAGGTTCTGGAACTCATGCTATAATCACTTCATCTTATTCATCTGTCGCTTCAGTCAACGGGAGTGGTCAAGAAATTGGCGGTCTGGTTGGAGAAGCGCTTGGAACCACAATTACTTCATCTTATGCGGTGGGGTCTGTCAGCGGGGGCAATTTTGTCGGTGGCCTGGTTGGCGATGGGCAGGATGTCACAATTACTTCATCTTATGCAGCTGTTTCTGTCAGTGGAGATAGGGATCTCGGCGGTTTGGTTGGTGTGACAAATAGTGGTTATATTAATGTTGCCTCTTCCAGGTTCTATTGGGATACTAATGTCAGTGGCGTAACAATAACAATAGGTAATCAGGATCTTATCACTGCTGGACGTAAAACCACTGGTGAATTACAAACGCCAACAAATGACGTACCTGGTACGATTTATGCAAGGTGGGTAAATAATATGTGTCCTGACGGCTCCCTCGCCTGGGACTTTGGCACTGCTATGCAATATCCAGCCCTCACCTGCCCTCCCAAGGGATTAGACGCCCAGCGTCCATAAATGGCACATAAACGAAAACTACCATAAACTGATTTAAGAGGAGTTCTAATTTAGGAATGGAGGGGGATCACATACAAAATTAATTAAGCTGTATATATATGATATTGAGATACTTACAAAAATGGTATACGCCTCATTTATCAATAAATAAAACTAGTTATTGGGGAGTGTTACCATTATTCGTGCTTACTGCACTTCTTATTGCTTGTGGCACAACCGAGCAAACAGGAAATGAATCGCCGCTCTTAGTTGATAATGACACAAACACAGATGATATTGATGGTGATGGCACACCAAATGATGCGGACTCTGATGATACGGACTCTGATGGTACGGGCGATAATGCTGATGTTGATGGGGATGGCGATGGTCTGATAGAGATTGCCACTGCGGATGAGCTTAACCAAGTGCGCTTTAATCTTCAAGGGACATCGTTAAAATCTTCTGCAAATGATATTGGCAGCAGCGCTGGTTGTGGCAATGGAGTTGATATTACAGCGTGCAATGGCTATGAGCTTATTGCGGACATAGACCTGTCTGGGTATGACAACTGGCAGCCAATTGGGACTTTTGTTGCTGATGATAATTCAGCTGCTTTTAATAGTACTTTTAATGGCAATGGCTGGACTATAAGTCGCCTTACTATTAGCGCCTCTGATGTTGCTGAGGGCATTGGTTTATTTGGCGCGGTAGTGGGAAACTCTATCCTGCGTAATGTTCATATTCGCGAGGCAAATATAATAGGGGGAGCTAATTATATTGGGATGTTAGTTGGTTCGGCGCGAGGTTTTGAGTTGGAAGGTATCCCAACTATTTTTAATAGTTCGGCAACAGGGAATATTATGAGCCCTTTAGCTGATAGTGTTGGCGGTTTGGTTGGCGATGGAGCATTTTCTATAATAAACTCTTCTTATGTTATTCAGAGCTCTGTAACAGGCAATGATTATGTTGGCGGCTTGATTGGAGATGGAGAGGATACTCAGATTATTTCCTCTTATGTTGAGGGTAGTTCTATAGAGGGCAATGACTTTGTTGGCGGTTTGGTTGGTGATGGGGCGTATGGTAGCAGTGTATTTTCTTTCGTAGCGAATAGTGTTGTGAATGGGTCTATTCATGTTGGCGGCTTGGTTGGTTACGCTTGGTTTGCAGAAACTATGGCATCTTATGTAGTAGGCGGGAATATAAGTGGCAATGAAGATGTCGGCGGCTTGGTTGGCTATGGAGATTCTGCAATTATAGATACCTCTTATGTGAATAGTACTTTTATTCAAGGCAGTAATTCTATTGGCGGTTTGGTTGGTTATGGTTTGTTTACAGAAATTATGGCATCTTATATAGCAGGCGGGAATATAAGTGGCAATGAAGATATTGGCGGTTTAGTTGGCGTTGGAGATTCTGCAATTATAGATGCCTCTTATGTGGCTATCGCTTCTATCCAAGGTAATGATAATGTTGGCGGTTTAGTTGGCGTTGGAGATTCTGCAATTATAGATGCCTCTTATGTATCTAACGCTTCTATCCAAGGCAATAATAATGTTGGCGGTTTGGTTGGCGATGGAGTATTTTCTATAATAAACTCTTCTTATGTTAATCAGAGCTCTGTAACAGGCAATGATTATGTTGGCGGCTTGGTTGGAGATGGAGAGGATGCTAAGATTATTTCCTCTTATGTTGAGGGTAGTTCTATAGAGGGCAAAGATTATGTTGGCGGTTTGGTTGGCGATGGGCAGTATGGTAGTAGTGTCCTTTCTTTCGTAGCGAATAGTGTTGTGAATGGGTCTATTCATGTTGGCGGCTTGGTTGGTTATGGGGAAGAGAGTATTATAGTGTCTAACTATGCAAGAAATGTAAATGTAAGTAGCATAGATAATAATGATGATAATGATGACCATAATGTTGGCAATTATGTTGGCGGCTTGGTTGGTTACGCTGGGTTTGCAGAAATTATGGCATCTTATGTAGTAGGCGGGAATATAAGTGGTAATGATAATGTTGGCGGTTTGGTTGGTTCTGCTTATTCCGCAATTATAAATACTTCTTATGTGGCTATTGATTCTATTCAAGGTAATGATAATGTTGGCGGTTTAGTAGGTGAGCTAACTTCTGATACTGAAGTATTTAATTCTTATTGGAATAATCAGAGCACTGGATTCATTGTGCGCTCTGGCTTCTCCGCTGCGCAAGAGGGCGCTGGCAAGACAACTGCTGAGCTACAAAACCCAGTTAGCGCCACAGATTCCAGTATTTATGCTGGTTGGGCTAATTTTTGGTGCAATCCTGATACTGGCGAATTTACTTCTGACTCAAGTTCACCGCTTGCTCAGGATAGTTATCAAGCTTGGAGATTTGGTTCTATGCAAGAATATCCTTCCTTAACCTGCACGCCTTAAGGGCTTAGTGGTATAATTCCATTGATTATATTAATTTAATATTAGATACAATGGATAAATTAAAACATAAACTCCCCAGTCGCCATGTTTCGGTAGGACCTGCTAGTGCTCCTCATCGCTCCTATTATTACGCAATGGGAATGACTGAAGAGGAAATAGCCCAGCCCTTCGTAGGGGTTGCAACCTGCTGGAATGAAGCAGCGCCTTGCAATATAGATTTGTCGCGTCAGGCGCAAGCGGTTAAAAAAGGGGTTGAAAGGGCTAAGGGCACGCCACGTGAATTTACCACTATTACTGTTACTGATGGCATAGCTATGGGGCATAGCGGGATGAAGAGTTCGCTGCCAAGCAGAGATGTAATTGCAGATTCTGTGGAACTTACCATGCGCGGTCATTGCTATGACGGCATAGTTGGTTTAGCTGGCTGTGATAAATCACTTCCCGGCATGATGATGGCGATGTGTCGTTTGAATGTTCCTGCGGTATTCATTTATGGCGGAACTATATTACCCGGTAGATTTAAAGGCAAGGATGTTACAGTAGCGGATGTCTTTGAAGCGGTGGGCACTCATGCCAGTGGCAATATGAACGACGAAGAATTAAGAGAACTGGAGCAGTGCGCCTGCCCCTCATCTGGTTCTTGCGGCGGGCAGTTTACGGCTAACACTATGGCATGTGTTTCTGAGGCAATTGGTTTAGCTATTCTTGGTTCTGCTGGAACGCCGGCTCCTTATACTTCGCGTGATTCCTATTGTGAAGCCAGTGGCGAAAGAGTAATGGAATGCATCCGCACAGGTCTGCGTCCGCGCGATATAGTTACTCTTAAATCATTAGAAAACGCAGCACGGGTTGTGGCGGCGTCTGGCGGCTCCACTAATGCTGGCTTGCATCTTCCCGCTATTGCTCATGAATGTGGAATTAAATTTGACTTGCAGGATGTTTGTGAGATATTCCGTAGTACTCCATATATAGCTGACTTAAAACCAGCTGGTAAATATGTGGCTAAGGATTTGTTTGAGGTTGGCGGTGTACCGATTATTCTAAGAACCTTGATGGATGGGGGTTATCTGCATACTGATTGTATAACGGTGAACGGTAAGACCATAGGTGAAAACCTTAAGAAGATAAACTTCCCATCGGAACAGAAAGTAGTTATGCCAATAGATAAGCCAATAAGTAATACTGGCGGCGTTGTGGGCTTGCGCGGCAACTTGGCTCCTGAGGGTGGTATTGTTAAGATTGCTGGTCTTAAGAAATTGCAGTTTCGTGGTCCTGCGCGGATTTTTGATTGCGAGGAAGATGCCTTTGCCGCAGTTACAAAGCGCGAGTATAAAGAAGGCGATGTCATAGTCATTAGATATGAAGGACCAAAGGGAGGACCTGGCATGCGTGAGATGTTGGCTACCACTGGAGCTCTTTCGGGTCAAAATATGGGCGGTAAAGTTGCCTTAATCACTGACGGTAGGTTTTCTGGAGCTACACGCGGTTTTTGTGTTGGACATATAGGACCTGAGGCAGCCATAGGCGGTCCCATTGGTTTATTAGAAGATGGAGATATGATAAATCTTGATGCCGAGAAGGGCAGCATAGATGTGGAGATTGATGAGGCGACCCTTGAGGAAAGAAGAAAAAAATGGCAAGGGCGCTCCAATGATTTTCAATCAGGCGCTCTCTGGCGTTACTCTAGTACAGTAGGATCTGCTAAAGGGGGCGCAGTAACTCATCCAGGAGGAGCTAAAGAAACCCATATATATGCAGATATATAATTGCCTAACCTAATGAAAATATCATCCAACAATATATTAGTATTAATTTTATTGGCGGTTCTGTTAGGAGGCGGTTGTTCAGGGTTGATATTAGTTGGACAGAAATCGGGCTTTATTAAAATAATTAGTCAAGAAGAAGCGGCGCAGTGTGAAAAGTTGGATGAAATCACAATTAAAGCACTTGCTAGCTTTGGCAAAATAAATCGTGACCCTGCTAAAGTGAAGATAGAAGCAGAAAACATAGCGCGCAACAAGGCAGTGGAGATTAATGCTACCGCTATATCACCACTTACAGAAATGACTAAAGACGGCAACCAAACCTTTGCAGCTTATGATTGCCATTGATTCCTGTTTTCAGATGATATTATTAAGAAAGGTCTGATTGTTTTAAAAATTAACATGACCCTCTGTTGTGATATTTAAAGTAGAATTGCGCCAATTAGGGTTATAATATTAACTATGAAGATACAAAATTTTATTATAATCACCACCGTCTCTTTTACTCTTTTGGCGTGCGCTAGTTTTGTTAAGCTTGATCCAGGCGCTGCTAGTGTAAGAGTAATAACTATTGAGCAAGCAACTATGTGCGCTCCAGTTGGCGAGGTTCTTGTTGAAGTCCTGCCTAAGGTAGGAGGTATTAAACGTAAGTCAGAAAAAACTGTTGAAGATGCACAGAACTTGGCGCGTAATAGCGCATTGGGTTTTGAGGCAAATTCAGTAGCTCCCTTAGATGAGATTTCCTCAGAAGGGAAACAAACTTATGGGATGTATGACTGCAAAAGGTAATTTACCGGATCCTATATTTGCTGAACGTTGGTCAAGCCGTGTTTTTGATGGAACACCTCTTAGCCAGGAAGAAGAGAAGATGCTTTTTGCTGCGGCGCGTAGCGCCCCTTCTTGTTTTAATGAGCAACCTTGGTTTTTTTCTCTCCCCAGTAATCCTGCTGATAAAGAAAAATTTCTAAACCTATTGGCGCCTAAAAATATTGAGTGGGCGCAGAATGCGGGTTTGATATGCTTTGTTATTGCCAGCCGTAATTTTAAGCACAATGGCAACCCTAATCGCCACTATGCTTTTGATTGCGGGGCTGCTTGGGGCTTTTTATCTTTGGCAGCGCATAAGATGGGGCTTAGTGCTCATGCTATGGCGGGCTTTGATGCAGAGGCATCTTACCCAGTGCTTAATGTTGATAAAGATAAATTTGAAGTTATGGCGGCTATCGCTGTGGGTAGACCTACCGATGACGCTCGCGATAATGAAGAAAGAACTCAACGGAAACCTCTGAACGAGGTTTGTGGTTCACTAATATAATCTTAAGCTAATTGAATAAACATATCTAATAGTATTCGGTTTTTCAACTCGTGTAATTTATGAAGGTCTATGTTAATCCTCGCTTGCAGAAGGTCAAGGAATCTGCAACTCTTGCAATAAACGAAAAAGCGGTTAAACTTAGAAGCCAAGGACAAGATATAGTCCATTTTGGTTTTGGGCAGTCGCCTTTTGCAGTTCATCCTCTTATTATTGAGGCATTGCAGAATAATAGTCACCATAAAGCATATCTTCCCACTTTGGGGCTTGCAGAATTGCGTGATAATATTGCTGCCTATTACAGTAAGCGCGGTTATGATTGGCAGGCGTCAAACATAGTGATAGGTCCTGGCAGCAAGGAGTTATTGTTTGATTTGTTATATTTGCTAAAAGGGACATTACTCTTGCCAGCGCCTTCTTGGGTTTCTTATTATCCTCAGGCTCAGTTGGTGGGTAAGGAGGTCGTCCCAGTGGTTAGTCGCTCTGATAATGGCTACAAAATAACTCCTAAGGAGTTGCAACAAGCACTGGATAGTCCGCAGGCGAGGGATAGCGAGCAGCTTATATTATTACTAAACAGCCCGAATAATCCTGTTGGTAACTCTTATAACAGCGCAGAATTACAAGAACTGGCAAGTATAGTTAAACAAAATAATATCATAGTAATAGCCGATGAAATTTATGCTGAGGTCTACTTCGGGGAAGAACCACCGCCCAGCATATATTCTTTTTTACCACAACAAACTATAGTAACCTCAGGACTTAGTAAGTCATTTTCGGCAGGTGGTTATAGATTAGGTTTTACAGCTATTCCTCCAGCAATTGCCGAGCAGATACTGAAACCACTATCAGCGTTAATTAGTGAGACCTTTAGTTGCGTATCAGCGCCCATTCAGCATGCGGCAGTAGTCGCCTATTCCGATAACCCACAGATAAACCAATATATTCATGATTGCAATCGCATCCATGGATTGATGAGTTCATATATAAGGGGACGTTTGGTTGAGTATAAGATAGGGTGCCCTGAGGGGACTGGAAGTTTTTATTTGTTTCCTGATTTTAATAATTGGACGCAGCAATTGCAAGAACGGGGGATAAAGGATAGCCCATCTTTGTGTGCGGCAATTTTGGATGAGGCGGCGGTGACTTTGTTGCCAGCACAGGACTTTGGTTTGCCTGCAAACGATTATGTGTGCAGATTAGCAACTGTGGATTATGATGGGGTAAGCTTGATGGAGGCACTGCAAGAAGGAGCAAGCGATGCAGAGCTTCTTGCCCTCGCTCCTAAGGTTTCAGAAGGATGTGATCGCTTAGGGGAGTGGGTAGCAAAGTTATAGTTATTTAGCGGGCAGAGCACGGCTCGCCCCTACAAGTTATCTAAGGGCTGGACACCTTCAAGCGTCTCCTTTGACTCAACCAGATTAAACCTAATAGGAGAAAAGCCGGTATAAAGAAGAGCTCGGGGGGCGGTGTTTGCCGCTTGAGTTGTACATTCACAATTTCCCAGCCAAAATCTATGCCAGCATTTGAAGCTGGAGTACCAAAATCAACAAGCCCAGATTGTGGTAATTCGCCATTCATATCCAGCGATAAGCCAGTGGAGCCAATCCTCTCTTGGGCGTTTCCTTCTGAAGGTAATGGCAACAGGACGGTTTTCTCTATCAGTTCTCCTGCAAGATTTCTTCCGCGCACCTTAATTCGTAAGTCCTCTTTAACACGATATTCATCTACTAAAATCTCAATGTCCGAGCCAGGATGATATTCGTAGGGATGAATTACTTGGTCCATCCAAAAATTAGGACGAAACAAAGTGAAGGTTACTAATAATAACCCAAGTGTTTCCCACCATTTGCATTTAGTTAGCCAAAATGCCTGAGTTGCAGCCGCAAAGGTTAGCATCGCCACCACCGCGGAAAAAATCACCAATAACAATTCAAAAATATTGTCAATATCTATTAATAAAAGTTCGGTGTTAAATATGAACATAAAGGGCAAAATAGCCGTCCGAATATCATAAGTAAAACCCTGGAGACCAGTTTTTATAGGGTCACTTCTTGCTATAGCAGAGGCGGCAAATGCTGCCAGTCCTACTGGAGGAGTATCATCTGCAAGAATACCAAAATAAAACACAAACATGTGCACTGCAATTAATGGAACAATTAAATCATTCTGCGCGCCAAGTTCCACTATAACCGGCGCCATCAATGCTGATACAACTATGTAGTTGGCGGTAGTGGGTAATCCCATTCCCAAAACAAGGCAAGTAATCGCAGTAAGAATTAAGATTAGAATAAGATTGCCTCCAGACATAAGCTCTACCAGTGATATCATCACATCGCCTATGCCAGTGAGAGTGACCGTGCCAACGATGATGCCAGCAGTTGCGGTGGCAACCCCTATGCCCACCATATTGCGCGCTCCAAGTATCATACCTTCCACTAAATCTCGCCAGCCATGAAGCAAATGAGGCACAAGGTTTTTACTGCCTCTTATTAACGCTGATAAAGGACGATGGGTTAGTAGAATAAAAATCATAAAGCACATCCCGTAGAAGACCGATAGTCCAGGAGATAACCGCTCTACTGCCAAGCACCATATAAGCACCACAACTGGTAATAAATAGTAAATCCCCGCTTTGAATGTAGGACCTGGTTGCGGTATGTGACTTATGGTTTCTGACCAATCATCTTTTTCTAAATCTGGGAAACGCGCCGAGTAAGTAACCGCCGCTATATAAGTTATTACGGTAGCCAATCCTATAATGTAAAGGGAGTAGTCGGGCGCAACCACCTTTATCCAACCTATGCCGTAATAAACCGCGAAACTTAGGACTCCGAAAGAGACAATGAAAAAGGTTAGCCCGATTAGGAACTGGACTATTTTTAGTGGTTCTTTGCGCGGTAATCCTTTGAGGTCGCCTTTTACCGCTTCCAGATGGACTATGTATATCAATGCAATATAGGAAATAAGAGCTGGTAGAATTGCATGTTTAATAACTTCTATATATGGGATGTTGACATATTCCACCATTAAAAATGCTGCGGCGCCCATTATGGGGGGAGTAAGTTGTCCGTTGGTTGAAGCAGCCACTTCAACTGCGCCCGCTTTGTGAGCAGGGAAGCCAACCTTCTTCATTACTGGAATGGTGAAGTTACCAGTGGTTACTACATTGGCAATTGAAGAACCTGAGATAATACCGCTGAGCCCTGAAGAGACAACTGCGGCTTTGGCTGGACCACCACGCATGTGTCCGAGTAGAGAAAATGCAATCTTTATAAAATAGTTGCCTGCGCCAGCTCTTTCCATCATTGCGCCGAACAAGACAAATAAGAAGACAAAACTAGTGGATACGCCCAATGCCACACCAAATACTCCTTCGGTAGTTAACCATTGATGTGAAAGCAGCTTGTTTAGTGATGCGCCTTTGTGAGCTATGATGTCTGGCATATAAGCGCCGCCAAGAGCATAGAAAAGAAATATGCAGGCGATGGTTACCAGAGCAGGACCAAGAGATCTCCTTGCTGCCTCTAACATTATGAGTAGCCCACCCACTGCAAAAATCTTGTCTGCTAAAGTGGGAGCGCCAGCACGATCTGCAATCTGGGCATAAAACACAAAAATATAAAGGGCGCAGAATGCACCAATAATCGCTAACCCCCAATCTACAATCGGCACTCGTTTAGAGCCGATTTTTGAAGTGAAACCGAATCCTACGAATGCCAAGAATATTGAGAAAGCAAGATGGATAGAACGGGCTTCTGTGTCATTAATCTTGCCTATATTAAGGATAAAAGGTAAAGGTGAAGCATACCATAGTTGAAAAGCTGACCATAATATGCAGCCAACGGTAAAAATCTTAAGGGCTGCGCCGCTAAGAGTGCGGTTACCTGTTTCGGATAATAGTTCCTTACTTGATGTTTGTGTGTCCATAGTTAATTCCTATTAGTTTATTAAATTACATTGAGGTTAATTTTATACTGTGTTTGTTGAAAAACCCCTCTAATTTGATATTATTTTGATTAACATTTTATACAATATATTAAGGTAGATTATTTTAATATTGGAAAGCTAGTGGAAAAACGTATGAAAAATCAAGATGATAAAGGAAAGATGGGAGAGGAAATAGAAGCAGAAGTAGAAGTTGCACGTAAGGGGATAGATAATAAACAATCAAAACCATCAAAGAAAAAGGATGCTAATAAAACGCAAGAGTTGATGGCTAATTTGCAGGAGTCAAAAGATGAGAATCTACGCTTGCAGGCGGAGATTCAAAATGCTCATAAACGCTTTGCGCAGGAATTGACTAAGGCAAGGTCTTCTGGCACTGCGGAATTGGCATCTTCTTTGCTTGAAACTGTAGACAATTTAGAAAAGGCATTATCTGCGTATAATCCAGGAAAAGGCGGGGGTGCAGGGGATAAAGCAACGCAAGTAAAAAAATCTGCAGAAGCATCCGCGGAAAAATCCACAGAAAAATCCACAGAAGCATCAATGTATCAAGGAGTTGAGCTAACTTATCAAACCTTGTTAGATGTTCTTAAGAGATTCAACATAAAAGAATTAAACCCGCTTGGAGATAAGTTTAACCCTGAGTATCATGAGGCATTATCTAAAGTTAAGGTGCCAGGCAAAGAAAGTGGGAGCATAATAATAGTTATTCAAAAGGGGTATATGATTGAAAATCGCTTATTGCGCGCTGCCAAGGTTCAGGTGGCAGAATAGACAACTTTATTTAATTCCTGGGGTTTAATTCCTTAGGTTTAATTTTGGTTTGCATAAGCCAATGCTTTGTTTATAGTTTCTTTGACATGTTCAACTGAGTTCCAGGGTAAAAAATGATTTACCCCCTCTAAGACAGTTATGTCAAGTTTAGCATTTGTCATCTTCTCATTCATATAATCTACATTCTTCACTGAGACCAGAGGGTCTACTTCTCCTTGTAATACTACTACTGGGATTGTAATTTTTTGCCATAACGAGGGGAATATTTTTGATTCTTCAATCAGGGCTATAACTTCATCATTGGCTTTTCTTAGTCCACTAGGTAGTAGGTATATAAAAGGCGGATATTGTCCTACTTTTTGGATTGAGGGAGGATTATCTAAGTTAGGGCTCACCGAACCAGCTAAGATAACTATTGACCCTATCTTATCTGGATAAAGCGCCGCCATTATTGCGGCTAAGGTTCCGCCATAAGAATGACCAACTAAAATGGGTTTCTGCCCTTTTTTATTGGTTTGTAAAAACTTCTCAAATATCTCTGCCTGGCGCATTATGGGCAGGGCTTCCATTGGATCGCTATCACCAAAAGCGGGACGGTCTATGCTGAGATATTGCAGTCCTTGTGGGACATTTGTTATATATGTCGCCCAGGCGCCGCGGTCACCTGGGGTGCCGTGCATAAAAATAACTCTTTGCCCATCCTGTTCTCCTTCTAAGTTATAGGTAATGGAACCGCCAATATCATTAGGTAATGGTAAAGAATAGACGGTTAAATCTTTCCAGCCCCTCTTATCTTTTTCACTTGGACCGGGGATGGAACATCCAGCAAGCAGTAAAGATGTTGCTATTGATAAAACTCTCAGGTATCTATTTTGTTTCATATTAATCAAAAAATAAAAATTTTCTCTTTGTATGAATGATTATACAAAATTATTGAAAACATAGATATTATAGTAGAATATAAGTGTTACTGAAAAAAATAAGTGTTACTTGAAGGAAGCTATGTGATGCGATAATAATGATGTAACTGAGCAAAGAAATATAATGACTAATGGCAATAATAATGGTCAAATAAGTATAAAACAGTTAAAAGAAGAACTGAGTGATATGCAATATCATGTCACGCAAGAAGGAAGAACTGAAAAACTCTTTAGCGGTGAGTATTATAAAAATGTTACTTATTCATAGCTTTAGATTGCTCATCATCGGGGTTTGTTTTGTTGGGCTGATTGCTTGTGAGAAAAAAACCTTTGTAAATAGTGTTCCTGCTTCACCAACTAACTTCAATCCCCTCGATCCTCAAATAATCATAGTTGATAAGGATAGAGATGGGTTAATTGAAATTCACTCGTTAGACAAGCTTTTTTCCATGACAAGCGATCTTGATGGCAATGGAGTTCCCGACCATTCTGTGCATAATAAAAATGCCACTTTTGAGTTCTCGGGATGCCCTGTTGGTTGTTTTGGTTACGAGCTTAATCGCTCACTTGATTTCAGAAATCCGCAGAATTATGAGCGGGGAATTGTAAACCAATCTTGGATAAGCGCAGCGGGATGGCAGCCCATTGGTAGCGCGGACAATCCTTGGAACGCAACATTTGAAGGTAACGGTTTTACGATTAGCCATTTATTTATAAATAACGGTTCAGCGGCTGATATTGGATTGTTTGGAGTGGTGAATTCAGCAACCCTTCGCAATATAAATATGAACTTTGCTTTTGTTAATGTTTCCTTGCGAGGGGGAGTATTGGTGGGAGTTAGTTACAATAGTTCTATTAGTCAAATCAATATTGCCGCTGATATTGCAGGCAATAATACTTTAGGAGGTATTATAGGCGTTAACCGAGGCAGCATAACAGCAGCTGATTTTGCTGGTTCCATAACAAGGGATGGTATAAGTTCTCCCAAACTTGACGGTAGAATACTTGGCGGTATTGCTGGAATTAATTATGGGCAGATAAATAGTTCTTCTTTTGCTGGCATAATATCTGGGTCAAACAATATTGGTGGGATTGCTGGAGTCAATAAAGGAAGAATAATTTCTTCTTCTGCTAATGCTGGTTTTTTTACCAATTCAATTGTAGGAGGTATAAGCGGGATGAATGATGGGTTGATTATTGCTTCGTATTCGCATGCATTAATTGGTTGTGATGAAGGGGCGGGCGGATTAGTAGGAGTAAATAATCTTGATGCTTCTATTATTGCTTCTTATGCTAGTGGTAGAATTAGATGCGATAGTCGTTCAGGCGGATTGGTGGGAATGAATAATGGCAACATGTCAACATCTTATTCTACCGTTTCTGTTAGTGGAACTCATTCTGGCGGGATAGCATCTGTTAATGGAAAAAATATAGAGGGAATCTATACACTAACTCCTTTATATAGTAACATCTCAGGGGGCTTAGTGAATGATAATCTTATGGCAGCCAAGATACAGGATAGCTATTGGGGCGAAGAAATTGCTAAAAATATAGAAGCTGTTGGAAGCTTAAATGAAGGAAACTTGTCGGGATCTCACAAATTAACCACCGAACAATTAAAAGGGTGCGCTTTAGATGAAAATAGATTGGCTACTGCAAGACCTGATTTGACATGCGATGATATTTTTCTGTCACGTTCTTGGGGCAATAAATCTTATGAAAATATTATTTATGGCTGGGATTTTGGAACAGCTGATGAGTATCCTCTTATTCGCATCGGCAATCAAGTAGATCCCTCTATTTTGCCTATAGATATGTCTTCAAAATGTAAGCTGGAAAATAATTGTCCGCCAATAATTCATCCTATTGGTGATATCAGCATATCACAGAGTACCTTTGTTAATATAACCTTGTTGGGGATTAGTGATGGCGGTAATTACACGCAGCAGTTAAATTTTAGTATTACTGCTGATAATCTTATACTTTTTCCAAACCCTTTATCTTTTGCTTATGAGCAGGGGAGTAGCTTCGCAACCCTTGAAATACGTCCGCAGCATGGTAGGGCTGGTTCCTCGCTTATTACCATCAATGTTACAGATGCAGATGGCAGCACTATTGTTAGTTTTAGAGTTAATGTTTTAGAAGTTAATGTTGTAGAAGTTGATGTTTTAGAAGTTAATGCTCTCCCTTCTTTTGATATATTAATGATTAATGTGAACGATAGTAATGCAACTGTTCAATTAGTTAATATATCAAATGGTGATGACTTGATGGCAACCGAGGCAGGTGATGATTTGACATTTACTCTCACTCAAATTACGCCTGATTTAATTGTAGACCATTCATTCACTCCAATTAATCAACGTAGTGCCAACCTTACTCTTATATATAATAGGACGGCTTTTGATGATGCAATTTTTGCAATAAATATAACAGATTATGCTATTAGTGTCCGCAAGGATATTACTATTAATATAGCTCCAGGTTTTGTCGGACTTCCTTATGTGTTTTCATTGCCGCATAATGCAACTAACCCACAGAATGTAGTTGGGACGCTCAATACCAGAGCATATAGCCCCCCAGTTAGATATCAGCTACAGGGGCAGGATGCGGATATTTTTATTATTGGAGCAGTTAGTGGGGAAATAACATTAAATAGTTCGGCAGCTGCGCCACACAATATCGTTAAAGATGAATATCAAGTAACGGCTGTTGCAACCTCCACGCAAAATACCAACGAAATCTATACTGCCGCTGTCCTGATTCAAACCAATTTTGATAATGATGCTGATGCCGATGGTTTTATAAATAACTATGATGCCCTGCCTTTTAATTCCACAACTCATCTGGTGGGAAGAGGCGAGCCATCAAACCCTTATGTGGTTTACACGGTTTATCAGCTGCAAGCAATGGCTGGAGTGGACCATACGAAAACCGTGCTTAGTAATTCAATATTTTCTAGTAATAACTGGTTATATGGAACAGATGAAGAGGAGCAGCTTGGCAAACACTATGCTTTAGGTGGCGATATTCAGGCAGCTGCAACCCGCTCTTGGCGTTCTAATGTAACTGACAGTGTGCAAGGTTTCACGCCAATAGGAAGATGTATTATGCTACTTTGTAGAATTAGCGTTAACACCGCCCCCTTTACTGGCTCTTTTGTTGGACGTGGTTATACAATTCACGATCTGTTTATACAACGTCAGGATACAGATGTAAGAGGCAGTGGGGTAGCTCTTTTTAGAGTAATAGACAATGCCAATATAACTTCAGTCAATCTTGTTGGAGTAGACATAACAGGTTATCTCAATAGTGCTTCTTTGGTGGGAGTTTTATTTGGCGCAAGTAGAATAGATTCTGTCCGAGCTAGTGGCTTGGTTCAGGGGACGGGTGAGAATTGCGGCGGTTTAGTGGGAAAATACGCAATAACTGCAGGTGCTTCTATGATAAGCAACTCATCTGCTGAGGTTAATGTATTGTGCTATAAGAAAGGAGGAGGACTGGTAGGTGTTTTTCTCGGATCTATGAGTTCTTCTTTTGCTAGTGGCAGTGTAACCACTATGAATGCCGTCAGTGGGGGCTTGGTAGGACAAAGTGGCGGAAGCATTATATTTTCTTATGCCACAGGCAGTGTTAGCGGAAGAGAGCAAGTTGGCGGGTTAGTTGGAGAATTAGTTGTGGGGAAAGTTAGCTATTCTTATGCCACTGGTAATGTTAACGGCAGTGACCTAGTTGGAGGATTATTCGGTTCTGTACCAGCGTCTGATGCTGTTGTCGATAATGTATATGCCACTGGGAGTGTAACTGGCAAGAGTTCTGTGGGTGGTTTAGCAGGATCTGTGCAGAGCTACCAATTCTTCAATGCTGTTTATTCAATAGGGCAAGTCACAGGCGAGACAGATACAGGCGGGCTAATAGGTGCCTCGGTTTCTTCCAATTTAGGCCTGCCAACTTTACCTCACTACTGGGATATTAGCGCCAGTAAGCAAGAATCCTCTCGGGCTGGCATCGGGCTTAGGACTTCGCAACTGCAAGGATGCGCTTGGGGTGGCAATGTTGTTAGTGGCGCGCCGCCAGACACCGATTGTTCATATCAAGGGCAAAAAATATTTCCAATTACCCAATGGAGTGGCAGCAGGGAAGGTGGTATTCAGAGCGGCTGGATTTTTGCTCCTGCGAATGAATATCCAACTCTTTATGCTTTTGACATCAATCAACAGCAGTACTTGCTGCCTTCGGTGCAACAACAGTATTGTCAGCGAGATCCAGATAAATGCACGGCAGTCGCCGATAATCGCGCTCCGTTATTTTTGGCTGCGCCTTATTCGTTTAGCTTTCTGCCATTAAATAAGAGCGTAGGAGTTTTTATCGGGCAAGTTGAAGCAATAGATATTGAGGGTAATGATTTTATATATGAAATTCTTGATATTTCGCTGCCTTTTAGTGTGGATTCAAGTAGCGGGGATATTACAATCAGCGGCGTGCTATCTGAACAAGAGTATGAAATTGAAATTAGTGCTACGGAAACATCTGGTTCTGGTATAGGGAGAAGGAGAGGAAATGCTTGGGTAAGGATTGTCATCAATGAACTTGATACGCAAGATTTTGATAATGATAAAGTTGCTAATGCGTATGATGCTTTTCCCGTTGATGACGGGCTTAGTATTAGTGGGCTTGGGACGAGTATTAATCCTTATATTATCAACAACATCTATCAGCTACAGGCAATAGCAGGAGTAGATCACACCGGTATTATGCTTAACAGTTCTTCCTATACAGGCAACAAATGGCTTTATGGCAATAACGCCACAGACCAACTCACCAAGCATTATGCTTTAGGGCAGGATATAAGAGGACAGGAAACTCAAACATGGGAAAGGGATGCAATGAGTATTCTGCCGTCAGGACAGGGATTTTATCCTATAGGCAATTGCGGCAAGGGGGATTGTTCGGCTGCTTCTGTAATGAAATTCTCTGGCAGTTTTTCAGGTAATAATTTTTCTATTGCTGAACTTTTTATTAATATTCCTAATGACAGTGACAGTGACAATGGCAATGGTAATGGCGTTGCTTTATTTGGTTTAATTGAAGGGGCTCAATTAAGCGACCTCATTCTTCAGGATGTTTCTATATTAGGCAATTCTCAAGTAGGGGCTGTAGCTGGCTATGTAATGGGTGCGAATAACGAGATTTCCTCACTACGTATAAGCGGAAAGATATCAGCGGAATATAGAAGATTTGTTCTTGATAGTGGAAAGAAGGTAGGCGGTATTGTTGGGGAAGGTTCTGTTGGGGCAGGTTCTTCGCTTTCCATTCGCAACTCTGCAGTAACGGCGGAAGTGTCTGGATGGGAAATGGTAGGTGGCTTGGTCGGTCTGCACAATAACGGGAGCGTTATAACAGGCAGTTATTTTGCAGGAGAAATAATAGGTGGTTCTGATATGATTGGTGGCATAGTAGGCGAGAACCTTGGCAGAATTGAAAGGAGCTACAATGTGGGATTGATGACGTTAGGTTCAAATTTTGATTCTACTCCTCAGAATGCGGGAGGAATAGCTGGCTTTAATTCGGGAGGTGAAATAATTGCCTCTTATGCGGGGGCTAAAATGGTTCCATTTAGTGAGAGAGTATCTTTGGGACTATCAGTTAACGGCATAGTAGGAACTTCAATCCCTGCTTATACTCCAGTATCATCTTATTGGGATTTCAATATAAGCGGTTTAGATGCAACAAGGTTTGATAGCGCCGCAGTGTCAACACAACAGCTACAAGGGTGTTCATTAGCTGGTGTACCCTTAATGGATGCGCCAGATAATCTTGATTGTTTGGTTAATGGTGCAGAAATATTTAATCCGATGGACTGGGATGCGAGTAATAACAAGCCATCTTGGATGTTTAGTCCAGCAGATCGTTATCCTATTCTGTTCTTAAATAGTTTTTTTGTTCTGTCAGATCCAGCACAGCAACTGTGCGATAGGGATAGAAATTTTTGTGGGAGGGAATTTTATACTAGCGCTTTTGACCAAGATAGTGATGGCTTTTTGAATGACTATGATAACGCTCCTTATACTCCTGGAATTATAGGCAATGGAGCAATAGATGAACCTTATGTTATTAACAATGTATATCAACTACAAGCAATAGCTGGGGTGGATCACACTGGCGTTGCGCTTGACAGTTCTTCCTATACAGGCAATCAATGGCTCTATGGTAATAATCTCAATGAGCAGCTTAGGGGGAGTTATGAACTTGGAAACGATATAATAGCCGCTGTCACTCGTAATTGGAATGTTCAAATGGGACGGGCTAAGGGTTTTACTCCCATTGGTATATGTACGACGGGTAACACTAGTTGTTTGGGAGTTGGAGATATTCCTTTTAGCGGAAACTTTGCAGGCAATGATTGGGATATAGATGGTTTGTTTATTAACCGCAGCAATACAGATTTTATAGGCTTGTTTAGTGGGATTTCTGGTGCTTCGGTGGAAAATTTGATTCTTAGCAATTTTAACCTGCAAGGACGTTCTTATGTAGGGGCTTTGGCGGGAGTTATGTCTCAAAAAAGCATTTCCAGAGTGAATGCTAATGGCAATTTATCGGGGATAGATTATATTGGCGGGTTGCTTGGCATTTATTCTGGTGGGGATATCATGGGTTCGGGGGCGATTAGCTCTTTGTTTGGCAATGAGCGTATAGGCGGTTTAGTTGGACAGCAAAGTGGCAACTCTGCGATATTATATTCTTATGCTGGCGGGGATATAATTGTTAATGCTTCATTTTCCCCGTTCTTCATAGGAGGGCTAGTGGGAGACATGATGGGGGGCGGTGCATTAATAGGCAGCTCTTATGCCGCCATGCATATTTCAGGGGGAGGAAACATAGGTGGTTTGGCGGGGCAACAAAGAGGCGGTTCGCAAATTATTAGTTCTTATGCGCATGCAGTGATAGATTCTATCTCTCATTCAAGTTCAGTTAATCTTTTCGGGTCTCTCATAGGTGCGTATGACGATGGCACGATTAATGGCTCGTACGGTCATGCTGTGGAGCGTCGCTCAGGGAGTACGAGCTTTATTTCCCTGTTTGGTACTGTTAATAGTGTGCAACTTCAAAATATAATTGATTCCTATGATGTAGGATTAATCTCTCCATACATAAGAAGCATAACTTTAAATCAATTACTTGGTTGTGGATTGGATGGAACCATACTTGCAAGCATCCCGCCTTTCCTTCCTCCCAATAATTGTGAAGCTATGAGCCAAAGTCGGTATGTGTTCCCTGACCAAACTGTATTTCCAGCAAGCAGCTGGGGTGACAGAAGCAGAGGAGATATATTGAGTGGCTGGATATTTGCCCCTACTACTAGAGCGCCGATTTTATTTGCGCGGGATACTGTTAGTGATGAGTTACTATTGCCAGAGTCGGCAGTCCAGTATTGTCATTATGATGCGTTATATAATGTTTCGTTATCTGCATCCTCTTGTCGTTAGTGTTGAAATTTGTGCTGACTTAGGATTTGGCTATGTCTCTATGTTCCCATGCTTACACGTTTCCATCTATTCTATTGAGATTAATTTCTTGAATTGAGTCATTGCTTTAGCGCGATGACTGAGTGAATTCTTTTCTTCCTCTTGTAATTCTGCGGAGGTTTTGTTTAGCTCGGGGATATAAAATAACGGGTCATAACCAAAACCGTTGTTTCCTTTTTCTGCTGCAGAGTCCATAACTATAGTTCCGCGCCATTCGCCGCTGGCGATAATAGGCAATGGGTCCAATGGATGACGCAGTAGGACAATAACACAAACAAAAAATGCCTTCCTTTCATTTCCCGTCATGCTCTGCATTGCCGTCAGAAGCTTACGGCGATTAGCGACAGATTGTTCTTCATCTTTGTTGGAGCTATGCTCTCCATCCTGCACCTCATTCTGCCCTCTATTTTGTTCCCTGCCCTCTTGGGCATACCTGGCGGATAGGACTCCTGGCTTGCCATCCAAAGCAGGAACTACTATGCCAGAATCATCTGCAAGTGCCGGTAGATTACTCATTTTTGCGCCAAAGCGTGCCTTAGATAAGGCATTTTCAACAAAGGTTGACTGCTCTTCGGGGGCTGTTTGTTGGGTGAATTGAGATATTGGCAGCAGGTTTATATTTGTTGTTTGTAACAAATCTTTTATTTCAACTATTTTACCGCGATTAGTGGATACTAAAACTACATCATTGGACTTCATATTTAAATTATATGGTATTTTCTATGCTATAATCACAAACAGGCACTCTTGGTCTATAATTGTATTTTAGGATAGGATTTTATTGCCGAGGTAGCTCAGTCGGTAGAGCAACTGATTCGTAACCAGTAGGTCGGAGGTTCAATTCCTCTTCTCGGCATGCTATTATGATGTTATAATGCTTCAACATATAAATTACTATGGGTATATTGGATAGATTTAAGAAAAAACCCAACCCGTTGGGTAAACCGCGTGATAATTCATCCGCTGCTTATTCTGCACGTCCGTCTGTGTTAAGAGATAGATCTCCATCCAACTTTAATAATCCCACTCCTGAACCTAAAACACCTCCATCTAAAACGCGGCCTAACACGTCAACTAACCCGCCGCCGTCTAATACATCTCCATTATCTAATATTACTCCTTCAAGTAGCTCATATTCGCCTTCGCCATCTAAAGATTTTGGTGGCGGGGATGTTTTAGGAGTCAAGAAAAAAATAAATGAAGCCGATGCTCCTATTAAAATTACCATAATGAATGGTAAAGGAGGCAGCGGTAAGAGTACTATAGCCACTAATTTGGCAACCGTTCTTTCCACCCATGCTAACAGCGTAACCCTTATAGACAATGACCCGCAGTGTTCCAGTATGCGTTGGCTAAAAGAAAGACCTCATTCATCTATTCCCATAAAAGGGCTCACAGCAAGCGAAGTAACCGGATTAAGAAATATCAAACTGTGGACCAGTAGCATAGGACCTGAAACCCGTTATGTGATTATTGATACCCAAGCAGGATTAAGAGGAATGGAATTGTCCGATGCCATAGACCGTAGCGATATGATAATTATTCCTGTCCTACCTTCTGCTATTGATATGCGTGCTACAGCCGATTTTGTGGCGCAGTTATTCTTGAGTAAATCATATCGGCGCACGAGAAAACCCATTGGGGTTGTTGCTAATCGCGTCATTAACGATTCCATTATTTACCGTAAATTGCAAAAATTTTTGTTGAGCTTACGAATTAACTTTATAAGCACTTTTAATGATAATAAGGCGTACCTATGGGCTGCAGAGAAGGGAGTGGGAATTTTTGAACTTAATGAACCAAGTGTTGATAGAGAAAAAGTAGAATGGGATTTGTTACTTAAATGGGTGGAAGATAAAAAGAAAGCCGTTCAGGCAGCTTCTAGTAGATAGTATTATCTACTGAGTGTTCGGCTCTATGAAAATAGCAAGTGAGTATAATCCTCATCCAATAGAAGAGGAAGTTCAAGAGTATTGGGATAAATCAGATTCTTTTCGGGTTACCGAAGACCCTAACAAAGAAAAATTCTATTGCTTGACCATGCTGCCTTATCCAAGTGGTCGTTTACACATAGGTCATCTGCGGGTTTATACCATTGGTGATATTCTGGCAAGATTTCATCGCATGGAAGGCAAGTGTGTCTTGCATCCCATGGGCTGGGATGCCTTTGGCTTGCCTGCAGAAAATGCGGCAATTAAGCATAAAAAATCACCACGTGACTGGACTTATTCCAACATAAGCTATATGAAGGCACAGCTTAAGCGTTTGGGCTATTGCTATGATTGGCAGCGCGAATTTGCTACTTGTGATCCGTCTTACTATAAATGGGAGCAGTGGTTCTTTCTACGTATGTATGAAAAGGGTTTGGTCTATCGTAAGAATGCGGTGGTAAACTGGGACCCAGTTGACCAAACCGTGCTCGCCAACGAACAGGTTATTGATGGCAAAGGATGGCGTTCAGGCGCCGAAGTGCAACAAAAGGAAATTCCTCATTGGTTTATGAAGATAACTGCTTATGCTGATGAGTTACTAGAAGATATTAAGCAACTGGATGATTGGCCATCTCAGGTTAAGTTGATGCAGGAGCACTGGATAGGTAAATCGCGCGGCTTGCGGATTAACTTTACTTTGGAAGAGGCGGCATTAGCAGTTGATTCTAGTTTGGAATCTGATACTGAGGCGCAGGGGACGTCAGCTACATCAGCTAGAGGCAAGGATACAGAGATAGCAGTTTTCACCACTCGTCCTGATACCCTGTTGGGGGTAACTTTTCTTAGCATAGCACCCGAACATCCTTTGGTTTCTGAGTGGGCGAAACGGCATAAGGATATTGCTGAGTTTGTAAATAATTATCGTAATTCGGTGATGAGTGCCGAAGAACGTAGCCGCAGCAAGAATGGAATTAAGACACCCTATAAGGCGCGCCACCCTCTTAGCGGGGAGTACATAGATATATGGATTGGCGACTATGTGTTAATGAGTTATGGCAGCGGTATAGTTATGGGAGTGCCAGCGCATGACCAAAGGGATTGGGAGTTTTCTAAGCTACATGGTTTGCCGATAAAGCAGGTTATTGCGGCGGTGGATTCTACTACGCAGTGCAATTTAGATAAGGAGGCGTATGAAACCAAAGGAGTAAATGTTAACTCTGCAGAACTTGACGGCTTAGATTTTGCTCAATCTTATGCTGCGGTTAAGCGCAAACTAGCAGAACTCGGCAAAGGTGAAGAAGAAATAAACTACAGATTGCGCGATTGGGGAGTATCGCGCCAGAGGTTTTGGGGCTGTCCAGTGCCGATTATTCATTGCGAGAAATGCGGTGAGGTTGTTGTGCCAGATAAAGATCTACCAGTTGAATTGCCGACTGATGTTACATTAAGTGGCGGTAGTTCTCCGCTGCGTAATGTTGAAGAATTCTTTAACTGCGAGTGTCCCAAGTGTGGCGGTAAGGCGCAACGAGATACCGATACCTTTGATACTTTTGTAGATTCTTCTTGGTATTATGCCAGATACACCTGTGCCGACTGTGATAGCGCAATGTTGGATGAAAGAGGGGCTTACTGGCTGCCAGTAGACCAGTATATAGGAGGGGTGGAACATGCTATTTTGCATCTGTTGTATTCGCGCTTTTTTTATAAGTGTATGGATGACATCCTCAATACTAAGGAGAAAAAAGTTACTAAAGGAAGAGAACCATTTTTACGACTGTTAGCTCAGGGTATGGTACTGAAAGATGGCAAGGCGATGTCCAAGTCGTTAGGCAATGTAGTTGAGCCACAAGGTCTAGTGGATATGTACGGAGCTGACACTTTGAGGTTATATATTTTATTTGCCGCCCCGCCTGAAGCAGCTTTGGATTGGTCGGATACTGCGGCAGAGGGTTCTTTTAGATTTTTGAAAAGATTTTGGCGCTTGGCTTATGAGTTGCAGGATGATAAATCCACTTTTTCTGCAACGGACTTAATGAATCTGAGTTCTGAACAACAAGCATTGTATAGTAAGTTGAACGCCACCATAATTAAGGTGCGTGATGATGTGCTGCGTCGCCAGAGCTTTAATACAGCGATTGCCGCTATGATGGAATTGGTGAATGCTATCCGCAGCTTTATGCAGCTAGCAGATACTCAGGGGGATGTTAGCAGTAGCAATAACGTTAGCCGTCAATTGTGTCACTATGCAATCCATTGTCTTATTTTGCTATTGGCGCCGATTACTCCGCATATCTGTCATCATTTATGGCAGAAGTATGGGGACGGTACTCCCTTGATGGATAACGCTTTGCCTGTTGCGGACGAGAACGCCTTGATAAGCGACAAGTTTATTTTAGTGATACAGGTTAATGGCAAGAGACGCGCTGATTTAGAGATGGATATTGGAAGGGAGCAGGATGAAGTTGAGAAAGCAGCTGCGCAAGAAGTGACAAAATTCCTTGAAGATAAAAAAATAATCAAGACCATATATGTGAAGGATAAATTAGTGAACTTTGTCGTGGCGGGCTAATGAATAACTGCATGACGTCTGTTGTCGTTGCTGTTACTTAATCTATTAACTATCCTAATGAAGAATGTCTATTCACCATCTTCTGTAGTGTGTTCTGTGGCATATTCTATAGTAGCAAGATTCTTATTTATACCGGCGCTTCTGCTTATGTTGAGCGCCTGCGCTAGTACCTTCAATAAATCCTATACCTTAAAGAATAAAAGCCCAGTTTATTTAAGCATTAACAGCAGGGATGAATATTACTTTTCTCTGACTGTGGCAAGAATGCTTGAGCATAGCGGAGTTAGAGTTGTCAAAGATGCGACACAATCAGCCATTGTAATAAATATCCGCGGACCTGAGTGCAAAAGTTATGTGTTGTTCACCGATACTTCCGGTCAGCGCACTGATTACAGATTGGACTGCATAATTAATTACACCATTAAACGAAATCAGCAGGGAGAGGCAGAAGAAGAGGCAGAGGAAGAGGGCGGGAGCGAGGGGAATGAGGAGTATAGCGCTAATGCAGAAGCGCCGTCTGTGGAAGCCAATAATTATGTAAGGGATTACATAAGAGCATTCGCTTTATTATCCCGCACCTCAAATATAAATGCTTATTTTAGGATAGAAGAAGAGGCATATAAAACGATTAATGAAAAATTAGCCCGTCAGTTAGTTGCTGCCTTGGCAACCTCCGATCTTTAATTTTTTTGGAATCGCTTTAGAGTTTTTTATAGCTTATCTAAAGTTGGCGGATAACACTTTAAGACGCAGGCACTCTTAAATAAGAAATAGCAGCTGGGGTGATTAGACCTGCCAACCTGAGAGATAACCCTTCCATTAATTGCCAGCAGTCATCAGCTGAACCTCCTTTTGCCGCTCTATCTACCATAGCCGCCAAACGTAGCAGTGAAAATAATTTGCCTGTTTGTTTGCCAGCAAAACGATTGGCGGCATTGCGCGCTAACAAGCGCCGCGCGCCAAAACAACCAAACTTATATAATTCCTGGTCGCTGATGGAAGGGCGTCCTGATATTTCAATGAGCATGTGAATATCTTTAACGAGTATCCAGTTAATTGTTGAAGGCGCTTCTTTTAGATATTTTAATCGTTGCAGAACACGGCGACAGCGTCCAACATCTCCTGCCAGCATACTATCACTTAGAGCAAATATTTCATAATAAGAACTATCCCCCACCGCCTGCCGAACTTCATCATAGCCAATTTGCTGCTCGCCATAGCTTAAAGATAATTTTTCTAACTCTTGAACTGCGCCATTAAGATTGCCCTCACTATTCTGCGCTAAGAATTCCACACACTCGGCACTTAAATTTAATTTCTTATGTTTAGCCCTTTGAGTTATCCAGGACCTAAGCTTGGCGCCTTCAGGAGGATATAGGGCTATATACTCGCCTTGTTTTTCAAGTTCTTTGAACCATTTTTTCTTCCGCAGTGCCGGAGAAAGACGCGGCATGCTAATAATTAGTAAGATATCTTCATTAATACTTGCCGCTGCTTGTTCTAATAATTTCTCTGCTTCTTTGTTCAACGGCAGCTGATGGCAAGTAACCAATAACATTGTTAGCGGACTGAATAATGATGGATTATTAATCTCAGATAGAATATTGCGATGTTCCGCTTCTTCACCCAGCACAAATCTACTGGGTTGGGGATAGTTTAATTTCTGCGCCTCTTTACGCAACTCAGCTATTTTTTCTGCACGCAGTAAGATCTCATCCGAAGCGACAATATATACCTTTTTCATCTAATAGTATTATACTCGCTATGTATCTTTATAAAGAGTATTTAGTCGTTGGATTCTTTTTAATTAACGATAGCAGTAAACTCTTTTTTAATATCCTCGTCTTTAATATACATACTGTGTGCTTTACGCGCTTTATCCCAGCCACTGTCTTTTTTATGGGTCAATTTAATTAAATCGTTAACACTTAAATAGCGATATTTTTTCCATACTTCATTTAATATTCCGTGGAAAAAATCATTTTCCCATCCCACTATATTAGCTACATTATGAAAAGTTTTAGGATCAAACTCAAGGCAATAACCTGTTATTGGTCTGGGACCAAAGTGTTTTAAATAATGATAAACCTCTGGTATTACAGGTCCCATATCCCACGGTTGAAACATTTCATCCCCCAAGCTTTTCCCTGGATTACGGCATAAATAATAACCCTGAACCATATACATAAGTTTATGAAGATGGAGTTGGGTAATGGGAGCCTTCTCTTGGATTCCTTTGTAAATCAAGGTGTTCGCATAAATTATCTTCTCCATACTTATACATTATATAGGTTAAAATAAAAATTTCCATGGCTGCGCCTCAAACTAATTTACTTTCGCATAAGCGTTATGGACAAAGGGGGAGAATAAGTCCTTGTTAAATATAAATGGCATTATACTAGCTGTGTATCTTTATGAACTGCTACCTGATGATTTTGCGAAGGACTCTGTGATTTTATTAATTGTATTGCTAAAGCGGGATATGATAGCAAGAGATGTTATTAGAACAGGTATTAGGGTAATTGAGAAGAAATTATAAATACCTTCTATTTCGTTGTATCCTGAAATATTCCATTTGAATATTAGTTCTAATATTGGCTCTAATAAAAGATATCCAAAAGCAACTAAATAAATAATAATGAATGTATGAAGTGCTAAAGCTACTGCAACTCTAGTAAAACGGCTACGCTTTTGAAATTTATTTTCCCTATCTGCATCTTCTAACTTTATAGACGCCTCTTTAAATTTTATTTCGTCGTATGATTTTAGTGCTATTATGGATTTAACTGAAGGCGTAGTTTGAGATTTATATTCTGTGAGTAGTGGATTCTTTCCCATATAACGTTTATTAATTTTTATAATTTAAGGTTTATGTTCTTACAATGAGTATTTAGCTATTAGATTCTTCTTGATTAATAATAGCAGTAAATTCCTCTTTAATATCTTCATCTTTAATATACATACTGTGCCTTTGCCGTGCTTTATACCAGCCACCCCCTTTTTTATGAGTTAAATCAATTAAATAGTTAACATTTGAAAAGCGATATTTTAACCATACGTCGTCTAATATTCCGTGGAAAACCTTATCTTCCAAACCAACTACATTAGCTGTATCCTGGAAAGTAACAGGGTCAAATTCATAGCAATAATTTGTTATTGGTTGGGGTCCAAAATCTTTTAAACGATGGTAAACTTCTGGCATTACAGGTCCCAGGTTCCAGGGTTGGAACATTTCATTTCTCAAGGTTTTTCCTGGATTACGGTATAAATAATAACCCTGAACTATGTACATAAGTTTATGAACATGAAGCTGGGTAATGGGATTATTCTCTTGAATTCCTCGATAAATTAAGGTATTAGCAAAAGTTGTGCTTCTCATAATATTATATTATATAGGTTAAAATGAAAATTTCAATAGTACGCAAGAATTAATTTGCTTTAGCGTATATCATCATTCCTGTATTTCATAACCTTTCATAAGGTTGGCTATATACCCGCTAATTCCTTACAAAGGCGACTACGCAAGCAGCGAGGGAGATTAGCGCCATGCCGTATATTTCTTTGCTATTTACTTTTTCTTTGAAGAACATGGCTCCAGCTATAATTGCCAGCGGCAATTCAATTTGTGCCAGAGTTTTTACATAAGCAGGATGAGCTAAGGCGAAGGCGGAGAACCAGCCAATTGAACCCAGCACTGATGTAATGCTTACGGCTACAACTCTGTTGCGCACTACTAACATATCTTTGAACGAGCCCTTATCAAATATAAAAAGATATATTCCTAATATAACTGCCTGCATAAATATCATTACGGTTAACACCAAAGCAGCGGCAAATATTTGATGTTGTTGTGGTTGCCCTCTTATTGCTAGCAGAATACAGATGGCGCATATTGCAAATAGAGCTGATGCTCCTAACCCCAGCCAGGCATCATTGCGTTTGAAAGCGGATATGAAATCTCCTGCTTCGGCATGCTTGCGTCCCGCCAGAGTTATGAGCATCCCACAGCTGCCACCAGCTACTGCAAGAAACCCCAATGGCGATAAGCGGTCACCAAGTAGGGTCACTCCTAATATAAAAATTATTAAGGCGTCAAGTTTAGAGAGCATGGTGCTCACCACAAAATTGCGATGTGAGAAAAGACGAATTAACATAGCGGTTGCAGCTATCTGCGCCATGCCGCCAACAAAGCAATAAACAAAAAATGCCGTACTTAGATTTGTGGGCTTATAGCCAAATGCCATCCATATAAGTGTATATAGTAAAACAAAAGGAAAGGCAAAGCCATAGCGCGTCCATACTACCGCCATATCGGATAGCTGTTCTTTTAGTCCTTTTTGTAACGCAGTGCGGGCAATCTGCATGATTGTGGCAAAGATGGTGATTATAATCCATTCCATATATTTAGCTAAGTTTCATTAAGCGGTTAGTTTAGTTGAGCGCCTTACTTATCGGTTGGAGCTTACCCAGGACTGTAAAGGCATGATTATCTTGTTGTCGGACTGCTTTATATTCTTGACTTGCAACAATGTTATCCTGTGATATAAGCGGGTTTTCCATTAATCTTTCACTCACTATTGCGCTGGCGCGGGCTAACAGAATAGGCAAAGACATAATGAGACGAGATTTGCCAAGTGAGGATTTAATTATTATATCAATTAGCTGACGCATTGTCATTTCTTCACTTCCCACAGCATTTAGGGATTTGCCTGTGAACTCATCACGCTTGCTGATAATTTTTTCTATGAGAGTAACCAAATCACTTATAGCGATTGGTTGTGATTTAGCCGCCGCTAGTGGCAAAGGCATAACATAAGCCAGCCGCGCTGCTTTGGTAATTCTGCGGACGAAGTTGGCGTCCTTGCCTATTACTAAGGATGGCTTTATGATGGTGTAATCCAAGTTTTCTGTGGCGTGGATTGCTTCTTCTCCTTGACCTTTGCTATGTAGATAGGCGCATCTGGAATCTATAGCAGCCCCCTGGGCGCTTATGTGAATCAGATGGATAGATTTGTGTGATGGAGAGTTAGCAGCGCAGGATGCAGCTATCTTATGGGGAATTTGTTTATGGGTGAAGTTATAGGTCTTTTTGATTAAACGGCTATCAAGTTGTGAGTTGATTCGGCTGAACGATAGAAAATCAGTTGCTGCGGACTGCAGGTTTTTTTGGGCTTGGTTGAGAATGCCAATAAGGTTGATAGCCACGTCCATACCTGCTGTTGCCAGATCTATAGATTGTTGGTTGCAAGGATTGTAAGAAAAGAATTGCAGTTTCTCGGACAGCTGCTCAGACCTTATGAGTGTAGCTTTTTTACTATGGGGTTTGCTATGGGGTTTGTTATTGGCGGCATTATCCGATGAAAACATAGATGTATTGATGGATGCATTGATGGATTCACTAATGGATTTATTGATAGTGACATCCGTGCCATATATTGCAACTCTGATTTGGGTGATGTTGGATGCTTGGGATAATTTCCTGATTAGATTTTGCCCTAAGAAACCGTAGGCGCCGAATAAAACTACCCGCATTGATATAATGTTTTCACTATTTAAGTATTATACTATATGAAAGCTTTCATTAAAGCTATATGAAAGTTGCAATAAAAGATGCAATGAAAACTGCTATGAGAAAATACTATGAAACATAAAGACCAAGCCCGTATTGCCGGTGTTGATGAAGCAGGGCGCGGTCCCTTGGCGGGAGGCGTCTATGCTGCTGCAGTAATTCTTAGCGCCGACTCTGAGATTCAAGGCATTAATGATTCTAAGAAACTTTCGCCGCTGCGGCGGACTGAACTTGCTAAAATTATTTGCGCTAAAGCCAAGGCATGGTGCGTAGCTTCCGCCACAGTGGAGGAAATAGATAAGATGAATATTCTTCAAGCAAGTTTATTAGCAATGAAAAGAGCAGTGGAAGGGCTTGCCTGTGCCCCGCATAAAATTTTAGTGGATGGCTTGCATCTGCCGCCCGTTTCCTGTGCTGGCGAGGCAATTGTTGGCGGTGATGGCAAGGTTGCGTCAATTGGGGCTGCCTCTATATTAGCAAAAGTTATGCGTGATAAAAATATGCTTAAGCTGGACGAGCAGTATCCTGGTTATGGATTCGCTCGCCATAAAGGGTACCCTACCAAAATGCATATTGCTTCTTTGAATAATCTGGGGGTATCGCCAGTGCATCGCCGCACCTTTGCTCCAGTGCGTAAGTTGTTGCCATAAGTCGCCATAAATTCCCATAAACTTTTTACCTAATGAGAACACGCGCTGACCAAGAAAAAGCATATTTACTGCATCGTCGCCCCTATAGTGAGACGAGCATTATAGGATATTTTTTTACTCGCGAACATGGCATAGTCCATATACTAATCAGAGGAGCAAAAAGAAAGAAAGGCAGCTATACTTTATTGCAACCGACTATGGAATTACTGGTTAGTTGGTCGGGGAAAAGCGAATTGAAAACCATGCGTTCTGTGGAATTATCTCAACGGCATGATCTTTATGATGGCAAGCAGTTAACTATCTTGCTGTACCTTACTGAGTTGTTGTTAAAACTGTTGAAGCCCTTTGATGCCCATACCGCGCTTTACGATTATTATCATAATTATCTGACGGAAGAATCAAAAGAGCATAATGAGGTGAATCTTAGAATACTTGAACAACGTTTGTTTGCAGAGCTTGGCTACGGCTTATCTTATGATAAGGATTATAAAAGCGGTGTTGCGATCACCTCAGACAAGCACTATATATATGAGCCAAATCTTGGTTTCACTGTTTCTTCTTCGGCGAGTCCAATAAATACTTTTAGTGGCACTGAGATTTTTCAAATGGATGCTGGCGATTTTACAAATCCCGCAGTCGGTCAAGCAGCCAAACGGCTGGCGCGACTTATCATTCATCATCTCATGGAATATCGCCAACTATCCAGCCGTAAACTTATCCAGCCACTAAAGAACAAAGTTGGCGCTTGAATTAACCTAAACATTACATATTAAATACTTATTACAATGATAACTGCTGATATTAACAAAAGGGTATTGTTGGGGGTGAACATAGACCATATTGCCACCATAAGGCAGGCGCGTGGCACAAACTATCCCGACCCTCTCTACGCGGCGAAAGAGGCAGAAGCCGCTGGTGCTGATGGCATAACTGTTCATCTGCGCGAGGATTTACGTCATATCCAAGAAAGAGATGTGCGGCTGCTAAGAGAAAGTATTCTTACTCGCTTGAATCTTGAGATGGCTCTTACTCCGTATATGTTAGAGTTTGCCTGTGAGATAAAGCCCGACTTTGTTTGCTTGGTGCCAGAAAAGAGAGAAGAACTTACCACTGAAGGAGGGCTTGATGTTGTTGGCAAGTTGGATGAAATTAAAGAAGCTAATAAACAACTGCAAAAACACGGCATAGCTGTATCGTTATTTATAGACCCTGATGAGCGGCAGATTAAAGCAGCTAAGGATAGTGGAGCGGGAATAATTGAGCTACATACAGGCGCTTATGCAGATGCTGCAACCCCTAAGGAAAGAGAAGCCCATCTAACCCATCTTATTAAGGGGGCGGAACTTGCCGCATCTTTAGGTTTAGGTGTTAACGCTGGTCATGGCTTGAACTATGACAATCTATATCCAATTGTAAGGTTGCCTCATCTTTATGAGTTAAATATCGGACATGCGATTGTGTCAAGAGCATTGTTTGTGGGGATGAGGCAGGCGGTAGCTGAGATGAAAAAATTACTGGAGATTAATCCCAAAAGCTGATTGCCCCGTTTATCAATGTTTAGATTTATTTGGATTTAGCATTTATGTTGTTTAATCATCCTCCCCCCTGGATTATTGCTCATCGCGGATTAAGTGGCAGGTTTCCAGAGAATACTTTAGAAGCATTTCGCGCTGCGTTGGGAGCGGATGGATTGGAGCTTGATGTCACTTTTAGTAAAGATGATTGCCCTATGGTGATTCATGATGATTCATTGGAACGAACCACCAACGGCACTGGGATGGTGCGGGAACAAACTGCGGCGCAGCTGCAAAAGTTAGATGCGGGTAGTTGGTTTGGCGCTGAATTCAAAGGCGTCCGTATTCCAACTTTGCAAGAAGTGCTGCTTGAGTTTGGTGGCAAGACGATGATTAACATAGAGTTAAAACCTGACAGTCGGGATGTAGGGGGAAGCCCGAGGAATATAAAAGAGGATATTAAGGGGGGTATAAAGAAGGATATTAAAGAGCATATAACCGGAAATATAACCGGGGGGAACAAAGAGAAAATAATTGTTGATTTGCTTCATACCCTGCAAGAAAGTAAGTCACTCCAATTTAAACACTTATATAGTAGTATTATTATTTCAAGTTTTGACCATAGCATATTGGCAGATGTCAAAGTCATTGACGACGAGTTGCCATTAGGTTTGTTGTACTATGAATTGCCTACTGTTGCTGAGGTGGTTAGCAAGGTGGAGGAATTAGACGCCACCGCCGTTCACCTGCACGCCGACTCGCTAAACGAAAAATGGATGGAAGAGTGGCGGGCTTATACTTATATAAGTATAGTTCCAGTGTTATGCTGGACAGTTGATAATCCGCAGGATATGCAAACCCTATTTAAGTGGGGGGTTAGTGGAGTTTTTAGTAATCACCCTGATAAGCTTAATGACGCTAGGAAATAGATAAGCAAATTTCAATGTCGCAATACAAGATGTGATTGCCGCGGCAGCAAAGCTTAGCAGCCATGAACTGCCCAATGGGTTATTTATCAACGGAGTAAAATCGGGACGCAGCATAAATAATATCCCGCAACTAATTCCTATAATAGCGCTGCTTAGTGCTCCCTTCTGACTCAACCGCTTTGAATACAAGCCAAAGAATAAAGGGAAAGCAGTACCAGCGCAGATTAAATCTGCCAGCAGGAACAAATATAACACGCTATATCCTTGGGTGGCGATGATAGCAGTAATCAAAGCAAACACACTGGTTGCAATTCTTGCCTGAGAAACTTTAATAGTAAGGTCGTTATTATTGCTATTGCCCTTTTTATGCAATGATAGTTCTTCAACCACTAAGCCGCTTAGTGCGTTGAGCATTGTATCCATGCTGCTCATTACCAACATTAAAGCGGCAATAGCAAAAGATATGGTTAGCCATAGCGGGCTATTGTTTATCATCAGCTCAAATATTCCTACTTCAGGGTCTTCAAGCCCTAATCCCGCGTCGCGAGCACTGAGCCCCAAAAAACCTGTGATAAAAATTAACGGTATCATTATTATGCCAGCAATTAAGAATGCTTGACTCATCGTTTTTTCGTTGCGGCAAGAATAAGCCCGCTGCCATAGCCCTTGATTGAAAACCTGCGCCGCAACTATGGCGATAATTAAGGTTATGCCAAACTCAATGCCAGGCAGATGAGATGCTGATAGCAACTGAGGTTCTTCTGCCATAATCCTACCCCAAAATGGTTCGGGGGCAGTAATCGCATTAATCATAGTTACTATAAATATGATGGCGAGTAAAGGCACCATTACTGCAAACTGAATTATGTCGGTCCATACCACCATCTTAAAGCCACCACGATTGGTATAGCCCCAGGTGATTAAGGCAATTATTGCCACAGCCATCCCCACTGGGATGTTAGTGAGCAACCCTGCTGCTTTACCTATGGCAGTTAATTCTGCAGTAAGAAAGGTTGCCATGTAAAATATGCAGATTAGTAGAGTGGTAATTCTCATTACTCTGCCGTATCTGCTATGAGCCCATTGCGGCAAGGTGTGTCCTTGCGGTAGGGTTCTAAGCAGACGCAAACCCATAAATGAGATTATGATAAGTGGAGCCGCCTGCCCTAAGGCATAACCAGTTAGCCCTGCTATGCCAGACCAACTAACTGCTTCAACTGGGCTAAAGAGTATCCAGATGCCAGCAGCCGAGGCAACCAAAGTGGCAACCGATTTCCATAGCCCTAAAGAGCGAGGCATAAGTAAAAAATTTTTATCATCCATAGTCGTATTATAATCAAAATTTATCATAAGGGTTTATAATTTAATTCTATGACAACACAAAATCAGCTGACACAACAAGCGGCTGAAGAACTACATTCTAATATGAGAGAACATATTCAGCAGTACTGTTTGCTTGACGGCAAAGATTTTACTCTGAGCTCTGGCTCTGGTTCTGCCTATTACTTTGATTGCAAAAAGGCAACTCTTGACGGTGCCTTCCTTAATATGTTTGCTAAATATGTATGTGATTACATAGTTCCGCAGCTGCCACAGCAGCCAAATGTAGTGGGTGGTTTAACTCTGGGCGCAGATTTTATTACCGCGGCTATAGCTATGTATAGTACCGCTAACAAGGGGACTATTACTCAGGGGAGTATAGTCCGTTCCGCAGTCAAAAAACATGGCACCGCAAGTCGCATTGAAAATAAAATAAAAGCTGGAGATAAGAATATTTTAATAGTGGAAGATGTCATAACCAGCGGCGCCTCTATTGCCAATGCCTGTGATGCATTTATAGAAGCTGGCTATAAGCCACTTGCTATGCTTACTTTGGTTGATAGAGAGGCAGGCGGCATTGATATGCTTAAGAAGAAGTACTCCATTGAAGTTTTTTCTATTTTAACTTCCTCTGATTTTGTTATCAGTGACTCTTAATCTCATAACCCTGATAACAACCCACTACATAATTAACTACAGTAAATAATGGCAAATTGGCTTGAAGGGACAGTTATAGAAAATCGTCATTGGACGGATACACTCTACTCAATTAAAGTAAAAGTTAAAGATTACCCTTCATTTACTGCGGGGCAATTTACCCGCATAGCACTGAAGGTGGGGGATGAGTTGATTGCTCGCCCTTATTCATTAGTAAACGCTCCCGATGAAGAATATTTAGAGTTTTATTCTATTTTGGTGGAAGACGGGATTCTGTCGCCTCCTTTGAACGAACTGCAAGCAGGAGATTCTATCTATGTTTCGGATTTGATTAGTGGTTTTTTGGTGTTAGAAGAAGTTCCGCGCCATCATAAAAAGATGTGGCTGATGGCAACTGGCACTGGAATAGGACCGCTGTTGTCAATATTAAAGACCGCTGAAACCTGGGAGAGATTTACTGATGTGGTATTAGTTCATGCAGCGCGTTTCGCTAATGAATTAACCTATAAAGAGGAGATAGATAAATTATTGGCGCAGCATAAGAACATGCAGTATATTCCATTCGTGAGTCGCGAGAAAACAGACTTTGCCTTACCTGGTCGCATACCTGCTGCTCTTGAAAATGGAGCATTGGAAGAACGAGCTGGACTAAAAATGGATGCAAATGATACACATATAATGCTATGCGGAAATCCTGCTATGTTAAAAGATGTGCAGGGGGTTATGAAGGCAAGAGGGTTCACCCGTAATCGTCGCCGAACTCCTGGACATATAACTACAGAAAACTACTGGTAATAGCTGCTAATAGCCGTTTGTTGATATGCTACCAACAATATATCTATAATATACTTATATAAGTGCTAACTTGCGACGCGCTTTCTTACTGAGTATTTTAAAAATATGGGCTAACAAATCATCCTCTGCAATAATTACTTCGCCCTGCTTGTTGGCATAATTTGATAAATTACTAATTGCTCCTTGCAAATAATCCATCACCAAAGGAATATGCTGTAAGTAACCCTCTTTACTATCGCGCAGGGACAAGCGGGCAAAAATCCCACAAACCTTAAGGCAACGTTGAATTCCAATTAAATTAAATTGTGCAGTGATGTAATCTTTATCTTCTAAGTTAAATCTTTCAGCAGTATTTGCAATGAAATCATCAAGCAAACTATCAAAGATATTCTGCGGTAAAAGTATATAGGCATCTCGTAGCAAAGACCAAGCATCATAACAGAAGTGCCCTTGCAGTGTATCTTGGTAGTCCAGGATGCCTATATACTCATATTCATTTTTATCATCACTGCCGCCACCTGGAGTCCTGTTTTCTTGTTTGGCTGCTGCCACAACACATAAATTGCGCGAATGAAAATCAAGATGAACACAACATTGCGGCGCCTCAAGTATCTTGCTAGTCAATTGTGTGTATAGCTCATTGAGTTGTTGCAGATTAACCTCTTGCTCGCAGCGCAACCAATCGCTCACAAACCATTTGCTGAAGAGCTGCATTTCTTCCATGAGTTTTTCTTTATCCAACGACCCAAATTGTGAGGCATCTAGTTGTTGAATTAATTTAAGTTGTTCTAAAGCCATCTCGTATAAATTAGTATTAACCCTGCTTGCGTTGCGTAGTGATAGCAGCTCTTTACCCATATCTTGCTGTAGCACAACTCCAATATTTACATCCTGTGCGTACAGCTTTGGCACTTGAACTCCGTTGTTGGCAAAAAAATTAGAGGTTTCAACTATACGCTTGCCATCTTCTTTAGCGGGAGGGAAATGCATCAGTATCAAACTGCCACTTGGATGGAGTATTCTGCTATAGGCGCGGAAACTGGCATCAGCCATTAAGTCGCCAAATTTCCAGCTGCTTATGCCTATACGCAGCAGCTGTTTATTAAGCCATTGTTGTTGTTCGCTAGTTATCTGATGGATTGGTGTGCTCGTAGTATTCATTGAGAGATTGGGGTATTCATTGAGAGGTTGCTTTAATAATTAATATAATATGAAAGTGCTTTTAACTACCTCATTATATACCAATATATTGGTATATAATGAGACATTATTATGGATAAAAAAGTACGAGCGGAATCACACAGCGAATTACAGCCCCCTAGTGGTAAAACTGAAAGTAGAATTAGCAGTAAAACTGGAAATATAACTAAAAAAGCAACGAAGTTATTACTCGTATTTTTGTCTACGCTAATTACTTTCCTGGTTGTGCTGGCGGCAGCTAGTTTTTATTATTTCGTTAAATCAAAGCCAGCATCTCTAAATTTGAAACCGCCGTTCAATGCCACCATCAATAAAGCGCCATCTCTGCCCAGCTCTTATTTTACAGTTCCTCTGCAACTGGACATGCAGGTTATGCAAGAAAAACTTAACGCAGAACTTCCAGATAAAATTAAAGTGCAAGATAGGGTAGAAGTTAGCAAAGTATTCGGTGATATTATTTTGAATTGTGACGTATTTCCTCGTCCAGTGGGGTTAACTGGCAATAACGATTTTATTAGCATAGAAATCCCAGTTAAATTTGCTTGTCATATTAAATGGGCGAGATTAAAGGTTGCCACCACTAGGGTGCGTGGCGACATTAGTTTATTTGTTGATGCTAATGCTCGCATAACCAACGAATGGAAAGTTGTTAGTGACATTAGAACATCCTATAAATGGCATAAAGATTTAACTGTCACTATTTTCAATCAGCGAGTCAATGCCCCAGATTATATTTCCAAACCACTAACTGAAGAGCTACTTGAGATAAGCAAAGGGGTGGCGCAAGAATTTTTGGAAAAAGAACTGGACTTGCGCGCCGAGTTGGCAAAGTTTTGGGATGATATTCAAACACCAATTCAAGTATCGGATGACCCCGCTGCCTGGATTTGGCTATTGCCACAAAGCATATTCTTCCCTCCTTGGCAAACTAAGGATAATGTTCTATCATTGCAGCCAGCAATAAAGTTCCGTACTCTTGTAAGTTTGGGTGATAAGCCAGAAACTAACAAATACGATTTGCCTGACCTTTCCACTGAGGATCCTCCGAGCAATTACTTTCGCTTGGCAGTTCCTTTGGCGTTAGATTACGAGGTGGTCGCCGCTACTGCCAGCAAAGAATTGAAAGGAACAGTTATTGATATTAAAGATAGCTTAATATATGAGGATGCCACTATAAACGAGATATATTTTTATCCTTCTGGCGAAAGGGTGGTGGTAGGAGTTAATGTTGCTCTGCGTGGGTCTTTACCTCTTTTTAATGTAAAGGGAGATTTTTATGTTTATGCGGATTTGGATTATGACCCTGAAGCCCTTAATATTACGGTTAAAGATATTTCCTATAGCCGTGAATTAGATAATATTTTTTGGTCTTATGCAACTTGGGCAGTATATGCCCCATTAGTGAAAGTGCTTGAGCAGGGTGTTACAATGAATCTGGCAAAGCAGCAACAGGATGCTTTGGCGGAGGTAAATCAGCTGTTGCAATTAGAGTTTGATGATAATATCTATATATCTGGTAAAATAACCAGTATCAATTTTAGTGACATTTACTTATTGCGCCAACATCTACTGCTATATGCTTATGTGGTTGGACGCTTGGCTGTTGAGTATCGCTAAGTAGTATATAATTAGCATAACAATTATTAAATTAGGAGAATTAAATGGAAGTAACTCCAGTTGGCAATTTAATCTGGATTGACCTTGAAATGACGGGGTTGGATTACACCAAAGATAGAATCTTAGAAATAGCGACTGTTATTACAGATAGCAATTTGAATATATTGAGTAAAGGTCCCGACCTGGCAATTTTTCAAGAAGAGGAAGTCATACATAATATGAACTCCTGGTCGGAAGAGCAGCATGAACTCTCGGGTCTAACCGAGAAGGTTCGTAATAGCAAGGTAAATGAGGCGCAGGCCGAACAACAAACCTTAGATTTTCTACAGCAGTACGTAAAGGGCTTCACATCGCCGATGTGTGGTAACAGTATTCATCAGGATAGAATGTTTCTACGCCGCTATATGCCCCGTTTGGAAGAATTCTTTCATTATCGTAATTTGGATGTATCATCTTTCAAAATTGCCGCTTCGGCATGGAATCCAGCAATCGTTGATAACATCACCAAAAAAGAAGCTCACACTGCAATGTCTGATGTTTTAGAATCCATTAAGGAAATGAAACACTATCGCGACCACTTAATAATCCATTTATAAATTATTCTATATGCAGTTATTGCGACAATTATTGTGGCGTAAGTATTTACGTGGCGGCAATTAAATAATGTTAGCTTTAATAACATCTTTATTATTACTCCTCCTTGCCACTTGCAGCAATGACAGTAGTGACGTTAGTGGTACCAGTGGTATCAGTGATATCAGTGGTGATGCCACTCCCCCCATAGAAATTGGCGTAGAAAGATTACGGGTTATCCCTGCTGCTAACAGTGCTACGCTTATATGGGATAATCCTGATGCGGATATAGCTAATATTAACATAAGCTACAAACTCAGCACAGCTGATATCTTTGGAACCCCCATACGAATAACGGACAACGCCAGAATAACCGCCAATGCAACAGACGTTATGGAAATGATACCTTTATTAACACCCAATACAAATTATACCTTTAGAGTTAGCTTGGTACTGGGAGGCGCCGATGAGAATAAAAGTGTCATTGCAGCAGAGATAATGCGGCTGATTGGTCCCAACCTGGATGGAGACGAATATGCGGATGGCGACCCTCTTGAGCTTGATGAAGACGGAGACGGCTTCCCAGATGATGTTGATGATACTCTCCGCATTGTTGATTCGGATAATGACACGGTTGGCGATATTGATGACCTATGTAATTCTCCAGGCAGTGCTCGCCATTGGCGCCATGGCATAGATGGAGCGATGGATAATGATAGCGATGGCTGTCGCGCAGCGGATGAAGATGTGGATGATGATGGCGATGGTTTAATAGAAATAGCAACTGCTGCAGAACTATATTTAGTGCGTTATAATCTTGGCGGCACATCATTTAAAATAAAGGCGGACGCTGTCGGCAATGCTACGGGCTGCGGCGGTCAAGACGGCATCACAACATGCAACGGTTATGAGCTTGCCGCTAACATATCACTTAGTGATTATGATAACTGGCAGCCGATAGGAGAGTGTTTTAGTTATAGAGAAATATTAAATGAGGTCTTTTGCAATGACGCTGAAGCATCATTTAATAGCATTTTTGATGGCAATGGGCACATCATTAGTAATCTTACTATAATAAACGATTCAGCTGACTATGTTAATGGTTCGGGCTTGTTCGGCGCCATCACTTCCCCAGTACAACTGCGTAATGTGCATATACGTGATGCCAACATTAGCGGTGGATTCCGTTATGTAGGGGCATTGGTTGGTTTTACTCATCTTTCAAACATTGCTAGCAGTTCAGTTCAACAAGGAGAGATTAACACTAATGCTGATAATGTCGGCACCTTGGTTGGTTATGGATTTGGAATTACTGTATCCTCGTCTTATGTGGCGGAGACAATTATCAGCGGGGGTGAGAATGTTGGCGGTCTGGTCGGTAATGGGGTAGGCGCCACCATCACCTCGTCTTATGTGGCGGAGACGAATGTCAGCGGGGGTGAGAATGTCGGCGGCTTGATCGGCACTCTGACTGATTCCATGGTATTATCATCTTATGTGTTGCAAGCAACAGTCAATGGGACTGCTAAGGCAGGTGGTTTTGTAGGTCTTATTTCTGGTAGCGGATCAGATAACATATCAGCGTCTTATATTGCCAACACGAGTATTACTCGGTCCTCTGGTTCTGATGATACTTTTGGCGCTCTGATTGGAGATATTGCAGCTTCACCACCGACTTTATCTCAATTTTATTGGGATAACAATACTATTCTTGTCAAAGGTGTCCAAGTTCTTGTTGCTACTAATGCTGCGCGAGAAGGAGAACCACAAACCAGGGATGCTTTACGAAACACAATTGATTTCACCGGCATTTATTCCGACTGGGGTAATGGTGTGTGCAACCCAGTAACTGGCGAGTTTACTGAGGATAATATGACCTATCCTATTGAAGGCGGCATTTTCGCGTGGGACTTGGGCACAGCTGGGCAGTATCCAGCCCTCACCTGTACTCCTGGCGGCACGTCAGTACAAGCCGCTTTCCGTTAAACCAGCTAAAGTCCAGTAGCCGGCCCGAGCCGCTTTAATGCTTGTCTTTTGGCGACTTGCCTCCCAAAGAGGAGCGCACATCCACTATTGTGTCGGCAACTTGCTGTTTTTTATCATCATCGTTGCTGATAGAATCAAGCGACTTTTTTGCATTGTTGCGGTGATTACGCAATCTGTCATTATCTGGATCAATGCTTATCGCCTTGTCCCAATCCTTAATGGTCGCTTTAATCAGCTGACGGGCTAAGGGGATGTTGTTATCTCTTTCTTCAACGCCGGCACGCAAAAACATGAGATAGGCGCGTTCATAATAGGCGGATATATCATCGGGGTTAATGTCTATTGCCTTATTACAGGCGGCGATGCCTTCTTCAATTGTGCTGCGCGCTTTGGTTAGTTTGCCTCGCAGGAACTCGGAATCTGCGCATAAATACTTGCAGCAGGCAATGCCAGTCCAAGCATAGAGGAAGTCGGGGTCTCTGTCAAGTTCTTTATGATAGTCAGCAATTGCGGAGTCCACTAAGGCATTTAGGTTGGCGGGTTCCCTTTTGCGATATTCTATTTCGGCAAGTAAGCCCTTAGCTTCGGCGCGCAAGTAGAATAGCTTGGGCTTTTCCACATCATAGTTAATTGCTTGGTCATAATCTTCTATTGCGGACAGTAAAAGAACTTCGGCATCCATCATTTTACTTTTCCTTTTTTTATGCAGTGCCAAGATTACTCGCGCCGCAGCCCTTGACGCATAGGCCTTTTTATCCCCCAGTTTAATGGAGGCATCGTAATCTTTGATGCCAGCATGGGTGAGCTGTTCTGCCAAAAGCGGGGCGCCGGCTTTTTTCTCTAAGTATGCCAGTGATTGCTTAACATTACCGCGTATGCAGTAAATTGAGGCGATGCCTTCTTCAATGGCAATTGCTTTGTCGTGATTATGGATTGCTTCTTTCAGTAGATTTCTGGCGTTGTTTATGTTGTTTTTCTCTAACTGAATATTTGCCAGTTTCTCCTTGATGAGACCGCCGTTGATATAAGAATCAAAGTCGTTCTTATCCATGCTTATCAGAGTATCACAGTCCTCTAACGCGCTAAGCAGCAGGGATTCGGGTTTGTACTCGGGTTTGTTTTCGGCAGTGTCACTGTTGCCTTCTTTGAGTTGCATATCGGCGAGACGCATCTTAGCGTAAGCCCTTTTGTTATATAGATGGACAGAGTTGGGATTATTTTTAATCTGCTTATCATAATCCTCTATTACCTTCTGTGTGGTATTCACCAGAGAGGAAATATCATTATTATCCTTGACATTATTCTTCTTGATATTATTCTTCTTGATATTATTCTTCATACTACGAACCATTTGTTAATTATTTAATAAATCAATAATCAATATGGCATATCGCCATATTTAATTATTATTCATAGTAGTTGTTTGTTTATATGGGTTATCTAGTAATATTCAAGTCCAGTATTCAACTAATTTTATCTTGTCCTTACAGAAGTTTTAAAAATTAAGTCCCCTCGCATATAATAAGAGTGATGAAAGCTATGCTCCTTGCCGCTGGATATGGGAAAAGATTGAAGCCCCTAACGAATAAAACACCTAAACCCTTGATAGAGGTTAATGGCAAACCGCTGATAGATTATGCTTTGATGGGAGTGCGCGACGCAGGTATCACAGATTGCGTTATTAACCTGTGCTATAAAGGCGAGATGATTGCCGATTATGTGGGGGCAGGGGATAAATGGGGACTGAGGGTTCAGTATAGCCGCGAGCAGGATATGCTGGGAACTGGCGGTGGCGTGCTTAATGCTTTGCCTTTATTAGGAGATGAGATATTTTTGTTGCTAAATTGCGACCTTGTGCATGATGTGAACCTAAGTAGCTTTATTCGCAGGATTCGCAGATATAGTCAAGATAACCAAAATAGCCATAAGTCGGCGCTGGCTCATCTGTTGTTGGTTCCTTCTGCCACAAGCGCTGAGGGGGATTTTTCACTTGCAGATAACTTAGTTATTCCCGGTAATGATTATACTTTTTGTGGAATAAGTATCATTAATCCGCACCTATTTGGTGGGGAGAAGGATAAACATGCGGCAGGCAAATCATTTTCCTTGGTTAGCATGCTGAATAAAGCAATACAGCATAAACAAGTAAGCGGAGAAGTGCATCAAGGCAAGTGGCTTGATATGGGCACCTTGGAAGCACTAAACCATACATAATTAAAATTATAAAGTATTATTTATATAGTATAAAAATAGAAGTCCGTTGTATAATTAAGTGTTATGAGTAGATTTTATCGTTCCGCGAATTATTCAGTAGTTTGCCACCTATCCCAAGTGGTTGGAATAGGTCAATCTTTCTGCATAAGATTTTTGAATAGAAATATTTCAATGATGCTATCCTCAGCATTATTGTTAGCTACACTTGTTGCTTGCGCTGGTAGCGGCAGTAGCAGTAGCAGTAGTAGCAGTAGTAGCAGTAGTAGCATTAGCAGCAGCAATAGGATAGATGCCATTGCCGCATCCTGTATCCTTACTGATGCCAGAATATCCAGCCCCACATCTGATGACGATGGAGATGGATTGTTAAATAGTATAGATGTGGATGATGATGGCGATGGACTGATAGAGATTGCCACCGCTGAGCAATTCAACCAAATCCGTTATAATCTATTAGGTAGCAATTTCATGCTCAGTCAGGTAGGCGTAGGCAATGCTAACGGTTGCGGTAATCGCAAGGATATTACAGCATGCAACGGCTATGAGCTTAGTGCGGATATATCCCTTGCCGACTACGACAACTGGGAACCAATCGGCAGCTGTTCTACCAATTCTTGCGCTAATAAAAATACTTTCTTCAATGCGGTTTTTGATGGTAATGACCATATAATCAAGGATCTTACTATAACAAACCCTGTTGCCCCCTATACCAATGCGGCTGGTCTGTTTGGAGCAATTGACTCTACTGCACAATTACGCAATGTTAACATCTGTTCCTCCAATATTACTGGCGCTGGCAATAATGTGGGTATATTGGTTGGTTATGCGAATGGTGCGAGTATCACGTCATCTTATGCTGAGAGCAGGAATATAAGTGGGGCTTATAATGTCGGCGGTCTGGTTGGTTCTGGGCTTTTTGCCCGCATCACGACGTCTTCTGCTAAGAGCGGAGCAGTGAGAGGAACTAGTGGAGTCGGCGGTCTGGTTGGTTCTGGGAGTAGTGCTACCGTCTCTTCGTCTTCTGCTAAGAGCGAGGCAGTGAGAGGAACTAGTGGAGTCGGCGGTCTGGTTGGTGATGGGAGTAGTGCTACCATCACTTCGTCTTATGCTGTGAGCGAGGTAGTGAGAGGAACTATTGGAGTCGGCGGTCTGGTTGGTTTTGGGAGTGGTGCTAATATCGTCTTGTCTTCTGCTGTGAGTGAGGCAGTGAGAGGGACTGATGGAGTCGGCGGTCTGGTTGGTTCTGGGGGGAGTGCCGCTATCACTTCGTCTTATGCAGCGAGCGAGGCAGTTAGTGGGGATGATGGAGTCGGCGGTCTGATTGGTTCTGGGGGGAGTGCCGCTATCACTTCGTCTTATGCAGTGAGCGGGGCAGTTAGTGGGGATGATTTTGTCGGCGGTCTGATTGGTTCTGGGGGGAGTGCCGCTATCACTTCGTCATATTGGGACAGTTCTAGCAGCGGGATAACGGAAGGCAGTTATGGTTTACCTAAAACTACCCGTGAGTTGCAGTCACCAACCAATTCTGTGGATATTTATACAAATTGGACAACTAGGTGTGCTGACGATTCCCTTGCTTGGAACTTTGGAACTAGTTTTCAGTATCCAGCCCTTACCTGCACATCTAACGAATTACCCCCTCAACGTTCTTATGCGGTTACAGGATTACAGGCAATTCCTAGTGATAAAAAAGTCACTCTTAGCTGGAACAATCCTTATGCGCAAATATCAAGTATTAGCATAAGCTACCGAAAAAGTGGTTCTAATGATGTGTCTCTAACTAAAAGCATTACCGAAATAGCCCCGAATGCCAATGTGCAGCATACAATAGACGGGCTAACCAATGGAGAATACTATACCTTTATTGTTAGTTTGACATTAAGAGACGATTTTGCTGGAAAGGAAGGTGCTGGGACATCTATTAACGTAGCTATTGGTCCTAATTATGATGGGGATAGTTTTGCTGATTTTGTAGATGTGGATGCTGACGGCGATGGACTGATAGAGATTGCCACTGCTGAGCAATTCGATCAAATCCGCCATAACCTGTTGGGCAGCAATTTCACTATCAGCCCTGGAGGCATAGGCAATGCTAACGGCTGCGGCAATGGCAAGGATATCACAGCATGCAACGGCTATGAACTTACTGCAGATATATCACTTGCCGACTATGACTGGGAGCCAATCGGTAGCTGTCCTACTTATACTGGTTCCTCTTTAACTTGTACAAATACATCCGCATTATTTAATGGTGTTTTTGACGGTAATGGTTTGACAATTAGCGATATTATTATAACAAGATCTTCTGGAGACTATGCCAATGCGATAGGTCTGTTTGGAGCAATCGGCCCTAACGCACAATTGCGCAATATTCACATCCGTTCCTCCAGTATTATAAGCTTTGACATTAATGTGGGCATGTTGGTTGGTTATGCAAGAGGCGCAAGCATTACAAATAGCTCTGTGTCAGACGGGTTTGTCATTGGGAGGAGTGCTGTGGGTGGTTTGGTTGGTGAAGGGAGTGGAGCTAGTATCACCTCGGCTTATGTTACTGGTGGGTATGTGAATGGGGTTGATTTTATCGGTGGTCTGGTTGGTCGTGGGTATGATGCTAATATCACGTCGTCTTATGCTATGAGCGGGTCTGTGACTGGGGAATTGCTTAAAGGGTACGCTCATCATGTCGGCGGTCTGGTTGGTAGTGGGGATGGCGCTAGTATCACGTCATCTTATGCTGCTGGGGGTCCTGTGAGTGGGGATAATTTTGTCGGCGGTCTGGTTGGTAGTGGGGATGGCGCTAATATCACGTCGTCTTATGCTGCTGGGGGTCCTGTGAGCGGGGTTGATAATATCGGCGGTCTGGTTGGTAGTGGGGATGGCGCTAGTATCACGTCGTCTTATGCTGCTGGGGGTTCTGTGAACGGGGTTGATAATATCGGCGGTCTGGTTGGTTATGGAATCGATGCTAATATCACGTTGTCTTATGCTGCTGGGGGGGCTGTGAGCGGGCAGCAGTGGATTGGCGGTCTGGTTGGTGATGGAAGCGATGCTGTTATCACGTCGTCTTATGCTGCTGGGGGTCCTGTTAGCGGGCGTAATTGGGTCGGCGGTCTGGTTGGTCAGGGGCGGAGGGCTATCATCACGTTGTCTTATGCTGCTGGGGGTACTGTTAGCGGGGATTATTTTGTCGGCGGTCTAGTTGGTTATGGGAATGCTGCTATCATCACATTGTCTTATGCTGCTGGGGGTACTGTTAGCGGGGATTATTTTGTCGGCGGTCTAGTTGGTGATGGGAGTGGTAGTACAATCACGTCGTCTTATGCTTCTTGGGGGGCTGTTATCGGAAGTACTAGAGTTGGTGGTCTGGTTGGTGATGGGAGCGGTGCTAATATCGTCTCGTCTTATGCAGCTGGCGGGTTTGTTATCGGGGATAATAGGATTGGCGGTCTGGTTGGTGAGGGGACTGGTGCTAATATTGCCTATTCCTATTGGGACACCACCACCAGTGGCATAGCAACAGGTAGTTTTGGCTTGCCGAAAACTACTAGCGAATTGCAATCACCGATAAATTTTAATGGCAGTATTTATGCAACTTGGGAGGAGTTTGAGTGTGATGATGGTTCCCGCGCATGGAACCTTGGCACGAGTTTCCAGTATCCCGCCCTCACCTGCATACCTGGTGAATTAACAGCCCAACGTTCTTATGCAATAGCTTACCATTCTTATGTGGTTGAAGGATTACAGGCGATTGCAAGCGACAGTAACGTCACTCTTAGCTGGAATAATCCTCATGTGCAAATAGAAAGCATTAGCGTAAGCTATAAAATAAGCGATTCTAATGATCCGCCTCTAACAAAAAATGTCACCGAAATAGCCCCGAATATAAATGTGCAGCTTGCTATAGATGAACTAACCCCCGAAGAATACTATACTTTTACTGTTAGTTTAACATTGGACAGCATTTATGCCGTCAATGGAGGTACTGAGTCATCTATTAGCATAGCTATTGGTCCTGATTATGATGGCGATGGTTTAGCAGATTTTGTAGACCCTGATGACGATAATGACGGCGTTGAAGATCATGCGGATGCCTTCCCATTCAATTCCACTGAGAGCAGAGATTCAGATAATGACGGCATGGGAAACAATGTGGATGAGGATGATGATGGCGACGGGAAAGATGACGATGTGGATGTGGATGATGACGGTGATGGACTGATAGAAATTGCCACAGCTGAGCAATTCAATCAAATCCGCCATAACCTGTTGGGCAGCGATTTCACCCTCGTCCAGGGAGGCATGGGCAATGCTAGCGGCTGCGGTAATGGCACCATGGGTGGTGATATCACAGCATGCAACGGCTATGAACTTGTCGCAGATATATCCCTTGCCGATTACGATGACTGGGAACCAATCGGCAGCTGTTCTACCGATGATTGCAGTGATGGAAGCGCATTTTTCAATGCGGTTTTTGACGGTAATGGTTGGACAATCAGTAATCTTACTATAACAAACCCTGCTGTTCCCTATACCAATGCGGCAGGTCTGTTTGGGGCAATCAGTTCTGATGCGCAATTACGCAATATTCACATACGTGCATCCAATATTATTGGCGCTGTCACTAATGTGGGGATGTTGGTTGGTTATGCGGGAGGTGCGAGCATTATAAATAGCTCTGTATCAGATATGACTTTGAGCGGGACTGGTACTAGTGTCGGCGGTCTGGTTGGTTACGGACAGACCGCTGCCATCACCTCGTCTTATGTTAGAAACGGGTCTGTCAGCGGTGATGTTTATGTCGGTGGTCTGGTTGGTGACGGGAGGAGTGCTAATATCACCTCGTCTTATGCTAGGAACAGGATTGTAAACGGGACTAGTAGAGATGTCGGGGGTCTGGTGGGTGCTGGGAGGATGGCTACTATCACCTTGTCTTATGCTATGAGCATGGCTGTTGAGGGAAACTCTAGTATCGGCGGCCTGGTTGGTTGGGGGGAGGCCGCGACCATCACCTCGTCTTATGCTAATATCGGGTCTGTGGTAGGGGCTGCCGACAACGTTGGTGGTCTGATTGGTTCTGGGCCTTCTGCTAGCGTCACCTCGTCTTATGCTGTAAGCGGGTCTGTAAGCGGGTCTGTAAGCTTGTCTGTGGCCGAGGGAGTTTCTATCGGCGGGCTGATTGGCGGAGGGGATGGTGGCACCAGGAGTTCCCATTCCTATTGGGACAGCTCCACCAGCGGGATAACGGGAGACAGACGTGGCCTTCCCAAAACTACTACTGACTTAACTAACCCAACCAGTGCTGTGGGTATTTATGGAACTTGGAAAGCAAAATGTGCCGATGGTTCCTTTGCTTGGGACTTTGGGACTTATTACCAATACCCAGCCCTCACCTGCACACCTGGCGGCGTAGCCGCTCAGCGTTAATAGGTAAAAATTAAAGCGTGAATTAAAATTACTATAGTTTTATAACTCTCGCCTATCTTGCTATAGATATCATAGATTATTATTTAGAGATGCGGTTGTATTAGAGGACGAGATGTATTTTATAATTAAGTATTATATAAGTATAATTAAGTATTATGAATAAATTTTATCAATCCAAGAATTACTTGGCAATTTGCTATCCATCCCAAGCGGTTGGAATATTTCAATATTCATACGGGAAGTTTTTAAGTAGCGCCCGTTCAATAATGCTATCCTTAGCAACGCTGTTGTTGTTAACTACACTTGTTGCTTGTGCCGCTGGTGGCGGTGGTGCAGGCGGTGGCGGTGGTGCAGGCGGTGGCGGTGGTGCAGGCGGTGGCGGTGGTGCAAGCGTAGATGCTGACGGCGATGGACTGATAGAGATTACCACAGCGGCACAATTAAATCAGATGCGCTATAACCTTCAGGGCAGCAGTATCACTCCCAGCCAGGGAAGCATAGGTAATGCTAATGGCTGCGGTAATGGTAAGGATATCACTGAATGCAACGGCTATGAGCTTGGCGCCGATATATCCCTTGCCGACTATGACAATTGGGAGCCAATCGGCAGCTGTTCTACCAATGCTTGCACTGATGAAAGCACATTCTTCAATGCATCTTTTGATGGTAATGGTTATACAATTAGAGATCTTACTATAACAAACCCTGCTGGCGTCTATGCCAATGCGGCCGGTCTGTTTGGAGCAATCAGTTCTAATGCGCGATTACACAATGTTAACGTCTTTTCCTCCAATATTACTGGCGCTAACACTAATGTGGGTGCGTTGGTTGGTTATGGGGATGGTGCGAGCATAACCTCGTCTTCTACTATTAACGGGACTGTGAAGGGGAGAATGAATGTCGGCGGTTTGGTTGGTTCTGGGGAAGATGCGAGCATTATAAACAGCCTTGTGTTAGACGGGAATGTAAGTGGGGTTGATTTTGTCGGCGGTCTGGTTGGTTCTGGGGAAGGTGCGAGCATTACAAATAGCCTTATGTCAAGCGTGATTGTGAGGGGGGCTGGCAATAGAGTCGGCGGTCTGATTGGTGATGGAAGTTTTGCCACCATCACCTCGTCTTCTGCTGTTGGAAGGACTGTGAGTGGGAGAATGAATGTCGGCGGCCTGATTGGTTTTGGGAGTGGAGTGACCATCATTTCATCTTTTGCTGAGAACGAGTATGTAAGCGGCGATTTATTTGTCGGCGGTTTGGTTGGTGATGGGGATGGCGCTACCATCACTTCGTCTTATGTTGTGAGCGATACAGTGAGAGGGGGTAATTTTGTCGGTGGTCTGGTTGGTTCTGGGGAAGGTGCGATCATCACTTCGTCTTATGCTGCGAATGAGGTAGTGAACGGAACTAGTAGTGTCGGTGGTCTGGTTGGTGGAGGAAGTTTTGTCACCATCACCTCGTCTTATGCTGTGAGCGATACAGTGAGCGGGACTAATAGTGTCGGTGGTCTGGTTGGTGATGGTTTTCTTGCCCTCATCACCTATTCCTATTGGGACAACAGTAGTAGTGGTATAACGGAAGGCAATTATGGTTTGCCCCAAACCACCTATAACTTGCAATCGCAAACCAATTTTACGGATATTTATGGAAATTGGACAACTATGTGTGCGGATGGTTCCCGTGCTTGGAACCTTGGTACTAGTTTCCAGTATCCAGCCCTTGCATGCACATCTGGCGAATTAACAACCCAACGTTCTCGTGCAACAGCCCAACGTTCTTATGCGGTTACAGAATTACAGGTGATTCCTGGTGATAAAGAAGCCAATATTAGCTGGAATAACCCTTATGCGCAAATAACAAACATTAGTATAAGCTATCAAAGAATTAGTTCTAATGACACACCTCTAACAATAAGTATCACCGAAATAGCACCGAATGCCAATGTGCGGCTTACTATAGAAAATCTAACTAATGAAGAATACTATACTTTTACTGTTAATTTAACATTGGGAGGTATTTATGCTGGCAAGGAAGGCACAGTGCCATCTATTAGCATAGCTATTGGTCCTAATAATGATGGCGATGGTTTAGCTAATTTTGTGGACCCTGATGATGATAATGACGGCGTTGGAGATAATGCGGATGCCTTCCCTTATGACCCCACTGAGAGCAGAGATTCAGATAATGACGGCACGGGAGATAATGCTGACCCAGATAATGATAACGATGGGACGGACGATGAGGTAGATGTGGATTATAACGGCAATGGACTGATAGAGATTGCCACAGCAGCGCAACTAAATCAGGTGCGTTATAATCTGCTGGGTGATGGCTTCAAAGCCAGTTCGGGAGGTTTCAACAACATCAGCGGCTGTGGTAATGGTACCGCTAGCGGGGATATCACAGCATGCAACGGCTATGAGCTTGTAGCAGATATATCCCTTGCTGACTACGATAACTGGGAGCCAATCGGCAGCTGTCGTACTTATGCTGTTCCCTCTTCAACTTGTATATATACTGCCGCATTATTCAATAGTATTTTTGACGGTAATGGTTATATAATCAGTGATCTCACTATAGCAAACCCTTCCGGCATCTATGCCGATGGGGCAGGTCTGTTTGGAGGAATCAGTTCTGATGCACAATTACGCAATATTCACATCCGTTCCGCTAGTATTACCGGCGCCGATATTAATGTAGGCATATTGGTTGGTTATGCAAGAGGCGCGAGTATTACAAATAGCTCTGTGTCAGGAGGGTCTGTGAGCGGAGGTGCTTTTGTCGGCGGTCTGGTTGGTTTTGGTGGGGATGCGAGCATCACCTTGTCTTATGCTTCTAGCGGGTCTGTGAGTGGGAGTGGTCCTCGAGTCGGTGGTCTGGTTGGTGATGGGAGTGGTGCTAATATCACCTTGTCTTATGCTTCCAGCGGGTCAGTGAGCGGAACTAATAGTGTCGGCGGTCTGGTTGGTGATGGGAATAATTTAACTATCACTTCGTCTTATGCTTCTGGCGGGTTAGTGAGCGGAACTAATGGTGTCGGCGGTCTGGTTGGTGATGGGAATAATTTGACTATCACTTCGTCTTATGCTTCTGGCGGGTTAGTGAGCGGGACTAGTAGAGTCGGCGGTCTGATTGGTAGTGGGACTCCCCTCTCCATTACCTCATCCTATTGGGACAGTATCACAAGCGGTATAACGGAAGGCAGTTATGGTTTGCCGAAAACTACCCGTGAGTTACAATTGCCAACAAATTTTGAAAGTAGTATTTATACAATTTGGGAGGATATTGAGTGCGATGATGGGACCCCAGCATGGGATCTTGGCACTAGTTTCCAGTATCCAGCCCTCACCTGCACGCATGGCGAATTAACAGCCCAACGTTCTCGTGCAACAGCTCAACGTTCTTATGTGGTTACAGAATTGCAGGCGATTTCTGGTGATAGAGAAGCCAATATTAGCTGGAATAACCCTTATGCGCAAATAACAAGCATTAGCATAAGCTATAAAATAAGCGATTCTGATGATGTACCTCTAACAAAAAGTATCACCGAAATAGCACCGAATACCAATGTCCAGCATACTGTAGAAGGACTAACCAATGGAGAATACTATACTTTCACTGTTAGTTTAACATTGGGTGATATTTATGCTCTCAATGGAGGCACTGAGGCATCTATTAGTGTAGCTGTTGGTTTTGATGATGATAATGATGGTATTCTAAATTTTGTAGATGTGGATGATGACGGCGATGGACTGATAGATATTGCCACAGCCGAGCAACTAAATCAGGTGAATTATAATCTGCAGGGTAATAGCTTCAAAACCAGTTCGGGAGGTTTTGGCAATACAAACGGCTGCGGTAATGGCACTATGGAAGGTGAGGATATCACAGCATGCAACGGCTATGAACTTGTCGCAGATATATCCCTCGCCGGCTATAACTGGAAGCCAATCGGTAGCTGTCCTACCTTTATTGAGCCACTTTGTACAGATACTGACGAATTATTCAATAGTACTTTTGACGGTAATGGTTATATAATCAGCGATCTTACTATAACTATAACAAACTCTGAGAATCTCTATACAAGGGCATCTGGTCTGTTTGGGGCAATAAGTTCTTATGCGCAATTGCGCAATATTTACATACATTCCTCTAGTATTACGAGTACGGTTAACATCATTAATACGGGTATATTGGTTGGTTTTGCGAGAGGTGCGAGCATTGTAAATAGTTCTGTGTCAGACGGAACTGTGAGAGGGGATTATAATATAGGAGGTCTGATTGGTGATGGGACTGGCGCTAATATCACCTTGTCTTATGCCGATAGTGTGTCTGTGAGCGGGATTGGTATTGTCGGCGGTCTGGCTGGTGATGGGGAAGATGCCACCATCACCTTGTCTTATGCGGTGGGCGGGTCTGTAAGCGGGAGTAGTTTTGAAGTCGGCGGTCTAGTTGGCAGAGGTAACAGAGTCACCATCACCTCATCTTATGCTGCTGGCGGGTCTGTGAGCGGGACTGGTGATAATGTCGGTGGTCTGGTTGGTATTGGGAGTGATGCTAATATTACCTCATCTTATGCTGTGAGCGGGTCTGTGAGCGGGAATAGCGCTATCGGTGGTCTGGTTGGTAGAGCGGAGGGGAATGCTGCCATCATCTCGTCTTATGTTGAAAGTGGGTCTGTCACTGGGAGTAGCTCTATCGGCGGTCTGGTTGGTTCTGGTGAGGGTGTCACCATCACCTCATCTTATGCTGAAAGCAGGTTTGTGAACGGGGGGGGTGCAAGAGTCGGCGGTCTGATTGGTGATGGGAGTAATGCTGATATCGACTCGTCTTATGCTGTTAGTAAGAAGGTGTACGGGGATAGTATTGTCGGTGGTCTGGTTGGCGAAGGGGGTAGCGCCACCATCACCTCGTCTTATTCTAGGAGCAGCGATATTAGAGGTAATTCTAATATCGGCGGTCTGATTGGTTTCGGGGATAGTAGCACCGATATCACCGCTTCCTATTGGGAGACCTACATTGGTGGTATAACGGCGGACAATTATGGTTTGCCGAAAACTACCCGTGACTTGCAATCGCAAACCGATTTTATGGGTATTTATGCAACTTGGACAACAAGGTGTGCCGATGGCTCCTTTGCTTGGTACTTTGGGACTAGTTCCCAATACCCAGTCCTCACCTGTCCCCCTAACTCCGACTCTGATCGTGATGGTATGCCAGACATAACAGATAGAGACGATGATAATGATGGTACTTTGGATATAGTTGATGCTTTCCCGCTCAATCCCACAGAAAATACTGATACAGACAGCGATGGGATTGGAGATAATGCGGATGCTTGCGATGCACAACCAGAGGGATTAACTGATTGGCGTTCAGATGCATTAACAGATGCGGACGGTGATGGTTGCCATTCCACTAATCAAGATGTTGATGATGATGGCAATGGACTAATAGAAATACATAATGCTGCGGAATTAGACCAGGTGCGCGAAGGCCTTACTGGCGAATCTTATGCTGGAAATAGTATTGGTTGTGGCGGACTAAACGGCATCACAGAATGCTATGGTTATGAGCTTGTCGCAGATATATCCCTTGATGGTTATAATGGTGATAACTGGCAGCCAATCGGCAGCTGCCCTACTTATGCTTCTTCCAGGTGTACAGATACAGCCGCGTTATTTAATAGCATTTTTGACGGTAATGGTTATGCAATCTATGATCTTACTATAACAAACTCTGAGGGCGATTATGATAATGCGTCAGGTTTGTTTGGGGCAATCAGCTCTGATTCTGTTTTACGCAATATTAATATCCGTTCTGCTAATCTTAGTGACGGCGGGCGTAATGTGGGGCTATTGGTTGGTTATGCGCGAGGAGCATTTATTAGCAATAGTTCCGTAGAAGGAGAGGTTGATGCCTCAGGCAATAGAGTCGGTGGTTTGGTTGGTGATGGGAGGAATACCACCATCACCTGGTCTTATGCTGTGAGCACAGATATCAGCGGGGAGGATGAATCTGGAGGTCTGGTTGGCTATGCAGAGGGAGGCAGAATCGCCTTGTCTTATGCTGTTAGTGATAATGTGAGCGGGACTTCTAACGTAGGTGGTCTGGTTGGTTATGGGGGGGGAAGCAGGATCGTCTCGTCTTATGCTGTGAGCGAGGTAGTGAGCGGGACTGGGAATAATGTCGGCGGTTTGGTTGGTGATGGGAGATTGGCAACCGTCAGCACGTCTTATGCTGTTAGCGGGACTGTGAGTGGGGATGATTTTGTTGGAGGTCTAGTTGGTCTTGGGAATGCTAACACCATGACCCCCGACTCCTATTGGGATAACACTGTCACTATCATGGGTACACCAGATGGCGGCAATTATGGCTCAGCCCAAAGCACTACTGCATTACGTACCCCAACCAATGCTGCGGGTATTTATTCAAGTTGGACAACGAAATGTTCCGACGATTCTCTCGGTTGGGACTTTGGCACTGCTTCCCAATATCCAGCCCTTACCTGTACACCTGGCGGCGCAGCAGCTCAGCGTTAATAGGTAAAATTAAAGCGTGAATTAAAGTTATTATAGTTTTATAACTCTCGCCTATCTTGCTATAATGCTATAACATTATGTACGCAAGTAAATTTTTTCTACCTACCTTAAGGGAGGATCCAGCCGACACAATTCTGGCGAGTCATAAACTTATGATTCGTTCAGGGATGTTGCGCCGCCTTGCCAGTGGGCTGTATAGCTGGCTGCCTTTGGGGTTACGGGTATTACGCCGCGTGGAAGGCGTAGTGCGTCAGGAAATGAATAATATTGACGCTTTAGAGATGCGGCTTCCTTGCCTGCAGCCCAGCGAACTATGGAAAGAATCTGGGCGTTGGAATCATTACGGACCAGAACTACTACGTTTGGTTGATAGACATAAACGGGATTTTTGCTTGGGACCCACTCACGAAGAAGTTATAACTGATATTATTCACAATGAAATAAGTAGCCATAAGCAATTGCCGCTTAAGGTTTATCAAATGCATACCAAATTTCGCGATGAAATTCGTCCGCGCTTTGGCGTAATGCGTGGGCGTGAATTTGCTATGAAAGATGCCTATAGTTTTAATGTGAATCAAGAATCTTTACAAGAGACGTATCAAGATATGCGGGATGCCTACTTGAAGATTTTTACTCGTTTGGGAGTGGAGTTTAAAGTGGTGGCGGCGGATACTGGCAGCATAGGAGGGAGTCGTTCGGAGGAGTTTCATGTTTTGGCAGATTGCGGCGAAGATGCGATTGCTTTTAGCGAGGGAGGCAAGTATGCAGCCAATGTGGAATTGGTGCCAACCCAACCATTAACTATAGAAAGACCAGCTGCAAAAATGGAATTGGAACTTGTGGATACCCCTGGAATGTATACCATAAAAGCATTGCAAGAAGCAATGGGCTTTCATGCCAGTGAAGGAATTAAAACTATGGTGGCGCGCGCTGCGGATTGGAGCGAGGATAACCCTTCTTTGATTGCCTTATTGCTGCGTGGCGACCGTGTGCTGAATGCGGTTAAGGCAGAAAAACTACCAGAGGTAGGCGTGCCTTTCACTATGGCAAGCGCCGAAGAAATTGTTAAGGTGTTGGGATGCAAGCCCGGCTCGTTAGGTCCAGTTAATCTTAATATCCCCTACATAGCTGATTATGAAGCAGGACAACTCAGCGATTTTGTTTGCGGCGCAAATCAACAAGATAAGCACTATAAGGGAGTGAATTGGCAACGCGACTGTCCTTTACCGCAACTGGCAGATTTACGCAACATAACTGCTGGTGAAGATAGTCCTGAGGGAGACGGCAAACTACAAATTAAACGCGGCATAGAAGTGGGACATATTTTTGAATTGGGTGATAAATACTCTAAAGCACTAAACGCTTATACCACCACAGAGAATGGGGATAAGGTTGCTATGTTGATGGGCTGCTATGGTATTGGCATTGATAGGGTGGTTGCCGCCTGCATTGAACAGAATAATGATGACAAGGGAATTATTTGGCCACGAGAGATTACGCCTTTTGATGTTATGTTAATCCCGCTGCCTCTGACGGATGACAATGTAATACAACAGAGTAAACGTCTTTATGACGAGCTTACGCAGGCGGGCATTAGTGTGTTGTTTGATGACCGTGACCTGCGCGCTGGCAATAAATTTGCCAATTGTGAACTAATAGGAATTCCATATAGGTTGGTGGTTAGCACTAAATCGTTAGAGAAGAATAGCATTGAGTGTAAGGCGCGTAATGAAGATGATGCCGAATTTGTGCCGCTTGATGAGGGGGTATCAGCGCTGAAAAATAAACTTGCTGACTATAGCATTAGATGAAGGAACAGCGTTAAATGAATAAATCAATTAGCAAAATAGGGCTGGCAGTAAAATCTGGTGAAGAAGTAGTTAATAATACTTTGCAAGAATTGTTGGCAACTTTTAGTAAGTTTAATTTAGAAATATGTTTTATTGGCGCGCCACCGAGCGACTTTAATTCTAATGGGTTAGGGGAGATTAAGTCAATTGATGAAAAAGGAATCCCTAACCACTGTGAGTTGATTATTGTGGTAGGAGGAGACGGTACATTCTTGCGTCATGCCAAAAGTACTGCTGAGTATAAGGTTCCGATACTTGGTATAAACTGCGGCAGAGTGGGGTTTTTTACCGAAGTTGCCCGCTCGGATATTGCCTCCGTTATACCGGATATAATTCAAGGCAAATATGTTTCCAGTGAAAGAATTATCTTGTGTGGCAAACTTAATCGCGATGGCGAGGTTTTGTGTCAATATCGCAGCATCAATGATTTAGTTCTGCATTCACGTAGCGGCAGGATGATGGAGGCGGCACTATATATAGATGATAGGTTTGTTTATTGTGAAAGGTCTGATGGGATAATAATCGCCACATCTTCCGGCAGTACTGCTTATGCTATGTCAGCTGGCGGACCTATAATAGTTCCACAAGCAATGGCAATAGAAGTGGTTAATATATCACCGCATAATCTGACTAGCCGACCTTTGGTGCTGCCCGACTCTGCCAAAATTACCATTGAGGTTAAGGGCGGTGAAAGTATTGCTTTTTATGCCGATGGCTGGGGCGGGATGAACGCTGAAGTTGGTGATAAAATTGAAATTCAAAAAGATAGCATTAAGGTGCCATTAATTCATCATGGTTCTTACGATTTTTTTAGCGCTTGTCGTAGCAAGTTGGGTTGGCATTCGCGTGGGACGGAGCCATCGTAAAGGATAAGGAATCCTTGCTATTCAATAGCATCACTACTCTATCCACTCCCATAGCCACTCCACTACATGGAGGCAATCCTTTCCAAGCATCCTTTACTAATCTAATATTTTCATCCATCATTACTTTTGCTTCTCCTTCAAGTTGCGTATATATCTTGTCGGGTGCTGCCTCTTCTCCGCCGTTAGCAATTTCAATTCCTCGCCAAAATAGCTCAAACCTGTTAGCAACCTTTTCACCTGCCTGATTTTTTGTCACTGTGGTAAATCCTGCTTGTTCACAAGGGAATTCATCCACTATGCACATATACTCACGGCACGGGTTATATTGGTCTTGGCTATTCGCCACTAATTTTTTATTCTTGGCATCTGCCTGCTTGGCAGGTGGTGACTTTAGTGATTCGGCTACTAAACTACCAAATAATAAATCCAGAATTTGACTGCGCTGTAAATGCTTAATATTGCTATTGCCAATATCACTGCTGACGCTTCCATTCTTGTTAGTAGCAAGCGCATGTGCTGCTGCCTCTCGTAGCTCTTCGGTATTTTTACGTAGCACCTTTTTGCTATAACTGCAGCTATGCAAGGGGATGGGAAGTCCCGCCTGCTCAAAAGATTGTTGGTATGTTAGGCGGTTAATAGTAAAAGATGTGTCAGGTATCTCAGGTACTTGCTGCTTTTGTCTCTTTTGCGCATCCTGCTCATTCTGTCCCTCCTGCTCATTCTGCCCCTCCTGCTCATCCTGTCCCCCCTGTTGAGGGGGCTTGTATTCATGTAACTTGTATTCATTTAACAGGGCATCCAATAATGAGAGTATATCTTTTTGAATCTCTTGTTGGCTCCAGCCGATACGATACCATTCCAGCATAGTAAATTCGGGGTTATGAATACGCCCTTGCTCTCCTTGGCGAAACGACTGGCATATTTGAAATATATGCCCTGGAAACCTCTGTGCCATTAGCTCTTTCATTGCGTATTCTGGCGATGCTTGGAGGTATTGAATATTGTCTGAGGTTGCTATTTGGCTTCTCTTGCTTGAACTTAAATTTGCCTCTTGCTGTGTAGCAGATGATGGTATATTAAAAAGCTTTATGTGGGGCTCTTGTAGCCGTTGCGCCAGCATAAGCGGAGTGGTTACTTCAGTGGCGCGACTTTGGGTAAAGAAATGGCGTATGCATTGGTGGACTCGGCTTTGTTGATAGCACTTATCAAATAATTTGAATTTTGTCAAGTGGATAGTTGTGAAGTTCGGCCTTGTCTGTTATAGATGCAACCCATGCTTTATTTTGGTTGCCCCAGTCCCCTAAGCATATAAGCTGCCTTTTTTTACCTTGTATATTTAGTTCAAACTGTTCAGGTTTATGCAGATGTCCATGAATTAAGATGTCTGCATCATGTTTAATAAATAACTTTTCAATATATTCGGGGTGTATGCATAACTCTTCTGTGTCATGGCTATTGACGTGGGCATTACTTTCTGCAAAATACTGTTGCTTTAGCTTTAACCTTTCTGCGGAGCTTTTGCTTATGAATTGTTGTTTCCATTGTTGAGTACGGGTTGCCGCGCGAACCTCTTGAAATTTTTTATCTGCTATACATAATGAATCACCGTGGGCAACAAAGACCCTTTTGTTGTTGATTTGCAGAACTTCTTCTTCTGCTATTATTGGCACGCAGCCGCTTAGGTTTAAAAAATCATCACCAATTAGGAAGTCACGATTACCCGCTTGGAAGAACACCTGCCCGCCGCTTTTCTTGATAGCATATAACGCAGCTGCTATCTGCTCTTCTTGCGTTGTCATCATATCGTCTCCCAACCAGGTATCAAAGAGGTCCCCAAGGATATATAACTGAGCTTTCTTTGATGCCATTATTTGGCAAAAACTCAAGAAGCTCTTATGCCTGTCTAAGTATTTAGCGCTAAGATGCAGATCCGCAATAAAGTAGTGATTTTTCACATAATTATTATAACAGGGGGAATTTGATAGAGTATAGTATAATGATGAGACACGACAATTATTGTTGTATTGTTGTGTTATTGGTGTGATTAATGTCAGCTAAACTTTATTTATAGATCAGATATAAATCAAAAATTATTGTATATTATGGAATTTCTTAGTGAATACGGGCTTTTTGTAGCCAAAATACTTACCTTTGTATTAGCGTTAATGTTGATTATCGGCTTTATTGCCGCGACAGTGCGTTCACGAGGGCAAGAATCTCGCACTAAACTAAAAGTTGTGCACTTAAATAAGAAACTGAAGAATATTGAAAAACAGTTTAAAAGCGCAGTTCTATCTCATAAAGAGTGGAAGTCAATGCTTAAGCTGGATAAAAAAGAAAGTAAAAAACTTCACAAACTTCAAAAACGGCAAAAGAAGAAACAGGATGAGCGCAAGGTGGCGTATGTAATTAATTTTAATGGAGATATGAAAGCATCGGATGTTCATTCTTTGACAGACACTATTTCACTTATTATCAAAGTTGCCAAGCCCAAAGAAGAAGTGGTGTTGCGTTTGGAGAGTGGTGGCGGTTATGTTCACTCTTATGGGTTGGCGGCAGCGCAGTTGTTACGTTTGCGTGAACATAAACTTAGTTTGACAGTTTGCGTTGATAAAGTAGCTGCTAGTGGCGGCTATCTTATGGCAGCTATGGCAGATAAAATATGCGCAGCCCCTTTTGCGATACTTGGTTCTATTGGGGTGGTGGGAATGGTGCCGAATATTAACAAACTTCTGAAAAAAGGGAACATTGATGTTGAGTATCATACATCTGGTGAATATAAAAGAACTCTGACAGTGGTGGGCGAAAATACCCCTAAGGGGCGTAAAAAGTTCCAACAAGACCTGCAGCATACCCATAGCTTGTTTAAAGATATGGTTAAGAAATATCGTCCATCACTTTCTATAGCAAAAGTGGCAACTGGCGAAATATGGTATGGCAGTGATGCGCTGAAGATGAAGCTCGCAGATGAAATTATTACTTCTGAGGAGTATTTATTCTTAAAAACAGAAAAAACTGATTTATATGAGGTGTCGGTGAGAGAAAAGAAAAATATTGCAGAGCGTTTGGGTAAGGCAAGCGATGAGGCGGTTGGAACCTTTTCGGATAAGCTATTGTCGCGTATGCAAGAATGGAGCTTGTTTAATAGATAAATATCACTATATAAATACCACTATAGTAGAATCTTAAAGGGGATTATATACTACTTTCCGCAGGAGAGCAGTTTATATTAGCGCTTCCCAGATAGATACCTTCTGGGATATTAAATATCTCAGAAGGTTTTACTCCATCTCCACGCAGGGCGTTTCTCGCCCATTTCTTTAAATTAATCGCCGCATTGATATCTCTGTCGTGTTCTGTATTGCATTCAATACATCGCCACTTTCTATCAGATAACGTCAATGCTTTGTTCTTATGACCGCAGGCATTACATAATTTAGAACTTGGATAAAACCTATCCACCTTGATAGTAGTGGTCTTATACTCCAACATTCTCTTTATGTCTCCAAGACAACTATCACGCATTGAACGATTTAGTCCTCTCTTGTGCTTACCTTTGCGGGTCATATTACTAATGGTCAAATCCTCTAAAATCACGCACCTTGCTTGGTTTTCGCCTCGGTATGCGATTTTACTAGTGAGAATATGGTTGCTGTAATTCCTAATTCTTGCTGCTTTGGAGCATGCTTTAGCTAACATCACCCGTGCTTTAAAGCGTCTATTGCTGCCCTTTACTCTGCGAGCCAACGCCTTTTGCCAGTATCTTATTTTGCTTTGATTGGTATATTCAGGCAATTCATACTTCTCTCCATTATCTAATGTGAGGTTATGACAGTTCATATCTATTGCCACATAGCCATTGACAGCCCTTGGCTTCATTTCTAGCTCGTAGAGTACTGATAACTGATAAAAGCCAAATATTGTCCTGCTAATCGTAGCATTTCTAATCTTGCCTTCAAGCAATCTCCCTTTGAACTTTACCCCTTTTACCTTAGGCAGGGCAATTCTATTGCCTTTTATCTTAAAATGATTTCTATCAAAACGCAGAGTATCCACTCCCCACTTCCTCTTAAACTTTGGAAATCCATTTTTATATTTGAAGAAATTGCTATAAGCCGTGTCTAAATCCTTAAGTTTGGCTTGCAATGACCAAGCAGGTGATTCTTGAAGCCAAGCTAAATTCTTATGATATTTAATGTTCGTTAGATGCTTGGCTAATCTTACATAACCTGCTTTCTTATATCCTTTACACTTGCCAAACATCTTGTAATGTCTAATAGACAAAGCCAAGAAATGATTGTATAACCATCTGCCCGTCCCTAGCTGCCTTTGCAATATGGCGTCCTGTTCTTTAGTTGGATAAAGTTTGAGCCGCGTGCTACGATACATAATATCTGTATATCATATCTATGTTATAAAGTAGTCCATTAATAAAACCAATATGTTTTAATTACTTTGCAATCATTTTGCGGAAAGTAGTATATAATTTCCATATTAAATAAATTATGAGTCAAGTTCAATTGCCCGATGTGGCACAAAATAGTAAACCAGAAGAACCGTCAAGATTAAACTGGGTGGGAATGAAGGGCATAGTCATGCCTCTTGCAATGTGTGATAAGGATTTGGGAGTGCAGAAAGTACGCTCTGAAATTGATTGCTCTGTCGATTTGAATGATCCGCAGGCGCGTGGTATTCACATGTCGCGCATGTATTTAAGCTTAACTAAACTAAGCTTATTAGAAAAAGTTAACTACGGGACTTTAGAACAGCTCACCAAAGATTTTGTCTCGTTACAGGAAGGATATAGTACTTCATCTAAAGTGTCTATTCATTTTGACCTATGTGTTGAACGAGAATCACTTTTGAGCGGACACAAAGGATGGTTGGATTATCCAGTCCAGGTTAGTTTAGTTAATTTAGACGGTAAGATTAGGTGTCAAATTGAATTTAAGATAATATATTCTTCCACTTGCCCTTGCTCTGCGGCATTGTCTCGCCAGCTGATTAGTGATAGATTTGTTCAGCACTTTAACAACGGCAATACTATTACTAAGGAAAAAGGACAAGAGTGGTTAAAAAATGAAGAGAAGATGATGGCAACCCCACATAGTCAAAGAAGTATCGCGGAGGTGAAACTTATTGTGAAGCCCCAAGATAATTTTCCATTTTTGCATCTTATTAATATGGCGGAGGATGCGATTAAAACTAGAGTGCAATCAGTGGTTAAACGGGAAGATGAGCAATCTTTTGCAAGTTTAAATGGAGAGAACCTTATGTTCTGTGAGGATGCGGCGCGGATTCTGCAAAAAGCATTCTCTGGTTTTTCTAAGGACGGTGTCAGCATTAAGGTTCGTCATTTAGAAAGCTTACACCCCCATGACGCAATTGCTGAGGTGTTAGAAGGGGATATAATTATTTAGTAGTTATTTCCACTCTTTAATTCTCCTCCCTTGAATTCCTCTCCCTTGAATTCCTCTCCCTTGAATTCCTCCCCCTTTTCAATCCTACCCTTTCCACTTTCTTAGGGAACTGAATACCTCTGCTGGGGTTGATAGTTTGCCACCGGCAAACTCTTCTGCATTTTTAACTATAGTCGCTTGATCCACTCTTAAGAATGGGTTGGTCTTCAATTCTTCCTCTAAAGTGCCTGGAGCACTTATCCCATTTTGTTGTATTACTTTTTCGGTGTTGCTTAGCCGTTTAAGGAGGTCGGGGTTATCTGGTTCTACCTTGCTAGCGAAAAGCAGATTAGAGGTTGTAATCTCATGTCCCCAGTAAAGCTTTGTCTTGGGAGGTAATGCTGCGCATTTTTGTAAGGACTCAAACATCTGCTCCATAGTCCCTTCTGGGACATTGCCGCATCCTGCGCCAAATATAACATCGCCACATAAGAAATGCTTGCCGTCAATTATGAATCCTATATGGTCGGAAGCATGTCCAGGGAGGGATAGGACTTCAAATTTAGCTCCAAGTCGTTCAAAGGAATCGCCTTCGGTAAATGCTTGAGTTATTGATTCTATGTCTTCATTCTCAGGACCAAGTACAGGACAATGATATTGGTCGGTTACATCTTTTATACCAGCGGTGTGGTCACTATGGTTATGAGTTATTAAGATACTGTCGGCTACTAGCCCATTATCTGTTAGATACTTTAATACTGGTTTACTCTTGCCTGGGTCTACTACTATGGCATCATTATTCTTGCCGATGATAAACCAAAAAATGTTATCTCCGTTTGGATCCTTAATGCCTTCTATCTTTACCATACTTTTATCCTCTCTATCCTCTCATCATTTTTGACGTTCCTAATGTTTCCGATGCTTCTTATGTTCCTTGCTATGTTTATAGCTGCATCCATGGTAATGATTATAGGTAAATCTCACTAATAAGTCAAGGGCAATAATTATTTGCTTGAATTATGTTGTATAAATTCTTGCGACAAACTCTCAACCAATATGACCAACAATAAAAAAATAATTAAAAACTGTTGTAATATTAAAATGCTGTGTTATAATACTTGCCAGAACGGGGGGATTTATCCGTTCCAATTATAAGTAGTCGCGATGATTATATATTTTAATATTTATAGCCATGGCGACGCCAGATGAATATTCACTGGCATTTTTTATGATGTGGTTGTCAAATATTGATGTTCATATCAAACAGAAAGAAGAGAATATAAATGGGGATTAAGATTAATACAAATACCAATCTACATGTTGGTCCGCTGCTCAAGGAGATAACTCTTAGCATCAGCGCTCAAATCGGAGCTATCCATTTGATTGCTATCCATTCTATTGCGCAATTATTTTTCAATGGGCGCGCATTATGTTTCTCTGTATCCCATACAAGTTATGCAAGATTCATTGCATCAAGATTTATCCAATTATCCAATTCAGATTTAATTTGGGGAAAGGCCTCCCTGGCGACTGAGATGATAACAGCTGACACATTCAAAGGGGGGAGTCATGCTGCTTATTATTTTAGTTCCAGGGAGGTTATTATTAATATAATTCATAAAGCCAAAACGATTTTCATAGTTCATAGTGTGAAGATCTTTCTGGCAGCAGAAATGATGTTGAAATGGCACAATATTAAGAGGGAGCCATACCTCCATCATCTCGCTGCCCGGGAGATTTATAATTCAATATTAAGAGGGAGGCGTCTATTCCTCCATCATCTCGCTGCCCGGGAGATTTATAATTCAATATTAAGAGGGAGGCGTCTATTCCTCCATCATCTCGCTGCCCGGGAGATTTATAATTCAATATTAAGAGGGAGGCGTCTATTCCTCCATCATCTCGCTGCCCGGGAGATTTATAATTCAATATTAAGAGGGAGACGCCTATTCCTCCATCATCTCGCTGCCAGGGAGATTTATAATTCAAAGCATATTTTATAGCATATTTCATAGGTACGCAACACTCGGGGCGGTTGGACTCATTCGTGACTTCATCCGCCCTTTCTTTTTAATCATAGCTGGTAATACGGAAATATTATTATAAAATATAATCATTATGGCAGTATTCACAATATATACAGATGGCGCTTGTTCAGGTAATCCTGGTCCTGGGGGTTGGGCGGCAATTATTAACCCCGGCATCAATGAGCAGATTATTTATGGAGGTGCTGCGCAAACTACGAATAATATAATGGAACTTATTGCTGCTATTGAGGGAATAAAGAAAGTAAGTGGCGGACAACAAATAAAGATTTTCACTGACTCTCAATATGTGCAAAAAGGAATAACCGAATGGATTAATAATTGGCGTGCTAAGGATTGGAAAACTGCCAGTAATAAACCAGTTAAGAATGTTGAGCTATGGAAAGCATTAGATGCTTTGTGTCAACAAGTGTCAGTAAGTTGGCATTGGATTAGGGGACATGACAATGATGATGTGAATGAACGGGCAGATAAACTAGCGCGTGCCGCTTTAGAAGAGCATCGTCCAACAAACTAATAATAAATGAGACGGATAGTCCTTGATACTGAAACCACAGGTATTTGTAAGAATGACCGCATCATAGAAATTGGCGCAGTGGAATTGGAATATTCGCCAGTGGGTTCCTCCCAGGATAACAACACTGGAGAAAATAAGAATACTGAAAAAAAAGGGGTTTTTCATTATTATTTGAACCCACAAAAAAAGATACATCCCGATGCAATTAAAGTGCATGGTATTAGTGATAAATTTTTGGAGGATAAGCCGCTATTTTCTACGGTGGCGGAAGAGTTTGAAGAGTTTATTCACGACGCGACACTCATTATCCATAATGCGCCTTTTGATTTGTATTATCTGAATTTTGAGTTAGCTTTGTTAGCTCAAGAGCAGCGACGGCAATTTACCCGAGTTGAGGACTTATGTTTGAAGGTTGAGGATACTCTTGTGATAGCTCAAAGTAAGTATTCAGGCCAATCAAATAGTTTGGATGCATTGCTGGCCAGGTTAGGCATAGATTCTTCTGCCAGAGATAAAGGACATGGAGCGTTGATTGATGCGCGCTTGCTTGGCGGAGTTTATGAGAGTATGTGTTTAACTCAGTCAGGTTTGGATTTTAACGTGGCGGAAAATAAAACCGATGTTGTAAACGCTCAAGTAAACTTTGAAGAACTGGGACCTTTTCGCGTAATAAAACCCAGCGCGGAGGAGCTGGCTGCCCATAATCGCATAGTGCAAGAGATTGGAATCGTAACTGATAATAGCTGATTTTAAGCGCTAGTGCGAAAGTACATCATGTCTCCATCCTGGACTTTGTATTCCTTGCCTTCAAGACGCCATAACCCTTGTTTTTTTGCTCCTTGTTCGCCGCCACTTTTAATATAATCATCGTAAGCAATAACCTCAGCACGAATAAAGTGTTTTATGAAATCAGTATGGATTACCCCAGCGGCTTCAACAGCGGTGCCGCCATTTTTGAGAGTCCAGGCGCGTAGTTCTTTAGGACCTGCAGTAAAAAAAGTTAATAAGCCAAGTAATTGGTAAGATTTGCGTATAAATAAGTCCAATGCAGTTTCCTTAATGGCAAGTCCTTGCATGAAGTCCTCTCTTTCTTCATCATCAAGTTCCATTAATTCTGCTGCTATTTTCACGTTTATATCAACAGTCCCACTGCCTTCCTCTTGCGCCATTTTCTTAACTTCACTTATATCCACATTATCAGTGTCCCTTTGGTTAAGGACGTAGATTACTGGTTTGCGAGTTAAAAATCCGTAAGGGGCAATAAGTTCTTGCTCTTCTTTGCTTAGCTCTACAGAACGTAGCTGCTTTCCTTCGTTAAGCGGTGGTATGATTTTCTTTTCAATGAAATTGCATAAATAAACTGCCTCTTTATCGCCTGAACCAGCTTTGCGCCGATGTTTTTCCAATGCCTTAGTGGCAACTTCAATATCGCTGAGTGCTAGCTCGGTGTTTATTATTTCTATATCCCTTAACGGCGAGATGCTATCCAATGTATGATTAATTCCTCCGCCTTCAAAACAACGAACGATATGCGCAATAGCATCAGTTTCTCTGATATGAGATAAAAATTTGTTACCCAGTCCTTCGCCTTTGGATGCCCCCGCTACTAAGCCAGCTATATCCACAAACTCCATAGTGGTGGGGACTATCTTGGCTGGTTGTAATAATTGAGCTATGCTTGCCAACCTTGTATCTGGCACATTTACTACTCCAGGATGAGGGTCAATGGTGCAAAAGGCAAAGTTCTCTGCCGGCACCTCTGATTTAGTTAGGGCGTTAAATAAAGTTGATTTCCCTACATTAGGTAAACCAACTAAACCGCACTTAAGAGCCATTACTGTTCAAAATTGATATATGATAGTGTAAAGTTGACATATTGAGGAAAGATTAGTTAAAAATAAGTAAAATAATTCGTTAAATAGTTGAAATATTAACATATCTGTAAAAGTATGCTGTTATAATCATTTTACGCTTGTTGTTTATGACTTGTTGTATATTAGCTATTTATTAAAAGATTATTGAGATTTTTATTAAAAAAATCTATTATTCTTTGATAAATAATCGGTTAATTCTATTATAACGGTTTTATAAGCGACCTTATTATTTATAGACCTTATTATTGATACAAGATTAGATGGTAACAATTAATCAGTTAGTACGCTCACCGCGTAAGGATAAGCCAGTGAAGAACACAGTTCCGGCTTTGCAGGGCTGCCCGCAAAAACGCGGCGTATGCCTCAGAGTGTATACAACTACACCGAAGAAACCTAATTCCGCATTGCGCAAGGTTTGTCGTGTTCGCCTAACTAATGGCTATGAAGTAACTTCCTATATTGGTGGTGAGGGGCATAATTTACAAGAGCACTCTATGGTGCTGATTCGCGGCGGGAGAGTTAAGGATCTTCCTGGCGTTCGCTATCACACAGTTCGTGGCAGTTTAGACACAGCTGGAGTGACAGATCGTAAGCAAGGGCGCTCAAAATATGGCGCTAAAAGAAGTAAGAAGTAGGAAAGAATATGTCACGTAAAAAAGCCGCAGTTAAAAGAAAGATAGAGCCAGACACTATGTATAACAGTGTCAAGTTGGCTAAGTTTATCAATATGCTTATGTGGAATGGCAAGAAGCCAGTTGCCGAAAAAATTGTTTATGATGCTTTGGATATAGTTGCCAAGAAGCAGAAGCGGGAGCCATTAGAAGTTTTTGAGCAAGTCATAGAAGTGCTTAGCCCCGTCGTAGAAGTAAAATCGCGGCGAGTTGGCGGAGCGACCTATTCTGTCCCTTCGGAGATACGCGCTGATAGAAAACTATTTTTATCTATGGGCTGGCTGATAAATGCGGCGCGCAATAGAGGGAGTGGCAATATGACCAGAAAACTCGCAGACGAAATTCAAGATGCTTTGGAAGAAAGAGGAACGGCAATGAAGAAAAAAATTGATGTTCATAAGGCGGCAGAGTCAAGCAAAGCATTTTCACACCTACGTTTCTAACTTTACTAATACATTACCAAGATGAGACAGACACCGATTAATCTGTATCGTAATATAGGAATTGCCGCCCATGTTGATGCTGGCAAGACCACTACAACCGAAAGAATCCTTTTTTATACAGGCATATCTCATAAGATGGGAGAGGTTCATGAAGGAGCCGCAGTAATGGACTGGATGGAGCAGGAGCAAGAGCGCGGCATTACTATTACATCCGCTGCCACCACCTGTTTTTGGCAAGGAATGGATGGCAAACGAGCCAAACATAGAATTAATATAATTGATACTCCTGGGCACGTTGATTTCACCATTGAAGTAGAACGTTCTTTGCGTGTGCTGGATGGGGCGGTTGTTGTTTTTTGCGCCACTTCAGGTGTTGAGCCCCAATCCGAAACAGTTTGGCGTCAGGCAAATAGATATAATGTGCCACGCATAGTTTTTGTTAATAAAATGGATAGAGCAGGGGCTGACTTTTTAAGAGTTGTTGAACAAATTAAGGTTAGATTAGGAGCAAATCCAGTGCCAGTGCAATTAGCAATTGGCTCAGAAGAAAACTTTAAGGGAGTAGTTGATTTAGTTGAAGAAACAGCAATTTATTGGGATGATGCATCACAAGGGACGCAATTTCGCCGCGAGGAAATACCTGAGGAGCTAAAGGAGCAAGTAGAAAAATATCGTTCTGCTATGATTGAAGCTGCTGCGGAAGCCAATGAAGATTTAATGAATAAGTATCTTGATAGCGGGAGCTTAAGCGTTGATGAAATTAAACAAGGGCTCAAACAGCGCACGCTGGCTGGAGAAATTATTGTTGCTATGTGCGGTACTGCTTTCAAGAATAAAGGAGTGCAAGCAATGCTTGATGGTGTTTTAGATTATTTGCCGTCTCCTGATGAAGTTCCACCTGTCAAGGGTTTGGACGATCGGGATGAGGAAATTGAACGTAAGGGCAATGATGAAGCTCCGTTTTCCGCTTTGGTTTTCAAAATTGCCACAGACCCTTTTGTTGGTTCGTTGGCGTTTTTTAGAGTTTATTCAGGGGTTGTCTCAAGTGGAGATGGGATTTATAACTCAACTAAGCAGGAGCGCGAAAGAATAGGGCGTCTGTTGCAAATGCATTCCAATCAAAGACAGGAAATTAAAGAAGTTAGGGCTGGAGATATAGCTGCCGCTGTAGGGCTAAAAGGAGTCACTACTGGTGAGACCCTCTGTGATGTCAACAAGAAGATTATTCTTGAGAAAATGGAGTTTCCCGATCCTGTTATATCTGTGGCTGTTGAGCCCAAATCTAAAGAAGACCAAGATAAGATGGGCATTGCATTAGGCAAATTAGCACAAGAGGATCCGTCTTTTCACGTTAAGGTTGATGAGGAATCTGGTCAGACAATTATTTCAGGGATGGGAGAATTGCATTTGGAAGTTCTGGTGGAAAGAATGAGAAGAGAGTTTAATGTGGATGCTAATGTGGGTAAACCCCAGGTTGCATACAGAGAATTTATTCGCTCCAGCATTAATGATGTGGAAGGCAAGTTCATTAGGCAATCGGGAGGTCGCGGTCAATATGGACACGTGGTAATTAATGTTAAACCACTAAAACCAGAAGATGGTTATGAATTTGAAAACCGCATAGTTGGCGGCACTATTCCTAAGGAATTTATCTCTGCAATAGATAAGGGAATGAAAGCTCAGCTGGAAAATGGTATCCTCGCGGGTTATCCTATGATAGGAGTTCATGTAACTCTGCATGATGGTTCATATCATGATGTTGATTCAAGCGAATCCGCTTATCGCATGGCTGGTTCAATTGCTATTCGTGAAGCAGCAAAAAAAGCTATGCCTGGTCTGTTAGAACCCCTGATGAAAGTGGAAGTTATTTCGCCTGAAGATTATATGGGAGATGTGGTAGGCGACCTTAATAGAAGACGCGGCATTGTATTGGGTGTGGAGGATTCAGCGGCAGGGAAAATTATCCGAGCCAATGTTCCTTTAGCTGAAATGTTTGGTTATTCAACGAATTTACGCTCTGCTACCCAAGGAAGAGCAGGTTATTCTATGGAATTTGCAAAGTATGCAGAAGTTCCACATAATGTAGCAGAAGATATTATTAAAAAAGCATCGTAAGTTAATAAATAAGTTAATATATTGCGGGTTATTGTGTGTATAATTACGATTACTCCGTGATAAAATTGGGGATAAGATTAGAGGATAGAATCGCAATAAGTAAGCGGTCATCACTTACGGAGGAATTACTTGCAAAACTGGATGCAGTGTTCAATATAATATTATTTTAATAATTATTTTGAAATGCGGCATTGAGGAAACTTGTCTCTGTTTGATGCAGGTTTTGCGGGGGTGTGTAATAGGGGTGTGTAAGAGAATGCGTAAGGAAACGTATAAAAGCGTATAGGAATTATTGAAGTTATTGAAACTATTAAAGATATTATAAATGGCAATTGAGTCGCAAAAAATTAGAATTAATCTAAAGTCCTTTGACTACAGGTTATTGGATGCTTCTACTCAAGAGATAGTAGGCGCAGCCAAGAGAACCCAAGCAAAGGTTATAGGTCCCATACCTTTACCGGTGAGGAAGGAGCGGTTTACTCTATTAATATCTTCTCATGTTGATAAGGATGCTAGGGATCAATATGAAATCCGTACTTATAAAAGAGTGGTTGAGATACTATCTCCAACAGATAAGACCCTTGAAGCATTAAAAGAATTAAATCTTTCCACTGGCGTAGAAGTTAGAATTAGTTTTCCAGAGCCGCCTAAGACGGTCTCTAAAAAATCTGGCGGGAAATCTGCAGGCGGGGAAAGTAAGAGCGGGAAAGCCCAGCGTGGGAAAACTAAGGATGGGGAAACTAAGGATGCCAAAACTAAGGACGGGAAAGCTAAGGATGCTAAAACTAAGACAACAGTCAAGGCAAAACCAACACCTTCATCAGATTCCAAACCAGATTCCAAACCAGATTCTAAGCCAGATTCTAAGCAAAGCAGTCCAGCTCCTGCCGCAAGCGAATTAAAGTCCCCAGTAGCTAAGGAGGAGAAAGAAACCAAAAAAACAGCTGCTAAAACACCAGCTAAAGATTCTGCCAAGTCGGCAGAACCCAAAGAAGAATAATTATGAGTGTAGGATTAGTTGGAATTAAGTTGGGAATGTCTCGTGTTTTTGAGGAACAAGGCGCATCTGTCCCAGTGACGGTGATTCATGCCGCGCCAAATTTGATATGTCAAATTAAGACGGCAAATAAAGATGGTTATAGCGCATTACAGGTGGCGGTAGGTAACCAGAAACCTCAAAGATTAAGCAAGTCCTTGCGAGGACACTATGCTAAAAGTAAGGTTCCCACAGGGAAAAATCTCAGAGAGTTTAGGATAGAATCTTCCAAAGAATCCGAGTTTTCTATAGGGGATGCTCTTGGCGTAACTCAGTTTATTGCAGGACAGAAGGTTGATGCAGTTGGTGTATCAAAAGGGAAAGGTTTTGCTGGAACAATCAAGCGCTGGAACTTCTCTGCACAGGATGCAACCCATGGTAATTCTATTTCTCATCGTCATGCTGGTTCTACTGGACAGTGCCAATGGCCTGGCAAGGTGTGGAAAGGTAAAAAGATGGCAGGGCAATATGGTAATTGCCGTAAAACAGTGCAACGGCTTCAGGTGGCATTGATTGATGAAGAAAATAACCTTTTACTTATTAAGGGAGCGTTGCCGGGAGCAAATGGCAGTGAGGTGATTGTTAAGCCTGCATGCAAGCAAACAAAAGAAGAGATTAATTTATTCAATAAACTTATTAAGGAAAGGGAAGAGGCGCGATTAGGGCAAGAAGAAGCAGCAACAGAGCAAACGGATACCGCCGCAGCAGAAGTAAAAGACGATGTGGAGCCGAAACAAGAAGCAGCAACAGAGCAAATGGATACCGCCGCAGCAGAAGTAAAAGGTGATGCGGAACCGAAACAAGAAGCAGCAACAGAGCAAATGGATACCGCCGCCGCAGAAGTAAAAGATGATGTGGAACCGAAACAAGAGAATAAACCAAATGAAAGTTAGTTTACTGGATACAAGTAAAGAGATTTCGCTTTCTGATAAGGTATTTAAACAGGAAATTAATACTGCTTTAATTCATCAAGCGGTTGTTTCTCATTTGGCGGGACAAAGGCAGGGTAGCAAAGCACAAAAGACGCGCGGAGAAGTCAGCGGTGGTGGTAAGAAACCATGGAAACAAAAAGGGACTGGTAGAGCCAGGGTTGGGAGCTCACGTAATCCTGTTTGGCGGGGAGGTGGGGTTACCTTTGCAGCTAAACCACGTTCTTTCAAGCAAAAAATTAACCGCAAGATGTATCGTGGAGCGCTGTGCGGTATTTTTTCAGCTCTTATAAAAGATGAACGGATTGTGGTTATAAGTGATATTAAGCTTAAGAGTGCTAAAACAAAAGAATTCTTATCTTTATTAAGTAAGTACAATTTAAGAGAGGATAAATCTAACAGTAATACCAGGGTGGTAGTTAAGAATTTAGATGAAAATTTAATTTACGCTTCACGTAATATTCCTCGAGTTAAGGTTGTGGAAGCATCTGCAATTTCAGCGCCTTTTTTGGTGGGAGCAGATAAATTGCTCATGACCCAAGATGCATGTGAAGAACTCAATGATTATTTAGGCAAATGAACGAAGAACTTTTATATCGCATAATATCTGCTCCGCATGCATCTGAGAAGGGGACCCGTGTAGCGGATAAGTACCGTCAGTATGTATTTCGTGTTTTGCCGCAAGCAAATAAGAGAGAGATAAAGGAGGCAGTAGAGAAAATTTTTGATGTGAAGGTTACTGCAGTTCGTTCACTCAACCTTAAACCGCGTGCTACCAGAAATGCACTTAACGGTAAAAAAGGTAAAAAAGGCGGTTATAGAAAAGCGTATGTGACCCTGGCGAAAGGGCAACAAATAACTTTCTTCTCAGAAGGAGCATAATATGGCAGTTATAAGATCTAAACCCACATCTCCTGGCAGACGTCATCATGTTAAGATTGATAATTCTCATCTTTATCGCGGCGACCCAGTTAAATCATTAACCAAACCTTTATCTAAGAAAGGCGGCAGGAATAATTTAGGACGGATAACTGTACGGCATCAAGGCGGCGGAGCAAAAAGAAAGTATCGCATAATAGATTTCAAAAGAGATAAAGATGGTATTGTGGGTATGGTTGAGCGAGTGGAATATGACCCTAACCGTGCCGCTAATATAGCTCTTATTAAATACATAGACGGTGAACGTAGATATATTATTGCTCCAAGCAATATATCATTAGGCGATGAAGTTATCTCTGGTGATAAGGATGTTGAAATAAAGAATGGCAATGCAATGCCGTTGCGTCAGATGCCTTTGGGGACTGTGTTGCACTGTGTAGAATTAAAGCCGAAAAGAGGAGCGCAGATGGTGCGTAGTGCTGGCGCCTCAGCACAATTGCTTGCTAAAGAAGGTGATTATGCTTCATTGCGTTTACGTTCTGGCGAGGTTCGGCGAGTTCATTTGGAATGCAGAGGAACTATTGGAATTGTAGGCAACTCGGAGCACGGGCTTATAGTGCTTGGTAAGGCGGGAGCTTCCCGTCATAGAGGTATCCGTCCTACAGTGCGTGGTGTAGCTATGAATCCAGTTGACCACCCACATGGAGGAGGAGAAGGCAAAACCTCTGGTGGCAGACATCCAGTTACTCCTTGGGGCGTTAGTACCAAAGGACATAAGACCAGAGGCAAAAAGAAATCTGATATGTTTATAGTTCGTAAGAGAGGGGCGCGTAAGTAATGACACGTTCACTTAAGAAAGCTCCATTTATTGATAATTCTTTGCTGAGAAAAATTGAAAAGGCAGCTGCAGAGAAAAGTAAGAAACCAATTAAGACATGGTCACGGCGTTCAACTATATTCCCTGAAATGGTTGGCTTGACAATGGCAGTTCATAACGGCAAAGCACATATTCCTGTAATAATAACTGATGAAATGGTGGGGCATAAATTAGGTGAGTTTGTTCCTACACGAGTATTTAAGGGGCATTCAGGTGATAAGAAAACTAAATAGTAAGTAAATAATGGCACAAGTTAAATCAACATTTAGGAAAGCGCGCATATCGCCACGTAAGGTTAGGCCATTGGCTAATCTTATTCGTGGGAAAAAGGCGTCTGATGCTTTGAATATACTTATGTTTAATAATAGCGGCGCAGCAGTTCCCTTGCGTAAAACATTGATGTCTGCCGTTGCTAATGTAGAACATAATTTGGGAGAGAATGCTGACGATTTTTCTTTAACTAAAGTAACGGTTGATGCAGCACCAGTAATGAAAAGAATGAGATTTCGCGCAAGAGGTAGAGCGAACCGTATTATAAAACGTTCCTGCCATGTATCAATAGAATTAGGTAATTAATAATGGGACAAAAAGTACATCCAATAGGAATGAGATTAGGCATTATAAAACGCCATTCTGCGATATGGTATGCGGAAAAAGGCGAGTACGCCAAGAATTTAATAGCCGACTTAAAACTACGCGAGGCATTCCATAAGAGATTGGCTAAATCCTCTGTTAGTGAAATAATCATAGAAAGGGAATCCAAAAAAGCTCAAGTTACAATTCGCACCGCAGCTCCTGGTGTGGTTATAGGACGTAAGGGAACAGAAATAGATGTACTAACTGGTATAGCAGCAAAGTGTCTCAAAATGGAGAAGAACGATGTTTATATTAATATTCAAGAGATATCTAAGCCAGATTTAGAAAGCAAGTTGGTTGCGGATAATATAGCCCGCCAATTGGAAAGAAGGGTGATGTTTCGGCGCGCCATGAAAAGGGCAGTTGCTAATACAATGAGTGCTGGCGCAGAAGGTGTTAAAATAGAGGTTAGCGGACGGTTAGCGGGAGCGGATATAGCTAGGTCCGAGAGTTATAAAGAGGGGAGAGTTCCTTTGCATACCTTAAGAGCAGATATTGATTATGCTATAGCTGAAGCAATGACAACTTATGGAGTTATAGGGGTTAAAGTGTGGATATTCCGTGGTGAAATTTTTGATATAGCAAAGCAATTTAGCACTACTACAACAGAGGAGCCGCGTTCTTCGCGCCGTGGCAAACCTAGTATGAGAAGCGGTAAGCCCAAAAGCGGCGATGCAAGAGGGCGCAGGGGACCGAGAGATGGATCACGTGAAGGGGCAAGAGACGGATCACGTGAAGGGTCAAGAGCTGGGGCGAGAGAAAGGAAAACAGGAGCATAGAAAATGTTAAGACAACCTAAAGACACCAAGTACCGTAAACAACAGAAAGGGCGCAATAGAGGATTAGCTCATAAAGGGAATACAGTTTGTTTTGGCGAGTATGGATTGAGATCCACTGGCCATCATAGAATTACTGCGCGTCAAATAGAGGCGGCAAGAAGGGCGATGACACGTCATATTAAACGTGGCGGGAAAATTTGGATGAGAATATTCCCTGATAAGCCAATAACCCAAAAGCCCCTTGAAGTTCGTCAGGGTAAGGGTAAGGGTAATGTTGAATACTGGGTTTTTCAGGCAAAACCAGGCACTATTTTATATGAGATTGAGGGAGTGCCAGAGTCGTTAGCGCGCGAGGCGTTTACTCTTGCCGCATCTAAGCTACCAGTTAAAACTAATTTTGTAAAGAGAAGCGATTTTTATGGCTAAGGAAAAGAAGGAAAAGAAGGAGAATTTGAGGGACTTAACTCCAAAGGAGTGGTCGAGCTTATTGTTGGAGAAAAGTGAAGATTTATTTCGTTATAGGATGCGTTTCACTACTGGACAATTAGAACAGAACCATCTTATTAGGAAAACCCGAAGAGATATAGCTAGGTTAAAGACATTGCTTAGAGAAAATGAAAACAAATCTAATGGAACAGCAGCAGAATAAACTTAGACGGGTGCTTGAAGGCACTGTGGTAGGCGATAAGATGGATAAGACGGTTACCGTGTTAGTGACTCGCAGGGTTAAGCATCCTCTATATGGCAAGTACATAACAAAAACCACTAAAATCCATGCGCATGATAAGGATAATAACGCAGTGATAGGCGATGTTGTGACTATAGGCAATACTAGACCTTTGTCTAAGACCAAATTTTTTGAAGTGTTAAGTATTAAGTCAACAAAAGAGAAGCAGCAATGATACAAACGGAGTCAGTAATTAATGTCGCAGATAATAGTGGTGCACGCAGAGCTTTGTGCATAAAAGTTCTAGGCGGCTCGAAAAGGAGGTATGCAAGTGTTGGCGACTTAGTGAAGGTTACGGTGAAAGTGGCTATTCCACGTGGACGAGTTAAGAAAGGGGAAGTGTTTTTTGCTGTGGTGGTCCGCACTAAAAAAGGAATTAGACGCCCTGATGGTGCGTTGGTTAAGTTTGATGAGAATGCTTGTGTTCTGCTAAATAACCAGCATGCTCCTATAGGGACTCGTATATTTGGTCCAGTAACTCGCGAACTTAGAACAAGTAAATTTATGAGAATTGTTTCTCTAGCCCCTGAGGTTCTATAAGGACCTTGGTTATTAAGAATTTGATATGAAGAAGTTAAGAAAGAACGACGAAGTTATAGTGATTACCGGTAAGGATAAAGGTAAGCGCGGGACTGTTAATAGAATTGTCTCGGAGAAGAAGCTCGTAGTGGGAGGAGTTAACATAGTGAAAAAACATCAGAAGCCGAATCCTAATGCTAATATTCCTGGAGGAATTATTGATAAAGAAATGCCCCTGGATATTTCCAATGTGGCTATCTATAATAAAGAAACAGAAAAAGCAGATAAAGTGGGTTTTATGATTAAGGATGATAAAACCAAAGTTAGAGTGTTCAAATCAACTAAAAAGGAAGTTTCTTAATGTCAGTTTTACAAGAAAAATACCGCAAAGAATGTGTTCAGGCAGTAATGAAACATTATTCTATGAAAAGCCCTATGCAGGTGCCGCGTATTCAAAAGGTGGTTCTTAATATGGGGGTAGGAGAAGCAGTTAATGATAAGGCGCAGTTGGAAAAGGCGATGCAGGATTTAGTTTATATTAGTGGTCAAAAACCAGTTATGACTAAGGCAAAAAAATCCATAGCGGGTTTTAAGATTCGCCAAGGATGGCCAATTGGTTGTAAGGTTACTTTGCGCAATCACAGGATGTGGCAGTTTTTGGATAAGCTGATTTTTGTGAATTTACCGCGGATTCGCGATTTTCGTGGACTAAACCCTAAGTCATTCAATGGCAATGGTGATTTTTCTATGGGAATAAACGAGCAAATAATATTCCCGGAAATTGATTACGATAAAATTGATAAATTGCGTGGGTTAAATATATGTATAACCCTCAGTGGAAGAAATGATGAGGAAAGTTTAATGATGTTAACTAACCTCGGTTTTCCGTTTAAAACATAAATACTTATTGATATGGCAAAGAAATCCGTTATAGCACGACAGCACAAAAGAGAGAAGATGGTTCGCCTTTACGCTAAAAAGCGCGACGAACTTAAAAAGAAAAGAGGAGACGCTTCTTTGTCAGAGCAGGAAAGATGGGAGGCGCAAATTAAATTGCAGAGTTTGCCGCGCGACTCAAGCAAAGCGAGATTACGCAATCGCTGCCAATTAACTGGCAGGCCACGCGGTGTCTATAAGAAATTTGCCTTAGGACGTAATAAACTGCGTGAGCTGGCAATGAATGGAGAAATTCCTGGAGTAACTAAAGCAAGTTGGTAGATTTAATATGAGTATGCAAGATCCGTTGGCAGATATGCTGACCCGTATAAGAAATGGCTTGATGTCAAATGCCGTTCAAGTTGATATTCCTTATTCACATATAAAGGAGGATATAGCAAAAATTCTCACAGAAGAGGGTTATGTTGATTCTTACGAAGTAGTAGGGGAAGGCACCAAGAAGAAGGTAGAAGTGGCGCTTAAATATTATAGAGAAAGACCAGTAATTGAAGAGATTAAGAAAATTAGCCGTCCCGGGCTAAGGCGTTATTTTGGAGTTGATGATATACCTTATGTCCGTTCTGGTCTTGGTATATGCATACTTTCTACTTCCAAAGGTATTATTACAGATAAACGTGCGCGTGAGCTTAAAGTTGGTGGAGAACTTATCTGCACAGTTTTTTAGATTTATTATTATTTATATGACAAGATTTGCCAATATTCCAGTTACGATCCCTGCGGGGGTTGAATTTAATCTTAGTAATAACAAGATTAATGTCAAGGGTAAACTGGGTGTACTTGACTTTGAGGTGCATCATCTCGTTAAATGCGAGCAATCAGATGAGGGTGTATTTTTTAAGCCCAAAACTCAGGAGAAACAAGCAAAAGCTCTCGCTGGAACAACGCATCGTTTAACGCAGAATATGATAAAAGGCGTAGTTGATGGCTTTGAGAAGGGGCTTGAGTTACGAGGCGTTGGTTATAGAGTGGAACAAAAGGGCAATAATCTAATTCTTTCATTAGGTTATTCCAATCAAATAACTTATAATTTACCTGAAGGTATTAGCGCAGCATTGGATGGGCAAACTAAGTTAACTATTAAGGGGATAGATAAACAAAAGGTTGGGCAAGTAGCTGCTGAAATTCGTAATTTAAGGCGTCCTGACCCTTATAAAGGCAAGGGTGTTAGGTATATTGATGAAGTGATAATTCTGAAAGAAACCAAGAAAAAATAACGGAAAAAATAACGGAAAAAGTAACAGGAATAAGTAACGAAAAGAGATAATGAGTGATAGAAGAGAGAAACGGATAAGAAGGGCAAAACGCACCAGAATGAAGTTGCGCGAGTTAAGGATGCCTCGTTTGAGTGTTTTCCGCTCGTCTGCACATATATATGCGCAGATTATTACTGAAGATGCATCACGGGTTCTTTTTGCTGCATCAACTTTGGATAAAGAATTAAGAAGTAAGAAGCTTAAAGGCAATATTAAAGGAGCAGCAGAAGTGGGGAAAATTATAGCCACTAAAGCTAAGGAGCATAAAATTGATAGGGTGGGGTTTGATAGGTCTGGTTTTAAGTACCATGGCTGCGTTAAAGCGCTTGCTGAGGCAGCGCGCAAAGAAGGATTGAAATTATAATTTATTATGGTAAGAAGTAAGAACCCTAAAGATGACATTGAGAAAGGAGCTATTCTGCAAGAAAAGCAAGTCAAAATTTCTCGCGTCGCTAAGGTTGTAAAGGGCGGAAGAATATTTCGTTTTAGCGCATTAACTGTCGTAGGTGATGGTGATGGAAAAGTTGGTTATGGGCGTGGAAAAGTTCGCGAGGTTCCTTTGGCGATGAAGAAGTCGTTGGAAGCAGCGAAAAGGAATATGATAGACGTGCGCCTTAATCGTAAGAATAGAACCTTGCAGTACCCTATAACTTCAAGTCATGGAGCATCTACAGTGCACATGAGACCAGCTGCTGAAGGTACGGGCGTAATTGCAGGTGGAGCTATGCGCGCAGTTCTTGAACTTGCTGGAATTCGCAATGTTCTTGCTAAGAGCTATGGTTCTACTAATCCCGCTAATATAGTTCAGGCAACATTTAAGGGACTTAAGCAAATGCAGTCGCCTAATTATGTTGCAAAAAAACGGGGGAAAACAATAAAGGATTTACAAGCTAATGCCAAAAGATAGTAAAAAAATTAAGGTGATATTAAGAAAGAGCCCTATAGGGAGATTGCCTAAGCATAAGAAATCTATTTATGGGTTGGGGCTTAGAAGGATAGGTCATCAAGTAGAAGTGGAAGATACTCCTTCTGTGCGTGGAATGATTAATAAAGTCAGCTATATGCTGGAAGTTATAGAATAGTTACTGAATAATGGTTTTTTTAAATAATTTAACTCCTGGAGCGGGCTCAACTAAAAACCCTATTAGGGTTGGTCGCGGTATAGGGAGTGGTAAGGGCAAGACCTGTGGTCGTGGCCATAAAGGACAAAAAAGTCGTTCTGGGGTTGGCGGCATAACTAAAGGATTTGAAGGTGGTCAAATGCCTCTGCAAAGACGGTTGCCTAAGTTTGGCTTTACTTCTCGCAAGAGTCAATTTGCAGCTCAGGTGCGTCTTGGTGAATTGAATAAGGTTCCAGGAGGAATTATAGATTTACTGAATCTCAAGGAGAATGGTATCATCAGAAAAGATGTCCTGCAGGTTAAGATTTTCTTATCGGGTGAGATTGATAAGGCAGTTACCATTAAATCGGGAGCGGTGCGAATTACTAAAGGAGCCAAGGAGGCGGTTATTAAAAAAGGCGGTATAATAGAAGAACCCTTGAAAAAAGCAAGGTCAGCAATGAAAAAGCCGGCAAACAAAAGCCCAGCAGCTAGCGAAGCAGTTAGTAAAGAAGCTAGTAAAGAAGCTAGTAAAGCCGATAGTCCAAGTAAACCCGATAGTCCAAGTAAAGCAACTCCAGCAACTGACAAGCCATCTGCTGATTTGGAAAAATAATTATGGCAAAGAACAAACGTAGAGACGCAACAGAAAAGGCAGGTTCCATGAGTGAATTATGGAGACGTCTCGGCTTTGTGTTAATTGCTTTGTTTATTTATCGTCTTGGCGCTCATATACCTTTGCCTGGGATTAATCCAGTACGCCTTGAAGAGATATTTACATTAAACCAAGGAACTATAATAAGTTTATTTAATGTTTTTTCTGGTGGGGCGCTTGAAAGAATGAGTATTTTTGCGCTGGGGATAATGCCTTATATTTCTGCTTCCATTATTATGCAACTTATGTCTGCGGTGGTGCCAACTTTTGAGCAGATGCGCAAAGAAGGAGAAAGCGGCAGAAGAAAGATAAATCAATATACCCGCTACCTAACAGTGATGATTTCTGCATTGCAAGGTTTTGGAATAGCGGTGGCTTTGGCAAATCAAGGGATAGCACTTAACCCTGATATTAATTTTTACTTTGTATCTACAGTGAGCTTCGTCACTGGTTCGGTATTCTTAATGTGGTTGGGAGAGCAGGTTACGGAGAGAGGTATTGGTAACGGGATTTCTTTGCTTATATTCGCCAGCATTATCTCGGGCATTCCTGGATTAGTGGGGCAATCAGCAACTCTATTAAGAGAGGGTGAGTTGAGCTTGCTTTTGGGATTAATTATATTCTTGTTTGTTCTGGGCACTATTATTTTTGTTATATTCATAGAAAGAGGGCAGAGAAGGATAACAGTAAATTATGCTAATCGCATGACTCAAGGCGGAATGTATGCTCGCCAGTCCTCTCATCTGCCACTTAAGATTAATATGGCAGGGGTTATTCCAGCTATTTTTGCTTCCAGTTTATTACTTTTCCCCGCCACTATTGGACAATGGTTTGGACAAGGAGAGGGTTTGGGAATACTTCAAGAAGTATCATTGATTTTAGGACCAGGACAGCCCTTGTATAATTTTCTATATGCTGGCGCAGTGATCTTCTTTTGCTTCTTTTATACTGCATTGGTATTTAATCCTAAAGATGTAGCGAGTAATTTGCAAAGATCTGGCGCTTTGATACCTGGCATTCGCCCTGGACCCCAGACCGCAAACTATATTGATAATGTACTAACTCGTCTTACTCTTTTTGGCAGCTTGTATATTACTGCTGTTTCTTTGTTACCTCAGATGATTTTGGTGGGGATGAATATTCCGTTTTTCTTTGCTGGCACTTCTATTTTAATTGTAGTGGTGGTGGTAATGGACTTTTTAACTCAGATTCAATCACATATTATGTCAAGTCAATATAGTTCGGTTCTGAAAAAAGCAAACTTAACTGGAGCGCGGGGTTAATTTAAAATTATGTATCCAAGATAGAATTATGAAAGTAAGATCAAGTATTAAGAAAATAACTCGTGATTGCAAGATAGTGCGACGCAAGGGTGTGCTACGAGTTATAAATAAAAAGCATCCAAGATTTAAACAGAGACAAGGTTAAAGATTATGGCTCGTATAGCAGGTGTAAATATTCCGGATAATAAGCATGCCTCAATATCATTGACGTATATTTTTGGTATAGGTAGAGCTCGTGCAGTTAAAATTTGTCAAGATTGCAAAGTAGATCCAACTACTAATCTTGGTAAGTTAGGAGATGATGAATTGGGTAGATTGCGTGATGAAATACGGAAATATACTATAGAGGGTGACTTGCGCCGGCAGGTTGCAATTAACATAAAAAGATTGGTTGATATGGGAGTTTATCGCGGTTTGCGGCACAGGTTCCATCTACCAGTTAGAGGGCAACGCACTAAAACCAATGCGCGCACAAGGAAGGGACCGACAAGGCAAATTAAGAGATAGGATTTAACACAAGGATATATATTTATGGCAGATACAAGCAAAAGCAAAAGTAAAAGCAAAAGCAAGAAGAGTAAAAAAAGAATTACAGAGGGAGTAGTAAACATTTACACTTCTTTTAACAATACGATTATTACGGTTGCGGACACACAAGGTAATACTATAAGTTGGGCTACCGCAGGTGGTTCGGGGTTTCGTGGAGCTCGCAAAAGCACTCCTTATGCAGCCCAGGTAGCATGTGAGAAAGCAATTAAGACGGCTCAGGATATGGGGCTTGAAAGAGCGGAAGTTAAGGTTAAGGGACCAGGTCCTGGTCGTGATTCTTCCATGCGGGTTATTAATGCAATGGGCATTAAGATTTCTAAGATTTCAGATGTAACACCATTACCACATAATGGTTGCAGACCACCCAAAAAGAGGAGAGTATAATGGCAAGGTATCTAGGACCAAAGTGTAAGCTTTCTCGCCGTGAAGGAATGGACTTGGAGCATAAGAATTCCATGCGTTCCATAGAATCAAAATGTAAATATGACAAAATACCAGGACAACAGCAAACACGTCCTGGCAGAAAATCGGATTATTATTTTCAATTACGTGAGAAACAAAAAGTCAAACGGCTTTATTGTCTGCTTGAGAGACAATTCCGCAACTATTATAGAGAGGCGCAGAGACGAAAAGGCGCAACTGGAATGAATTTATTATGGCTGTTAGAAACCAGATTGGATAATGTGGTATACCGCATGGGATTTGCTTCAACCCGCAGTGAATCGCGGCAGTTGATTAGTCATAAGGGCATTCTTGTTAATGATAAATTGGTTAATATACCTTCTTATGAGATAAGACCAGGCGATACCGTATCAGTTAATGATAAAGCTAAATCGCAAGAGCGCATAACAATGGCGCTGGAGATAGTTAAGAGACGCCAAGAAGATATTTCTTGGATTAATGTTGATGCTGCAGATAAGACAGGTGTTTTTGCAGCTTTGCCTAAACGGGATGAGCTAGAGCAGAACATTAATGAAAACTTAATTGTTGAACTATATTCTAAATAACTATATATAATATACATAAATATATGCAAAATTCACCTTCAAAATTCTTAATACCTCATGATATTGGTGTTGAGGTCTTAGGGCAAACTCAAAATGGCAAGGTTAATCTGGCAAGGATTTCCCTTTCTCCGCTAGAACGGGGATTTGGCTATACATTAGGAAATGCTTTGCGCCGAGTTTTATTATCTTCAATGGCAGGAGTGTCCATTGTTGAAGTTCAAATTAAGGGTGTTCGTCATGAATATGATACCATTGAGGGTATGGAGACCGATGTATTGAATCTATTGCTAAACCTTAAAGGGGTTGCGTTGATTCTCTATGAAGCGGATGGCGCCGAAATCACCCTTAGTAAACAAGGGAGCTGTGATATTACAGCGGCGGATTTGGAATTGCCTCCCAACATGGAAGTGGCTAACCCAGAACATTTTATTGCTCATCTTAATGAAAAAGGCAGCTTAGAAGTAAAAATGAAAGTTCAACGTGGTTGTGGTTATGAATCAGTGGAGCAAAGATTTGCTAATGCTGAAAACCAAGAAGAAAGAACAACAAACACTATTTATTTGGATGCAAGTTACTCACCAGTAAGAAGGGTTGTTTACCGAGTTGAAAGCACCAGAGTGGAGCAACAAACCGATTTGGATAGATTAATTATTGACCTTGAAACTGATGGCACTTTAGATCCAACAGCAGCTATACGTAGGGCTACTAGTTTATTGCATAAACAGCTGCAACCATTTGTAGATTTGGAAAGCAAGGAAATTATTGATATGAAGGCGGATAAGGATCAGATTGATATTATTTATCTTAAGCCGCTTAAGGATTTAAATCTTTCGGTTCGTTCGGCTAATTGTCTTGAGCGCGAAAAAATTAATTATGTTGGCGACTTGATTTGCCAGACCGAGACACAACTTTTGGGTAAACCCCATCTTGGTAAGAAATCCTTACAGGAAATAAAAGAAATTCTTAAAGAATTGGGCTTATCTTTGGGAATGCAGATTGATAATTGGCCCCCTAAACATCTAATAGAAGAAGATGAGACATCTTAAAAAAGGCAGTAAGCTTAATAGGACTTCCTCTCATAGACGCGCTATGTTCAGGAATATGGCAATATCTTTTATAAAGCATGCTGTTATTAAGACAACCTTGCCTAAAGCAAAGGGATTGCGTGTTTTTGTTGAGCCGCTTATTACTATGGCAAAAGTAGATAATGTTGCCAAACGTAGACGGGCTTTTGCTATTTTAGGGAATGATGAAGCAGTAAACACATTGTTTACGAAAACCGCAAAATTATGCAGTGCGCGTCCTGGTGGCTATTTAAGTATAATGAAGGCAGGGATTAAGACAGGAGATAAAGCACAGATGGCTTATGTTAGTTTGGTGGATGCTGATGAAAGCTATACTGCAGTTCCTAAAGAAACAGAAACTAAGCAAGCAGGATAATTTATTTGTCAAAACCAGGTAATTTACTTATGAAAAAACTTTCAAAATTATTAACTATATCAATGATAAGCATGGTTTCTTGGGGCTTGATGTCATGTGTCACTACAGTTAACCGCGTTGATACCCAAAGCAATATAGATGTTAGTGGAAATTGGAATGATGTTGACTCTCGTTTGGTATCAGAACAAATAACCACAGACCTATTATCGCAACCTTGGTATGCGCGCTATGTTGCGGATATAAACCGTAGTCCAGTAATAATAGTTGGCGGTGTTCGCAATGATAGCAGTGAGCATATTAATACTAATACATTTGTTAAGGACATAGAAAGAGCGATGGTAAATTCAGCTAGATTGGAGGTTGTAGCATCCGCAGATCAACAATCTATTTTGCGCCAACAAAGAGCGGAACAAGACCTATATGTTAGCGAGGAAACTCGCAAACGACTCGGTAATGAGTTAGGCGCAGATGTGATAATGGTGGGCTCTATAAGCACCATAGAAGATGTTGAGGGTAAAAGAAGCGTGCGTTACTATCAGGTGGATGTTGAATTAATTGATATAGAAACCAATAGAAAGCTCTGGATAGGGCAAAAGAAGATTAAGAAATTCGTGCGTAAACCATCCGTGCGTCCATAATTCTTACAAGCAATAGAAGCATAGTTATTTTACATATTAGGTAAGAGAATACAAATTATGCCAAAGATGCTGAGAACATTTAGGCATAGAATAGCTCATATACTACTTTATGGGTTAGTTGTTTTATGGGGGTTTTTGTTGTTGGGCTGTGCATCTCTTGGAGTTGAAAAATATCAAGACAGTATAACTCAAGGTGACCTTGGAAAAGCCGAAGAGATTATAGGGAACAATAAAGAAAACATCAATATAATGTTGCGTGATCTGCATTACGGCACCTTAAAACAACTTGGACAAAAATATCAAGATAGTAATGTTTATCTTGAACAAGCCAAAGAGAAGGCGGATGAACTTTCCTCAGTAAGTATCAGTGAGGCGGCTGCTGCGATTAGCGTTAATCAGCGGGTATCACAATTCAATGTCAATCATTTTGAAAGGATAATGATATACTTTCATAAGTCCCTCAATTATCTTGCAGCAGGAGATGTAAATGGAGCGCGTATAGAAATGAGGCAGGCGGAATTACTGCTACAAGAAATTAGAGTTGGACTGGAGGTGTATCCCTTTGTCCCTTTAATAATTGCTCTGATTTATGAACAGCTGGGAGATGTGGAGAATGCTTTAGTAGCTTATCGGCGGGCAGTTGATGCTTATGGTGCGGGTTCCGCTCCGCAACTATTAAAGAATAGTTACTTAAACCTGCTAGCAAGGAACAACCGACAGCGAGAACTTGCAACCAGGGAAAAACAGCTTGGCGCAACCGCAGATGCTGATGTGCAGCAAGCAAGTTTATTGATAATTAGCACACGCGGCATACTAACTCCATTAGCTTCTTTTACTATCTATCATCTGCATCCAGTGTACTCCGTTAATTTTCTAATCGCTCTTCCTTATTACCCTGAGTATAATGGCATAGCTCCTCCACCATCTCTCAATATAGGCGAATATAACCCGAACTTTGAGCCCATAATTAATGTTGAACGGGAAATGCGCAAGTCCTTAGATAAAGCAATGCCAGGAATAGTCGCTATTGCTTTAGCGCGCGCTGTAGTAAAAAATCAAATACAGCAAGAAGCAGATAGACAAGAAAATTCTTTGTTCGGCTTTGCTGCTTTTATATATAATATTGCAAGTGAAATAGCGGATACTCGTAGCTGGGACACCTTGCCACAGGCGTTTTATATGACGCGTTTAGAACTGCCAGCAGCAGAATATTCTTTAACCTCTTCTTATTATCCAGCTCGGATATCACCAGTCCCAAGCAACATTAACTTAAAACCAGGGTTGAATATTTTATTCGTTCAAGGAAGATAGCAGAATTGTTTATCCATTCAGCGCATCAATAATAGCGGAAAATAGTTCCTTCGTTATCTTATTATTAAGTTCATCTGCTAAGCGATTTTTAGCGGTCTGCTGGTCTATACTGCTTGCCTGAATTTTCCAATTAATAGTTCGTGAGGCAAGCCCTTCATAATCAACCGTAATAGTAACTTCCTCGCGATAAATAAACCATTCATCTCTTTCAATTCCTGGAGTAGCTGTTGGGACTATGCTGACATTAAGTTTAGAGTTGTCTGTGGTGATTGGTTGCATTCCTTCTGCAACAAATGATGCGCTTGCAATATTAATAAGTTGTTGTCTTGGAGAAGTTATGGAAAAAGATATTTCTTTTGCTCGCTTTCTAAGATTCTGAGAGCTATCATTTGCTTTTGTAACATATCCCCCTTGAGGGTTAACTATCCTTAACCTTTGCACTAATGAATTATGCTGGATGATTGCTGTATTTGTTTCCTTTATTAGGCGGATGGCTTGATAAGGAGGCAGTTCTTTGCTCAATTTAAGCTCGGTTTCTGCGAGTATTTTTTTGTAATTGGTGAGTTCGGGCAACCATCTTTGTTCTGCTTCGCGGCGATTTAGAACTGCTAATGCATAATAAATGCCATCTTCTGCATCATAAAAATCTTCTTCAATAGTCACTCCATCAATATTAATCCTCGCGCTTACTAAAGTAGACCTGGATAGGTATTCACTTTTATCTATTTTTTCACCAGCTTTTTGCTGAATGTTCTGACTAAAGATAGAATCATCTTCCACCTTTGCTGAAAATATAGCTGCTAAATTTCCTTGGGCATATTCTCGCGCTTCTCCTAAAGAACTAGCGCTACCAATGGCAGTTAGATAGGTGATTGTAGGATAATTCTTTTTGTTATTTTCAGTAAAATCAATGATTGGGGATGAGGGTAAATTAGCGCAACCAACAAGAGCTAACACTGAAAAAATAAAATAAATTCTGTTTATAAATTGCATACAGTATTATAGTATTTTATTGATTAAGCGTATAATTTCCACACTATAAAACAACTTATAGCATTTAATTAATTTAAACTTGTGTTATATTAATGATGTATTATTTAGTAACCTAAGAATGTTAATTATGTTGATAACGAAAAATCATAAAAGCTTTTATAGCTTAAATTTCTGTAAAGTTCTTCTATTAGTTGGAGTACTGATTATTTCTTCTTGTGCAGGCAAAAAGAATGCTTTGTCAGTAGAAGAGATTGAAACTGGCGACAGCTGCAATTTTTATAATAGCAACAAAAAAGCTCCCTTGTGGGTGTGTGGCTACCCAATAGAGGGTTTGGCGTTTAGTGCAGTGGGTGTTGTTGAAAAGTCAAAAGCTGGTTTCTCTTTCATGCGTCAGCAAGCAGCAGCAGATGGCAGAGTTCAGTTGGCGCAAGAAATGCAAATAGAAGTTCAATCAATGATTAAGACATTTGTTGAAAGCACAGGAGCTGGGGATGCGGAAACTGTTGATAGGGTTTCCACTGATGTAACAAAACTTATAACTTCAGAAACCTTAAGGGGCAGCAGAATTATCAGAACTGCAACTGGTCCCGATGGAGCTCTTTATGTTTTAGTTGGTATGGATGAGCAGACAGCGCGTTCCGAAGTTAATGACGCGATTAGTGGTAGCTATAAAAATGATGATGCTGCTTGGCAGATACTACGCGCTCAGTCAACACAAGAAGAATTATCTAGAGAAATATCAGAACAACCATTTACACCTCCAGCGCCACCAGAAAATCCTACGCCACCAGTTCCTAACCAATAATTGGGACCCTACAGGTCTAGCTCATCCAGGTCTAGCTCATCCAGGTCTAGCTCATCCAGGTCTAGCTCATCCAGGTCTAGCTCATCCAGATCTAGACCATCCAGATCTAGATCATCTAACAGGTCTAATTCATCTAGCCCTTCTGGAACTTCTTCCAGCTCATATTCGTCCCAAAGGACTTGTCCATCAAGAACTTGGTAGCGACGATTTTGTAAGTATGCATCCCTAATAAAGGTATATCTATCGCCAATAATAATCTCTTCGGTTTGTCTTAAACGGTTGCGGTTATTTAATATGCTTATGAAACTGAGAGTCCATCTTTGAGTGTCATTGAAGTCCAGTAATGAAAGACGCGGCGCGTAGAAAAACTCCGTAATAGATATTACAGAATCCCTTGCAGTGCTTGGTCCTAAAAATGGCAGGACGGCATAAGGTCCTGCAGGGGTTCCCCACGCCCCCAAAGTTTGTCCAAAATCTTCACTGTGCCTTTCAAGTCCCATATATGCAGCAACATCTATTATCCCAAACAAACCTATAACTGAATTGATGCTAAACCGGGCAAGTCCTTTATAGAAGCTTACCATCTTAAGCTGTAATGCATCGTTAACCATGACGTAGGGTTCTCCTACATTATTAAAGAAGTTTGTCGCTCCATCTTGCATTATTTGTGGCGTTATAAAATCGTATCCCTTAGCGGCGGGTAACAGCAAATAGCGATCCAGTCCATTATTGAAAGCATCAACTTTGCGATTACTTTTTTCCCATGGGTCTGTAGGGTTTTGTCCAACAACGATATCGCCGCCGCTATTAGCTGACTTTGGTTGGCTAGCGCAACTAGCAATTAGTAAGATTACTAAGATGCTAGTTAAATTTCGTCCGAAATACTTGAAATAATGCATTAAATGTCTCTCAATAAATAATTGAATTAAATAGTTATAAATTACCATTAGTTTGTATAATAATACAAACATCCCTATTTGGGTATGTTATGTTATTTTATTATTAATAATTAACCAGAGGTAAAACTTATGGAAGCAATTACTAATTTAATCGGCACTATTAATGGCATAGTATGGGGTTACCCCATGCTTATTCTTATAGTAGGTGTTGGTTTATACTTATCCGCTGGACTTGGTTTTATGCCATGGCGTAAAATCGGGTATGGCTTCAAAATGTTGTTCACTAAAGATACTGGTCCCAAAGCTGAGGGTGAGATATCTCCTTTTAGTGCTTTGATGACCGCGTTATCCGCTACTATTGGAACAGGGAATATAGCAGGTGTTGCTACCGCAGTAGCGGTTGGTGGTCCTGGAGCTCTCTTTTGGATGTGGGTTACGGCGCTTGTAGGCATGGCCACTAAATATGGCGAAGCTGTATGCGCAGTTAAATATCGTGAAGTTGACGATAACGGTGACCATGTAGGCGGTCCCATGTATTACATCAAAAATGGTATGGGCAAGGCATGGATCTGGCTCGGTATTCTTTTTGCTGTTTTCGGTGCGATTGCCGCTTTTGGCATTGGTAACACTGTTCAAACCAACTCTATTGCATCCGCATTAGAACAAACCTATAGCGTCCCTCCTGTGGTTACAGGCGTAGTTGTAGCTGTTTTAGTTGCGGCGGTGATTCTTGGTGGTATTAAGCGTATTGCAGATGTAGCTAGTAAACTAGTGCCTTTAATGGCAATAGTTTATATTGTTGCAGCTCTTGCCGTTATTATCATTAATATAGAGCAGGTTCCTGCAGCTTTCGGTGAAATCTTTTCTCAAGCATTTACTGGCACTGCAGCTGCAGGTGGTTTCTTGGGCATGGTCATTAAAGGCGTTGCGCGAGGAGTTTTCTCTAACGAAGCAGGTCTCGGTAGTGCTGCTATAGCTCATGCCGCAGCTAAGACAGATGATCCTGTTCGCCAAGGAACCGTAGCTATGCTTGGAACCTTTATAGACACTATAATCGTATGTACTATGACGGGCCTTATTATTGTTATGAGTGGACTGTGGTCTGGTGGTGAGCTTAATGGCGCTCCTCTGACAGCAGGCGCTTTTGACTCTTTCATGTCGGGTATAGGCGACCACGTAGTGACTATATGTTTATCTGTATTTGCTTTCACCACTATATTGGGTTGGAGTTTTTATGGAGAAAAATGTGTTGAGTTTATGTTCGGAGTTAAGGTAATTCTGGCATATCGCATTTTATGGATCCTTGCCACTTTTGTTGGAACAATTCTGGCATTGGATTTTGTATGGCTGCTCGCAGATACATTGAATGCTATGATGGCTATTCCAAACTTGATTGCTCTATTGATATTGAGTCCGATAATATTTTCATTATCAAGTCAATACTTTAAAAAGCAACCGGCAAAATAGTTAAATAAGTCAAATATATTTGACTTATTAAATATAAAAGGCGAGTTATCATAACTCGCCTTTTTTTTTGGATTTGGGTTTTTGGATTTGGCTACTCAGCCATTTGCTTATCACTCATAGCAGTTATTTCAAAGCCAGCATCTACGTATATAACCTGTCCAGTTATGCCTCTTGCATGCTGTGAACATAAAAAAGCTGCAGTATCGCCTACTTCTTCAATAGTTACATTTCTTCCTAAAGGAGAGCGTGCTTGATTATAATTTAGCATTTTACGAAAATCTCCTATACCTGAAGCGGCTAGGGTCTTGATAGGACCTGCGGAAATAGCATTTACCCTTGCGCCTTGCTTCCCTAAAGAGACCGCCAAGTATCTAGTTGCTGCCTCTAAACTTGCTTTTGCTACCCCCATAACATTGTAATTGGGTAGGGTTTTTTGTGAACCATAATAAGTAAGGGTTAGAAGACAGCCATTCTCATTGAGCATCTTTTTTGCTCTTTTTGCTAGAGCAATAAAGCTATAGCTGCTTAAATCATGAGCTATGGCAAAACCCTCGCGAGTAGTTGCGTCTGTAAAATCCCCTTGTAACTGCTCTCTCGGAGCATATCCTACAGCATGAACTACGCCGTCCAAATTGCCCCATACTTTGCTAATATTGTTAAAAAGGTCGTCAATCTGTTCATCCTCTGCTAGGTCACAAGGAAAGCAAAGTTCCTTGCCGCTACCGTATTGAGCAGCAATATCTTCCACTCTTCCCTGTAATCTTGAATTTTGATAGCTAAATACCAATTTCGCTCCTTCGCGGTGCATGGAAGCAGCTATACCTGATGCTATAGACAGCTTGCTTGCCACCCCAACGATCAAGATTTTTTTATCTTTTAATAATGTCATTTGTTTTACTCATAAGTGTTATATAAATTCAATTTGATTATGAAGAATCACTGAATATTCCAGTTGATACATATCTTTCGCCACTGTCACAAATAACGGCTACTATTACTGCATCTTTAGTGTTCTTTGCTATATCCAAAGCAATTTTGGTTGCTGCGCCAGATGAAGGACCGCACAGAATTCCTTCTTTGCGAGCTAATAATCTTGTGGTTGCAACTGCATCTTCCTCGTTTATCTCCATAATCTTATCTATGTAAGAATCATCAAATATAGCGGGTACATATTCTTTGGGCCACTTCCTAATGCCTGGTATGTTGGCATTATCACAGGGTTGCAAACCAATTATCTGAACTTCTTGGCTCTTTTCTTTAAAAAATCGGCTACAACCAGTAATAGTCCCTGTAGTCCCCATGGAGCTTATAAAATGAGTCATGCTACCTTGGGTCTGCTCCCATATTTCTGGCGCGGTAGTATTATAGTGCATTTGTGGGTTTGCCTGATTGGCAAATTGGTCCAAACGAACAGCGTCAGTAGTTGTGGCTATTTCTTCTGCAAGATCGCGCGCCCCTTCCATCCCTTGTTCCTGTGATACTTCTATCAATTCAGCGCCATAGGCAAGCATAAGATCCTTGCGTTCCTGACTACTATTGCCTGGCATAATTAGCTTCATCTTATAGCCCTTAATCGCAGCCGCCATAGCTAAAGCAATTCCCGTATTACCGCTAGTGGCTTCAACCAGCACCCCGCCTTTTTTGATTATTTTCTTTTTTTCGGCATCTCTTATCATATTAATTGCGGGGCGGGCTTTTACGGATCCTGAGGGGTTTTGCATCTCTAACTTAAGAAGAACCTTATTGTGCTCAGCTCCTGGAAGATTTCGCAAACGCACCAAAGGTGTGTTTCCCACCATATCCTCCATGTATTTATATTCTGTTGTCATGATTTCAATTCAACGTTAATTTTAATCGTAATTCATTCAATATGCTACCGATATGCTACCATTGTCTCGCCAATAACAGGTAAAATAATCATCAGTGTGATTATGAAAACTAAAAAATTAGTTAACGTAGGTGGAGTAATGTTATGGACTATCGTTGCACTCATCCCTGCTATTTTAACCCAAATTATTTTTTTTGGCTGGGGAGTTTTAATTAATTTGTGTTTAGCAGCTATTGTAGCGATTGCCACCGAATCTGTAATTCTACGTTTGCGACGCCGTTCTGTTCTATATGAGATTATGGATATAAGCGCTTTGCTTAGCGCAGTAATTCTTGCATTATGCCTGCCACCACAGCTTGCCCCCCATCTGGTAGTTATAGGAACAATGTTCATGATGATTTTTGGTAAACATATATTTGGCGGTTTGGGGACTAATCCCTTCAATCCTGCTATGCTGGCTTATGTTATGTTACTTCTTAGTTTTCCTACAGCTATGACTGAATGGCTAACCCCTAATGCTTGGGGCTACTTATCCTCAAAAGAACTAATTGCCCATAAATTTATGTTTGGCACTCAGAGTTCATCTATTGATGTTTATAGTTCGGCTACCGCATTGGATAGCTTTCGGGTTACCAATGACTTTCCTGCGTGGCTAATCACCTGGCAAAACGACCATTCTGTTACTTCTCCTTTTTTGCCATTTGTAATATTGTCCATAGTATATGCAATAGGAGGATTATTGCTAATAAACAGAGGAATTATTAGCTGGCATATACCTTCTGCTGTATTACTTGGCTTGTTATTACCGGCATTTTTATTCCACTTAATAGACGACAAATTATACCCGCCAGTTTGGTTCCATCTGATATTAGGCGGGACGGTTTTTGGAGCATTCTTCATTGCCACAGATCCAGTATCAGCAGCAACCAATGAATTAGCTCGTTTGGTATATGGCTTTGGCATAGGACTATTCATTTTTATTATTCGCACCTGGGGCGGCTATGCAGACGCCGTTGCCTTTGCAGTATTATTCTTTAATTTTGCCGCTCCTTTTATAGACAAATATGTTAAACCACGGATATACGGGCATTAATCACTATGGATAGGGAAAGAAAACGGATAATAATATTTTTTAGCTCGTTAGGGTTATGCCTATTTTCTTTGCTTACTATGGGACTGGTATTTGTATTTTATTTTAGCACTGAAGCTCGCATACAAGAGAGTCACCGACTTCACCAAAAGCAAATTCTTTATAGCTTAATTGAAGATAGGGCAGCCGATAATGAAGTGGAGTTCATAGAGATACAAAGCGCCGCCGCAACAAAAGCTGATGCTGCCATAGAGGGCTTTAGTATAATGCGGCTCAATATTCCAGAAAAGGGGCAACAAGATGAATCGTTAGGTGTTATATTAGCAACAACCTCGCAAGATGGTTATTCTGGTAGCATTGATTTATTGGTTGCGATTAACAATGATGGAGAAGTTATTGCCGCAAGAGTTTCTGAACATCGCGAAACTCCTGGTTTAGGTGATAAGATAGAGAAGTCAAAATCATCATGGATTGACCAGTTTAAAGGGAAAAAATTAGATTCCACTATCTGGGATGTCCGCAAAGATGGTGGTGACTTTGAATCCCTTACTGGAGCAACCATAAGTTCACGCGCGGTTATAAAAGCAGTAGAGGAATCGTTAGTTAAATGGGATACAATTAATAGATAATGAAAATAGATAATGGGAATAAATAATGGATGACTACTTAATAATTGCAAATTGGAAATCGCATGGCAATTTAGCCGCGGTAACAAAATGGTGTGAGACCATCAAGTCGGAGATTTCTCCTGCGGGACAACGAGAGTTCTGTATCTGCCCGCCTTTTGTTTTACTAGCTAAGTTTGTTGCTGAGATGGGCTCATTATTGCATAATCATAGTTTCGTCTCTCTTGGAGGGCAAAATATAAGTTCTTATGGCGAGGGCGCCTATACTGGTGAAATAAATGGAGCCATGTTAAAAGATATGGGTTGTCGTTATGTAATCATTGGTCATTCGGAAAGAAGAGCTATGTTTAATGAAAAAACAAAAGATCTAAGCAGTAAATTGGCTAGTTGTCTCGCCAATGGCTTAATTCCAGTTTTTTGTATTGGAGAAAATAAAAAGGAAAGAGAAGCAGATAAGACCAAGTCATTGATTAAGAAACAATTAGCTCCTATTATAGATGTTATAGGACAGAATACAGAAAATGGTTGCGAGCTAGTCGTCGCTTATGAGCCAGTATGGGCAATTGGGACCGGACAAGCAGCTTCTGCAAAGGTGGCAGAAGAAACACATGGTTTTATTAAGCAAACACTGGATAATGCTGCGCCCAATATGACGAATAATATCAGGATTCTATATGGGGGAAGTGTTAAGCCCGACAATGCGAAGGACTTTCTTAGTATGCCCAGTATTGATGGTTTATTAGTGGGAGGAGCATCTTTAGATGCAGAATCTATCTTAAAAATATACACAGCATAAAATATAGATTGAAATTCAAGACAAGGTGGGCTTCAATTCAAACTCAGAGTATAATTTACTCTACGAGTTGCTCAAAAGGGTATATTCGGTTGTATAATATTATTTATTTAACATGTATTTAATATGTATTCTATAATTTTAATCGTACATACTTTGCTAGCAGTTAGCATAGTAATTTTAGTTTTAATGCAACAGAGCGGCAGTGGAGCGGGAGCTTTAGGCGGTGGGGCTTCGCAGTCATTTTTTGGCAGTCGCGGCAGTTTTAGCTTGATGATGAAAATCACCTCAGTTTGCGCTGGTATTTTTTTCGTCACCAGTTTAGGCCTATCAATAGTAGCTGGCAGGCAGGTGGGGCTGGGCATAGATTCTGGGGTTATTCGTCAGCAGCAACAACAGCAACAACAGCCAGGTTCTTCGCTTCCATCATTTGAGGAACAAGAGCAAGAACTCCAACAACTGGAAGAGCAAAACCAACAGCCAGTGGAGCAACTAGCTCCTGAACAGGGAGGCCTTCCTGCTTTTGAAGAGCCAAACACTGAATCTGGGAATTAGTTATTCCTGCCGGAGTGGTGGAATTTGGTAGACACGCTACTTTGAGGGGGTAGTGACCGTATGGTCGTGCCGGTTCAAGTCCGGCCTTCGGCATATTTTTGGATGATATTTTTTTGAAATAACGTAAATGAAAATTGCGATTGTAGGGGGAGGAACAACAGGCATAACTTTAGCATGGCTTCTCTCTTCTATGGGGGAGGTAGAAGTATATGAAAAAAATAATTGGTTGGGAGGTTCTTCTGGCAGCATAAACTATGCTGGTGATATTAACCTTGCTGAACAAACAAACAAACAAATAACAATAGAAAGGTCGCATAACTGTTTTTTTCCCGCTTATCAGCGTAATTTAGCATCCATATTTGAATATCTGGACATATATACTGAGCCGCGTCCAACTTCATGCTATTGCGGAGGAGAGAACCCTTTTTATGTGCGTTCCTTACCAAACCATAAAATTAACTTCAGCAGGCACTCATTTTGGAGCAATCGGGATATTAAGAGTAATTTAGATAAGTTCTGCAATTTCATGGCGGCGCATTATCAAGCGGGCAATTATCCAATCAATCTTGCGTTGCAACAATATATCAATAGCTTGCATCTTACAAATTCTGCAATTAAACAGGCAATCTCTCCATTAATTGGCATAACTTGGAATTATCCAGCTGAGGAAGCGCTAAATCTTGCTGCAGATAAATTTATGAGTTTTCTTAATGAAGGCGAATTACTTACTTCGTCACATAACAACCAGATGCATTGTATTCCTGGTGGATTTAATAACTATATAAATAAGATGTTGTTTAAGGGAGATTTTAAGTATCAACTTAATAATCCTGTGATGAAAATTAAGCACAATGAAACTCTGGTGGTCCTGACTGATAGCAACAAAAAACGGAGGTCGTATGATAGAGTTATTTTTACTTGCGGCAGAGATGAAATGCTTGATATTTTGGATATATCATTTGAAGGGTGGCGTCGAGCTATAGAAAAACTTGACTATTACACTATGCCAGTATTTGTGCATCAGGATAGCAGTTTGTTAAGCGGTCTCCATAATAATATTATGGGCTATCAAATCCATAGTAACAGAAATAAGCAGAGTTGCTCATATCACTATAATATGAGTATGCTCAGTGACGTGCCAGATAATTTTCCGCTATTTCTTTCAATAAACCCGCCGCATAAACCCCACGAGAGCAAAGTCCTGTATCAAACAACATGGCAGCGGATGAATTTAGGTACTGTTTCTCAACAGGCAATTAAACATATTACTGAGCTGCAGGGTTCATCTGGTATTTCTTATTGCTCTGATTATTTGAATTACGACACTTCTCCAATGACTGGCGGAATAAACGCAGCTGTTACTTTTGCCAAAGAACTGGGCATTCCGTTGCCCTTTCAGCTGCAATGAAAACCAGCAGCAATGAAAACCAGCTGCAATGAAAAAGATGACAGCACAAACGAACTATAGCAAGCTGGCACTTGATGGCTTATGGAATAATAACCCAGCATTAATTCAGCTACTCGGGCTATGCCCGTTGTTAGCGGTTACAACGAGCTTTGTCAATGGCGCTGGTTTGGGTATTGCAACTTTATTCGTCTTGATGTTGTCTAATCTATGTGTTTCTTGGTCTGCCCCTTTAATTCCTGCCTCAATCAGGTTGCCAGTGTATGTCCTGATAATATCCTCTTTGGTTACATGCGTGGAGTTATTAATCCAAGCATTTTCTTTTGGACTTTATTCTAAACTTGGTATTTTCTTGCCATTAATCGTCACTAACTGCACCATACTTGGGCGGGCCGAGGCATTCGCCGCTAATAATCCTCCGCTAGCTGCTATTGCTGATGGCGCCTTTCACGGTTTAGGATTTGCTGTGATATTAGTGCTTTTAGGCGCTATGAGAGAATTACTTGGCGCTGGACACCTATTCTCGGACTTGCATCTATTAGGGGTGCAGAATTTTGACGGTATATCTATTGCTGGATATGAGGGCTTTCTTTTGTTTATCTTACCCCCTGGTGGTTTCATACTGCTTGGGTTATTAATAGTCGTCAAAAACCTTATTGTGGATTATCAACAAAGCAAGGAAGTTAGGACTGCGGTGGTACCAGGCGCTAAAAGAATAAGAGTTAGTGGTTGATGAACAGGTCATCCATAGAGAAGGTCTTCGCCCGCTTACAACAAGCGAATAAGAATCCAACCACTGAACTACGATATTCCACTAACTTTGAGCTACTTATTGCAGTAATTTTGTCGGCGCAATCCACCGATAAAGAGGTTAATAAGGCAACAGCTAAACTTTTTTTGGCAGCTAATACGCCACGTAAGATAGTTGAGTTAGGAGAGGATAATCTTAGAAAATATATAAGCAGCATAGGTTTATACAACAGCAAGGCGCGAAATATAATTAAAACCTGCGGCATCCTCAAAGATAAGTACCAAGAAACGGTACCTGAAACCCGTGAGCAACTTGAAGAACTTCCAGGAGTGGGAAGAAAGACCGCCAATGTAGTATTAAACACTGCGTTTGGTCACGAAACCATTGCGGTGGATACACACATCTTTCGGGTTTCTAATCGCACGGGAATAGCTCCTGGTAAGGATGTGCTGGAGGTTGAACAACAGCTACTTAAAAGAGTGCCGCCGGTTTATCGTCGGAATGCTCACCATTGGTTAATTTTGCATGGCAGGTACATCTGCAAGGCGCGCACGCCATTATGTATGCAATGTCCCATAGTTGACCTTTGTGATTATGATGCAAAAGTATTGTCGTAAGAAAATACTTATAGAAAATACTTATAATAGGGCTATGACGAAAACTTATGATGTTTTAGTGGTGGGAGGCGGACATGCTGGAGTGGAGGCAGCATTAGCCGCAGCGCGTATGGGCGCAGCTACTTTACTGGTTACCCACAATATTGATACTTTGGGGCAGATGTCTTGCAACCCTGCGATAGGGGGCATAGGCAAGAGCCATCTGGTGCGTGAAATAGATGCAATGGGAGGCATAATGGCGCGGGCGGCAGATGCAGCGGGAATTCATTTTAGAGTATTAAACTCTTCTAAAGGAGCGGCAGTGCGCGCTACCAGAGCTCAAACTGATCGCGAACTATACAAAAGAGCTATTCGTAATGAGCTTGATAAGCAAGCAAATCTTTGGCTGTTTCAGCAAACTGTGGCAGACCTCATTGTTGAGAAAGGAACAGTGCGTGGAGTTATTAGTGGTAATGGTTTGGAGTTTCGCGCCGCCTCGGTAGTTTTGGCGACTGGCACATTTTTAGGAGGGATAATTCACATAGGAGGCGCGAATTACCAAGGTGGACGCGCTGGAGAGGCGCCAGCAAATGCCTTGTCCATCCGTCTTCGTGCTTTACCCTTTAAGGTTGGGCGGCTTAAAACTGGGACACCACCACGTTTGGATAAGAATAGTGTAGATTTTTCGGTTATGCAAGAGCAACCAGGAGATGACCCACGCCCAGTAATGTCTTATGGAGGAGATGTGGCAAATCATCCACACCAGGTTACTTGTTATATCACACACACCAACCAAAAAACTCATGAGATTGTTGAGAAGAATAAGCATTTGTCTCCCATATATAGTGGCGCTATAAACAGCATAGGACCTCGCTATTGTCCCTCCATTGAAGATAAAATTCATCGCTTCTCTGATAAAGGAAGTCATCAGATATTTGTTGAACCCGAAGGACTAAATAGCATGGAGCTATATCCGAATGGCATTTCTACCGCCTTGCCTTATGAAGTTCAACAAGAATTAGTTAATAGCATCAAGGGCTTTGAAAAAGCGCATATTACTCGCCCTGGCTATGCCATTGAGTATGATTATTTTGACCCGCGCGACCTACACAAATCATTGGAGACCCGTCATGTAAAAGGATTATTTTTTGCTGGACAAATTAACGGCACTACAGGTTACGAAGAGGCAGCAGCACAGGGTTTAGTGGCGGGAGTAAATGCGGCTATATTAGCCCAGGAATCATCCCAGGAATTATCTAGGAGAATCGGTGCAGAAAATAAAACAGAAGCTTGGCTACCTGCGCGCAGCGAATCTTACATAGGAGTTATGATAGATGATTTAATTTCTAAAGGAGTGAGTGAACCCTATCGTTTGTTTACCAGCAGAGCGGAATACCGTTTACTGCTGCGTGAAGATAACGCGGATATTCGCCTACGCCCTATAGCCCACAAATTGGGATTAATCAGCGATGCAGTTTGGCGTAGCTTTCAAAATAAACAGGATACCATAGTTAAATACACAGCTCTACTAAAAAGAACCTTAGTTCATCCTGATAAGGATGCCTCAGTAAATGAAATATTAAACTCTCCATTAAAGCAAGCAAGCTCTTTATGGTTGTTATTACGCCGCCCCGAAGTTACTCTGACAAAACTCCAAAGCATAAATAATATTGAGCTGCCACAACTTGATGCGCAAAGCATAATTCAAATTGAGACCGATATAAAGTATGAGGGGTATATCCAAAGGCAAAGCGCAGAAATTAGCAAGATGCAAAGTAAAGAAGAAACTCTTATACCTGATGACTTTGATTATGAACAAGTAAAGGGCTTATCTGTAGAAGCATTGAATGCCCTTATGCAATATCAACCGTCTAATCTGGGGGCAGCAGGGCGGCTAGAGGGTATGACGCCGGCTGCTATCGGGATTATCTCAATGTATCTGCATAGACAAGCCAAAGAAGCGCAATCCGCTTAGTGCAGGCGGAGTAGGATTACACTTTGCTACTGAAATTACTCTTATATACCTTTATGCTTGGCTGCATACTTTGCTTATCATCTATAACAGCTGGTATAGCAGCAGCGGCAGAGGGTGACAGCGAACCTTTGGAAACAGGTGTTTATGGTTACATTGGCATAGGAGTTGGCTATGGGGATAACCTCGGAGCCACATCTTCTGAATATATCAACAATAATTTCCCTCAGCATAAGACATCTGCCAATCCTTATGCTTCTTATAACTTAGGATTAATCTGGAAAAGAAAAATTAATCCAGGTTGGCAATCAATGTTTCAAGCCGCCTATCGCCCCTTGAGTTTTAGCGTCTCACAAAATGGCATCAATCATGACTATAGCCAACAGATGCTCTCCTTTGATTTTATTGAATCTTATGCTTTTATTCGTGGCTTCTCTCCTTATGTTGGCATTAGCTTGAATTTATTTGAGTTAAAGTTTAAAGAAACCGGCGTAGATGGCACTACGAATGAGGCGGATAAATCCTCTAGCCAAGTAGGGTTTATCGGAGGTTGGGATCTTGCTAAATCCCCTAATAGCAGATGGCGATTCCGCACTGACTTTCGTTGGTATCCCGATACATCCTTAAACTATAAAGGACAAAGAGTTACTTTTTCAAACTTTGAGATTCAACCAATCCAGGTAATAGTCCGCTTTTAACGTTCATAAACGAACGACAATGTTTCCGTAGGGGCGGAGCTGCGCTCCGCCCGCCAAATGCCTAACTCTTGCGACAAACCATCCCCATGCTCGCAACTATATCATTCTATACACAAAACCCTTTGTATAAAGCAAAACATCATTTTCCTATACACAAACCCTCTTATGTATATCATTCTATACGCAAAACCATTTGTATAAAGCAAAACACCATTTTCCTATACACAAACAATTTAATCAGGTATAATAATAATAATATGCGAAAACCATTTAACCCTGCAACGTTACCTCTACCCCCATCTGCAATTAACTATGATTTGTTAATCAGGCCAGCGTTTATTGCCCATGACCAATTTGCCAAATACAAAGCACTAATGTCAATAATGCCTGCTAGTCCATTATTATTGCTTTCTTCTTTAGGTATTAAAGAGGCGGTGATATCTTCACGCATTGAAGGAACACACACTGAATTGGATGAGGCGTTAGATAATCTGGATGGTGAATCTAAAATACCATCGTTGGATTTAAAAGATACCATGCTTGGCATGTTTCATAATCAGGGATACCAAGAACAAGAAAAATTTAAGGATCTGCAAGAGGTTCTAAATTATAATCAAGCATTAGAATATGGTGGCAAGTATCTCACTAAAAGCAAAATCAACCTGAAGCTAATTAAGCAATGTCACAAGATACTGATGCAATCCGTCCGCGGAAAACTTAAGAACCCTGGAGTATTACGTAAAGAACAAAATTGGATAGGACGTCCAGGGCAGGGCATGGAAGAGGCAATTTTTATTCCCCCTCCACCGCATAAGGTTAGTGATTTACTAAACAATTGGATTGATTATGCTGCACAGGACGATTATTCTGGTCCTCTCATACAGAGCGCAATATTGCATGGTCAGTTTGAAATAATCCATCCCTTCCGTGATGGCAATGGGCGGATAGGAAGATTATTAATTCCTATGTTTCTTTATTCAAAAAGATATATCAATATTCCGGCTTTTTATTTATCGGAGTCGCTGGAAAAGAGAAAATCAGAATACTATGAGAGATTATTAAATATAAGTCAAAAAAACCAATGGAACGAGTGGATTATATTTTTTTTAGAGACAATTGAAAAGCAGGCAGAAGAAAACATTAAAAAAATATCAGCTATTTTAGAGTTATATCAAAATTATAAGAATAATCTTAGCGCTATAACCCATTCGCAATATGGCATGCAAGCTATAGATTATATATTCTCCCGTCCAAGATTTAATGCGCCAGGGCTTAGTAAAAAATTAGGAGTAAACTACATCACTGCCAATAACCTGGTTCGTCAGTTAGGCAAGCATGGGATAGTGCGAATCGTAATTCCTAAGCAAGGCAATCGGGCTGCGAGATGGGAGTTCACCGCGCTATTGAAGATTATCCGTGACTAGGCGCGTGGCATAAATACTTGCGATGATGGTCACCGCTGATGGAATTCATGAAAAAAGATTTTGAGTCCCAAGTGATATGGGGCCATACAAACACTATATAAAATTACTATTTATGTTATAATGGTGTTATGTATAATCAACCAATGGATACCCACGCAATCGTAGGCACTCTTACTAAGAACTACAAGCTACCAGTAAAACAGGCTGAAGCAATTGTATATGCTGTTCAACAAGGACAAAATGTATCAATTCAAGGATTATCTAGTAAAGAATATGCTGCTAACTTGAAAGAATATTTAGCTGACTTCAAACTAACAGTGAGCAAAGACATAGCTCGCATTGATGCCAAATTAAACCTTCTCTTATGGATTACGCCTATTGCAGTTAGTGCGGCAGTTATTGCGATGAAGTTTTTATAGAAATACAATCACTCACAACGCTGTTGCTAAATTAAGCTAAGCGATTCTGGTGAATGGTTAGAATCGCTGGAATGGTTGGAATTGCTGGAACTGGGCTTGCTCAAGAAGATATTTTGCATATCCACTAAATTACTATTCAATAGCGCAATACCCATATATTTATTATCATCCTCAATGCAATAATTTATTAACTTGCCACTTTCATTTATCTTGTCGCCAACTATTAAAGCATGAATTCAATAATATCTAATTTTCGCTAAAAGTAATAAATTACGCATATAATTAATTTATGCAACATAAACTTTCGTTTAGGTAAGGATTTTAGTTAGTATTTAATGTTTAAGCAAGACAAACATAAGCCAACTGTTGACTCACATATTACAAGATCAAATGGCGTTTATTATACAGCCCTGCACAATCCTTTTTTATACAGGGGGTTTGTAGATTGGGCTCAAGATTATGACATTTCTAACCGAGTTATTTTAGAACCATTTGCTGGCTCAAATAACCTTATTGATATGTTGCGCGAGCAGAAGTTATGTAAAAAATATAGTTCTTACGACATTAATCCAACCTCTCCTAAGGTGAAACAGCAGGATACTATTAATGATTATCCGCAGGGTTATGATGTTTGTATTACTAACCCTCCGTGGTTATACAAAAGCAGCGCCTCCCGTCGTGGATTGCCATTTCCTGCTATTGATTACGATGATATTTATAAGCATTGTCTTTCATTATGTTTAGAGAATTCTCCCGTTGTGGCGGCTTTGATTCCCGCATCATTTATCCAATCAGGATTATTCCGCCAAAGATTGGAAAAACTTATTTTTATTCATAAAAAATTATTCAGTTTTACTGACAATCCGGTTTGCCTGGCTTTGTTTGGCGACAATCCCGTAAATAATGTGCAGATATATCTGGATGATAAGCACATAGGAGAATTAGCCGAACTTGAACAATATTTACCGCACAGTCGCGCCGTTGACTCCATAAAATTTAATGTTCCAGAGGGCGAGTTGGGCTTTATTGGCATTGATAATAATGTTGAGCCCTCAATACGTTTCTGCCATGGTGATGAGTTATCCCAACATGAAATAAAAGAATCCTCGCGTGCTATTACCCGTATTTCAATCCGCAACGTTACCATTGATGCTAAGTTTATCAATTTGGTTAATCGTAAAATAAAGGAAATCAGAAAAAGAACGCATGATGTATTTCTAACCACTTTCAAAGGAATAAGAAAGGATGGATTCTATCGTCGCAGAATGGAATATGCTTTGGCACGCAACATAATAGCTGAATGTGTGTCAGCCAATTATGCATGAATGATATTTATACCTCTAAAATTAAGCAACGTTGGCAGGAAAATATAAAAGAGGTAAGGGAACTTTTGGCAAATGGGGATGAAGATTTTATGACTAAAATTACCAATGCTTCCAATAGATGGGGTATTAGTGAGGAAGAAATAATAAAATCCGTATCTAATGATTTAGTTGCTGCCGCCCATTTCGCTAAGGATCCTATTAAACAAAATATTTATGAGCTGACTGCTGCGGAATATATATCAAATATTGAAGGTATAACAGATTTTGAAAACTTACCAAATAATAAGTTAGCGGTTATTAAGGGAGAGATTAGGGATAAGAAAGATGCAAAAAGCACATCTGGTGCTAAGTCAATTGATTTTTTCTGGCATTATAAAGGCAGAAAGGTATATGCTTCGCATAAGCATACCAACCAGGAAGGCGGCGCTCAAGATAACAAATATCAAGATTTACAGAATTTTATTCGTGAAGCCAGGGAGAATAAAGATAAAGAAATAGTGTTTATAGCCATTGCCGATGGCCCTTACTATAATAACAGCCGTATGGAAGCAATGAGAGGTATGTGTACTCCTTCCGTTAAAGTATGCCACATTTATGAATTGGAAAAAACATTAAAGAATCTATAAAATGCTTCAAGTAACCTATCCAGTCCCCCTTTCACTGCGTTTTTGACACCTATCGCTGTGTCTTTGCCCTCGAAACAAGCATCCACCACCGAAGAAAGTAATTTCCTTAAGAAATTGATAAGAACCAATAGCAGGCAGAGGTAGTGCTGCTATAAGCATAAGACCGGCTAACCCGGCTGCGGTAACAACTGTAATCTTTCTCATAAGGTAATTATTGTATTAGGAAATATGGCTTATACCTCTAAAAATCGGGTAAATTATTTAAATTATTTGCAGATATGCCGTCGGAAGTAGTTTGTAAATATACTTGGACAACAGATCTGGGACTACCAGCACGTTTAACATAATATACATGCCCACGCCATTCAATATTATAAGCAATATCGGCTATTGAAAGCCAAGCCTTCTTTCTCTCTATCTCCCAATAGCCCCAAACCCCAATAATTCTGCGGTTATCATCCCTTACAACTCCTTCCACTCTATATTCTTGATTGTTTCTTAATCTATATGCTCGATTGTTTCCTAAAATGTTTCTCATAAAATAAATTATATTTAATTGTCATTGCACCGCAATGGAACGGGAGAGATTGTTCTCTCAATATATTTTTATATTGATATAGATAAGTATTGGGGTTTCAAGTCCAAACCCAGAAACTATATATACATGATATGTGCATAGCCTCAGATACATATTGGACTCTGAGTTAGGAGTTATAAGTTTAGAAAATAAGGATGGGCAGGATGGGAATAAGCCTGCAAGTGACAGTAAATTATCCAATGCCTCCACTTCAGCGGTCAAAGCAGTTGGTGTTTGTCGGAAGAGTGGTCTGCATTACATTGAGGTTAAATAATAATGAGAATTAAATATGGAGGCTATAAATTGCGCATGCGTATTGCATAGATCATTACAGTCGCTTTGCCTTTGCTTACGCTTCTAATAGCATACCGATTGGCTCTACTGGTATAACTGCGAAAGAGACCATCATTCTTTGGGATACAATACACCTATGGAATTCATGGAAAAAAATTTTGAGTCCCAAGTGATATGGGGCCATACACCACCCAGAAACACGACGTAAGTTAATTGCGAGCATGGTTATGGTTTGTTGCGAGGGTTAGACATTTAGCGGGCGGAGCAAGGGGGGATGAATATAGGTCCTCCGCCCCTACAGACCATCATCGTAAATTTATGCATTATGCATCCACGAGTCGCAAGAATTCATGCATTATGCATCCACGAGTCGCAAGAATTCATGCATTATGCATCCACGTGTCGTAATATCAATCTCCCACATATAATATTAGGTGTGAGTGATATACCAGTTATAGATAAGGAAATTGATGCTGCGGGGTTGAAATGCCCTGAGCCAGTTATGATGTTACATAATGCCTTAGCGAATCTGGATAAAGGCAAAGTGGTTTTGATGAAGGCAACCGACCCGACCACTATTAGAGATGTGCGCAACTTTTGCACCTATTTAGGGCATGAGTTAATCCATCAGGATGAAGATAATGGCATATTCTCCTATACTATTCGTAAGAAAACCCAACCAATAACCCAATCAACAACCCAATCAATACAATGACTGATAAAGCAATTTTTGCCGCTGGATGCTTCTGGCACATACAGGTTCTGTTCCATCAAACACCAGGAGTTACAAACACCAGTGTTGGATATAGTGGCGGAACACTCGCCAACCCAACCTATAGACAGGTTTGCAAAGGTGATACAGGACACGCTGAGGTAGTTCTGGTGGAATATGACCCTGCCAAAATAACATATCAGCAGCTACTGGATATTTTTTGGGATTGCCATAACCCCACCACATTAAATCGCCAGGGTGTTGATATAGGGAGTCAGTATCGCTCGGCTATTTTTTATACTTCTGAGGAACAACAGCAGCAGGCAGAAAAATCCAAAGGAAAACTGGAGGCATCTGGTAAATACAAACACCCCATAGTTACGCAGATTGTTAAAGAGGCGCCTTTTTACATGGCGGAAGATTACCATCAGCTTTATTTATTACAAGTGCGTAATGTTTAAGTCATAGCTATAAATGAAGAATTCAGATTTAATTAACATAGGCAAGCGCAGTGTAGAAATGGAGCAGGGTGCAGTGCAAGAAATGCTCTCAAGAATTGATGAAAATTTTGCTCTTGCTTGTCGGACATTGCTTGCTTGTAAAGGACGCATAGTTGTAATAGGGATAGGAAAGTCCGGTCATATAGCGCGTAAAATAGCGTCTACTTTTGCCAGCACTGGCTCACCTTCTTTTTTTGTTCATTCGGCGGAAGCAGGGCATGGAGACATGGGCATGATAACCGAAAAGGATGTAGCTATTATGATTTCATATTCAGGGAAAAGCGAAGAACTGGTGCGCCTGCTTCCTATAGTAAAAAGGATGGGAATAAAGATGATTGCGATGACTGGTTCAGCTACATCCCCATTAGCTAAGGCAGCCGATATACATATTTCGGTGAAGATAAGCAAAGAGGCATGCCCTCTTAATCTTGCCCCCACTTCAAGCACTACAGCGACATTGGTAATGGGTGATGCCATGGCAATTGCTATGTTAGAAGCGCGAGGATTTACTGCGGATGATTTTGCCTTCTCGCATCCCAGCGGAGCTTTGGGACGTAAACTCCTGCTAAGGGTCTCCGATGTAATGCATTCGGGCAAAGATATACCTATGGTTAATCGGACAGTGAAGATTGCCAAAGCATTGCATGAGATGACTTCCAAGCGCCTTGGCATGACGACCATTGTGGATGAGCAAAAGCAACTCGTAGGCATTTTTACCGATGGGGACTTGCGCCGCTGCTTAGATAAACGGCTGGATGTGCACCAAAAATCGGTTGGAGAGGTTATGACTACCAAGTTTCAAACGGTTAGGGGAACTGCGTTGGCAGCAGAAGCCCTCAAGCTTATGGACAGTAACAAAATAAATGCTTTGCCTGTGGTTGATGAAGATAATAAGCTAATTGGGGCAATGAACATGCATGATTTACTAAAATCAGGGGTTTTGTAGGCAGGTGATGTGTATATCGGGGGTGTATATAGTAGGGTGATGCGTAAAATTATCCATCTGGATATGGATTGTTTCTATGCCGCAGTAGAGATGCGCGATAATCCCGCACTTAAAAATAAGCCGATTGCAGTAGGGGGCGGCAACAAACGCGGAGTAGTGGCAACTTGTAACTATGAAGCACGTAAGTTTGGAGTTCACTCAGCTATGAGCGGCGATAATGCAAAAAATAGATGCCCGCAAATTATTTTCCTACCAGTTGATATGCCAAAATATAAAGAGGCATCTCAAATAATCCGTTCAGTAATGAGAGAGATTACACCTTTGGTGGAGCCCCTTTCTTTAGATGAAGCATACCTGGATGTTACTGATTGCAAAATATATGATAATAGCGCAACATACATAGCTCGCCATCTAAAAGAAGAGATATATGCCAGGACCTCGCTTACCGCATCTGCAGGAGTGGCTGCAAATAAATTTCTTGCCAAGGTGGCAAGCGATTGGAATAAACCAAATGGTATAAAAGTTGTGCCTCCTGATGAGGTGGCAGATTTCGTGCGGGTGCTTCCTGTTGGCAAGATACCAGGAGTTGGCAAGGTTACTCAAAAAAAGCTTGCTGCTTTAGGGATTAATACCTGCGCCGATATTCAAAAATATGATATTGAATATTTGAAGCAGAAGTTTGGCAAATTCGGCTCTATGCTATATGAACGTTCTTTTGGTATAGATGAGCGGCAGGTTACAACCAAACGCATTAGTAAGTCGCTAAGTGTTGAGAGCACTTTTACAGATGACATTAATGATGATTCTTTGTGTCATGCTCAACTACAAAAGCTATTGGCAGAGTTGGAGAGGCGACTTGAAAAAAGTAAGGAACAAAAGAAAATTAAAGGATTATTTGTTAAGGTTAAGTTTGCCGACTTCATCATTACTACCAAGCAATCCAGTGGGACTGATATTTCTTTAAGTAAGATTATTGATGTCTATCAAGAGGCGCGCAGTCGCCGTGCTAAGCCAATCCGTTTGTTAGGGTTGGGAGTTTATTTTGCTTCTGAGCAAGATGCTAAACAAAACACCAAGCAAAACACCAAAAATGATTCGCCGTTCTTACAACTAAATATGATGTAGGGGCGGAGGGCTTTTATTCATCCCCCCTTGCCCCGCCCGCAACATGCTTGATACTTGCGATAACACCATCGGCATGCTCGCAACAAACCTATCAAATAAACCAGCTATTGATATTGGGGATTTCCTTATTTTTGAGTAAATAATAAAGCCCGCGTGCATTGCGAACAACCCACCAACCAAAAAAGATAATTGACATGGGCCCTAAACTACCAATATTAAAGGGTAAAAACATTCCTTGCAAGGGTATCTTGCTGGTATCCCAGAAAGCATCAAAGGGCATTACGAAATTAAACCTAAACAAGCCAAATGCCGCGTTAGGTTGTATTGAGATGTCAAAGTAGCTGATTAACTGCCACCCATTGTTTAGCAAAGTCACAGGCATCAAGTTGCCAGCAATATCAAAATTAATAGATGCTTCACCACTGGTTATGATGGCAATAGCAAATACTGCAACAAAGATTATGTGGGCAATGAAAAAATATAGAGTACCTATCCAAAACCCTCTTATTTGAAAAGTCAGATGAGTAGATGCAACAGCCCCTACTTTTTTGCGTAATAAATAAGCGACAATAACTCCAATGCCACTGGCAAGAATACCAAGGATTATAGCCAACATATACAAAAAGTATATGGCAACCAATATTCCCTTGTAATCTATTACAATATTTTTACTCTTTAAATCCTCCTTCATAACATATACCTCAATAGTTAAGTTTTAAATTGCTGAAATCATTATACCCACCAGGTTTTTGGATTAGGGACTTTGCTAGAGCGATTAACCAAAACTAATCCACGTATACAACGCACAATCCACCATACAATCAATGCCGCCATAGGGATAGCAGCATATAGATATCGCCAATTCCACCATGAGGAGGTGGCGTGCATCATATAGCCCCAGCCACGATGTGATCCCCAACCGCGTCCCCATTCCTGCCCCCATCCTCGTCCCCATTCCATCCCACCTTCCCAGTGATGGCCGCGCAAGTCCTGAAAAGTGGAAGCGGGATTATTCCCAGCACCCAGTGCAATGAATAGCACTATTATTCCAGCTACGGCAATGGCTATAATGCCGTAAAGAAGCCCCAACCAAAAGGTTCTTTTTTGATAAGTAAAGTGGGAAGCATCTTGTTTGTTTGCATCTTTGCCTAAATAATAAGCAAGAATTATTCCGATAATCGGAGTTATATCATTAAAAAATCCTACTAAAAATAGCAGATATATTATGATGTGAAGTCGCTTTTGTTTCATGGTAACTATATTCCTCTGTGTTTCCTCTGAGTATGCCTCTGAAGTTAAAATAACAATATTAAGGAAGTAAACAATAACCAATAATTAGGCATTTTACCTCCTTGCCTAAGTACAGGTCATTGTATCACAAAATATTAATAATATATAAAATTGTATTGCCGCATATCACTCTAAACTTATACCTATATTTCCGAGATGATCATTAAATTATTTTTATTTAATATTGCTTTAATTATTATTTTTTGGTATACTTACTCCATCGGTTGTTATGTTTTAGATGCGTCTTGTTATGTTTTAGATGCATCATAATTTGGTTTTTTATAAAGATAAAGAGAACTATACTATGAACAGATATGTTACCACCAATGTTAACCATGTTGGCTTCAAAAATAGAAGTGTGGCAAGGTTCACCTGGATATTTAGCCCTATACTAAAGAGCTACCTAATAACTTACGTAAGTAAAAAGGGCGCCGTAAATAGACGCTCCTTGTTGCTATCCTTATTTGTGCTGTTTATATCAGCATCTATAGTGTCTTGTGGGTCTAATAATAGTAGTGGTGAGACGCCACTAGTAGCAAAAGAGTGCAACGCCGTCAACACTGTTGATATTGAAGATTTTCCTCATATTATATCAAAACAAGGGGAAATATACAGTGAAGATGAAGTATATTGTTATCGTTTCATTCTAACAGAAGAGTCGAGAATAGATATCTCTATTGGAGGAGATAACTCAGAGTGGATGTTATATTATGATGATGCTGCTATAGAGGTAAATAGGTCCATGGGTACAAATGACATTACCCGCATCACCCGCATCCTTGCTAAGGGAACCTATTATATTCAAATTAAACGGCGCGATACTAGTAACGACTTCGGTTTTTATTCCTTGAGTATTAACAAGGAATCTCTGTATTATGCTTGTCGACATAATACTATTTTTCCTACAACCTTTATTCCTTATACCTCTTCTAGATTACGGTTGGAAAATAGAGGGGATTTTAATTGTTTTAGGTTTACACTAAGTACGGGACGTAATGTAACCATATCAACAGCAAGTTCAATTGATACTGCAGGAAGGTTATATACTTCTAATGGAAGTTTGATTGAGAGTAATGATAATGATGGTAGCGGTAATAACTTTCTTATTCGCAGAACCATAAGTGCTGGGACCTATTATCTAATAGTCACCTCAGTAACTAACGCTGTTGGACCTTATTCTTTGAATGTTACCCATGACTCTCCTCCTTCTCCCTCTTCTCCCTCTTCTCCTCTTCCTTCTTCTTGTCAATCTGGTAGCTATACCTCTATATCATCAATTCTCTATACATCCTCTAGTTCCTCATTATCTCCTGCGGGGGATAGGAATTGTTTTAGTTTTACACTAAGTACGAGACGTACTGTAAACATTTCAACGACTGGCTCTACTGATACACTTGGAAGGTTATACACTTCTACTGGGACTTTACTTGAAACTGATTCCAATGATGGCAGTGGTTCTAACTTTGAGATTAGCAGAGATCTAAGCGCAGGGATTTATTATGTGGAAGTAGCTTCCGAAAATAGTAGTAGCGGTTCTTACACTTTGAGAGTTACCCAGCCCTTTCCAGATCCTGCTTGTTCCCTTACTTCTATATCATCTATTCCATATACTACTACCAGCCACAATTTATCTCCTGCAGGGGATAGGGATTGTTTTAGGTTTACCCTAAGTACAAGCCGTAATATAACCATGTCAACAGCAAGTTCAATTGATACTGTTGGACGGCTATATACTTCTAGCGGAAGTTTGATTGAGAGTGATGACGATGATGGTAGTGGTACTAATTTTCTAATTAGGGGAACTCTAAGTGCAGGGACCTATTATGTGGAAGTATCAGGGTTTTCGGACATTGATACAGGACCTTACACTTTGAATGTTGCATATACCACTTCTCCTCCTTCTCCTGAAGGTGGTTTAGTAGCTAATAAACAACAGTGTTCATCTAGTAACTCTATATCTATATCAATCCCCTACACCTCCCCCAATTCACAATTGACGAATTTAGATGACAGGGATTGTTTTAGGTTTACACTAAGCACAAGACGTACTGTAACCATGTCAACGGCTGGCTCTACTGATACACTTGGAAGGTTATACAATTCTGGTGGAAGTTTGATTGAAGAAAATAACGATGGTAGTATCGATAATAACTTTGAGATTAGCAGAGATCTAAGTGCAGGGACCTATTATGTGGAAGTATCAGGGTATCAAGACAGTGCAACAGGTCCTTACACTTTGAATGTTGCCTATTCTCTTCCTTCTTCTTGTCAATCTGGTAGCTATACCTCTATATCATCAATTCCATATGCTACTACCAGCCACAATTTATCTCCTGCAGGGGATAGGGATTGTTTTAGTTTTACCCTAAGTACAAGCCGTAATATAACCATGTCAACGGCAAGTTCAATTGATACTGTGGGAAGCTTATATGCTTCTAATGGAAGTTTGATTGAGAGTAATGACGATGGTGGCAGTGATAGTAATTTTCTAATTAGGGGAACTCTAAGCGCAGGGACCTATTATGTGGAAGTATCAGGGTTTTCGAGCAGTACAACAGGTCCTTACACTTTAAATGTTGCTGATCCTACTTCTCTTCCTCTTTCTTGTCAATCTGGTAATTTTGCCTCTATATCATCAATTCCCTATACATCCGTTGGTTTCTCATTGTCTCCTGCAGGGAATAGGGATTGTTTTAGGTTTACCCTAAGTGCGGGACGTACTGTAACCATGTCAACGACTGGCTCTACTGATACACTTGGAAGATTATACACTTCTACTGGGACTTTACTTGAAACTGATTCCAATGATGGCAGTGGTTCTAACTTTGAGATTAGCAGATCTCTAAGTGCTGGGACCTATTATGTGGAAGTCGCTTCCCAAAATAGTAGGAGTGGTTCTTACACTTTGAGAGTTGCCCTGACCTTTCCAGGTCATGCTTGTTCCCTTACTTCTATATCATCTATTCCATATACTACTACCAGCCACAATTTATCTCATGCGGGGGATAGGGATTGTTTTATATTTACACTAAGTACAAGCCGTAATATAACCATGTCAACAGCAAGTTCAATTGATACTGTTGGACGGTTATATACTTCTAGCGGAAGTTTGATTGAGAGTGATGACGATGATGGCAGCGCCACTAACTTTCTGATTCGCAGAACCCTAAGTGCTGGGATCTATTATTTGGAAGTATTAGGGTTTTCGGACAGTATAACAGGTCCTTACACTTTAAATGTTACTTATTCCACTGGAACACTTACCGGATCACTTAGCCATGTGACTAGTGTTCCAGATACAAGTTCGTTGAATTTAGATGGTGCTCATTCTGTCACTACTGCTGTAGTGGGCGGGACTACTTATTTGTTTGTATCTGGAACCGTTGATGGTGGAGTGAGTGTTTTTAGGGTTAGTTCTGCTGGTTCTCTGACCAATGTTGATAATGTGCGAGGAATTAGTGGAGCCAGAGGATTAGATACCGCGGTAATTGGAGGAAGTACATACTTATATGTAACAGCAGGCGGCACAGGAGGGGTAGCTGTTTATAGAGTTAATAGCGGAGGAACATTGACTAGTATCGGAAATAATATAATCAGCCATCTAGGCGGATCAGCTGACGACTTGATAACAGTGAGAGTTGGAAGCAACACTTATGGGTACGTAACCTCTCGTGATAATGATAGATTGGCAGGTATTTTATTATCTTCGAGTTTCTCCTTTCGAGTCCTTACACAGCAATTACTTAGTGATACAGATAGTTCTTTGTATGAGCTAAATGGAGCGATTGGACTTGCCACTGCGGTAGTTGGTAGCAATACCTATCTTTACGTTACTGGTAGAGATGATCATGGGATAACGGTCTTTAGAATTCCATCTGTTTCCACTCAAAGTTTAACTTACATTGCTGCATATAGCGATACGTTTGATATAGAGTTAAACGGTGCAGATAGTGTAACCTCTGCCTACATAGGAGGGACTCCTTATCTTTTTGTTACCGGCTTTATTGATGACGGAGTGAGTATATTTAGGATTAACAATGACGGCACCTTATTCCATGTTTCCAGAATTACAGATACAAGTAGTGCGGCTTTAAATGCTGCTAGTGCGGTTACAACCGCTGTGCTGTCAGGCAACACCTATCTATTTGTAGGGGGATATTTTGGCGCTGGTATTAGCGGTTTTAGAATCAGTGGTGGTGGCGGAGCGACTCATATCAACACCGTATCTGACACTAGTTTAAATGAGCTTAATGGTGTTTCTGATATCACTACCGCAGTAGTAGGTGGCAATCTATACCTTTTCGCGGCTGGCGAGGAGGATGATGGAGTGAGTGTGTTTTGGGTAAGTCCTTGAGTTCAGTTAATCAATTTTTTAGTAACTAATATTTTTATTATGTGTAAATATAAATTATATTTTAAGGGATATTTATCTCTGTTAGTGATGTTATTTTTATCTTCAGCCCCAGTTGGCGCTATGGAGATTGAAGACAGTGATTTGTTAGATGTACGGACGGGTTCTGACGAGTTAGCTGATACAGATGGCAATGGGTTATTAGAGATACATAGCTCTGCTGATTTAGGACTTATCAATTTAGATCTAACCGCTGGTTACGAACTGATTGATGACTTAGTATTATATGATGTTGATGACTGGCAACCCATAGGAACTAATGATAACCCTTTTACTGGTGTCTTATTAGGGAATAGCCATCACGTGACATTTTTAACCTCCTTAGACAATACTACTGATACTAGTGGAGGATTATTTGGCCACTTAAGGGAGGCAAAAATTAGCAATATCTATATAGAGTTTGATGGATTAGCTGCAGAAGATCTGTCTGGCATACTAGCAGGCAGCTCTTATAACAGTAATATAACTAACGTCCATTTAACAATTAGTGGTCCGACAAAAATAACTACAGTTAGCGAGCTATTATTTGGTCATACAGAAGGAGGAAGCATCTGGGAATCTTCTGCTGGGGTAGAATCGTCTGGATCGTCTGAATCGGATAAGCCAAACAAATAAGCATATTATTATCAAATGCGGGCGGAGCGCAGCTACCGCCCCTACAGACACATTGTCGTTAATTCACAGCAGAAATATTCTTGCAAGCACGGCTACCGCCCCTACAGACACATTGTCGTTAATTCACAGCGGAAATATTCTTGCAAAAGATGTACCCTTGCCCTATAATATCTGATATTGATGATAGGCGCGTAGCTCAGCTGGTTAGAGCACTACCTTGACATGGTAGGGGTCGTTGGTTCGAGTCCAATCGTGCCTATTGTTTTAATGAAAATGGAAGTTGAAATTTAGCTTATAAACTTGACAATTAATATAACCTTAGCGGACGGCGCAGTGCGTCAGTATGAACAACCTCTTCCTATTATGGAAGTGGCAGAATCTATAGGTGCTGGGTTGGCACGCGCTACTCTTGCAGCAGTAGTGGATGGCAAGCCGCACGACACCTCAGACATATTGGCTGCAGATGCACAACTGAAAATTATAACCGCAAAAGACCCCGCAGGCATGGAAATCATCCGTCATTCCTGCGCTCATTTATTGGGGCATGCTCTTAAACAGCTTTACCCCAACAGCAAAATGGCAATAGGTCCAGTCATAGAAGATGGTTTTTACTATGATGTGGCTCTTGATAAACCATTAACCACAGAGGATTTATTAACCATAGAGCAACGGATGAAAGAACTTGCCAAAAGTGGTTATGAGGTTATTAAAAAGACCTTACCGCGTCAAGAAGTAATAGATGTTTTCACTCAACGTGGCGAGTCATACAAGCTGGAACTCATCAAGGGTATGCCCCAAGAAACTGAGTTTCAGTTGTACTTTCATCAAGAATACGTGGATATGTGCCGCGGACCGCATGTTCCTAACATGCAGCATATAGGAGCATTCAAACTTATGAAACTTGCTGGTGCCTATTGGCGCGGCGATTCACGCAACGAAATGCTGCAGCGGATATACGGAACTTGCTGGCTCACCCAAAAGGATCTGGATGAGTACCTGCATCGTCTTGCAGAGGCGGAGAAACGTGACCACCGTAAAATTGGTAAGCAGCTATCCTTATTCCATTCACAGGAGGAAGCGCCAGGGATGATATTCTGGCACCCACGCGGAACCACGATTTATGTAATAGTAGAAAATTTTATGCGCCAGGTAATGGCTACCGCCGGCTATGATGAAATAAAAACCCCGCAAATAATGGCAAGAGAATTGTGGGAGAAGTCAGGCCATTGGGACAAATTCCAAGATATGATGTTTACCACTAACTCAGAGAATCGCACTTATGCGATTAAACCTATGAACTGTCCTGGACATGTGCAGGTATTTAAACGAGGACTGCATAGTTATCGTGAATTACCTTTAAGGTTTGCCGAGTTTGGTAATGTGCATCGCAATGAGCCATCTGGGACTTTGCATGGCATGCTAAGAGCGCGCAATTTTACTCAAGACGATGCTCATATTTTTATCACTGAGGAACAAATCCAACAGGAAGTATCTCGTTGCATCGCATTAACTCAAAAAATTTATACAGCATTTGGTTTTACTGATATAATTATGAAACTCTCCACAAGGCCCGAGCAAAGAGTGGGCAGTGATGAGATATGGGATAAATCTGAGCGAGCTCTTCAACAGGCACTGGATAATGAGGACTTGGAATGGGAGCTATTGCCTGGCGAGGGTGCCTTTTATGGACCTAAGATTGAATTTTCTCTTAGAGACCAAATAGGAAGAATCTGGCAATGTGGGACTATTCAGGCAGATTTTTCTATGCCGCAACGTTTGGGGGCGGAATATGTTGGCACCGATGGGGCAAAACATACCCCAATTATGCTTCATCAAGCAGTTCTTGGCTCAATGGAGAGATTTATTGGTATAATGATAGAACACTATGCAGGCAGATTACCTTTTTGGTTGGCGCCAGTGCAGATTGCGGTTATGAATATAAGTGAATCTCAAGCATCTTACGCAACTGAGGTTTATAATAAGCTAAAGCAAGGGGCAGTGAGGGCTGAGGGAAATGAAGGCGGGAATGAAGGAAGGGAAGGAAGAGAAATGAATAAATTTCGTGTGACACTTGATATGCGAAATGAAAAGATTGGATATAAAATTCGTGAACAGACAATGAACAAAGTAAATTATCAATTAATAGTAGGAGATAAAGAGGTAGCAGCCAAGACCGTTGCCGTCCGCGCAACTCGTAAGGGAGAAGACAAGGATTTGGGTTCCATGTCTCTTGGTAGTTTTGTGCAGCTTTTGCGCGAGGAACCTTATCCTGATATTCATGCAGATTTAATTAATTTATCTGGTAATAAATCAAATAATCAATCATAAGTAGTAGCAATTTGAACAAAGTAAAAATAAACGATCAAATAAAAACCGATAAGGTTCGTTTGATATCAGATAAGGGCGAGCAAATGGGGATTATAAAATTTGATGATGCCTTGCGCCAAGCAAAAAAACTGAATATGGATTTGGTGCTTATGTCAGGGGATGCAAAACCACTGGTCTGTAAAATACTTGATTACAAAAAACATATCTTTGAAAAAAAGAAACAACTCGGGCAAGCGAAAAAGAAACATAAAAGAACTTTTCTCAAGGAAGTCAAATTCCGTCCTGGTACCGAGCAGGGTGATTATGATGTAAAGCTTAAAAAACTGATTAAATTTCTGAATGCTGGTGATAGAGCAAAAGTAACCATAAGATTTAGAGGCAGAGAGGTCGTATATAAAGACAGGGGGTATGATATGCTGAAAAGGATTGAAGCTGATTTAGAAGGTATCGCTGATCTTGAACAAAAAACCAAACTGGAAGGTAAGCTTATGGTGACGGTTTTCAAACCCACCTTAAAAAAGAAGGCGACTAAACCCTTGCCTGATGCGGATGCAAAGCCAGCGCCAGAGTCAAAGCCAGCGTCAGGGGAGAAGCCAATGTCAGAGGGGAAGCCAGAGTCAAAGCCAGTGCCAGAAGTAAAGCCAGCACCAGAGCCAGAAGCAATGCCTGAAGTAAAAGCAACGCCAGAAGCAGTATAAATTACTTACCTAAAAATAAAAAATATTTGTAAAACATAACAATTTACTCTCTTTCTTATGTAAAATATACATAATTTTGAAAAATCATTACACAAGTAAACAAGGAATATAAAATATGCCTAAAATTAAGACAGTTAGAGGCGCTGCAAAACGTTTTAAGAAGACCGCTGGGGGTTATAAGCACCGTCAGTCGTTCACCAGCCATAATTTTAGTTGCAAAAGCACTAAACGTAAACGCCATCTGCGTAGCCCTAAATTATTGGCTGCTGTTGATGCACGCTTGGTGAAGACAATGTTAGCGCATTAGTTGCTGACAACATATATTACGAATATAGAAATACATAACTAAGATGGCAAGAGTCAAAAAAGCAATCGTAGCCCATAAAAGGCACACTAAAGTCCTAAAACTAGCAAAGGGTTACTATGGAGCGCGTAGCCGCACCTATAAAGTAGCAAAACAAGCGGTTATTAAAGCCGAACAATACGCCTATCGCGATCGCAGAAATCGCAAAAGAGATATACGCGCTTTATGGATTATTCGCATAAATGCTGCGGTGCGTGAGCATGGTATGAGCTATAGCCAATTTATTGCTGGTCTCAACAAGTGTTCCATAGAGGTGAATCGTAAGATGATGGCTGAGCTAGCAGTTAATCATAAAGAGGATTTTGCCACCTTGGCAAGCAAAGTCAAGGCAGCTTTATAAAAGAGCTTTGTAAAAGAGCTCTATAAAGAACAATTGCGGCAGTGCAGGATATAGAACAGCTTGCACAGGAGATTTCAGATGCTTTGAAAAAAGCGCAAGATGAATCTTCTATTGAAAGCATCAAAATTGCTTATCTTGGCAAAAAGGGGACTTTAACCTTATTACTGAAGCAGCTTGGTTCCTTACCAAGCGACGAGAGGGCGGCGATGGGAGGGCGTCTCAATGACATTAAAGTTCATACTCAGCAAGCATTAGCGGAAAAATCACAACAACTGGCGCAAGCGAAACTCAATGCGTCCCTGCTGAATGACACCACTGATATAAGCTTACCTAACTATGGGGTAAGATATGGCAGCTGGCATCCAGTAAGCAGGATGAGAAGACGACTTGAAGACATCTTTCGTCAAGCTGGCTATGAGACGGTGGTTGGACCTGAAATGGAATCTGACTACTACAATTTTCAAGCCCTTAATTTCCCCCCACTGCATCCAGCCCGTACCTTGCATGACACCTTCTATTTTAGTGATGGTCAGTTGCTGCGCACTCATACTTCTACTGGGCAGATTAGAGCTATGGAAACTAAACAGCCGCCGATTCGTATAATCTGTCCCGGCAAAACATATCGCTGCGACTATGATGCCACTCACACTCCTATGTTTCATCAGATTGAGGGTATGCTAATAGATAAAGATATTAGTTTCACCGACCTAAAAGGTACTTTACAGAGTTTTATCAATGCCTTTTTTGGCAGAGAGATTAAGCTGCGTTTTCGCGCTTCCTACTTTCCTTTCACCGAGCCCTCGGCAGAAGTTGATATTCTATGGCAAGATGGCAAAGATGAAGGCGAGAAATGGCTGGAAATTCTTGGTTGTGGTATGGTGCATCCCAATGTCTTAAAGCATGGAGGAATTGACCCAGATAAATATTCGGGTTTTGCTTTTGGCTTAGGCATTGAAAGAATGGCTATGCTTTATTACGGCATTAATGATTTACGTTCTTTTTATGAAAATGATTTACGTTTTCTTCAGCAGTTTGTCTAAGGTCGGGCTTGTAAATGTTAGTTAGCGAAAAATGGTTGCGCGAATGGATTAATCCTCCGCATGACCTTGCAAAAATTGCTTATGATTTAACCCAAGCAGGGCTGGAGGTTGAAAAAACTATATCTCCTGATACTGAACATCTGCAGCATATTAAAGTGGCTGAGGTTCTGGAGACATCCCCCCATCCTAACGCGGATAGGTTAAAACTTTGTAGGGTTACAGATGGTAGCAAAGAATATTCAATTGTATGCGGAGCCGCTAATGTCCGTCCTGGCATCAAAGTAGCTCTTGCTGTACCAGGCACTAAATTGCCAGGGGGAATTAAGATAAAAGAGAGCAAGATTCGCGGCACTGCTTCCGCAGGAATGCTTTGTTCCAGCAAGGAACTGGGATTAAGTGATGAACATGAGGGAATTATGGAGCTGGACATATATGCGCAACTTGGGGATGCGCAACTTGGCTCTTCAATTGAGAAATACGTTACTGTGGCAGATGCTCAGCTTGATATAAGTATCACTCCTAATCGTGGCGACTGCCTCAGCATAATGGGAGTTGCTAGGGAAGTAGCGGCAATTAATTCTTTACAAATTAACCCACTTGATAGTGAACAGCTGCCTGTTAGCGGTAAAGATGAGTTACCCATAGAATTATTATCCCCTCAGGATTGTCCCCGCTACCTCGGCAGAATAATTAAAGGTGTTGACTTATCCCGTCCCACTCCTAACTGGATGCAACAGAAGCTGCGCGATTCGGGACTAAACCCTATAAACATTGCGGTGGATATAACCAACTATGTTATGCAGGAATTAGGACAGCCCCTGCATGCTTTTGACTTAACCAGAATTAAAGGTGGCATAAGAGTGCGGCGCGCCAAGCCCGCTGAAAAGCTAACCCTGCTTGATGGCACTGTGCTTACATTAGCAGAGGATGACCTGTTAATAGCAGATCACGAAAAACCCCTGGCGCTGGCAGGAGTTATGGGCGGCAAGGATTCCGCCATCGCGGATAATACTGCGGATGTATTTTTAGAGGGAGCTTTCTTTACTCCTGAATCTGTTTTTGGCAAACAGCAAAAATATAACTTGGTAACTGAGGCAGCTCACAGATTTGAACGTGGCGTAGACCCGCACCTTCCACGGCTGGCAATTGAAAGAGCAACCAAGCTCTTAGTTGATGCAGCTGGTGGCAGCCCTTGTCCCATAACTGAAGCATTGAGTGACGAACATCTACCAAAAGCACTTGAGTTGGAACTTGCTCAAGAGTGGACTTGCAGCTTCCTTGGCTTTGAAATCAAAGAGTCACAGATTGAGAAAATTCTTGTTTCTTTAGGAATGGAAATCATCTCCAAGCAAAATGATAATGGCAAGGGTGCTGTATGGCAAATCCGCATCCCCAGCCATCGCTCTGATATTGATTGTCCTGCTGCCTTATGTGAAGAACTGGCGCGTATTTATGGTTACGATAAAATTCCTTTGACGCTTCCGTCTGGCGCCTTGCAACCACGCCTAACAGGTGAATACACTTTACGCGAGGATGAAATTCGCGAGCTGCTTGCGGCGCGCGGATTCAATGAAATCATAACCTACAGTTTTGTTAGTGAAAAAGAAATTGCGCTTATTGACCCCAATATATCACCACTGAAACTTGTTAATCCTATCTCATCGGATATGGCGGTAATGCGTAATAGTTTGTTGCCAGGCATGCTCAGCACGCTTGCTCATAATCAGCGACACCAATCGGGACACGTAGAAAATCAAAAGCTTTTTGAAATGGGCTTATGTTTTGTTCCGCATCAAGACAATAATAACAAGTTATCATATATGCAGCAATCATATATAGGCATGGTGATAGCGCAGCCGCAGGGTAGTTCTCGTTGGGGAGAGAGCGCTTATGATTTATCCTCTTTAGTGGCGGATATTAATTGCCTCATATCTTTATGGGGAGCAGAGCAAGGAGTGTCTGTGGCATATCCCTGGCAGCAATCACCTGGAAACACAGCCAAAAATAAATCCCTAAGTACATCTCCAGGTACATCCCCAAGTACATCCCCAAGTATATCAAAAGCTAAATCAAAGAAAACTCCAGATTCAATCTTTCATCCACGCCAATTTGTTCGTATAGTTAAGTCATCCAAACCTTCTGCTGAGTCGGCGAATAAGAATACAACTAACATAGGCATGGCAGGATTATTGCATCCACAAATTGCAGCCGCTTATAAACTAAAGAAAACTGATGTCTATTTTTTGGAAGTCCGCCTTGATGCGCTTGAAGAGAGAGGTAGCACCGATTATGTCAGATTCTCTCGCCAACCTTATGCGCGACGCGAGCTTGCTTTAGTGCTGGATGAAAACACCAGCTTTGGTTTGTTACAAGAATACATCCAAAATGCTTTAGACAAAAACCTGCGGCAGATAGACCTTCTTGACATATATACTTCATCCGAACTGGGAGCTGGTAAAAAGAGTTTAGCGTTGCGTCTCACTTGGCAGGCAGATGATGCAACTCTGACAGATGAGTATCTTAACTCCTCAGTTGATAAACTCTTGCAACAACTGCAAACCAAACACGGCATAACCCTGCGCGTTTAAAATTTTAGTGTAAAATGTAATTATTATATAAATGAACGGGGCGTAGCGCAGCCTGGTAGCGCACCACGCTGGGGGTGTGGTGGTCGCAGGTTCAAATCCTGCCGTCCCGATTTGAAATAAAGATTATGCGAAATATTTTTGTAACAATACTATTAATTCTGCCGTTGTCAATCACTTCAGTTGCCTATGCTGATGCGCAGGACTCGCAAAACGCTCATCAAAAATTTATGAGCGCTTACGGCGAACTACTGCAGAAGTATCTATCCCCCACCGACCGTAAGGAGGGTATTTTTGTAACCTCAGTAAACTATGCCGGCTGGTCGCAAGACCCATTGCATAAGCAGGCAATGGAAAATGCTAAACAAGTAGACCACAAGAACCTATCTCCTGTTGAGGATATGGCTTTTTGGATTAACGTATATAATCTGCTGACCGTTGATTTAATCATTAGCGAGGAGGAACAAGAAAGCATTCGTAACCTTGATGGGCTAATTCGTAATGTCTGGAAAATACACAAATGGGAACTAGATGGTAAAAAATATACTTTAGATGACATTGAACATGAAATACTACGACCGATGAATGAACCACGTATTCATTACGCAATAAATTGCGCTTCTTTATCCTGCCCAGATCTGCGCGCTGAACCCTATACTAGTAAAGGACTGTTTGCGCAGCTGGAAGAGCAAGAACGAAAGTTTATGAGCGACCCTACCAAAGGTGTATATATAGTATTTGATGCAAGCGGTCGCAAAGCGAAGGAAGTGCGGCTTTCTAAGTTGTTCAAATGGTATGATGATGATTTTGGGGGTAAAAAGGAAATAAAGAAATTGATAAAAAAATACAAAGGTATTGATATGAAAGAACGCCCAGATTATTTGCCCTATAATTGGAACCTTAACGGAGATTGGTAATATGTATCCCATGACTACTACGGGAGAAAAACTCCTACGCGATGAACTAGAACAGCTGGTTAAAGTTGAAAGACCGCACATCATTAAAGCAATTGCCACAGCGCGTGAGCATGGCGACTTAAAAGAGAACGCAGAATACCACACAGCTAAAGACCGCCAAGGATTCATAGAAGCGCGCATTCGGGATATAGAAGCCAAGCTAACCAGCGCCAGGGTTATTGATATTAAAGACGTCCCCTTTGCTGATAGGGTTGTATTTGGTAGCACCATAACCTTGCGTAATTTGGAAGATGACTCAGCAGTTCAATACCAAATAGTGGGCGATGATGAAGCCAACATAGATAATAATAAAATATCTTATGCATCCCCCGTGGCAAAATCTGCGATGGGCAAAAATACCAAGACCGCAATAGAAGTGCAGCTGCCAACCAAGAAAATCCGCTACATAATAGAAAAAGTTGAACATATATAACTATATATGCAAACATACTTAAACCTTCTCGATAAAATCCGCCAACAAGGTGAGCTGCGCCCCAATCGCACTGGCACAGATGCTTACAGCATCTTTGGACATCAACTCAGAATAAACCTCCAGCAAGGGTTTCCTTTGCTCACTACCAAAAAAGTGCATTTCCCCTCAGTAGTCCATGAACTGTTATGGTTCATAAGCGGTGACACTAATGTGAAGTACCTGCAGGATAACGGAGTTCGCATCTGGGACGAATGGGCTGATGAGCAAGGCGAGTTAGGTCCCATTTACGGCAAACAATGGCGCAGCTGGCAAGCGGCAGATGGCAAACAAGTAGACCAGTTAAAACAAGTTATGCGCTCACTGCGTGAAGACCCCTACAGCAGGAGGCATATCATCGTCGCCTGGAACGTAGGAGAGCTGGATAAAATGGCGTTAGCTACTTGCCACATATTGTTCCAGTTTTATGTGGATGGCAAACAGCGCCTCTCGTGCCATCTTTATCAACGTAGCGCCGATGTCTTTTTAGGAGTGCCTTTTAATATTGCTTCTTATTCCTTACTTACCATGATGATGGCGCATGTTCTTGGATTACAAGCAGGAGAGCTGCTGCACAGTTTTGGAGATGCACACTTATATAGTAACCATCTTACTCAAGCAGATGAGCAGCTAACTCGCCAACCACTGCCCTTGCCACGGCTGGAACTCAACTCTAAGGTTGATGACCTATTTGCTTTTACTTCTGATGATATCACTCTCCACGATTACAACCCTCACCCCCAGATTAAAGCCCAAGTAGCTGTGTAGGGGCTGAGGGCTTTTATTCATCCCCTCCTATATTCATCCCCCCCTTGCTCCGCCCGCAAATGCCTGCCATTCACGAATGAACATGGCAAAAATTAAAAGTAAAAAAAATATAAAAAAAATATAAAAAAAGTATAAAAAATAGTAATTCTATGTATAATAGACAGCAGTATGATGAATAGTGTTATTATTTATGGCTTTATTTATAATACTATTGCCTTTGATATCTTGGCAAGTTTTGAGTTATAAACGATTCTAAGATGGTTGCTAACTCTAATAAGCAAAGAAGTCAAAAGCATTCAGCATGGCTTATTAGTATGCGGGAACATATATATGTTGTTGGGTACATTTGGCATGTAAGAATAATGTATATGTGAGAGCATATAGCATAATTGTTAACGTCAGTGAGAACTGACATATTTTATTTGTTATAACAAAAGGAGTAATAATCCTATGAAATTTAGAAAATCTTTAATAGCTGCAATGCTAACAGGTGCCGGTGTTATAGCCGTTGCTCCTGCAATCAATGCAGCTGAATACAGCACTTCCGTAAGTGGTAATATACGGGTTGAAGCAACTTCCGTTACTAAAAATAACGGTGTTAAGGATGCTGACGTTGAAACTCTTTCAACCAACTTCGGTGGTGATGATGATGAAGCAAACACTGGCGGTGACACATACCTACAATGGAATCATAACTTCGCTAATGATGAAGGCACCACTACTGGTGGCGGCTTTTTACGCTTCACTGGTGATGGCGATGTGCGTATAAACGTCAATGCGGTTTCCGAGCTTGGTAACTACAAAGGCGAACTCAAGGCAGAATGGGAACAAGACGGTCTTACTGGTGACGTAACCTCTGATAGAGACCAATTTGCTAAACTAACCCATGTCCCTATTGGCCTTTACTACAAAATAGGTCGTGAACAATGGTTGGATAACAACAAAGGTTATACCAGTGACTTCTTATCACAGACCGAGAGATTTGCTTGGGTATCTAAAGAAAATCGCTTTTCTGCTCATGCCCTTGGTTGGAGCGGCGCTGGGATTGATGTTGCTTTGTTAATTCAACGTGATAATTCAGCTAATAGCAATGCTAGACCTTCTGGTCAGGATGTGAGTTTCCCTAAAACTACACTCACTACAGTCGACGGTAACGAAGGAATTGTTCCTCCTGCTGATACTAGTTCTAATGCTACCGGAAGACCTGCTGCACCTTCTGATAGAGACGTTTCTGCTAGAGCTGATGTTTCTGGTTTTGGTGTTTTGCTTTCTTATGACGGTGGTGACTCTGTTCCCGTTCAAGTTGACCTTAATATAGGTTCTGCTACAGCGGAGACTAACATTGAACGTTTAGATGAAGCTAGTGATGGCAAACGCACCTTTGTTAATGAAGATCCAACAAATGATAATAAAGGATTTGATGTGTCACACGCTACTTCTTTTACTCAGTTACATCTGGCTTTCCCAATCGGAGTTTATATACCATTCTTGAACTTTGGTTCTTCTACAGTAACAACCGAGATCGGTGGCACAGAAACTAGTGAAGTAACATCCTCTGGTTGGAACTTGGGTGCTTCCCTTGGCTTTGGTCCCACTGATCTGATAGTTGCTTTTGGTTCACGTACTGCAGAAAACAAAAATACTGCTTTCGACCCCGTTGCAAATGCCGCAGACACAGAAGCTACTGGCTTTGACTTAATCTGGGCTACTAACCAAGAACCTTTGAAGGTTTCTTTGGCTTATAGTTCAATAACTACAAGCACTCCTAACGATAAAGCAGAGAAAGACGATACCACAAGCCAATATGGCGTTCGTTTGGACTTTGGCTTCTAGTTTGAGTAGCGCTAATCATAAGAGCTATACTTAACTGCTCACAGGACTTAAATCCTTGGAATAAGTTAATTACATAGTTCAAATGGTTCATAAAAGGGAACCTGATAATCTTTTACAGATTACGGTTCCCTTTTTTTATGCCTTAAAAAACTAAAGAAATATACTATGAACAAATATTATTATTATTTATTACTGGCTTTTTTATCTGTGTTGTTTTCCACTAATTCTCATGCAGAGGTAAAAGGCAAAATTAAAGCATATATTAGTGGAGCATATCTTAGTGATAGTTTTCAATCTCTGGACGTCAAAGTTGAGGGTGAGTCAAGTAATCCAACAATAAAGAATGAACAGGGCTTCGGCATACTTGGAGATATTACAATCCAAGGTTCAAGTGCTATATTTATTGATTATTATTCGCTTAGTGAAGAAAGAAGTTTAAGTTCTAACTCTGAACCTAAATTTTCAACTTCTAGTTTCGCTGTGGGCTATAAATATAACTTCCTCTCTGGATTATATTTGGGAGGAGGTTTTATGTTTAGTGATTATAATTATGAGATTGATGATCTTATTGGTGAAAACCTTAGATATAGCACAACTTATGACTTTCCACTGGTAACGGCGCCTTTATTTGTATTGGGATATGATTATATTCATAAATCGGGGTTTGCTGTGGGAGTCCATTTGGCAAGAACTTTGCGAGCTGATGTTACAGCAGACCATAAAAGTACTGGTACAAATCCTAATGGGCCATATAGTTTTTCTGGTAAAAGTGACTTTGATGACTTGGTTATCACTACTTTGGGATTGGGTATAGGTTATGCCTTCCGTTAATGGTAGCATTTTTATTTATCAAAATATTTTTATTTAATATTAACTTAATTATTATTTTTTGTTATAATGGACTTATTGTTGGGCGTGTTTTAGACGCGCCGAATTAAATGTTATTTAAACCATAAAAATTTATATTATGAAAAATCAACTTATCTGGGGGATTATATTACCATTTTTGTTCTTTAGTGCTCTAACCCATGCCTCTGATACAACGGACTGGAGCTTAAGGGATCATGGAGTAGATGAAGCTAAATGGATAAAATTTGAATATTATAATAATTATAATGTGCCGTTATATTCTTTTACCGCTAAATACAATGAAAAAGGACAACTAGTCAGGGGAACAAGAGCCCCTATTGGAAAGGGCGCCGTAGGTACTGCAGCAATTAATAGACTGACAGGAGTAGGGGCGAATAGCAAAAAAAATCTTATAAGAACAGGATATGACACATACGACTATGATAGCAATGGCAAACTTAAATCTGTCACGTCATTCGAATCTAAGAATAAAAAAACACGACGTATACAGCATACTTATGATCAGTCGGGCAAGTTAGTTAAGTCCGAATCTTTTAGAGCCAAAGGAAAAAAGAAGGAAAAGTTAGAGGTATATTCGGAATATAGTCATGATGATAATGGGCTGTTGGTAAGAGAAGACGTTTATAAAGCTAAGGGCAAAAGAAAGGCATATTTCTTAGTGGAGTATGATGCCCAAGATAGACCCGTCCGAGATACCATATACGCTAATAAACTCAAGGGGATTGTCATACACTATGAATATAACAAGGATGGAACATTAGCAAATAGTAAAGCAATTATTCCAGGGACCAAAATAGTTAATAGAAGTTATAAATATATATACGAATAATATCCATTATGGTTCATAAAAGGGAACCTGATAATCTTTTACAGATTACGGTTCCCTTTTTTGTATTAATTAATGATAATTATATAATTATAAAAATTAATGTATAATTATGCACATAGTGTGCGAGTGCAGAAAAAATACTCTGTCAGTTGCATTTATTTTATTATTAATTTAAAGAGAGAAATATTATGAAATTTAAAGTATTATTATATGGTGTATGTTTTATCTGTTCCTTAACTGGAATACAACAAGTTAGTGCGGATGAACGAGATATTGGAGGAACTGTTAAGTTTTTTCTAAGTGGAGGATTATTAAGCCCTTCCTTTCAAACAATAGATTACAAAGATAAAGATGTTAATGATCCCGACCCCTCTGGTTCGGGTATTATATTAGACATAAATATAGGCAGAGGTAATCACGCAATTGCAATTGATTATTATGCATTTACAGAAACCTACAGGGAACCCGAGACAGAGTTTACGTTTGCAATTGATGTTAAAGAAGAGTTTGATGCATTATTATTGGGATATCGCTACCATTTTAATGGTGGATTCTATGTCGGAGGAGGCATATTAAATTTAAATAATCCTACATTCACCGCTACATCTGATATTAATGGACTAGGAAGATTTGAATACATTGTCAAACATAAGAGTGCCCGTCCCTTAGCGCTTACTCTTGGATATGACCATGTTTTTGATAGTGGATTTACAATAGGGGCGCATTTACTTAGAAGTGCATCTATAGATGCAAAACCTGATTCCTCATCTGCTACTTTTATTATTAATGACATAGGTGATTTATCTGATCTTGTTGATACTAGTGGTGCTGATCTCGAAGATATCGTAATTCAATCTGTAGGGTTAGGTATTGGCTATTCTTGGTAAGTTATAAGAACCATGTATAAGCTGCTCACAGGAATTAAAACCTTGGAATAAGTTAATTACATAGTTCAAATGATTCATAAAAGGGAACCTGATAATCTTTTACAGATTACGGTTCCCTTTTTTTATGCCCTATAAAACTAAAGAAATATACTATGAACAAATATTATTATTTATTACTGGCTTTTTTATCTTTACTGTTTTCCGTTAATGGTAGCATATTGACTGCTCAAAGGATTTAAAACCTTGGAATAGATATACGGCAATACAATTAATCGTATAATTATAAAAATTAATGTATAATTATGTACATAGTGTACGAGTGCAAGAAATATAACCTGTCAGTTGCATTTATTTTATTATTAATTTAAAGAGAGAAATATTATGAAAATTAAACTATTCTTATATAGTGTATGTTTTATTTGTTCCTTAACTGGAATACAACAAGTTAGTGCGGATGGACATAATGAACGAGATATTGGTGGAACTGTTAAATTGTTTCTAAGTGGAGGAGTATTAAGCCCTTCCTTTCAAACAATAGATTACGAAGATAAAAATGCTGATGACCCTACCGCCTCTGGTTCAGGTATTGTGTTAGACATAAATATAGGCAGAGGTAATCACGCAATTGTAATTGATTATTATGCATTTACAGAAACCTATTCAGGTACCTCTACATTTAATTTTGTAAACTCCGACACCAACACGCTGGTTGCTGCCGGGTTTTCGACTGAAATTAAAGAGCAGTTTAATGCATTATTACTGGGATATCGTTACCATTTTAATGGTGGTTTCTATATTGGTGGAGGTTTATTGAGCGTAAGTCCCCCTACATTAACTCGGATAGCTGATGGTAGCAGATATGGAATTCCAGATATTGAAGAGACTTTCGAATTTGAGAATGCCCAACCTTTAGCACTTACTCTTGGATATGACCATATTTTTGATAGTGGGTTTACGATAGGAGCACATTTACTTAGAAGTGCATCTGTAGATTCAAAAGTTGATTCTTATTCTTTATCTTTTGCTGACGTATCCGCTGACGTATCCGCTGATAGTATATCCACTAGTCTATTTGGCGAGAATATTAGTGATTTTGATATTAAAGGCGGCATAATCCAATCTGTAGGATTAGGTATAGGCTATTCTTGGTAAGTCAATAAACGACTCGCATTTCTGACTCGTGGCGATTATTGTTGCGCTTCTTTTATCGGCAGCACTTTGGAAATGAATTTTTATGTCGGGGGTAAATACGTTAGCAGTTTTTTCTGCCCATTCCACTAATAGTAAATCCGCATCATTGATATATTCTTCTATGCCAAGGTTATATAACTCTGCTGGGCTAGATAATCTATAGGCATCAATGTGGTTTACTTTTAGGGGGGCGTGGTGCTCACCTTGTATTCTGTAACTTTCTATTAATGTATAAGAGGGGCTTGGGGCTATTCCTTGGTAGCCGAGTGCTTGCAAAAGATAACGGCACCAGGTGGTTTTACCGCTGCCGAGTTCTCCCTGACAAAATATGCATAATGGTAAGAGAGATTTTTGCTTGAGGATTATTTGGGCAAAAGTGCTTGCTAAGGATTGAGTTGCTTGTAGAGAGCTAAGTTGAACAACTAACGGAGGAGGCACTATTATATTTAGTGGTATATTTACTGGGATATCTACTACAACAAAGTAATTACTGCAAGAATTACTTTATTAACCCGGCGCGTTCAAATGACGGCAATTTACCCCATGATTCCCAATGGAGCCAGACAAGAAATGCCTTGCCTATTAAATTACTATGGGGAACAAAGCCCCAATAACGGCTGTCATTGCTGTTATCACGGTTATCGCCCATCACAAAGTAATGTCCCGCGGGGACTTGCCAAGAGTCCTGCTCCTCATCATAGATAAACGAATACTCACGAATAAGGTGTGCTTGGTTATTGAGATATTCCCGCAGGTCTTTATATTCAGGATATGAGTTGATTAACTCCTCTCTTGGCGCTTCGCCATTAATCTTCAAGGTTTTGTTGCTATAGGAAATCATATCTCCCGGCAACCCTATTACTCTTTTGATGTAGCGGACTCTCTCATCTAAGGGGAAGTTGAACACCATAACATCGCCACGTTGTGGCTTACTGAAGGTTACTACTTCGTAATTGCTAATGGGAAGCCGCAGCCCGTAATGGTATTTGCTGACCAAAATAAAATCCCCTTGTTCTAAAGTGGGCAGCATAGAACTGCTGGGTATTTGATAGGGTTCCGCTATAAAGGAGCGAATCACCACTACTATGGCAATGATAGGGAATAGAGAGCGCGAATAATCAAGCCACCAGGGTATTGATGCTGAGTTGCCTTTGTCACCGCTTCTGCCGTCAGCTCTACCGCCGCCACTGCCACCTATGTCTGTTCGCTTGCCCGTTAGTTTATGGCTAATAGAATATCCCAGCCAAATTGCTCCGCTTAGAAAGAACAACGGGATTAATATCAAGTTTATGTCAAAATTCATGTTTATAAGAGTTGAATATATAAAAACGCTTTAGTTAAAATATTTAATAAATAATAAAGCATTTTATTATGTTAAATGATTTATGTTGCTTATTATCTGGTTTATAATGCGTAAATAGATATATTATCAGAAATTATGAATAAAGAAGACATTATAAATAAATACCAAACAATGGATAAGGATACTGGCTCAAGTGCCGTCCAAATATCCATTTTGACATTTGGCATCACAAAATTGCAGCAGCACCTTGAGAGTTTCCGTAAGGATTTCCATTCAAGAGTAGGGCTGATGAGAAAAATTAACAAGCGTCGTAATTTGATGCATTTTTTAAAGACCAAAGATCCAGTTAAATATAGAAATTTAATCAAAGATTTAGGAATTAGGGGTTAATCATGGAAGCTATTAGTAAAACATTTCTCTATGGGGATGAAGAATATACCATAGAAACGGGAGTTGTTGCCCGTCAAGCAACAGCAGCAGTTGTAGTTAAGACCGCAGGAACTATGGTACTAGTTACTCTGGTGGCAGATAAAAAGTCATCCGATAATTCATTTTTTCCTTTGGGCGTTCATTATATTGAAAAAACTTATGCTACTGGGCGTATTCCTGGTGGATTTTTCAAGCGAGAAGCCCGTCCCAGCGAAAAAGAGGTTCTTACCTCTCGTCTGATTGACAGACCATTGCGTCCATTATTTCCTAAAGAGTTTAGGAACGAAGTGCAAGTTATATGCACGGTTATATCCAGTGATAAAGATAGAGATCCAGATATAGCAGCAATGTTGGGAGCATCAGCCGTGTTAGCCCTTTCAGGGTTGCCAGTTTCTGGCGTCTTAGGAGGAGCGAGAGTTGGCTATGACTCTGATAACAATTACATCCTTAACCCACTTTACAGCAAACTGAAAAATTCACGTTTGGATATGGTAGTAGCTGGGACTAAAGATGCAGTTTTAATGGTTGAGTCCGAAGCTTCTGGTCTTAGTGAGCAAATTATGCTTGATGCGGTTGATTATGCGCATAAGCAGATGCAGGTTGCGATTAGCACAATTGAAGAACTTGCCGCTCAAGCCGCCAAACCCAGATGGGAATGGAGCGCGCCTCAAGACGGGGAAGACGAGCTGAAAGGAAAGATTCAATCTGAGTTTACTGGTCCAATTACAGAGGCATACAAAGTAAAAGATAAAACTGAGAGACGAGATGCATTATCAGCCATAAAGGAACAGGTAATGGCTAAATATGTGGCGGAAGATAAGCCAGATGAAGCACAAGTTGTTGAATTTATTTTAGAAGATATATCTGCCTCTATTATCCGTGAGAGGGTTCTTAGTGGTGGAGAGCGAATTGATGGTAGAGATACCAGCACGGTTCGTCCAATCACCATAGATGTTGGGATGTTGCCTAATGCTCATGGTTCGGTGTTGTTTACACGCGGCGAAACTCAAGCAATTGTGGCTGCCACCCTCGCCAGCAAACGTTACGCGCAAGTAATTGATGCTTTGGAAGGTGAATACAAAGAAAGCTTCATGTTGCACTATAACTTTCCTCCTTTCTGCGTTGGCGAAGTAGGATTTTTGGGTTCTACCAAAAGACGTGAGATAGGACATGGACGTCTGGCAAAACGAGCAATGAAGGCAGTTCTGCCTAAGGAAGAATCATTTCCTTATGCTTTGCGCATTGTCTCAGAGATTACCGAATCAAATGGCTCCAGTTCTATGGCAAGCGTATGCGGTTCTAGTTTGGCTTTGATGGATGCAGGTGTTCAGATTAAAGGAGCAGTTGCAGGCATAGCCATGGGACTGGTCTTGGAAGGTGATAAATACGCCATCCTTACTGACATAATGGGTGATGAAGATCACTTAGGCGATATGGACTTTAAAGTGGCAGGAACCAAAGAAGGTATTACTGCACTGCAAATGGACATTAAAATTCAGGGCGTTACCAAAGAAATAATGGACAAGTCCCTGCAACAAGCCCTTGAAGCTAGGATGCATATTTTAGGTGAAATGGATAAAGCTCTTGACGCGCCACGCAGTGAGATTTCTCCACGCGCTCCTTATATGATGACTATGACTATTCACCAAGATAAGGTGCGTGATGTTATAGGCAAAGGCGGTAACGTTATTCGCGGTATCATTGAGAAGACAGGCGCCGAAATAGATATAGAAGATAATCACGTAAGCATTTATGGTGAAGATCGTGATTCTGCTATGGCAGCTCGTAAAGAGATAGAAGATATAATTGCAGTTCCTGAAGCGGGACACATATATGAAGGAGTGGTTAGTCGCATTGCTGACTTTGGCGCTTTTGTAGACCTAATCGGTAATAATACTGGCTTGGTACATATATCTCAGATATCCTCTGAAAGAGTGAACAAAGTAGAAGATTATCTTTCCGTTGGGCAGACGGTGCGAGTTAAGGTGTTAGAGTTAGGCGATAGAGGGCGTATTCGCCTGAGTATAAAAGAAGCAACTTAGGTTTAATCGGACTCTGTTAAGGATAAAACGCGCTTTAATCAGCGTCTCAGACAAAAGTAACATTGAACAGCTATGCTCGTTATTGAAAGAATACGAGGTTGAGGTTGTTTCAACTGGTGCAACTGCCGCTGCTCTTAAAAAATATCTTGATAATGTTCAAGAGATATCCGAAGTAACCGACTTCCCCGAAATTCTGGATGGCAGGGTTAAAACCCTGCATCCTGCGGTTCACGCTGGCATACTGGCGCGTAAAGACCGCCCAGATGATTTAGCAACTCTCAAAAATCTTAATATCAAACCTTATGACCTTGTAGTCATAAATCTTTATCCCTTTGTCGCTAAGGTACAACAGGGAGCATCTCTCAGCGAAGTAACCGAGAACATAGATATAGGTGGTTCTACTTTACTGCGCGCCGCCGCTAAAAATTACGCAAATGTAGCCCTGATAACCAACCCACAAGATTACGACTCTCTGGCGCAAGAAATGCGTCTTAATAATGGAGAAGTTAGTCATGAATTTCGCGCCAGCCGTATGGCAGCTGCTTTTGCGTTTAGCGCTGAATATGAGTGTCAGATAGCAAAATATTTTGCTGAGGTTAACAATGCTACGTCAGGCACAGGAGTAAGAGAAGTTTTAGCGACCGGCTATCTTAGTGGTGAATTACGTTATGGAGAGAATCCTCATCAACAGGCAGCCGTTTACACTACATCCCAGCCACCACACGGCTTAGCGGGGGGTAAATTACTAAACGGCAAACTACTTTCTTATAACAATTTACTTGACGCGGATTTGGCGTGGAAAGCGGTTATTCAGTTTGAAACTCCGACTTGTGTCATAGTCAAGCATGCCCAACCATGCGGAGCAGCTTCTCATTCTGATGAGGCAATAGCATATCAAAGAGCATTGGATGGAGACAAAGAGTCGGCTTTTGGTGGAATAATTGCTTTTAATTGCCGACTTGGCGCTGCTGCCGCTAAGTTAATTATCAATCAATTTGCTGAGGTTGTCATTGCCCCTCAGTTTGATGAGAAAGCGCTAAAGATTTTACGCACTAGGAAGAATTTGCGTCTGCTTGCTTGTGAGGTGATTACAGAAAGTGATGGCTCAGTTAAAAACAGCGTGGTTGAAAATAACATAAAAAATGTCATTAAAAATATCAATGGCGGCTTCCTTAAACAAAGCATTGATGATGCTATGCCAACCGCTACATCCTTGCAATGGGTAACTAAAAACAGCATTGATACGATTGAGGATTTATTTTTTGCTTGGGGCATAGTGAAATATTGCCGCTCCAACGCAGTGGTCATAGCTAAAGATGGAGCCAGTTGTGGCATAGGCGCTGGACAAACCAGCAGAGTATTTAGTGTTCGTTGCGCATTGATGCGCGCTAAAGATAATGGGATTGACGTACGGGGAGCGGTGTTGGCATCTGATGCCTTCTTTCCATTTGCCGATTCGTTGGAATTGATAGCTGAGGCGGGGATTAGCGCAGTTATTCAACCTGGTGGTTCAAAGCGTGATGATGAGGTAATTGCCGCTGCTAATAAGCATAATATAGCTATGGCATTTACTGGGATAAGATGTTTTTACCATGGTTAATACATGGCTAATACATGGTTAATATAAGACGAAAAGGACTTGCCTCCCCTGCGAATCCCTACATATAATATATAACATGTCCCTAACATATCAACAAAAGATAGCTCGCTGGCAACAACTTCCAACCATACCCATAAAGGAAATCTTTATATGCGGCTTGGAAAGAGAAGGGATAAGAGTTAATCAGCAGGCGACAAGCGTCCAAACACCTCATCCAGAGTCGTTGGGTTCTTCGCTAACCAATAAATACATAACCACGGATTTTGCTGAGGCATTATTAGAAATTGTAACGCCTCCTTGCAATGATGTAAATGATTTGATGAGTTGGATGAACGACCTCCATAGCTTTACAGATGCTAATATCAACGAGGAGTTTATTTGGTCCTCTTCTATGCCGCCTATTCTGCCTGACCCAGATAACATCAAAATTGCTGAATATGGAAATTCATATCAAGGCAGAGTCCGCCATATATATCGGCGTGGACTCGGTCTGAGATACGGCAGAAGAATGCAAGCAATTGCCGGTATTCATCTTAATCTGTCGTTCGGGGATAAATTCTTAGAATATTACAATCAGATAAGCGAAACTGATATTTGCGCCACCTCAGTATACTTTAATTTACTGCGTAATTATATCCGTAATGGCTGGTTGATAAACTATTTGTTTGGGGCATCTCCTGCCTTAGATGCAAGTTTTTTACAGGGTATGGAAACTCCATCTTTTTTGCAGCCATTTGCTGAGCGTAGTTATTATCATCCTAACTCAACCTGTTTGCGCATGGGTAGTATGGGCTATAACAATCGCAAACATAGCTCACTTAATGTTTGTTTTAACAACCTTGAAGAGTATATCAGCACTATAAAGAAACTACTCAAGAAGCCCGAGGAGGAATACCAAAAATATGGCATTAAAGATGAGGCAGGATGCTATCAACAATTAAATACGAATATCCTACAAATAGAAAATGAGTATTATTCGGCTATCAGACCAAAAGCGGTTCGTCGCCCTGATGAAAAAACTATTGATGTGCTGATGGAAAAAGGGGTGGAATATGTGGAAATAAGAAACCTTGATATTAATCCATTTTTGCCTTGTGGTATAGATGAACATCAAATTCGTTTCATGCAGTTGTTTTTACTTTATACCTCCATAGCTGACAGCCCTGCCATTACTAGTGAAGAGTGTCAGGATATCCGTAACATGGATGGAGAAATAATAGGGCATAACATAAACAATGATAAGGACTTTCAATTTACTAACGGTAAAATTCTGAATATCAATGATGACACGCATAAGATGCTGAGTGATATGGAACCTTTGGCGCAATTGCTTGATGAGTCGGCGCAAAGTAGCGCTTATAGTGACGTGTTACAACTACAAAAAGATAGAGTGGAAGAGGAACATCGCTTGCCAGCAATCCAACAAATGTATTTTTTACGCAACGAAAGGTTGGACTTTGTTGAAGGCATGATGAAACTTAGCGAGGGGCATAAATCATTTTATTCCAAGTATTATAAGAATAATAAGCGGCAGGCAGAATTGACTAACGAAGCAGCAACATCTTTACAACAGGAGAAGGATTTAGTGAATAACCAAAAAGGTGAGTTCAATGACTTTCTTGCCGATTATCTATCCATGACGTAGGGGCGGAGCTGCGCTCCGCCCACAAAAGTCTACCTGTCTACCTTTTCTATCCATGATGTAGGGGCGGAGCTGCGCTCCGCCCACAAAAGTCTACCTGTCTACCTGTCTACCTTTTCATTAACTTTCCATGAAGTTACAACTAACACGATCACATAAGGTGGATTACTCGCTCTTATTATTCTTGCCAGATCATCTTCATATTCGCTATAAGTTATATGCCATTGGTTTTGGTCTAAACTGACTAATAACTTATCTTCGCTAAATCCCGCTCTATAATTGCTGTGCGGATAGGGCTCGCCTTTCATCCAATATTCCAGTTGCTCTAATGGGATATAAAATCCACTTTCTTTCTCTATGCTGGCGGTAAGGTCGGCAGGGTCAATTATTTCCTTCCCCCTAATTCTTAACGTAAAAATTTCTTCTTGCTTATTTATCTTAGCTATTTCACCTGTTATCGCAAAGACCTTGGTTTCGTAGTTAAGCTTATGTTGCCGCCAAATCAGCTGTGCCTGGCTTGACTTTGTTGCATCGCGATACCCTATTTTAGCTTGCAGGACCCAGCTGCTATTGCTATCTTGTATTATGGCTGGAATAATTTTTTGCGCGGTGGCGTCCTTTCCTCCCTTTGTAGCGGAGGGAGGAAGTGTGGCGCAAGATGCCAACAAAATCATAATTACAAGCTGCGAAAGCCATACACCTATTCTCAGCATTATTTCCAACGATACCCCTTAGGTTGCTAACAAGAATATTCCGCTGCCTGTCAGTATAATCCCGCCACCTAACATCCATACCAATAGACGTAGTTTTCTTATGCTGCGCCGTAATCTAACGTTCTCTACTTTAATCTTGGGTTCAGCTTTTATGTTATTTCCCATATTCTCCACGCTCATCATTAAGGCAGATGCAAAGTTAGGTAGTCGCACTAATAGCTCCGGATATATTCGTTGCGCCGACTCAACAAAATTGCAAACACCTACTTCTTTGGCAAGCCAATCTTTTAGGTATGGGGTTGCGGTCTCCCAGATGTTTAATTGTGGGTATAATTGTCTGCCAAGCCCTTCAACGTTAATGAGGGTCTTCTGTAATAACAAAAGTTGCGGTTGAACCTCCATGTTGAATTTTTTGGCAGTTTGTAACAAGCGAGTTAAAACCTGTCCAAAGGGTATTTCGTTTAGCGGCTTGGCAAAGATGGGTTCACAGACCCCTCTAACTGCCGCCTCCAGTTGTTCTACGCGGGTATCACGGCTTACCCAGCCGCAGTTGATATGCAATTCTGCTACTCGGCGATAATCACGATTAAAAAACGCTATAAAATTTAAGGCAAGATATTTCTTGTCGGCTTCGGATAAAGAACCCATTATGCCGAAGTCAACCCCCTTATATACAGGGTTGGTTGGGTCGCTTATATCAACAAAAATATTTCCTGGATGCATATCGGCGTGAAAGAATGAATCGCGAAACACCTGAGTAAAGAAAATGCTAACACCTTTCTCAGCTAACATCTTTAAATCAATATTATGCTTTTTGAACTCCTGTATATTATTTATAGCTACTCCGTTAATTCTTTCCATAACCAACACGTCCACTCGCGAGTAATCCCAATATATCCGGGGGACTTCCATAAGTGGGGCTTCCATAAATGGGACTTCCATAAGTGGCGCTGCTATCTTTTTGGTTAATGACGATTTCGTTGATGAAGAGCCGCTAAAGTTTCTTCTCAACTGACTAGCATTTGCGCCTTCCTGTTGCATATCAAGTTCATTTTCCAGAGTGTATTCAAACTCACGCACCACCTCGTCAAGCCGCAATCTATTTGTGTGGTCAAAGGAGCCAGTTATAAAATCTGCTAGCATATATAACATCTTGAGGTCTTTTTTTATTTGCTGGTGTATACCGGGTTTTATTACCTTAATTGCCACTTGAACCCCTTCTTTTTTTAGCACTCCAAAATGGACCTGAGCAACTGACGCCGAAGCATAGCTTTCTGTTTCAAACTCGCTAAAGTAATCGCTTAACTCTCCCCCTAATGATTGGCGTACTATTTGTTTAATCTCTTCGTTATCACAGGGGGGGACTCTATCCTGTAAAAATGATAATTCTGTTATTAGGGCAGCAGGTAGAATGTCGCCGCGAGTGGAAAGTATTTGCCCAAATTTAATGAAGATAGGTCCCAGCTCTTCCAATGCTTTGCGCAGAGCAACTTCTTTTGATAGCTTTTTATTGCCGAATAGCTTGCCGCACCATAATAGTAAAAATAATATAAATACTAGGGGCAGATTAATTAAACGGATATTAGATGTTGCCAATACCGTTCCTTTGGCAGAGAATCTCCCTAAGTTATACTTAATGAAAATGCGACAAATCTCGCCAAGCCGCCACATAAATTAGGGTTTGGTTCCTTTATGAATTGCCACTATCCCCATGCTTAGATTATAGTAATTGCAATTTACAAAACCTGCTGCTGAAAACATCCTTCTTAGCTCTTCTTGTGTTGGATGCATGCGAATTGATTCAACCAAGTATTGATAGCTTTGTTCATCATCTGCTAACCATTTACCCATCTTGGGTATGAAATTAAAAGAGTATGCATCATATAACTTAGCAATAGATTGATTAATCGGATGAGAAAACTCCATAACTAATAGCTGCCCGCCTGGTTTCAATTTGTCGTAAATACAAGATAAAGCGGCACTTTTGTCTGCCATATTGCGTAGCCCAAAGCTTATTAGCGCGCAGTTGAAATGGTTGTTAGGGAAGGGTAAGTTCTCGGCGTCTGCCTCAACAAAACTGACATTATCCAGTATGCCCTGATTAATTAAATTCTCTTGCGCCAGTTTAAGCATATCAGGGTTTATATCACTGACAACTAATTCACCATAGTTAGGAAAGCTCTTGGCAATCTTAGCGGCTATGTCGCCACTGCCACTGGCAATATCAAGTATTTTATCCCCTGGTTGAATCTGTGCCATAGACACGAAGGTGCGTTTCCATAAACGATGAGTGCCGATAGACATGACATCGTTCATCAAATCATATTTAGCTGCAACCGAACTGAATACCTGATTAACCCTTGCCGCTTTGTCTTTTAGGTTTATTCTGTCAAAGCCAAAGTGAGTCCATTCCTCTGTGCTTTTTGTGCTTCCTGTACTTTCTGTACTTCCGTTACTTTCTTTGTGTTTTTTCAATTTAAGTTGCGAACCTTAGGCCAATATTGAAATAATGCTTTAATGAAAGTTGCCAATGGAATGGCAAAAGCTACACCCCATATTCCCCATAAGCTGCCAAATATTAAAATAGCCAAGATAACTGAAACAGGATGCAAATTAACTAGTTCTGAGAACAATAGAGGGACTAAAACATAGCCGTCAAGTACTTGCAAAATTAAATAGGCAACCACCACATAGTAGAACATGCCCTCGGCTCCAAACTGCGCATAAGCCACCAAAACCACTGGGAAGGTTACAAGCGCGGCGCCCACATAGGGTACTATCACCGATACTCCTACGGCGATTGCGAGAAGAAAACTAAAGTTTAATCCAAGGATAAGAAATACTATCCAACTTACGACAAAAACTACAGCCATCTCTATAAACTTGCCAGTTATGTATCTAATCATTTCTGCTTTCATCTTTTTCCCGAGTCGTGCCATTAGCTTGTGCTCCTTGGGAAGAAATTGAGCAAGATAGTTCATTAGTTTATCGTAATCCTTGAGGATAAAAAATACCATAGCGAGAACGAGGATACAATAGATGAAGAAACTAACAATCTGATTGATAGAGGTTAAAGAAGAGGTAACAATTCCGCCGCCATAATCAATAATTTGCTGACGCACCAAATTGATAAATCCATCTATATCTTCTTTAGAGAAAAATTGTGGATAACTTTCTGGCAGCAAGTAAAACCATTTACTGATTTGTTGAATGATGTCTGGGAATGCCTCCAAAAAAGCAACACTTCTTTCCCACAGCAAAGGAAGAATGAGAAAAATTATGATTGAGGTTACCCCAAGAAATATGAAAAAAGTTACTAATACGGCTAGGATATGAGGTGCCCCCCTGTTGCGTAATAATGTTACTGCCTCGTTTAGTAAAAATGCCACGAAAACAGCGATAAAAAAAGGCATAAGATACGCCCCTAAATAATAAAATACGACAGCTGCTAATAATAAAATAAATACCACTAACCCTGAATCTTGGTCTGCAAGATAGGTGCGGTATAGACGTTTACAAAATTCCCACATGGCAATATATTAACACATAAATAGTTAATTGTGGTTTTACTTTGTCACAATAATATAGTAAAAGTAGAGTAAAAGTATAGTAAAATGCTGTTATGTGTATAATTACTACATAATAGTATTGTTATAAAATGATTTCATATTATAATATTTATGATAGTATATGTAGCAGCGTATGTGTCTTATATAACTTATATACAGCTTATATATAGTATAGAAAATTATTAACTTAGAGAACGGATTTATGTTTAGAAAAATCTTTGATGGGCAAGGAACCATAATGGGACCTGCAATAAAAACTGCAAAGAGTGCACGGAGAGTGTGTTTGCTTTTGTTATTATTCGTGTCTGGTTCTGCCTGGGCAATTCAACCCTATAATCTTCCGCGTGGAGTTACGGATGTAAGCCAGGATATATTTGATTTGCACATGTTTGCTTTTTGGATTTGTGTTGCTATAGGTGTATTGGTATTTGGCATAATGCTATGGTCTATAATATTTCATCGCAAGTCAACTGGCATTAAACCTGCTAAATTTAGTCATTCCACTACGTTTGAGATAATATGGACTGTTATCCCAATTATTATTCTGGTAGTGTTAATGGTGCCTGCATCCTTTAAGTTAATTGAAATGTATGATGTGGGGGAACCAGAAATTGATATAAAGGTTACTGGTTATCAATGGCGCTGGCATTACGAGTATCTTGGTGAAAATGTTGAATTTTTTAGTAACCTTAAGACCCCTCAAGAACAGATAGACAATACCCAAGCAAAGACCGCCAACTATCTTTTAGAAGTTGATGAAGAATTGGTTGTGCCCATAGGCACTCGCGTGAGATTTCTTTTTACCGCCGCAGACGTCCTGCATTCCTGGTGGGTTCCTGAACTTAGTGTTAAGAGGGATGCCATACCTGGATTCATTAATGAGGCATGGGCTGTGGTTAATGAAAAAGGTACCTATCGCGGACAATGCACCGAGCTTTGCGGTACCAATCATGGTTTTATGCCAATAGTGGTGCGAGCTGTGGATGAGCAGGAGTATAATGACTGGCTTGGCGAACGCAAACAAGCTGGAGCTGCAGAAGAAGCATTGGCTGAAAGAACTGAGTGGTCTGCTGAAGAACTTATAGAACGCGGTTCGCAGGTTTATGCAATTAACTGTGTTGCTTGTCATCAGGCACAAGGACAGGGCATCCCGCCAGCTTTTCCCGCTTTGGATGGTAGCCCGATGGTTACTGGTCCTATAGAAGCGCAAATAGATATAGTTTTAAATGGTCGCCCAGGCACAACTATGGCGGCTTATGGCGGTTTGCTTAGTGATAATGATATTGCTGCAGTAATTACTTATACCCGTAACGCTTGGGGTAACAAAGGCAATGTTCAAAAGAATGTGGTGCTTCCAGTGGATGTAGCCAATTCAAGGAAATAGATTTTATTTTTATAATTTAATTAAGAGGTAATTAATAATGGCAGATGTAGGTGTTATTAGAAGTAATGAGGGGATGGAGCATCATGATGAGCATCACGGGCCCGCAAAAGGAATAACCCGTTGGTTATATACCACTAACCATAAAGATATAGGAACCCTGTATCTTTTATTCAGTTTGTTAATGTTATTTGTTGGTGGGTCTATGGCTTTGGTGATTCGCACTGAGTTATTTGCTCCTGGTATGCAGATAACAACTCCAGAGTTTTATAACCAGATGGTAAGCATGCATGGTTTAGTGATGGTGTTTTTGGTTGTTATGCCGAGTTTCGTTGGCTTAGCGAACTGGATGGTTCCTTTGATGATAGGAGCTCCCGACATGGCATTGCCGCGGTTAAATAACTGGAGTTTTTGGATTTTGGTTGCTGCCGCTATAATTTTAGTTTCTACTTTCTTCATGGAAGGAGGCGCTCCGTCTGGTGGCTGGACTTTTTATGCCCCGCTTTCTACTGTATATGCTAAACCTAGCATAACTTTTCTTATTTTGGGTATTCACTTGTTAGGAATATCTTCTATTATGGGAGCGCTTAATATCGTAGCCACTATATTAAACCTGCGTGCGCCAGGGATGGGCTTTATGAAAATGCCACTTTTTGTATGGACCTGGTTCATAACTGCTTTTCTACTGTTAGCTGTTATGCCTGTGTTAGCGGGAACTGTTACTATGATGCTTACAGATATTCATTTCGGCACTAGTTTCTTTGATGCTGCTGGTGGCGGCGATCCAGTGCTCTTTCAGCATCTCTTTTGGTTTTTTGGCCACCCTGAAGTGTATATTATGGTTCTGCCAGCTTTCGGTATCATATCTACAATTCTCCCCACTTTTAGCCGCAAAAAGATTTTTGGTTATACATCTATGGTTTATGCTACGGCTTCAATTGCTGGTTTATCTATGATTGTCTGGGCGCATCACATGTTTACTGTTGGGATGCCGTTGGTGGGCGAGATTTTCTTCATGGTTACCACCATGGTAATTGCAGTCCCCACAGGAATTAAGGTATTTAACTGGTTGGCTACGATGTTTCGTGGCGCTATGACCTTTGAGACCCCTATGCTTTTTGCTATCGCCTTTGTGGCTCTGTTTACTATAGGCGGACTTTCTGGAGTTATGATGGCTATGGCTTCGGTGGATATCCAATACCACGACACTTATTTTATTGTCGCTCATTTCCATTATGTCTTGGTGCCTGGCGCTCTGTTTGGCATTTTTGCTGGAGTTTATTATTGGATTCCTAAGTGGACTGGTAGGATGTATAACGAAACACTAGGGCAGATTCACTTTTGGTTGTCGTTTATTGCAGTTAATGTAACCTTCTTTCCTATGCATTTCGTTGGTTTGGCGGGTATGCCACGACGCATCCCTGATTACCCGTTGCAGTTTAGTGATTTCAATGCTATAGCAACCATAGGAGCATTTGGTTTTGGTATAAGTCAATTGCTATTTGCCTACATAGTTATTCGCGCTATTTATGTTGGCAAAAAAGCAACTAGCGCAGTATGGGATAACCCTGAGGGTCTTGAATGGACAATTCCTTCACCAGCGCCTTATCATACCTTTGAGACACCGCCCAAGATTGATTAATAGGTTGAGTAATTTATCCTGATTTAGATTAATATGAAATCATTACAAGAGCAACAAAAGAAAGGAATTAAGAAAACCCTGATTAGGTCTGGGATTCTCTTAGTTTCAATGTTCGCTTTCGCTTTCGCGCTGGTTCCTTTGTATGAGGTTTTCTGTGAGGTGACGGGACTAAACGGCAAAAGCAGTAATTTAGTTGAAGAGGCATCACAAAACTCTATTGATGAAATAGTGGTGGATACTAGCAGGGAAGTGCGAGTCCAGTTTGTAGCAAACAATAACAAACACATGCCATGGGATTTTGCCCCAGTTGTTGATGAGGTATATCTTAATCCCGGCAAGATTCAAACATTTATATTCAAGGCAAAAAATCGCACTGGCAAGGATATGGTGGCTCAAGCGGTTCCCAGTGTAAGCCCCAATGAAGCGGCATCTTATTTACGTAAAATTGAATGCTTCTGTTTTGATACTCAGGCATTAAGGGCGGGGGAAAGCGTGGATATGCCAGTTAGATTATATGTTCATAGCGCCTTACCTAAGGACATCACAACTCTCACTTTGGCTTACTCTTTATTTGATGTGACCCCTGCTGATGGAGTTGATTTTGAAGAATTGGACGGTCATTATGATGATGGACACACTCATGACGATGATGATGCTCATGGCGATGATGACGATGATGACCACGAGAAAATCTAAGACGAATTTAATTTTTAATAAGAGGTATTTTTATGACAACTAACACAAACTATTACGTTCCCCCGCAGAGTAAGCTTCCAATCATAGCTTCTTTAACTCTGCTATTAACATTTTTTGCTTTTGGAATAATGCTTAATGCAATGAAGTCGGAGTCCTCAATTACTCTTCCAAGTATTTTAATGACGGTTGGGATTATCTTGCTTGTGGTGGTTGTTTTCTTTTGGTTTCGCGTGGTCGTTTGGGAAAGTCGCAATAAGATGCATGGCTCTTTGATGGATAAATCATATCGCTGGGGCATGGGCTGGTTTATATTCACAGAAGTAATGTTTTTTGCTACTTTTTTTGGCTCATTATTTTATGCCAGATATCTTTCAGTCCCTTGGTTATCATCTGAAGGGTATAAGAATATGAATGTCTTGTTATGGCCTAATTTCATTGGCAGTTGGCCCCTATTTGAAACTCCCGACCCATCTAAGTTCCAAGGACCAGAAGGACTTATTAATCCTTTTCACTTGCCCTTACTCAACACTATCATCCTGGTGACTTCAAGCTTTACCCTTACCTGGGCGCATCATGCGTTGCGTGAAGGTAATCGTCAAATTTTAAAGTATTGGCTTATGGCAACCATTGCTCTTGGAATATTATTTCTATATTTTCAGGCAACAGAGTATGTTGAGGCATATAAAGAATTAGGATTAACTTTTGCTAGCGGTATATATGGTAATACCTTTTATATTCTGACTGGCTTCCATGGCGCTCATGTAACCTTGGGGACTATAATGCTTATAACCATGTTGGCGCGCATTATGAGTGGGCATTTTAGCCCTCAAAATCATTTTGCTTTTGAAGCCACTTCTTGGTATTGGCATTTTGTTGATGTTGTGTGGATTGGACTATTTCTTTTTGTCTATATCCTATAAAAGATATACTTGAAAGGCGCTTCTTAGGAGTGCGGAGTAGGAGTGCGGAGTTGGGGGGTGTTTGTTTGTATAGTGTTTTCTATACTAATTAAAACTGCGGTGGTGAAATTGATAACTCACCTGAATAATATCCATATATTAACATCCCGATTAACAAAGCTGATAGTCCTACCCGAACAAATAAAGTGTTAACCATGCGGTTCTTACTTCCTTTGTCGCGCATCATAAAGAAGAAGCTTAACCATAAAGAAATGACTACACAAAGAAACACAATCCCAAGCAATATTTTAAACATACTATCAATTATAAGACCTTCAGATGCTTTTACTGGGTAACTCATATAAATGGCAACATAATATATGGGTAACCCTATCCTGCATTAGTGGAGTTATCCTATTTATTATGTTGAGTATTTGGCAGATTACCCGCGGCATTGATAAAAGCCAAGAACTATCAATAATTGATTACCAAGACAAACAGCCATACCTTAGTTTGTCTGATATGCAACTTATACAACAAGACGCTGCCACATCACCAACTTTATTTTTTCACCCAGTAAACATAAGAGGGCGTTTTGTAGATAAGACCTTTTTGTTGGATAATTCAATATATAAAGATATGCTTGTAACCGATAAAACAGCAGAGATTGATAACCCCTATTGTTATTTGCTTTCAACCTGCGGTAAGAAAATAGGCAGTTCCAAAGTTGGTTATAGAATATTTGGACTATTTTTGCCCGATGATGCCGCGCAGTTACTTTTAGTAGAGCGTGGTTGGGTAGATGGTTCTGCAGGACGGGCTCAAGTGCCTATCATAGAAGTTCCTGCTGCCACAGTTAATCTACAGGGAATAATAATGCCAAATGCTGGGCGTAGGCGAGTGCTGCTTGAAGATGTTCTTGATGTCCATGCGGCGCAGCAATTAGTGCAAAGAGTGGCGACTGATGAATATGAGGAAGCGTTGGGGCTTGACATATATACCCACCCAATTATTTTGGCAGCTAACTCTCCTGGCGCTTTGGCAGTATTTGCTCCTTTAGCAAATTTTTCCTATCTAAGCGCTGCTCGTCATTATGGCTACGCCTTTCAGTGGTTGCTAATGGCGTTAGCCCTGCTAACTTTGTATATAATAGTATCACTAAAGAAACAAGATAATCAATGAAACAGAACCGCAATATCCCTATCATCCCATTAATAATATTTGGCATGGGAATTATCCCCTTATTTATTGGATTGTTCCTGTACCTAAACCCGCAATATCTCAGCGGTAAAATTACTGTGCGCGGTGAATTATTCACTCCTCCTTTGGATGCTCGTCCTTGGTTTGATGAGTCCGGTAAATGGCAAATACTTTTAGTGGTTCCTGCTGAGTGCGGTGAGGAATGTCAACAAATGCTTTATTATGGCAGACAAGTTCATGAAGCATTAAAAGAGGAGAGGCAAAACAGAGTAGAAAGAGCGGTGTTTGTTCGTCGCCCCTTGCCAGAGGATATTATGCGAGTGTTGGCATCTCAAAGCCCACCAATCACCATCATAGATATTTCTGACCAAGAACTTAGCGATTTATTTTTACCATCATTGCCAGATATTAAGCAGGTAGAGAATAATATTTTTATCGTAGACCCACTTGGCAATCTTATGTTGCGCCATAAACCCATTAGTAGCATTAAACAGGCAAAGAATTTATTGAAAGATATTAACCATCTGTTACGTGCCTCTCACATAGGATGATAAACTGCCTGATAAATAGAATAATATGAAGAGATTTACCGAAGCCACCTTGCTGCTAACCTTTATAGTAATCTTATTGGGGGCATATACTAGATTACAAGATGCAGGATTGGGCTGTCCCGACTGGCCTGGTTGCTACGGCACTCTTACCGTGCCGAACAGCGAGGAACAAATCAACAGTGCCACAGAAAAATATCCCGATAGCGCCTTTGATAAAGGCAAAGCATGGACTGAAGTAAGCCATCGTATGGTGGCAGGTACTCTTGGTCTGTTCATTTTTGCTATGACCATAATCAACATTATTCATAGCCGCCGCCATAAAACTAAAGTATCTTTTTTCTTAATTGCCGCCAGTATTGTCGTGGTGTTTCAAGCATTGCTGGGTATGTGGACCGTAACCCTGAAACTATTGCCTCAGGTAGTAACCGCCCATTTATTCGGTGGATTATTAATCTTGTGCTTAATATTCTTACATTTATTGCAAGTTTATCGCCAATCAGGTACGGGCATCTTTGCTATGAGTGCCGCCGATCGCGCAATAGCAAGAAACAAGCTGCTATTATTTACTTATATAGGCTTATTCTTGGTGGTGGGGCAAATATTTTTAGGCGGTTGGGTTTCCACCAATTATGCCGCATTAGCATGCGCCGACTTTCCTTTGTGCAATGGTAAATTACTTCCTGATACAGATTTTGCTGCTGGTTTTAATTTCTTCCATCCAATTGGAGTGAACTATGAGGGTGGGATACTTGATGAACCAGCGCGCACTGCCATCCACTTTGCTCATCGCATCGGTGCTTTGCTGGTTGCCGCCTATTGGTTTATTTTTTACTTAATTGTTCGCATCAAGAGTTCGCCAATACAAGAAGAATTATCTTTAATAATAGCGGCGATTATTTGCCAAGTAATTCTGGGTATAACCAATGTGCTTGGCAGCTTACCCCTCTTGATAGCCACCGCCCATAATGGCATGGCGGCATTATTATTGCTATCCGTTTTGCTATTGGTGTTTAATCTGCATACCCGCACTTTATAATGTATACATGCATTCTACAAGATACTTATATAACTGATGGTATAACTAATGGCTGAAAAAACCGCCTCATATATTGGCACTAACCTGACTGAAACTCTAAGCAACTATTTAGAACTATGCAAACCAGGAGTGGTTCTGCTGATGATTATAACCACGCTTGCTGGCATGTTTTTGGCAGTCCCAGCCCTTCCACCACTTGGCGTCTTGCTATGGGGTAATCTTGGCGTAGCCCTATGCGCTTCGTCTGCGGCAGCACTAAATCATATCCTTGACCGCTATCTGGATCGTGAAATGAACCGTACTAAAAAACGCCCCCTGGCGCGCAGTAAAATTAAACCCTTATCTGCTTCTATTTTTTCTTTCACAATTGGGGTAACAGGATTCGCAATTTTATTTTTCATCATCAATCCACTTACTGCTTATTTAACTCTGCTGTCTTTGGTGGGCTATGCAGTTATTTATACTATGTATCTTAAATGGGCTACTCCGCAGAACATAGTAATAGGCGGCTTATCTGGCGCCATGCCTCCTTTGTTAGGATGGACTGCCGTTACCAATAGCATTGATGCCTATCCATTAATTCTGGTTGCCATTATATATGTTTGGACGCCTCCTCACTTTTGGGCTTTGGCGCTACAAAAGAAAAAGGAATATGCCGCTGGGGGAGTGCCCATGCTGCCAGTTACGCACGGCGATAAAATAACCCGCCTGCATATAACCTTATATGCAGTTCTTACCTCGCTGTTCACTTTATTCCCCTATCTGATGAATGAAGCGGGCTTGCTCTATCTTGGCGGGGCTATAGCGGTTAATCTGCTATGGGGATATAGGGTTTGGCAGATATGGGATAGTAAGCTAAAGCAAGCGCCTTATGGATTATTCAAACATAGCATCAATTATCTTGGCATAATCTTCTTATTGTTATTAATTGACCACTGGTTACTAACAATAACATCAATAGTCCTCCTTTAGCCGCTAAATCCCCTTATAATAAACATTACAACTTTATTTATCCAAAGTCGGAGAGGTGCCTGAGTGGTTGAAAGGGCTCGCCTGGAAAGCGTGTATACGGTTCTCGTATCGAGGGTTCGAATCCCTCTCTCTCCGCCATGTTGATCGAAGTGTTAAGATTAGTTTTAGAAAATATATCACAAAGAATAAATAATTATATATGACAAAATGAATAGAATACGTAAAATTTCAAATCTGAAGAATTTTGGTATATTCCATGATTTTTCTTGGGGTGATGTTCCTCCAGAATTCCAAAAATTTAATTTGATTTATGGTTGGAACCGGAGCGGCAAGAGTACTATTTCTCGCGTTTTTGCCAGTTGTGAAAAAAAATGTGTCTATGATAAAGAAGCATTTAAACAGTATCCAGAACACGGAAAATTTGAAATTAAATTATATGATAATACGAAAATAAAAGAAACCGATGTTGCTACTAATACTTTACTTATCAAAGTTTTTAATCAAGATTTCATTGATGAAAATATTTCATTTGATCCTTCCAATCCATCTAAACCAATTGTTTATATTAGCACGCAAGATATTCAAAGCCAGAAAGATCTTAAGCAAAAGAAAAATGATAAAGGTAATCTTGATATAGAACATAAGCATGCACGGGATAACATGAAAGCAAAACAAAAAGTGAAAGATCAATTTTTAACTTCTTTAGGGATATTAATAGGCGATACTATCTCTGATAGAAAATATAATAGAACACATTTAGAAAAAACAATTAACGATGTTAAGATTGATAATTTTGCCGGAAAGATTCTATCCGGTGAAGATGAAAAAGATATTCGAAGTACAATTGCAAGTGAAGGTAAAAGTAATATAGATACCATTAATAAATTAGAGGTTTTTGATTATATATCTATCTCCCAAAGCATAAATACTTTACTTGAAAGAAAAGTTATCTCTAAGATACTTAAAAGATTGACAAATTCTTTAAATGATGAAGAATTAAATGCTTGGGCTAAACAAGGACTTGATATTCATAAGTTAAACAACCAATTAGATAAATGTTTGTTCTGCGATAACGATATAGACGGAGATATATTTGATGAGTTGGAGAAACACTTTAGTAAAGATTATGAGGAGTTGCAAAAATCTCTTAAATCTCTTATTAATGCTCTTGAGGAACAGAGCAGATTGGAAGAGATTGCTCAAGAAAATTATGAATTGTATCCTGACTTGAAAAGGGAATACGAAGATAAAGCAAAAAGATGTAATCAAATCCTTAAGGAACACAAGCAATTAGTTCAGAGTTATAAAATATTGTTGGAAGAGAAACACAAAAATCCTTTCGCTCAAAATATACCCAAAGTGATTACACCCTCTGAAAACTATATAGAGAAATTCAACAAATTAATTACTGATATTAATACAATTATTTCAACTCATAATGACAGAGTAAAAAATCATAATACAACAGTAGTAGACGGGAAAGAGAAATTAGAATTACATTTAATCGCCGTTGCCATATCAAAAATAAATTATAAAGAAATTATTAGTGAGTTAAAAAGTGCAAAAGAAAAAGAGGGAGAAAAAAATATTGCTGTAAGAAAAATTAATATAGAAATATCTGATTTAGAGAAAGAGAATTCTGATATTGGTGAAGCGCTAAAAGAAATTAACAAACATTTAAAATATTTTTTTGGTGGAGAAGAAATAAAACTTGAATTGGACTCAAATAGTAAGGGCTATATCATTCAAAGAGAAGGGCGAATTGCAAAAAATTTAAGTGAAGGGGAGAAGACCGCAATAGCTTTTTCTTATTTTATTGTTAAAGTTAAAGAAAAGGAATTTAATATAAATAATGGTATTATTTTTATTGATGATCCTATCTCAAGTCTTGATTCAAATTATATTTACCACTGCTTTTCTTTAATCAAGTTTCATTTTGAGGCAGCTGGGCAGCTTTTTATTTCCACCCATAATTTTCAATTATTTAATTTAGTGAAGGGTTGGTGTAAAGGGAAAAATGGTAAAAAGCCTGCCCGAAGTGCATTCTACATGGTTGAAAGTTTTTCAGAAAATAATATTAGAAAAGCGCGATTGTTTGAATTGGATACTACATTGCGGGATTATAAATCTGAATATCACTTTTTATTCAGTTTGTTAAATAAATTCATAGACGGTCATCCAGATTACAAGGATTTGTATACAATAGCTAATATTGCAAGACGATTTTTTGATATTTTTGCTGATTTTAAAATCCCTGATTCAAGACATCAAAATAAAAAAATGGAAGAAATAGCTAAAGAATTAAACAGCGACCAAAATGAAAAAGTAAAGATAGAAAGTTTTCAATGGCATAAGGTATATAAATTATTTAATGAATTTTCACATAACTCTGATCCCATGGGTGGAATTCAACATACAAGTAAAGGTGAGGTTAGAGATGCTATAAAAATTTTGTTGGACATTGTAGAAAAGTCAGATCCAAAGCATTATGAAATTTTAAAGGATACATTAAAACCTCGTAATAATAAGAATATTTTATGAACATGAGTGTATGTCAAAGAAGGAGGATAGCAATACAGACTATCAACACAAGATAGATGGAGTTGAATAATTATTCCTTTATTAAAGGTGAATATTACGATTTTATTGCAAAGTTAGAAAAAATAATCAATAAATTGTAAAACACTCATTTGAGTATAAGTTCTCTGTAAAAGTAGTTTATCCCTTTTAGCCAGAATCAAGACAATAGAGAGTTATACATCGCGCATTATCCCCACATCCCCCCCCACATCATTTACAAATAATCCTCCTTTAATTACGGCAATCGGCTCGCAATGGCAATAGTTCCCGCATAATATATAGCGGAGAGTTGCCGGAGCGGTTGAACGGGACGGTCTCGAAAATCGTTATGCCCTTCGGGGCATCGAGGGTTCGAATCCCTCACTCTCCGCCATTTTACGCTGCGGTATAATTTTCATCTTTTGAGGGTTGTTCGGGCAGAGCATGGCTCGCCCCTACGGAAACATTGTTGTTAATTCAAAGTCTATACATAATTTATGTCGTGAGCATACCGATTTTTGCCATAATGTGAAACACGGGCAGAACATGGCATAGCCCTACAGTCGTTTATAATACAAGGTATGTCTAATCCCATTATAGTTAAGCATAGCCAAGGCGAGTATCCTATTCACATAGCCGCCCACCTGTCGCAGCTTCAGCCCGCGCTGGCAGTAGCGCTTGATGGTGTTGACCACGCAATAATAGTTGCCAATGAATCAGTTATGTCTGCTCATAGCGCTCAATTACAAGAGTTTATCGCCAGTGTGGGTATACTGACGCAACCCATATTAATCTCAGACGGCGAACAGGTTAAAACTCTGGCACATCTTGAACAACTGTGCGTGGCTTTTAGCAAGCAAGGATTATCGCGCCAATCGGTAGTGGTTGCTATTGGCGGCGGAGTCACAACCGACTTGGCGGGTTTTGCTGCTGCCTGCTACATGCGTGGGATAGGATGTATTCAGGTTCCCACCACTTTGTTGGCTCAAGTGGATGCTTCTATAGGGGGGAAGACCGCAGTTAACATAACTACAGGCAAGAATTTAGTGGGTGCCTTCCACCAGCCCTTGGCGGTGTTAATTAGTACCGATTTTTTGGCTACACTGCCAGCAGAGGAAATATCTTGTGGTTATGCTGAGATTATCAAACATGCTTTATTGGCAGATGTGAGTTTCTTTGAAATGTTGGAAGCATCATTGATAAATGGTGCTGCCTCTATTACAGATGAGAAGCTGCAAGAGATAATTAGTCGCGCTTGTCATATCAAGGTTGACATTGTAGAAGATGATGAGCGGGAGAGAATAGGGCGCAATCCTCAAAGAGCCCTGCTAAATTTGGGGCATACTTTTGCCCATGCTTTGGAGGCATCCTCGCAATATCAGAGTATCAAGCATGGTCAAGCGGTTGCCAAAGGCATAGCTATTGCCGCATATATATCGTATATGTTAGGAGAGCTATCAGAGGAGCAGTGTTCTCGCATAGTGCGTTTGTTAGTGATGACTGGGTTGTCTTGTAAGCTGGCAGATGATTTAGATATTGATGATATGGTTGATTTCATAAGTCGGGATAAAAAGAAACACGGAGCAGGAGTGCCTTTAATATTACTTAAGGACTTGGGCACGGCTTATGTTAGTGAGCCCTATAATTCTGCACAGATGAAAGACCTTATAAGCAGGGCGGTTGCTTTTTTGCAGTGACTTTTCCATCCCCATCTCCATCCCCAGCACCTTCCAAGGCAGATTCTCATGTTACTTCTCATGCTACTTCCCATATTACTTCCCCGGCGGACTCTATAATGAATAACACACACTTCCAGATGGGTAAATATCAATTATCACTGAGTTCACCGCATATAATGGGCATCCTTAATATCACGGAAGATTCATTTTACGATGGCGGGCGTTGGCTTGATAAACATGCTGCACTCAGTCATGCAGAACAGATGGCGGAAGAAGGCGCTTGCATTATAGACATAGGAGGTGAATCTACTCGTCCAGGTGCAAAGCAAGTGGACTCGGAAGAAGAAATATCACGAACCCTTGAAATAATAGCAACTCTTAGCCAACGATTAGATATACCTATTTCGGTGGATACTAGTAATCCTAAATTAATTCAGCTGGCAGCCAGTGCTGGTTGCTCATTGATTAATGACGTGCGGGCTTTGACTAATCCAGATGCTATGTCAGCAGTGGCGGCAATGTCAGCTGCGCAATCAGGCGGCTTGCCAGTGTGCCTGATGCATATCCAAGGGATGCCCAGCACCATGCAGCATAATCCAACTTACGAAAATGTGGTGGAGGAGGTAAAAAATTATCTAAAACAAAGAAAGCAACAGGCAATTGCCAATGGCATTGCGGCAAATCAAATTATCCTTGACCCTGGCTTTGGTTTTGGCAAGAATTTTGAGCATAATCGCTTACTTATGAGTAATCTTGATTCTTTTAAAGATTTGGATTGTCCTTTGCTGGTGGGGTTATCACGCAAGGAATTTTTAGGTAAAATAACAGGCAAGGAACCAGAGCAAAGGTTGTGGGCTACTATAGCTTCTACGGCTTTGTTGGTTGAGCGGGGAGCATGGATAGTGAGAGTCCATGATGTAGCGGCAAATGTGGATGCTATGAAGCTTGCTGCAGCAATGATAGAGAATTAAAACAGCAATTATAGAGGTATAAATAGTTATGAATATGAAATATTTTGGCACTGATGGAATAAGAGGAAGAGTTGGCAAGGGCGCTATAACGCCGCAATTTTTTACCCAAATCGGTTGGGCGTTAGGACAGGTTTTTAGAAATAAAGATTCACATGCTCGCGTCCTGATTGGTAAGGATACTCGCATATCTGGTTATATGTTTGAGTCGGCATTACAAGCAGGGTTGGCTTCGGCAGGAGCGGATACAATGTTAGTAGGTCCCATGCCCACCCCAGCTATTGCCTATTTAACCAGAACCTTTAATGCAGATGTAGGGGTGGTTATAAGCGCTTCACATAATAACTACTTGGATAACGGAGTGAAGTTTTTTTCTAATCAGGGAACCAAACTTGACGATGATCTTGAGCAAAAACTTGAAGCACAGTTAGACAAAAATATGGTGTTGGTTGGTGCTTTAGATTTGGGTAGAGCAGCACGGGTGGTGGATGCGCGTGGCCGTTATATTGAGTTTTGTAAAAGTACCTTGCCGCGTAATATTGATATAAAGGATATGAAATTGGTTGTAGATTGCGCTAATGGAGCAACCTACAATGTAGCTGGCAACGTGTTTTCTGAGCTGGGAGCTGATGTAACAATTATTAATAATAAGCCCGATGGTATAAATATTAATGAGGAATGTGGCAGCACCTTTCCCGATTGCATAAGGAAAGAGGCAGTCAAATATAAAGCCGAGATAGGTATTGCCTTTGATGGCGATGGCGACCGACTAGTAATGTGCGACCACCAAGGCAGAATAATTGATGGTGATATCTTGCTATATATTCTCGCTAAGTATATGAAAGAAATTGGCACCTTACAGAGTAATATCGTGGTGGGAACTGTTGCCACCAATTATGGACTTGAAAGGTCACTGCAGAAACTTGGTGTGAAATTACAAAGAGTAAAAGTTGGCGATCGCCACATTATAGAAGCGTTAGTAGATAAAGAGCAGGGCAATTTAGGGGGAGAATCATCGGGGCACATGGTATGCACCCGCTATACCACCACTGGAGATGGGATAATAATTGCGTTGCAGGTTTTGGCGGCACTGCGTCACTTTAAGTCGGACTTTGCAACCCTTGCCAAAGAGGCGGCGTTGGTTCCTGCGGATATAGAAAATTTTCCCTGCAAAAACCCCAGGGTACTCATAGAGAAAAAAGAGATGCAACAGGCGATTAGTCACGCCGAACAACAGATTAATTCACAAGGCAGATTGTTAGTTCGTCCTTCAGGAACCGAACCCCTGCTACGTATAAATGTGGAATCAGAAGACGAGTCATTACGCAAAAAAACCATAGCCGATATAACAGAAGTGGCGCGTCGACTAAATGCTTGATAAACGCGTTGAAGATATACTTTCCAAGGGTTCTTTCCACCAGATTGGCAAAATAATCAATGAGGAAATAAAGCCAGTAGATGTAGCGCGGCTTATTGAATCTTCTCCGCCGCAAGAACGGCAGGTTCTTTTGGGGCTTATAGCAGAAGAGAGCCGAGGACAGGTGCTGCAACATCTGGATGAAGACATAAGAGCCGACTTTCTTAATGAACTGAAGGCAGAAGAAATAGCTCATAGCATTGAGGAGCTAAGCGATGATGATGTAGCCGATATGCTGCAACAGCTGCCAGAACTTGTTATAGACCAAGTTCTCAACAGCATGGAGGTTGATGATAGGAAAAGAGTCAAACGGCTGTTGGATTATCCTGAGGGGACGGTAGGGGCTATAATGACAACCGAATTCTTAACTGTGCGTCCAAATATTGAATTGGATGTAGTTATCCGCTATTTGCGCCGTGCTGAAAAAATAACTATTAGTGCCAGTAAGTTGGTGGTTATTGACAGGGAAAACAAGTTTATGGGGGTTCTTCCACTTACTACTTTGGTGCAAAGTCCTCCAGGCAAAAGGGTTTCTGATGTGATGGATACCGACATAATTACTCTGAAGCCAGATGATGATGACCGCCGCGCCGTAGAAGTATTTGAAAGATATGACTTTATATCTGTCCCAGTTACAGATGAAAAACACAAGTTCCTTGGTGTGGTAACAGTTGATGATGTTTTTGATTTGGCTTTGGAGCAACGCGACAAAGCATTGCTAAGTGGCGCGGGTTTGGGTAATGAAGAGGATACATTTGCCCCTCTAAAGAAGGTTGCAGACCGTAGAATATTTTGGTTGGGCATCAATTTGTTTACTGTCATGCTGGCGTCTTTTTTTATTGGAATATTTCAAGAAACTTTGGATAAGGTGGTAGCTTTGGCGGTGTTGATGCCGGTGGTGGCAAGTATGGGAGGTATAGCTGGTTTACAATCAATGACAATAATGGTGCGCGCCCAAGCACTTGGCAGAATAACTTCTTCCAATGTTCGCTGGCTATTTGCGCGCGAAAGTATGGTGGGTTTGATTAATGGATTTTTATGGTCTGTAGTGGTGAGTATCCTGGCGTATATTTGGTTTAACGATAAATTTGTTGCCCTTGCTCTTAGTATGGCTTTGATTATTAACTTATTAGTTGGTTCAATACTTGGAGTGATAATACCAGTTATTTTGGCAAGAAATAAAATTGACCCAGCAAATGCTGGCGGAGTTTTGCTTACTACTGCAACTGATATAGTAGGTTTTGTTGCCTTTCTTGGCATTGCAACTATTTTTTACGCTTTATAATTATGGAAAACACCAACAATCTTTTATACGCACAAGCCAAACAATCAATCCCTGGTGGAGTTAATTCTCCAGTGCGTTCTTTCAAGTCCGTGGGAGGAGACCCTGTTTTTATTGATAGAGCAAAAGGTGCCTATCTATTTGACACACAAGGGAAGGGCTATGTGGATATGATTTGCTCGTGGGGTGCGATGATTTTAGGGCATGGCAACGAAGACGCTGCTGCGCTTGCTCATGAGCAAGCACTCAAAGGGCTCAGCTACGGAGCCGCAACCTATCTTGAGGTTGAGATAGCAGAGAAAATAAAGTCAATGATGCCAGCAATTGAATTGCTGCGCATGGTAAATTCAGGCACCGAAGCAACAATGAGCGCTATCCGTTTAGCGCGAGGATATACTGGGCGTAATAAACTGGTAAAGTTTAATGGTTGTTATCACGGGCATAGTGATTGTTTGTTGGCTCAGGCCGGCTCAGGCGTCTTATCCATGTCTTCCCCTAGTTCTCCTGGTGTTCCTGCCGAAATAGTCAAGGATACCATAAACCTTGAATTCAATGATAGCGATGGACTGGAAGAATACTTCAAAACCAGCGGCGATAGCACATCCGCGCTAATAATAGAACCAATTGCAGGCAATATGAACTTCATTCCTGCTGATAAAGAGTTCCTGCAGCAAATTCGTAAACTCTGCGATAAGCACGGAGTTGTGCTTATTTTTGATGAGGTTATGAGTGGTTTTCGTGTAGCGCGTGGTGGCGCGCAAGAGCACTATGGCATAGTCCCTGATTTAGTATGTTTAGGCAAGGTTATAGGTGGCGGATTGCCTGTGGGGGCATTTGGTGGCAGAAAGGATATAATGCAACATCTCGCCCCTATTGGCTCAGTATATCAAGCAGGAACCCTGTCAGGCAACCCATTGGTGGTAACCCTTGGCTTGCATACATTAAACCAATTAGACAATTATAGCAACAACAATGGAGATGACGCGTATCAAACATTGCAACAGTCATCTAACGCAATAGTTGATGCGGTTCACCAAACCGCCAAGGATAAAGGTCTCAAAGTATGCGCTCAATCATTGGGTGGCATGATAGGCATATACTATGGGTTGGATAAGCCACCATGTAATATGTTGGAGGCGCAGAATATGGAGCATGATCTATTCAAAAAGGTGTTTCACGCTATGTTAAAAGAAGGAATTCATCTACCTCCATCTGATTTTGAAGCATGTTTTGTATCTTTGGCACATACAAGCGTTGAAACAGAAAAATTTAAGCAATCTTTTTCTTCATTTTTATAAAAAATAATAATATTTAATTGTTTTTGTGTAGTATTTGTCAGATATAGACATATAATTACATCATTGCCGTCTCTTTTTGCAAACGCATTAAGAACATTTGACGGCTAGATCTAAAAGAGATAATAGAATAGAATCCTATCAAATAATTTGTGTGAGTACTAACGGCGAAATAAATTCGCAGTTAAGTTCGCAATTTTATTGCGTCTTAATTGAGTCATGAATTCAACAACTTAGGTTGTTGTTTTAATTGAAGAGTTTGATCATGGCTCAGATTGAACGCTGGCGGTAGGCCTAAAACATGCAAGTCGAGGGGTAACAGGAGATAGTTTACTATCTTGCTGACGACCGGCGAACGGGTGAGTAACGCGTAGGAATCTACCTCAAAGCGGGGGATAGCCCGAGGAAACTCGGATTAATACCGCATATGTTCTAAGGAATAAAGATGCCTTTTAGGTGTCACTTTGAGAAGAGCCTGCGTCCGATTAGCTAGTTGGTGAGATAAAAGCTCACCAAGGCAACGATCGGTAGCTGGTCTGAGAGGACGTACAGCCACACTGGGACTGAGACACGGCCCAGACTCCTACGGGAGGCAGCAGTTGGGAATATTGCGCAATGGGGGAAACCCTGACGCAGCCATACCGCGTGGGTGAAGAAGGCCTTAGGGTCGTAAAGCCCTTTCAGTAAAGAAAAAAACCCATATATTAATAGTATGTGGGCTTGATGTTATTTAAAGAAGAAGCACCGGCTAACTCCGTGCCAGCAGCCGCGGTAATACGGAGGGTGCAAGCGTTAATCGGAATCACTGGGCGTAAAGAGTATGTAGGTGGTTATGAAAGTTGGATGTGAAAGCCCTGGGCTTAACCGAGGAATTGCATCCAAAACTCCATAACTAGAGTATGGTAGAGGGTGGCGGAATTTCCGGTGTAGCGGTGAAATGCGTAGATATCGGAAGGAACACCAATGGCGAAGGCAGCTGCCTGGACCAATACTGACACTGAGATACGAAAGCGTGGGTAGCAAACAGGATTAGATACCCTGGTAGTCCACGCCGTAAACGATGTCTACTAGCTGTTGCCTTGCTATTTAATAGGCGAATTCATTATATTATTTTTATACTTAATGAATTGTTTATCAAATAGCAGGGTTGTGGCGTAGCTAACGCGATAAGTAGACCGCCTGGGGAGTACGGCCGCAAGGTTAAAACTCAAATGAATTGACGGGGACCCGCACAAGCGGTGGAGCATGTGGTTTAATTCGATGCAACGCGAAGAACCTTACCTACTCTTGACATCCACGAGAGCTCTTGTAATGAGAGTGTGCCTTCGGGAATCGTGTGACAGGTGCTGCATGGCTGTCGTCAGCTCGTGTTGTGAGATGTTGGGTTAAGTCCCGCAACGAGCGCAACCCTAATTGCTAGTTGCCATCAGTTCGGCTGGGCACTTTAGCGAAACTGCCGGTGATAAACCGGAGGAAGGTTGGGATGACGTCAAGTCATCATGGCTCTTACGAGTAGGGCTACACACGTGCTACAATGGGAAGTACAAAGGGTTACTAAGCCGCGAGGCCAAGTCAATCCCAAAAAGCTTCTCTTAGTCCGGATTGCAGTCTGCAACTCGACTGCATGAAGTCGGAATCGCTAGTAATCGCGAATCAGAATGTCGCGGTGAATACGTTCTCGGGTCTTGTACACACCGCCCGTCAAACCATGGAAGTGGATTGCACCAGAAGCAGCTCGTTTAACCTTCGGGAGAACGGTTACCACGGTGTGATTCATGACTGGGGTTAAGTCGTAACAAGGTAGCCGTAGGGGAATCTGCGGCTGGATTACCTCCTTAAATAAATTGTGTTGGCTTCTTGGAATTAGTTCCATGAGTCAACACAAAAAATGCTGTTAGTGCTCACTCAAATTGTTTGATGATTCTATTTTTTATCTCTTTTATTTCTTTTCTTATTTCACCCTTAATTTATCACCACCTTACTTAAATTGCAATTACTTAAGTAATGTAGTGATGTAGTTGATGTAGTGAAATTTAGAACCTCCCTATCTGTTGATGCAGATACTTATATGGGTATTATATAAGTATTAATCTTTAATAACCTCTAACGCCGCATTCGCTGCTTTGCCTCGGGGCAAGCTGACTCCCAAGGATATAAGCACAGCTTCTATAGAATTTAGAAAATATAATACATTTTCAGTTCTGGCGCCATAGCCCATTAGTCCAACTCTCCATACTTTGTCAGCAAGATTTCCTAACCCGCCACCTATTTCTAATCCATAGTCATTCAATAGAAGACCGCGCACTTTAGCGTCGTCCACTGATTGTGGTATGCTAATAGCATTTAGTTGCGGTAATCTCCAGTTTTCATCCACTATAAAATCCATTCCTAAGCATTTAATTCCAGCTTTCAGAGCTTCATGCATTAATAGGTGTCTTTGGCAGGATGTGGCTAGCCCTTCTTCTAATAACATTACCAATGCTTCGTGGAGTGCACTAATATTATTAACTGGCGCGGTATGATGATAGCTGCGTTTTTTATCAGTTCCTTGCCAGTAGCTGTCCAATAAAGCCAGGTCTAAAAACCAGCTTGGTACTTTGCTTTTGCGGGTGCGAATTATATTCAGAGCTTTTTTATTTATAGTAAAGGGTGCCAGTCCTGGTGGTGCTGATAAGCATTTCTGGGTTCCAGCATATACGATATCTAATCCCCACTTATCACAATCAAGTTCAATTCCACCTAAGGCGGTTACACAATCTGCAATTGTTAACATATCTGCCTGCCGCGCAAGCTTGGCTATAGAAGCGGCATCAGATCTCGCGCCTGTAGAGGTTTCGGCATAGACAAAGGCGACGGCTTTAGCGTCTGGGTGCTGTTTGATTGCTTCGCTTAGCTTATTTAAATCTATGCTGTTGCCCCATTCATCATCCACGCATATTGGATTCCCTCCGCATCTTTCCACTATATCACTCATCCGCATTCCAAAGACGCCATTGCGGCAGACGATAATTTTATCTTGTGTTTCTATGATATTTACTAATGCGCATTCCATAGCTGCCGATGCGGGAGCAGATATAGGAAAAGTTAAGTGATTCTGGGTCTTGAATACCTCTTGTAGCATTGCTTTTACTTCGTCCATCATAGAGATAAACAATGGGTCTAAGTGTCCTAAGGTTGGTTTGGACAGGGCTGAGAGAACTCGCGGAGAAATGTCTGAGGGTCCTGGTCCCATCAATTTGCGTTGTGGGGGATAAAATGAATTGAATTTAGTCATAAATTTAGTTGGGGTAGGGGTGATGTTTGCGCCAGTGATTGGCTATGTCTATACGGCGGCACATCCAAACTCTATCTTTTGCCGCAATGTAATCAAGGAATTTTGCTAAAGCAGCGGCTCTACCTGGTCTGCCAACCAAGCGACAATGCAGCCCTATGGATAGCATCTTAGGTTGAGTTGCGCCTTCCATATATAGATAGTCAAAGCTGTCTTTTAAGTAATCATAGAATTGAGTCCCGCTATTAAATCCTTGGTTAGTGGCGAAGCGCATATCATTGCTATCCAGTGTATAGGGTATTATTAGCAAGGGTTTGTCAACCCCTTGAATTTTTTCCCAATAGGGGAGGTCATCTGCATAGCTATCAGCGCAATAGGCAAACCCACCTTCCTGAGCCACAATTTCTCTAGTCAAGATGCTGCTTCTGCCAGTATACCAACCTAATGGGCGTTGACCAGTGATGCGTGTATGAATTTCAATTGCTTTATCCAGATGATTTTTCTCTTCCTGTTTAGAGAAATTCTGGTAATCTATCCACCTATAACCATGGGAGGCAATCTCCCAATTCTCGCTCAACATTGCCGCCACGGCTGCAGGGTTTCTTTCCAGTGCCATCGCCACTCCGTAGATGGTGATAGGAATTTTTCTTTCTGAGAACATCCTCTTTAATCGCCAAAAGCCGGCACGGCTGCCATATTCATAGATTGACTCCATATTTGCATGACGTTGGTTTTGGATGCCCGTTGCCCCTACTATTTCAGAAAGAAATTTTTCTGAATATTCATCACCATGTAGAATGCATTGTTCGCTTCCTTCTTCATAGTTGATTACAAACTGAACTGCAATGCGCGCCTTATCTGGCCAATTTGGTTGAGGCGGTGTTTCGCCATATCCAATTAGATCGCGCGGGTACTTTGATTGCTGCATTGGAAGTATACTAGTTATAGTATTGGGATGGACGGACTATTTTTTATAGTTTTTAATTATAGCGCTGAAATTATGACTTTCCAAGTCCTGCAACCTTAGTCCAATCTTAGTCAGGTCTGCTTTGTTTATAGCGCCACAGTTATAACTCTTCAAAAAGTAGTTCACCAGACCTTGCCCAGTTGCTGCATCATCAAAAACATTGCCGACTAATGTTGCTTTGGCGCTCATCTCAATAAAGTTCTTAATCCTTTCTACCATCTGGTTAAATCCACTAAGATAAAAAGAATAGCAGGCGGCATAGCGAATCGGCAATTGACCAGGGTGTAAATCCCAACCTTGATAAAAACCACTGCGAAGCGAGTGGTTAATATTTGCTACGTGAACTTGCCAGGCATTGTAAACTGAATCTGTATTGGCTTGCAATTCCACATTATTTTTGGGCTCTCTGAAAATAGGCACTGGCATCACATTGGTAGCGCCATCGGATATCATTATTTTGCTACCCATACAAGCGGTTTGCATAATATGTTTAGCAAAATCACATACTGGGTTATCCATCGTTTGTTGGTGGGCGATTATGCCACAGGATGCAGTGTAATCATAAGTGCCAAAATGTATACCACGACATCTCTCCCTTGCCCCTGCGACAAGCTCCCAAATTGCCGATTTACCTTGAGAGTTAAATATTGATTGAGTCAGTTCAATCATAATCTCAACTCGTAATGCTCCCGACTTCAATGAATAGCTATTTTCCATTTCTTCCAGTGCATCCGCTAACATAGAGGTATGAGCTGGAATAAAAACTTTGGGCTGGGTTATGATGAAATTATTAGGCAATTTACCCCCTGTCTTATCCAGTAGCTCGCGAATATAAATGTCCAAGGTTCGCAGAGCTCTTAAAGGAGCGCTGTCAAAATCCTTAATGCGAATTCCTATAAAAGGGGGCAGAGTTTTATTTTCCATACCTAAGGCAGTTTGATGCGCGGCTTGCACTGCGGTAGCATCTTCCTCTTGGTCAGAGCGAACTCCAAAGCCATCTTCAAAATCTATACGAAAATCCTCAACTGGTTCCCGTTCAATTTTATTCATTACTCTGCTATATATAGTTTGCGCCAACCAAGCAGATTCTTCAGTATGCGAAGAGGATTTGAATAATTTATCGCCATCCTCTTTCTTATTTGGTAGCTTCTCCCAACCTGGTAGTTGAATTGCCCTCGCTAGGCTCCAAGGATCAGGAGCATATTGAGCCATTATGCGCTTAGCAATAAGCCCTAATTTAACAGAGGTGTCGGATTTAAATAAATGAGCGCCACCATAAACTGTATGCACTGGTTGACGAGTTTTTATCGTCCCCTGGTATTTTTTATGAAACGCTTTATTGCTATTTTCTAACTCGGCAAGACCTTCTTTTATCTTTAGCGAATTAAGAACACTTTTATGTTTAGTCATGGGATGTGTAGATTATCTATCAGTAGTTGCAAAAATATTAAGGCGGTTTATTCCTCCATCAGGATAAATATTAATCCGCGCATAGTTGTAATTGGTTTTTGTATTAATAATTTCTTTTATAAATATACGTTTTTCATCTTCATTCAAAGTAGTGCGTTTTATAATCGGCTGCCATTTTTGTTTGGCAACTAATTGAGGGGAAGGGTCAGATTGTTTTATAAAACATCCTTCCAATGAAAAACTTTCAGGAAAATTACCTTTAAAATGAGTCGTATCCACAGCAACCTTTTTAATTTTGCCGCTCGCTGCTAATCTTATTATGTTCCAATCATTGCCAGCTCCACGACGACGTTTTGTTTCCCAACCGTCGCCCATAGTGGCGCCACGTCCAGGCATGATTATATTATCTTTGGGGCTATAGAACATATCACTACAAGCAACGGAGCGCCCGCCATTTTCTGCCGCAGCTAGATCAATTAGCTCACCAGGAACGAAGTTGTCCCAGTCAATCTCTCCTGCCCCATATACTTTTATTCTGGCTACACCGCCATCAGGGAATATGTTTATTCGTAAAAATCTATATGTTTTTTTGCTTTTCACTAGAGAAAAATTATGGTTTCCAGCCATCACCTTATGTTTTGTAACTATGCTCTCCCAATCCTTGTCGCTCGGGTTAGCAATACCAGTCGCCTCTATTGATACTTCAAGTGGAGCATTACCTAAAAAATGAGCGGTGTTAACATCAATGACACCAATGGTTCCTGGCATAGCTAATTTGATAGTACACCAGTCATGTCCAGGTACGCGTTTGCGGCGCGACTCCCATCCATCCATCCATTTACCGCGTGGAGTGAACTTATCATCTATGAAAACAGGTTCGGTTAAACTTAGTAGATTTTCCTTCTCGGCAAAGAAATCATCAGATGCATCAAGAACCCTGGCACCCAAGCGATGGTCGGCTAGGTTAATAAACTTGTTTATTAAAGGTAGATATTTTTTGTCGGTTTGTTGTGGTTTCACTTTTATTTAACTCCTATTGTATTGATAATATTTTACGATTATACACTAATTTGTTTGTAATAAGCAAACTTTATCGCGGAAAAATTAATCCGTCAATTAGTTGCAAATTAATCATAATTGTGGTATATTAATTAAATTAATTTATACAACTAAGAGGATATATATTATGTCAAACTTAAAAAAATTCCTTCTGGGAATAATTGTCAGTGTTTCTATTTGCTTACCAGTGTATGCTGCTGATCTCACCATAGGTGTGTTAGGCGTTATGAGTGGTCCTGCCGCTTCTTGGGGACTGGTAAATAAATATAGTGCTGAAGCAACTGCTAATATGTACAACGCCAAAGGCGGTGTAAATATTGGTGGCACTAGATACAAGATAAATATCGTCAGTATTGACGAGAAGAATGATCCTAAACTTGCAGTAGCAGGCGCTGAACGTTTAACTCAGCGAGGGATCAAATATATAATAGGACCAAACGTGGATACCACCGCGGCTAGTATAGTCCCTGTGATGGAAAAAGCCAAGGCAATTAATTTCCCTTATGCTTTCTCACGCGATCTATATCAAAAGCCAAAGAGTAATTCTATACTTGGCATGATTGCCTCCTATCAGGCAGGTCCTACAATATATAAATATCTCAAGGATCAAAAAGGTATTAAGTCAGTTAGTTTTGTTGCCCGCAACGAAGCTGATCCATTACGCCAACAACAAGAAGGCGTTGCCGGTGCTAAGCAGGTTGGTTTAAAGGTTATAAACGCTAAAGCGACTTATGAGCCAGGCACAGTTGACTTCTTTCCAGTTGTTTCTGGTTTAGTTAAGAGAAAACCAGGTCTTTTGGTTCTATCTGGCGTTGCTCCTGGCGATGCTCCTTTGCTTATCAAAGCAGCCCGTCAGCTTGGTTATAAGGGCTTTATAAGTACCGAAACCGCTCAGGACATTAAGATACTTAATGAAGCTGCAGGCAGTAGTGCCGATGGCTTTATTTCTGTTGGTGGAGCCAGCACCCCTGCTATAAGCAGTAGCTATATGAATGAATTTCGTAAGGAATACATTAAAGTAGCAGGTGAATGGAACGATGAAGCTGGAACAAAAGTATATGCCCTTGAAATGATTCTACGCAATCTACAAAAAGCTGGCAAAGGCGCCATTGAAGATGTTGAGTTGTTTAAGGCGCAAATAGACAAATTTGACATTCGCAATCCTTTTATCAAAAGTAACGAACGTCTTGTCTTTACCGGTAAAACTTACTTTGGGCAAAACCGTCAATTGGGAATTCCGATGGTGGTTAACGAAGTCCGCAACGGTAAATTTGAAACACTATTTATTGGTAGCGTTAATTAACCTACGATAACAAAATTTAATAAGAAAGTACCTTAGTTAATGATATTAATGTAAGGTGCTTTCTTGTTTTTTTAATTTTCACGACTGATGTTACAAATACTTATAAACGGTCTTGTCCTATCGGCTAACTATGCGCTTATAGCCCTAGGGATAACATTAATATTTGGCATAATGCGCATACTTAATTTTGCCCATGGACAGATGTACATGGTGGGTGGATTTGTTGTTTATTATCTATACGCAATCTTTGGACTTAATTATTTTGTAGCTCTGATAGCCGCAACTTTGGTCTTAGGAATAATCGGGGCTCTGTTTGAAAAATATTTATTTCGTCGCGTCCTCCGCGTAGCCACTCGCGAAGAGAATTCTATGCTTTTAGCTGTGGGTTCGGCTTTGTTGTTGGAAAGCTCTGCCTTGCTAATATTTGGAGAAAAACAGCGAGGAGTTCCCCCCATAGCAGAAGGGGTTATACTTATATATGATGCTTATTTACCTGTCGCAAGGTTAATAGTTTTTATCTTTTCTATTTTGTTAATTGCCTGCTTATTGTTCTTTGTTAATTACACCAAGCCAGGACGCGCCCTGCGTGCCATTGCTCAAAATAAGGAAGTAACTTATCTTATGGGGGTGAATGTTGATAGGATGTCTTGTTTTGGTTTTGCTTTAGGGGCAGCTCTAGCTGGTGCAGCTGGAGCGTTATTAGTTACTTTTTTAGCCGTTAACAGTGGTATAGGGACACCTCTGTCAATAAAGGCATTTATTATGATAATGATAGGGGGAGCTGGCGTTGTATCTGGTGCTATTCTAGGGGCAATCGTATTGGGATTTGCCGAGGCATTTGGTTATCAAGTATTCTCTGGCTCTGAAACCTATTTAGTGATATTTATTGCAGTTATTATCTTTTTGATTTGGCGTCCGCAGGGCATTATGGGGAAACCCTGGGGCTAATTGCATGAATACCTTTAACAAATTTTTAACCATGTTTGGCATCAATAAGCTAACTTTTGGTGCATTATTTTTTATATTGGCGGTCTATCTTGTTGGCATACCGCTTGTTTATCAAGGGCAAGGTTATGTCCTTAACGTAATGATTAATTCTTCTATTTTAAGCTTGGCAAGTTTAGGGGTATGGATTACTTTTAGCATAGGGAGAATTAATATCAGTCAGGGGGCGTTTTGTTTAATTGGCGGTTATGCCACCGCCATTCTTATGAAGGACTTTGGATTATCTTTTTGGCTTGCTATATTATTAGGTGGCATTATATCTACGACTGTAGGGATATTAATTGGGTTGCCTGTATTGCGGCTTAAGGGAGTTTATTTTGCCATGATATCACTCAGTTTAACAGAAGTAGCGCGTCTGTTTATGCTGTCTGCAGATAGTATAACTGGCGGCGCCTCAGGTATTATTGATATACCCCGTCCTAATGGGCTGAATTTGTTTGGTTTGCAGATAATCCCTGATTTCGGCAACAGTACTTTGATGTTTTATTATTTAAGTGCTCTTTTATTAATACTGTCAAGCTTATCCGTTTGGCGTCTATATTATTGTCGTATAGGTATTATTTTTCGTTCGTTAAGGCAAAACGAAGAACTTGCCACCAGCTTAGGAATAAATGTTGCTCGTTATCGTGTTATGGCATTTAGTTTTTGTTGTTTCTTGGGTGGTATAGCTGGAGGATTTTTTGCCACTTTTCATCAGAATATATACCCTTCCACCTATACGGTTAACGACTCTGTATTCTTTATGCTTTATTGTTTCTTGGGCGGATTGGACTTTGTCTTTGGTCCTATAGTGGGAGCTTTCTTGTTAACATTAGGGTTTGAGTATCTTCATGTCTTGCAAGAATACCAATCAATTATCTATGCAGTTCTTATGATAGTTCTGATGCTCTTCATGCCTAATGGGGTAATGAGCATATTAAAGCTTAAAAAGAAATCTTAGTATATTTCATATAACAATAATATAGAAGCACCATGGAAACTCTGCTAGAAGTTAAAAACCTAACTAAGAAATTTGGTGGTCTTGTGGCTACTAACGATATTAGCTTTAGTGTTTATAAAGATGAAATACTATCGGTCATAGGTCCAAACGGTGCTGGTAAAAGTACTTTGTTTAAGTTGATCGCCTCATTTCTTAAACCAACTTCTGGTTCAGTTCAATTCAAAGGGGAGGAAATGACTGGCTATCCGCCACACAAAGTGGCACAAAAAGGAGTGGTGAGAACATTCCAAGAAACAACAATATTTCGCGATATGACAGTTTTGCAAAATGTGGCGGTGGCGCATCAAGTAAGAGCGCGCGCTAATATATTTGGAGTTTTCTGGAGCTCACGCACAGCTCGTGAAGATGAAAAAGCATTTATCAATAATTCCGAGAAGATATTAGAGAATCTTGGTTTACATGCTATAAAAGATGAGCTGGCAAAAAACCTGCCGCATGGTCATTTACGAGCCCTTAGTGTGGCGGTTGCTTTAGCGGTGGATCCGCAATTACTATTGTTGGATGAACCCTTTGCTGGGCTTAACCCTGAAGAGACTAAGCAAGCGGTAGAGATGGTTAGAAGGGTGCGCAGTCAAGGGATTACCATAATGTTGGTAGAACATGATATGCGCGCTGTAATGGAAATAAGTGAACGTATTTTGGTACTGAACTTTGGTGAAATGATTGCCAGCGGGAAACCACAAGAGATTAAGCAAAATACAGCGGTAATAGATGCTTATCTAGGTAAAGACGGAGGTGAAACATAATGTTATTAGAGGCAAAAAATATTACAGTTAACTACGATAGAGTAACCGCCTTGGATAATATTAGTATAGGGCTTGATGAGGGACAAATTATTTCTATTATAGGCGCTAATGGAGCTGGAAAAACCACACTCTTAAGAGCTATAACATCTTTAGTAGGACTGGAAAGTGGTGAAATTACTTTTAAAGGGGAGAGGATTGATAATATAACCACTGAAAATATTGTCAAGAAAGGAATTACTATGGTACCAGAGGGAAGGCAAATTTATCCTTTTATGTCGGTCAAGGATAATTTGCTAATGGGTGCTTATTTACGCAAGGATAAAGCAGAAATTGCTCGTGATATGGAACGTATCTTTACTCTACTGCCACGGGTCAAGGAACGAATTAAGCAACAAGCAGGCACTCTAAGCGGCGGTGAGCAGCAAATGGTAGCGATTGGCAGGGCATTAATGACCAAGCCAACCTTGCTTTTAATGGATGAGCCATCATTAGGACTTGCGCCTATGTTAGTGCGTGAGATAGCCAGCACTATAGTAGAAATAAATAAAAGCGATAACATAAGCATTGTATTAGTTGAACAGAATTCCCGTATGGCTTTGAGAATATCTTCTTATGGTTATGTATTGGAAACAGGGCGGATGGGTTTGGAAGGTGAATCGAAAAAACTGATCAATGACCCGCATGTAATTAAGCTTTATTTAGGTGGCTAAAAGATTAGACAAAAAGCTAATTAAAAACGATTAATGAGCAAATATAAAATCAAGGCAATTAATCCCAATACCACCTTGTCAATGACGGATAAGATCAAACAGGCAGCTCAACTTGCGGTCTCTGCGGACACACAAATTATTGCGGTAAGCCCTACCAGTGGAGGAGCGGCTTCCATTGAAGGTCATGGTGATGATATCATAGCCGCGGCTGGCGTAATTGAGGAGATACGCCATGATAAGAGTGATTGTGATGCATATATAGTCGCCTGTTTTGGCGATCCAGGGTTAATGGCAGCTCGTGAGGCAACCGATAAGCCAGTTCTTGGGGTGGCTGAGGCAGCCATGCACAGTGCAACATTCGTAAGTAATGGTTTTTCCATTGTTACCAGTTTAGCTAGGACGATTAATATAGCACGTCATTTGGTTTTACTATATGGCATGCAAGAGCATTGTCGCCGTATTAGAGCAGTGGATATGGAAGTTCTGGCATTAGAAGCCCCCAGTGGACCTGCTTTTGATAATATACTGGCGGAATGCAGCAAGGCATTAGATGAAGATGAGAGCGGCGCCATCGTATTGGGTTGTTCGGGGATGGCTGATTTAGCGCATGCTTTAACCAAGCGGCTTGGAGTGCCAGTTATAGATGGCGTATCTGCTGCTGCTGGTTTTGCTGAAGCCATGGTTAGGATGGGGTTGCGGACAGGCAAACGTAATGATTTAGCTTTCCCGCTCAAAAAACAATATAGCGGTATATATTCTTTCCTTAGTCCTGGTAATAAAAGACCCGCGAGTAAATAAGACCATATAACGGACTATACTGCATAAATATCTATAAATCCATTAAAGTAATGTGGTGGTGAGTAGAAGGATATGCTATAACCTGTTATGAACTTTTATATTGCAGTCCATCTTACTGCTTCTCTCCTAGCAATTCCTTTGGGCACCTGGATTTTATTTAGAAAAAAGGGTGACAAACTGCATAAAGCATCGGGCAAAACCTTCTCAGGATTAATTCTTATATCCTGTATTTCATCTTTAGCTATTCGTGATTCGCTAGGTAATTTTACATACATACATATATTAACTGCATGGACTATGATATGTATGGTGGTAGCTTTGGTAGCAATTAGAAATAAAAATATCAGAACTCATCGCGGCTTTATGATTGGAACCTTTGTTGGACTAGTTAGCGCAGGAATATTTGCCGTAGCCATGCCGGGTAGAATATTACATTCTTTTTTTGTTTCATTCGTTGTATAATAACTTGTTAGAAACCTATATAAACTTGGAGGTATAATCAATGAAGCGGAGAACATTTATCTTAACCATCACTGCTTTCCTTGCAGCTTTGGTAGGAGTATTTACAGGGATGCGTATTCCTGACGTCAAGAAACAAGCGCAAACACTACCATCAAAAACTAAGGAAATTTTTGAGTGGAAGATGGTAACTTCTTGGCCCGCAGGCGCGCCTGGGACAGGGAGAACGGCAGAAAGATTGGCTAAGCGAATCTCTACCTTATCCGAAAATCAAATCCAAATAACTGTTTATGCAGCGGGTGATTTGGTGGGAGGGTTAGAAGTATTTGATGCGGTATCTCGAGGGGTTGCCGCGTTAGGGCATTCAGCATCTTTTTTCTGGCAGGGCAAAACAGCACTATCCCCCTTTTTTACGGCAGTTCCTTTTGGACTTACCCCCTCTCAACATCATTGTTGGCTTTATGAAGGTGGCGGACAGAAACTATGGGATGAGGTATATGCGGACTTTGGATTAAAGCCACTAGCTGCTGGCAATACAGGTCCCAGTATGGGTGGCTGGTTTAAAAAACCTATAGGGGAGTCAAGCAGTCAAAGTTTGGCAGGGATAAAGTTTAGAATGCCTGGCTTAGGCGGTAAAGTAATTAAAGAACTTGGCGCCTTGCCTGTATCCATCCCACCATCTGAGATTTTTCCAGCTCTGCAAAGTGGAGCGATTGATGCGGCAGAATTTCTTGCTCCTTGGAGTGATAGAGCATTTGGGCTGCATAGAGCAGCTAAGTATTGTTATTATCCTGGGTTCCACGAACCCAATGGTTCGGCGGAGTTACTTATCAATCGCACTGCTTATGAATCCTTGCCTGTTCATCTCCAAGCGGTTATTCAGGAATCCTGCCGTACCGAAAATATTATAGGGTTGTCTGAGAGTGATTGGTTTAATGCTGTTGCGTTGAAGCAGTTACGAGAAGAAGGTATACAGTTTATCGCCTATTCTGAACAGCTGTTGAATAGATTACAAGAGGTTAGCAAGCAGGTTGTATATGAAACTGCAACTCAAAGTGATTTGGGGCGGCGACTATACAACTCTTATGATAAAGCACGAACAGTTACTTCATCCTGGGGTGAAGTCCAGAAACTCCCCCCAATTATTTAGTCCATACCCCGAGATTTGTAAGTGTTTATTTAGATGGGCATTGAGCTATATGCAACATTCTATGGTCCATAAGAACTAAAGCCAACATTGCCTCAACTATGGGCACAGCTCTTATTCCTACGCATGGGTCATGTCGTCCTTTCACCACAACCTCAGTCCTCTCTCCGCTACTAGTAACAGTGCCGCCTGGTTTTAAGATACTAGATGTGGGCTTAAACGGAACCCTGATAATGAGGTTTTCTCCGTTGCTAATCCCACCTAACACGCCGCCAGCATTATTTGAAAGAAATCCTTTCTTATTCATTTCATCGCGATGCTCGCTGCCACGTTGCGCCACCGCAGCAAACCCCGCCCCTATTTCTACGCCTTTGGAAGCATTGATGCTGAGCATTGCTTTGGCTATATCCGCATCAAGGCGGTCAAATACTGGAGAGCCCCAACCAATCGGTACCCCACTTGCTTCTACCTGTACGCATGCTCCCACTGAATCATTGTCTTTGCGTAGCTTATCAAATAAAGCTGGCAAAGATTCTGCCATCTTTTCATCGGCGCAAAAGAAAGGGTTACTATCTATGATTTCTTTAGAAAAATTAGTTGCTTGAACATCGCCAACTTGGACTATATGTCCCCAAATACTTACTCCGCACTCCTCCTGTAAAAACTTGCGAGCTATCGCTCCTGCTGCAACTCTAATTGCGGTTTCACGCGCCGAGGAACGTCCCCCTCCGCGATGATCGCGAATTCCATATTTATGCTGATAGGTATAATCAGCGTGTCCAGGACGAAAGACCTCTTTGATATCTTCATAGTCCTTGGATCTTGCATCAGTGTTTCTGATTAATATTCCTATTGGAGTTCCTGTGGTCTTACCTTCAAACACTCCTGAAAGGATTTCTGCTTGGTCTGTTTCACGCCTTTGGGTGGTATACTTTGATTGCCCGGGGCGACGACGATTAAGCTGTGTTTGTATGTCCTGCTCATTAATATCCATCCCTGGCGGGCAGCCATCCACTATTCCACCAATAGCTGGTCCGTGACTTTCACCAAAGGTGGTGGTGCGAAATATTCTACCGAAAGTATTACCTGACATGGTTAATAATATGTATTATTGAAATTAGCGTTGAAAATGGTCTTTTAATTGGCGGCTCATCACTAGAGCTGTTTTCAGGGTGGCAATACCTGATTCAGCAGTTACCAATGGTTCTCTCCCTGTACGGACGGCATCGACGCAGTCCTTAATTTCCATTTGCAAGGTATCGCTTGGCGTTATAAAATTATGGTCTTCTTTCTCAATATAGCCATTTTCTGCTCTCTTAGCTAATGTGTAGGTTTTTTCTTGTAAGTCCGCTGATATATATAATTCCCGTTGAAAGGTGCGCATCTTTCGCGACTTATTAAAGCTTATACGGCTTACACTGATATTCGCCACACATTCATTTTCAAAGGTTATATAAGCATTGGCAGCATCGGTATATTTAGAAATTATCTTTAGTCCTAAGCACCTGATATCTTTAATAGGGCTATCCACCAATTGCAATACCAAATCCAAATCGTGAATCATTAAATCCAACACAACATTTATATCCATTGAACGGTTGGTATTCTTCGCTAATCTTTCGGTAGTGATATATTCAGGTTTGGTGCATAGTTCTTTTACTCTTTGGAATACTGGATTAAATCTTTCTATATGTCCTATGCTAAGCATCAGAGAGTTCTTATTGGCAAGGTCTTTCATTTCTTCTGCTTCTTCAAGAGTTGTTGCTATGGGTTTTTCAACCAAGCAATTAACCCCGCTAGTTAGAAAGTCGCAGGTAACTTTATGATGATTACGTGTTGGAACCACAACACTTACTAAATCTGTTTTATCAAGCAGCTCTCGGTAGTCGCGATAGTAGGAGCAGCCAAGTTCTGCTGCATGTTCTTTCCCAACTTCCTCGTCTATGTCAGAAACCCCTACCAGGTCCACGCCATCCATAGCAGCATATTTCTGCGCATGAAACTTTCCAAGGTGTCCTACGCCTATTACGGCGCATCTTAATTTGTTTTTTGCTGTACTTTTCATTGTACTTTTCATTGTACTTTCCGCTTTACTTTTTGCCATCTTTATACTCCAATGCTTTCCTATAAAACAGTTTCTTACTTTTTTTCCTTATCTGTGCTGCTATATCGGTGGCTGTGTTTACTGGTAAACAATCCAATAATAATTTTAACACATGTTCATCTTCATCTTGCAACTTATCTTCATTTTCGTGGTTAAATCCTGCAAGGACCAAGGTTATTTCTCCCTTACACTCGTTATTTTCCAGATGCTCGCGGATTTCTGCTAAGGTCCCCGAACATATTGTTTGGTAGGTTTTGGTGAGCTCGCGCGCCAACAGAGCATGGTGCTGTTCACCACAGAGTTCACACAAGTCCTGCAGACATTCCTTTATACGGTGAGGTGATTCATAATAAACTGATGGATGGGGAGTATTCTTATGCTCAAGAATAAACTTTTTTCTGGCAACTGAGGCACTTGGAAAGTAACCACCAAAGAAGAAGGACGATGAAGAATAGCCGCTAACTGATAAGGCAGCTATTGCCGCACAGGGACCAGGGATAGGGATTACTGGAATTTTTTCCTTGTGGGCTAGGCGAACTACAGCGGCGCCAGGGTCAGAAATTGTTGGGCTACCAGCATCGCTTACTATAACTATGTTTATATCGTTACGTAACCTATTAACAAAATCCGTATCATTACATAGCTGTTGTTCTTTATGCGAGTCGCACCTTATCAAGTGTTTGGACGTTGTTTTGTTTATTCCACATAAGGTAAGTAGTTTGGCAGTTCTCTTGGTGTCTTCAGCAAGAATTAGTTCTGCCTGTCTAAGGGTTTCCAGTACCCGCGGGCTCATATCCTCAAGGTTGCCTATAGGAGTGGCAACAACAAAAAGGGGCATCGTTTAATTTTTCTTAGGGGCTGGTTGTATGTTCAAAACTTGGGTATCCTGTTGTGTTGGCTGTTTTTTTTGCTGCATTTCTTTACGTGCCAATTCAGTATTCATGCTTATGCATATTGCCCTAATATAGTCCCAAGAATAAATTCCGGTTTTGTGTCCATCGTTAAAGTAAATTTGAACAGCATAATTGCCTATTGAGCGCACCTCGTCAATTGCTACGTTGGGATTATATTCTGCGGGTTTATCTTTGTTTTCTGCGGAGGTGGATTTTACTCGTAGATAAGCGGCGGGTAAGATAAAGTTATTACCTGCATAAATAACTTCTAAAGTGCGCGATTTCTTATGCAGAATTAGTTTTTGCGGTATCATTTTTCAGTATCATTTGTCGGTATTATTTTGTTGACTATTTTCTTTACTCTCTTTGTTCCCTTTATCATCCCCACCTTTAGATATGTTTAATTTATCACGCAAAGGACTAAGTAATTCCCACGCTTGTTTTCTTGTTTGTGGTTCAGCTAACATTGTTTGCATGTTCTCCAATATTATCGGGTTTTGTTGTAGAGTTGTATATTCTTGTGGCAGATAAAGGGAAGTTTCTTCTCCTAAAATAATTAGCCATTGGCATTGCCACTTTGTTAGCAGTGATGTGACGAAAGCAGAGCAGGCATCCCGAAGTCCATTCTCTCCTTGGGTTACACTAGAATATATCATTGGAATAATAGGGGGGTACACTAAAGTAGGGTCTTTAACGCTGACTCCATTGCTTAGGTCTATGCCGCACTTGGCAAGCATTCTACGCAGCAATTCTTTCTCATCATTAGGCATAGTCGCATTATCTTGCAAAGAGTAGAGGACTATAACTGGAGGAAAGATAGCTGCACTCAGACGAATTGATTGTTGGTTTTGTAATGATGGGCTAGGTTTTACAGTACTTCTATCAATAGCATCGCTGACTGGTGACACATCCTTAGCGCTTGATTCATTATTACGGACATGGCTTGTTGCAGGGGATGAAGCATGCTCACCATGTTCCCCATATATACTGTGTTTTACACTCGCAGGAGAGGCGGGGATGACTGGGCGAGATGGCGGTGTCGCCTCACCGCCAGATGATAACTCATCCTCAGCTGCTTTGGCGACTACCTGCCTACTAACCCAAGGAACAATGCTCAGTTGGTTTAGGTACCTATTTATATTTTCTCTGTTCAAGGTGTGAGCGTATCTCTGTTTTGAGGGTTCATCTGGGGGTTCATTTTGCTGTCCTCTTGCAAAATATTTATGGCGTTTATATATGCTTTGGCTGAAGCGGTAATTATATCCAAATCAGAACCCGAACCATTTACTACTCTTCCATTTTTTTGCAAACGCACCATCACTTCGCCTAACGCATCGGTGCCTTCTGTTATTGCATTAACCGAATAAAGGACCAACGGCGCATCGCAATCAGTAATCTTACGGATAGCTTCAAATATCGCGTCAACTGGTCCGTTACCATCACTCTTATACTTCAGCTCCTTTCCTTCCTTGCTAAGGGCTACCTCTGCGCTTGCCTTCTTGTTGCTCTGGGTATTAATTGCTACATACTTTAAAGCATAATTATGTTCGTTACGTCTGGTTGTGGAGCTGGATAGAGAGTGTAAATCCTCATCATAAACCGTGTGCTTATGGTCTGCCAATTCCTTAAATTTATTGAACATATCATCTAACTCCTTTCCATCAAGCTTATAGCCCAGTTCTTTCATCCTTTTGCTAAAGGCGTTACGTCCTGAATGCTTGCCCAGCACCAGTTTGTTTGCATGCCAGCCCACATCTTCCGCCTTCATTATTTCGTAGGTCTGGCGATGCTTAATCACACCATCTTGATGAATTCCCGCTTCATGCGCAAAAGCATTAGCGCCCACTATGGCTTTATTGGGTTGAACTGGAAAACCAGTTATTTGAGATACAAGTTTAGAAATAGGAACTATTTGAGAGATATCAATGTCTGTATCCAAGCCACTAAAATCCTTGCGGGTTTTTACCGCCATAACAATCTCTTCTAAAGCGGCATTGCCAGCGCGCTCGCCTAAACCATTTATAGTGCACTCAACTTGCCGCGCTCCAGCGCCCAATGCCGCCAAAGAGTTGGCAACAGCCAGCCCCAAATCATTATGACAATGAGCAGAGAACACTGCTTTGGAAGAATTAGGCACTCTTGTTATGATATCCTTGACAAGTTCACCAAATTGTTGTGGCATAGCATAGCCCACAGTATCGGGGATGTTTATGGTTGATGCTCCGGCATCAATTGCCTTTTCAATTATTCGGCATAAAAAATCGGCTTCCGAACGACCCGCATCCTCACAGGAGAACTCAACATCATCACACAGGTTGCGCGCTAGTTTTACTGCTTGAACTGCATTTTCTAGGACTTCATCTTCTGTCATTTTCAGTTTGTATTTGATATGGATAGGGGAGGTGGCAATAAAAGTATGCACCCTCTTACGACTGGCAGGTTTAATTGCATCAGCGGCTCTTTCTATATCAATCTTCTTAGCACGCGCTAATCCACACACGGATGAATCCTTTACGGTCTTGGCAACAGCGCGAACTGAAGCATAATCTCCTTCGCTGGATATAGGGAAGCCAGCTTCAATTATGTCCACTTTCAGTTTTTCTAACATTTGAGCGATGCGCACTTTTTCTTCCAAAGTCATTGATGCGCCAGGACTTTGTTCGCCATCTCTCAATGTAGTATCAAAAATTATTAATTTGTTTTGCATTAGTAAATTTGCTTAATTGCTTAGTTTAAGTATTTTATAAAAAAATAAATTATAAGACCGCTACTCTAACTTTATAGGAGCGGAAATATTCTAAAATTGGTTAAATATGTCTCTGCCCTAAGGCAGGAGAAGGAGGTTGAGGAGAATAGAATCCGCTACTGATCCATAAGTAGCATCTACGCTACCTAATAATAGCTCATCGGACGATTTACCGCCCGCAGAACTCTTGGCTGCTAATGTAGAAGCTTTATCAAAGATGTCACGGATTAATTCCATTATGTAGTTAATTATACTCTCTATTTGTATTTTGTCAATAGTAATTTATAATTAGGATATGACTAATAAGCAATATAATTTAGTAACCTTGCCCAACATCCTTACTTATATGCGGGTTTTGGGAGTGTTGCTCATGGTGGTGTTCTATTACTTGCCGTGGTCGTGGAGCCATTATGCCGCCGCCACTGTTTTTGTTTTGGCTGCAATTAGCGACTGGGTGGATGGCTATCTAGCACGCAACTGGGATATGAAATCAAAGATAGGAGAGTTTTTAGATCCAGTAGCCGACAAGCTTTTAGTATGCACGGCTTTAATCCTCATGGTGCAGTCCTACGATAATATCATCATAGTATTTATTGCTATGGTAATTATTGGACGTGAGATAACGGTTATGGCGATGCGTAGTTGGTTGGCAGAAGAAGTTGGCTCAATGACACCAGATTCTATCAAGGTTAGTTTGTTAGGTAAAATAAAGACCCTCTTGCAGTTGTTAGGGATTGCTTTCTTTTTTGCCTTTCCACCAGGTGGCGTTAATATATACTTGCCGTGGATTTCTTTGGCTGTTCTTACGGTTGCCGCAGTTATAACCTTGTGGTCGGCTTTTTTGTACGGACGCGCCATTTTACTTAACTATGCCGCTAACGATGAAGATTAACAAAGTAGTCCTGGCATATTCGGGCGGCTTAGACACTACGGCGATTGCCAAGTGGCTTGAGGTTGAATACAAGTGTGAGGTTATAGTATTTACCGCAGATGTAGGGCAGGGAGAAGAAATTGAAGCAGCGCGCACCCGTGCTTTAGATATTGGAATTAAACCACAGAATATCCACATAGAAGATTTGCGTGAAGAATTTACCAGCGATTTCGTTTTCCCGATGATGCGTGCCAACACTATTTATGAAGGTGAGTACTTGCTTGGCACTGCCATAGCCCGACCCTTGATAGCTAAAAGATTAGTGGAAATAGCGAGTGAGCACTCAGCCGATGCTATTTCCCATGGAGCCACTGGCAAGGGCAATGACCAAGTTCGTTTTGAATTAGCGGCTTATGCTTTACAGCCACAAATTAAGGTCATAGCTCCTTGGCGTGAGTGGAGTTATAATTCACGACAGGATTTATTAGATTTTTGCGCCTCTCAAGGAATAAGTTATGGCGATAGCGGCAGCAATAAACCGCCTTACTCAATGGATGCCAATTTACTGCATGTTTCTTATGAGGGATGCGAGTTGGAAGACCCAGCAGTTGCTCCTAAGGATGACATGTGGCAGAGAAGCGTATCCCCTCAAGATGCTCCTGATGAAACGACTACCTTAGAGATTGAATTTAAAGAAGGAAATCCTTGCGCTATAAATGGTAAAAAGATGAGCGCGGCATCATTACTAGCAGAACTAAATAGCATTGGGGGAGAGAATGGCATTGGCAGAGTGGATATGGTGGAAAACCGTTATGTGGGAATGAAATCTCGTGGTTGCTATGAGACCCCAGGCGGCACTATAATTATCAAGGCACATCGTGCTATGGAATCGCTTACCCTGGATCGCGAAACCGCTCACTTAAAGGATTCTTTGATGCCGCGCTATGCAGAGATGATTTATAATGGCAATTGGTGGGCACCAGAAAGATTGGCTTTACAGCGTATGATTGATGAGACCCAACAAAGGGTTGAAGGTAAGGTAAGATTACAGCTTTATAAGGGCAATGTTATGGTAATTGGCAGGACGTCACCCAAGAGTTTGTTTAATAGCAAGTTAGCAACTTTTGAAGATAGCGAAGATGCTTATAGTCAAAAGGATGCAGCAGGTTTTATTCGGCTTAATGCTTTGCGTTTTTTGCATCCCGATAATAGCGACGCTTAATTAGTAATTAGTATATTTTTAACAGGAACTTAATATAAAAATGGTTGGAATGGAAGCAAAAGAAGGGGTTATCTGGTTTGACGGAAAAATGGTGGAATGGAAGGACGCCAAAGTGCATGTCCTAACTCATACACTTCATTACGGATTAGGGGTATTTGAAGGAGTGCGGGCTTATCCGACAGATCAAGGAACAGCAATTTTTCGTCTTGAAGACCATACTCGCCGCTTATTCAATTCGGCTCATATTCTTAATATGAAAATACCATTTAAGCCCGAAGAAATATCTCAAGCACAGATTGATGCCACACGCATCAATAAACTTCAACGCGGCTACATACGCCCCATGTGCTTTTATGGTAGTGAAGAGATGGGCTTACGGGCGCAGAATCTTAAAACTCATGTCATAGTGGCTGCTTGGGAATGGCCATCTTATATGTCGCCTGAGGACCAGGAAAAGGGCATTAAGGTTCGCACTTCATCTTATACTCGCCATCATGTCAACATAACAATGTGCAAAGCCAAGACCAACGGCAATTATGTTAATTCTATTCTGGCATTGGAAGAGGCATTCAGCTGTGGTTGTACCGAAGCTCTGCTCCTGGATAATGAGGGCTATGCTGCCGAAGGGACTGGCGAAAATTTATTCTTAGTCCAAAACGGCGAGTTGCATACTCCAGCCCTTACTTCATGTTTAGATGGCATAACACGTCGCACCATAATATCTCTGGCTGATGATTTAGGGATAAAATGCACTGCGCGGCAAATCACCAGGGATGAGATTTATGTTGCCGATGAAGCATTTTTCTGTGGCACTGCCGCCGAAGTTGTTCCCATCCATAGTTTGGATGATAGGATAATAGGCAAGGGTAACAGAGGTCCTATAACCGAAAAATTACAAAAGAAATATTTTGAGTGTACTATGGGCAAAGATAATTCGCATAGTGATTGGCTCACTCATGTTAATAAATGAGCGGGGCAATCCAAGCACGAATTGAAAATAAAATAACCAACAAGTTCTCTCCACTTTACTTGCAACTAACCAACGAAAGCGGTAAGCATTCATCTGGAATGAATAACCCTCAAGCCGAGACCCACTTTAAGCTGGTGTTAGTCAGCAATGAATTCAAAGAAATTAATCTCGTAAACCGCCATCGTTTAATTTATCAACTATTGGACGAAGAACTTAAGGGCGGCGTCCATGCGCTATCACTCCAATTATTTGCTCCACAAGAATGGCAAGGTAAGGTCGTTGATACCCCACCCTGTGCCGGTGAAAATCATTAAAAAAACCATCCCTCTTGACAGACGCATTATCTATGCGCTGGATGTTGCGGACTTTAAGCAAGCCAAAGAATGGGTGGATCTATTATTCCCTGAGGTTAAATTCTTCAAGGTAGGGCTACAGTTATTTCTTGCGGCGGGCTGGCAACCAATTGATTATATTCTTGACAAGGGAGGGGAGGTTATGTTGGACTTAAAATTTCTTGATATACCCGCCACTGTGGCAAAATCTGTTGAGCAGGTTATCCATCAAGCACCTAAAGTATCTTTGTTAACCATCCATGCCCATAGCAGCATAATTAAGGCAGCTGCTGAGGCACGCCAAAACTCTGAGATAAAAATTTTAGCAGTTACCCTGCTAACAAGCTTTGGCAAGCAAGACATGGAAGAGTTTACTGGAGATTCAGGCAGTGTGTTAACTCCAGCAGCATTGGTTGAAAAGCGCGCAGAAATTGCTCTTGCAGCAGGAGCTGATGGGCTGGTGGCATCCCCCCAAGAAGCAGCAGAATTACGAGCAAAATATGGCAATGATTTTTTATTAGTAACGCCTGGCGTTCGTCTTGATGATAATCAAAATGAAGCAAGCGACCAAGTTAGGATTGCTACACCACAACAAGCAGTTCAAGCAGGAGCGGATTATCTGGTTATAGGACGTCCTATCAGCATGGCAAAAGACCCTGTATCACGTGTCCAACATATAAAGTCATTGTTATAAAACGGGATTAAATACTTTTTCAGCTTATTATTATGCCCACTATTAGCGGATACTTGTAATTAGCTAACTAGTGGCTGCCTGTTTACTGCTGGCGATTTGTTTATTGAAAAAATCCAAAATAGCCACAGCCACTAAGTCGTCATTTGTGGTTGTACTCATGGTCTGGCGAGCACGCTGGATATTTTCTTCACCAATCTTCGTCAATCTTTTATCCATTAGTTTGAGGAAATATTCTTTACTAAACTCGGGGTGACCTTGAAAGCTTATGAACTTTCTTTCATAAGATATTAGAGCGGCTATAGCGCAAAAATCACTGCTTGCCAGTAGTTGCGCCTCCTCGGGTTTTTCTACAACTTGGTCCTGATGAGTGGCGATTATGGAGAAGCAATCACTTAGGTTGCCAATTTTTTCTGTTTTCTCTTTAGCATCGTTCATGGAATAGTTATGAACGCCTACTCCCCACCCTTTGGATGACTTAACTACCTTGCCGCCAAAGGCAACTGCCAATGCCTGATGTCCGAAGCATATTCCCGCCTGAGGTACGCCTGCTTCAGAAATATCTCTTATAAGAAGCATTAGTTCATTAATCCATGGATGCTCTTGACTTTCATAGACCCCTGCCTTGCTGCCAGTTATGATGTATCCGTCGCACTGCTCAATGGGATCTGGTTTTTCCCCTTTGGTTACATCAAAAATTTTAAATTCCAGGTGTGGCGCGACCTGTAAAAATAACTTTTTAAACATATCAGGGTAGCAACCAAAAGTTTGCTGCAAGTCAGCAGCAACATCATCTGTTTTTAATACCCCAATAACTTTAATCATACTCATATCTTACATAATTCCGCAATAATATTATAAATAGAGTGATTTATGTAATAGTTTCCAGCATTATAGCAACTTTCATTACATTTACACACCTCTATTAGTAATTGTAAATTATTCATAGCAATATATACACAAATTTCGGTATAATTTAGATAAAATCCACCATAATGAAACTGTAATGAACCCCGCAATGAATAAAACCGCTCTAATAACTGGAGGTGCTAAGAGATTAGGCAGAGAAATAGCAGTTGCTTTGGCAGCCCGTGGCTATGATTTAGCAATACACTATAATAGCTCTCTCGCCGAAGCGCGTGAGTGTCAGAAGTTAGTAGAACAGCATAATAAAAAATGTATCACAATTCAAGGCGAATTAACCGACGATGCCGCATGTAAAAAAATATTTGATGAGGCACGCTCATCCTTAGGAACTATATCCCTTTTAATAAACAATGCTTCAGTATTTAATTCTCAAGGGTTTATGCAAACCGATAGTGCCCAGTTTGATAAGGATATGGGACTAAACCTTAAAGCCCCGTTCTTTCTTACTCAAGATTTTGCTCGTCAGATATACGATAATTCATCTACAAAATCATCCGCAGCAGAAGATTTGCCCCCCAACTTTCAAAGGGATTTCCCACAAGATTTTATGATAGTTAATATGTTGGACTGCAATCATGCCAAATTGCGCGAAGATTATTTTTTATACCATCTCACTAAGAATGCCCTACACCATTTTACTCTTATGGCAGCCAAAGAACTAGCGCCTAATATACGAGTCAATGCCATTGCGCCTGGAGCTGCTTTGCCACCACCGCATAAAGACGATGCGCATTTGCAAAAAGTTTCATCTACTGCTCCTTTAGGAATAGCCAGCCCTCCTGATACCATTACTCAAGGGTTAGAGTATCTGCTGGATGCCAAAACAGTTACTGGGCAGGTTTTATATGTCGCATCGGGAATGCAATTATAAAGTTCAACTATTGTGTCAAACGAAGCTAATACTCCTATGATGAAGCAGTATTTGGGAATTAAAAAGAATTACCCAGATACTCTGCTCTTTTATCGCATGGGCGACTTTTACGAACTTTTCTTTGATGATGCTAAAAAGGCATCACGTTTATTGGATATAACCCTAACCGCGCGCGGAACCTCACAAGGCAATCCTATTCCCATGGCGGGGGTGCCTTTTCATGCTGCAGATTCTTATATTAAAAAACTAATCAGTCAAGGAGAGTCGGTGGTTATTTGCGAACAAACTGGTGAAATTATGGTGGATAGCGGCGGCAAAGTAGATGCTGCTAAGGGAACTACTAAAGGAACCACTAAGGGAGCTACTAAAGGAACTATGGAGAGAAAGGTAGTGCGCATTATCACCCCTGGTACTGCAACAGAGGAGAATTTAATAGATGAAACTAGAGATAATTTGGTTGGCGCCTTGTGCTTGCAAGATAGCAAATATGGTTTGGCATGGATAAATCTTGGTAGCGGAAACTTTCACACGCAAACTTTAGATAAACTTGATAACCTGAATAACGAACTGGCAAGATTGCAGATCAACGAACTATTATTGCAAGCAAAGCAACCAGGACTAGTGGGCGATATCCGCAACACTCGTTTTTATGATAGCGCATATTTTAACAAAGCCGCAGCGAGCGAGCTCCTTGAAGAAGAGTTTGGCAAAGAATGCCTGCAAGATATATCCCCATCTGCTTTGTGTGCTGCGGGAGCTTTATTATCTTTTATTAAGGAAACGCAACTCAATCCTTTACGTCATCTTAACCCACCAAAATCAAGTGTAGAGAACGAAGCAATTATTATTGACCCGCAGAGTCGGCGCAATCTGGGAATTGATACTAATGGCGCATCTGGGATGGACCTTTTTGGAATACTCAATAAATGCTCAACTCCAATGGGCGCTAGATTTTTACGCAATCAATTACATCGTCCTTTGCGCAACATTGATATTTTAGAAGCGCGTCACGAGGCAGTTGAAGAAATAATAACCTTAAGATGTCATGATACATTACGTAGCGAGATTAAAAAAGCCGGTGATATGGAACGGGCTCTTGGACGAATTTCCTTACGCAATGCGCGCCCGCGTGACTTTCTACGCATTAGGATGGGCTTGGATGTTGTTGGGGTATTGCATAATAATTTGGGACTAAGTTCTGCGCTGGCACAGAGGATTAACGATGAACTGCAACCCCTTGAAGAACTAAACAATCTATTGCGCCGCGCTTTGGTTGAGACCCTGCCAGCAACTATCAGAAATGGAGGAGTGATAGCCGATGGTTATGATGAAGAACTTGATGAACTTAGGCAACTGCAAAAAAACAGTGGAGAATATCTACTACAACTTGAACAGCGAGAAAAACAAAACAGCGGAATATCTACTCTTAAGGTGGGATATAATCGGGCTTTTGGTTATTACATTGAAATCAGCCGCGCTCAATCTGCCAATGCGCCCGAGTATTTTATCCGCCGTCAGACATTAAAAAATGCGGAAAGGTTCATAACCCCCGAACTCAAAGAGTATGAAGATAAGGCGCTTAGTAGTCATAGTCGCGCTCTGGCAAGGGAGAAACAATTGTATGATAATTTATTTGCTGAGGTTGATAAGTACTTGCCAGTATTACAAAAAAATTGCTTATCATTAATTCGTCTGGACTTCTTAACCACTCTCGCGGAGAGGGCGCTTGCCCTTAATTGGCAAAAGCCGGAGTTGAATGTTTCCCATTGCATTAACATAGAAGAAGGACGTCATCCTCTGGTGGAATACTATTCGGCAGAGCCATTTATTGCCAATAATTTATTGCTTGACTCTAAGCAACGTTTATTAATTATTACAGGACCCAATATGGGGGGCAAGTCCACTTATATGCGTCAATCAGCGTTAATAGTTTTATTAGCTTATATAGGTAGTTTCGTGCCGGCAACTAAGGCACAGATAGGTAGAGTGGATAAAATTTTTACTCGCATCGGGTCAGGAGATGATTTAGCTGCGGGCAGTTCAACTTTTATGACGGAGATGACCGAGACCGCGCATATCCTTAATAATGCTACGGAGGATAGTTTAATTTTGATGGATGAAATAGGACGAGGCACCAGCACCTATGATGGAATGTCTTTGGCATGGGCATGCGCCCACTATATATGTCATAACCTTAGGTCTTATGCTTTGTTTGCAACTCATTATTTTGAGATAACCGAGCTTGCCAAAGAACTTGAGGGAGCAAAGAACGTCCATCTTGCGGCGCGTGAGCATGATAACGATGTGATATTTTTATATCAAATTAGAACTGGTCCCACTAACCGTAGTTATGGTTTGCAGGTGGCAAAATTGGCTGGAGTGCCAGGCAAAGTAACCGACTATGCTAATGAGCTGTTAAATCAATTGCAAAGTTCTAAAGGAGAGGATGCTTATATACATACAAATCTATCGGCGCAGCCCACAGTTAGTGAGCAAAAAGATATGTTTGTTGAGGATGAATTAAGAACGCGCCTTACCAAACTTGAACCCGATGAGTTAAGTCCGCGTGACGCTTTAGCAGAACTTTATCGGCTTAAAGAACTTCTATAATACTCTATGCCGATGCTTGACGGCTTAGTTCAAGCGCTCTATCCATATCCACCGACACTATTCGTGATATTCCTGGCTCGGACATGGTAACCCCTATTATGTGTTTTGCTTCTTGCATGCTAAGTTTGCTATGAGTAATTAAGATAAACTGAATATCATCAGCCATACTATTAAGCATCTGATTAAATCTCTTTATATTATTATCGTCCAGCATAGCATCTGCTTCATCCATTAAACAAAAAGGAGCAGGATTTAAATGAAATATAGCCATAATAAAGGCGATGGCTGTTACTGATTTTTCACCCCCAGATAATAACGACAACATAGTGTTACGTCTGCCAGGCGGGCGAACCATTATTCTGATGCCATGGCTTTCTGTATCTTCCTCTTCAAGTTTTGCTTTGCCCCCATTAGTAAGGCGATTAAACAGTTCAGAGAAAACCTTGTTGATTTGCTTGAATGTCTTATCAAACTTAACTCTTGACTCACGGTCAATTCTTTTAATTGCTTTATGTAGATTATCAAGAGCTTTATTTATTTGCTCTTGTTGCTCCAGCAGCTTATCAAGCCGCTCTTTTTGTTCTTGGTATTCAGCCAATGCTAACATATTTACATCCCCTATACGGTAGTTCTCTCTTTCTATAATTTTAATCTGCGAGTTGATTGCTTTGGGGTCGGCATACGTAGTTGCTTTTGCCAGGTCATCCATTTTTTTCATAGCTTCTATGCTTTCCTTCCCTTCTAATACTTTAGTGCGACGCGATATTTCATTCAGTTCAAGTTCCAGTTGCTGTTCTATTCCGCGACTTTGTTGTAAGTCCTTCTCAGCTAAGGCGATATCCTTTTCTGCCTTGTTCATTTTGTTATCTATGCTCCTGATTTCTTTTTCTTGTTCCGCAATTTGATTTTCCATTTTGCTTATTATGGTGCCAAGATCTTTGTCTTCAGTAGTAAGTTTTGATAATTCAGCATCGTGTTGTTTAAGAGCATTACGTAGATTAAATATTTCACTTAACAATTTTTCCTTTTCATTATTAAGTGTTCCGCGTCTAACTTTTGCTCCAGCAATGCTTGACTCCAGGCGAGCAATAAGGGATAAAAGTTCTTCACGCCTTACTTGATTGGCATTTCTTTCTTCTCCTTCTTTACGCTGAGTTGATTTTAGAGAAGAAAGCAGGGCGGTTAATTCGGCGCGCTTCTTTTCTGCTATTTGTAATGCTTCATCTTGCTTTTGTTTTTCGCCAAGGGACTTAAGTTCCTCATTCTCTGTTGCGCTAATTTCTATTTTTAGCTGTTCTAATCTTGCTTTGTTGTCATGTCTTTGCTTATTAACTTCATCCTTGCGTTTTTCCCATAGAGAAGTTGCTTCTTGTTTGCGGATAATTACTTCTTTTTGTTGCTGCATATTTTGACGAAGTCCAACTATCTGCTTATGAGTCCTTTCAATCTGCTCATTACTTTGCTTAATATTCTTTTCACACTCTGCCAAAGAAGCGGCAAGTTCTCTTTTACTGCCACTTAGAGCATTGAGCTCTCCGTTTAACAGCTCAAGTCGTTTTTTCCTTGCCAATGAATACTTATATTCTTTATTATTGGTTGTCCCACTTTGTATAATAGCCCAATTTTTGCCAACCCAGTCGCCATTTTTAGTTGCCAAACTTTGATGGGAGCTAAGCTTGTCGCGTAGGTTAATCGCCTGCGGTAAGTCATCACAGGCAAAAATATGGTCTAAAAATGAAGGAATATGCTCAGCTTTTACCATAGATGATAAAGATTTTTTATCACCAAATGTTTGTTGTTTGCTTGAGTCGTCATTTTTGTAGTCGCCAATTAGTTCCAACTGAACGTCTTTAGTATCTTTTAATAAGCCAAGTGCTGAATTAAGGTTTTTAGTCAGGCGAGCTTGAAGCATCTGTCCCGCCACCAAATCTAATGCCTTCTCCCAACCAGTTGTTATTTGAATCTTATCTCCCCAAGCTGTGGCGGGGTTTATCTTAATTTTGTTGAGCAATGATTTTATTGAGTTGGACAGTTTTTCATCGGAGGGCTCTTTACTTAATTCTTCAATCATAGTGCTATGCTTGAGATAACTATCTTCTACTAAACGATACTTTTGATTTATTTGAGTAGAGTTCTTACGAGCATCCTCTCTTTCATTTGTCGCTTTCATCTCTTGTGCTTCAAGTTGTTTAATCTTGGCATTTAACAACTCATATTCTTTCTTTAGCTTAACAATGTCCGTGCCATCTTCAGTTCTTTCTTGTTCTTGTTTTTGTTGAGTTGTTAGAATACGTCTTTCTTCTTCTTGGAGAGAGCTTAATCTATTTTTTGCATCCTGATGCTTGGCGCGTGTTTCTCCTGCTTGATTCATTGCCTGCCGCCATTGTTGGTTCAACTGCTCAAGTTCTTCCTCCGCAGAGCTAAGGTCATTGTTAATGGTTGGGGATGTTTTATCTTTTAACTCTTTTTGATGGCTCAGCTCATTTTGCGCTGCATCAAGTTGCTCTTGCTCCTGGAATATGCGACTAGCAATTTTTTTCAGTTCATCTTCATCAGCTGCAAGGGATGCTTCTTTTTCCGCTAAACTTTTGGATTCATATCTTTGTCTTGCTTCAATATCCGTAATTTTGTTGCTAAGAGTTTTTTGTTTTTCCAGTTCTTTGTTTAATCTTATCCGCTCTTCCTCAACTGCTATTACCAATTGCTGTTTGTTTAGTTGTAGTATTCCAGCACTATTTTTGTCTTCATTCATTTTTTGCACCAGCTCATTCAATCTGCGTCTGCTCTGATTTTTTTGTCCCATTAGCTGGCGATATGTGGATAGGGCGAGCTGTTCTTTTAATTCTGCAAGTTGATTTTTATTTTCCTTATGTGCTTTTGCGCTATCTGCTTGCTTTTCTAAAGTTCTAACTCTTCCTTTAATTTCTGTAATATTCAGGTTGATACCTTTAAGATTCTCGCGAGTGCTGCGAATATGAGAAAGGGTTTCTTTCCGTTTGTTTAGATATCCAGTGATATCTGCGGCTTCCTCAATCATGGCGCGAATATATTCTGGACGGCTTTCAACAATATTATGCACTGCGCCTTGGGTAACTATGGCGTAATCACTTTTACCAGTTAACCCCATACCAGCAAAAATCTCCGTTATATCTTTTTTGCGGCAGGGCGAATTATTTATATAGTAGCGCGAATCACTATCTCTTTCCAGAGTTCGTTTTATCCTAATTTGTTTTGTCCCATGGTACTTCCCTTCAAGACGATTTTTGTTATTCTCAAATACCATCTCAACCATAGCGCGTCCCCTGGGCGGATTATTCTCTGTGCCATTAAAAATAACATCTTCCATTGATTCGCTGCGCAAACCTGATGCGGCGCTTTCCCCCAATACCCATCTGATGGCATCAATAATATTAGATTTCCCACAGCCGTTAGGACCTACCAAAACCGTGCGGTTGGCGGGGAAGTCCAAGGAAATTGGCTCGCAGAATGACTTAAAGCCAGATAGTTTGATAGAAGATAACCTCATTGCTAATAATTATATATCCTTTGCCTGTGTAAAAGGCATAAATACCGATATATATTATTCAATATTTTTACACTATAATTACATCATGACTGAAAAGATACATAAATGCATATTTCCAGCAGCTGGCTATGGAACCCGCTTCCTGCCAGTAACTAAGTCCATGCCTAAAGAAATGCTTCCTTTGGTGGATAAACCATTAATTCATTATGGTGTTGATGAATCATATCAAGCGGGGATGAATGATATAACATTTATAGTTGGGCGCAATAAAGAGGCAATCGTCAATTATTTTGACATTAACTTTGAATTGGAAACCCGCATAAAAGGCACTAATAAAGAAGAAATGCTAAAAGGTATTCGTAATCTTCTTGATAAGTGTGCCTTTTCTTACATCCGTCAACGGGAAATCAACGGACTGGGGAGCGCGATTCTTTGTGCCAAATATCATATAGAGAGGCGTCCGTTCGCTGTCCTGTTAGCAGATGATTTGTGTTTTGCTCCTCCTGGTAAAGAAGTCCTGAGTCAAATGCAAGAAATCTACACTCAGGAAAAATGCACTATATTGGCAGTTACAGAAATTGATATTGAGCAGAGTTCTAATTATGGCATAGTGGAGGTATCACCTAAGGGTGATAATTTATTTAAGGTGACTAATATGGTTGAAAAGCCGAAGCCACAGGACGCTCCCAGCAATCTTGCCATAATCGGCAGATATGTTTTGATGCCGAGTATTTTTGATTATTTGGAAAAACAGCCCTTGGGAAAAGATAATGAATTGCAAATAACAGATGCTCTGGCACAGCAGGCGCAAGATGAGCAAGTGCTGGCATATAAGATTGAAGCAGATAGATTTGATTGCGGAAGTCATAAAGGATTCAAAGAAGCGTTATTATATCTGTTTGAGCAACAGGGCTATTAGATTAATAGGCGAACATTTTAAAACATTCAATTTAAACATTCATTTTCTTGATGAATAATTATTAATGCCATGAGTTATTTTTTACTTAGTTATGCTGTTCTGCTGGGGGAAGATTGGTTCCTTTATCTTAATTTATCTCTGGCAGGATTAATTGCTGGCAGTTTCTGCACCACCTTAATTCACCGATTGCCGCTTATGCTTGAGCAGGAGTTTCAGCTAAATGTTCCGAACAATCAAATTGATAAAGAAGGGACACCATTTCGCCCATTTCATCCATTTGATCCATTGCATAAAGTATCATTATCTTCCCCCGCATCCCATTGCACATCATGTCATAAACCGATTCCCTTTTATTTGAATATTCCGTTATTGGGCTATCTTATAAGTGGTGGCAAGTGCATTCATTGCCATAAGAAAATTGACATATTTTATCCTATTACCGAACTTGCCTGCTTGCTTGCGGCGCTTGTTGCTGGTTGGTTATGGGGAGCAAGTCCCGTAATAATTCCCATGCTTTTATTATTCTGGGCATTAATTACTCTTGCTATCATTGATATCCGCACTGGCTTGTTGCCTGATTTACTAACACTGGGAGTATTATGGATAGGGCTGCTGTTAAATCCTTGGCTTCCTTATGCCTCTCTGCGGCAAGCAGTCCTGGGAGTCGCAATTGCTTATATATCACTCACCGTGCTTAATTATGTTTATAAATTACTCCGCCAACGCGATGGTATGGGCGGCGGCGATATTAAACTCTTTGCTGCACTGGGAGCTTTCTTTGGTTGGCAATCACTGTTACCCATCTTGATGGTATCAAGTATTTCGGGGCTAATATTCTTTAGCACTATTGCTATTGCGCAAGGATTATGGCAGCGTTTCAGTCCTTCATCACCCACAACTTCAAGTAGTTTGAGTGAGAAAGAGGAATCTTTCATGCATAGACAACAGATATGGGGACCTCATATAGTCCTGGCAGCGTTTTTATATATAGTGATTTCCTTAAAAATTCCTTACATATTGCAACCATTTAATATTTATCTGTCATTGTGACTTGCCCTAAATGAAAACCACAAACTCTTGCCCAGTCATAGGGCTCACTGGAGGAATAGCCAGCGGCAAGGGGACTGCGGCGCAGATGTTTGCTGCAAAGGGCATAATGACAGTTGATGCAGATGATGTGTCGCGCCGTATTAGTCATGAAGATAGCGAGGTAACAGCAAAAATAATCAAACATTTTGGCAATAGTATAGTTGCTGCAGGAGGAAAAGTGAATCGGGCTGTGTTAAGAGAAATAGTTTTCAATGATGTAAAAGCACTTAAATGGCTTGAGGGTTTACTTCATCCATTAATCAGAGAAGAATTAGTACAGCAATTAGCTAAATGCGCCAAACATGCCAAACATGCCAAGCGTGATGCCTCTTCTTGTCACTCCTGCCCATACTGCCTGTTAGTTTCTCCTTTACTGCTTGAAACATCTCAGCATCAGCTATGCGATAAAATAATCGTTATGGATGTTAATCAAGAGACCCAAATTAAAAGGGCATGCTCGCGCGATAATATGGATGAAAAGCTGGCAGAGCAAATAATTAATAGTCAGATGCCACAACAAGAAAAGCGTAATAAAGCCGATTACCTGTTAGACAATAACCAGGGTATAGAGTATCTTGCCACCCAGGTGGATACCCTCCACCAACAATTACTTAAGCTATCCAATTAATGAACAAATAAGGAACGAACGAAGAAACATGAGAGATACAAAACCAATAATCAAAGTCAGAACTATTGGCTATAATTTAGAGGAATTAACTCCACAGGATACTTATCTGCTTAAGGACCTTATGAATAAATATGAGTTTGTGCATGATATAGCCATGCCAGATTTGGTAATAGTATATAGTTGTACTAGAACCCAATCATACAAAAATTTTGTGTATCTACATAAAACTTATGGATTTAGACCATTTATAGTCAACGTAACTGGGGAAGTTCATATTGTAGAAAAACGTAATGCGGATTACACTTTTTCTTATCAAGCGGATAGCGACAGCAATAGTTTTCTTGCCCCTTTCACCAATTCCCCTTTCAACGATCCATATTTTGATTGTATGCTGAGCGAAAAACCAAATGAAAGAATGCGCGCACTCAAACAAACTTCTAAGGACAGATTTTGTGCTTTCATTTATTCCCATACCAAATGGAGATTACCTGCGACTATTGTTCGCGAGAAATTTTGCCAGCAACTCATGCAATATAAGCATGTTGATTGCGCAGGCAAGATACTAAATAATACCAATGAGTTGCAGTTAATAGATGGAGAGGATAAATCATACACGGGCAAGTTAGAATTTATCTCTAAATACAAATTCTTAATTGTCTTTGAGAATCGTATTCGTCCCAATTATGTAACGGAAAAAATCTGTGATGCTTTGGTAACAGGAAGTATTCCCATATACCGAGGTTGTCCTGAGATTGCCAAATTTTTTAACCCCGAAGCATTTATTAATTGCGCCGACTACGCTTCTTTTGAAGAAGTGATAGCAAGAGTAAAACAAGTGGATAATGATCCCGCTTTGTATGAAAAGTATATTTCAGCTCCTCCCATTCTAGCGGATTCATTGTTACATAATAATAGCGAAGCCAATTTGGCAATTAAGATGGATATGGTAATTAAGAAAGTGCTAGCAAAGAAAAACACTTATGCTCAAAAGAATTTACCTGCTCAGTATAATGCTATGAAAATGTTTCTGTGGAGGGTGAAGAATCTTGACCGTGAAATACTTGCCTTCTTAGGAATGTTATTAGGGCTATTAAGAAAGTTACTTAGAAGATAACGTTGGTCTGTAGGGGCGGAGCTGCGCTCCGCCCGCAAAATGCATAATACTTGCGATAAACCATCACCATGCTTGCGATGCAGCTCTGCGCTCCGCCCGCAAAATGTATAACACTCGCGACGCACCATCCCCATGCTCGCGATAATCACTTGTTATGATGCATAATTTTATGTATAATCTACTTATATCATGTTTGGAAATTTTAGTGACAAAATAAAATCAACGTTGGATGGGATTCGTAAACAAGCCCACATAACAGAAGATAACATAAAGCCAGTATTACAGGAACTCCGTTTAACTCTATTAGAGGCGGATACTGCTTTACCGGTAGTTAAATCTATAATAGAAAATCTACAAGAGAAGGCGCTTGGGATGCAAGTTCAAAAATCATTAAACCCAAGTCAAATGTTCATATCTTTAGTTCATCGTGAAATAGTTGACATTTTAGGCGGTGAGCAAGAAATCCTTAATCTAAGAGTGCAACCACCTGCAGTAATAATGTTAGTGGGTCTGCAAGGCGCGGGTAAAACTACCAATCTGGTAAAAAGTGCTTTGTGGTTACGTAAGATGCGCAAAAAGAAGGTGCTACTGGCAAGTTTGGACATAAGCCGTCCAGCCGCAGCTGAGCAGCTTGCAGTGTTGGCTAAACAAGCAGAATTGGATTACTATGATGGAGCGCAAAGAACTAATATACTTGAACTTGCAAAGGATGTTTTACAACAGGCGCAACTTGGCGGCTATGATTGCTTATTAGTAGATACCGCTGGACGGGTGCAAACAGATAAGCAGACAATGGAAGAATTAAAACTAATTCATAGCACTATAAAGCCAGCAGAGGTTCTGTACACTATGGATGCAATGGGCGGACAAGATGCCGCAAGGGCAGCCACAGCTTTTAACGAAGCAGTCCCCATAAGCGGTATAATCGCCACTAAACTGGACTCTGCAGCTCGTGGAGGTGCTATTCTTTCTGTGAAATATCTCACTGGTAAGCCGATTAAGCTATTAAGTAGCGGAGAAAAATTAACTGATATTATGGATTTTAATCCTTCGGCAATGGCGGAAAACATAATGGGGATGGGAAACGCCATGGCTGTCATCAAGCAGGCAGAAATGACTATTGATGAAAAAGATGCCGATGGACTTGCCCAGAGTGCAAAAGGCAAAAGTAAATTTGATTTTAATGCCTTTCTCTTACAACTTCAACAGATGCAGAAAATGGGAGGCATGGCTTCAATGGCAACCAAGATGGGACTAAGTAAAGAGATGGCGCAAATAGTAGAACAAAAACAAATGGACCCGCAAACTAAAAAATTCATAGGGTTAATACACTCAATGACTCCCAAGGAAAGAAAGTTCCCCGAAGTACTTAGTGGCTCGCGCAAGATGCGTATATCAAAAGGGGCTGGCAGTAATATGGCAGAAATAAACCAGATGTTAAAGAGATATAAGCAAGTGCAAAAAATGATGCAAAAAACCAGAACTGCTGCAGGTAAGCAGAAGTTTATGAATCAGCTTATGCCAAGTGCTGGTCCTTCTCCTTTTGGACCCAGCTAAGCAAGTAATTCCAAGCAAGCAATTCCAGACAAACAATTTTATACAACTAATTTACCCAGTTATTTAATATGAACTATATAGACGTTGAGAAGATTACCATATCAGATAAGCAGCAAGGCAGACGACTTGATAACTTTCTTCTTACTCGCATAAAAGGCGTTCCTAAGTCGCGCATTTATTCAATAATTCGGCGCGGTGAGGTTAGAATTAATAGCAAAAGGTCCAAGCCCTCCAGCCGCATTAATGCCGGTGATATTATCCGTATTCCACCTTTACGCCGTCCTGCAGAGCGCAGTGACGAGCCAAATGCGGAGCTTGTTACCAAAATAAAAGACAGCATAATATTTCAAAATGATGATTTAATTGTAATTAATAAACCCAGATGGGTAGGTTCGCATGGAGGCATTAATCAACGTCACGGAGTAATTGAAACACTGCAACATATTATGCAGGACAAAGAAATATATTTAGTGCATAGGTTAGACCTGGAAACAACCGGGGTATTAATTATTGCCTTAAACCTTGATACCTTACGCGCGATAAATCAAGTATGGCATGAAGCAGATTGTCACAAGATATACCTGATGAGAACTTATGGTTCATGGGAAGCAAAAGAAAAGAAGGTAGTCACTCACTTAGCTAAATCATATAAAAGTGGTGAGTACTTAATGCAATCACTGCCAGAGGTTAGTAAGGACAAGAAAGCAGAAGAGAACCAGTATAAGAATAATCCAGTAGGCAAGGAGGCAATTACTCTTTTCAAATTAGTTAAGAAGGGAAAGGATTCTTCACTGGTGGAGGCGGAACTACAAACAGGACGCACCCATCAAATAAGATTACAATGCGCCGAGTTAGGGCATCCAATAGTTGGCGATAGTAAATACTCTTTTATGGCAGGAATTAAAGAGCAGTCAAAAGAATTAGCCCTTCACTGTTGGAAAATTGAAATCAAGATTGCTGGTAAGCAGTATAAGTTTGAAGCACCACTCCCCACTGTATTCCAAAACAACCCCACCTAAACATACACCGTACATAATTACGGTGTTTGAATTCTTGCGATAACACCATCGGTATGCTCGCAATGTCTTTATGTGTGGCATTTGAATTCTTGCGATAAACTGTCGGAATACTCGCATCGTTCTTATGTACGGTGTTTGAATTCTTGCGATAACACCATCGGTATGCTCGCAATGTCTTTATGTGTGGCATTTGAATTCTTGCGATAAACTGTCGGAATACTCGCATCGTTCTTATGTACGGTGTTTGAATTCTTGCGATAACACCATCTGCATGCTCGCATCGTCCGTATGCGCGGTGCATAAATTCTTGCTACATAGGTCTGTAGGGGCGGAGCTGCGCTCCGCCCGCTGGTTAGGGCGTAAGCCCTAACCAAAAATATTTTATTTTTGATTGACTTTTGCCTGTAAACATATATAATTTAATCAAGTTAATAAGCTTAATGAGATTATTAACTTGATTACATTTTTAACAAATGAGGTATCTAAAAATATGAACGATAATCAAAGTAAAAATGGGGATATTGGGGATGTTAATGATCTTGACAAAAATAAGTATAGTCCTGGCGCAATAGTTAAGAATGATAAAGGAAAAATATGGAAGTTGTCTGATGATGGCGAGTGGGTAGATTATTCCCACGGCACCTCTATCACTGGTAATTATAGGTCTTATATGTACGGCAATACAAGATATGTAATCATGGTAATTAGAAGGATGTTTAAAATCATAAATATAGTTACTATAATTTTATTTCTATCCATTTCACAAAATATACTGGCTGCTAGTAACAATAATATTGCAGGAAATAATGATAAAGAAAATATTATTAAAAAGGATACTGCTAAAGAAAAAAATACTAAAGCCCGAATCGGAAGGCTCTATAATCCTAAAACCAGAGTAATCGCTCAGTATAAAGATAAAAAAGGTAAGGATGGCGTTTGTATACAGCCCTTATCTTTTAGTAGCGGGGAATTTGCTAGGACCTTTCAATTAGCACTAAAAGCACAAGAATTAAGTGCTGGAGTCGAAAGTAATAGTTCCGCTTCTATAAATCAAGTGGTGGTGGCAGAACTATTGAGGACTGCTTTTTTCCAACTTTGTAATGAGAAACAAATTGGTAATATGGGTGATAGAGAATATGCTGAGGCAACCGAAAGATTGATGCTTGCAGTTACATTGTTTACTATAGGGGACATTATATCGGCTTCGGCTTCGGCTTCAGATTTTGCTTCGGATTCAGATTTTACTTCGGCTTTGGAGTCAGCTTTGGAGTCAGCTTTGGAGTCGGTTTCGGCTTTGGAGTCAGCTCCAGCTTCGGCTTTGGAGACTGTGTCGGAGGAGGAGCAAGATCTTGCTATGAAGCAAGCTTTTACTAAGGCTTTTACTAAGTCTTTTACTTCGTCTTCTGGAATGGTAAAATCCTTAACGAATATAATTGATAAACAATACAGCACTTCTAATATTTGTATTTATGAAAGTATGAAGTATAGCCTAGGTACTATAATACCTAATATAGGTACATGTAAAGAAAATAAATATGGAGGATACTCTTTCCAGCCTGAGTGACGGAAGATAGAGCGATAAGTAAAGAAAATCAATATGGAATATACCCTTTCCAACCCATTGAAGGTGAATAACCATAAAATCCAGTATATGGATAGTGGTATTTTCTTGTCTTATAAAAAATCAGTTATTCTCGTTGTACATAAATTGTTTGCGAGCATAGCGATGGTTTGTTGCAAGAGTTATGCATTTTGCGGGCGGAGCGCAGCTCCGCCCCTACAGACCTGCGTCGTAAGAATTCAAACGCCGCAGATATATGCCGTCGTTAATTTATAAAGGGAATATTCTTTCTCCGCTCTTTATATCAAAATAGTAGAGGTCTTTTACCTTAACCTTTAGGGCTACTGGGTCTCCTATCTTGCCCTTGAAGTTGCCAAAATGCTTGGCGGTAATTGAACCGTTTGATTCTTTTACTGTTATCAAAGAAGATTCTCCTAAAAGTTCTGAAGAATAGATAGTGGATTTTATAACATCTTTGGCGGCGCCTGCTTCACTGGGTGACAAGGGGATGATGTTTTCGGCGCGAATTCCTAAATAGCACTTAAGTTCTTTATTTTTAAGCCCATTGATAAACTTAGGGGGTACTGGTAATTTTATATTGCCACTAATAAATTTTCCTTTGCTTATCTGACCTTTAATCAGATTCATTGCTGGCGAACCTATAAAGCTTGCAACAAATGTATCCCTTGGTTTATTGTATATCTCTTCGGGAGCGCCTATTTGACGAATCTCTCCTTGACGCATAATAGCAACTCTATCTGCCAAAGTCATTGCCTCTACCTGGTCATGAGTGACAAATACGGTGGTTGTTTGTAATTTATGTTGTAAATGCTTAAGTTCTGCCCGCATGGTTGCTCTGAGCTTGGCATCCAAATTAGATAACGGTTCATCCATCAAAAAGCAATTAGGTTCTCGCACCATTGCTCTTGCCAAAGCAACCCTCTGCTTCTGACCACCAGATAAAGCCCGTGGTTTGCGATGCAGGAAATCTTCCATCTCTACCATTTTTGCTGCCTTTAGCACCTGTTCTTTATGTTCTATCTTTGGAATCTTGCGCATCTTAAGAGGGAATCTAATATTTTCATAAGTACTAAGATGCGGATATAAGCCATAAGATTGAAATACCATAGCAATGTCTCTATCCTTGGGCTGGAGATTATTCACCTTTTTATCGCCTATCCATATCTCCCCTCCACTTGGATCTTCCAAACCAGCAATCATCCTCATGGTGGTTGTCTTACCGCAACCTGATGGTCCCAATAAAACAAGAAATTCTTTATCTTCAATCGTTAGATTTATATTCTTGGCTCCATAAAAATCTTTCCATTTTTTAGTTAGGTTCTTTAATACTATCTTTGCCATAATACTTTAGTTTTGTTAAATATAGTTAGTTGGTTCATCATAAGGTGTTCCATAATCAACCTTTTACTGCGCCCTGTACCAAACCAGATACCACCTGCTTCTGAAAGAAAAGAATTACCAGGACTATCGGCAGGGTGATGGATATAGCACCAGCTGCAGTTATTGACCAGTATCTTATATCTTCTGCTCCAAATTGGGAAATAGCAACTGGCATAGTAGCACTGTCTGTTGCGCTTAAAATAAGCGGCATTAAAAATTCGTTATAGGCAAGCAAGAAGGTAAACAGGGCAGTGGATATCACCCCAGGCCACATAACTGGAACTATAACTTTTATAAATGCCTTAAATCTACTACAACCATCCACCATGGCTGCCTCTTCTAAATCTTTGGGTATTGTCATAAAAAATGAACGCAACATCCATATAGTGAAGGGCTGGTTCATTGATACCATAACCAAAATTAAAATCAGATGGGTATCATATAGTCCGGTTATACGCGATATATGAAAGAAAGGAATTACAAACACCATGCGCGGCAAGGCGCGAAAAATTAGAGCAAAAAACAGCAGCCAAAAACCTATGGGTCCGCTATAACGGGCTAGAGCATAGCCAGCCAAACATCCTATGCTAATAGAAACAACCACTGTCCCAATGGTGACTATCATAGAGTTAATAAAGAAAAACCAAAACCCTTCTTCTAACCATAAGCTCACATAATGCTCAAAGGTTGGGCGAAAGACCCACACTGGCGGGCTTGCAAATGCTTCACGAGTTTCCTTGATGGAAGTAAGAAAGGTCCAGAGGAAAGGGAATATACATATCACTACCCATAGAGCTATAGATGCATATATGTAATAGGATAGAAAAGTGCGTTCTTTTATCATCTCTCAGTTGTTTGTTCTCTATAGGTGAGATACAGAAATGGAATTAGTAGAACAAAGATTCCGATTACGGTTATCACTGCCACCGCGCTACCCTTTGCCACAGAATCTTGTAAGATGGCAACCCGATAATTATAAAACTGCAAGGACTCAGTGTTGTGCAGGCCTCTTGTCATCACCGCGATGGGGTCAAATATGCGATAGGCATCCATCAAACTAATTATGGTTACAAACATAATTAATGAATACAAATGAGGGATTGTTACATACAACAATCTTTGCCAAGCATTAGCCCCGTCTACTATAGCTGCCTCTAAACTATCTTGGGGCACTGACTGCAACCCTGCAAAAAATACTACGATGGCAAAGGGAGTTACATGCCATATATTATGTAATATCAGCAGAGTTCTAGCGTTAACCTCGTTGGCAAACCAGAATACTTCTATTCCCAATTCTCCCAGCAGGTAGGTTATAAAACCAAAGTCGCGAAACAACCAAGCAAATACGAGGGTGCCTACAACTGGAGTTACTATGAAAGGTAATAGTGAAGATGAAATAACGAAGCCGCGAGCATATTTATTTTTGATAGAATCAATACCCAGCGCTACAGCCAAGCCCAATATGAGCATGGCAGGCATACTGATGAAGGTGAATATTAATGTAAACTCTAAGGAATCCCAGAAATTACCGTCCCCCAATATATCAATGTAATTGTTCCAGCCAACCCAATTTAGGTTGCCATAGAAATCAAACCTATGAAAGCCCAAGTAGACGGTTATCGCCAAAGGCAATGCCATCAAGCCGAACATAGCAACTATGCAAGGGGAGGTGAAATAGAAAAAGGTTTTTAGATTCATCTTTTTTAATAGTTTGAACTTACCTACAAATTATAAACTACTATCTCCTCTAATCCAAAACTAAGTTCCAAAACTAAATGCCAAAACTAAATGATAGAACTTATCTTTTGTTATCCCAGCCCTTGCCATCAAGCAGATCTATGTCATATTGACGAAAGAAGTCAATGAGGTCTAACAATACCCAGTTATCTACTATCTTGCCATCTTTTACTTGCCAAAAATCCATATAGCGTAAGGATATTTCTCTGCCATCACCTTCCTTCCCCATAAATTCACCAGTATGCTTAGAAGTAACTACGCCAGTAGCTGCCGCATATTCACCTTCGGCTATAAATATATCCCAGGTTCCTTGTTTTTCGGGGAAAGCGTTAAGGAAAGGTTTTTGCCATCCTTGTTGAAATTCTTTGAGTGAATTCTTGGTGCCAGCGCCGGCAGGACCGCGCCACTTAGCTTCATCAGTCCAGTATTCTTCTTGTCCTTCAATGACATGCCTATTAAGTGATTCAAGCATCTCACGGACTACTTTTTTAGTTTCTTCTGCTTGTCTTTGTTTCTCCTCAGGAGATATATTAGTTTGGTTCATAGTTTTAAAAATAATTACAATAGTTAAAATCTGTTATGCGGCAGCTGTTATGCTGACAACTTTTACAACAGCACCTTACGATAAATTCTGTCAAGATTACCACTCATAATCTTATTGATGTCGTCTTCCTTATAGTTGCGTTTTTGTAACTCTTCTATTATCAGGGTTATGCCTTGTGGTTTATCTAGTCCCTGAACATAATCATTACTTCTTTCACTAAATTTTATGCCATTCACTATGCCTGGATGACGTTCATAGAGAGTAGGGGTGGGGCTATCAATGCCTGACACATCGCCTCCTATGGCAACATGCTCAATACCCACCAAAGCAGCAATATGCTCAATGTGATTTATGAGGTCTGCAACCTCAACCTGCTTCTTATCGGCAGCGATTAAGTCGGCATAAAAACTAATAGCCATCACTCCACCAGTTGCCGCGAGTTGCTTAATTCTTTCATCACTAAGATTTAGCGGATGCTCGGAAAGTGCCGCGCAATTAGCCCGGCTATTTAACAAGGGGGCATCTGTAAGTTCGGTTATATGAGTAAAGCCCTCGTCAGTTATAGCGGCGCTATCAATTATCATCCCCAGACGCGTCATCTCTTTTACCACATCCACGCCAAAATAAGTCAATCTACCCTTAGTGCGCTTCTCAGCTACTCCATCTGCGCTGCGATTGCGACCATGACTGGCTATCTGTACCACCCGTACTCCAAAACGATGAAAATGTCGCAAGTTTGATAAGAGATTAAGATTAGCTTTGCCCTCAAGAGGTCTGCCGCCGCCTAAGGCAATAATAACTCCTGCTTTTTTCTGTTTAGCTGCTGAGGCAATATCATCATACTTTAGTACAGGCAGCCACTTGCTGTCTGCTGGGCTATTATTCTCTTTATTGTTCTGTTGGTTTTCTTGGTCGCACAACAAAATATCTATTCCGTTCATCGCATTCCAAAAATAATTCTCTGATGCGGTATTAAGGACTCTGGTTACCCAGTCGCCTCCTATATCCAAATTAAAAATTCCAACCCCTGCATCAAGCAGTGGCATTACCAGTTCTTCATTCAAACTGAATTTACGAAACTGATGGAAATCATTTATTACCTTTTCAGGTAGATGGATATGCGCCAATATGCTATTGACTTGATTAGTATTGCTGCTCATTATTTATCTGTGGTATTGTGCTTCTAACATTTATCTTTCTAATGCCTTTCACTGTTGTTAAACTATTATTCTCTAAACTCATCTAGCTCTCTTCCCCCCTAACCGATGGTCTCAGAATAAACTCTCATCAAGTTCTCTCCCATAACCTTCCGCACATCTTGTTCGCTAAAGCCGCGCTTTAGCATGGCATCGGTTATCAACCCCATATTCTCAGGTGCTTTTAACTCCTCAAGAATTATCCCGCCCTGCGGCATACCTGTTTGGATGCCTTCAATGGAGCCAGGATAAGGGCTCCAGCAGTTGAAGATATTATGAAAGGTAGCAAACTCATCCATATCACTGCCAATAAAAACATGGTCCATGGAACCAACTAGATTAGCAATATACTCAATGTGAGTTACTAAATCATCCACTGTGGCATCATTGTTGTTCATCGCCCCGCGCCGCAAGTATTCTTTGATAAAACATAAGCCCATAGCGCCTCCCGTTTTAGCCATCGCCTTGATTCTTTCATCCTTTAAGTTGCGTGGATGATCGGAGATAGAATAAACATTGCTATGGCTATCAATTAAAGGTTTGCTGACAATGTCCAAGGTGTCATAAAACATCCTATCAGTCATCTGGCATACATCAACAGGCATGCCAATCTGTTCCATCTCACGAATTACTGAAACGCCAAAATTGGTTATTCCCGCACCTGCCGCCATCTCTCCAGTGCCATCACCCATCATAGTGCGTCCCGAAGATACTATACAGATGGTGCGCATCCCTAAACGATAAAGTGTTCGCAACAGAGCAAGATTAAGCTCTTGAGGGTTGCCATCCATAGCCCGACTTGACTCAACTTTCAACATCATGGCTATCTTTCCTTCTGCAACGCAGGAGCGAATTTCTGCCACCGACTGACAAATCTTAAACGTCTTAGAAACCTCTTCTTCCTTACGCAACATATCAATCTGGGTTAACATCCCCCAAAGGATGTGATCCGTCATATATGCCAAGCAGGGAGAATTAGCCCCAACGACAAAATCTATAACATTAACTCCGCCGGCCTGTAAACGTGGCGCCCAATATTTATCAAAAGTGTTGGTCTCGCCCTTATCAATTAGGCGAAACATGTCCATCATTATTTGGTTGTGTCCGTCCGCTACTAACATCTCTGAATGCAACTTTGCTGCTTGTTCAGATATTTTTATATCAGGTTTTAGAACTTGTTGTGTATTACTCATAAGTAAAGGAGATTATATACTTAATTTCCTCCACCAACAAGATAATTAGTGTTTCTCTCGTAAGTAAAAAGAATTATCCAGTTATCTGGCTTAATTAAATCTAGTGAAACCAGATATTCGTTTGTTATTATCTATTGATGTTCTTGCCCATTGATCTTATTATCAGAACCTAATGACTGAATTTGTGAATTATCCAGGTCAGTAGATTCTATACTATTAGAGGACTCCCAGATTATCCCTCCTTCCATATAACCAACTAATAGTTCAGTAACCACGGTTGTTCTTGTGGGACTATTAACTTTTAAATGAATATTAGCTATATCGCTATTGTAAGAACTGCCTGCCAGTATTCCACTCGACCCTTCTGAAACGAATCCATCGGCTTCTATACGAATATTGCTAATTTGGGCATCTCTTAAGTAACCAAATAGTCCTATGCTAATATTTGAGAAGGTCACGCGATGGCTATTGCCATCTAAAACCCCAGTGAAAGGGCTATCACTGGTTCCAATGGGCTGCCAGTTATCAGAATCAGATAACTCTATATCACCAAGTAGTTCATAGCCAGCGGCTAGATCTAAATTGATAAGCTGTAAAGAATCTGGGTTATGTATCTCTAATAACCCATCACCGTCTGTATCAGCTAATTTACCATAATCTCTCCATATATCTAACGAGGTTTTGTCTTCAATTTCCATAGCGCCAACTGGCACTAAAGATAAAAATAACATTACCAATAGGGATAAATATCCCTTAAAACATAATTTATATATACACATAATAAAAATATTAATTACTTAAAAATTGATTAACTAAATTTAAGGATTTACCCTAAACACACTAACCCCATCATCAATAGAGCTAGCTACGAATAAATAGGTGTTCCCGCCTACTACTGCAGTTGTGAGATCATCAACACCATTCAGCTGATATAAACTATCCGCCCTATCAGAGACACTGGTAATACTGGTCCACATACCGGCAGCATTGATTCTATAAACATATATTTTATCGTCATTAAACGACCCTACAAATAGAAAGGTAGCACCTCCAATCTCCTCGATTGTCATCGTTCTGGGACGATCTATATTAGTAATACGACTAACATGCGATAAGGAGCCACCACTATTAATCCTGAATATACTAACTCCATCATCATCAGCACCTGCCACAAAAAGATAATTGGTGCCTCCTATGTTGGCAGTAGTTACGTCTCCTGCCCCTTCTAACTCTAAAGAAGATTTATCTCCATAACTATTAATGAAACGCAAACCCTGACTAAAATCTTCTGGGACTTCAAAGACGGTTATCCCATCATCAACAGAGCCAGTTACGTAAAGATAGGTGTTTTCACCCACTACCGCAGTTGCGAGACCCTTTGCGCCATCTAGCTTATAATTTGTGTTATCACTATTAGAGATTTGTTGCTGACTAATAACATCAAAATTATTTGCTAGAATTCCTATCAAAGCATCTTTTATAGAGGATGTTACATAGAGATAGGTATTACTTCCTACAGTTACTACTATCGAGTCATCTGCATCTGTTCCTAGAATAGGGCTATTAATAAATCCTTCCGAGTCGACAAAATTTAGTGTCCCATCCATGTTAATGAGAAAAGGAGCCACTCCTCCTTTACCAGCTACTGTTACATATAAATATGTATTACCACCAAATGCCGCAGTCGCTAAGGAAACAGCTTCATCTAATAAGTTTGTAGATGTTGTGTCTTTCGCATTATAAACATTGGTAAGAGTGCCATCATTAGCAACTCGAAAAACACTCACCCCATCATCACTATAGCCAGCCACAAATAAATAAGTAGTTCCGCCCACTACAGCAGTAGTGACAGCAGTAGCACCATCTAGTTCAAGTGGACCTATACTTGTGGTCCCGGTTGTTGTATCCTCTACGCTGCCAGCATGGCTAAGCGATATTGAAGCAGGAATCTCTAAAGTGTAACTACCTGTATCTCTATTATCCGAGGTGACTACCACATAATAGGTCCCAGCAGTTAGGGATTCGCTAATCTTAAAATTACCGCCTGTACCGCCACTTCGAACCTCCCTAAAAGGAGTACTAGAGCTAGAGGTATATAATCTTCCCCGTGTATCAGTTGGACCCTTAGTTGATATTTCTATATTACGTGCAGTACCAGGAGTTAGAGTGAATGTAAAACAATGCCCACTTCCCTCATCTGCTAATATTTGATTAGGGGAGGTATATGGAATTGATGCTATGGAAATAGCGCTATTAGCACGACAATCAGTTTCATCAAAGACCAGGTCAAGATATAACGTATACGAACCGCCCCTATCCCCAGTAATCTCAACATAATAGGTATCCGCAGCCAGGTCTGCTGTGACACTAGATGTGCCAGACGTATCACTCCCAACAATAGAAGTACCATCAGAAGAATATAACACAACGTCTGTGTTTATTCCCGTTGTACGGATGTTTACACTTCTTGCTTCTGCTAGATTGAAACTAAAACAATGTCCATCCATTGCATTTGCCAATGAATTAGAGGAGGTATGGGGAAATGATATATCAATAATATCATTAGCAGAACAATCGCCATCTGTAAAGACCTCTTCAAGATTCAAGGTATAAGAACCACCGCTTTGAGTTTCTGAGGTAACTTCTACATAATAGGTGTCAGCATCTAGTAATCTTCTAATCTCAAAGTTATTACCGCCGCCATCATCGCTATTAGATGCAAGAAGATTTTCATCAGAACTATATAACCTTCCGAGTGTATTAGTTGAACCCGCCGTTGATATGGATACAGTGCGCGGAGAATTTAGAATGAAACTAAAACAATCTCCTTCCCTTGCATCTGCCAATGAATTAGAGGAGGTATGGGGCAATGATGCTATGGAAGTAATATCATTCGTATCACCAAAACAATCACCTGCCCTAAAGATCTGGAAAAGATTCAAAATATAAGAACCAGTAGATCTATCTTCTGAAGTGACTTCTACATAATAGGTCCCCTGTGCTAGAGCTGTTCTAATCTCAAAATTATTGCCGTCATTGCTGTCTTGAGCCGTTGCAATAATATTTCCATCAGAACTATATAACTTTCCTTGTGTGTTAGTTGAACCCGTTGTTGATATTTCTATATCACGTTCAGCAGTTAGGGTAAAGCTAAAACACTTTCCGTCACCTTCATCTGCCAATATTAAACTAGATGACGTATAGGGAATTGATATAATTTCAGAACTATCACTCGGACAAGCATCATCCGGAAAGACCCGCGCAATATCTAAAGTATAAGAACCAATCGATCCAAATTCTGAGGTGACTTCCGCATAATAGATGCCAGCGCTTAGTAATCTTCTAATCTCAAAATTATTACTGTCGCCACCATCGTTATTGGTTTCAATAAGATCCCCGTTAGAAGCATATAGCTTTCCTAGTGTGTTAGTTGAACCCGCAGTTGATATAGCTACAGTGTGTCCAGAAGTTAGAGTGAAACTAAAACAATCAACATCACCTTCTACTAGAGTTTCACCTGAAGATTGATAAGAGAGTTGTCCTATGGTGGTCGCGGAACTATGGGGGCAAGGGTGCTCAATTGCCAAAGTATAAACCCCTACCACATCAGCTGCTCCGCCTCGTACCCTTAAATAATATCTACCAGCCGTTAAACCTCTATTAATCTGGACCGGGGGAGTCGTTTTGGAGCCGACAAGAACTCTATTATCAGAAAAAAGTTCTCCATTTATATCAGCAGAACTTGCTATGTGAATATTTACTTGCTCATCCGTAGCCAGAGTAAAGCTAAAACAATCTACGTCACTTGAATTACTTATAGAGTTCTGGGTAGAATCAAAAGGTATCTGGACATTATAAGAATTAGTGGCGTCACAATTTTTTACTGTTGGACCTGGATTACCTCCCTCCCCACTAGAAGAACTAGAAGAACTAGAAGAACTACAAGATGCTATGAATACTGATATAAGCAGTAGAAATAGGGATAGTGATGAAGTTTTACTCTTTATAGCAAGAAATATTTTTCTTGTTGCCCCCACAGAAATACAGTTAATTTCTTTAGTAATATATTTACTCATAATATAATTTCATTAGTTTTAAAATATTTATACATTGTGCATAAGCACAGCCAACCCACAACAGGTATCCCCATTGTTCTGGATGTATATATCACGCACATACAAAGATGCATTGCCAACTAGGAAAAATATCTCATTATGAACTACAGATAGAGCATAACTATACAAAAATACACATAATTTGCTAGATTGACTTTACAGCCAACACATTGATATTAGTGCGCAAACAGACGCATTATACAAAGAAATAATAATTAAATCAAGATTAAATAAAATTAATTCAATAAATATTAAAAATTAATTTTCGGCAAAATCACTTAATGAGCCAATTGCGTATTGCAATATTAACTGCATCTGGCTGTTCCAAGGGGGTAAGGTGCCCGCTGTCCTTTATTTCAACAATATCCTTGGTGATATTATCTGCCAGCAAACCAAACATCTCCTGATGACGAAAGGGGGGGCATAATAAATCTTTTTCTCCATACAAAATTAATGTGGGGCAACTAATCTGTTGCATTGTTTGAGTGTAATCGCGTCTATCTCTTAATGCTACAGATTGATTAGCAAATACCTCATTGCCCTGTTGCAATGCCATATCTAATATTAGGTCTAAAAATTCTTGCGGATAGACGTGTCCCGGCAGCATATAAGCTGGCTTCATCCTGGTAATCATAATATCACGCAAGCCACCATTCATAACTTCTTCAATCTCTCCCTTTCTTGACTTTTGTCGTGACATAATTTCCGCGCGATGATTGGTATCCATAAGAATACAGCTACTTATCCTTTCAGGAAAAACCCGCAGTAGTTCCATTAAAATTATGCCACCCATGGATAAGCCAGCCACAGTAAAGCTACACTCTGGCAAAGAATCTATAATTGCTTGAGCAACCTCCTCAATGGTTTTGTGTTTCCGTATCTCGGGAACATGAATTTGATATTCAGTAGAAAAATGTTCTATCTGATGTCGCCATAATCTGTGGTCACACATCATGCCTGGGATGAGTACTAGATGGGGGAGTGAATTATCAGGGTTAGCAGGCATGGCTGTTTATTTTCTTGTAGAGGCGAGGGACTCAAAGGGGGGGAGAGCAAAGAGGGGATGAATATAAAACCGTCCCTATATTAAACAATACTGGCCCCTACAACAAGGGAGCGCAATTTGGCATAAGTAATGTCAGCATCTACGACGCCAAAGCCAGCAAAGGTAGAAAACCCACAATCAGTCCCAGCAATAACCCTATCTTTACCCACAATATCAATAAATCTGGTTAAGCGGTCAGCAACCACCTGTGGATGCTCAATAAAGTTAGTGGTAGAATCAATTGCTCCAGGCACTAGAATATGGTCATCCCTAAGCGGCATATCTTGCCATATTCGCCACTCATGCGCATGCCGAGGATTAGAGTTTTCAAATAATAAAATTGAGGGCTTTGCTTTAGCAACTATCAATGGCATTATTTTTGCCATATCTAAATCACAATGATGAGGACCTTCATAGTTACCCCAGCAAATATGCAGCCGAACCGACTGAGGGTCAATTCCAGTCAAGGCATGATTTAACGCCTCAATATGTAATTCTGCCTGAGTGATAAACTCATCATCGCTCTTATCCTTATACATAATATGTCTGCCAAGCGCCAGGTCAGGAGCATCAATCTGTAAAGTTAATCCGCTATCTACTATGGCTTTATACTCAGTGCTCATAGCATCTGCCAGTTCATACAAGTAATCCTTATATTGCTTATGATACTCGGATGGTTGAAACATACTTATAACCCCTGGCGAAGCAGAATTCATAAAACCTTGTTGATAATCATGCTCCTTCATTGCATCAAGCATATTTTGTATGTCTGTTTGCAATGGTTCAATATTTTTTACCCTAATCGGTCCTACACACTTGGGTTTCTTGTAGGTGGGAGTGCCGCCACTTGCCGCAATCTTTTTTAAATAATTAGGATAATCCTCTAAGTCGGCTGGCGGTTGGCGCGGGCTATCACCTGCAAAACCACTTAATCTTTCTCCTATATAGGTTGCATAAGATATTTTGCTCATCTCCCCATCGGATGGGATAGATATGCCCACTTCCTTTTGCCGCCCAACAACCTCAAATACGGAAGCCCGCACTAGCTTAGCTAGCTCTGATTCATCGGCAAGCTCGCCTTTATCCTTGGCAAAAATTAGTTCGGTTAAACGTTCGCCGCGTGGCAAACTACCAACATGAGTGGTCAACATATATATTTAGTAGATATTTAGTACAGGTTAATTATGCTTGTAGTTCAAGGTAATTAATGAATTAGAAAGCTTAAGAAAACTGGGGAGCACTGGGATTATCACCACCATGCACTACAAAAGCAGCTGTATCAGCAGCATTACTTTCCCAACTACGCTCTGCCCCTACAGGAATAGTAAGAATATCACCACTTTTTAAGATGATTTGTTCTTCTTTTCCATTATTGCTCAAATTAATTATTAACTCTCCTTTATACATCAGTATAACTTCTTCTTCAGTCCTTGTATGCTTAGCTATTGATGCGCCCTTATCCATCTTGACACAACGGAGGTTAAAACCATGCTTCCACCAACCTGATATGGGACCGCTCTTAAAGCCATCGTTAGTATCCTGTGGTGTTATAACCGGACACTCCTCAATACTACCTTTGGTCTCTAACAAAAGATTTGCTGAGGGGGTATTAGTAAGAGAATCAAAGCTAACTACCACTCCTGCCATATCTGAGTTTGAAGGGGACTTAAGCTGAGCAATTTCATCCTCACTTGGAGGGTGCTCCAACTCTGCATCTGCTGGCACTTCTTCTCCCTGAGTGGTATCAATGAGTTTACCGCCTTTTAGTAGAACTAAGCCATGCTCCTTTGCCAGCTCAAAAACAGCAGGCGCCCAGGTTACACGTCCAGGATCATCTCCCCCTAAAACCGCAAACATAAAACCTGTATTATTGCCTATGTTTTCAAAACCACGGAACATATTGGTAGGCAAAGAGATGGTATCACCAGGACCCATTTCAATGGAACCATCGTCTCCATTGACTCCCCATTTAAATTTCCATTTACCTGAATGGACAATAAATACCTCAGCAGTGAGGTGACTGTGTTGAGAATTCAAGCAGCCCACTGGCTGACGAGCTCCCCCTATATTAAATCCGTGCGGCACTGGTATGTGTACATGCTGGTTAGGATTTTCTGATACTCCGGGACCAATTATGGTGAAGTTTTCTTTTTGGTCGGAGCCAGGGCTACGACTATCAACAAATGCATTTTTGCACGGGATTAGTTCATCATAACGAACTAACATATTCTGTAATGAATTTGACATATTGAATTGAAAAAAATACAGGGAGCATATACTCCCTGTATTGGATATTAATTAGTATTATTGAGTTGGGAACTATTTAATAAAGCCCTTAACTTTTGCTTCTTTAGTATACTCGTTGGCAGCATTGTTTAATGCCTCAGCAGCTGTCAGTTTATCTGACAGAGCATCCGCAACATAGGTGCCAATGGCAGTATGCGCTATAGAGAAGTATGGCGAACCAGGATATGCTGGAGCCCCTCCCTTTACAGTATCTAATAGAGCAGGCCAATAGCGATTCTCCTTAACTAAATCAGCATTAGTATTAACTGATTCACGTGAGAAGAATGCCAAGTCACCGCCAGATAACATACTTTCACTATCTGTAGCTTCTGCTATTATCTGAAATGCCAGTTCGCGTTGAGACGCAGGCACATTTGCAGGAATAGCGTAGCCATCCCAGAAGACAGTTGAAGCAGGAGTTCCTTTGCCTTTAGCAGCAGGCGCTGCTGAATAAGCAACCTTGCCTACAAATTGAGAAACTTTAGCATCGTCCATATTACCAGCGCGGGAAGCCCAGAGGTTTCCTAATACTGATTTACCTTGTTGAAATGCAACCATAGTATCATCATTAGAAAATGATAAGGCGTTAGGCGACATATAAGGAAGCATGCTTTTCATTATCTTAATGGCTTCTTTACCAGCTTTATCAGTATTAAAAACAGGGTGAAGGTCGCCATCAAAGAATTCACCGCCTAAAGACATATATATGTTGGTGAACTCAGTAGCCAAACTCCAACCACGGCCGAAGGTTTGACCTATAGGATAATCTATCCCTTCTGCTTTTTTGAGTTTAGCCGCAGCCCTAACTACATCGCGATAATTACGCGGTGGTTTGATATTATGCTTCTCAAAAAGGTCTGATCGATAAAAGAAGTGCTGTAAATTTTGTTGCACTGGAATCACATATATTTCACCCTTGTAGGTTACTGTATCCCAAGCAGCTTGAGGTATATCATCAAAATTATATTTTGATTTGTATTTCTCTACATACTGAGTTATGGGGGTTATCCATCCTCTTTGAACATATTCTAAGAAGTCATTGTTTGACAACTGAATTATTTGATAGCTTGCTTTGCCCTTTGAAGACATAGCTAACTTCTTAAGCTCTACGTGTTCTTTAGTTAGCTTGGCGCGCACTCTTAATTTTCCTCCAGAACAAGATTCCATCTGCTTAGCCAAGTGGTTAACCGAAGGAAAGGTATTTGAAAGTATATCAATATTAGTTCTTGAAGAGGGTTCTTCAACAACACAATCAGCAGCTGCATAGCCACTTATAAAAAACATAAGAAAACCTAGCAAAATTGCAAAGGACTTTATCTTTGTTTTCATATTTCTTTTAATATTATCTAATATCATAATTATATTTAGTTAGTTAGTTTACATTTCTGGACTGCTACTTATTGAGGTTCTATAGTTCTATAAAATAACCTTGCAAACAAGAAGAATCTTTTTGAAATCACACATCATTATAACACCTCCTCTTTATTAACGACAAAAGTTAATTTTTTACTATCTGCGAGAGAATGGCAATTTCATCAACCAGATTCCATTCACTGATAATCTTTCCTTCATAGACATTACTATGAGTTATGCCTAAAATTTTCACCCCTGTAGCATTGGCATTGCCAAATCTACCACCACCACTATAATCCCCTTCAAGAGTCCATCTAAGCGCTATCCTCAAGGGCGCATTGCTATCCTGATTGACGGTTATACTATCTATAGAGAATTTTGCCCGCGGGAATGAAGCCGCATAGCTAATAAAAAATCTTTCAGCTGCATCATGCCCATAATCAACGATGCCTCCAGGCAAAAACAAGGTACAAGCGCTATGATATATTTCCCTAATTTTGGCTGCATCATTTTGTTCTCTAATTTGTGTTATTTGGCACAGATAAATATCCAGCTGCTTGCGGGCAAGGGCGCTAAGATGCTTCAAGTTATCTGTTGCTATATTAGCCCTCATAACCTTAGTTTTAATTTTTTTAGCTGCAGCGCTTTTATCTTTGGCTTGCTTATTATTTATTGATGCAGCATTACCCTGGGCATTACTCTGGGCTAGTTCCTTCATCCTAACAACAAACTCAAGCGGATCCCAGTTTAGCTGTTTGACTATGGCAAGGTGATCCCGTACTAGCCATTCGCGATAAATCATATTATTGTGGGCAGCGCAATCTGCGATGGTATATACCAGCACTCTCTTGCCAGTTGCGTCACCATAGATGCCTTTCCCTCTGTGATGCATGGTTGAAATAATTCTATGAGAAGAAAAATAGTACTCTTCTGATTTACTTTTCTCCTCAGCAGTAATAATATCGTGGGGCAGCAATCGTCTATCAGGGAATATACTTAGCATTTGGGCGGTATTATGAACTGTATCATCAACCCCCACTATATCTCCTCCTTGGGTATGAATTACCACATCCTTGGCGTAGTAATCTCTAATTTGGTCAAGCCCGCGCCCTTCCCATATTTCTGCTGTTATCTGCTCTATGTAATCACGCAGATTAGTAAATTTTTTGTCAAATCCTTTCATTTTATATATAGGTTAAAAATATAAATCAATTATACCTAAAATAATGGACTAACAGAGATTTTTCAGTAAAGGAATATAATTCTACCAACTCAATAAATAATAGCATTTAATATAGTGTTATAATAGGTTTCAATTATCGCCCAGGTAGCTCAGCCGGTAGAGCAGAGGACTGAAAATCCTTGTGTCGGTGGTTCGATTCCGCCCCTGGGCATATAATTAAGTATATGTTATGAACATGTACATGTAGGCATGCATTAGACATGCAATTAATGCAAAGAAAGATATTATTATGAAAAATATTTTATTGGTTAGCTTCCTATCATTATTATTGTTAGGATGCGGTAACAAAGTGTCGGATAGGAAGGTTGAATCAGAAGATGATCTTGCTGATGATAAAGAAAAGCTAAGCTATAGTTTAGGTGTGTATTTTGGCAATCAGGTCAAGTTATTTGAGTCACTTAACCTTGATGTTCTTATGGCAGGCCTTAAGCATTCGTATACGGATCAAGAACCAATTTTTAACGAACAACAAATAGGAGATATTATTATTGAAAATCAACAAGAAGCATTGCGCAAAGCAACTGAAGAGGCAACTGGTAAATCTGACGAGTTCCTCGCCAAGAATGCTGAGAATGAAGAGTACACTGTATTGGACAGCGGTATTCAATATCGCGTAATCACTGAAAGTAGTGGGGATATGCCCACTACTGATGACACCATTGAGGTTCACTACAAAGGGACCTTGGTTAATGGAGAAGAATTTGATAGTTCTTATCAAAGAAATATGACAGCCGTATTCCCGCTTAACGGAGTAATCCCTGGTTGGCAAGAGGTCTTACCTTTAATGTCAGTTGGTTCCACTTGGGAAGTTATTATTCCCCCTGATTTAGCTTATGGGGAAAGAGGAAGCGGAAGAATAGGACCAAACGAAGTTTTAATCTTTGAAATAAACCTTATTGATATTAAAAAATAACCCCCCAAATCAGTACCCTGTTGCTATCCCAGGTGATAAAACGCTTAGTAGTGATACTATAGTATTCACTTCTTTTATATCCGTTATCGCGCATATTTTGCTGATACTAGGTATAAGTTTTGCTTTTACATCACCGCAGGATAGCGCCAGTGTAGAGCTGGTACTGCTGCAGCAGGAAGCTAAAGATAAGCCATACAAGTCAGAGTTTAGCGCTCGGGCAAATCAAAAGGGTAGTGGTGAGGATGACAAAAACCTGGCTGCGCGCATTCTACATTCTCCTTTATTGGTTAGTCCTGATTTGCGTCCTCAAAGTCGTTTGGTGTTTAGTGACAACCTCGCAGCTACGGAACCGAGTTTCAATAGAGATAGCGGCGGTAAAAACGAATTAACTTCTATTAATTCACGTGTTTATTCTAATCAAGGACCGCGTGGCGCTCTTGCCAATAGTCAGCTACTTGGAGTAGAAAGCACTCAATTACAGGCAGAAATTGCCAGTGTTGAAGCATATTTAGGCGAGTTGGAAAGAGAGTATGCCAAGAAGCCCAAAATTAAAAGGTATACTTCAATTGCTGCTCAACGCGCGGTTGAAGCCGATTATATTCACCGTTGGGTTAAGAAAATAGAAGTTGTTGGCAATTTAAATTACCCTTCTCAGGCAATAGAGAGAAAAATTAGTGGCAGTTTGCGTTTGTTAGTTATTGTTTCAAATGAGGGTAGGATAATAGGCACACACATACTCAAGGGTTCAGGGCATAAGATTTTAGATGATGCAGCTCGTCAAATAGCTCACTTAGCGGCTCCTTTTGGCAGTTTCCCTGATGAACTAAAAAGAGAAACAGATATTATTGAAATCGTCCGTACCTGGAATTTTTTTGTTGAGGGTGGTGAGAATGGACTTAAATTTGGCACCCAAAGCATAGGCATATAAATACATAAATATATAAGTGTATGGAAAATTATAACGAACTTGAAGAATCCCTCGCATTATATAAGCTAAGCCCAGCTGTTGTTGATGCTGTTGCCTGGGCGCGCATTATTGGCGGACTTGGTAGTTTTGAGGATGACAAGAATTACCTAAAACACTTCTTGGAAAGCGATGAAGAGGTAATCTACGATTTTTTTATTAACCGAATTGCAAATAATAATTCTTTATTGGAGGAGGATGAATTATCTTTATTATTGCCGGATGATGATTCAGATATGGAACTTAGATTGCAAGCACTCTCTTCATGGTGTGATACATTTATTTCTTCTTTAGGATGCAGCGAGCATCTAAAAAATAAGGGCTTTACTGCGAAGATTGACCCTTTCTTGCGTGACTTAGCTGAAATATCAAAAGTAGATACAACCAATAGCAGCGATGATTATAATAATATAGAAGAGACGGAAATTGCTTTTATGGAGCTATATGAATTTGTGCGAGTAACAATAATATCTTTAGACATAGAGTTCAAAACCTTTGCTACACAATAGCTACTTACAGCGGCGGGCTAAAGTCCTTGAACGGATGGCAACAAATAGCGCTTTGTTACTTTTTGGTTCTTCGTTCGCAATTAAGCAGGAGGCATCAAACGCCATTGGCGCTGACCATAAGCAAAATAGTGACTTCTATTATTTAAGCGGATTTAACGAAAAAAATTCTGCTTTATTATTAATTAATCGGGGGGAAAAAAACAGAAAGCAATTTATATTTTGTCAACCTCCTGATAATTTTAACAAGCTATGGACGGGCACTTTGTCTGATCCGAAAAAAGCAGCGCGACAACTAGGATTCGATAAAGGGCTATTAGTTAACGAGTTTGCGCAAACACTTGGTGAGCTGCTAAAGGGCTTAAGTAAGATTTATTATCCAATTTATGATCCCGTTCATTATCAAGGAGGACAGAACTCTGCGCTTAATGAGAGCATAAACCAAATTCTATGTAGATTAAACACCGCGAGTATCAGACGCGGGATTATAACCCCCCAACAGATTATTAATAGTGGTGAAATATTAGCTCCACTGAGATTGATAAAATCTAAAGATGAAATATCCACTATTACCAAGTCCGCGCAGATAAGCGTAGGAGGGCATCGCCGCTTGCTTGATAAGCTGCCAACATTCAATTATGAATATCAGGCAGAAGCAGAGCTGGTATTCCACTATCGCCGTCATAATGGCGAGCATGCATTCCCTCCAATAGTAGCGGGTGGAGCACGCTCGTGTATTTTGCACTATACGGATAATAATATGCCGCTCAGAAAAGAAGATTCATTGTTGGTAGATTCTGGCGCTCAGTTTAATCACTATGCCGCAGATATGACGCGAACACATCCACCGCGCAGCTCAAAGAATATTCAAGCGTTCAACAGAGTTTATAAAGCAGTGCTAAAGACGCAAAAGTTGGTTTGCAAGAGCGCCACAGCAGGTAAGAAATTTGAGGTGCTGCATAAAACTGCAGTTCACAACCTTATAAAAGAATTAATTATTATGGGCATATTAAAAGGTGATGCTAAAAAATGTTTAGCGGATGGAACATATAAGAAATATTTTCCGCATCTGACTTCTCATTGGATTGGGTTGGATGTGCATGATGTTGGGGGGTATGCCGACCAGAATCTACAAGAAGGAATGGTATTTAGCGTTGAACCAGGGTTGTACTTTGCCAAAGACGATGAAAGCGTTGCCCATCAGTGGCGCGGAATAGGCGTAAGAATTGAAGATACTTTGGCTATAACAGAAAAGGGTGCAGATAATCTTACCTGCGATATGCCTTATTATTCAGCGGAATAAAAGATGATACAGCACTATGACGGAGTAATCATGGGAGGGGGGCTAACTGGTACTGCTTTGTTTGTTGCCTTAGCTGATGATTTTATCAAACATAACAAGTCCCTTGTTTTATGTGAGAGATCTTCCGCTCCGATTGATGATAATCGCATGTTGGCATTGGGCTATGCGGGTAGTCGCTTACTTGCCGAGTTTGGAGTATGGGATGATATTCTCCCTCACGCCTATCCGATTAATGACATAGAGATTACCTATAAACATAAAAATAATTTCATAGTTCGCGCTTCGGAAATTGGTCTGCCAGCTATAGGATGGACTATCCCTCATAAAATATTGCAAGGTATTTTGTGGAAAAGGATTGAGGATATTACCAAAAAGCATAGCAATATGAAAGTTAATATCCCTTTTGAGATGACGGGCTTGGACCTCTCTTATGAATATGCGCGAATTCACCAAACAACAGGAAAGAAAGAGCAATTACAAAGTGGAATTATCTTTGTTGCGGCTGGGAGCTCCTCTTTAGCGGCGCAACAGGTAAAAATTAATTATCGTCAGTTTAATAGAGTGGATAATAAACACAATATCAAGCATAGTGATAACTCCTTGCAGTCCCCCAGCTTTGCTGTTGCAGCAGTTGGGCTCACAGATTATTCACCCAATCGCGGCTATTGGTTCGGGGGGAATATGGGTAGTAATCAAAGCTCTAAACAGCAAAAATATAGCGGAGGAATAACTCTGGCATTAACCCCCCATATTAAAGGCGATGGTAGGTTCGTTGCTATTGCTTCCCTGCCTGCTGGCGTCGCCAGTAAGCCAGATGCTCATTTATATAAAGCATGGTATAAAGAATTGTTAAACGAAATAACTGGTGGGCTTATTAATGAAGTTTACGAGCAGCCAGTTGTATTCCCCGCCCGCACCTATTTAGCCGATGAAAGAGTCAAGGGTCCTGTAGTTTTATTAGGTAATGCGGCGCATAGTGTGGCGCCCTTAGGCGGACAGAATTTTAATCTAACCTTGTGGACTATTGCCAAATTAAAGTCATCATTACATAGTCATCTGGCAGCGGGTAAAGAGATTACAAACCATACTTTCTTAGGGGACTTTATTACCCAAACAGAACCGTTACTTAATAATCATATACAACTTATTCACCAAGCAGATAAGCTGCTCTCATCGGCAAGTGAGTCAGAATCAGTCGGCATAAACGATATACTAAAACATCAGCTACCAGATAATATAAACGCTTTAATTGTTTCAGCTTTTATGGGGATAATTGACAAAACCCCTTTAATTCGCAATAAAATATTCGCTAGTGCCGCTGGCGTCTCACGCTTGGGCATTAGTCCCCTATAATATTAACTATGGCAAATTACAGCACCAGTGAGTTTAAAGCAGGACTCAAAATAATAGTTGACGGTTCTCCTTGTAGTATTGTTGAGAACGAGTTTATTAAGCCCGGTAAGGGACAAGCATTTAATCGTGTGCGCATGCGCAATTTAATGACGGGTCAGGTATGGGATAAAATTTATAAGTCGGGAGAAAAGCTGGAGGCAGCTGATGTCCTAGATATTGAAGCCCAATATCTGTATACAGACGGCGAGCTTTGGCACTTTATGAATAATGATGGTTCTTATGAACAGCTTGCAGCTAGCGGTAAAGCATTGGACACTGCGTCTATGTGGATTCAAGAAGGAGATATTTGCGCTATTACATTGTTTAACGGCGAGCCCATATCTGTTGAAGCGCCTCAGACAGTGGACATTGAAGTTAGCGAGACAGACCCAGGATTAAAAGGCGATACTGTAAGCGGCGGCACCAAGCCAGCGGTGCTTGTAACAGGCGCCAAAGTAAAAGTACCTTTATTCGTTAGGACTGGGGAGAAAGTTCGTGTGAATACTCGCACGGGTGAATATCTTAGTCGTTCCGCAAAATAGTTTTATCCAACCATTAGTTGTTAGATGATAAGAGCGGGCTTCTTAATGTCTCCGATAGGAGATATCACTGTTGTCAAGGATACAACGTTGGCGCTGTTATTGGCGGCGCAGCAAAAAGGATGGCAGTTGGAGTATATGGAAACGCAGGATTTATGGGTTAATAATGGAATCGCCGGCGCTAATGCTAAGGCACTAAAGGTCTGGGATGACGAAAAAAAATGGTTTGATTTATCCCCAGCCAAGCAGACGCCCCTTACTGAATATGACGTTATTTTTATGCGGCTTGACCCTCCAGTTGATAACGATTATATTTATGCTACTCAGTTACTTGAAATGGCAGAAAATGCTGGAGTGCTAGTAGTTAACCCCCCAGCGCCTTTGCGTGATTTTAACGAAAAGATTTTTGCTACCTATTTCCCTGAACTCATGCCACCTCACCTATTAAGTTCTAATATTGCAGACCTAACTAACTTTCATCAAAAAAACCAAACAACGGTATTCAAGCCGTTAAATGCTATGGGAGGCAAGGGAATTTTTATGATTAAGCAAGGAGATTTAAATCTACGTTCGGTACTAGAGGGGTTAACTGAGGGCGGTAAGCATCTAATAATGGCTCAAGAGTACATCCCTGATATTATTGAGGGCGGCGACAAAAGAGTATTTTTATTTGACGGGGTTCCCTATCCTAAAATGGTGGTGCGTATTCCTCAAAGCAATGATTTTCGCGCCAATTTGGCGGCAGGCGGTAGCTATTTAATCAAGGATACTGGTAAAGAAGAACTGAGGATATGTGAAAAAGTTGCACCAATAATGAAAGAGAACTCTCTTTATTTTGTTGGTTTGGATATCATTGGCGGATTTCTTACTGAGATAAACATAACCTGTCCAACTGGAATGAGGGAAGCTGCAGCTAAAACTAAGGAAAATCCAGCGGAGTTTTTTATAGACCTTATAGCAGAGAAACTATGACTCAACAAGTTGCGGTGATTGATTATGGGATGGGCAACATTCATTCAATAGACAAAGCTCTGAAGTTCGTATCACCGCAGGATGATATTCAGGTTGTGCATGAGGCGCAACAAATAGCCAATGCCGACAGGGTAGTGTTTCCTGGTGTCGGAGCAATTCGCGATTGCATGGCTGCTTTAAAGGAGAGTGGATTGGATAATGCCATCAGAAAAGCATCTCAAGAAAAACCATTGCTAGCAATTTGCGTTGGCATGCAGGCGCTTTTCCAAGAAAATGAGGAGCATAGCGCAAGCCAAGGATTGGGTATATTAGCGGGCAAAGTTAAGCGGCTGCATGATACCGAAGAATTATCGTCAGCAGATGGACTTGATGCAAGCAAGCAACACGAGCAACAGGGCACAAGCACCCCTAAGCTTAAGATACCTCATATAGGGTGGAATAATGTTTCATTCCAAAATTTATCTAGCAACTCATCCCAAAATTCATACCAAGATTCATATATGTGGAGTGGGATTGAGGAGAACAGCTACTTTTATTTTGTGCATAGCTATTATTGTGTAAGTAAGAATAATGCAATATCTGCTGCCAAATGCCACTATGGAGTTGATTTTGACGCCGCAGTGCAAAGTGGTAATATTTTCGCCACTCAGTTTCATCCAGAAAAAAGCCACAAAGATGGCTTACAGCTTTTAAAGAATTTCTTTCAATGGAAGGGGAGCGACTAAGTGCTTATCATCCCTGCAATTGACATAAAAAATGGCAAGTGTGTGCGACTTACTCAGGGTAAAGCAGATAAAGAAACTGTTTATTATGAAAATCCGCTGGAGTGCGCCAAGCACTGGCAATCATTGGGCACCGAGCGACTGCACCTTGTGGACCTGGACGGAGCTTTTCAAGGCAACAGCGTTAATTTTGAGGTTATTAGCAATATAATTAGCAGCTACCCAAACATGCAGATACAGGTGGGGGGAGGCATCAGAGATGTTGAGGCAGCAGATAGATATTTAACTCAAGCAGGGGCTGATTATATAATCATAGGAACCATTGCTCTTGAAAACCCTCAGTTGGTTATGGATATGACCGCACTTTTTCCTGGGAAGGTTTACATATCATTGGATATAATGCAAGGTAAAATATATAGCCGAGGTTGGCAGAAAGAAACCTCTGTTACTCTCGCTAATATATTCAAAAATTTTATCAATATTCCTTTGGCGGGATTCATAGTTACGGATATTAAAAATGATGGAATGCTTACAGGGGTTGATGTTAGCGCTTTTACTCATGTAGCACAATTAACCTCACTACCAGTTATAGCTGCAGGCGGAATAACTGATCTGCAAGATATAAAATTATTAAAAAATAGCGGCAAAATAGCAGGGGCTATATGTGGTAAATCACTTTATGAAAAAACCTTGGACTTGCGGCAGGCATTGAGTATATAGTTGTGTTGGCAAAGAGAATAATCCCCTGCTTGGACGTATGTAATGGCAGAGTAGTTAAAGGAATTAAATTCAAACAGCTTAAGGATGCTGGAGACCCAGTAGAGGCAGCGCGCAGATACGGAGAATCAGGCGCTGATGAGTTGGCGGTACTGGATATATCGGCAAGTGAGGAGGGAAGAAAAACCACAGTTAATCTGATAGATGAGATTGCATCTCAAGTATTTATTCCTTTGGTGGTAGGTGGAGGGATATCAGAACTTAATGATATAAAAATGTTGCTGCGCGCTGGGGCGGATAAGGTAAGCATCAATACAGCTGCGGTGCTAAACCCAGACCTTGTGAAGGAAGCGGCAGATATGTTTGGACGGCAGTGTATAACTGTGGCAATAGATGTCAAGCATGACTCTCAGGATAATTGGAAAGTTTACACCCATGGCGGCAAAAATAAAACAACGCTTGATGCAATAAAATGGGCGGATAGGATGGCTGATTCAGGTGCTGGAGAGATTCTCCTAACCAGTATGGATAATGATGGTGGCTTGAAAGGTTTTGACTTAGAAATTACTCGCAAAATTAGTGAAACAATTCCTATACCTGTAATCGCATCTGGCGGGGTTGGCACACTTGAACATTTGGCAGAAGGCATATTAAAGGGTAAGGCGGATGCGGTGTTAGCCGCCAGTATATTCCATTTTGGCGCTTATTCCATTATTCAGGCAAAAGATTTTATGCAAAGTTGTGGAATAACTATGCGAAGCGCAAAATAATTACTAATAATTATTATCATTAATGTAAAATAGATAAATTATGCAATACTCATTTATACAAACAGTCCAAGAGTTTTTGGATTTAGGCAAGGATCCTATCGGTAAGAAACAGACATTACTTCTGTGTTTAGTGGCATACCTATTTGGCGTTATGTGTCGCTCATTTTATTTATGGACGGCTCTTGATATTCCAGGAATGCTATTAGACGGAGTTCCAATGATTAGCACGGAGGATGGTTACTATTTTGCCAGTATAGTAAATAGTAATCTTTCAGGTGCTGCGGAAGGGGCTTTTCGGCAATTAACAGTGCAGGGTGGATTGGGTTCTTTGGTTACTGTATCTTTTTTATTGGTTAAGATTCTGCCATTTAGCTTAGAGCAGATTGCGGTATTCATCCCCATGGTTTTTGCTCCATTAGTTGCTTTGCCTATGATTTACATTGGACGCCTGTTAGGAAGTACCGCTATGGGGTTTGGTGCTGGACTTCTTACTACAGTGGGGCTACCCTATATGAAACGAACCTCTTTTGCTTATTTTGATACGGATATTTTTGGTTTATTCGGACCTTCACTTGTGGTTGCAGTTGGCATATATGCTATTATCAATCCGGGTCTAAGACAAATCCTTATATTAGGGTTAGTCGCATGTATTAGCAAATGGCTTGATAAAGCGCAAATTGCAGAGCTTATATATGCCACAGCTTTCGTAGTATATGTACTTGTTAATTTCAAAAATCCTAACATATATAGGCATGTTATCCTGCTTTGCTTTCCATTATGGAGTTATATTTGGTATGAGATAATGCTATATATGATAATTGTTTACGGTGTTCTATGGGCTCAAGAACGTTGGTATCCCCAAATACCACTTAAAGCATGGCAAGCTGCTGCTGCGTTATTTGTTATTTATACTGTGTATCAATCCCCTCTATATGGCATTGTCAGAAGTTATATGGGGTCCTATGGTTCAGCAAGTAGAGGAGTGGGTAATAGATTTTCTGGGCAGGGTTGGAATTTTTATCAAGTGGCGGGGACTATTGTTGAGGCGCGTAAGATAAATCTTATTCAATTAACTCGTGAGACAAGTGGATATATATTTCTTTTTTGGTTGGGTTTAGCAGGCGCTATATTAGCGCTTTTTAGATATCCTTTATTGGTTGTTGGAGGCGTCCTTTTGGGAATAGGATTATTCTCTTTGGAGGGAGGAATAAGATTTAGTTTATATCTCGTTCCCATTCTTTCAGTTGGAACGGCTTATCTTATACTTCTAATTAGTCGTTACGCTTATGTAAAACAACTGCATAAAATTAAATTTCTTAATTGGGCAATTGCTGCGTTGCTATTAGCTGGTTGTTTATATCCTGGATATGACTTAGCATACAACTACAGACCAAGGACAGTTGCTCAACTACCTCAAGTAGATATGTTACAAAGATTAAATGAGAAAACCTCAAGCGAAGATTATATTATTTCTTGGTGGGATTATGGTTATGTAATGAGTTTTTATTCTGATATGAAAAATATCATTAACGGGGGCAAGCATAATAGAGATAACTATGTGGTATCTAAGGCATTTGCTTCCACTTCACCAATATTGGCTGCTAACCTTATTAGAGAGGGCGTTGAAATATATGAGGAGAATGACCTATCAGGTACTGCAATGGATAGGTTACTCGGAGTTCGTAGAGAAGGTTTTAATCCCGCAGATTTTATAAATAGCATGGCATCACCAAATTATGCATTGCAAAGAGAGAAAACCCGCGAGATTTATATTTATATGCCATACCAGATGCTTCCTATTTACGGAGTTGTTCGTTATTTTAGTGATCTAAATCTGGCAACTGGCAAGGTCAGAAGAGCGCCTTTGATTACTACGCGTCATTACAGGGTGGATCAAGAAAACCAACGAATATTGCTTCCTAATTCAGTGGTTGCTGATATTACCAAAGGTGAGTTATTGGAGAAAGGCAAGGTGGTAGGCAAGCTCAACTCTATACATAGCCATCAAGTCAAAAATAATCAATCAGAAATGACCACCACTAATATTAATAGTTTGGGATATTATCATGTCATCATATCAGGATATTATGGGATAGTATATGTAATGGGACCTGAAGCATTTAAGTCCAATTTCACTCAGATGTTTTTCTTCAGGAACTACGATGAAAGATATTTTGAACTGATAGAAAATAATCCTTTAGCTATGCTATATAGATTGAAAATATAGATTTATCTATTTTCTCTCGTTTTCTCTAGCTTTTTTCAGTACTTTTATAGCTGATTAAATCTTCTATTGTACCAATCTTAAGATTAAACATAGCGGCAAATTCTTGCAGCTGTACATCGCGTGCCATAGTCCCATCAGGGTTCATTATTTCCACTATCACCGCTGCTGGCATTAGTCCTGCCAATGCCGCTAATTCTGTAGCTGCTTCAGTGTGACCGGCGCGCCCTAATACTCCTTGCGGATGAGCCATTATAGGAAAAATATGCCCAGGGCGAACTAACTCATAAGGTGTTGTATTAGAGTCAACTATGGTCTGTATAGTCCTGGCTCTATCTTCTGCGGATATGCCAGTACTGATGCCTTCTTTAGCATCCACTGATACAGTAAAATTGGTGCCATGCTCCGAGTTGTTATTTTTATTGTCAACCATCAAAGAAAGATTAAGCTCACGGCATCTGTTCGGAGTTAAGGCAATACATATTAGCCCTCGCGCTTCAGTAGCCATAAAATTAATATGCCACGCCGCAACTTTCTCTGCTGCCATGACAATATCGCCTTCATTCTCTCTTTCCTTATCATCACACAAAACAATCATTTCACCTTGTTTTAGAGCAGTGGTAAGTTCTTCTATGTTATTAAACTTAAGTTGCATTGCTATTAAATACTTCAATCATTGTGTTACACAATATCCTTTAGAAACTCGCCAGTTACAGAATCTTTTTGTTTAGCTAACTCTTGCGGTTCACCACATCCTATAATAACTCCCCCGTTATTCCCTCCTTCTGGTCCCATGTCTATAACCCAGTCCGCGGTCTTAATTACATCTAAATTGTGCTCTATGACTACTATGGTGTTGCCTAGATTTCTAAGCTTATGTAAAACATTAAGTAGCTGCTGCACATCATGGAAATGAAGCCCCGTCGTCGGCTCATCCAAGATATAAAGAGTTTGCCCTGTATTCTTACGGCTTAATTCTTTAGAAAGTTTAATTCTTTGCGCTTCTCCGCCAGATAACAGTGGAGCGCTATGTCCTAACTTAAGATAGCTAAGCCCAACCTCCATTAGTACCTGAAGTTTTTGCTTCAGTGATGGGATATTAGTAAAAAATTCGTTCGCCTCTTCAATCGTCATTTCTAAAACATCATATATGTTTTTGCCGCGATACTGTATTTCCAGGGTCTCGCGACCATACCTTTTACCGCTGCAGGAATCACAGGGGACATATATATCTGATAAAAAGTGCATTTCTACTTTAATCAAGCCATCTCCTTGACATGCTTCACATCTTCCACCTTTAACATTAAAACTAAATCTACCAGGATTATAACCGCGCGTCCTTGACTCTTGAGTTGCGGCAAATAGTTCTCTTATGTATGTGAAAAGCCCAGTATAGGTGGCAGGATTTGAACGCGGAGTTCTGCCAATAGGGCTTTGATCAATACTAATAACCTTATCTAACATATCCAACCCCTTGATACTATCATAAGGTTTAGGTTCTATCAAAGAGGCATTATTTAGCTCTCTTGCTGCTATAGGATATAGGGTCTGGTTTATTAAGGTTGATTTACCGGAACCTGATACTCCAGTGACACAGGTAAATAATCCCAGTGGGAGTTTCAACTCCACATTTTTTAGATTATTTCCCTTTGCTCCTTTCACAATGACCAGTTTATCCTTATCATAAGGATACTTTTTGGACAGAACCTCTATTTTTTTTCGCCCCGCAAGATAATCTCCAGTGAGAGAATTCTTTACTTTCATTATATCTTTGGCTTTTCCTTGAGCCACTAATTCCCCTCCATGAATTCCTGCTCCTGGTCCTATATCAATAATATGATCTGCCTCCATCATTGTTTCCTTATCATGCTCCACCACTAAGACACTATTACCTAATTCGCGTAAGTTCTTTAGAGTATTAAGTAGACGTTGATTATCCCTTTGATGCAAACCTATGGATGGCTCATCTAAGACATAAAGGACACCCACCAGGCCAGAACCTATTTGACTTGCAAGACGAATTCTTTGCGCTTCCCCACCTGATAATGTCTCGGCACTACGTTCCAACGTTAGATATCCCAGACCCACATCGGTTAAGAACAGCAATCTGGAGCGCACTTCTTTAAGAATTTTTTCTGCCACTACTCCTTTTTTACCGCTTATTTTTAGCTTCTCAAAGAAATCACGACACTTGTCAATAGGTAGTTGGTTAATCCAAGCAATATTCTTATCATTTATTCGCACATGAAATGCCTCTTTGCAAAGTCGCGAACCCTCACATTCAGGACAACGTGATATGCTCATATATTTATTTAATTCTTCTTGAATGGCAAATGACTCGCTTTCTTGATAACGTCTTTTAAGATTGGGAATTACTCCTTCATAAGAGCGGTACTTGTTATATCTGCCTGAGTGGAAAGAAATTTTCTCACCGCGGCTGCCATTTAACAAGATATCTTTATCTTTATCTTTTAACTTCTTGAAGTCCTTATCCATTGGAATGTTGTAATGGGAACAGACATCTTGTAACATAGAAAAAGAGTAAGGATTGCGTCTATTCCAGCCACGGATAGCTCCTTCGTTTAGAGATAACTCCTCATGCACAAGTCGTTTCGTGTCAAAAAACTTCTTATTACCAAGCCCTTGGCAATGCGGGCAGGCGCCATGTGGATTATTAAACGAAAACAAACGAGGTTCCAGTTCGGGGATGCTGTAATCGCATTGTGAGCATGAGAACTTAGAAGAAAACATCAGTCCTTTACCATTATTATTCTTTACCTGCTTTTTATTATCTTTTTCAACATCTATCGGTTCTACCCTTGCCAGCCCATCACTGAGTTTAAGCGCGCTCTCCAAGGACTCGGCAATTCTTAAAGCAGAATCTTGTTTTACTCTTAGGCGATCAACTATTGCATTAATATTATGCTTCTTGTTCTTATCCAATTTGGGGGGATTGTCAAGCTCATAAATGATGCCGTCAATCTGCGCCCTTATATATCCTTGGCGATGCAGATTTTCCAGCATACCAATATATTCCCCTTTGCGTCCTCTTATTATGGGCGCCATTATCATTACCCGCTCATTGTCGTATTGTTGTATCACCTTATCGGTCATCTCGCTTATGACTTGCGCCTCCAGTGGAATATTATGGTCGGGGCAATAGGCGGTGCCAGCGCGCGCGTATAACAGACGTAGATAATCATGAATTTCGGTAACTGTTCCCACAGTTGAACGTGGATTATGTGAGGCGCTTTTTTGCTGAATTGCAATAGAAGGAGATAACCCATCTATTGAATCCATGTCTGGCTTCTCCATCATTGACAAAAACTGTCGCGCATAAGCAGATAATGACTCTGTATATCTTCTTTGTCCCTCCGCATAGAGAGTATCAAATGCCAATGACGACTTGCCTGAACCAGATATACCAGTTATTACCACTAGCTTGTCGCGTGGAATATCCAGATCAATGTTTTTCAGATTATGAGTGCGTGCCCCGAGAATACTAATATGTTCTTTCATACAATTTATTATTTATTATGATACCATAGGAAACCCGTAATAATCTATTATTTCAAACAATAATACATGCTATAACAACGATATTCCATAATTTATTCCATATAATTATGAAATATGAGTAGTAAAAAGAAAGCCCTTATTACGGGCATCACTGGACAAGATGGATATTATCTTGCCAAGTTATTGCTGGAAAAAGGATATGAAGTTCATGGTATAAAAAGGCGCTCTTCACTTATCAATACAGGAAGAATTGATACGTTATATGAAGACCCACACAATCAAGGTGTATCCTTATTCCTAAGTTTTGGAGATCTCACTGATATTTCGACAGTAGTGCGTATTCTTAATCAAGTGCAACCCGATGAAGTATATAATCTTGCAGCGCAGAGTCATGTGCGGGTATCATTTGATATGCCTGAATATACCGCGGATGCCAATGCCACAGGGACTCTTAGGATATTGGAAGCCATTCATTCTATGGGGATGGATAAAAAAGTAAAATTTTATCAGGCATCTTCCAGTGAGATGTTTGGTAAGGTTCTTGAGGTACCCCAAAAAGAGACAACACCCTTTTATCCGCGCTCTCCTTATGCGGCAGCCAAAGTGTTTGGCTACTGGATAACGATTAATTATCGCGAATCTTATGATATGTTCGCCAGCAATGGAATTTTGTTTAATCATGAGTCGCCATTTAGGGGAGAGACATTTGTAACCAGAAAAATCGCTCGCTCCGCAGCTCGCATTAAAGAGGGGGTTCAACAAAAGCTATATATTGGCAATTTAGACGCGCAAAGGGATTGGGGGCATGCTCAAGATTACGTATATGGTATGTGGTTGATGCTACAGCATAATAAGGCGGATGATTTTGTTTTGGCAACTGGCCGCACTGAATCAGTGCGTTTTTTCTTAGAGAAATCATTTGAGTATGTTGGCATAGATATTGCTTGGCAGGGGCAGGGAACAGATGAAGTGGGCATCAACAAAGCAACAGGAAAAGAAATTGTGATTATTGATGAACGTTATTTTCGTCCTACAGAGGTTGACCTTTTAATAGGAGATGCTTCCAAAGCGCGCAAAGAATTGGGCTGGGAACCACGCATCACTTTAGAGGAGATTATTGCAGAAATGACAGAATCTGAACTCGCAGCTTTGCAAAAATGATAATGCTGCAATCTTGCCTGTAGAAAAATTAACTCTATATGATTCCTGACTCGTCCCGCAGAACTAATTAACCTTATTTATGATGGAAAAACAGTCAAAAATCCTAGTTACTGGTAGCAGCGGTATGGTAGGTTCTGCAGTAGCGCGAGCGCTGCAAGCAGCTGGCTATAGTAATATAATCAAGGCGCGTCATGCCGAAGTTGATTTAACTAACCAACAGCAAACTCATGATTTTTTCGCCTCTCATAAACCAGATTATGTTTTTTTAGCTGCAGCTAAAGTTGGCGGTATCTACGCTAATAACACTTATCCTGCAGATTTTATTTATGATAACCTGATGATTGCCAGTAATATTATCAGTTCTTCACATAAATTTAATGTTAATCGCCTATTGTTCTTTGGCAGTTCTTGTATTTATCCCAAACATGCCAAGCAACCTATGACAGAGGATGCTCTTTTAACTGGAGTGCTGGAACCAACTAATGAACCGTACGCAATTGCCAAGATTGCTGGCATAAAATTATGTGAATCATTTAATCGCCAGCATCAAACCGACTTCCGTTCACTTATGCCAACCAATGTTTATGGGATAGGAGATAATTTTCATCTAAAAAATAGCCATGTCGCCGCTGCCATGCTGCATAAATTTCATCTTGCAAAAAAACAAAACCAATCCCAAATTGTGCTATGGGGTACTGGTTCGCCGTGCCGCGAATTTATTTATGTGGATGATCTAGCAGATGCCGCATTATTTATAATGAATATTCCTAAGGAAAAATTAGCTCAACGGACTTATGAAATGCGCTCGCATATAAATGTGGGCAGCGGAACTGACATATCAATTAAGGAGTTGGCAAACCTTGTCAAAGAAATTGTAGGTTTCTCAGGAGACATAGTGTGGGATGATAAAATGCCAGATGGATCCCCACGCAAATTATTGGATGTTTCATTGCTCGCAGATTTGGGCTGGCGTAGTAAAACAGACATTAAGCAAGGTATGGAGGCAACCTATAAATGGTTTATTGCTAACGAGGCAAACTTGCGTCTAAGATAAAAGATGTAAGATGTAAGATGTAAGATGAAAGATGAAAGATGAAAGATGAAAGATGAAATACTAATCGTTGATTTTGGTTCTCAATACACACAACTAATTGCTAGACGACTTAGAGAAGGAGGGTATTATTCTTACATCCTCTCGTGTAATAACCATAAAGAACTTAATAAATTTAACGGCAAAGGAATCATTCTTGCTGGTAGCCCTCGTTCTACTATTACCAATGATGAAAAGGCGCTACTAAAATTCATCAATAATTTATCAGTACCTATTCTTGGGATATGCTATGGCATGCAATTATTGGCGCGAATATATGGAGGGCAGGTGCATAAAGGGACAAGTGGAGAATATGGTCGCGGCAAGTTGGAAGTATTAGAAAAGAGCATTCTTTTAGGCGATAACATTAAGGGTGTTTGGAAGGATGTTTGGATGAGTCATGGCGATGAAGTTCGCTCTCTCCCGCAAGATTTTATATGCACCGCGCGCAGTGATGATGGAATTATTGCCGCTTTTGAAAATCCTGCCAAGTCAATATATGCTTTACAATTTCATCCAGAAGTATCCCATACACCAGGCGGCAGTGAGCTGCTATGCCGTTTTGCTTCAGACATAAGTGGTTGCGCTAATAGCTGGGTTAGCAAGAATATTGTAGAGTCCATAGTTGAGGATATGCAACAGCGTATAAACCCGCAGGATAAAGCACTTATTGCCCTATCAGGAGGAGTGGATTCAACAGTGGCAACAGTGTTGGTGCAAAAGGTTTTTGGCAGAAACATTGTGCCGATTTTAATTGATAATGGGCTCTTACGTAAGAACGAAGCTCAAGATGTGGTTAATGCTTTGCGTGAGTTAGATATTAAAGTTGTGCTAGTGGATGCTGCGGCAATTTTTCTTGCGGCACTTAAGGGGATAACTGATCCCGAACAAAAACGCAAAATTATAGGCAAACTATTTATTGACTTGTTTGAGAAGCATGCCAAAAAAATAGGGGGAGCGCAATGGTTAGTGCAAGGGACTATATATCCCGACGTTATTGAATCATCGGGGAATGAGGCATCGGTAGCTCAGGTTATAAAATCCCACCATAATGTGGGAGGATTGCCAGAAACAATGACACTTCCTTTATTGGAACCACTGCGTATGTTGTTTAAAGATGAAGTTAGGAAGATTGGTAGTGAGCTAGGAATTCCTCACCATATATTAGGGCGTCATCCTTTTCCTGGTCCTGGTTTGGCAGTGCGGATATTAGGTGAAGTGAAAGAAGAATATTTAGAGATACTAAGAGATGCGGATTACATATTTATTGATGAGCTACGAAAGTCCGACCAGTACAACAAAATTAGTCAAGCATTTTGCGTTTTTATTCCAGCGAAGTCCGTTGGGGTTATAGGAGATGCTCGCTCTTATGGTTATGTTATTTGCCTAAGAGCAGTAGTAACTATGGATTTTATGACAGCGGAAAGCGCAGTTATTCCCAATGATATTTTAACCAAAATATCATCACGGATAATGAATGAGATTACTTCTGTCAGCAGGGTTGTATTTGACTATTCTTCAAAACCCCCAGCTACCATTGAATGGGAATAAACAAGCAAATAAATAGGCATAGATATCATAAAAATTAGGAGGGAGTTGGAGTTACTAAGGGCGGCGGGCGGCAAAAAATGACTGCATTAATTCCCGCGCTTCATCGGCAAGAACTCCGCCACGGTGAGAGAATTTCCAACCTAACATATTGCCTTCTAAAATTTTTCCACTACTTACTAACGCCCCTGATTTGGGCTCTTCACAGCCATAAACTACTTGTTTAATTCTTGCATTGCTAATCGCCGCAGCGCACATAGCGCAGGGTTCCACAGTTACATAAAGGGTTGTTTCATTTAACCTATAGTTACCGCTATTAGATGCTGCGTTACGAATTGCAATAATCTCAGCATGAGACGTGGGGTCATTTGTGGATATTGGGCAATTGAATCCTTTACCAATTATTTCATCCTCTCTTATAATTACCGCTCCGACAGGAACTTCAGCGGCAGCGGCAGCTTTTTCTGCTAGTTGCAGAGCTATGTTCATCCAGTGTTTATCCAAACTGACTAGCTCCTGAGCAAGTTAATATGATGGATGCACTATAGTGACATGAGGGGCGCCCCAGCATTCGCTTCCCATGTCTCGCGCCATAAAAGCTAACGCCTCTGTTTCAATGTGCAGATGGTAGATATCTTCTGGGTATAGCAATCCTTTGCGATGTAACTCTCCATTAACCAACAGCATAGTGCCGCCAACCCCGTCCAAAGAAACTAAATCATATTCTTGTAAATCAGATAAATATAGTCGTCCAAAACTACGCGGCGGTTGCAATAGCCCATCCTTTATATAACTACGCCAGTTTTTCTTTCTATCTTGCTTATACTTGAAACTATTCAGGTCAAAAGTTTTGCCATCTTCTCTAACGCAATGCGGAGCCACTATATCTTTGTTGAAGCTAAGCAACTGCTCAATTACATCTTTATCCCAATTCATAACATCTGCATCAATCCATAGCACCCATTGATGCTCATCTTTTAAGCATAGTTTTAATAGATGATTGCGCGCCTTGGCAATGATAGTTCTCCGCATCAATTGAGTTTTGACCTTCCATCTTTTGTGATTAGTATTCGCAACACTGCTAAAATCTTTCTTATGAAGTTCTACTTTACAAAAGCTTTGTTGCAGCCGCTCAGTCATTTTTTGCAGCTGTCCATAAGTGTTATCAGTACTGTCACCTTCCAGCATCCCTATACTGATAAGATGCTTAGGGTAGCTTAGTGATTGCAGATTATTCTCAAGAGTTGGCAAGAATCTTTCCACATTCTTGCCTATTATCAATATTAGCACTGATGGTGGCTGGCTCCCAGTTTCTCCAATTCCCCCAATTTTATTGTGTGGGACCTTTTTATAGCAATCAGAGGGATTGGTAAAATGCGCATTCGGCAATAATTGCTGCAAAGTCACTCCATTTAACGTTGAAATAATGGTATCACGTACTCTTATCAGCAAGTTTAATAATTTGCGAGCGAGTATTTTAGTCATTCTTATGATATTTTTCATTGAATTAATATACTGTTATAATAGTATATATCAATATGATTATAAAGTATCACTAAGTAGAGATGGCAGAATATTTAATTAAGTGCCCTGATTCGCCTTTTAAACAACGCTATGATGTGGGTTTAGTAGTCCCAGTATTTAACCGCTTCAATTATGTTAATAAGTTTCTAAAGTCAGTTGCTAAGTCGGATCTTAGCGACAGCATAGTAGCATTTGCTGATGACGTAAGCGATGATGAAAGGGTCGTCACTGTTATAGGGGACTTCCAGCATAAGGATGCTGATTGTGTGGTAGTTAGACGTCTCCATAGAGATAGTTACCACTTAACTAAGACCTTACATGATAACCTTAGTTTCACTATAAAATATTTATTTTATCAACGTCATTGCAAGTATGTATGTATCATAGATTCGGATACCGTAGTTAAGCCATATTGGCTTAAGCGACTAAAAGAGGTTTACGAAAGAGAGAAGTTATCTGATCCTATGATTGTTTCAGGATTTAACACCATCAACCACCCTGTTATTGAAAAATATCAGGACTATTATCGTAAAAAATCTCTCGGTGGAGTGAATATGTTTTTTGATCAGGATACTTACAAAAAGGTTTTTGTTCCTATATCGCCCTATTGGGACGAGGCAATTAACCATCGGATGAGCATCAATCAGTATCCTCGTCTATGCACTAGGCCATCGGTAGTGCAGCACATGGGATATAAAGGAACATTTTCTTTTTTATTAAAGGTGGATATTGCTTATGATTATATTTATCCTCCTATTATTGGGTTGGCTTTTTATTATTCAACCAGGGGAGCATTGAATCTATTGTTATATATCAATAGGTTGCGGCGGACTGTTCTGCGTATACTGGGTATTAAGGACACCTTTAGATTCAGGGAAATAAAATAGCTGAGTAAATAATGGATATGCGAATACCCCTTATACTGCATCAAACATATAAGGATAACAATATACCAGCTTCTTTGCAGGGATTTCAGAAGTCATGGAGTAGGCACAACCCGAACTGGGAATATAGATTTTGGGATGACATAGCCATTCAGAAATTTTTTCAGCAATACTATCCTTCTTTCTTGCCGGTGTTTGATGCTTATCCTCACAATATTATGAGAGTGGATGCGTTTCGTTATTTTTTGCTCTATCATTACGGCGGCATTTACGCCGATATGGATTTTGAATGCCTGCGCCCGATGGACGAAATTCTGGTATCCAAGGATATATTGCTAATCCCAGAACCTCAATTGCATTTTCAAAAACATAAAGCGCGTGTCAGAAATCTGGATTACATAGTATCCAATGCTCTGATGGCTTCAGTACCGCGCCATCCTTTTTGGCAGCAAGTTATAAAATTGCTTGAAGGGCATAAAGACGAACTTGATATACTGGATGCCACAGGTCCATTTATGCTAACCGCAGCTCATATAGAATTCACTCCCACATTACCTATCGCAGATGGTAAATACTTTGGGACAGTGTTTAGTGATGAAAAAGACCGTAGGCGTATTGAAAGTGAGAGTATAGCAGAAGATGCTTATGCGCAGCACCACTGGATGGGAAGCTGGTGGAAGAAAAATTTTATATTGGAATGGGGTATTAGTATTGTTAAGTTGCCGAGAGATGCATTGAGAGAAGTCCTAATGCCTAAATTATTTTTTAATTTTCGTATTCGCGCATATCTAAAACAGAATCCTCAACCATTGCTTCATACCTCCCCTAACCTTCCCAATCAATCTCAAGATCCTTTATCGGCAACTGCTACAAGCGGAAAAATGTCCGCCGATAAAGTTAGCGATTCTGAGTGCAGAGCGCTTGTATTGAACAAAGGCAAGATTTGTCGTGACGAGATAATCAATTTGACGGCAGCTACAAAACAGCTACCAGCTAATGATAAGTTGCCTTTAGTATCTGCGATGTTAGTTACTAAGGATAGACCTATAGCAGCAATGAAGTCAGTAGAATGTTTTTTAGCTCAGTCCTACCCCAACAAAGAACTAATTATTATTGATGAAGGCGGCTATGAGCTACAAGACAATATACGTAAATTAGATAGCCCGTTAATTTTCTATCAACGCAATGAAAAACCGACTTCTTTAGGCAAATTGAGAAACCGTGCTGTGAGTTTGGCGCATGGTGAATATGTATGTCAGTGGGACGATGATGATTTATTTCACCCGCAAAAAATTAACTATCAATTAGCTGCCTGTTTACAACATGATGCGGATGCTTGTTTTTTATTACGTGAGATATTGTTACATGATAGTACAAAGAGATTGGCTATTTCAGATAATCGTTTATGGGAAGGAACTATATTGGCAAAAAAATTTATGATGACCTCCTATCCTCATTGGGCAAGGGCAGAAGATTATCCTGCAGTTCATCGTTTAGTGGGTAAACGTAAAGTAGTAGCACTTGACCTTCCTGAGCTATACATTTATAATATACATGGTAACAACACTTGGCATCAGAAACACATGATGCAGGTTTGGCAGAATGCCACTAAGAGATATTTTTTATCGCGAGATGCAGAGAATAAATTTATGGAACTAAAAAAGGACTATCCTCACTTATGAGTAAACTCAACAATATTTTGGGCGAACCACCTTATCTTTATTTCATTGCGGATTCATCTTATGGTATGAACAACCTGCCTTATCTTAGCGAGGAAGCAGTTAAAGGCGGCGCGCAGCTAGTGCAATTAAGAGCAAAAGACGCCTCCGAGCAGCAGATTATCGCAGCCACTGAAGCAATCCAACAAAAAATCACCCCCTATAATGCTTTGTTATTAATTAATGACATGCCACAAACAAGCCAGAAAAATTACGGTAATGGAGTTCATTTAGGACAAGAAGACATATCTCCAATTGAAGCAAGAACAATACTCGGCAAAGAAGCAATTATTGGATTAACTATTCACTCTTACGATGAAGCACTTAATGCCCCTTATGAGTGTATTGACTATGTGGGCTTAGGGGCAATGTTCCCCAGCATGAGTAAATTGATGCAAGATGTAATGGACTTTGACCAATTACAAAAAATTACGCAGCACATTAGAACGAAAAGCGACTGCGCTATTTTTGGTGTTGGTGGGATTGACCAAGACAATATGGATCAACTACAACAATATAACCTTGATGGCATTGCAATCATAGCTGCCATTTCCAAAGCGGATGACCCCGCTGCAATATCTAGCGAAATAAAACACAAGCTAAGCAATTGGAAATAGCCCGAGTTCTTACCATCGCTGGTTCTGATTCAGGAGGAGGAGCGGGTATCCAAGCCGATATCAAAACTTTTTCTGCTCTTGGAGTATATGGGGTGAGCGTCATAACTGCATTAACCGCACAAAACACTTGTGGCGTTGAAGGGGTGAGCGAGGTTTCTGCCAACTTTGTCACCCAGCAGATAAATGCAGTATGCTCTGATATACAGATAGATGCGGTAAAAACTGGAATGCTGGCTAACAAAGATATTGTAATGGAGGTAGTTGCAGGGATAAATAAATTTTCTTTGAAACCAGTTGTTGTGGATCCAGTTATGGTTGCTCAGTCCGGCGATATATTACTAACAGACGATGCGGTTGGCGCAATTAAAAGCCAACTTCTACCACTGGCGGATATAATAACCCCCAATCTACCTGAGGCAGCAGTATTGCTGCAAGTGACAGAAGATGAGATTATCAAAAACCCATGGGAGGCAGCACAAGGGCTACTTGATATGGGAGGCAAGGATACTACAGCGGTCTTACTTAAGGGGGGGCATGATAAGGGACTTATGGTTAAGGATTATCTTGTGACGAAAGGACAGAAAGAGTTACTTGAGAAAGAAAGAATTGAAACTACTAACACTCACGGCACTGGTTGCACATTATCAGCAGCTATCTGTGCTTATTTGGCGCGTGGCATCCCACTAATGCAGGCGGTTAGCCGAGCAGATGTTTATCTTCAGGGGGCAATACAGGCGGCAGTTGGGATCAATTTAGGTAAAGGTAATGGTCCAGTACATCATTTGTATAGAAATACTTATGAATAAATCCGATGATTAACTTCATAGATAAAAAAGGAGATGGAGTAACCTTTTTCCATGTTCCCAAGACCGGCGGAATGACAGTACTTGAAGGAATTTTTGGACATCAGCCGGCTGTAGGGAATTGGGGAAAATATAACAGCTATGCCTATAACGATAAATGCGGAAAATTCTCAGACCACTTTACTTATATGGAGGCAAAGCGGCGCGGATTTCAGATTCATAACCGTTCTGTAGCTTTTGTTAGAAATCCCTGGCGAAGATGTGTATCTGCCTATCTTTATGGCTTAAGAGAGGATTTGTTCTTGTGGAGAATCCCTGCGAATATGTCTTTTAAGCAGTGGGTCAATCAGCGCTGGATGGCGGAGGAGCAATATGAGTGGCGCCCATGTGGTTGGCATCAGCAATATGAATATTTGGTTAATGATAGCCAAGAAATTATGGTTACAGATGTTCACCGTCTTGAAGATGTGGATGTGTTTGATGTATTTGAGGGCTTATTAGGATGTAAGGTCCCGCGTGTAAAGCGCAATGTTACATCCGAAGCAGCACTTAGAGATAAAGGTTATAAGGATTATCGCGATTTCTACGATACCGCTCTTATTGATAAGGTAGCTGAAATTTACCACAAAGATATTGAATTATTTGATTACACTTTTGAGTAAAAGAATATGGTATATTATTATCTATGAAAAAATTAAGTATTTGCAATTGGAAAGAATTAAAAGAACATGAAATTAAAGGGGTATTAGTAGCTAATGTTGATTTAATAGTAGTGCGCTACGGGGATAAGGTTTCAGTATTATATGGCAGATGTCTCCATCGTGGAGCTATGCTAGCAGACGGTCACATCAGTGGAGAGAACGTAGTATGTGGAGTACATGGCTGGGATTTTAAATATGACAGCGGTATCAGCTCTTATAACAAAAATGAGAAGCTGCATAAATTTAACGCTTGGGTGGAGGATGACAAGGTCTGGGTTGATAAAGATGAAGTAGCAGCATGGGAAGAAGCTAACCCTCAGCCCTATAAACGTAAAGAATATTTAGGGCAATATGCCGATCACGGAAGCAAAAGTCCAACATTTGCCGAACCCCACAACAAGGCAATCCAAAATCTTGCAAAGTATGGTTTGCAAGGGGAACATGGCGAAATAGGTGCTATGGGCGTGCCCTATAACAAGCTGCCTGGTTGGGATGACATTCAACTTATAACCGCCCAGTTACATAAGTTTCCTTTACTTGACGATGAGAAAGTAGGAACTGATTTAGTAATAGGCAAGGGAACAAAAAAACCCTTGCATCTGAATATACCATTATTTGTTTCAGATATGAGCTTTGGTGCTCTATCCGAAGAAGCTAAAATTGCTTTGGCAAAAGGAGCGGAAATGGCGGGAACAGGTATATGCAGTGGGGAAGGGGGCATGTTACCCGAAGAACAAAAAAACAATAGTCGTTATTTTTATGAATTGGCATCAGCGCGTTTTGGCTATTCTATGGATAAGGTCAAAAAATGTCAGGCGTTTCACTTCAAAGGAGGGCAGGCAGCTAAAACAGGTACAGGCGGACATCTTTCGGGCGCTAAGGTTTCTGGCAAGATTGCCAATGTGCGCGGGCTCAAGGAAGGCACTGCGGCAATTTCACCATCACGCTTTCCCGATTGGGATAGCATAAGTGAGCTACGGGACTTTGCCACTAAGGTGCGCGAGGTAACTGGCGGTATTCCGATTGGCTATAAACTTTCCGCCCAACATATTGAGAAGGACATAGATGCGGCACTGGACATAGGAGTAAATTATATTATTTTAGATGGCAGGGGTGGTGGCACTGGAGCAGCCCCACTTATTTTCCGTGACAATATATCTGTTCCCACAATTCCCGCTTTGGCAAGAGCAAGAAGGCATCTGGATAAGATGGCGCGCCCTGATGTTGCTCTTATCATAACTGGTGGCTTAAGGATGCCTGCAGATTTTATTAAGGCGCTGGCTTTGGGGGCGGATGGCATAGCCCTTGCCAATTCAGCGATGCAGGCGATAGGTTGTTTGGGAATGCGCGCTTGCCATACCAATAACTGCCCAGTAGGTATTGCCACTCAGAGGGATGATTTGCGGGCACGTTTGATAATTGATGAATCGGCTAAACGACTGGCAAGGTTTTTCTCTGCTTCGGTTAAGTTGATGCAAATAATGGCGCGTGCTTGCGGGCATGACCATATCAATAAATTATCGCTTGACGACCTTACCACTTTTAATAAGGACATTGCCGATTTATCTGGCATTCCTTATGCCGGGGTAAGAAGAAGTTAACCAACGGAATATACAATACAGAATATAATATAAAACACAACAGAAAATACGATGGCAAAAAAATGGTTCAAAGTTCTTAAAACCACAGAACTACAAGATAACAGGGTTACTTCAGTTTCATGCGGTAATCAGACCCTGTGCATTACAAAGTTTCAAGGCAAATATGGCGCCATGGATAATAGATGTCCGCATCAAGGAGGACCCTTGGGAGAGGGCTCAATTGAAAACGGCATGTTGCGTTGTCCTTGGCATGGCTGGGACTTTCATCCTATAACTGGCTTATCGCCAGGCACGCATGAAGATGGAGTGCCAACCTTTGAAGTGGAGGAGCGTGAGGATGGTGTGTATGTGGCATTGGAAGAAGAACAGGCGCATGAAACCACAGTTAGCGACATCATGGCGCAGACCATGGTTAATTGGGGAGTGCGTCAGGTGTTTGGCATGGTGGGGCATTCCAATTTAGGACTTGCCGATGCGGTTCGTCGCCAGTGTAAAAAAGGGGATATGAATTACTTTGGCGTGCGCCACGAGGGCAGCGCGGCATTTGCCTGTTCTGGCTATGCCAAACTAACTGGCAGACCTGCTGCCTGCTTGGCTATAGCTGGACCTGGTTCCACTAATCTGTTGACGGGCTTATGGGATGCGCATGTTGATAGAGCGCCAGTATTGGCATTATCTGGTCAGGTAGAAAGCCAATTCTTAGGTCCTGGGGCTTTCCAGGAAATAGACCTGCAAGCAGCATTTGGACAAGTGGCTCAGTTTAGTCAGGTTGTGTTGCCAGATAGCAAACACGCAGAGTTGATAAATCTTGCATGCAAGAGCGCCCTGCTTAACCGCAATGTATCCCACCTAATATTCCCCGACCAAGTGCAGACCCATCCTGCCGTTGAAAATAGTAGTCCTGGCAGCCCGGCTGGACGTGTAGCTAATCGTGAAATAATACCAGCTCAACAGTCGCTAGATGATGCAGTTAAGATGTTGAAAGATGCCAAGAAACCGATTATTATCTGCGGGCATGGCGCAAGATTTGAAATGGATAAGATTATTCCCTTGGCGGAAGAATTAAATGTTCCACTCCTTACTACGTTTAAGGGCAAAGGAGTGATTGCCGATAGCCATCCGCTAGCTTGTGGAGTACTGGGTAGAAGTGGGACACCTATCGCCAGCTGGTTTATGAATGAGTGTGACACAATTTTAGTGTTTGGCGCTAGCTTTAGCAACCATACCGGCATCACCACCAAGAAGAAATTGATTCAAGTTGATTATGATTTAATGAACCTCGGCAAGTTCCATGCGGTGGATGTGCCTCTATGGGGTGAGATTGGAGTAAGCGCCAATCTGTTGCGCGAGCAGCTGCAAGGATGCGCTAAGGAAGATAGAAAAGATGAGGTTGCCGAAAGATGGAGATTATGGCGCGAGGAAAAAAGCAAGCGGATGAAAGATGATAATGGCAAGGGCATAAACTCGTGCCTTATCTTTGAATCGCTGGCGAAACATGCCCCTAAGGATGCGGTAATCGCAGTTGACGTTGGCAACAACACCTATTCTTTTGGCAGGTACTTTGAATCCAAAAATAATCAGGCAGTGCTTATGTCGGGCTATCTGGGTTCAATTGGCTTTGCCTTGCCAGCGGCTATAGGCGCCTGGACGGCAACTCAAGAGGATGACCCTAAATTTAAGGGACGCAAGGTAATATCTATTTCTGGGGATGGTGGCTTAGGGCAATATTTAGCGGATATTACCACCGCCATAAAATATAAGATGAATATCACTCATATATTGTTGCATAACCAAGAGCTTGGCAAAATCAGCAAAGAGCAACGGATTGGAGGATTTGAAGTATGGCAGACCTCTTTGCATAACCCCGACTTTTCAAAGTTTGTTGATTCCTGTGGAGGATTGGGTATAAGAGTAGGTCCCAATAACTCAGCCGATGTGGATGCCGCTATTGGCAAGGCAATGAAGCACTCTGGCTTTGCCTTGGTAGAAATAATGACCGATGCCCTACTAACCTAAACCCTTACAACAACAAATCGGCTTGAATTCTTGCAACTCAGGTCTGTAGGGGCGGAGCTGCGCTCCGCCCGCAAGATGCCTAACCCTTGCGATAAACCCACATAAAATATAATTATCATGACAAACGAGCACACAAAATCCGCCAAACACCTGCTGTTATTTTTACTTGATCCACAGCTGAGTAAACCCAGTGATTAACTTTATAGATAAAAAAGGAGGAGGGGTGACTTTTTTCCATATTCCCAAAAACGGTGGAACTACTGTACTTGGAGGAATTTTTGGATATTGGATATCTTCAGAGAATTGGGGGAAATATAATAGTTATTTTTATAACGATAGAAACGGAAAATTTTCAGACCATTTTACTTATGCAGAGGCAAAGAGACGCGGATTTAAGATTCATAATCGTTCTTTAGCTTTTGTCAGAAATCCTTGGAGCAGGTGTGTATCTGCCTATCTTTATGGTTTGTCAAGTGGGCTGTTCTTGTGGGGAATCCCCGCTAATATGTCTTTTAAGCAGTGGATGAATCAGCGCTGGATAGCGGATGAATATTATGAATGGCGCCCTGGCGGCTGGCATCAGCAATATGAATATTTGGTTAATGATAGCCAAGAAATTATGGTTACAGATGTTCACCGTCTTGAAGATGTGGATATATTTGATGTATTTGAGGACTTATTAGGCTGCAAACTCCTACGAGTAAAGCACAATGTTACACCTAAAGTAGTACATAAAAATAAGGGCTATAAGGATTACCGCGATTTCTACGATACCGCTCTTATTGATAAGGTGGCTAAAATTTATCACAAGGATATTGATTTATTTGACTACACTTTTGAATAAAAGGATATGACACATTAGTATCATGACTAACGAACACATAAAATCCGCTAAACACTTGCTGCTATTTTTACTTGACCCACAGCAGCAACACGGGCTGAATAATGTTCTTCTGCGAGCATTGTTAAGATTACACCCTGATTCACGTCAAGAACAAGAAGACAATGCCCATATTCATATTAACAGCATCTGCTGGGGGCTTCCAATTGATGCGGCGGCGATGCCAGGACTTGAGGGCGGTGAATTGATGATGGGCAGCGATTCCCACTTATATATAGAGACAGAGAGGCATATAATTGCACTAACCACCGACTTAGGCGCAACTGATGGTTTAATGACAGATGCCCAATCAGCAACCGTAAACTCCCTCATAACTAAAATTGCAATTAAACAGAATAAGATGCATCTGTTGTTTGCGCTACAAGCCAAAAAGTCAGATGACAGGCAGGAAGCATTATTTATATCTTATAAAGAGTTTGCTGACTCAGTGGATGAGGTTCTTGTCTCCGTTAAGGATGCCCCTAATGTCCCCGGCAATAGCCCGTATAACCCTCATCTGCTACTCTTCTATAATTTATTGTTAGGTGATGCTAATTCCCAAAAGGAGAATCAAGAGGAGGGCAAGGAAGAGAACACAGAGTATAGCATGGAAGAAAATACGCAGGAGAACATATCAGCAAGCATGCCAACCAAGCCAACTATCACTACTGAGTCAATCCGTCAGTGGTGCGTTTTTGCCGAGGATAAGATAAAACTACTGGAAGAGATGCGCGACCATCAGCAGAGTTTATTCAATAAGCAAAACACTCCATCCAACCAACCCAGTTCATTACATTGTTGGTTATGGTATCCTCGCAAACTAAGAGAGAGTTTGCATCCTGATGGCTTGCCATTCTTAGTTTATGAAATTGAACATTCCGCCACTGGAAAGATTACCTTAGATTTACATTATGATGTGAAAGCAAATCATTGGCGCATGGATGTATTTAGAAGGCCAGGGCGTGATGGCAAAGTAGTATCCGATTTGTTGAAAGAAAAAGGAATTAAATGGCAGGATATAGACCATCAAGAAAATTACGTCCCTAAATATATAGTTGCCATAGTCCCAGACGAAGCAGGCAAACATGAATTGATGAAGCTGGTGGATAGCATAATTGCTAGATTGATGGGGAGAGAGCAATCAAAGTAGCAATCGAAATAGCAACCAAAATAGCAATACATTGTATAATGTGGGTATAACCACTATGCACAATACAACCATGGATATTGAAGCAAAGGTCATAGACCGCAAAGTTATTCGTGAACACTTGGCAGGCATTAATCCTGTTATTTATCCGGATAACGAAAGGCGTGAGTACCTGCTGAATAAAATCAAACAACTGCTAAAGCAAAAGAACGCAGTCGTAGTCGCTCATTATTATGTGGATGATTCGTTGCAGAAGTTGGCGGAAGAGACGGGCGGCTTAGTCAGTGATTCGCTTGAGATGGCGCATTTTGGCAACAAGCATGACGCTTCCACTTTAGTTGTAGTAGGCGTTAAATTTATGGGGGAAACCGCAAAAATCCTCAACCCCGAAAAGACCATCCTCATGCCCACCCTTGAAGCAACCTGCTCGTTGGACTTGGGCTGCCCCGTCAAAGAATTCTCGGCATTTTGTGATGCCCATCCCGACAGAACTGTGGTGGTATATGCCAACACTTCTGCTGAGGTGAAAGCCCGCGCCGATTGGGTAGTAACTTCCAGCATCGCTTTAGATATTGTTGAGCACCTGGACTCCCAGGGCAAAAAAATACTCTGGGCTCCCGACAAACATTTAGGACATTATGTGCAGCAAAAAACTGGCGCTGATATGCTGTTATGGGATGGGGCTTGCATAGTCCACGAAGAGTTCAAGACCAAAGGACTGGAAGAATTAAAACATCTGCATCCCAATGCTGGAGTGCTGGCACATCCTGAATCACCATCACATGTTTTGGCAATGGCGGACGCAGTTGGCTCCACAAGTCGTCTCATTCAGGCGGCTCAGGACTTGCCGCATAAAGAATTCATAGTTGCCACTGATAAAGGTATTTTTTATAAGATGAAGCAGGGGGCTCCTGGTAAAACATTTATCCCCGCGCCCACTGCCGGCAAAGGAGCCACTTGCCGCAGCTGCGCTCATTGCCCATGGATGGCGATGAACTCATTGGAACTGGTTGCCTCAACATTGGAAACAAACAATAACGAAATAGTTATCCCTCAGGAGACCATCAAGAAAGCCGCTGTTTCATTACAACGGATGATGGATTTTCGCAACGCAGGTCTGTAGGGGCGGAGGACTATATTTATCCCCCCTTGGCCCCGCCCGCGATGCCCGCGACAAGCTAAACTTTAATAAGCCCGCTAAAGCCCATAAAAATCATACTGATTAATCCCGCAGTTATCATGCCAATAGCGGCTCCACGAAACGGCTTGGGCACATCCATTAATTCAATTCTTTCACGCAAAGCCGAGAATAAAATCAACACCAACGAAAAACCCAACGAAGCTCCCAATCCATAAAACACCGCATTAACAAAAGAATCAATACGATTTATGGTTAGTAGCGCCACTCCCAGCACCGCGCAATTTGAGGTAATAAGTGGCAGAAAAATTCCCAGCACCCGATACATCATCGGACTAATTCTTCTAACGGTTATCTCAGTAAGCTGCACCAAAGAAGCAATTACCATTATCAGCACTATGGTGCGCATAAACTCCACTTCCAACGGAACCAAAATATAGTGATAAACCAAATAAGCGGCAGCGCTTGATAACGTCAGGACAAAAGAAGTCGCCATAGACATACTAAGAGTATTGGCAAACTTATTAGAAACCCCCATAAAAGGACACAAACCCAAAAACTGAGTTAGTACAAAATTATTCACCAAGACCGTGCTAAGCAATATTATTGCTATTTCTGTCATAGATGGACGGGAGTGTGGATTAGATTAATCAATCTGCTAATCAACCTTTTATGGTTTTGTGGAGTAGCTGCATAGTGGCTTAACTTCTTCACCAAAAGAAGCAGTATTAATCTTTACTTGTATATTATTGCCAGGATGGTTGAGCTCGGTTTTCTCATACTTCCCATGCCCACCGTTGCCTCCTTTCTTTTGTATAGTAAAAAACTTGTTTAACTTTATAACTCCCTTGTCAGTAACCTGCACGTCCATTATGCTATTCATTACTTCCAATACATATTTCATAAGATAAACCTGCATTTTGCTTTCCCCTTCATTAAATAAAACAAATAGTTTTGGAGCTTCGTCGCCACATATTGAATATCTGACTATATCTAATGCTTTGCCCTTAAAGTAATCAATGATAACATTGCTATCTTGTGGTGTTATAAAAGGTTCATTGCGAGTATCCTGTGCCTTCCTTAATATGGAATCAATGATTATCTTGCCTATATTCTGCGGTATAGTAAACTTTTCTATAAAGCTATTGGGATGCGTTCGCATAGCTTGGTTAAAGCCAGATTTACTATTCTTGTATGATTTTATATTTGCTCCAATAATTGTGTTTTCCCCTATATCTATCATTACATCTGCTTTGCCGCCATCCCCTCCTGTTTTATAGCTCTTGTTTACGCCACTATCACTTTTGATGGATAATGCATCTTTTATAGTATCTATGCACTTTGATTGGGTCCTTATGCTATTTTTAAATAGGTTTTCTGTTTTTGTACCTCTTGCAGCATTGGTGTTGGCTGTCATGCCACAATACCATTAAAAACCTTTTCAATTATAGGTGGCATAACCGCATTGCCAAGTTGTTTATATCCTTCTCTGCCACTACTTAGTTTATGACTGGCATCAAACCCCATTATCTCTTTGCATTCTTCTATATGCAACCTTCTAATTTTGCCATCCACTAAATATAACCCAGTATTGGCTCCGGCTCCTCCTGTGGTGGCTGCGATGGTTACACTATGCCCCTTGATTGAATAAATCCTTTCCCCTTGATGAGCTTTATTAACATATCCTATCCTAATGGGTTTTAATTCGTTTGTTGTAGCATCTTCTTTTAGGAAGGTATCTTTCCTATCAACTATCAAATCTTGACAATGCTTATTATCCATAACTATGTCTTTCAGGTATATTTTTTCGTTAGTGGCTTCGGGCAGAGAGTAACTCATACCTTCCCCTTTTTTTAGACATACAAAATAAACCCGCTCTCTCTTTTGAGGTATCCCGTGCATGGAAGCATTAATCACATCAAAAAAAACATCATACCCCAAAGCGCCGAGCTCTTTATAAATAACTTTTATAACCTTTCTATTGTCTATGGTTAATATATTCTTAACATTTTCTAACAGCATTATTTTGGGTTTACGCTTGCTGGCAATACGTACAATTTCATAAAACAACTTACCTCTTGAATCATCTATCCCCTTATGCTTGCCAGATATGCTAAATGGTTGGCAAGGAAAGCCAGCGCATAGAATATCATGTGCTGGTATTTTATTTGTGGGAATTTGGGTTATATCTCCAGAGGGAAGTTCGTTGAAATTCTCTTTATAGGCAGCTTGAGCTTTAGTATCAATATCACTGGAAAAAACACACTCATGACCTTTCTTCTGCAACGCAGTCCTAAACCCTCCAATGCCGCAGAATAAATCTATAAACTTCAATTTGTAATGATGATAATGTTAATAATTAATAATAATATACAGGACAGACAAGCTCCATAACAGATAATCGACCTGCATAACTTACATAAAATATTTTATGCCATTATCCTAAAATTGCAACAGATTTTTATTATTTATCTGCAGCCGCTTGATACGATTAATCTTCCTACTAATCTTCTTGGGATTCAATTCATGCTCCCATATACGGATAACCTGCCAGCCCTTTTGTTTTAATGCGCGAGAGACCTTTTTATCCCTTTGAACATTATTACTAATTTTCTGCTCCCAATACTCCGTATTGGAGGAGGGCAATCTCCCATGAACTGGACATCCATGCCAAAAACACCCATCAATAAAAACAGCAACCCGTGACTTAGAAAAAATAAAATCTGGCTTACCAAATACCGGCTGATGGCGACGCCACCCAGTTATATGATGCTGCCTAAGAAAACCAATAAACTTGATCTCCGTAGACCTATTACCCTTGTCCCTAACTCGGGACATTATTTCAGATCTTTTTTCTTTGGAGAATATGTCAGTCAAAACTTGACATTATTGCATCGCCTATTCTTTTGGCAAATGCTGGGGGAACTGCGTTACCAATTAATCTTGCAGTTTTTCCAAATGTGGTAGTCATAAACTTATAGGTATGAGGGAATGTTTGGAGGAGGGCACCTTCTCTTAATGATATAGTTCTATTCTCTGTTGGATGCCCAAATTGACCGCATCCCAAAGAAAAGAATCTCGTGGTAATAGTCGGAGCTGGTTTATCCCATGCCATTCGCCCGTAATTATAATAATGTCCTTCTTTATTAAAATAAGCATTGATAGTTAACTCTGGATTATCTCTCCACTTATGGTTACCTTCCCCTCCTTTAATTAATTTAAGGCGCCGTATATTTTTCTCACTTAAGTTGGATACTTTATGCAGATGATCTTTAGAACAAGCTTCTCCTGGAGATAGCTTAGGTAATTTATTACCTTTTTTATCTATTAAAAATTCTTTTATATTTTTTAGAGCTTTATCTTGTATAGGTAAATTAACATTATTTACGCGAGATGCTATTAATATGAATCTACGCCTGGTTTGTGGCACGCCGTAAAATTTACAGGATAAAGTTCCATGTCCATTTTCATATTTATAATTATTTTCATCAAAGAATTTATATAATTCTGATAATCCACTTTCTTCTTCATTTTTTTTAATGCCCATAACATTTTCAATAACTACAAACCCTGGTTTGTAATATCTTACAAACCTTAAGAAATCTTTTAATAGGTTTCTTGTTTCCATTGATGGTTCTTTTTTATGCCTAATTACGCTCCAATGCTGGCAGGGGCTACATCCAATGAAAACCATATTATTATCACCAATTTTTAACTTAGGTACTTCTTCGCAGAGTTTTTCTTCATCATATTTTTTGATATCCTTAAGGATAAACTTTGAATTGGGATGATTTGCCATGTAAGTATCCCTACATATCGGATCATTATCTAATGCAGCAATTACAGAAATACCAGCATATTCCATTCCTTGGCTCATCCCCCCTGCACCGCAGAAAAAATCAACTGCTCTTAATGAAACATCTATTCTTGGCATTATTATATAATAATCTATTTTATACTTAAATTACTTTGGTATACTCTGGGAGTTCTACCCATGACTCTACCAGCATATCCTCTGAAGCATTTTTGGCATAATACAGCGATTTGTTTTGTTATATAAAAATCTCTTCCATATTTAACCTTGGCTTGATTTCTAGATATACCACATTTGTCACATAAGTTATCATGAACTTTTATGATATTTTCTCTTTTGATGCCTTTAATTCCCCCCATGCATTTTTGACATTTTCCATACCTTAGGTGAGGATAATTAATTCCACCGCATTCTCTACATGCAGAATAGTTAGCAGACCATTTTTTCTTTTTGTTATTTATATTTCTATCTTTCCTTGTAAGTTTAGCAATTCGTTCATTTCTATTTTTTTTCTCTTCTTGAATAAGAACATCAGCATCAATTTCTATCCCTCTTTCAATTGATTCGTTGATTCCTAATTGTATTATGGTGCTCTTTACAATTTGGCGCACTCTTTCTCTTGTGACACCAATTTCTGCACCTATTTTTTCTAAGGTGTTTCCTTGCCTATATAGATTTAATGTCAGTAACTTTCTTTCTGGTATTTCTTTATGCTTTGATTTACGCTTATATTTAGACATTGTTAATAAATAATAATTTAATGTGTTAACTATTCGCCTAATAAGAAATGATATAAAGATTCTGTTGCTAATTCGTGAACCTTTGATGTAACTTTAGATATTTTGTTAGATACGGTATCTACATCAAAATCATAAAAATCATCTTTATTAAGTTCCTGAATTCCTTCGCTAATAAAAATATCAACATATCTTTCGAATAGAAAATTTTTGCCTATATCGGACTCAAAAGTAAGGGTATCCTTTATTTTAGCAGCTAAAGGGCTAGCAGTATTAATCCAATATATTCTGGCACTAACATCTTTACTTCTTTGATAAATTACTCGCTCTCTTTCGCTTAAATATAGAATGCCATCCTTATCCTTAGCAAGCCCTAAGGGGTCTTTGTCAATACCAGATAAGAGTACTCGTATTTCTTGTTTCCCAGTTCCCCCACTTTTTTCTGTAACCACTTTGATTTCTGTCTCGGCACTTAAATGTCCCGCTGTAGCTATTAGCGTTGCCGCTCCCTTTTCTTTTCCTGTTACTTTAATGTTTATGAAAGCAACTTCCTGTCCCTCAGAAGTTTTCTTGATGTTATCTGAAATAGTATATCTACTATTAATTAATGAAATTACTTTAGAATTACTTGATACTCTTATGACTCCTCCTATAGGTAAAGCATCTGGAACAGAAACCTTAAGGGTTATATTACTTTCCGTATTAATTAGGACTTCAGATGCTGGGTATTTGAAATTAAAACCATTAGGGGGAGGGGTTATGTTCACGCCTTTTTTGCCACCACCACCTCCAGGATTTGGGTCATAATTATTACCACCTAATGCGTCAGATAAAACCTTACTTAGGTTTTTATTCATCCAATCATTTAATTTTATATTGTACTCGGAGCTGATATTTTTTTGTTTTTCTTGGTTATTCTCTTGTTCAATATCTTTTATTTTAGATGCTATTTTATCTATTTCTTTAGAAACCCATATTAATAAAGCATAAGTAAAGGGTGACTTTATTAGGTCGCTGCGATCATTTTGAATAAATTCACTATTACCACTTTCTAAAATCGGTAATTCACATTCTCCATATATGTAATCAACTTGAGGATAAACCTCTACAGGCATATTCTTTATATGATGTGAAGCAAGAACACCTTTCTTGGCTAAGAATTCAATTTTATTTTGTTCTTTTTTTAATGGATCTTTTGCTGTTTCTAATATTAATTTTCCTTGAGAATATTTACTATTAAAGGTTGGAAATTTATCTTCATTATCTTCGGATGGTATAAACTCAGGTATTGTTATTTCGAAGGGACCTTTTATATCAGGGTGAGATTCTATGCTTTTAGGTATTAATCTTTCATGTATTAATTTATTACTAAATATTACAGAAACATTAGAATGTTTAAAAATTCTTTTTGCTTGGGAGTGGTTACGAAAGTCATTTATTATTTTGTTAAATTCTTTCCTATTAGTTAAATTATTGGGGGAAATACCTCGGACCACTGTAAACCCTCTTTTTTTACTAGTCATCTTAGCTTTAATATTTGGAGATAAGATTAGGTTATCATTAATATCAGCAAAATCTAATGCTTCTTCTGGTTCCATTGCTTTGTCTTTGTAATATTCGTCATAATAGCCATAATTTTTTTCTTTATTGAAACCAAAAATATTTAATAATCCTTTTTTATAAGTAATGAAATAAGAATTTTTAAACATACCAAGCATATAAAGTTTGCCGCCGTTACCATGCCCGCCAAAAGTATCAATATTTCGACCTCTTTTGGATGCATTAGGATCTCCCCATCTTTTAAATCCTTCCTGAATATCCTTGTTTTCCATCCCGACAAAATCAATGCATTCTATAGATGAATTTTTACCTACATTAAAACGGAATACGATGTTATGATCTTTGCTGTTTACTCTACCTGCAGTATATGCATCAATTGAATTCTTCAACCACTCAGCTAAGCCCTTTGGATGGTTATTAAACTCTTTTGCAATGATATTAATTAAATTGTCATCGTAGACATAATCTTGTTTAATAAAGTTTTTACTGCTTATATTTTTCATGTTTTATTACTCCTAAAATGGTTAATTAAATCCTTGTATTTTGAGATTAAAAATTTATGGTATTCAATTATTTGTTGGTTCAGTATATTATTTTTAAATAAAGGAATGTTGTCACGTTTACTAATCTCATCTATTAAGTCAGCCATCGCATTAAATCTTCCTTCACATCTATGTGATGGAGTTTTTACTGTAATATTGAAATAATTATAGAAATCATTCTCAATTATTTTTTCTTTATCACCATTAATAAATAATAGGAGACCATCAAGATTCTTGACCCGGTTCATTTCAGTTGAAGAGCTTCTTGATAGGCGATTTAGATCTATTTTACTATCAGAACTATTTCTTTTTTCTATTATATTAGTAGCATACTCAACCCCCCTTTGCGTTAATGCAAATACTTTGTTTGCCCCCTCTATATAACCTTTCTTTCTAAAATCATATAATGGCTTATGAATTAAATCTCCTGAGTCAGGATGCTCAGTATACCCTTTTAGGTGGAAATCAGTAGGGTATTTCTTAAACACTCCAACAACTATATCTTCGTATCTAAGTTTTTTATTATTTTTCTTGAACTCTTCAAGTAAGAATAAAATTATCTTTTCCGATTTACTGGTCGTGTTTTCTGTATTCATAAAAGTCATTAATTAATTTTATTTGACTAGTCAGTGAATAATCTAACTCACTAATGCAAAGCATCAAACATTTTTATTATAAGTTATTTTAATGCTCTATTAGATATAGTTATTAATTTTCTATTTGATAGTAGTAGTCAAAATTATGCTATATTTAATACACTATGAATACAAATACTAAAGTACTTGAGATGTCTTTTGACAGAAATACTATTAAACACTTGGGAATAAGTATGTACTCTTCCATGCCCCCTGCTATTGCTGAGCTTATTGCGAATGCTTATGATGCTGATGCAGAAAACGTAATGATCACTATTGATAATAAATCAAAAAAAATTATAGTTGAAGATGATGGAATTGGTATGTCTTTTGATGACATTAACAATAAATTCTTAGTGATAGGAAGGAATAGAAGAGAAGAAAATAAGAAAAGAACTAAAAAGAATAGATATGTTACAGGTAAGAAAGGATTGGGTAAATTAGCATTATTCGGCTTGGCTAATAAGATAAAAATAGAAACTAGTGTTAAAGGTTCTAATGAAAAGGTAATATTTACCATTAATTGGGATGAAATTATATCTTCTGAGGGCAGTAATAAATATAAACCTCCGAATAGGCGTCAAAAAGAAAATATTAATAAACACTATACAAAAGTAGAAATAACCGGACTTAAGAGGAAATCTCCAATGAATATAGATTACCTATCTAGCAAAATAGCAAGATTATTTAGCTTTGATTATAGTGATTTTAAAGTTACTTTATTTGATAATAATACTGGAAAAAAAATAGTTATTGATAGACATATTAAGTATTCTAGCATCAAGCAGACGGTGCAAAAAATATGGGATATATCTATACCTATGAAGAATATTGAGGAGGGCTATATTAGAGGTAAAATTTATTCGTACTTAACTCCTGTAAACTCAAGTATGTGCGGCATAACTCTTTATGCTAATGGAAGAATGGTAAATGACTCGAGCTTCTTTAACATTCAAACTTCTAGTATTTTCTTCTCATACGTTGCTGGTTGGTTAGAAATAGATTTTATAGATAAAAATGATGAAGATTTAATCTCGACCAATAGACAATCATTAAATTGGGATAATGAATATATTGTTAAAATTAAATTGGAGGAACAACTTCAAAGAGTAGTTAATAATTTGCAGAAACATTGGCGTGAAATTAGAATTAAAAAGCACAAGAATATTATTGATAAAAATATTAACGTGGAAAAATGGATAAGTCATATACCAGAAAGATATAAAGGCGCTATAAATGAAATATATAATATATCGTATAAAGATGTAGATAAACAGGGGAATAATAAAAAAATAATTAAAATTATCCATGACAAAATAATTCCTGAGTATCCTCAATTACTATGGAGGGAACTACATGGTGACATAATAAGTAATAAAGAAGTAAGGTCTCGTTATCAAAAGAAGGATTATCATATAGCGGTCAATGAAGCGATAAAATCTTATATTAAGAAAGTTGCAGACCTATCTGGAGTACAAGATAAAACTAATTCTTCCCTCATGGACACAGTTTTTGGTGGAAGGAAATCAAAACAAAATAAATCCACAGACAAGAAACAAAAAGACATTCCGCCTCTAATACAAATAACTGATTTTAATGATGATGTTGAAAAAGATATTGAAAGAGGACAAAAATATTATTCATTAGGGGTTGTTGCAGGATTTAGAAATCCTATATCACACGGACCGCTAGATGAAATAAAGAAAAAAAATTTAATTTCAAATCAGGACTGCTTAAATACTTTAAGCATACTCTCTTATCTCTATAGTAATTTAAGTAATAGAAAGAAGCCAAAACCAATAACTGATAAACCCTAAATTAATAAGAATAAAAGCTGAAGGTAATAATGCGGTTTGATTATCTAAAATCACATTAAGGAGCAGACCCGAAAGCCCACTCACCCAATGCTTTAATATCATTATCCTTAGAGCGAATTCTAAGGAACAATGAAATTCTAAAATTAGTAACTATATATTATGTAGTATACGGGTTTTCCTTCTAAATATCCGGGCGGATGTAATCTTTCTTTGACAAGCATCCCTTTATTGTTATATTCATATACTATGGTTACTTCTGGTTTCCCTTTGGTTGAGAATATATCATCGCGTATTTGCTTCCCTTTATCATTAAAGGTTGATGTAGTATAACCATCATCTTTGCCTTTACCTGTGTAACTGTCCTCTCTTATCTGATGCCCTTTATCGTTGTAGGTATAAGTTAAGTATTCTTCTAACTTGCCTTTGCCATTAAATACTTCTGCTTTTGTAAGCTGTCCATCACTGTTGTAGGTATATTTTATATGAGCTTCAAGTTTGCCCTTAGAATTAGATAGATCAGATTTACTAAGCTTGCCAGCGGAGTTATAACTATGCTTAACAGTTCCTGCAATCTTACCATTAGGTTGGTGTTCAACTTCTTTAATTCTTTGTCCTGCAGCATTATAGGTTGCAATTGAATAATGCTCAATTTTGCCATCTTCATTGTGAACATCCGAGCGCTTCCATTTATCGTCATCGGTGCTATAAGCAATCATGCTAACAGTAGTTAGTAAAGCAATGAGTATAGTTTGTAAATATTTGTTCATATAGTTAATAGGAGTTTAGTGTAATAACAGATTATACATGATGGATAGCTGTTTGATGAGGACAGACCCTGTGTTTCTTCTGTATAATGGTATTATTAAATAAAAGTGTTATGAAATATGAATAATAAATGCATTGAAAATCAAACTGATATATTAAGAGAATTTTTTATAAATCATCCTAATCAAGATATTCCCCAGACAATGGTGGTGGATTGGGTAACTGCCGAATGGGAAAAGCGAACTGGCAAGATATTCCGGCATCCTGGAAGCACGCTAAGAAACTTATTTCATAGAGGATATTTACTTAAACCTAAAAGGGGTTGCTATCGTTATGACCCCAAGCAATCAATAGTCCGAAAGCCCCATCGTTTTTCCGATACTCAAAGAAAGCAGATATTTATACGAGACAGCTACAAATGCACAGTGTGCGGTTTGGGAGAAAGAGAAGGAGAAGACATATATGCTACACATTCATATATAGATGCATCTATGCCCGGTAATCAGTCAGGAGATGGTATAACACTATGCGGCAAACATAAAAATATTATGCTGGCATCCTCCAAAAATACTTATATCAGCAAAGATATTTTTATTACTCTATACAATAAGGCAAGAGATAAATCAGACCAGAAAACAATGAATTTCTACCAAGATATATTAAGGGTTTATGAAAAGCATAAAGTTGATTCATAATATATGTCATTTTGGAATGAATATAATGGGATTAACAGTTCTTTTGTAGCTAATCAAATCACTTTACAATATTAAAAACAGATATTATAATGAACAAAAAATCAGATGGTATATATTCAGCTTCTAAAGAGGAGAGAGAAAAAAGAAAACAATTAGCTAAAAAGTATAATGTTGCCCTTGATAATATAGATTATAGTACTAAGCATCCGCGCACATTGGATATCGGAACACTTATTGGGCCGAGCGTCAAATCTGAATATGGTGGGGTAGAAGTTATAGTGGTATCTACTAATAATCCTCGTCAAAAAAATAGTCGTGGATTCAATAACTGGAATAAATTATACCCTTCTCCTGGGAAGTCCTTCAAAATCCAAGATATACTGGATAAAGGTTCTCGTATAGACCATATCCATTATGATTTATCAAAAGGATTTACCCTGCTGAAGAATCCAGATGATATTGAATTATTTAAAGGAAATTCTTCAATTTATAATGGGATTAAAGAGCATCAGGAGGCGCAAAAAACAAACAGTAATATTTCACATTTAGTTGCCCCCAAAAATGATGCTGATGAACACAATAATGAACCACTAAATCAAATACTTTATGGTCCTCCTGGGACAGGTAAAACTTATGAAACCAAATCTATAGCGGTAAAGATAATAACAGGAGAGGATATAAAAGAAAGGAAATCTTTAAATAAAAAATATAATGAGCTTGTCAGCAAAAAGCGCATAGAGTTTATTACATTCCATCAAAGCTATGGTTATGAAGATTTTGTAGAAGGTATAAAACCAAAGTTAAATAAGGAAACAGGAGGAGGTATTCAGTATGAAATAAAAAAAGGAATCTTACGCCAGATATGTGATAGGAGCAATCCATCAGGCATTAATATACCCGATATTATAGAAAATAAAGATGTGAAAGTATGGAGTATGCGTCTTGCTAGTAGCCAATATAAATATAATTTTGATTGGGCTAAAGAATGTTTTAATGATGCTAATAATTGCATAATGGTTAGAAATAATCCCCAAAATAAAAACATTAATGATATCAAATGTGGTGATGTGGTAGTAGTCCCAGTTGTAGACACTGGTGGGAAAGAGAAAAATAAATTATATTGTGGTTTAGGTGTAGTTATGGATCATGAATGTTTTGATTATGACAGTGAAAGGTGGGCTCGTAAGGTAGAGTGGATATGGTACGATACTAATTCCAAAAACTATAAGAACATTAGTAATATTTGGCTTAAAGAATTTGGTCAAAACCCTATTTATGAACTAAGGGGTATCAGTAAGAAAGAGCTATTAATTGGTTATTATTTAAAGCATGTTCTAATAATTGATGAAATAAATCGCGGTAATATTTCTAAGATACTTGGTGAATTAATAACTTTGTTAGAAGAAGATAAAAGGTTAGGTAAAGATGAAGCATTGGAAGTTACTTTGCCATACTCTAATGAAAGATTTGGTGTTCCAAGCAACCTATACATAATTGGCACAATGAATACTTCAGATAGATCTATTGCTTTTTTAGATACCGCGCTTAGGCGCAGATTTAATTTTACGGAGATGATGCCTAAATATATAAAAGATAATGGTGATCATATTTTCCCTGATATCAAAACTTCTGTTGGTGTAATTGATATTTCTAAAATGTTAGAACAAATTAATATTAGAATTTGTGAAGAACTTGACCGTGATCATCAGATAGGGCATAGCTATTTTATAAGTGCTAATAAATCGGAGGAGATAGAATGGTTGAAAAGAATTTTTATGAATAATATATGTCCACTCTTAGACGAGTGCTTTTATGATCGTAGAAGTAAGATAAATGTTATTCTTAAAGATAGCGGGCTTATTACCAATACAAATAATAATGATGACTATTGGGAGTGGGCAGATGATACAGAATTTGATAATCCAAAGAATTATCAAATTATATATGAATAAAATATTTAATAAATAATGGATAAAGATAGTATAAAAGTTTGGATTTTTCAAGGTCCTAATGTGAGTGAAAACCCTCATCAGAAGAAAGATATTGATGAGATATATAAATCTTTACAAGAAGGTAAATCGCGTTTCGGGTGGGGTGATTATGATCTGAATGATCCAGAAGTATGTGAAAACTTATCGGGAGGTGATAAAAGAATACTAAAGTTAAAAAAAATAAAATCAGGAGATTGGATAGTTCATGTTAATTGTCCTGAGTGGGGTGAATGTACTACAGCTAAGGTATTAGGAGATTATGGATATGATGAAGGGTTAACCTTATTTTACGATAAGAAGCATCCTGATAACAGACAGGACTATAATCATAATTTTCAGATTGATACTAATAGCATACTTACATTTTCAAGAGCGCATGATCTAATGCCTCCTACAATTCATAAGATATTACGTGTAATGGGTAGAATGAAAGAAATTAAAGACGTCACGGAATTTTTATCTTTTATTAGTAATGTTAAAAAAGATAAGTCAACTTCTAAGCCTATTATAGAAAGTGAAGAGAATGGTGCTAAACCTAAATTGCAACCCCCTATGAATCAAATACTTTATGGTCCTCCAGGTACTGGTAAAACATATATAACTAAACAAAAAGCAGTTGAGATAATTACAGGAAGAAAGTTTGACTCCCAAAATAAAAGAGATGAAATAAATGAGTGGTATAAAAAACTTTATAATTCTGGACATATAGATTTTATAACCTTTCACCAAAGCTATGGATATGAAGATTTTGTTGAAGGAATAAGACCAGTATTAAATGACGGTGATGAAGAAGTTCAGAATAAATCTTCTGAAAGTAGTAGTGATATTTCATATAAAATAGAAGATGGAATTTTTAAGAAGTTATGTAATAGAGCTCTGCTATTTAATTTCCAAGAATATAAGGGGAAAAGGGTATGGCAAATTAAACTAGGTAAAGGTGGAGAGATTGTAAAAGAATGTTTTGCGCAAGATGAAATACGTGTGCAAGGATTTGATTGGTTTGATAATATTGATGTCAGTGATTCAACGGATAAAGTTAAGGAGTATTTTAGTGAATTGATTAAAGAACAAAAGGATAAAGGTATATCAAACAAGCATGATGCAGCTAATGCTGCAATTCAAATGAAAAATTTTTGTCTTGATATGCAAGTTAATGATTGGGTTGTTGCTTTTCATAATTCAAAAGGAGAAGATGCGTTTAATGTTATTTCTGGTATAGGAATAGTAACAGGCAAGTATAAATATTATGAACAAGACGCACCTAAATATTCGCACAGGAGGAAAGTTAAATGGCTATGGAAAAAAGAAGATAACGAGAGTCCTATAAATATTTATGATGTTAACTTAAATAAGAAATTATCTGATTTAACTTTACATAAAACTCATATCACACCAGAGAATTTACTTAAGAAACTTGAAGAGCACGGACAAAAACTATACAAAAATCATGCCCTAATAATTGATGAAATAAATCGCGGTAATATTTCTAAGATACTTGGTGAATTAATAACTTTGCTAGAGGAGGATAAAAGATTAGGTGAAGATGAAGCATTGAAAGTCACTTTGCCATACTCTAATGAAAGATTTGGTGTCCCTAGCAATCTATATATAATAGGTACAATGAATACTGCAGATAGGTCTATTGCTTTTTTAGATACGGCGCTTAGACGAAGATTTAATTTTACGGAGATGATGCCTAAATATAAAAAAGATAACGGTGATAATCTTTTTCCTGATATCAAATCTTCTACCGATGCAATTGATATTTCTAAAATGTTAGAACAAATTAATACTAAAATTTGCAAGGAACTTAATCGCGATTATCAGATAGGACATAGTTATTTTATAAGCAAAAATAAATCTGAGAATATCGGATGGCTTAAAGAAATTTTTATGAGTAAGATATGCCCGCTTTTAGAAGAGTATTTTTATGATCGTAGAAGTAAGATAAAAAATATTTTTAAGAATAGCGGACTTATTGCCAACACAAATAATGATGACGACTATTGGGAGTGGGCAGGTGATAAGGCATTTTCGGATCCTACAAACTACATCAAGATATATAAATCTGAAAATGGTAAATAGAAGTATTACAACTGGTTGGGTTCCTATATTTAGGGAAATATCAAATAAGCTTTTGAAATACAAAAATGATAGAAAGCCTTTGGTGAAAGAAATACATAAAATTCTTGCAACCTTACAAAAAGAAGGTATAGGAATATCACTTTCTCAGGATATATTTTCTGATAGGAGCGAAGGAAAATTGAAAGATATATGTCCGTTTACTATTTTGGGGATAATGAATAGGGGTTTAAAGAATAGGAATAAAACTGCTTTTTTGCATAAGTTAGCTGATTTTTTAGAAGTAAAAGAAGGAGTAAGTGAATTTCATTTCTCAGGGGAACGCAAAACAGATACAGATGCAATACCTTTTGTAAACAATCAGAAGTTCTGGTTTTTTCCGTATGAGAGTGAGAGGGAAAAAAATGATATTAATAAGCTGTGGAATATGTTTGAGATTGCTATTAATTATGCTGATGGGAAATCGGAGCATCTAAGAGAAGATTTTATTAAAGTATTTGATAGCATTATCCCTGAACCGCGTAAAGGTGGAGTTAAGCATACGAAACTAAAAAAATTAAGTATGGGCCTTTATTGGATTCGTCCTTATAGTTATCCCACTTTTGCAGGAGGGGTGGAGGAAAAGCAAACATTGTATTCATGGTTGGATAAAATGAATATTTCTTATTTAGATAAAATTGACTTTGCTGATAAGAAATTTGACAATATTAATGGAGATGATTATCTTAAGATTATGGACTTTTTGCAAATTTATTTTAATAATCCTGATAGTCAATTTAATGACTTTATAGAACTTTCTTATGCGGCATATCATCCTGAGACAATATCGCAAGAATATTCTATCGCTACTACTGAAAAAAATACAGGTACTAAAAATCAACCCCTAAACCAAATACTTTATGGTCCTCCTGGAACAGGTAAAACTTATGAAACTAAATCTCTGGCTGTGGAGATAATAACTGGAGAAAAGTTATCCAGCAGAGATCAATTAAATAGTTGCTATAATTCACTTGTTGAAGATGGTCGTATACAATTTATAACCTTTCATCAAAGCTATGGTTATGAAGATTTTGTTGAAGGAATAAAACCAAAGTTAGATAAGCTAGAGGGAGGAGATATTCAATATGAAATTAAGGACGGAATATTTAAGCAATTATGCGAGGAGTCATCAGATAGAAAAAATCTAACTATGGATTCAACTATGATTGTACCTTCTGCCAAGTTAGATGCCAGACAGGAAATAACATTGGGTCCTAATGAATATAAGGGACGTAAAGTGTGGCAACTAAGAATAGAAACTCATGGTTTCCTGAATGAAACATCAATAGCAGTAGATGGCTTCGAATGGTTTAATAATTATGACTTAGAAAGTGCGGTTAATAATAACAAAGAAAATATACCTGAATTCAAAAAAATATTGGACAAGGAAATGTTAGAACAAATAGAAAAAGGTAAATCCCCTGAAACTTTTCTTGGTGTTACCCTTAAAGATAGAATTAAAAATAATATGAAAAACTTCTGCTTGGAGATAAAAGATCGTGATTTGGTCATGATTTATCAACTTCCTAAGGGCGGCAAAAAAACAAACCAAATTATAGCGGTAGTTGAAATAATAGGGGGTTATAAGTATAAAAAGGTGGGAGGATATCGTCATACAAGAGTAGTTAAATGCTTATGGCGTAAAGGAGACGATGAACTTCCGATAGATATTAGAGACATTAATAATAATGGAGTTTTAGGTGAGAGAACCCTACTCCTTGCTAAGAAAATGAAACCTGAAGCACTCATAGAGAAAATTAATCAACATATTGGAGTTGCTCAAGAAGAAAGTCCGTACGTTTCTAATGCCGACCATCTATACCCACAGAGTCGTTTTGTCCTCATAATTGATGAAATAAACCGTGGAAATATATCCAAGATATTAGGGGAACTTATCACCCTGTTGGAGGAAGATAAAAGATTAGGTGGAGATGAAGAATTGAAAGTTACCTTGCCATACTCTAATAAAAAATTTGGTGTTCCAAGCAACCTATACATAATTGGTACAATGAATACTGCGGATAGGTCTATTGCTTTTTTAGATACGGCATTGAGGCGTAGATTTAATTTTATAGAGATGATGCCTAAATACAAAGAAGATAATGGGGATAACCTTTTTCCTATCATAAAAACTTCTGCTGGTGTAATTGATATTTCTAAAATGTTAGAACAAATCAATACTAAAATTTGCAAAGAACTTGACCGAGACCATCAGATAGGGCATAGTTACTTCATAAGCAAAAATCATAATGAATATGAAGATATAAAATGGCTGAAAAGAATTTTTACAAGTAAAATATGCCCTCTATTGGATGAGTATTTTTATGAGCGTAGAGATAAAATTAAGGAAGTTCTTAATGATTGCGAACTCATAGATGATATAAATGATAACGAAGATTGGGAGTGGACAGGTGCAGAGGCGTTTAGCAAACCTGTAAACTACATAAAAATATACAAAGATAAATAATAGTGAATCATATTAATCAATGATGTCTGAAAAACCTATAACTCTTTTTGAACACGATGAGCTATTAAAGCGTAGTGATAAAAATCAAAATGGTTCTAAACCAACTCTACCTCCAGTAGAATTTGAAGAGTTAAGCAAGTATATTTCAGATTACCCTGATATTGAAGGCAATGATAAAGCTCCGTTAAGAGTGTATAGTAATCGTCTAAAAGCATTCAATTATGTGGGAGCTATTATGACATCAAAAGGCACACCCATAGAAATACTACCCAAGATAACTTTATCGCCTGATATTGAAGAGAAAGAACGAATAAAAGAAACTAAAGAAATTTTTATTAAAATGATATTGGTGTATCTTGGTAGGCATCACCGCAAGTTTGACCAGGGTATTTGGGGTGATTCAAATCTACCATTACTGGAAGTTTTTATTTTGTTATTTCTTGAAGCAGTTGGGCGTATAGTACAACGCGGTTTAGCCCGTGCTTATGTTTCGCATGAAGATAATCTTTATTGCCTTAAGGGAAAGATAAATTTCACTAATCAGATACGGCATAACTTAGCGCATAAAGAAAGGTTTTATGTGGAGTATGATGAGTTCAGCATGGACAGGCCGATTAATCGAGTAATCAAGAAGGCACTTAAATGTGTTCATAGAATTTCTAAGGATGACAATAACTATCGTTTAGCAAGCCGGTTAATTCCTCATTTTGATGAAGTGGGGGATACTAATGATTGGAAACATGATGATAAGATTAGTAACATAGATAGGGGTGTAAACAACCAGTATTATAAAGATGCTTTAGATTGGGCAAGGTTAATTTTGCAACATCTATCTCCAGATAATTGGAGTGGGGAGAAGAAAACAATATCTCTGTTATTTCCTATGGAAATGGTATTTGAGTACTATGTTACTCATATCCTGCATCAACATTTGAAGAGTTCAGAGCATGGATTTGATTTCACATCCCAATCTTCTGCACACAAAGTTATGACACAAAATAAAAATGAAGGGAATGTTTCATTTACTATTAAACCTGATATGGTAGCTCAAAATGATCATCAATGTTTAATAATGGATACTAAATGGAAAAGAATAAATCAAAAAGCAGGGAGCAACAAGGAAAAATATGGGATTAGTCAATCAGACATTTACCAACTGTACTCTTATGGTAAAGTTTATAAGCGAGAGTTTACTAAGAAGAAGGAAGGTAAATACACAGAGTTATTTTTGTTATATCCGTGCAATGAAAACTTTAAAGGAGTTATTACTTTGTCAGAAGATGGGACAGACGAGGGGAATGATAATAATCTAATTCTCAAAATCATCCCAGTGGATTTACCTGATTTGGAAGAGGCTAAAAAGATGATAGACATAATTTGTGATAAGCATAAGCCTGCAGAAGATAAATCTGCGTAGTAAACAATAAAATGGCAAACAAAATACTAACCAAAACAGCAAAGAAAGTGGCAGTTGTAGTTGCTAAAAAGGCAGCTAAGAAAGCTGCAATAGTAATTACAAAAAAGGTAGCAATCAAAGTTGCCAAGAAGCAGGCAACTAAGGTAGCCGCTAAATCAGCGGTCAAGATTCTTAACGAAATAAAGAAAAAATAATCTGATATTAGGGTGCTCCGCTTTATTTTCAATATACATTACATTTAATATTAACTTTTTTTAATATACAATGACGCTATGAGCAGAGGGTTAAAGGAGTATAAAGACATCAAAGATTTAGCTATTGAGGTTTTTGTTTCTGATAAAGAATTAGATAAGTACAAGAAATATATTACTGCTCCGTTATTTTCAATCTTGGAGGGAAATATCAGATGACAATATCAGCTAAGTATAGCAATCGCTTGATTAATGGCGATACGTTATCGGAGCTACAAAAGATGCCAGATGGAATTGTGGATTTGGGCATCACTTCACCTCCTTATAACAAGCAAGAAAAGAATAATGGAGGACTTGTTAGCAAAGTAATATATTCCGATTACAAAGATAAACTGCCCGAGGAAGAATATCAGCAGCAACAGGTTGCGGTTTTAGATGAAATATTTCGCGCCACAAAAGAAGGCGGCTCATTTTTTTATAATCATAAGATTCGCTGGGTAAATGGAGATATGTTTCATCCTATGGATTGGCTGCGCAAAAGCAAGTGGACTGTCAAGCAAGAGATAATATGGGATCGCACCCTTGCTGGCAATATCAGAGGATGGCGTTTTTGGCAGGTGGAGGAGAGGATATACTGGTTATATAAGCCAATTGATGATAACAAAAAAGGCAAGGAATTAAATTCTAAAGATGCCAAACTAACTTCTATATGGCGAGCAGTCCCTGAGAATAAAAATCCACATCCAGCTCCATTTCCGATATGGTTGCCCACGAGAATAATTCTTTCTCTATTAGATGATACAAAAGATGCCTTAGTATTAGATCCTTATATAGGCAGTGGCACCACCGCGGTAGCCGCCAAGATTTTGGGCTTCAATTATTTAGGTATAGATATCGGTAAGGGCTATATAGAGTTTGCAAATAAGAGGTTATGTAATTATAAAAGTGAAGTTGAAAAGGTGGAGAAAGAAAGAGAATTACATTTCGTCAACAAGACATTCCAGCAACGCAAGGCAGAGGGCAAGTATAAGCCAAAGAATATGTCGTTGTTTCCTCCGAGTTAATTAACAGACAACATCTTATAATTCCCTTTCTATAATTTAGAATTATGGTTTATAATAATGTGGTTCAGTTATGAAAGAATTATTTACACCTCCTTATTCAGATAAAATAAAAAAGAATCTGCCAGTTCTGTTTAATCTTGTGGAATTAGAAAACAGACGAGGGCAAAAGCTCGGTATGGAAGTAGGCACAGCGCGCGAGCGTGTTTTAATTGCTCTATTTATGTATATTTTTGAAAATGATGCTGTTGAATTTCCTCCCTCTACTTCACATGAAGTGGATGTATATGTAAAAAAAATACCTATATCTATCAAGACGAAAACAGGAACGGGTAGCGCAGGAATTAAACTTAAATGGACCACTGATTGGATTAAGGTGAAAGAGTTTATAGCCAATTATGAACCATCCAGTAATTTGTTAGTTGTTCAAATTAAATGGGGAGGGAAGGGTAAATTTTGTTGGATTTCTTTAGAATTACAGCAAGAAATATTCGCATCATTAGGAAGGAAAAAATATCTTAAAGAACCTAAACAAGGTAGTAATCCTCGTGGAGTGGAAATATCAGGGGAGGCATTCAAACTATTATTAAGTAAAGCGAGCTGTCTAGAGATAGATTGGCAGCGCGATCGCACTATGATTAAAGAAAAAGCCCTTTATCAAAGGTGGATTGAGTTATGGGATTCACTTTAAATACAATTTTGTTATGTTGTGTATTTTTATAATAATATAATTAAATATAAGTATGTATTTTTTATATGAGTGTAGACATTAGTAAACCAAGGGATAAAGTTAAAAGAGGATCTTCAACTTCTTCTTTTGGCACAGTTGCCAGAGAAGGACATAACTCTGATTCTTTTTATAGTAAAAAGATTTACGCTTCCACTTCTTCTAAGACACCTAATTTATTGGATGACGGTAATATTATGAATGGAGTTGTTAACGTTAAAATATCTACTTCCATTCCTTCAATTCCAGATAAGGTAAATGGTAAGGGATCTAAAGTTCCAGCCGCTAATGGTAAATCTAATGGTAAATCTAATGGTAAATCTAATGGGGCTTCTAATATAACTTCCCCAAAAGCAAGGGATCAGGATAAAAACAATGTTAATTCTAAATCAGCCACAGCTAAATCACCAGTAATTAAATCGCGCTCCCGTGTAGCCACCAACATGTTATACTGCGGAGATAGTCGTGATATGAAGCAATTGCCAGATAATAGCATTCAACTTATGATTACTTCACCGCCATACAATGTTGGCAAAGAATACGATGATGATTTAGATATCAAAGAATATGCCACCTTATTACACGATGTTTTCAAAGAAACCCATCGGGTATTGGTAGAAGGAGGTAGGGCATGCATAAACATTGCCAATATTGGACGCAAGCCATATATTCCCCTGCACTCCATAATAATCAGCATAATGGCAGAATTGGATTTTATAATGCGTGGTGAAATCATCTGGGATAAGGGAGCTAGTGCAGGTACTTCCTGTGCCTGGGGGAGCTGGTGTTCGGCAACAAATCCTGTCCTGCGAGATGTTCATGAGTACATATTGATTTATAGCAAGGAATCTCTTACTCATAAGAGTGAGCGGGATTCCACTATAAGCAAGCAAGATTTTTTAGATTCCACTAAAAGCATCTGGCGATTCTCTGCTGCGAATGCTAGGAGATTAAAGCATCCTGCCCCCTTCCCAGTTGAATTGCCGCGTCGTTTAATTGAATTATATAGTTTCAAAGGTGATATTGTACTTGACCCTTTCGTGGGTAGTGGCAGCAGTTGTATAGCAGCTGTTAGAACTGATAGAAATTATGTGGGCTATGATTTGTCCCAAGAATATATTGACATAGCGAATAGTAGATTAGAAAAAGAAAATCAAACTCTTGACTTTAATCAATAATTCTTAAAGACAAATTTATACAGCAAATACAGCAAATACAGCAAACACAGCAGCAACATAACAAATGGCAAAACCAAGCACAACAGTGAAATACGATGCCTCTTCCATAGAGGTTCTCAGCGGGCTAGAGCCGGTTTACACTCGTCCTGGCATGTATACCGACACATCCAGCCCTAATCATATAGCGCAGGAGGTAATAGATAACAGCGTAGATGAGGCAATTATCGGCTATGCTAAGAACATCACTTTAGAATTAACTCCAACGGGGGAGATGATAGTAACCGATGATGGCAGGGGCATGCCAGTGGATATTCATCCCAAGCATGGGATATCGGGGATAGAACTTATTCTTACCCGCTTACATTCTGGGGCAAAATTCTCTTCAAAAAGCTACAAGTTCTCTGGAGGTTTGCATGGAGTAGGGGTTTCGGTAGTCAATGCTCTTTCGGACACTCTAAAAGTAGAGGTTTGGAAGGAGGGCAAGAAACACCAGATGACTTTTGCCAACGGCAAGAAAACACAAGATTTATCTGTCAGTGATGGTATTGATAAAAACATAACCCATGGCACTCGCATAACTTTCAAGCCCAACCCCAAATACTTTGATACGCCAGAGTTTTCCGTCACGCATATTCGCAATATCCTTCGCTCCAAAGCGGTCCTGTGCCAGGGTCTTGGAGTAACTTTCATAAATAATCGCAATGACAAGTCCAAAGAAAAGCCCAAAAAAGAGCAATGGCGTTATAGAAAAGGCATCAAGCAGTATATGCTTGAGCAGTTGGATGGCAGCACCATGCTGCCCAACGAGCCATTGGAGTTTAATGCAAGCACCGAGGATAAAGAATTACTCTGGGCTGCCTTTTGGGATGGACGCGGAGACACATCTGCATCCGGCACTCAGCGACTTGCCGAGAGTTACGTCAATCTAATCCCCACTATATTAGGCGGCACTCATGTTAATAATTTCCGCACCGGGCTTTATGAAGGCATCAAAGAGTTCTGCGAGCAACGCAAACTCTTACCGCGCGAGCTACGTATTAGTTCAGATGATATATGGGCTAATTGCAACTACTTACTTTCGGTTAAGATAGACAACCCTCATTTCTCAGGTCAAACCAAAGAGAAACTTTCTTCCCAAGAGCAGACAGCTTTTGTTGCCACTAAGGTAAAGGATGCATTTATTTTGTGGCTTAACTCCCACCCACAAATTGCCGAATCAATAGCCAAGATGGTTATCTACAATGCTAATGAGCGTCTCAAACGAGCTAAGCAAGCAAAAAAGAATAAGAACATATTTGGCAACATATTGCCGAGCAAACTTTCCAACTGCCTCAGCAAGAAGCCAGAGGATTGTGAGTTATTTTTAGTGGAGGGCGATTCTGCTGGCGGCTCGGCAAAGCAGGCGCGCGATAAAAAATATCAAGCAGTTATGCCTCTGCGCGGCAAGATTCTTAACACATGGGAGCTCAACGAAAACAGAATTATGGAATCGCAAGAGGTGCAAGACATAATACAGGCAATCGGCGTCATGCCAGACAGCCCTGATTTAGATGGCATCCGTTATCATAAAATTTGTGTCTTAGCCGATGCGGACTCAGATGGCATGCACATAGCGGCGCTACTCTGCGCTTTGTTTGTGCGCCATTTCCCTGCTCTGGTGCGCACCAAAAGAATCCATATAGCCATGCCGCCATTGTATCGTATTGACCATGGCAAGCAGGTATTCTATGCTTTGGATGAGAAGGAAAAAGATGAGGTTGTGAGCACCATCACCAAGAATGCACCAAAGAACTCCAAACCGCAAGTGAATATTCAACGTTTCAAAGGGTTGGGGGAGATGAATCCAGTCCAGCTAAAAGAAACTACGATGGCTCCTGCCACTCGTCGTTTAATCGCGCTTGAGATGGAAGACGAAACAAAAATGCATAAAAAACTCTCCATATTTTTTAGCAAGAAGCAAGCGTCTGATAGACGCGAGTGGCTTGAGAGCAAAGGCAATCTTGCCCGCATTGCCTAAAAATCAATATAGCCATTATTTTGGGGGGGATGTTGCTGTTATAATAATAAGTTATTTATGTATTATTTAAAAAGATTACTTGAAAAAAAGTTTCTATTCATTTTCCTTCTATTCTTTGTTGCTTCATCGGCTCAATCTGCTGAAGATAACATCCTAGAAGAACTATTGGTAGCAGCGCAAAAGAACGATAATCAGTTATTAATTGCTAAAGCGCGGCTTGATGCCGCCAAAGCAGTCGCCCGCCAGAACCTGGCTCCGATATTGCCGCAGGTAAGTTTGAGCATCCAATCATCACAAAAAAAAGTTGAATGCGAAACCTGTCCTCCTGAGAGCTCCGAAGATTCCACGGAGAATCAAGGCAGGTTTCAGGTCAGCCAAACCATCTACGAGCCAATCAAGTATCGTGTCTATAAGGCATCAGCAACGCGCGCCGAGCAGTTAGGTTATGAATATGGCAGCGCATATTTGGAACTATTCCAAAGATTATTGCAGCAGTATTTGGATATCCTAACCGAGACCGATAGATTAAGAACCTTGGGAGCACAACGGGATAGATTACTTAAGCAGTTGCAAGTAGTTCGCGCTATGGCGGCAGGAGGTTCTCGTTCTCCTGTAGATGTGGCAGAAATTGAGGCAAACGCCGCTCTTAGTGAAGCACAATATCTACAGAGTCAGATTTCCCTACGCACCTTTTATGAAGGGCTTAGCGAAAGCGTAAAACTTAGCATCAAGAATTTGCCGCCAGTTCGCGCCGACCTTGATTTGCCTCCGCTTGACAACAAAGACCCGCAATATTGGAAAGAAATTGCCTTAAAGAATAATCTAAAGTTATTAGCTGCCAGGGCTGCAGTGGCTGCCGCCGAAGAGGACCTCAAGATAAGCAATCGTGGGCATATTCCAACCTTTAACCTCTTTGCCGCATATACTCAAAGCGACCAAGCGTTTGAAAGTTACGACAGAGATTTCACTCAAACCGAAGTGGGAATTATGTTTAACGTCCCTATATTTTCGGGTGGTTCAGTTTTTGCCAGCATCAAGTCGGCTAAAGCCCGATTAGAACAAGCAAAAAGACAGCTAGCTCTTGTTATTATTGAAGTTAACACCTTAGTGCCTTCTTTAGTTCGCCTGATTAATAATGGTGATAAGTTCATTGGCGCCGCCAAACAGACCTTAGATGCCAGGAAGGCGCTGGTCTCACAAACGGAGTCACGCTATCAATTAGGCGCTACCGACATCACTGATTTACTGACGGTTTATGAAAGATTATTTCAAGCAGAGCGTGATTATTATTCCTCGCTTTACAGCCATATCAAGAACTATGCCGATTTTTATATAAGAACCGGGCAGCTAAATGATGAGCAGCTACAACAGTTTTATAAAATAGGCGATGTATCCAACTACGACCCTAACAAAGCTGTCTACTAATCTATAGAAGAATAAGGATGCGTGGAGAGGCAGAGGGCGGGCGGAGCGCGGCTCCGCCCCTACATGACGCTCGCAATTAACTATAGATATGCTTGCAGCTTTTATGCCTTAAAATACTTCCATGCTCGCAAACACCAAAATTAGGACTTGCTTATTAATATGTTGCCTCCCATCTTTATTATTGATGGCAAGATTGAACGCAGCGGAAAACTTACCGCCAGGTTGGGTTGAGCATGAACGCCCCTCATCAGGCACCTCATCAAATGCCCCCGCCCCTGTTTGTCGTGGCTCTTATGTATGGAAAAAAGCCATAGGAGCCGATGATAGCAACATTAAACTACGCGCCGCAGAAGTTACTAACCTGAACGACTCAACAATCATGCGTGGTGGAGTTGAGGTCGTATCTGGCAACACCACATTAAACAGTGACGAAGCAATTTATTATAAAGAAGAACAACTAGTGCAACTAACTGGCAGAGTGCAGATAAACTCCCCGAATCTAATTGCCCGCACTGAAGATACTTTTTACTATATTCCTGCAGAGGGTGAAGAGGAAAATATTCAGCTTCTTGCCAGCGAATTTAGCCAACCAGCATCTCATATTCACGGCAGCAGTTCAGAACTTACCCAGAAGGGTTCAATCATTGAATTAAAAGACGCCTCCATAAGTTTTTGCGATCCTGATGAAAATACCTGGCATCTTGAGAGCCGCTCGTTGCGTCTTAATCTAAACACTATGCAAGGCAATGCGCGGGGAGCTAAGTTTTATTTAGGTAAGGCGCCTGTTATGTACTTTCCCTATTTACCTTTCCCCATAGGTGATGAAAGGCAGACAGGTTTTTTATATCCTAATGTTAACATTGACAGTCGCGCTGGTTTTGAGTATAGCCAGCCGCTTTATATTAATATTGCTCCTAATTATGACAGTACTTTTTACTTTCATGCTATTCAGAATCGTGGTCTTCTGTTGGAGCAGGATTTCAGATGGCTCACCTCTGCTGGTACTGGCACTTTAGGTTATGGTTATATTGCTGGGGATGCTCTCTACAAAGATGATAAAGGAAAGGCAGATGAAAGATATACTCAGCACTTTGATTTTTCATCGGTGGTTAAGGATGGCTGGGCTGGGGATATAACTTGGACGGGAGTTAGCGACAGAGAATACACAGATGACTTACCCACTTTTTTCACTCCTAAAAGTGATTTAGCCCTGCCAAGGCAGGCGCAAATCCGCTATGCAGATAAATGGGCTGATTGGACTTTAGGGCTGCGGGATTATCAAGTCATAGCTAATGACGATAGTTTCTTCACCTCTCCTTATAAGCAGTTACCCTATACGCGGTTAGAACTATACAGCCCAACTATTAGCGGCTTTTATCTATCCAATAACATAGATTACAGCGCCTTTGAGCTTGATAAACAAGGTTCAGCAGATGAGGGGTCAAGCCCAGTGTCAAACATAGAAGGCTCAAGCCCAGAGTTAAACATAGAAAGGTCAAATATAGTGTTAGGCAATAATGGCAGATTGCATAATGACCTAACTCTTGGTTGGGGTTACACTCCCTACTGGGGGAATTTAAAAGCCAGATTAAACTGGCAACTAACAGATTATCAGCTGCAAGAGCAAAACAAAGTTGCAGGTAGCAGTGAATTTCGCCGCAACCATAATGCTTTTGATGTTGATTCCTCTTTGATATTTTCCACTCTTTTACAAGCCAAAAGCTGCAATTGCTACTTTACTTTTCAGCCGCGCCTATATGCTCTTTCCTCCGAACAGGATGTTAGCGAAACTCCAGAGGAGGCATTTGATGCTGTAGTATTTGATACCACTCATAAAATCATTAACTATGACTACCTGTTTAGTCCCGAAAGATATGTGGGGTTTGACAGAGATATTGCCGAAAAAAGAGTAAGCGTAGGCATAGAAAGCGGTTTGATTAATCTAGCGGGAACTGATGAATACCGTTTTAGGTTAGGTAAAGTTATTTCTGCAGATATTGACCAACATGCGGCTGATAATGCAGGGCAATCAAACTTATATAACAATTTATCAGATCCTTGGTCTATGGATATTTCATGGAGAATCGGCGAGCGTAGTTATATGGATGTGGATATTACTGGGGACGATAAAGGCACTCATTCGTATGGTTCTGCTTTGCGTTATGCAAATGCTAAAAAATCTGGGGTATCAGTTATCTATCGTCATCAGCAGGGCAATTTTTATCAAACAGAAGCAGACCAAATAGGGAATAATTTTGTGTGGTATCCTGTTCCAAGATGGTCTTGGTTTGGCGGCTGGCGTTACGATTTATTGGAGGATAAATCAGTTAATGCTATTAGTGGTTTTGGCTACGAAAATTGCTGTTTTAGCACCAGATTGGGCGTTTATCAAAAACTTACTAATAATAAACAGGATAACGGCGTCTTAGTCCAGTTTAACTTTATTCCTTTGGGTTCTTTTGGCGCTAAATCCAGCAGTTATTCACTTGGTGGTATAGAATACATATATGATGAGTTCAACAACTAATGCTTGCGTGAGGGCACTTAACACTGTCAAGTTAACTGCCGTATCATGTTTGTTATTTTTAACCCTTACTCCATTTGCTGATACCCACGCTGATGAAATTGTTGCGGTGGTTAATAACGGAGTTATTCTCAAATCGGAGCTTGATAGAGCTTATGCCCCAGTCCTTAATGCCCCTAACACCCCTAATTTTAACAAGCCCAGCCAAAAGCAGGTACTGGAAGAGCTGGTAACTAGAAAGATTCAGTTGGACTTGGCAAAACAACTTGGTATGTATGTGGGCAATCTTGAAATTGAAGAATACATCAAAGATACACTTAAACAAAATAAATTGACCAGAAGCCAACAGGAAAGAATATTAATTCGTCAGGGATTAACCTTCCAAGATTGGCGGATAGAAATTAGCAATTCGCTAATAATACGCAAGCTACAACTTCAGCAACTAAGGTCTTATGTTAAGGTCAATGAATCAGAAATTAATAGCTTCTTAATATCTAACCCGCCTTCACAACTGCAACAATCTTCTTATAACCTAGCCCACATCATAATTGACGCCAGTGAAGTTACTGCAGAACAAATTGAATTATATGCAGGGCAACTTGTTAATACGCAATCTGTGGATGAGGTAACGGCAATTTCAGATAGCTGGGGCTATGATGAATTAAGGGTAAATTCTTTTCCTTATCGCACTCTTACTAAGTTGCCAGAACTATTTCACACGCAACTACTCCTCACCAATAAGGGAGAAATCCGCCACTTCCAATCAGATGGGTTTTGGCATATCCTCAAGGTCTTTGATGTTAAGCATGCAAAGGGAATATCCCGCCAGGAATATAAGATTTCCATTATCTCGCTGCTGAGTAATATTATTTATACTGGCGAGCAACTTAAGGTTAGGATTTCTGACATCCACCAGCAATTACAAGACGATAAAGATTTCAACGAACTTGCGTCTATCTATTCAGATCAGACCTCTTCTTTTCAAGGATACACATTGAATTGGGTGCCCAGGAATTCCTTGCCGCCACAGCTACAAAACATAATAGCAAAGCTTAAGCCAAATCAGTTTTCTCAGCCATTCAATACCAATGATGGTTGGCATATAGTTCTGCTGGAGGAAGAACGTATTAATGATATAACTATTCAACAATTACGCGACCAAACCTTCCAGCTGCTGGCAAATCGTAAGCTTACCATAACCCTCCCTTTTTGGATTAATGATATTCTCAGCCGTTCTTATGTTGAATATCGCATATAAGGCATAAACTAGCATAAACTCTATTTTGCAATTCAATTGCCCGATCTTAATTACCCTAGCCCTGATAATCTGCTAACCACAGAAAATATTTACCATGTGCTTAGTGATGCCGCTCAAAGTATATTTCCTCCCGAAAGCTTTCATATTGAGTTAAGCGTTGAATCCACCAACGACCATATCAAAAAGCTGCCCCCCCCTTGTCTGCTGTTAGCCGAAGAGCAAACCCAAGGTAAAGGACGTTATGGCAGGCAATGGAAGAGCCCTTTTGCCGCCGGCATTTATCTTTCTATGCATTTTGAAAGCTCACGCTTTAATCGCGGCTTGGATGGGTTGAGCTTGGCTGTCGGAATAATGGCGGCACGATTTTTAGACAAGATGAATATTAAAATAGGGATTAAGTGGCCCAACGACTTAGTCCTGCCCAATAATCCCCAAGTCAAGTTAGGCGGTATCCTAGTTGAGCTCTGCGATGATTCTATTATCATAGGCATAGGAATAAACTATGATAATCACAATAACGACAGCAATATTACTTCTATTAAGCAACTCCATAATAAAGATGTACTTATTAACCGATCAATGGTAGCAGGGTTATTAATAAACTCTCTCGCCTCAGGACTGACTGATTTCTTTACACAAGGTTTTAGCACGCTTTACAAAGAATGGAATAATTACGATGCCCTGAATGGCAGAACAGTTGCCATAAACAGCGGCTCAAATAATCCCAGTATTAATAGAGTGGAAGGGGTATGCACTGGTGTGGATGAATCTGGAGCACTGTTGCTCAAACAGGGCAGACATGGCAGAGTAGTTCACGGAGTAGTTCACGAAGTAGTTCATAGAGTAATGAGCGGCAGTATTGAATTTATATGATTTTAGATTTAGACATAGGCAACAGCGGAATATCCTGGCTGCTTGCAACTGAAGCCGGCATTGGAAAAAGCGGCATTGAAGCCGCCATTGAAAAAAGTGGCAGGGCAAACACTTTTGCTGAACTAAAAAGTCAGGTTAACTCTGCAGCATCTTCTGCGGTATCTAAGGACGCTCAATTGCGCCGCATCCGTATTGCTTGCGTGTTGCGTGACGAGAAGATAAAATCACAATTACTCCAACAAATCCAAGAGGGTATTATTGAAAATACGTCAAGTAACATCCAGATTGATATCGCCAAGGTAGTTAAGGAACATAGTGGAGTGACGATCGCCTATACTAAACCGCATAATCTTGGTGTTGATAGGTGGTTGGCGTTATTAGCAGCTCATCATTATGTTGGGCAGAATATTGGGCAGGATGTTGGGCAGGGTATTGAGCAAGATGTTGAGCGGGGTGCAGCGTCAAGCAGCTGGTTAATAATTGATGCTGGAACTGCAGTTACAGTTGACCTAATGGACAAGGGTAAACACTTAGGCGGGATGATTATCCCTGGTTTGCAATTAATGCGTGACTCTTTTTATGACAAAACCCAAATTATTCCATCTGACACTTCCCAACCCGTGGAAGCTAAGAATGACATTGAAATGAATGAAGATTCCAGTAAAAGCGAACAAAAACCAAAAGAATACCAAAAAGAATCCCAAAAAATATCCCAAAAAATATCCAAAAAAATATCCAAAAAAATATACTGGGGCAGCGACACGGACTCATGCCTTAACATAGGTACTCGTTTGGTGTTAGAAGGTTTCGTCCAGCAAAACCTAACAAATTACTTTGCCACTTATCCTGATGGCAAAGGCAGGGTAATATTTACTGGCGGCTACGGAAACAAATTGTTTCAGCAAGCAAGCAAGATATACCACCCAAGCGAGCAGATTTATTATGATAGTCACCTAGTTTGTCGCGGTCTTGCTCATGCTTTGCCTTGAATTAACGATAATATTTGAATAAACATAATAAAAAACCCATTAAAACTATATTAAAATCATTTTATGTGATGTAAAATGAATGCTTTATTATTACAATCTAAATATTTAACGAATACATGCCTTCTATTGAATTAAAAGAAGATGAATCTTTTGACTTTGCATTACGTAGATTTAAACGTAAGTGCGACCGCGCTGGTATAATTTCTGAAGCCAGACGTCGCGAGTTTTATGAAAAACCCACTTGGATACGTAAACGTAAGATGCAAGTAGCGGTAAAAAACGCTAAAAGGATGCATAGATTAAATTCTCCCCGTAATCAAGCTAAATACATTAACGTATCTTTTCCTACGCTCGGTAGCGAGTAATTTATGACTAATATTCGCGAGGATATGCGTCATAAGGTTAACGACTGCATGCGCCAAGGTGATAAAGAGCGGCTTGGTGTTTTCAGAATCGTAAATTCTGAAATAGGCAAGCATGAGATAGACACTCGTAAACCAATAACCCAAGAAGAGTTCGTCCAGCTGTTAAACCGCATGCGCAAGCAACATCAAGCATCTATGGACCAATTTCAGGCGGCTGGCAGAGATGATTTATATCAAAAAGAGTCCGCAGAAAAAGAGATTATAGAAACTCTATTGCCTAAGCAGCTAACCAGCGAAGAGGTTGCAATTTTTGTAGACGAGGCAATCAAGAGTAGCGGCGCCCAAGGAGTCCAGGATATGGGTAAGGCAATGCAGGCAATAAAAGACAAGGTTTTCGGCAAAGCCGATATGGGGGAAGTTAGTCAGTTAATCAAAAGCAAGCTAACTAAAGGATAGTTTAGGGGGCGTAGCATAGCGTTACAAATGCGCTACAAATATTCTGCTACAAATATTCTAATGGCGTAATTAATGACTAAATTAATGACGCAACAATTCCGAAGTACTACTAATATCTTCTGCTGATAGCAAGCCATTTTGTTCTTCTTTTGTTGCCAGCTTTTGTATCAGCTTGGCAATTAACTTCATATCAACCTGCTCCTGCGAGCTATAAATTTTCTCAATCAATTCAGGGGCAAGAGATAATCCCAATCTATCCGCCTCTAAATAAATAAACTCTTTTAAATGCTTGTGGTGAAGTGGTTCTACTTTAAACACATAAAAGGTTGCTAATCTAGTGGCAAGGTCGTTGAGAGCGCAGTTAATTTCTGAAGGGGGACCATTAGCGCTGCATAAAAATGGAATATTTTCCTCATAACACTTAAGCAATAGTGACAGCAAATATTCCTCTTTATCCTTGCTTCCCAGCACGGTTTGAATATCATCAAAAACCATAACCGAAAGTTGATTTGAAGAGAAGTTTATGTCATCCAACAGCAGATTACCACCGCTGATGTAATTAGCTGTCATGCCTTGCTCCTGCCAATGAGCGCAATAGGCGCGTAATAAATGGCTTTTACCGCTCCCACCAACCGACCAGCAATAAATTGAGTTATCATAGCCGTATTCATAAGGATGCAGAGATTGCAGCATATTACATAACTCTTGATTCTTACCTGTAATAAAATTATCAAAAGTTTGACTATACCCTAAGTTAAGGTCAAGTAGTAGCTGGCGTGGATATTTCATTGCAGACATATATGTAAGTAAAAAAAAGACGCCGAATTGGCAAACATATCGCTACCGCTGCTTCATTTCTGATCTGACGGGGTTAACAATTAGTCACCAACCCGACGCATAAATTATTATAGGGGATTCTTAGCGGGATTCCAAGATAGGACAGCCAAGTTTTACAATAATTTGGCAAATTATTATATCTCTCCAGCAAAGTGGTGTACTACCGATTAGGCAGAATATCCTTAATCTTAGCGGCGCTTTCAAGCAAGGTCTTTTCCGTGGTTTCCCAATCAATACAAGCATCGGTCACAGATACACCATACTTCATTTTGCTTTTATCCAAGTTAATTGGCTGATTGCCTTCGTGTAGGTTGCTCTCTATCATTACACCTATGATTGAGTTATTGCCTTTGATAATTTGATTTACCACATCCTCTAACACCAATGGCTGATATTTATGATTCTTACCTGAATTAGCATGACTAACATCAATCATTATGTTTGGCTTTAGCCCATTCTTTTTTAGCGCTTCTTCACAATTTGCCACACTAACTGAATCAAAATTGGTCTTGCCCCCGCCACCGCGTAAAACCACATGCGCCATTTTATTGCCACGTGTCTTCAAAACTGCTACCTGCCCCTTGTCATTTATTCCTAAAAAACTATGGGGAGATAGCACCGATTGCAAGGCATTAATTGCCACAGTCAAGCCGCCATCAGTGCCGTTTTTAAAACCTATGGCAGTTGATAGTCCGCTTGACATTTCACGGTGAGTTTGGGATTCTGTAGTCCTGGCTCCTATTGCCGACCAGCAGATTAAATCTTGAATATACTGAGGAACTATAGCATTTAATGCTTCGGTAGCTGCGGGCATTCCCATTTCCGCCAAATCAATCAATAATTGTCTTCCTTGATGCAATCCTAAGTTAATATCAAAACTATCGTCCATATCTGGGTCATTAATCAAACCCTTCCAGCCAACGGTGGTGCGAGGTTTTTCAAAGTAAACTCTCATAACTATATACAAAGAATCCTTTACTTTTTCAGCTAATTCCTTGAGCTTACGCGCATATTCATGCGCCGCTTTGATATCGTGAATTGAGCAAGGACCTATCACAGTTATAAGGCGTGGGTCTTTTCTTTGTAAGATATTTTCAATTGATGTGCGCGCCTCCAGCACGTTATTCAGTGCTTGCTGCGACAGGGGGAGCTCTTTTTTCAGCGTTTCTGGGGTGATTAGCACCTCCTCCGCTAAAACATTAACATTATATAATTTTGCTTCTAAATTGTTCATATTAAAATATTACAGTCATTCATACCTTGAGATTGTTGGAAAACAATCTTATAGACACAGATTCTAATAGGACGAACCATGTCCCCCATTCCTCACGCGAGCTATTCGTCCAAATATTGCCATTGGTTGCCTTTATAAATATATATTTTTACCTAAATATGTCCATATAATGACAATAACTATTATAATGGCTTATATGACATTATATATTGTTGTTTTTATTTATTATGACATTAATTAGCAAAGAATTGCAGCAGATTATACGCGTTCAAATTGAGCGACTTGGGTATATTTTATGGGGAATAGAAGTTATTCCCACTAGATATTCCTATTTAGCGCGTATATACATAGACAAATCCGATGGAGTGGACATTGATGATTGCGCTTTGGTTAATCGCACCTTAAACATGTGTTTAAGGGACGAGAACATAGGATTGGAAGTATCCTCACCAGGCATCAAAAGGAAAATTTTTGAATCAGAGCAGTATCAAAGTTACATAGGACAACACATTAAAGTTAAGACCAAACAACCTATAAATGGGCAGAAGAATTTCATTGGCAAATTGCTTGCTACAGATGAGAAATCTTTGTTCCTTGCATATCAAGGAGAAAAGAAAGAGTTTATGCATCAGCATATAGAGATTGGACAATTAGAACCAGATTATAGTGAGCTTTTTAAAAGATAATGGACGCAAAAGAAATTTTAAATATGATGGAAGCACTTTCCGTACAGCGTGGGATTAATAAAGAATCAGTGGCAGTTGCCCTGGAGGATTCAATAGCAGCTGCAGTTAGTAAACAATTGCATTTAGCGCATGAGGAGGAAGAAGTAGGGATAAGGGTTAACATTAACCGTAATACTGGCGACTTTAAGATTATTAAATTAACCTTAAAAGAAGGCGTAGAATTAGGGGAATATGATTACATTAATGAGCTTTCTGATGATATGTTGGATACGGAAGAGCTCCCCGATGTGGTCTTTGATAGAGTATCAATTCAAGCAGCAAAACAGTTAATTCTACAGAAGGTAAAAGAAGCAGAGAGGCATCAATTAGTAGAGGACTATCGTCCCCGACTTAACAAGATGGTTAGTGGAGTGGTTAAAAGAATAACCCGCTCCAAGGATATAATAGTCCTGCTCAGTGATAGAATTGAAGCAATTCTACCTTATGATTCCACCCTGCCAAATGATGATTATCAGCCCGACGACGAAGTTTCTGCAATCCTTGAGGACATAGACCCAATTAAGAGCACCCACCAATTGTTTTTGAGCCGCACCAATGACAACATGGTAAGTGAATTATTTGTTCAAGAGGTGCCAGAAATTGCTCAACAAATAGTGGAAATATGTTCCATTGCGCGTTTGCCTGGGATTCGCTCTAAAGTTGCAGTTCGCCCTAAAGATAGGCGTATAGATGCAATGAGTGCTTGTATAGGTATTCAAGGTAAAAGAGTGCAGGGGGTGCAGAAAGAATTGCAAGGGGAAAAGATTGATATTCTGGAATGGGATGATGACCCAGAGCAGCTGGTCAAAAATGTTTTAGCAAATGCAAACATAACCTCTGTGAACATTAACCCCGACACTCACACTATAGATGTTGCTGTTCCTTCTGAGTATGTGGGTGAAATACTAGGCAAAAACGGACAAAACATCCGTTTGGCTACCCAGCTTATAGGATGGGAAATTAATATAATGAAAGAGGAAGAAGCATTGGAAAAACGCTCTAAAACACTGGATGAATTGCGTAATTCTTTTATGGAGATTTTAGATGCAGAAGACGTTATTGCAGGTGATTTAGTGAAAGGAGGTTTTAGCAGCGTAAAGCAAATTGCTTATGCCCCTACAGAAAAGTTTTTACGCATAGAAGGTTTTGATGAGGACTTAGCCAGCGAGATTCGCAATCGCGCGCGCGAATATTTGCTTTCTTATGCGTTGGATGATAACTTAGATGGTGGTACAGGCAAGGGGAAAGAACACCTTAGAGAATTAATGCAGCTTGAAAATATGACTATAGAGTTAGCGCAATCTCTGACTTCGCAAAAAATATCTACTATTTCTGAATTAGCTGAGCATTCAATAGATGAGCTTGAAGAAGTCATCCCCGATATTGATGGAAAACAGGCAGCTAAAATTATTTTGGAAGCAAGACGTTTTTCTGCTAATGTATAGTAATTTCAATATAATTACTTTATAATAAAAAATCAATGAACACAAAAGCAACAGTTAGACAACTGGCTGCAGAAACCGGAACAGACCCTCAATTTTTGCTTAGAAAGCTTAAAGAGGCAGGACTACCTCATTCTAAACTTGATGATTCCATAGAACCTCAAGATAAAGATAAGATGAGAGGCGTTTTATCACGCCCTAAAAAGACCTTAAAACGAACTACTCTGCACAGTAATACCCCTCCCACCATTGATTTTGTTAAGAAACAAAATCCAGCTCCCCAACGAAGCCCCCAACAAGGGACTCGGGACAACGAACAAAGACCTGCATATCGCAGCGGGGGTGATAGAGATGGCAGAACAACAGGCAGAACAACAGGCAGAACAGGCGACAGGGAACATTCCAAGCCATATAGATCACCTGAGAGATCTTATACAACTGGCAGCAGACCAGTACAAGGGCAGGGAAGCAGACCAGGTTATGGTCAAGGGCAAGGATACGGACAAAGGTCAGGTCAAGGTCAGGGGCAAGGATACGGACAAAGGTCAGGTCAAGGTCAAGGTCAGGGGCAAGGATACGGACAAAGGTCAGGTCAAGGACAAGGTGATAGACCAGGATATGGACAAAGGTCAGGTCAAGGACAAGGTGATAGACCAGGATATGGACAAAGGTCAGGTCAAGGTCAGGGGCAAGGATACGGACAAAGGTCAGGTCAAGGGCAAGGTCAAGGATATGGTCAAAGAACCGGTCAAGGCGACAGACCAGGTTATGGTCAAAGAACCGGTCAAGGCGACAGACCAGGTTATGGTCAAAGAACAGGACAAGGGCAAGGTCAAGGATACGGTCAAAGAACAGGACAAGGGCAAGGTCAAGGATACGGTCAAAGAACAGGACAAGGCGACAGACCAGGATACGGTCAAAGAACCGGTCAAGGCGACAGACCAGGATACGGACAAAGGTCAGGACAAGGCGACAGACCAGGATACGGTCAAAGAACAGGACAAGGCGACAGACCGGGATACGGTCAAAGAACCGGGCAAGGTCAAGGATACGGTCAAAGAACCGGTCAAGGCCAAGGCGACAGACCAGGCTACGGTCAAAGAACAGGACAAGGCGATAGACCAGGTTATGGTCAAAGAACAGGACAAGGGCAGGGTACAGGGCAAGGATACGGACAAAGAACAGGTTCAGGCAACAGACCAGCGTACGGTCAAAGAACAGGACAAGGACAGAGTTCAGGGCAAGGTTATGGACAAAGAACAGGCACTCAAGGAGGTACTGGCAGAACCTATTCTTCCCCTAACAAAGATGGTAGCAGATATAGTCCAGGAACAGGTGCTAACAGAAGTCCAGGCAAGAGCTTTTCTAATAACAAACCTGGTTTCAAACCAGCATTCAATGCTGCATCTAAAGATAAGAAACCTAAAGTTAAGAGCAAACTAAGCCCTGAGTTACGCGACAAAGAGGAGAAGGCAGCTCAACGTTACGGGGTACAAATAACTGCGGAGGACGCATTGGAGTTTACTGAGGCAATTAAAGGAGAGAATGTTAAAGACCTCTCTTTTGACCAAATCAGAACTCAAAATATTAAGAAAAGCAATATAAAAATTGAGAATCACCATAAATTTATTAGACCAACTTCCTCAATAGCCAAAGAAGTTAGCCTTGAAGGTGATTTAAGTTTGGCTGAACTTGCTCGCAAGCTTGCTATTAAAAAAGATAAGCTGCTAAGACAATTAAAGAAGATGGGTGCTACCCCAGATGAGAAAGGAATTATAGATAAAGAGACAGCTGTTTTGGTATCCGAGGAGCTTGACTATAATGTGGAAACACCCCTATCAACAGAAGAAGCATTTCAGGAAACATATAGTTTGCCTGAGGATGCAAAATATGAAGCTCGTCCTCCAATAGTTACAGTTATGGGGCATGTTGACCATGGCAAAACTACCCTGCTGGATTATATCCGTAAAAGTAATCAAGCAGATAGCGAGGCAGGCAAAATAACTCAACATTTTGGAGCTTATAGCGTCACCTTAGATAACGACAAGATTACATTCTTTGACACTCCTGGCCATGCGGCTTTTAGTGATATGAGAGCGCGGGGGGCTAAGCTAACTGATATAGTTGTGCTGGTAGTGGCTGCAGATGATGGAATGAAACCTCAAACTGTGGAAGCAATTAAGCATGCGCAAGCAGCAAACACTCCAATTATAGTGGCAATTAATAAAATGGATGCTGAAGGAGCCGATGCAGAGCAGGCGCGTAAAGATATTTCTGGTTATGGCTTGCATCCAGAAGAATGGGGCGGTGATGTCCAGTTTGTAGAAATATCGGCAAAAAGCGGCGATGGAGTAGACAAACTATTAAAATCCATTGTAGCCCAAACATCTGTTATGGAACTCAAGGCAGCATTAAATGTTCCTGGACGAGGCCATGTAATTGAATCCAATCTGGATAAAAACATAGGACCTTCGGCTACCGTCATCCTGCAACACGGCAGTATTAATCGCGGTGACATAGTGTTAGTTGGCACCTATTACGGAAAGATTAAAATAATGAAAGATGATACCGGGGCTCAGATTAAGTCCGCAGATCCTTCCACTCCAGTTAATATTCTTGGTTTGAATGGAGTCCCCCAAGCGGGAGATGTATTAATGGTGGTTAGTAACGAAAAAGAAGCGCGTCGTATGGCAGAAATTGCCGAATCCCACAATGATATTACTAAGGGCAAGCCATTAGTTGCCGACATAGACGTAACGGAATTGTTGGAATCAACCGAACCAGAAATGCGCAAGCTAAATCTGATAATCAAAACAGACGTTACTGGTTCTTTGGAGGCAATACGCAGCATGATTGTTGATATTAAAAGTGAGCAGGCAGAGTTCAATTTGGTCTCCTTTGGGGTAGGGGCAATTAGTGCTACGGATGTCAGCTTAGCCAGTGCTACAGGAGCCACTATAATAGGTTTTAATGTTCGTCTTGACCCTGCGGCTAAGCAAGCAATTAAGCAACCGCCGATTCCCGAACTTCACTATTTTAACGTTATTTATGAACTAGCAGATCAGCTGAACAAAGCACTTACCGAAGATGCTGTCCTACAAGATGTTGATAAGATATTAGGGGTTGCTGTAGTGAAAGATGTCTTTAGCGCTAAGAGGTTTGGTCAGATAGCTGGCTGCGAAGTGTCGGAAGGCATAATTTACAAAGATAAGCCAATTAGAGTCCTGCGCGACGACAAAGTCATATATGAAGGAGTGCTTGAATCTTTGCGCCGATTTAAGGAAAATGTAAAAGAAGTGCATAAAGGAATTGAATGTGGCATAGGAGTTAAGGACTACAAGAATGTCAAGGCAGGTGACCAAATAGAAGTATATGACAAGGTAGCTGGAAGTCCTTCATAATGCACAAGGTATCTTTTCGTAAAGATAGGGTTGCCAAATTACTAATTAAAGCAATATCACAAATCCTTGATGGCAAGAGAGGGTTTCTTGGTTTGCCATTGTTAACAGTTGCTTATATAAAAATGAGCAATGACTTAAAAATTGCAAACATTTACTTTAGTTTTTATAGTACAGAATCTGATGAGATTCATAATCCACAAGAGATTGCTGCAATTCTCAATGATAAAAGTTCTATCTTACGGCGTGAGCTTAGCTCTTTAGTATACTTAAAATCTCTGCCTGAATTACGTTTTCATCACGACCAACATTTAGAACAAGGCAATAAAATCCTGGATATAATTGAGACAATCAAGCATTAAAAGGACTGAAGTTAACGGGATACTGCTTCTTGATAAGTCGCCTGATATGACTTCTAACACCGCTTTGCAAAAGTGCAAGAGATTATTCAACGCTCGCAAAGCAGGTCATGGCGGAACGCTTGATGAAACGGCTGAAGGCGCCTTACCTATAATGTTTGGCCATTACACCAAACTTGCTGGTTATTTTTTAAATTCCTATAAGATTTACGAATGTAATTTTAAGTTGGGCGCTACAACTGATACTGGAGATGCCCAAGGAACTATCTTAGAAGAGAAACCCGTCCCCCAACTTGATAAAGAACAAATTGACGCTTGTTTGGAAAAGTTCCGCGGTCTTATAGTCCAACGTCCTCCAATATATTCCGCGCTTAAATATATGGGAAAACGTCTGCATGAGTATGCTCGTAAAGGAGAGGATGTTCCTATCAAGTCGCGCACAGTTGATATTCGCACCTTAGAGTTATTAGATATGGATGAGGATAACTCCATATTAAAACTACGGGTTGAATGTTCAAAAGGTACATATATTCGCAGTATGGCAGCAGACATAGGAAAAGAATTGGGCTGCGGCGCTCATGTTAATTGGCTAAGACGCACTCATTTAGAGGGTATTCCTTCAAAGTACATGGTAACCTTAGCAGAACTTACAGAGCAACCGTTGCAACAAAGAAATGGTTTTCTTGTGAATTCCCAAGAAATTCTTACAGACATCACAAGCATATTTATATCTAGTGATGAAGCTAGCGACTTCTGCCATGGCAGGGTTGTTACTTATAAAGAGGATATATCCGCAGGAGAAGTATGCGTATTTTTAAAGGACGATGATGCAGCAGTTAATAGCAAACTACTTGGTATAGGAGAATTGGCAAATCATCAATTGCAACCACGCCGAATATTCTGCGCTACTACCAATCCTCCTGCTGCATCCGATACTTCATCCGCTACCTCATCTGATGCCTCATCCAATGCTCCATCTAATGCCCCATCTAATGCCCCCGGCAATAACAATGCTGACGACTCAGTCATGTCAATTGTATGAATATCGTATAATATGATCATGCCTGCATTGAACAAACGCCCTCAAGGACTTACGAATATATCCGATTATCGCGATAACTGCGGCCTTGGATTAACTGCCCATATTAAGGGTGTGTCCAGCCATGGTTTAATCCAACAAGGCATAAGCTCATTATTATGCATGGCACATCGCGGCGCCATTAATTCTGATAGCAAAACAGGGGATGGTTGCGGCTTGATGTTACAGATGCCGCATAAATTTTTTCAAGAAGAATGCTCTAAGAACAACATTAAATTGACTAATTCTTATGCGGTAGGAGTAATGTTTTTATCTCCTGATGCCCAAGAAATGAAACAGCAACAGCAGGCGGTTAATGAAGAAATCGTCAAGCATAAAGGTACCGAATTAGCCGGCTGGAGAGAAGTTCCAACCAATCCAAGTTGCTTAGGAGAAATTGCCAAACGCAGCACACCATCATTTTGGCAAGTTTTTATTAATCTATCGTTTGAACTGACGCCAGGTCTTATAGAAGAACAGCAAAAGAGAGTAATAATTTATAAGCTAAAACGTTCCATACTATCCCGTATGCGAGCAGCAGAGCATTTTTATATCGCATCACTTTCTTGTGATACTATATCCTATAAAGGAATAATTCTTTCATCCGCCTTGCAGGATTTTTACCCTGATTTGAATGACCAACGGCTTGAGACAGCTATCTGCATATTTCATCAAAGGTTCGCCACCAACACTGCGCCACAATGGCGTCTAGCTCATCCTTTTCAGTATATTGCTCATAACGGAGAGGTAAACACAATAAGCGGTAATCGTAACTGGACACAAGCCAGATTCACCAAATTTAAGCACGGACTGTTGGATGATTTATCCACAGATATTCCGTTGATTGATATGGATATGTCAGATTCAATGAGCTTGGATAATATGTTAGAACTATTATTGGCGGGCGGCATGGATTTATTCAGAGCACTCCGTATGATGGTACCCCCAGCATGGCAGAATAATGATATGATGAGCCGTCAGATTTATTCTTTTCATGAATATAACTCCACCAAAATGGAGCCCTGGGATGGTCCTGCTGGAATAGTTATGACAGAAGGACGCTATGCAGTTTGCGCTCTTGATAGAAACGGCTTGCGTCCAGCTAAATGGGTATTGGGAACAGATAACGTTATTACTTTGGCTTCAGAAACAGGCATAAGAGATATAGCACCTCAGGATATTGTGGACAAAGGCAGGGTTGAACCAGGCGGGATTATTGCAGTGGACACTTCAAACGGACAGATATTGAAAACAGAAGAGATTGATAATGTTCTAAGTGCTGAATATCCTTATAAGTCCTGGTTAAAAAAGCAGCTCTATCGTCTTGAATCAACTATTGATAACCCAACTTATGAATTTGCCGACTTTGATAAGGAGAAACTTAAATCCTTTAAAAAGCTTTTCTGTTTTCACGATGAGGAAAGAGAATATATCCTAAGACCTTTGGCAGAAAAAGCTCAAGAGGCAGTTGCTGCTATGGGAGATGACACTCCTATGGCGGTTATGTCCCGTCAAAGGCGTTTAGTCACCGATTATTTTAGACAGAAGTTTGCCCAGGTAACCAACCCAGCAATTGACCCAATTCGTGAGAGCATGGTAATGTCATTGGAGACATTTATAGGCAAAGAAAAAAATATATTTGATATTTGCGAAGAGAGTGCTCATCGTATTGCTTTGAACTCTCCTATTCTTTCTCCTTATAAGTTTAAGTCCCTCCACCAGCAACAGGATATGCCTGTTGTCACTCTGGATGCGGTATTCAAAGCCGAGCAAACATTGGAAGATGCTATTAGACATATAAGTTCTGAAGCCATTAAGCAAGCAGAGCAGGGTAAGGTAGTTTTAGTGATAAGTGATCGCTCAGCTAGCCCTGACTTATTACCAATTCCCATGCCTATGGCTTTAGGAGCCATTCATCATGCGCTTATTAAGGCGAACCTACGTTGCGATACCAATTTAGTAGCAGAAACGGCCTATGCTCGCGAATCGCATCAGTTTGCTGTTCTACTTGGTTTAGGGGCAACTGCTATTTACCCTTACTTTGCTTATGCAGTGCTTGATGAAGGAGTGCGTGATGCTCTTATTGATGTTCACCCTCAACGGGTATTCAAAAATTATCGTAAGGGAATTGATAAAGGATTGCTGAAGATTATTTCCAAGATGGGCATATCTACTATTGCCTCTTATCGCGGCGCCCAACTATTTGAAGTCATAGGAATTGGTGATGAGGTAGTATCAACCTGTTTTAAAGGAATTAGCAGCCGTATAGCTGGAGTTGGTTTTAATTTCTTTGATAAAGAAGTTAGAGTATTGTCAAAAAATGCCTGGAACAAAATGGTGCCATTGCATCCTGGCGGCTTCATCAAGTATACTTATAATTCTGAGGCGCATGCTTTTGATGCTGATATAGTGGAAACACTCAGGAAAGTGGTGCGAGATAATTCTCAACGCGATTATGATAAATATTGCCAATTAGTTAACTCGCGCTATCCAATGCATCTGCGCGATCTTATGGAATTAAAATTGGCAAAAGAGCCGATTCCTTTGCAAGAAGTGGAGCCGCGTGAAAATATTCTAAAAAGATTTGATACTGCGGCAATGAGTTTAGGCGCATTATCCCCTGAGGCGCATGAGACCCTGGCAAGGGCAATGAATGATTTAGGCGGTCGTTCTAATTGTGGTGAAGGAGGAGAAGATTCAGCGCGTTTCAACAGTCCAGGCAACTCAAAAATAAAGCAAATTGCCTCTGGCAGATTTGGAGTTACTCCTTATTATTTAGTAAATGCTGAGGTTCTGCAGATAAAGGTTGCGCAAGGAGCCAAACCAGGTGAAGGAGGCCAGCTTCCTGGCGGCAAGGTCAATGAACTGATTGCTCGGTTAAGGTTTGCCTCACCAGGAGTTACTTTAATTTCGCCTCCGCCTCATCATGATATTTATTCTATTGAGGATTTAGCGCAATTAATTTATGACTTAAAAGAAGTTAACCCTGATGCATTGGTATCAGTTAAATTGGTATCCTTGCCTGGTGTCGGAGTGATAGCTGCGGGAGTTGCTAAATGTCGCGCTGATTTGATTACTATATCAGGTTATGATGGCGGGACTGCGGCAAGCCCTTTAAGTTCTATTCGCTATGCTGGTTCTCCTTGGGAACTTGGTTTAAGTGAAACCCATCAAGCATTGCAGCTCAATGGTTTTCGCGACAAGGTGCGTGTTCAAACCGATGGAGGTTTAAAGACCGGATTAGATGTAATTAAAGCCGCTTTACTTGGAGCTGAATCTTTCGGCTTTGGTACCGCTCCCATGGTTGCTATGGGTTGCAAATACTTGCGTCTGTGCCATTTAAATAATTGCCCCACTGGAATTGCCACTCAATATAAACCGCTACGCGACGAGCATTTTATTGGTACAGTGGAGATGGTTAAGAATTTCTTTTATTTTGTTGCTGATGATGTTAGAAAGTATCTTTCTCAGTTGGGTTATAGGTCAATGGACGAAATCATTGGGTGCCCCGACCTGCTACAATTAAAAGATAGCGCTGATGAGAAGCATTCTTCTTTAGATGTCTCAAGAATTCTGGCGCGAGTTGCTCCTGAATCGCCACGTTTTTGCACCGCGCCTTATAATCCAGTATTCAAAGTTGGCGACCTTGCGCAACGCATGCAACAGGATATGATGCCGAGTATTGAGCAAAATAAGAGTGCTAGTCATAGCTATAAAATATGCAATCAGGATCGCAGTATAGGTGGCGGGTTATCTGGCATCATTGCTAAAAAATATGGACATAAGGGCATTGAAGATAATCCCCTTGATATTTCTTTTGAGGGTACTGCAGGACAAAGCTTTGGTGTTTGGAATATTGGTGGATTAAATATGCGTTTGAATGGTTCTGCTAATGATTATGTTGGCAAGGGAATGGCTGGTGGTAAAATTGTAATCACTATGCCACAGGATGATGACGCTAGTTCTCTTGCCTTAGCTGGCAATACTTGCCTTTATGGGGCAACAGGGGGAAGGATGTTTATAGCAGGAAATGCGGGGGAAAGATTTGCGGTGCGCAATTCGGGTGCATTGGCTATTATAGAAGGAGTTGGCGACCATTGCTGTGAATATATGACAGGCGGTGTTGTAGTGGTATTAGGACCAACTGGAAATAATTTCGGCGCTGGAATGACTGGAGGTTTCGCTTATGTGTGGGATCCACATCGTCATTTTGCCGATAAATACAACGAAGAATTAATAGAAATAGACAAAATTGTCAGTGAAGAAATGGAAATATATCGTAATTATTTACGTCAGTTAATACAAGAGTTTGTTACAGAAACAAATAGCGCCAGGATTTCAAGAGTGCTTGAAGACTTTGACGACCACATTAACCGCTTTTGGTTGGTTAAGCCCAAGGCAACTAGTGCTGCAAGTTTAATAGAAAATATAGAAAATCGAGCGGCTTAGTAATGGTTAAAGATAGTAAAAACGTCCGAGTGGAAGGAAAGGTCATGACTAAAATGCCTAACGCAATGTTTAAGATAAAACTTAAAAATGAACGCGAATTGGTGGCAACTCTTTCGGGTAAGATGCGTAAAAATTACATAAGAATTCTGCCAGGGGATGAGGTTACCGTTGAAATAACTCCTTACGACTTGACAAAAGGAAGGATTGTTTATCGCGGCAAGTCATAAAGCGACTAAATTATTAAGTAACTAAGTGATTAAGCAACTAAGTGATTAAGTGACTAAATGCTCCAAGATATACCCCAAGAAATACCTCATGAAAGACCTGCCGTCCCTTTACTGGACAGCATTAATAATCCTCAGCAACTCAGAAAACTAAACCAACATGAGTTACCGCAGTTAGCAAAAGAGCTTCGTCAGTTCCTAATGTATTCAGTAGGGCAGACAGGCGGACATCTAGGGGCAGGGCTCGGTGTAATTGAACTTACCATTGCTCTTCATTATGTATTCAATACTCCTACAGACCAACTGGTATGGGATGTGGGACATCAGTGCTACCCGCATAAAATTCTTACCGAAAGGCGTGAGCAAATGCATAGTATGCGCCAGCAAGATGGCTTAGCTCCTTTCCCCAGCCGTGAGGAAAGCGAGTATGATGTTTTTGGCACAGGTCATTCCAGCACTTCTATTAGCGCAGCTATGGGGATAGCCGAAGCAGGGCGTATTTTGGGGCACAATCATCGGACAGTAGCAATCATAGGAGATGGCGCTATGACCGCTGGTATGGCATTTGAGGCGCTAAATAATGCTGGTGATATGAAGTCCAATATCCTTGTGATATTAAATGATAACGCAATGTCCATATCCCATAATGTAGGAGCCCTTTCCAAATATTTTGCTAAGTTTATGGGAGGTAAGACATACTTAACTTTGAAGGAACTGATTAAACCTGGCTTAGACCATATACCGCCCTTGCGCCAATTTATGCATCAAACCGAAGAGGGATTAAAACATCTTTTTTTACCGCCCAGCGCTTTTTTTGAAACCCTTGGTTTTAACTATACTGGTATTTTAGATGGACACAATATAACGAATCTCATTTCAGTGTTACAGAATATCAAGGATATTCAAGGAGCGCGGATATTACATATTAAGACCTGCAAAGGCAAGGGATTTGCCGCTGCCGAAAAAGACCCAGTTGCTTACCATGCCCTTACTAAAATTGCTCCTGCTGCTCAACGTCAATCGCCCAAAGCCAAGAAAATTAAGTACACCGATGTCTTTAGTCAATGGATTTGTGATGTAGCAGCTAAAGACGATAAGGTGGTTGCTATAACCCCTGCCATGCGCGAGGGCTCGGGCTTGGTTGAATTTTCCCAAAGCTTTAGCGAAAGATATTATGATGTGGGAATAGCCGAACAACATTCATTAACCATGGCGGCAGGCATGGCATGTCGTGGCATTAAACCCGTAGTAGCAATATATTCAACTTTTCTACAACGTGGCTACGACCAGTTAATTCACGATATATGTCTGCAAAATCTGCCGGTTATCTTTGCTGTAGACCGAGCTGGTTTGGTTGGAGAAGACGGTCCTACCCATCATGGCAGTTATGATTTAAGCTTCTTATGCTGTATTCCCAATATGACAGTTATGACCCCATCCGATGAGAATGAGACCTACAGAATGCTAAGTACTGCCTTATCCTTAGGCAAGCCGGTTGCGGTGCGTTATCCACGCGGAGAGGCGTGCGGAATTGACTTTGTTAAGAATTCAGAGCCCCTTGAGATTGGCAAGGGCAGGATAGTTCAAACCAGAAAATTAGTTGAGCCGCCATCAGTTGGCGCAAAAAGTTCTTCTCCAGCGTTATTAGTTTTTGGCGCGCCGCTCATAGAGGCGCGAGCAGTGGCGGATAAGTACAATCTCACCATTGTGGATATGAGATTTGCCAAGCCCTTGGATGAAGAATTAATTATTTCGTTGGCATCCCAGCACACCCGTTTGGTAACTATTGAAGAAAATGTAATTAAAGGAGGGGCAGGTAGTTCGGTTGTTGAATTTTTAGTTCGTAATAATATTGAATGCGACGTTCTTATGTTGGGAATACCAGATGATTTTATAACCCATGGCTCACAGGGTTCATTGCGCCATCAGGTTGGGTTGGATGCAGATAGCATTGCCAATAGCATCACAACCAAGTGGCAAGATATTGCGATTAACTAAGCTAGCAACTTAATTATAGTCATGCACTTTATCCACCAGATAAGCCACCGTATCTGGATTGGTGTCTGGGTAAATTCCATGTCCCAAATTAAAAATGTGGCGTCCATCTTTCGGGCATGCCGCCATAACATTCTCTATTTCTTTATCCAATAGTTGTTTATCCGCATAGAGCACGGCTGGATCCATATTGCCTTGCAAAGCGACACTTTCACCGACTTGGTTAAAAGCGCTTGCTAAATCCGTTTGCCAGTCAATACCTAAACAATCAGGATTACTCTTTGCCATTTCTTGCGGCATTAGAGGTGTTCCTTTGGCAAAAAGTATTATAGGAGTTTGTGGGGCTACGCTTTTTATATTGTTAATTATCTGGGTAATATAGCGCAAAGAAAAAGCGCGGTAGTAGTTGTCATTGAGTAAGGAAGCCCAAGAATCAAATATTTGAATGATATCCGCGCCATTTTTTATTTGCATTAAAGCAAGTTCGCTTACCTCTGTCGTGAGTCGCTGCAAGAGTTTATGCAATAGTTGTGGTTCCGCGTACATCATCTTGCGTAATTTAGCAAAAACTTTAGAGCCCTCGCCTTCAACTGCATAAGCAGCTAAAGTCCAGGGGCTGCCAACAAACCCTATTAATGGCGCTCCTGTTGTTCCCAACTCTTGTTTAACTCCGCGCAAGCTTTGCGCTAAAAAATTATACTTGTCAAGATCTGGTTCACTAGATAATCGTTGCAAAGCGCTATCACTGTTAATAGGATTATTTATGACAGGTCCTTTGTTGGTTTCAAAATTAACTGGTATTCCAATTGCATCCAAAGCAATAAGAATATCGCTAAAGATAATTGCCGCATCCAGCGGGAATCTTTTCAGCGGCATCATAGTTACCTCAACCGCTAATTCAGGAGTGAGGTATAAGTTTTTAAAACTCTTTGCTTTTTCTCTCAGCATGCAATATTCAGGAAGATACCTGCCTGCCTGCCTCATCACCCATATAGGAGTGTGGGAGGGCTTATTGCCTTTGAGAGCATTTAATATTGGACTCATATATTATTGTATATCATTTCAGCAAAATGCTAAATTATAGATAAATGCGCGGCTCTATGGTCAGGGATACGCCAAACTTGGATAAAACTTTCGCTTGAATTTCATCTGCTAAAGCAATGACATCTTCTTGCTGAGCTCCTCCCAAATTAACCATGCATAAAGCATGCTGCTCGGACATACTTACTTTGCCATTGCCATAGCCCTTAAATCCACATATCTCAAGTAGCGAAGCCGCAGCTAACCGAACCTGGTTATCTGCCAATGCAAAACCCATTACTTTAGGGAATTCTTGTTTAATCTTGCTAAATGTTTCGTTAGATACTGTTGGATTATGAAAAAAACTTCCCACATTACCCATAACCTCAGGGTTAGGCAAGGTCCCTTTCCTTAGACGAACAACTGCATTAAATACATCAAGAGGGGTAACATTAAGAGGGGTTATATCCAGGGTGGGGATATTTTTCTCGCGACTCAGTTCAGCACGCAGCCGTTCATAAGTCAGGTTAACTTTTGCTTCAGTGTTTAGTTTCATTATCACTGAGGTAATAATAAACTTATCTCGCCACTGATGTTTAAACTTACTGCTGCGATAGGATAATTCACACTCACTTGCAGAGAAACTATACATCGCGCCGCTTGCTATCTCCACTGCTTGAACTGATACTAAAAAATATTTAAGCTCGCTTCCATAAGCGCCTATGTTTTGTATTGGAGCGGCTCCAACCGAGCCAGGAATTAAAGCTAGGTTCTCTAACCCAAAGAATTCGTTATTAACACAATATTCGGTTAACCTATGCCAGTTCTCTCCTGCCATAACTTCCAATAGTACATCTTTTTTAGTTTTTTCCAATATCCGCACTCCCGGTATAGCAATTTTTAAGCACAAGCAGTTCCAATAATGAGGCAGAATTACATTGCTGGCTTCACCTAAGGGGATAGGGAGCACATCATTAGCATGCGAAATTATTAATGCATCCTGCAAATCATCAACTGAGGAAATCTCTACATAATGGGGAACTTCGCAGGATAATCCAAAACTATTGTTAGTTTTCACACTAAAACCTTTTATAATACTCCATAACTTATGGTTAATTTATGACAAATATATCAATTATGATATATAATTAACCTTAATAATTTAGATTATTCAAAGTTAATTATATTTTATGATTTTTATAACGGCAAACCTAATAACTTTATTCCAAGGTAATAACAAGCGGGGAAACCTTAGCAGGGCATTCATGCTTATGGTATTAATTTTATTCATTTCTTCATGTGCTTCACGTTCCGCTGCTCTGGTATCCGATGATCAGCGGCAGGACTTAGGCGATTTTGATAATTTTGAAGAATCTTTCACTCAAGCGGCAGAGCGAAGTGTTGTGGGAGTTTATGTTGGCAAAGGACGTGCCTCTAATTTAGTTATTTATTTCGATTATAATAGCGCTTATTTAGCTCTGGATGGTCGTGCCGCTTTGGATATCGAAATACAAAAAATCATAGCTACGATACAGGCAAGGGGAGGGAATAGAGTGCTAATTCGCATTGAAGGCCATACGGATGAAAGAGGGAGTGATGAATATAATTTAGCGCTTGGACAAAGGCGTTCAGATAGTGTGGCTCGTTATATGATTACTAAAGGAATTGTGCGGTCTCAGATACAATCGGTTAGTTACGGCGAAAGCAGAGCATTATCTGGCGGTTCGGGGGAAGCAGCATGGGCGGAAAATAGAAGAGTTGAAATTAATTATTGAAATTAATTATTGAAATTAGCTATTAATCCACTATAATGATTATTAGAGTGTTGTTATTTTTTATTATGATAATGCTCGCTTGAAAATTTACATGAATTTGTTTTATAACTAAAGGTAACTTATATGAAGTATACAAAAATTTTATTGACTATGTCGTTGTTTGCATTTTTTGCAGCTTGTTCTTCAACCCCCGTGGCTGTAGGACCTGAAACAGATGATGCAGTTGATATTGTAGATCGTGTTTATTTTGATTTTGATAAATCAGATATAAAACCAGAATCTATTGAAGCACTAGACCAGCATGCAGATGCTATACAGAAAGCTGTGGAAACTAATCCTGATCTTGTTGTTCGCATTGAAGGACACTGTGATGAAAGAGGAACCATTGATTATAATTTTGCGTTGGGCAATCGCCGAGCACAAGCAGTTTCAAGGTATCTAAGAGTCAAAGGCGTTCCCGCTAATAACATAGAAACAATAAGCTATGGTGAAGAACAGCCAGCACAAAATGAGTCAAATGAAGCGGCTTGGGCTTTGAACCGCCGAGCAGTATTAGTTTATTAGCATTGCTGTAAGATAAAACTGTTTCACTAAAAAAACCGATGCTTATTTTAAGACATCGGTTTTTTTGTTTATAAGAGCCCGTGTCATATATTCGTATAAGCGGTGGCAAGCATAGAAATAAACGGCTTGTCATTCCTTTATTAGCAGGAATTCGTCCTGCTCAATCTGCAGTGCGTTCTACTTTATTTAACTGGTATGGCAATGATTTAACTAATAAACGTTGTTTAGATTTATTTGCTGGGACGGGAATACTATCATGGGAAGTTCTATCAAGAGGCGCTTCTCATGTTACTTTAGTGGAGCAAAAACCATCTGCTTGCAGTAATTTACGACGTCAAGGGCAGTTGCTTGGGTACGATAGAAATCATTTCTCGGTTTTGCAAAGAGATGTTGTGCGTTGGTTACAAAAGCAAAAAGATTCTTGCCAATTTGATTTAGTTTTTCTGGATCCTCCATATTACACCGATTACTTTTTAAAATGCTGCCGGCTATTAATGCAAAAAGGATTAATTGCGCCTAATGGGCGTATTTTCTATGAGATTGACAGAAAAGTGTTTACTGGTTTACCTGCTATATTTGAGCAGCAGACACAACATGTAGATTCAACATTATCTTATGAATCTTCTAGTTCTAAGACAATCTACTCTTTACTTAAATCGGCGCATCGCGGCAATACATATTTTGGTCTTATTGGCTAATATAGCCAATCATTATATCCATTAGGTTTGTTCCTGTGGGTCCCGTTTCAATTGTTGCATGAACTTCCTCTAATACTTGGGTACTATTTGCTTTTCTAATTGCTTGCTCTCCCGACATTCCACAATTAGTTATATCCTTCATTGTTTTATTGGTGACCAGTGCTCCTGCATAATGGGTAAATCCATCACTGCCGTCAGTTCCGACTGAAGCAAATAGCGCTTCTTTATCCCGAGCTATAATCCTTGCCATTAGCAGAGCAAGGTGCTGGTTTCTTCCTCCTATACCAGGTTGCGGTGGCAAAGTGACAACTGGCTCGCCGCCAAAGATGTTGATAGCGCCGCGATTATCATTCATTAATTCATATATTCTTTGTGAAGTTTCTTCCACATCTCCTGTTATTAGAAAATCATGATTGACTACACTGTAGCCAAGTTCACTAGCCGCCGTTGCCACTTCTTGACGCGCGGTGGCATTATCCGCAAGAATCTTGTGAGTAACCCGAGTAATCGTATCATTTGGTGTTGCCAATATCCCTGACCCTATTACCGCCACATCATTTGTTGGAACATCCGAAAGATACAAGGCAAGTATATTAGTATCTGGCATCAGGCGCGCTAGTCCACCATCTTTTAATAAAGATATTTCTTTCCTTTTTTGATTGATTTGGGATATATCCACTCCCGTGCTTAGCATTTCTTTATTTAACTGTTGCAATTGTTCCAGTCCCCATCCTTCTTTTAGCACCTCTGCTAATGCTGAAGTGCCTCCTGATATGAGTGCCAGCATAAAGGGGCTGGATGACTGATTGATAGCCGTCCCCATTTTAACAATCGCCTCGCCAGCTCGTAGTGAGTTTTCATCTGGTACTGGGTGGGCGCTTTCTATAATCTGCAAATTGGGGTATATTTCATCCAATGAATTATCATTGTGATTATATTTAGTTACCACTAAAGCGTTACCAGTAAAATGCTGTGAGTTGCTATTTATTGCCATAATTGCCCCGCGTGTCATACTAACCGCCGCTTTGCCAATTGCAACTATTGCTTGGGGAATATAGGATGTATAGGGCGCATCTTTTGCTGCTTGCTGCTCCCTGTTGCTATATTCATTATTGCGTTCATCATTAGCACCCCAATTTTCTTGGATAGTATTACGGATATAGTTTTCTACCAGCTTCTCCCCACTGATGTTGGTTAAGCTTGTCGTTATGATGGTCTTAAAATCTTTAGCAAAATCTTTAGATGCTTTAATTTTAGTCATAATTTCATTATTAATTGGGTTATTATGCAGGTTAACATATTGTATAATCTATCATTGTATAAAAAGAGTAGCACTTAAGTTCGTAAAAAACCTGTAAAGTCATATTTTTACTATTTTATATGTCCTTTTGTTGCTTATTTAATATACAATACTTTATTATTATTATTTGAATTTATGAAGAGTTATCATCTCAAAGGAAATTTTGATACCAAGTGGTATTTAGTTGACGCAGCAGGAGCAGTTCCTGGACGTCTTGCGACTCAGATCGCCCATAGGTTACGTGGCAAACACCTACCCGAATTTACTCCATCTGCCGATATGGGAGACGGCATTATAGTTATTAACGCTGACAAAGTAAGGTTTAGCGGACAGAAAATGGATCAAAAGCTTTATCATAGACATAGCAGTTATCCAGGTGGATTAAAGAGCACTCTTTTGCGCGATAAAATGGAAAAGAAACCACAAGAGGTTTTATATCTGGCAGTGCAAGGCATGTTGCCGCGTGGTCCTTTGGGCAGGGCTATGCTACAGAGATTAAAGGTATATGCATCAGCAGAGCATCCCCATAGTGCGCAACAGCCCGCAACACTGGAATTGTAAGAATTATATAAACTAATATGGCAGATAAAGAAAAATCCGCGGGAAATACACCCGAAGAAAACTTAGATAAAGAAAACTTGGGCAAAGAAAACCTAGATAAACAAGATACCAAAGATCAGCATCCGACCGAACATGTTCAAGGCGTTGAGGCAGCTGACACCTCAACTGATGCTCCCGCTGAATCTGATGCCTCCACTGAATCTGACACATCGGCTAAATCTGACGCATCGGCTAAATCTGACACCTCAGCTGAATCTGATGCCCCCACTGAATCTGACGCATCGGCTAAATCTGACGCCTCAGCTAAATCTGAGCTCCCCGCCGAAGATAGCGAGGGCAAAGCCGCAAAGGATGCAAAGCCAGCAGCTAAGTCAAAAGCAAAACCAAACATAAAGAAACCAAGCATAAAAGAAGTATCGGAGGATAAACAAAAAACAGCGCCAGCAATTGCCGGCATGTCGCAAGAAATCAAGCCAGTTCCTCTAAAAGCTGCTCCTGAATCATCTCAGTTTGAGAAATCGGAATACAGAGGAGATAAGAGAACAGATTTATCTTCATTGCAAGAAACCAGTGCTGAGGCAGAAGGTATTGCTGCACCGAAAGAATTAAAGCCCCCCCCAAAGAACGAGATATTCTATGCTACAGGAAGACGTAAAACTTCAAGCGCCAGAGTATACATGCAAGGAGGTAAAGGCACGGTAACTATTAATGGCAATTCAATGGATGAATATTTCCCTTTTAAGAAAGTGCAAGAAGAAGCATTAAGGCCTCTCAGGCGGCTTGAAGCAGGAGATATGTTCAACCTCAAAATAAATGTCAGAGGAGGAGGCACCGAAGGGCAAGCAGGGGCAATAAGGCATGGTCTTGCTCGGGCATTACTCAAATACGATGAAACATTAAGGAGCTTCCTTAGAAAGAACGGATTTTTAACGCGCGACCCGCGCAGTGTAGAAAGGAAGAAGGTGGGATTTCACAAAGCGCGCAAGAGCCCTCAATTCTCCAAAAGATAATCTCACGACACAGGTCTGCAGGGGTGAGCTACGCTTGCCCTTTAAATTATTGGGAAACTATTGGGAAACTATTGGGGACTATCGGGAAATTATGGGAAACTATCAGAATCCTTACGAACAAGTTAGGTATTACTAACAATCAAATTCCCAGCTTCAATGCTGCTGGCAAAAGCTCCAACAAACCTCTGCGGTAAACATCCCGCTTGAAATAAAATGCTTGGTGAATCGCGCTCCAATAAGGAGCCCAACACCAATTCTGAAACTCGGGCTTCTCCATATTATTGAAGTGTATTACCTTATCCGGCGCAGTAAGTTTAAGTAAAAACCAGATTTGCTTCTGCCCTTTAATGGTATCCCCCCCTTTAATAGTATCCCCTTTTCGTCTATACTTTGCTGGTATTTTATAGCTCAAGTACCCTTGTGAACGAGCGCTTATAATTGCGTGTTGCGCGCCTATACCAGTTTCCTCTTCAAGTTCACGCCACATTGCCTTTTCGGCTGATTCATTATCTTCTATTCCTCCTTGAGGAAGTTGCCAACTATTATTATGAAAAGACCTTTCCAATAAGAGAATACGTCCTTTCTTTATTACTACCATAGCAACATTTGGGCGATATTCGTCTTCAACTTTACTCGCTTGATTAGGTTCAACGAATGATTCTTTGTTTGTAGCAGATGGACTGCGGTGTTTTATCATAATTCTTCTATATGTTCTATTGCAAGCATAGCGCTTTCATCCCTTCCTCTATACTGAGGCAACATAAGACGATAGGCAATTCTTAGGTATTTTGTTTCAAGTGGATAAGGACGCATACCATAATTAAAGCACGCAGCATTTAATGGTTTGTCGTCATCTTTTTGTTTAAGGACTAGATGCAGATGGGATTTATCATTTAGCTTCTGGTTAACTATTCTAAACGTGCCATCAAATAAAGGAGTAGGGAAACCCTTTCCCCAGGGCGCGAATGTTTGCAACATTATAGCTGTTTTAGAATTTATAAGAGATGAGGGGAGTTCTCCATCGGTAGTTATAGAGGAGTCCTCTTGTGTCCCGTTGCTCATTTTACCCACTTTATCTTCAAAGCATGCGCTAAACCTCGTTAGATTATCTTCCTTGATTGTTATTCCTGCAGCGCTGTAATGGCCGCCAAACCTCTCTATTAAATCTGGTTCCTCTTCGTTTAATTCTTGCAATAAATCATGGATAGAAACTCCTGCAATTGAACGGATGGATGCTTTTAGCATACCTACTTCATTATTCTGTTTGGCTTTACTCATGTTATTAGAATCCTCCACCTCAGTTCTCTCTTCACTTTGCTTAGCAAACACCGCTGCTGGGCTATTATAAGTATCTTTAAGGTATCCAGCCAATAAGCCAGTTAAACCTACATGCCATTGCTCATCATATAAGGATATGGATTTTTGAACTTTCGTTTGTCCTGCCTTCATAATCTCATTAGTATCCTCTTTCATCTGACTCAGTAATTTTTTGCGCGACCGATTCATTGAATGCAGTTTTAATGCCTGCTGCTTAGCTTCATCTAAATTTTCGCTCAGCAGGCAATTAATTGAAATTGTCATATCATCTAATCTGCCAGCAGAGTTCATAAGAGGAGCAATTCCAAAAGCAATGTTCTCGCTTCCTACATTGCGTAAATCAGTGCTGCCAAGTAAAGCTCTAATTCCCGGCATAGTTTTCCCAGCGCGAATTCTCCTTAAACCTCGCTCTACCAAAATACGATTAATCCAGTCCATTTCTACCATATCTGCAATGGTTCCTATTGCCACCAAATCCAAATATTGCGCCATATTTGGTGGAGGGCAGGAATTGTATAAAAAGTACTTACGCTGGGCTAGTTCTTTGCGCACTGCGCACATAAGATAAAAACAAACTCCAACTCCTGCAAGATTTTTGCCAATAAAGGGGCAGTCATTTCGGTTTGGGTTAATAATCGCATCGGCTGCTGGCAGATTATCTGTTGCCAGATGGTGGTCGCATATCACCGTGATGATATTTGCTTCTTTCAACAAATCTACAGCATCGTTGCTTTTAATGCCATTGTCAACTGTAAGCACCAATCCTGGCTCATGTTGCATAATCTGCGGCAGCATTTTAGGATTTAGCCCGTAATCATCGTATTGTCTATTGGGGACTATAAACTCCACGCTATGAAGTCCGCATGCCTGAAAGAACTTTTTAGCTAAAACTACGGAAGTTGCTCCATCAACATCATAATCACCCACTATGACAATTTTTGTTTGGTTGACTATAGCGTCTGCGAGTAATTTTGTCCCTTTGTTTATATCCTGCATTTTTTCTGGAGATGGTAAGTCATCCAAACTAAATATTAGTTCCTTATCATCAAGAATCCCTCTATTAACCAAAATTTGTTTGAGGATTTCTGGCACAGCATCAGAGAGCGAATCAATATTGCTCTTGCAATCTCGACGCGTTATCTTGCTTGAATTTGAATTATTTTGAATTTTGGTTATTTGATTGCCCGCTTATCTGGCGTATCTTTCAAGCCAGAATTTTTCCACTCTTTCCATCCAGGAAGGGTGGGGTTCAGGAAGAACTCTGCCTAATTCTTGCGGACTCAAAGTAGCGGGACCAACAGGCAGGTTTTCAAATAGTTCTCTGTCTGCTGTGTTCAGCTGACTCATTCCAAGAACTGTAGGGTCTCCCCAGATACTCGGGTCTGATTTCCTAACCTGAGCTTCAGCAGATATAAGAAAATCAGCCACCACTTGAGCCGCAGCTTTGGCGTTAGCGTTATAGGGAATCGCAACAAAGTGAGTATTCCCTATGGTGCCGTCTTCCATCACAAAAGTGCGAACTGTTGCAGGCAATCTGCCATCGCTAATGGCTTCGGATGCGTGACCAGGGTTAAAGGTTATGGCAATATCAATTTCATTATCTGCCAAAAGCCGCTCCATAGTGCTGCTATCCTTAGGATAATTATTACCTCTCTGCCACAGATGAGGGTTTATGTTATCCAAAAATGTTACCAGACCGCGTATACCCTTCCTAAAAGATGCATCGTTAACCGGTTGTTGTAGAACACTGCTATCCTCTAATGTTTCATAAAGAACCTGTTTCAAAAAGGTGCTGCCCATGAAATCAGGTGGCGCCGGGTAGGTTATCCGTCCTGGATTCTCTTGCGCATAAGCAAGCATTTTCTTTAATGAGTTAGGAGGAGTTGTAATTCTGGCGCTGTCGTATATGAAGTTAAGTTGTGCCATTCCCCAGGGGGATTCAAAGCCATCTGTAGGGATGGTAAAGTCCACCAAAGTGGTGGGTTTATTTTCCGTATCCACTAAGCTAAAATTAGGAAGTTTCTCAGCAAAGGGACCGAATAGCAAACCGTTCTCTTTCATTGATTTAAAGTTTTCACCATTAATCCATACCATATCAACTGAGCCGCCTTCGTCTTTGCCGCTAGTTTTTTCCGCCAAAACTTGTGAGACCACATTGGCGGTATCAGATATTTTGACGTGAGTAAGTTTTATTCCATAGCGTATTTTTACCTCTTCGGCAACCCACACTATATAGCTATTGATAATAGGACTGCCTCCCCAAGCATGCCAAAACATTTCTTGTCCTTCTGCTGCGGCAACTAACGCATCCCAATCATTGGTGGCAGGGTCTACTTGCTCTACATTTTTATCTGGGGCTTTATTGTTCTGGGCACAGGAAACCAAAACCAATAGGGCAAGCATCGCTATTAATTGCCCAAACATTCTAAAATTAATCATTGTCATAAAATTTATCATAGTTAAATAATCGTATCATCAAATACCCGCCGATTATACCGTATATATGTTGTAAAAACATAGAAGATAAAATGGGGTGAACGATGGGTTTCGAACCCACGACATCAGGAACCACAATCCTGCGCTCTACCAACTGAGCTACGCTCACCACGATAATTTCATGATAATTTTGGAATCACTCTTATTATATGTCTATTGTATATCTATATACTTGTGGATTCATATAGCAATTCTAACAGAACAATAGCAAAAGAGTAACACGCCTGGCAGGAATCGAACCTGCAACCTACGGCTTAGAAGGCCGTTGCTCTATCCGATTGAGCTACAGGCGCATATTATCCAAAATTATTATATACTCTGTGGGCGTTGGATTGCCATTTTATTATTTATAATAAACCTAATATGGTATTTAACAAGAGGTATTTTGTAATTGGAACATAAGGATATAATCAAAGGCAGTCAGGTGGCAATGGTCACCCCGATGAATGATGATGGTTCAATAGATTGGGAATCCACTCAAGGACTTGTAGAATGGCATATTAAAGAGGGCAGTGATGGCATAGTGGTTGCTGGCACAACTGGTGAATCTGCTACGTTAAGCCCCAAGGAGCACAAAGAATTAATTTCATTTATTATCAAGCAGGTTGACAAGCGGGTGCCAGTAATAGCAGGCACTGGTTCAAACTCCACCGATGAAGCAATAGAATTATCCGCGTATGCCAAACAAGCAGGCGCAGATGCTGTGCTGTTGGTTGTTCCTTATTACAATAAGCCAACCCAACAAGGATTAATTAAGCACTTCTCTAAAATTGCTGAAGAAGTTGATGTGCCTCAAATTCTATACAATGTTCCTTCGCGCACCATCACAGATATGTTGCCACAAACTGTAGGAGATGTGGCGCAATTCAAAAATGTCATAGGAATAAAAGAAGCAAGTGGAGATGTTTCACGTGTTGCTACATTGCGCGAGTTGTGCGGTGAAAGTTTCATTATACTTTCTGGTGATGACCCAACTTGCTGTGAGCTGATTTTAGCAGGAGGAAACGGCTGTATTTCTGTAACTGCCAATGTGGCTCCAGCATTAATACATGAACTATGCGCTTTAGCGCAAGAAGGTAAAGCTGAGCAAGCACGCGCCTTGCAACAAAGATTAATGCCATTGCATGATGTGTTATTTTTAGAATCTAACCCTATTCCAGTTAAGCACGCAATACACTTAAAACATAAGATTGGAACAAAAATTCGTTTACCGCTGACTAACCTTTCTTTGTCTCATGAGCCGCAACTTAAATCTGTTATGCGCAGTTTGGCTTTGCTTGATTAATGAGAGAGTCGTTGGCAAAATATACTCTAACCATAGCAACAATAACGATTATGCTATTAATTGGCGGCTGTGCTGCCAAGCGAGATGGTTTTCTGGCTGCTGTTGATGGTCCTCCTATTCGTCTGCCTGAAGATGCAATAAGTCCAATACCCGCCTATAGTGTGCCGCCAGCTACAGACGAAGAGAAAGAGATTGTATTTGTCAGCAGACCAAGACCAAAACCAGAATTTATTGGCAGAGCGCCAGATGGCTATGAGCCGAGCAAAATTAAAAGCAGCGATGTTTTGCTGCAAAGTTTAGATTTAGGGTATAACTCTATCAAGCAAGCAACCCTTAGATTATCCCCTTATAACCCTGAGTCGCATAGCGAGCAATTAAAGCTAACACTTAATGCCATAGGTTTGCATGAGCAGGAAGGTGACGGGGCAGGGGAAAGGAAAGGAGAAACAGAAACTATATTCACGACTGGGGCGTCTTTTGAATATGAGAAGCCAGCAAAAATTAAACTGTATCTTTATAATCGTTTGATAATGCTAAGCATTATTCATGATGATGACAAAGAGGAAATTGATATAAACGATGATTTTAACCTGTTAGAGCGAATCAGAGATGAATTTTTATCGCTTTAATGATGAAGTTAATACCTGGTAAGAAGACAATTATGAAGAAAGGAGAACATATTTATTCTGGCAAGGGCAAAAGCATATTTGGTACTGATAATGAATCGCAAGTAATAATGCATTTTCGCGATGACCTAACTGCATTCAATGGCGAAAAGAAAGATATATGCGAAGGCAAGGGTATTTTCAATAATCACATTAACGCTTTTTTGATGAAAAAACTGGCGGATGCTGGCATTAATGTTGGTTTCGTTGAACTGCTAAATGATAGGGAAACCTTAGTGAAGCGCTTAGAGATGATTAAACTAGAGTTTGTCGTGCGTAATATAGCTGCTGGCACAATTACAAAACGGTTGGGACTTAGCAAGGGAACAACCCTGCAACCAGCGGTGCAAGAATTGTTCTTAAAGGATGATGATTTGGGTGACCCTTTTATCAATATGTCGCATGTCAAGACCTTAAAACTCGCAGATATTGACATAGTTAACCAGGCGGAAAAGATTGCTATGCAAGTAAATCTGGTGTTAAAAGATGTTTTTAATAATGTTGGCATAGACATAGTAGATTTTAAATTAGAGTTTGGAATGGCGGACGGCAATTTATATGTAGGAGATGAAATATCCGCGGATAGCTGTCGTTTATGGGAGCAAAATACTAAACGTCCGTTTGATAAAGATTTATTTCGTTTTGACCTTGGAGATATAGCAACATCCTACAAGAGCTTAACAGAAATGTTGGGGATAGAAATAATTGAAAGCGACGCAGATGTCTAATTAGAATAGAGTCATATTCTTAATTAATTCTACTCCGCAATTTCCCTATCCATAATTTCCCCCACATAGTTTTTTGCGAGTTGGCGTTTAAGAAAGGCATTGCGTCGCGCATAATCTTGCAAACCATTTTTTTCACTTTGCCCTAATAGCCAGGAGGACTTTGTCCATAAACCACTAAGGGTATAACCATTGGCAAAAATAGCCCCTTGTTTGATTGCCTTTCTTAATGGCGGATAACTGGAGGTTGCAATATCCGCAGCTACTGGCATAAGGACTATGTGTTTTTCTTGTTTAATTGCTGCGTCAATAAAGTCCATAGCGTCATCAGGTAAATTACCGCCGCCCATTCCTATGATAACAGCCAACATCCAGTCCTTGTTGCGAGCAAGGGAGGCAAGTTTGCCTATATTAAAGCCAGGGACTGCTTGTAGCAGAATAGCTTTATCGCTAAAGTAAGGCAAAAAGGAAGACGGGCGGATAATTGTATTAACAGCGGCGCGTCTAGAGAACTTAATTTTACTTGTAGTTATCTGCGCTAATGGCGCAGTAAAAGGTGTAGTGAAAGCATCATCGGCAGTGTTTGATATTTTCAATGCCCGACAGGCGCGCCAAACATTAGCGCCCATAACTATTGATACTTCTCTAATATCACTGCAAGCCAAACGCAAAGCATTGCTAAGGTTGCGTTCGGCATCGCTGTTAGGCAAATCAGGAGTTCGCTGTGAGCCAGTGAATACTATGGGGGCAGGTGGGTTGGCGCCGAAAGCATAAGAAATTGCAGCCGCAGAATATGCCATGGTGTCGGTGCCATGACTCACCACAAAACCATCATAATTAGCGAGGTTATCATGAATTGTTTCAGCTATGAGCCGCCACTCTTTAGTGGCAACTTCGCTGCTATCCAAATAGCATAAGTTATGAAAAGAAACATCGGCTATTTTTTTGATGTTGGGGAATAGCTTGGCGTAATCCAGATACTTGGCAGGGATACGGCTTTTACCATTAGTAGTTACCATACCAATAGTTCCGCCAGTAATCATGACTGCAATCTTTTTCATTTTGTTATTTTATGCTGAATTGGTTATACGGACTATTGCATAATCACCAAAAATCTCTTATAATACAGAGATATAAGCGAAAGTGGCGGAATTGGTAGACGCGCAGGACTTAGAATCCTGTATCGCAAGATGTGAGAGTTCGAGTCTCTCCTTTCGCATTAGATTCTAATCAGTGATGTTAACGAAATTCCCGGGAATATTGGGGAATGTTAGGAAATATAGGATATTTATCATAGCACTAGTTGAATAATAGGAATTAAGACATAAATAGCATTAATAATGGACATAATAAAGGAAGACGGATTAAACATAACAGTAAGTTTAACTTTGCCTTTTACGGAACTACAAAAAGGTATTGATAAGAAGATCTTGCAGCTAACAAAAACTGCTTCGGTAGCTGGATTTCGCAAAGGAAAAGTTCCCATTGACGTAATTAAGCAAAAATACGCTAAATCGTTATTGGGAGAGGTGGCGGATGATGTAATGAAGGATCATTTCCTTCAACTGGCGATAGATAAGAATATCAAACTGGCGGGAGTTATTTCAATGCAACCCAAGCAACTAGATTTTGATAAGGATTTCACCTTTGAAGTTAATTACGAAGTATATCCCAGCGTAGAAGTTACTATCACTCCCAACACCCAGCTAGAAAAAGTATCAGCTAAGGTTACCGAAGATGATATAAACCGCACCATTGAAGACATGCGCTCCCGCACTGCTAAATATGAGGACGCCTTGATTGGAGTTGAGGCAAAAGACGAGCATATTGCTATCATTGATTTTGATGCCGAAACTACAGATGCTGAGAAGAAGAAGTTTTCCAGCAATGACATGCCAGTTGACCTTAGCACGCAGCATCCCAGCGCCAACTTTGTTGCCCAAGTAAAAGGTATGAAAGATGGCGAACAAAAATCATTTACAGATAAGGTTAAGCTTAGAGTGGATGATGGCAAGGGTGATGGGAGTGGGGATAGCGAAGACGTTCAAGAGCGTGAGGCGTTATTCAATGTTCGCTTAAAAAAACTGCAGAGGAAGGTTCTACCTGAGGTTAACAATGATTTTTTTAAAAAATATGGAGTTGAGGGAGATGAGAAAGAATTCCGCTCACAAGTTCGTAAGAATATGGAGTTTGAATTGAACTCGGCCATTAACCGCATAAAATATCACAAGCTAACAGCTATTATCTTGGACAATAATAAGGGGCTAGAGGTTCCCAGTACACAAATTAACCGTGAGGCATCAAGAATGAGAGATGAGGCAATTCAAAGATGGAGTCAGCTAATGGGCGGGCAACGAGCTCCAGAGCCAGATAAATTGCCGTTGGATTTGTTCAAAGAAAAAGCAGCAGAAAAAATTAAGGCAGGGCTATTTATTGGTGAATTTGCGCGCAAAGAAAATCTTGTGCCCTCAGAAGAGCAGGTTAATGTAAGTATCAAAAAGTTATCTGAAACCTACGAAAATCCCAAGGAGGTTGAAAAACAATACCAACAGAACGATGCCCTAAAAGAACAGGTGCGCAATAAACTGCTGGAAGATATGGCTATGGATAAGTTTATTGGTTTGCTTGATGTTACAGAAAGGGAAGTCACTTATCAAGAGGCAATGGCTATTAGTGCTAAAATAACTTAATATAATGATGAAACAAAATAATAATTCGCATGATGATTTTGCCGCGAGTAAAATAGAGGCAACATTAGTTCCCATAGTAGTAGAACAATCGGCGCGCGGCGAGAGAGCTTATGATATTTATTCTCGCCTATTAAAAGACCGCATAATTTTTTTAGTGGGGCAGGTGGAAGATAACATTGCTAATTTGGTTATGGCTCAGATGCTATTTTTAGAATCAGAAAATGCGCAAAAGGACATTCACCTGTATATTAATTCTCCTGGTGGTTCGGTTACCGCTGGTCTTTCTATCTATGATACTATGCAGTTTATTGCTCCAGAGGTTAGCACTATGTGCGTGGGTCAGGCATCCAGTATGGCAGCCCTACTGCTTGCTGGGGGCGCTGCAGGTAAAAGATTTATCCTGCCTAATTCACGAGTTATGATACATCAGCCGTTGGGAGCTTTTCAAGGACAAGCCAGCGATATTCAAATTCATGCGCAAGAAATACAACAGACCAAAGAGAGGTTAAATAAGATTATTGCTAAGCACACGGGGAAGAAATTAAATACTATAATGAAAGATACAGAAAGAGATAATTTTATGAGTTCCGATGAAGCTCAACAATACGGCTTGGTGGATAAAATTTTGTTGAGTCGTAAAGGTTAACCTACTAGAAAGTACGTTATAGTTTTTGATTTATTAATCTTGCATTTTAGTTAAACGACACCAATATAGTTATAGATATGCCTTCAGATGAGAAAAAAGATATGAAACGTTGTTCTTTTTGTTATAAAAGTTCAGAAGAAGCGTTAATTCTTACTTCAGAGAATTGCTGTATATGTGAGGAATGCGTTCGTGTGTCAATGAAGGCGTTGGAGGATGAATCCCATAAGCAAAGCATTGATAAATTTAATTATCTACCCAAACCATCAGAGGTGCAGACCTTTCTTGACCAATATGTTATAGGGCAAGAACAGGCAAAAAAAATTCTCTCGGTGGCAGTATACAACCATTACAAGAAGCTTTACTACGAAGACAATCCCAGCTTATCCGATAACCTATCATCTAATCCAGTGGAAATTGGCAAAAGCAATGTTTTGCTACTAGGTCCTACTGGCAGTGGCAAGACCCTGCTAGCGGAAACTCTATCACGCATATTGGATATTCCTTTTGCTATCGCCGATGCCACAACTTTAACCGAAGCAGGATATGTGGGTGAAGATGTTGAAAATATAATTCAAAGGTTATTGCAAAAATGTAATTATGATATAGAAAAAGCGCAGCGAGGCATAATATACATAGATGAGATAGATAAAATTGCCCGTAAGGCAGAAAATGTATCAATAACTCGTGATGTTTCTGGTGAAGGAGTTCAACAGGCGTTACTTAAATTAATTGAGGGGACTGTAGCGGCTATCCCTCCTCAAGGTGGGCGCAAGCATCCCAACCAAGAATTTCTCCATGTTGATACTTCCGGTATTCTCTTTATTTGTGGTGGAGCATTCAATGGTTTAGAAAAAATTATTCATCAACGCACAGATAAAAGCAACATAGGGTTTGCCGCCAATCTTAAATCACAAGCAGGCGGCGGGGGGGAAAAAAATCGTTATGAATTAATGAAGGATGTAGAACCGCAGGATTTAGTTAAATATGGACTTATCCCCGAATTTGTAGGAAGGATGCCTTTGACCGTAGCTCTTGAAGAGCTTGATGAAAATACTCTGGTTAAGATTTTAACTGAGCCCAAAAACTCTTTAATTAAACAGTATAAAAAACTTTTTCATTGGGATGATGTGGAACTCCAATACGAAGCATCCGCCTTACGTGCAGTAGCACGTAAAGCAAAGAAAAGAAAAACAGGTGCCCGAGGATTGCGCTCAATACTTGATTTAGCAATGTTAGACACTATGTACGATATACCATCTGATGATCGCATCAGTAAGGTAATAATTACTCGTGACACCATAGAACATGGTTCAAAACCTATTATGGTATATAAATCAGACCGCAAATTAAAAGGAGGAAAGAATGCAACAGGAAACTAAAGTAAACAAGACAACCAAGACCTTATCACTAATACCTTTAAGGGGTATGGTGGTTTATCCACACCTTGCCACTTCATTGTATATTGGTAGGAAGGTGTCTTTGAAGTCGCTTATTAGCGCTCATGAAAATAACAGTAAGATTATTCTGACAGCACAGAAGGATGGTGAAATTGAGAACCCAACTTTTAAAGATATGTACACTGTGGGCACTCTCGCCACAGTAGTTAATTGCAAGCAATTACCTGATAACACCATTAGGGCTTTGGTGGAAGGCGAAAAAAGGGTGGAAATTATGGGAATAAACGAAACCGAGGATGGCTATACTTGTGAGTACCAAGAAATACAAACCACAAAGACCAGCCAGCGTCTCTCAGAAACCATGCGCAAGACCCTATTGGATAATGTAAAGCAGTATTTTGAGATGAAAGAAAAGGGTGAAGAACTTACTAACATAATGCATAGCTTAAAGGATTTAGAAAGGTGTGTAGATACAGTTGCTTCTTGCTTTCCTCTAACACTGGAAGAGAGTCAAAAGATTTTGGCATTGCGTAACATTGAGGCGCGTTTTAATTATCTGATGAAGTATATTAAATCTGAACTTGAGCTTGCTTCTATGGATCGCCGTATCCAACAAAGAGTCAGGGAACAGATAGACAAAAGCCAAAAAGAATACTACCTTAACGAGCAGGTGAAAGCAATTCGTCGTGAACTTGGCGGTAATGATGATAAGAACGAGATTGAAGAATTGGAAGCGCGCGCTAAAAAGAAGAGTTTTTCTAAAGAGGCGGAAGAAAAATTCAATTCAGAAATAAAGAAGCTTAAGGCAATGGCTCCAATGTCAGCAGAAACAACAGTAGTGCGTAACTATTTGGAATGGATGTTGGATTTACCCTGGGGGCACAAAACGCGAAGCCGTAATGTTAATATTGACCGAGCCGAGAAAATTCTGGATAAAGAGCACTATGGCTTGAAAGAAGTAAAAGAAAGGATACTGGAATACTTGGCTCTTTATAAGAGAGTGGAAAAAAACAAGGCGCCGTTAATCCTGCTAGTAGGCCCTCCTGGAGTAGGTAAAACATCTTTAGGTAATGCTATGGCAAAGGCAACTGGCAGAAAGCTGGCGCGTTTTTCTTTAGGCGGGGTTCATGATGAAGCGGAAATTCGCGGTCATCGCAGAACCTACATAGGCGCCATGCCAGGCAAGATAATCCAGCGTCTTGCTAAGGTTAAAACAGATAACCCATTATTTCTATTGGATGAAATTGATAAGATATCATCGGATTTTCGTGGCGACCCTTCTTCGGCATTATTGGAAGCATTAGACCCGGAGCAGAATACCAGTTTCAACGACCACTATATGGAAGTGGATTATGACCTTTCGGATGTAATGTTTGTTTGTACCGCGAATTCTTTGAATATTCCACCAGCTTTATTAGACCGCATGGAAGTGATTCGTCTGCCAGGATATACCGATGATGAAAAAGTTTCCATAGCGAAAAAACATCTCATACCGAAGCAGCTAAAACTTTGTGGCTTGGATAATAAACAGGTTAAGTTTGCTGGCGGAGCGTTAAATACCATCATAGATAAATATACCCGTGAAGCGGGAGTGCGTGAGCTTGAACGACAACTATCTAAGATTATGCGCAAGATTGTGTTGATGATAAGTCGCAATGAGAAATCAGTGCCGATATCCATAACCAACGCGAATTTAGAAGATTTCTTAGGGGTACACAGATACTCTTATACTAAATTGCCAAGCAGTTCTGGACAGATTGGACAAGTATCTGGTTTGGCTTGGACCAGTGTCGGCGGTGATATTTTAACCATAGAGGCATCAGTGTTACCTGGTTCGGGCAAGGTTATTAAGACAGGTCATCTTGGCGAGGTTATGCAGGAATCAATTCAAGCAGCCATCAGTATAGTTCGTAGCCGTAGTTCGGCTTTGGGCATCCCTGATGATTTTTATCAAAAGTGTGATTATCATATTCATGCTCCTGAAGGAGCGACTCCTAAAGATGGACCAAGCGCTGGCCTTGCAATTTCCTTGGCTTTAATATCATGCCTTATAGGGTTGCCTGTGCGTTCAGATGTTGCCATGACGGGTGAGATTACTCTGCGCGGTGAAGTGCTAAAAATTGGCGGCTTAAAAGAGAAACTCTTGGCGGCTCAAAGGAGTAAAATTAAAACCGTAATAATTCCAGAAGAGAATTATAGAGAGTTAAAAGAAATTAACAAAGCAATAAAAGGCAAGCTGGATGTTAGACCAGTTAAGAGCATTGATGAAGCGCTTACCATTGCATTTAAGAAACTTCCTAAGAATTTGGACATCAAAAAGTTTGGCAATATACCTGTTCTAAACATGGAGCGGGGCAAGGATGTCTCATCTACTCATTATCAATAATCCTTCCAATAGTATTGCTGGAGAGAAGTTGTTGTAATGACATCTAAGTACAACGAAACACTAGCGCTCGCTGCTGTCATGCAGTCCGCTTCTTTAGTCAATCAGATTGCCTTCACTGGCAAAATTATGGACGAGGATTGTTTCAATGCTTCCATTAATTCGGTGCTAAAGCTTAATCAAGATGATGTGGTTGACATCTATGGTTCGGTTAAAAATTTGCTGTTGGGGTTAACCGACTTGGAGTTCTATCTCAAACGTGAGGCATTAGAACCAAACTTCAATCACAAGATTAAATATATGACGCAACTCAATAGATTAGGTAATCTATTAAGCGGCAGCCCTGACATGGGGCGGCGCATAGCCGACTCTATTAATATGGGCAAGGTTAGCGCCAAACCATCTGCTAAGGTCGTTGAGAATCTTGCCAAGGCATATTATGAGAACTTTAGCTCCCTGCCTACTAATCGTAGGATTGTTGTTATGGGGAAAAAAGAGTACCTTGGAATTGATAAAAATGTTGTTCGTATAAGAGCGCTCCTACTTGCAGGAGTTAGGGCTGCGCTGTTATGGCGTAATAATGGCGGTGGTATGTTAACCCTTTTCTTTCAAAGAAAGCAGATGATTGCAGATATCCAAGAAATTAAACGCACTATTTAATTAATAACAATTAATAAGCAACCAATGACTGACCCTTTGTTATCCCTTTCTCCTCTGGATGGGCGTTATCATGAAAAGTGCCAAGAACTATCTCCAGTATTTAGCGAATATGGCTTTATCAAACACCGTCTGGAAGTGGAAATTAAATGGCTGATTCACCTAGCAAATAACAAGAATATCCCCGAGATTAAACCATTACCTGCTCTGCATCAAAAGAGCATCAATAAACTCTGGCAGGATTTTTCAGCGACTGATGCCAAACAGGTTAAGAAAATTGAACAGCGTATTCTTCATGACATGAAGTCAGTTGAGCTATGGCTTAGTCAGCAGCTAAGCGCCATGGGCTTAGAATCGTATACTCCTTTTGTGCACTTTGGCTGCACATCTGAGGATATAAATAATCTTTCTTACGGGCTAATGATTAAGAGCGGCAGAGATATCCTGCATCACAAACTTCTTGCTATTCATCGTCAGTTCATATCAATGGCACGCGAATATGCAGATGTGCCGATGGTAGCGCGCACTCATGGACAGGGAGCATCACCTACCACTTTAGGCAAGGAGATGGCGGTATTCGCTTATCGTCTATGGAGCCAGCAAAAAACCTTGATGGATGTGGAGATATGCGGCAAGCTCAATGGAGCCACAGGCAATTACAATACCTGGCATTTGGCTTACCCCCAAATTAATTGGCAAAGTGAAAGCAAAAGCTTTGTTACATCACTTGGCTTAAAGTGGAATCCTTATACCACACAAATAGAATCTCACGACAATACTGCGCAGCTCTTACATGCTTTCATTCGGGTAAATATGATTCTAGTTGATTTTTGTCGCGATACTTGGGGCTACATTGCTCTGGACTATTTTGGATTAAAGAAATATGATGCTGAAGTTGGCTCATCCACTATGCCGCACAAGATCAACCCTGAAAAGTTTGAAAACAGCGAGGGCAATTTAGAGTTCGCAACAGCGGGCGCCTCTTTTTTGGCAGCCAGATTACCTCTCTCTCGTTGGCAACGGGATTTAAGTGATTCAACTTTGCAACGTAATCTCGGTAGTGTTTTTGGCTATTGTTTGCTAGGTTACGATTCTTGCTTAACGGGGATAGAACGGCTTACAGCAAATAAAGATGTGATTAGTGCCGACCTTAAAGGACGTTGGCAATTGCTAACAGAGGGTGTCCAAACCCTAATGCGCAAAGCTAAAGACCAAAATGCTTATGAGAAGGTTAAAGAGCAAGCAAGGGGAACTGAATTCAATAGAGAATCTTATGAGAAGATGATACGCAACAGTGGACTTGATGAAAAAACTCAGAATAACTTACTTAAATTGAGTGTTGCGGATTACACAGGTCTTGCATCATCTCTGGCAAAAAACGTCCACAAACACTGCGAATAGTTATTGGCAAGCATTCATTAAGCGAAACTTGCAGTTTGCCGCTATAAAATATGCAAGAAATAATAAGAATTAGAATAACGCCATCAACAACTTTCAAACTTCTGTTAGCCGCAGTCCATGTAGCTGCAGCCATAGCTATAGTTATCAGTGGATTATATTTGGGGCTGAAACTTCTTTTAGCGGGCTTAGTTATCATAAGTTACCTTTTGATGTATCGCAAATATCGCAGGGATAATCCAACTATCCCGCAGGAGATAATCTACCGAGATGACCTCTCATCAAGCAAAAAACGGAGTCAAATTAAACAGCGGTTTGGCTGGCAGATTATTAGCAATGTTGGCACGAGTGCTGGCGTGAGTGCTGGCATGGAGGGCGCCGGCATAAGGAATGCCGGTATAAGGAATGAAAGCCCCGCCATCCTATTGCCACAAAGCATTGTGCTGGGCTTTTATATTTTGTTAGTTTTTAGATTACAGGATAGCGGCAGGGTGATTCACTTGCCAATTTTCTCCTTTGATATATCTAAAGATGATTTCCGCGCCTTGAAGATTTTATTACGCTTTAATAGATAAATGTAGGGGCGGAGCCAGGGGGGATGAATATAGGAACCGCCCGCAAAATGCCTAACACTTGCGACAAACTTGACTATAACTAAGAATATCATCAACTATTGGTTGCATTTTAATTGGTGGCGCGATTTTCTTTATCAGCCATGACATCAGGTCTGGGTCATCTTCTTCCAATAATAATTTATACAGCTGCTGCATGTTATCAGGAAGTATTGAATAGCGATTTAGAACATAATTACTCAATAAAATATCAAGTTCCAAGGCACCTCTTCTGCTGTGCCAAAGCAGGCGATTAATTTCAGCAGAATTTGTCATAAGGGTTATTATAGTTGAGTATTGTAATAAGAACATTTAACAAATCTCTAATAAATATTTGATAAATTATTCCTCTAAATAAATTATTATTATAAAATAAAAAACATGAGTGAAATTACTATTATAGATTCAAATACCCATTGCATAGATGCTTATTATGCCTACCCTCATCGTGGTTGCGTATATTTAATCCACAATAACGGCGAATATGCGCTGGTAGATAGTGGCACCGCTATGTCTGCAATTTACATTATGTATGCGTTGCACAAATTAAATGTTGACCCACAGGCAATAAAGTATATTCTCCCAACTCATGTCCACCTTGACCATGCTGGCGGAGCAGGCGTTCTATGCAAAGAACTGCCGAATGCTATGGTTTATGTTCATCCGCACGGACACAAGCATTTGATTGACCCAACTAAATTGGTGCAAGGAAGTAAGGTAATTTACGGGGAAAAAATGATGAAGTACACTATAGGAGAAACTCAACCTGTGCCTGCGCAAAGGTGCAAAGAGGCGGAGGATAAAATGGAATTACCACTTGGCAATATTAAGCTAATGCTTCATTTTACTCCTGGTCATGCTAACCACCATTATGGGGTCTTTGATGCCTATAGCGGCAACTATTTTGGCGGTGATGTTCTCGGTAATAGTTACCGCATTATGGACAAAGACGATAAGCATCTTATGTTTTTATGTTCAGCGCCAGTGCAATATAATTCTGCAGCATGGCATAAATCTCTTGATGAAATTTCCGCCATATCTCCTAAACTCGGATGTATTTGTCATTATGGCGTAGTTGATAATCTGCAACAAGGAATAGAAGACATGCACAGATTGTTAGATAAAAACGACAAGCTGGCAATGCCATTATTAGAAATAAAAGAAGACGATAAAAGAAGAGAAGGAGTTGAAGAACTTATATGGGAACTATTTTGGGATGAGTTTGCTTCCCATAAAACACCAATGGAAAGAAAGCATGCTTATGAATGGATGAAAAAGGATGTTCATATATCCACTGAGGGGGTAAGCCATTGGTTGAAACAAAAGTTAAAATCGGCATAAAAATATAAGAATATTAGTTTTATAAGTAAGATTAATTAGTATAATGATGTAAGGGGGGGCAATATACCTGGAGGTATGCTAATAGGTATGCTGGAAATATATGCCCCCGTCCAAAGATGTCTATCAAATATTTGTAGATAGACACATATTAAGATATATTTGATATAACAATGAATGATAAAGTAAAAACCGCCGTGGATACTAAACAGTCATCCGATAAAAAGGAAGCAGCTTCCTTATACGCCATCTTTGAGAGCGGTGGTAAACAACATATAGCCCGTTTGGGAAGGCGTTTATCGTTGGATAAGCTAACCGTGAAAGTGGGAGAACAAGTAACCTTTGACAAGGTTCTTATGTTGGTTAATGGAGAGACCAAAGAGTTTGGTACCCCTTATATCAATGGCGCAACTATAGGCGCTAATGTACTGGAGTATGGCAAAGGTCCCAAGGTGCGGATTATCAAATTTAAGCGCCGCAAACATCACATGAAAAGAGGGACAGCGCGCCAAGAATATACTGAAGTTGAAATAAACAGTATTGGTGATGTCAAAGCAAAAGCTGCTAAAACGGCTAATGTAGGTAGCGTTGCTAAAACAGGTAGCGTTGCTAAAACAGATAGCGTTGCCAAAACAGGTAGCGCTGCTAAAACAGATAGCGCTGCTAAAGCAGGTAGCGCTGCTAAAACAGATAGCGCTGCTAAAGCAAAAACCGCCACCACTACAACCACAGCGTCTAAAATAACCAAAGAAGCTCCTGCTAAAAAAGCCAGTGCTAAACCAGCCGAATCAAAAGCGACTGCAGCAAGCAAGCCCGCAGCAAGCAAGGATACAAAAGCAGATAGCAAAGTGAAGGATGCAAGTTCTAAGGATTCTTCAGTTAAGGCAGAATAAGATTTACTATTTAATATTAATTAACCGATATGGCTCATAAAAAAGCAGCAGGTAGCACCCGTAATGGCAGGGATTCACAATCCAAACGGCTGGGTGTAAAAAGGTTTGGCGGACAGTTAGTATCTGCTGGCACCATCATAATTCGTCAACGTGGCACTAAATTTCATCCAGGTAGCAACACAGGTTGTGGTAGAGACCACACCATTTTTGCCCTAATCGATGGCGTAGTCGCTTTTGCCACAAGAGGCAAGCACTCACGCAAATTTGTGGAAGTTGTCGCCAGTAACTAATCACTCTAAATAACGAATCTTATTCTTGTAGAGGTGAGCGATGCTCGCCTCATAAACAAGCGATAGATGTCTCTATAGGCAAAACATCAGGGCGAACATCAGAGACAAGCATCAGGGCGAATATTCTCCGCTCTCCCAATTCTCTTCAGTTCTCTTTCCCTTATTTCCCTTTCCTCCCCATACCACACTCAAGCATAGTTATTCACAATGCAATTTGTTGATAATGCATCCTTAATAGTTCATGCCGGCGATGGCGGCAGCGGTATAGTAAGTTTCAGACGTGAGAAGTACATTCCGCAGGGCGGTCCCGATGGCGGCAATGGGGGCGATGGCGGCAGCATCTACTTTGTTGGAGATGAGCATCTTAATACTCTATTAGATTACAAGTACCGCAGCACCTACAAAGCTGATAATGGTAAATCTGGAGGGGGTAAAAATTGCACTGGCGGCAAAGGTAAAGATGTATTCTTACCTCTGCCACTCGGCACAATAATCTACAACAGCGAGACCGAAGAAAATATAGGCGAGATTTTGCAAGAAGGGGATAAGGTTATAGTCGCTAAAGGTGGAAGAGGTGGCGCTGGCAACAGTAGCTTTAAGTCATCAGTGCGCCGTTCTCCAGATTATTGCACTGCAGGCACTCAAGGAGAAAAGCGCAAACTACAACTGGAACTTAGAGTTTTAACTGATGCTGCTTTGGTGGGCTTGCCTAATGCAGGTAAATCTTCATTACTCAGAGTGGTCTCAGCTGCTCGTCCCAAGGTGGCAGATTATCCTTTTACTACTCTAACCCCTCAACCTGGCATAGTCAATGTAGGCATTGGTCCAGAGCAAAAACCTTTCGTAATTACTGATATACCCGGCATAATTGAGGGTGCCGCAGAAGGTAGCGGACTTGGGATAACTTTTCTCCAGCATATCAAACGAGCAATACTATTGTTGCATTTAGTGGACCTTAGTTCTACTGATATTAAGCACGACATTCAAATCTTTGAAAACGAGCTTGCCAAATTCTCGCCAGAACTTGCAGCCATGTCACGTTGGTTGGTTGGCAGCAAAGCGGACTTGCTATCTGAGGATGAACTGGCACAGCAAACAGCAATACTAGCGGATACAGGCAGACGTTTCTTTGTGATATCCTCGTTACAAAAGACAGGACTCACTAAGCTATGTGGTGATGTGCGCACTTTCCTTGATGAGATATCTCATCAAGATAGCCAAGATAATCAGGATAGCCAGGATAATCTCACTAAAATATAATGGCAAGCAAAACAATATGGGTGGTTAAGATAGGAAGTTCTCTATTATCTCATCAAGGCACAACACTCAACGAACCATTAATTACATCATTAGTAGAACAATTTTCTAAAGTTCGTGCTGCAGGCAAGGATATTATCCTCATATCATCTGGCTCAGTTGCCATAGGTAGGCAAAAACTTGGCATGTCAGTTGGCACAGCAAAGGAAGGGAAAGGCAGCGTAGCGAAGAAAGGCAGCACAGTGAAGAAAGGCAGCACAGCTGCAGAGCAATCTAATTCCGCAAAGAAGACAGCCGATAAGCTACAAGACATTCAGGCAGCAGCAGCAGTTGGGCAAACAGGGTTAATGGCTGCTTATGAAAGAGTGCTGGGGAAAGCAGGAATAGTGGCGGCTCAGATTTTACTTACCCATTATGATTTACAAAGACGTAAAAGCTACCTTAATTCTCGCGCCACCCTTAGTAGATTATTGGCTCTTAATGTCCTACCAATTATTAACGAAAACGATACTCTTCTGGATGAAGAGGTTTGTTTTGGCGACAACGACACTTTAGCTGCTATGACTGCTAACCTAATGGCGGCGGAGCTGTTAATAATCCTCACAGATACTGCGGGCTTATACACTGCAAACCCGCGGCATAACCCTGATGCTGAATTAGTAAAAGAAATAAAAGCCGAGGACCCTCGCCTGGATACTATGGCAAGCAAGGAAGGGGGGGCGCTTGGCAAAGGCGGAATGCTCAGCAAGATTAATGCGGCGCGGCTTGCCATGCGTTCTGCAACCTGTACTATTGTGGCGGATGGACGCAACAATGACACCTTAACAAAGATTTTAGCTGGGGATAATCCAGGCACCAAGTTTACCTCGGAGCGTGAGACATCTGTAGCGCGTAAAAGATGGTTGGCAGGACAGCTCAGACCATTGGGGCAAATCCATCTTGATGCTGGCGCTGCCCAGGCGTTGCGCGAAAGAGGGGTTAGCTTGTTGCCCATTGGCGTCCTATCCGTGGCAGGAAAGTTTGGACGAGGTGACCCAGTTAGTTGCTATGATGATAAAGGAGTAGAAATTGCTCGCGGCTTGGTGAATTACAGCAATGAAGATTGCGATAAAATCAAACGTCAGCCGAGTAATAAGATTGCCACAATTCTTGGCTATGAATATGAACCAGAATTAATTCATCGCGATAACCTTGCCTTGCTGTAAGTGCTTGTAGAGGCAGAGTTATCTCTACTCGCCGCTCTGCAAAACACCTGACACTTAATTATTTATGCCTACTGGTATAAATTTTTAATTTAACTTAGATGCAAGCATAACTTTTGTTATACAATGGTGTTTTATGAAAACTAACTACTCAATATTATTCATTGCGGGGGCGATTATCCTGCTTACTTCATGCGCTTATGATGGCATCAGTGGTTCTTCTGGCAGTTCATCTGGCGATCCCACGCCAGTTGATATCAATGGACTATGGATTCAAGCACAGAGTACCACATTAACAGAGAAGGATGCGCCTTCTTGTGGCTGTAAAGAGAATGGATTATCGGGTGGAACGCCACGTCGTTGTTTCAACTATTTTGGTAACAGTAAAGTAGTTTCTGGTTACTTGACAATACCTGGTTCTTCTGATAACTGTGACGTCCCACTTGACCAAGCATCATTTGATGCAAACAAGGAAAGTTTATTCAGTTTAATAGATGCTGCTATTAAAAATGATGCAGGTTCATCGCAACGAGTAAATAATATAGCGGCTTTTGTGCCAGGCAATTTTAAAATTATTACTAGAGATCAAGATGTATCCATACAAAGAGGGAGTAATAGCACAGATGGCGTATATTTCAATATAGATTATCCTACTGGAGTTGTTGGGAAAGCAAATTTATTTATCGTATGCTCAGCTTATGCTCCTGGCGATGATGAGAATGAATTATTTATAGCAGCTGAAGAAAGTGGAGGTTTCCTTACCCAGCCGCCTGATGTTGACGAATGTAATAGCGTCAGGCATACTGATTTGGTTAAATATACTAAGTATGATAGATAGCCGCTATTTCTACAGAGTAACCACACATAAACAGATATTTTTATTAATTATTAATTCTTCATGGCGTCCTTTATCTATAATTGCGTCTATATTTTTTTTACTATTAGGGCTATCAACTGCTGTGCTGGCTGATAATCATCAAGGAGGTGATTCATCAAGGTCATCAGGGTCATCAGGGTCATTAAGATTACCTGCTTCAAATCTCGGCAATTGGTATTTGGATGGCGAACTAAAGGCAGCTATATTCATTGATACTGTACATAATGACCCAACCATCAGAGCTTCACGCACTGAGGTCTTTGGTGATGATGGCAGCAACATAAAGGAACAGGGTTCCGATAATAGTAGAATTCCAACAGATTTAGAGGACGATGGCACCATAGCCGCAAGCCGCCCTATAGCCACTGATACACCAGAGTTTGGCGGCACTATAACTGGTTCGCGTCTGACGCTCGGTAATCGCGGAGCCAATCACAATGTGTTAATTGAGGGTGGATTTTTCTCCAATGATAACCCCTATACTCCGCAATTATATCGTCTATGGGCTGAATATGGCATTATGGGCATAGGGCTCGGCTGGTCTACTTTTATGGATTTTAAGGGCGACAACTATCCGCGCACCTTTGATTATACAGGTCCTGTAGGGGCTGCTTATGCGCGGCAGATTGCATTGAGAGTTCGCTTGAGTGATAGCTGGTATTTTGGTTTGGAAGAACCCCAAGATGCTGCTTATTTGGGATTTAATAATGTTAATTCCTACAATGAAAAGAGTATTTTTGATAAACGAAGAATAAATGCCGACGCCTCGCTTGCAGCTCATGGTGATGATCGTACTTATGAAGTAGATAATAAACTAAGAACTCGTCATTTTTTCCCTAATCTTATATTTACTTACTATGGGCAAGGCAAACATATTAATTTTTTCTCCTCAATTTTATTGCAGCGTGTAGAACTGGATGATAATTCCCCACTATTTTTAGAATCAGATGAAGGGCTAACCCGACTTATAGATGATACTCGGACTAATGTTGTTGAGAGTTCTTCTGTTGATAACGAACTACAGCTTAACGATGACCTCTCAGGCGGGCTGGGGACATTCAATGCCGCTCTGCATCTTGGAGTTAATGGTGCCATGCGTCCAGGAAGTAGTAACAAATTTAACCTTGCCTATATATATAACGGCGGACGCTATCTGCGTGATAATCCTAATCCAGCGCATATTGTAGTGTCCAAAGATATTTCATGCAATAGAAACATTGAAAGTTGTGATTACGAACTAGTGAATATTATCAGCCATTCATATCTTATGGATTTCACTTTTCGCGAAAAGATCGGCTTGATTTTTAGCGGCACAGTTACCGATAACGATTACGGCACTCGTCTAGGTGGGGCGGCAACCAAGCAGGTTCACGGCACCTACCTGAACTTCTATCAAGAAGTATCCAAAGGATTAAACTCGGTCTATGAGATTGGTTATAGCTACCGCCAGGCATTTAATACTCGCAGTAGCTCTGAATACCCACGGCTTAGATTATCCTACGGAATAAACTATTCTTTTTAACCTAACCGTCCTAACTACGCATCTGCTGTAAAATATCACTGATGATTGACAGGATATTTAATTTTGCTCGGCAGGGTGACAAGGTCACTCAACTTGCCAAAAACAAACTCAGCAAATATGTTGGTTTTGACGGCGACTTTGGCAACCTTGCCAAGGACTGGTGGCAACCTGCAGGACCTTTAGCCCCTTTACACAAAATAAATCCTTTACGTGCTATGTATCTGGATACTCATATTTCCTTACAGGGTAAAACTTTACTTGATGTGGGCTGTGGAGGAGGCATATTCTCTGAGGCAATGGCAGAGCGCGGAGCTAAGGTTACTGGAATTGACCCAAGCGAGGAATTAATTGCTGCGGCTAGGTCTCATTGCAAAGACGTAGGCAAAAACAAAGAAGGCAATCTGCTGACAATTGATTATCAATGCACCACTGCCGCTGAACTAATTGGCAAATGCAAGGGCGACCCAGATGGAAAATATGATGTAGTTGCCTGTCTGGAAGTTCTTGAACATCTGGAAAACCCCGCTACCCTGATAAGAGAATGCGTCCAGTTACTTAAACCTGGCGGTTGGGGCTATTTTTCCACCATTAATAAAACTCCCAGCGCTTTTTTACTTGCCATAGTAGGAGCAGAGTATGTGTTAAGATGGTTGCCGCGCGGAAGTCATTCTTACGAATATTTTATTAAGCCCGCCGAACTATGCGGTTGGTTACGCAATTATGATATGACTCCCAAGCACATCAAAGGTTTAACTTTTGAACCATTAAGCCGTAGATTTACCCTTTCATCCAATGTTAATACTAATTATTTGCTGTTGGCTCAAAAGGACCCAGCATGACTCAACATTACTCCAATAGCTTGAATATCTTGAGTAGCTTTAATTCTTACAAAACCCAAAATCTATAATCCATAAACTAGCAAAAAAATTATGCGTAAACAACTTTTCTTAATATCCTTAGCAATAGTAGTAGCAGACCAAATCACTAAATGGCTGATTATCAGCAACATTGCCCTTGGCGAGCTAGTCCCAGTTTTCTTTTGGTTTGATTTAACCAATATTGGCAACAGAGGGGTTGCTTTCAGTATGTTTGCTAATCTGGGCTCCGCCAACATCATTTTTATGGTGGTTGCATTAGTTGCTGTTGTTGCAATATTTTTCTGGCTATGGCGTTATGGACATAAAGAAAATATCATAACTCGTTACGCCATGCTGCTGATTATGGGGGGAGCTTGCGGCAACCTCATAGATAGAGTAAGGTTTGGCTATGTAATTGATTTTATTGCTGTGCACTATAAGAACTGGTATTACCCCAGTTTCAATATTGCCGATGCGGCAATCACCATAGGAGCATTAATGTTAGTCACAGATATTCTCTTACGCGCTAAAAAGAAGGAGTTATCCTAAACGCAATGCTAACCTCTTATTTAACTTGACACATATTATAATAACACCATGACAACAAAAGTTAGTCAAAAGATTATACTAGCCCAGCCGCGCGGCTTCTGTGCAGGTGTGGATAGGGCGGTGCTGATGGTTGAAAGAGCTCTGGAATTATTTGGTAAGCCGATATATATTCGTCACGAAATAGTGCATAACAAATATGTGGTGCAAAATCTGCAACAAAAGGGAGCGGTATTTGTAGAAAACATCCACAGCATTCCTCCCAATAGCATAACCATATTTAGCGCTCATGGAGTTTCACAGCAGGTGCGCCAAGATGCTAAAGGGCGTAACTTAAAGGTATTTGATGCCACATGTCCTTTGGTTACTAAAGTTCATCTTGAAGTGCACAAGTTTAGTCGCGAGGGGCGAGAGTGCATTCTTATAGGGCATGCTGGACACCCCGAAGTGGAAGGTACTTTAGGACAATATGAGAATTCAGGCGAAGGGAATATCTATCTGGTGGAAGATCTGGAGCAGGCAAATAATTTACAGGTTAATAATCCGCAACTTCTTGCTTATGTAACCCAAACCACGTTATCAATAGATGATACAGCAAACATAATTAAAGTGCTTAAACAAAGATTTCCCAAGATAAAAGAACCCTATAAAGATGATATATGTTACGCCACGCAGAACCGTCAAAATGCGGTAAAAGATTTGGCAAAGCAATGCCAATTGATTATAGTCATTGGCTCACGGAATAGTTCAAACTCTAATCGCTTGAGTGAGCTATCTATTCGTGAGGGAACTCAGGCATATCTAGTGGATAACGAAAAGGAATTACGGCGTGAATGGTTGGCAGAGGAAGGGGTTGAAAATATAGGAATTACTGCCGGTGCCTCCGCCCCCGAAAAACTAGTACTGGATGTAATTAATCAGCTAAAAGAATGGGGCGTTGGTGAAGTGCTGCAAGCAGATGGCAAAAAAGAAACTGTGGTCTTTAATTTGCCTGCTGATATGAGAAAAATGTCATCTCCTCAAGCCGAAAAAATTGAAATAAACCAAATATAATCCTGTAGCATCATGTCTAAATTATTCACTCGCGCCTATTGCGCCTTTTATGGGGCAGTCCTATGCTTCGTATCTTTGCTTATCGCCTACTTTTATTTTCAGTTGTACTTGGGCTTGCCACCTTGCCCGTTATGTATTCTTGATAGAATTGTTATAGCTGCCCTTGGACTGCTATTCACGCTCAGTTTTTTCTGGCGTGGATTTGCATTATGGGCATTAAGTTGGCTATTGCTATTGGCAGGGCTGGCTGTGGGCGGCAGACATATATGGCTGGAAAGGTTCTCCCATAGTGATGAAACCGCAACATGCATCCCTCAGGCAGGGACGCAAAGTGTGCTGGAATGGCTTACCTCTGCTTTTGTGGGAACCTCAGATTGTAGTGTAATCTACTGGCAATTGCTGGGTCTAAGCATAGCGGACCTAACCTTTGTCTTATACTTGGTCTTAACTGCATTATTATTAAAAATATCACTAACCAAATCGTCGTAGTAGGGGCGGAGCTGCGCTCCGCCCGTAATCAGTATAACTCTCGCAACAAACCATAACCATGCTCGCGACGCACATAATTATGGCACATAAATTCTTACGACACAGGTCTGGTACGGCACATAAATTCTTACAACACAGGTCTGGTATGATGCATAAATTCTTGCAACGATTACAACGTCTATATGAATGGTGGTCAAACTTACGATGATGGTCTGTAGGGGCGGCTGCCTATATTTATCCCCCCTTGCTCCGCCCGCAATCAGTATAACCCTCGCAACAAACTCACCACAATAAGTATAGGAAAGCAGAAATTTTATACTTAAGATTATGTTGAGTATAAAGTTTATACTTAAGATTAAGTTAAGTATAGAAAAACAGCAAATTCTATACATGAGATTAAGTTAAGTATAGAAAACGAGCAAATTCTATACATGAGATTAAGTTAAGTATAGAAAAGCAAGAATTCTATGCTTAAGATTAAGTTAAGTATAAACTTTATACTTAAGATTAAGTTAAGTATAGAAAGGGGGTAAATTCTATACATGAAGTTAAGTTAAGTATAGAAAAACAGTAAATTCTATGCTTAAGATTAAGTTAAGTATAAACTTTATACTTAAGATTAAGTTAAGTATAGAAAAACAGGAGTTTTATACTTAAGATTAAGTTAAGTATAAACTTTATACTTAAGATTAAGTTAAGTATATAAAAACGGGAATTTTATATTATAATAGGTGTTTATGACAGAGTTTATTAGCCCTTTATTCTCTGAGGAACTCTCTGAGAAATTTGCATTAAGTATTAAGATTAATAAAAAATTAATCAGTTGTTCCGCTGTTCTGGGGGAATTAAGAGGTATAGGACAAGCAATCCCTAATGAAAAAATTATATTGGATGCTTTGCCTTTACAAGAGGCGGAAGATAGTTCGGCCATTGAAAATATAGTTACTACCCAAGATGTTTTATACAAGGAAAGAATAGGGTTATCAAATCTTCCATCTGAGGTTAAAGAGGTTACTAAGTATAGAGAAGCGATGGCACTTGGTCATAATCTAATTTTACAAGATGATAGAGTTATAAGAATTTCTACTATTCTTGAAATACAGAAGAGATTACTTAGCAATAATGCTGGTATTCGCATTGAACCAGGGACAGTTGTTGGTAATTCACACACAGGTGAAATTATTTGGACTCCTCCACAGAATTATGAAACGATAAAGCAGCATCTCGATAATCTAATGAAATATATAAACAATGGCGCTAGTTTGCATCCATTGGTTAAGCTAGCGCTTATTCATCACGAATTTGAGAGTATCCACCCTTTTTATGACGGCAACGGCAGAACAGGGCGGATTATTAACATCCTTTATCTCATTAGTCAAGGATTATTGCGTAGCCCAATTTTATATATTAGCCGCTTTATAAATCATAACCCCCTTGACTACTATCGTCTTTTAAGCGAAGTTCAAAACGGTAAATATGCAGAAGAATGGGTCATCTATATTCTTACAGCTATAGAAATGACGGCAAAGCAAGTCATAGAAACTGTGAATAAGATAATTGAGCTTCTAAAGGAGTATAAAACTGCAATTAGAAACAAGCATAGCTTTTATAGACAAGAACTCATTAACCATATTTTTTATTATCCGTATACTAAGAGAGAATTTTTAGCTAGGGACTTGAACGTGACTCGTATAACTGCCGCTAAGTATTTAGATATTCTTGCTGATGATGGAATATTGAAAAAAGTTAAGAAGGGTAAGTACAGCTACTACGTTAATGTCGGGTTAACTGATATTTTGTTTAATCTTCCTTCATTGGCAATTAAGGATGTTTCCGAATCTTATATTACTGAGACCACTACTGATACTAATCCTCCTCCCGCCAACCCCAACGCATCAACAGAATCAATCGCAGAAACATCAACTACTGATACTAATCCTCCTCCCGCCACCCCCAACGCATCAACAGAATCAATCACAGAAACATCAACTACTGATACTAATCCTCCTCCCGCCACCCCCCAACCCATAATACTCAACATAGCAGATAATCTTGCTAAGTTGCGCCAACAAGTAAATCTTACATTAGAGGCAAACTCGCGCTCTGCGGATTCGCTGCTGATTATTGCAGTATCCAAGACCCACCCCGCCTCATACATAGAAGCAGCTTATGCAGCTGGACAGCAGCATTTTGCCGAGAATTACATGCAAGAGGCAGTAGAAAAAATTCAGCAATTGGGTTCCTTGCCTTTAACCTGGCATTTCATTGGGCATCTACAATCCAACAAAGCGCAGCTAGCTGCAGAGAATTTTGATTGGGTGCATAGCGTCAGCTCCTTAAAACTGGCAAGAAAGCTTAATGAATATCGCTCGCCAACTGCACCTGCCTTGAATACTTTGAATGCTTTGAATATATGCGTCCAAGTCAATATAAGCCGCGAAGACAACAAATCGGGGATTATTCCCGAAGAGGTGGTTGCCTTCTGTGCTGAACTGCAAAATTTTGAACGTTTATCATTGCGTGGATTGATGGCAATTGTTGAGAATACAGATGACACTGCCAAGCAGAAAGAATATTTTAGTCAGATGCATCAATTGTTTATCGCAGTGAAACAAAAGCTAGCTCCCGTCAAATGGGATACTTTATCAATGGGAATGAGCGCGGATATGATAAGCGCAATTGAAGAAGGGGCAACTATGATAAGAATTGGCAGCGCTATTTTTGGTTCCCGCCAGGTTTCCCATCAGTAGGGCATTAACATTAATAATTATAATTTACTCGCTAAGGTTAAAATTTATGTATAATTACAACAGGGACAGGTTTAAATCCATTGAGCAACCTGTTGTTATTATATTATTGAAAGGAGTAATTAAAATCAAATGACTTATGTTGTAACTGGTGCTTGCATTAATTGTAAATACACCGATTGTGTGGCAGTTTGTCCAGTAGATTGTTTTACGGAGGGAGAAAATTTTCTTGCCATTGACCCCGAGCTATGTGTTGATTGTCATCTATGTGTTCCTGAATGTCCCGTAGATGCAATTTACCCTGAAGAAGAAGTTCCCGCAGGACAAGAACATTACATCGCACTTAATGCTGAATTAGCAAAAGAATGGGAACCCATAACAGAAGTAATAGATGCCCTTGAGGATGCAGATAAATGGGCAAATATTTCTGTGGCTGATAGAGAGGATAAACTCATTCGCTGAATGTACTATACGTAAAAATATGAGTGAATATATGAGTGAATATATGAGCGCGGGAGATATGAATACTGGAGCAAGCAATACCACAACAAGAAATGTATCAATACAATAATTACGATAAGCAACTTGTCTTAGAGCGCGTAGCTCAGTATCGTTTGCAGACCAAAAGATATCTAGCAGGCAAGCTAACTGATGACCAATTTCGCCCTCTCAGATTAATGAATGGGCTATACATTCAAACCCATGCTCCTATGCTACGAATAGCAATCCCTTATGGTTTGCTTTCTTCCAAGCAGTTGCGGCGCTTGGGGCATATTACTCACAAATACGACAAAGGAAGCGGGCACTTCACCACTCGGCAGAATCTACAGTTGAACTGGCCCAAGCTTGAAGAAGTTCCTGATATTCTTGAGTCACTGGCGGAAGTTGAAATGCATGCCATTCAAACTAGCGGCAACTGCATCCGCAATGTCACTGCAGACCATCTAGCTGGAGTATCTCCAGATGAGCTGGACGACCCGCGTGTTTATTGCGAAATTATTCGTCAATGGTCAACCTTTCACCCCGAATTTTCTTTCTTGCCACGCAAGTTTAAAATTGCAATATCTGGAGCATCTTATGATAGGGCGGCGACTCAATTTCACGACATCGGCATATATCTGCACAAGAATAAAAAGGGAGAAACAGGGCTACAGGTTTTGGTAGGCGGCGGGCTTGGCAGAACTCCAATCATTGGCAAGGTAATAAATGAGTTTCTTGAAGAGAAGCATCTTCTTTCATATTTAGAAGCAATTATGCGCACCTACAATGAACACGGCAGACGCGATAACATCTACAAGGCGCGGATTAAGATTTTAGTTAGCGCGCTTGGCATTGCCGAATTCAAAAAGCAGGTTGATGCTGAATGGAACAGAATAAAAGATGATGAGTCATTGCTGCTAAGCGCTGACTATGTTGCCGAAATCCGCGCTTTTTTCATGCCTCAGCAATATGACAAAGAAGAGGCATTAAGTGAGGCGCCTGAGGAGAAGCATAAAGATGATAAAGATTTCTTGCGTTGGTTTAATCATAATACTGCAGCGCACAAAGTTGCAGGTTATAGGGCAGTATACCTTTCACTTAAGCATCCTGATTTGGCGCCTGGCGATATGACCGCAGAGCAGATGGAACAGGTTGCCGACCTTGCCACAGAATATTCTTTTGACGAGCTGCGAGTCACACACACTCAGAACTTAGTATTTGCCGACGTCCCTCGTTCGCGACTTTACGAACTATGGCAACAACTTGACAAGATTAATCTTGCCACTCCAAATATAGGCACTCTCACAGATGTAATTTGCTGTCCAGGATTGGATTTCTGCAGTTTGGCAAATGCTGGAACAATTGAGATTGCCACCCAAATAAATGATGCTTTTCGCGACCTTGATTATCTTCACGACCTTGGTGATATTCGGGTTAATATGTCTGGTTGCATGAACGCCTGCGCTCATCATCATGCCGGTAATATAGGTATCCTTGGGGTTGAAAAGCATGGCATAGAGTGGTATCAAATCCAGCTCGGTGGCAGTTCTGCTAACTCTGCGGCGTTGGGTAAAGTATTGGGCGCGGCGCTTCCTAAAGACCAAGTTGCCCCCACTCTAAGAAAAATACTTGATGTGTATAAGGACAAGCGTGAGGAAGGAGAGAATTTTTTAGAAACCTATAATCGCATAGGCATAACTCCTTTCAAACAAAAGGTTTATCAGAGCTAATGCAAATTAGCCAATTATTATTTTCCTCGCCTAGTATTTAACAATGACATTGTTAATTAACTCAAAAGCAGCTCCGATTGAAAACGACCCTTGGCAGCGCGTCTTAGATAATGAGGATAATGAGGATAATGAAGAAAACAAGGAAATCACATCCAACCACAGCATCATATCTGCGGATACCTGGCTTAACTATAGCGTAGAAAAGCGCACTTCCTTGCTGCAACAATTCCCTAATATAGGACTGGAACTAAACCCCGAATTGCCCGCAGACGAACTGGTAGCCAAACTTGGTAACGAGGAAGAATTGCACAAAATATCTCTCCTGCAACTCAATATTCCCAATGTCAAAGACGGCAGATGTTACAGCTTGGCGGCACGCCTCAGAGCGCAATACAAGTATCAAGGCGAAATACGAGCGATTGGAGATTACCTTATAGACCAGATTTACTTCTTGTTAAGGTGCGGGTTTAACACCTTTGTTATACAAGATGAATCACCCTCCGACCTTGAAGATTTAGTAAAGACGATTTCCCCATTTAGTGAGGTTTATCAAAAATCTACTGATAAAAGCACTACTGTCATAGAAAAAAGATTATTACCGCAAACAGAAAAAGTTAGTTAGTTGGACTACTTTCCACTTTTCTTAGATATCAGAGGTAAACGGATATTGGTAGTAGGGGGGGGCATTATTGCTTTTCGCAAGATTAAACTCATTTTGGCGGCAGGCGGCAAGCCCGCTGTGGTTGCCCCTGATATAACTCCTGAACTTCAACAGCTGCTTAACAAAGAGAAACTACCCATCCAACAAAGAAAGTTTGTTGCAGATGACATTAAAGATACAACCTTGATTTTTGTTGCGGTGGATGATAGCCAACTGCAGCAAGAAATTAATTCTCTGGCAAGCGCGCATAATATTCCGGTCAATGTAGTGGACAACCAACCACTATGCAGTTTTATTACTCCAGCAATTGTTGACCGCGACCCTCTATTGGTTGCTGTTTCCAGCGGTGGAAAATCTCCAGTAGCGGCGCGTCGTTTGCGCGAGGACTTAGAAGCCCGCTTGCCCACGCACCATGGCAAAATGGCAGAGTTTATGAGCGAGCTACGCAATGCTGTAAAAGCAAAGTTGCCAGAAGAAAGCCGCCGCCATTTTTATGAAGAGCTATGGGATAGCAGCGCTGCCGACTTGCTTCATCAAGGAGAAAAGGATAAAGCATTACAAGTTGCCCAGCAGATTATGGACAACTTATCAACGGCTGGCATGGTATGGCTGGCAGGGGCGGGTCCTGGCAGCGCCGACACTCTAACCTTAAGAACCCTACGTCTCATGCACAGTGCCGACATAATAATGCACGACAGATTAGTAAGCAATGAAGTCCTGCAAATGGCGCGGCGCGACGCAACAGTTGTCCCTGTAGGCAAGCCCGATATCACGCAGATTCAAATTAACCAAATGATGGTGAAGTTCGCTAAGCAAGGTAAAAAAGTATTACGTTTAAAAGGAGGCGACCCAGCTATTTTTGGTCGCCTTGCCGAAGAGATGGAATATCTTCGTTCCCACGCAGTGACCTTTCATATATCCCCTGGTTTAACTGCAGCTTTGGATTGCGCTGCCTATGCTAATGTCCCTCTAACCAGCAGGACTGCCGCCTGCGGAGTGGTATTCTTGAGTTTGCATAGTATGAAATCATCTACTACCAACACTCATAAACTTGCTCCTTATATTGTTCAAATCCTGCGTGATAATGCTCGTGATGATAGAACCTTAGTGATTTATATGGGGGTAGAAAATATTGCTTTAGGAGTGGCGGAACTTTTAGATGCGGGAATGGATAAGCAAATGCCTGCCATTGTGATTGAAAAATCTGGCTTCCCCGAACAAAATATTTTGAGAACAGAACTGAAATCGCTAACCCAAGAAATGCAAGCAAGTAGTATTACTTCCCCCGCGATTATCATCATTGGCAGAGTCGTCTCACAATAGATATTTCGCTATACTTGCAATTCCCCCTGTGTCCAGTGGTTAAATGATATACAATATTAAAATATGAAATTTATCCGTGATATCACCCTTAAAGGGAAAAAAGTCCTAATACGTTTGGACTTAAATGTTCCAATAAAGGATGGCAAAATACTTGACGACACCCGCATAACGGCATCGTTGCCGACTATTCGCTTGGCTTTACAACAAGGGGGGAAGAATAAAGAGGGGAAGAATAAAGAGGGGAAGATTATTATAATGTCTCATCTAGGACGCCCTGATAGCAGCAAATCCGCCGCCGAACAACCACAATTCTCACTTGCTCCAGTTGCCGCCAGATTAAGTGAACTACTCAATGTAAAGATAGAGCATGCTTCTATTACGGAAGCCCCTGCTGCGTTGGCTAACAATGATATTGTTATGTTAGAAAACACTAGATTTTGGCAGGGCGAAACCAATAACGACCCTCAATTGGCGCAATCACTGGCGCAATTATGTGATGTTTTTGTAATGGATGCTTTTGGTAGCGCCCATCGCGCTCATGCCTCTACTGAAGGAGTGGCTCGTTATGCGCCCTTATCCTGCGCTGGCTTACTGCTGCAAAAAGAGATAGAGGCGTTAAACAAAGCGCTGGATAATCCCCCCCATCCCGTGCTGGCAATAGTTGGCGGAGCAAAAGTTGGGGAGAAACTTAGATTATTGGATAAATTAGCCAATGTAGCAGATGTCCTTATAGTGGGTGGCGGTATCGCCAATACCTTTCTTGCTGCCACTGGCAAAGCGGTTGGTAACTCGCTATACGAAGCGGACTTGCAACTTATGGCGCAGGGTATTATTGATAAAACACAGGTGTTGTTGCCGGTGGATGTTGTGGTAGCGGAGGGACTTGACAGTCCAAACGGAAAAGATGTTTTGGTGGATGAGGTTATGCCACAGGATATGATTTTAGATGTCGGCAAACGCACGATGAGCGCCTATGCCGAAGCAATCAACGCCGCCAAAACTATTATCTGGAATGGTCCTCTTGGAGTGTTTGAAAAAGAACCCTTCGCCGCTGGCACTCAATCATTAGTCCATAGCATAAGCAATAGTCCCGCTTATTCATTAGCAGGCGGTGGTGAAACACTAGCAGCCATTAGCCGCTTTAGTCAAGGCGATGGTATTGATTATATTTCTACTGGCGGAGGAGCTTTCTTAGAATATATTGAAAAAGGCACTCTGCCTGGTATAGCTGTATTGGATGATGCCTAAACATAAATATAAGTTTAAACATAAACAGGTCCCAGTAGCTCAGCAGGATAGAGCAACTCCCTCCTAAGGAGTAGGTCGGGTGTTCGAATCATCCCTGGGACGTTTTTATTCCATGTTTTCCGCATCTTTTGCTACGGCTATTGTCATTGTTACGTTAGGCACAACTAGCGCAATCACTAGCTTTGCCTTTGATAGAGCCCCCACCCAGGCGGTTGACCTACAAGAAACTTTGCCATTTAATTCTGTAAAAGAAGATAATATAACCTCGGAAGCCCCGCAAGGTGTCAGTAGTGTTTCCAGTGTTTCCAGCATTACGGCAACTTTTGATAAAGCGCCGCAGGTGCGAGTTCGTCCTGATATAAGCTCACGCGCCTATATGGTTGTAGACCCTCACACCAATACGGAAATCCTATCCCATAATGCTGATGTGGCGTTTCCGCCCGCCAGCTTAGCCAAAATAATGACTGCTTATGTTGTGGCAGATTATATCTATAATAAAAAAATTGACTTACAAGCAGAGGTGCCTGTTTCCGTTAAAGCGCTTAATACCCCAGGTTCCAAGATGTTCATTCAACCTAATAGAGCGGTTACAGTAGACCAGCTGCTATTCGGTTTAATCATAGTATCAGGCAATGATGCCGCAGTGGCATTGGCGGAGTATATTTCAGGAAACGAAGATGATTTTGCAGTGTTAATGAATCAGTATGCTCAATCACTTGGGATGACAAATTGCTTTTTTACTAATAGCAACGGCTTGCCTGACCCAGACATGTTATGTAGCATCAACGACATTATGATTCTATGCAAAGAACTCATAACTAAATACCCCTCTTTTTATAAGAGATACTTTGGACTCAAGCAGTACACCTACAATGATATTACTCAAAGAAACCGCAACACCCTGATATTTCGTGCAAGCGATGAGATTGACGGCATCAAGACAGGTAATACAAAGGCAGCTGGCTATAATTTAATTGCCTCTGGTGTGCGCGGTTATCGTCTTATTGCTGGAGTTATGGGAGCTGGTGGTATTGAATTGCGCACCGCTGAGGTATCAAAGTTACTAAACTATGCTTATGTGTATTACAACAGATACCTTCACTATCGCCAAGAAGAAAAAATTGCGGATATAAGAGTTCGCAAAGGTAGCAAGGGTTCATTAGCAGTTGGCTTGGCAGAAGACCTCTACACCACTATTCCTTTTGTGCTGCGTGAAAGTTTTAGCGTTACAATTGACGCTCCAAGGGTTATGCGAGCGCCAATTTCTAAAGGAGAACAGCTGGGAGAATTAATATTAGAATTTGAAGGCGGCGAGGTTCTCAAACGCCCTTTAATTGCGCTGGAGAATATTCCTCCAGCTGGCTTTTTGGGCAGCACCTTTGATGAAATGATGATATTCTTAGGTTTGTAGAGAGTGAGTTATTTTCTTAGCGCGTCAAGTCATCTGCAAGTCATCTACAAGTCGCCATATAATTAAACCATGCCAAGAGTAATAGTTCAAAAATACGGCGGCACCTCTGTAGGTTCACTTGAAAGAATTAACCGAGTTGCCGATAACATCAAGAAACACCTTGACCAAGGCGACCAGGTGGCGGTCGTGGTTTCGGCAATGGGCGGAGAGACAGATAAATTAGAGGATTACGCCCACTCACTTACTGAGCACCCCAGCCGTCGTGAATTGGACGTCCTGCTATCTAGCGGCGAACAAGTAAGCGGCTCACTGCTTGCTATAGCGCTGCATCATAGACACATAGCCGCTCATTCCTATATGGGCTGGCAGATTCCAATTAAAACCGACCAGTATCATACCAAAGCGCGCATATTATCTGTAAGCAGCAAGAAGATAAAAGAAAAACTTGATAGCGGATATGTTACGGTGATTACTGGTTTTCAAGGAGTAGCGCCAGATGGAGAGGTTACCACCTTAGGACGTGGTGGTTCGGATACCACTGCAGTGGCTGTGGCGGCAAGCATAAAAGCGGAGGAGTGTCAGATTTATACGGATGTAGATGGAATCTATACCGCAGACCCACGAGTAGAACCGCGCGCCCGTTTATTGGAAAAAATCACGTTTGAAGAAATGATGGAACTTGCCGGTCTGGGTTCCAAAGTTTTACATAGCAGGTCAGTTAATTTGGCAGCAGGACAAGGAGTAACCTTGCGGGTTCTATCAAGCTTTAAAGATGGAATTTCCCAGAAAGGAACATTAGTAGTTAAAAAAGGAGATGAAGAGATGGAAAAAACCATAGTATCGGGCATAGCCCACAACAAAAATGAAGCAAAGATAACTGTCAGCGGCGTGCCAGACAAACCAGGTATGGCAGCTAAAATATTACAAGCAGTAAGCAACGAGAACTTAGAAGTGGATATGATAGTCCAAAATATTAGTGACAAAGGCAATACAGATTTCACTTTTACAGTCCACAGATCGGACTACAAAAAGGCAAGGCAAATAGTAAATACTCTTGGCAAAGAACTAGGGGCTGGAGTAATAAAGGGAGATACTGCTATTGCCAAGGTTTCAGTAGTTGGCTTAGGAATGAAAAATCATTCTGGAGTTGCGGCAAAAATGTTTACTGCTTTGGCAAACGAAGGCATAAATATTCAGATCATCTCTACTTCAGAGATTAAGGTTTCGGTTATAGTGGAAGAAAAATACTTGGAACTAGCTGTCCGCTGTTTACATAAAGCGTTTAATTTGCATCAAAAAGCTAAATAATAAAACTTCTGTTTCTACATTTCCCTACATTTCCCCACATTTCTCTACATAGTTCTCTGGGAAAAACCACTCCAATGCTAACAGACGATTTATCCACAACCATAAAAATAACCGACTTAGGTATCACGGATTATCAACAAACTATGACTCGCATGAGGCAATGGACTCTTGCCAGAACCGAGCAAACACTTGATGAATGTTGGATTACTTCGCATGATGCAGTGTTTACTCTGGGGCAAAACTCAGATGCCTCAGATCTGCTGAATAACCCTCTTAACATTGCTGTTACACAAAGCGATAGGGGGGGGCAAATAACCTACCATGGTCCTGGTCAAATCATCTTATACTTATTGCTTGATTTACGCAGGCGAAAAATGTCTGTGAAGGAATTGATTTATAACAGCGAAGAATTGGTGATTAATTTCCTCAACACTTATCAATTGCAAGAAGGGTTGCGTCCTCATCGCCGTTCTTCTATGCCAGGGGTTTATGTTAATAATGCCAAGCTTGCCTCTTTAGGTTTTAGAGTGCGGCATGGAAGGTGTTATCATGGCATCAGCATTAATCACTCTATGGACTTATCGCCTTTTTCTTATATTAATGTATGTGGTTATGATAATTTAGAGGTTGTTGATTTATCATCCCTGGGAATTAATATTTCCCGCCAACAAGCCCTGAATGACCTAACACAATCATTGACATCTACATTTTAAATAAAATATATTAAAAAAATTATGCATAAATCCTTGCGACTAACGTCTGATATGATGCCTAAACTTACGACGTGCACATGTATGGTGCATAAATTCTTGCGATGATGGTCTGTAGGGGCGTGAGCTGCGCTCCGCCCGCAAAATGTATAACTCTCGCGATGTACCATCGGAATGCTCGCAACACACCTCTGGTATAATGCATAAATTCTTGCGATGATGGTCTGTAGGGGCGGAGCTGCGCTCCGCCCGCAAAATACCTAACCCTTGCGATGCACTAATAATAAAAAATGGGAATTATATACTTGAGTCCACTAAATTAATAAAAATATTTTCCATAATTAATTATAACAGGGATAAATATAAGGCAAGTGCTTTATAATGACATTGTTAAGAGATAGAGAATATATGAATTTTAGCATTAACAAAGAAGTAAAAATATTATGACAATATCAACATTACAGGCAGGTAAAACTCTCTGCCATTTAACTAAATGGGAGATTACGAATATGGAGTTACATAAGATACTATATGTATGCTATGTTTTGTATGCAGGTAGAACAGAAAAAGCTTTATTCCATGAACATTTTGAGGCGTGGAAGTATGGTCCCGTGCTTCCTACACTATACAATAAGTTGAGGTGTTTTGGCGCAAAAAGGGTATTGGATATATTTGGTGTAGATATTCTTGATGTTTCTGATCCTGTAGAAAAAGAGGGTTATGATCTAATTAAAGAAACTGGCTTATATTTATCTAAATACACAGCGGGTCAACTGGTGAATTTAACTCATCAAGCTGATGGTGCTTGGAAAAAGAAATATAGGCAGGGGGTAAAATACATTCCTATTACACTTGAAGATTCTATACAGGAATATAATTCTTTATATCGTTAGGAGAATCTGCATTTTGTGGCGATAAAAGAAAAATCAAAGATAGATCAATATAGCCGTTCTACTATTGAAAATGGAGATGAAGTTGCATCTCAAATATCAGCAGAACTTGAAAAAAAACGGGTTGACGCCTTGTATTTATATATTTGGGCTTGGTTTTTTCTTATTTTTTTATTAACTGTTATTTTTATCTGTGGAAGAATAAATAGTGTACAATCTATAATACTTTTTATTGGCGTGTGTATTCCAATGTTTATTTGGGCGGATCAAAAAGATATAGAACAAATAGAAAGAATATTAGCATGGGTAGAGAAAATTTCAGGTCGGATGAAATAACATCTACATACTATGCATGACAGAGAGGGGTAAGAAGTTTTATAGGTTAATAGTAACCTACCGCTGCATAGCCTCAGATACATATTGGACTCTGAGTTAGGAGTTATAAGTTTAAAAAATATATTAAAAAATTATGTATATACTCCCCTTATAAGGTAAAATAAATCCTTATTAAAGAGTTTACTCAGGGAGGGGGTAATGAATAGCAGGAGGGACAAATAGCAGTGAAAACTATAGAAAATTAACTTATACTTTAATTATGGCAGTTCAGAAAAGTAAAAAATCACGTTCCAAACGTGATATGAGGCGTTCGCATCATGGCGCGAAGCCCGCGGCATATTCGGTAGATTCTACCACTGGCGAACTACACCTTCGTCATAATATGACAGAAAGCGGTTATTATCGTGGCAAACAAGTAGTTCGCGTTAATATTAAGACCGAAGAAACACAAGACGAAGAGTCCGCCCAATAGGTATAACAGATATACAAGATAGGGATGAATATCAACGGAAACACAAATCTAAAACAAGCATCTAAAAGGAGCAGTCCATAAATAATGACGGTTGCGTTTGTCTTTCCTGGTCAAGGTTCTCAATATGTGGGTATGATGCAAAAGTATGCATCAGAACCCATAATCAAAAACACTTTTGCTCTTGCTGCCGAGGCTCTCGGGTTTGACTTATGGGCTATGTGCTGCCCCAATCCATCTACAGCCCCATCCACAGAAGATGCGTCCAGCACAAATGCTGACAAAGAAGAGGAATTAAACAACACCATCAACACCCAGCCCGCGTTGCTAACCGCAGGGGTTGCCCTATGGCAGCTGTGGCGCGACAAAGGCGGTCATCTTCCTTCTTATATGGCAGGACATAGTTTGGGCGAATACACCGCGCTGGTTTGCGCTGATGCTTTAGATTTTCCCGCTGCCTTGAATTTGGTGCGCAATCGCGGCAAGTACATGAAAATGTCTATGGGCGAGAACAAAGGCGCTATGGCGGCAATTTTGGGCTTAGACGAGGCAAAAGTGGCAGAGATATGCAGTGAGGCATCTTCCACCTCTTATGTTTCCCCTGCTAATATAAACTCCCCCAAGCAAGTGGTTATATCTGGTTATGCCATAGGGGTTGAAAAAGCTATGGCAAAAGCAAAAAAAGCTGGCGCCAAGAGAGCGGTTCTCTTGCCTGTAACTGTCCCTTCACATTGCGCTCTGATGCAGCCCGCAGCCGATTTACTAGTAGGTGACCTTGAAACAACCAACATCAATATGCCCAAGATTCCTGTGCTACATAATATAGATGCATCCGTATCTACATCCCCCGATGAGATTAAAATAAAACTAATTCGCCAATTAGTAAAATCTGTGCAGTGGATTGACACTATTAAGGCAATGCAAAAAAGTGGAGTTAAGTCATTAGTAGAGTGCGGACCCAAGAAAGTTCTTACCTCGCTTAACAAGAGCATTGCACCTGATATAAACTTGTATGAAATTGGAGAAGACCCGGATAGGTTCACCCTCGCCCTTAACGAACTAAGCAAATAATGACATCTACTACATCATCGCCTAATATCCCGCCTAATACCCCCCCCATCACATTGATAACTGGCGCCAGCCGCGGGCTAGGCAAAGCCATCGCCGAACAATTGGCGCAACAAGGAAACACAGTCATTGGCACAGCTACCACGCAAGAAGGCGCAGACGCGATTACTAAGCACCTCAGTCCTATTTCTCCCCAATCCTGCGGCAAGGTTTTACGCCAAGAAAACGAAGATTCAGTCACTCAGCTATTCAAGGAATTAGCAGAACAAAATTCCTCGCCACTAGTGCTAGTGGCTAACGCAGGTATAACTGCGGACAATCTAATTCTCAGAATGAAGGCAGAAGAATGGCAGCGAGTAATGGACGTAAACCTAACTGGTTCCTTTCTTTTATGTAAGCATGCGGTTAAGGCGATGATTAAAGCCAGATGGGGCAGAATCATTTTTATTGGTTCGGTAGTGGGTAGCATCGGCAATCTTGGGCAAGCAAATTATTCTGCGGCAAAAGCCGGCTTATCTGGATTATGCAAATCTTTAGCGCGTGAATTCGCTTCAAGGAACATAACCGCAAACCTAATAGCTCCAGGTTTCATTGAGACAGATATGACAGACCAACTTGATGAAAAAATAAAAGAGCAACTGCTGGCAAGTATTCCTCTGCACCGCTATGGCAAACCGCATGAAATCGCTGCGGCTGCAAGTTTCTTAGCTTCTAATGGAGCCGATTATATTACTGGACAAACATTACATATAAATGGTGGAATGGCGATGAATTAAACTATAATCTAACTTATAATCTATTTTAGTTTATACAATTAGTTTATAAAAAGGCGAGGATTAATATTGTCTTATAGACGTTAAACATACAAAATTATTATTAATATTTACACTTATAGAGGAGTTAATAAATATGGACCCTAAAGATATTGAAAAATCTGTAAAAGAAATTACAGCAGAACAACTGAACATAGAATTGGATGTTATTAAAAACACCTCTTCTTTTGTAGATGATCTTGGCGCTGATTCATTGGATACCGTTGAGCTAGTAATGGCTTTGGAAGACCATTTTGAAACAGAAATCCCCGATGAAGAAGCGGAGAACATCAAGACCATTCAAAATGCGGTTGACTACATAACTAAAATTTCCGCAAAATAAATAGCCAATCAACAAATGGCAAAGGGCTTGCTAGATGCTATATAGATACTATTGCGCCCTTACAATGTCCTTGTTTGAACTTGGCTATTTTTGCTATTCTTGCTTTAAGCTACTTATAACGCAGCAACATGAAAAAACATGACGCAACGTAGAGTCGTTATTACGGGGTTGGGGATGGTATCGCCACTGGGTAATGATGTCAAATCCAATTGGGATGCCCTTACCAAAGGTACTAGTGGTATTGACACTATAAGTGGGTTTGACATTTCAGGTTGCGCCACTACTTTTGCTGGTCAGCTTAAGGGCTTTAGTGCCGATGGCATTGTAGAACCTAAGGACCAACGTCGCTTGGATGTTTTTATTGTCTACAGCACCGTAGCCGCTTTTCAGGCACTGCAGGATGCAGGAATTTCCCCTAATCCCGCTAATGCCGCAAGGATTGCTATATACATTGGCTCTGGTATTGGCGGCATTGATACTATCTACGAAACCTCTAATACTCTTACTCAAAAGGGCTATAGCAGGGTATCACCATTTTTTGTTCCTGGCAATATTATCAATATGGCAGCTGGACTTATTTCCATTAAGTATGGGCTTAGGGGTCCCAGCATCGCTGTTGGAACTGCCTGCACCACTGGCACTCATTCCATCGGACTCGGTTACCGTTCTATCGCTTATGGTGAAGTAGACATGGCAGTTACAGGCGGCAGTGAAGCGCCGGTTAATCCTTTAGGGCTGGCTGGATTCATGGCTACCAAAGCTATTTCCACTCGTAATGATGCGCCACAGCAGGCAAGTCGTCCGTGGGATAAAGGACGCGATGGTTTTGTGCTAGGTGAAGGAGCTGGTATTCTCGTGCTGGAAGAATATGAACACGCCAAGAAACGTAATGCAAATATTTATGCTGAAATTACAGGTTTTGGTATGAGTTCAGATGCCCACCATATAACTGCGCCGCCCGAAGATGGTTCAGGCGCCGCTCTCTCTATGCAGAATGCTCTGCATGACGCCTCCGTTAATTCTGCTGATATTCAGTATATTAATGCCCATGGAACTTCCACTATGCTGGGAGACCTAGCAGAAGTTAGGGCTATAAAAAGTGTATTTGGCAGTGACGCTAGCTCTTCAGTAATCAGTTCCACCAAATCCATGACAGGGCATCTATTAGGCGCGGCTGGAGCCATAGAAGCAATCTACACCGTCCTGACGATTAAAGAAGGGGCTGTTCCCCCTACGATTAACCTTGATGAACCAGATGTTGAGTGTGATTTGGACTTTATCCCCCATACTGCGCGAGAACTTAAAGTTGATAAAGCGCTTTCAAACTCTTTTGGTTTTGGCGGGACCAATGCATCATTAATTTTTAGTCGGGTCTAACAAATATGCCCGGCATCAAAACCGGTTTCACTAAAAAGCATATAAATTATGCTAAATATGTTGCGGTTATTCTTATATGCATAATTCTATGCATAATTCTGGCTACCTTTGCTCTACGCGGTGTTGCTTATTCAGTTATTTCACGCCAGCTGACTAATGTTCCCGATAATTATGTCCTAAAGGTAAAGGCAGGCAGCGGGTTAATTGCTATTATTAATAACTTGGCGGCGGATGATTTAATCAATAACCCGCGCCGCTTAAAACTATGGTATTACATTCATGGCGTGCCAAGTAATTTGCAACGTGGTGAATATCAAGTGTCAAAGGGGATGAGAATACACGACCTAATCCTTAATATAGCGACTGGAAAACAATATTTATATTATATAACTGTAGACATAGGGGCAACTTTTGCCGATTTTTACGACAAGTTGATAAATCATCCGTACTTAACTCCCACTACCAAAGATATGACCGTAACGGATATTATGAATTTGCTTGCCTCCGATTACCGCCATCCCGAGGGCATTTTCTATGCCGACACATATTATTTTTATGCTGGAGATAAGGATATTTCCATCCTCAAAAAATCCAATGAGCGCCTGCTAAAAGTCCTACAAGAAGAATGGCTGGCTCGCAGTGACAGGGTGGTTTACAAAAACCCTTACGAGGCATTGATAATGGCATCCATCGTAGAAAAAGAAACTGGGTTAGATGAGGAGCGCCCATTAATAGCTGGCGTCTTTAATAAAAGATTATCAATAGGAATGAAATTACAGACAGACCCAACCGTAATTTATGGTATGGGGGATAATTACGATGGTAATATCCGCCGCTCTGACCTGCGTCGTCGCACTCCTTATAACACTTATGTGATTTATGGTTTGCCGCCAACGCCCATTGCTTTGGTGGATAGTAGGGCAATTAAAGCGGCGCTTAATCCCATTGATACAGAGTATCTGTTTTTTGTAGCCAAAGGTGATAGCAGTAGGTCGCATTATTTTTCTACAAACTTGAAGGAGCACAATGCTGCAGTGAGAAAGTTTCAACTTAGCAAAGTTAAATGAGCCAATCTTCGAGCCAGCCAGGGAGCCAATCTGTGAGCCAGCCAGAGAGCCAATCTTCGAGCCAGCCAGGGAGCCAGCCCGGAAAATTTATATGTCTTGAAGGTATTGACGGAGCTGGCAAAACATCCTATTGCCGACAGCTAGTTGATTTCCTGCGCAGCAAAAACTACAAAGTTGTCCAAACCAAAGAACCTGGTGGAACTCCGCTTGCTGACGAGTTGGCAAAAATCCTGCTCAATTTCAAACAAGAAAAGATAGTGCCTCAAACCGAGCTCCTGCTTTTCTTTGCCGCCAGATGTCAACACATCCACAATTTCATACAGCCACAACTTGCGCAAGGAACCTGGGTGATATGCGACAGATATATCCCCTCATCTTATGCTTATCAAGGAGCAGGGCGGGGACTCGGCAATGCAGCGGTTGCCAATCTTGAGGAATACTTGCCAACCTTAACCCCAGATATAACCATTGTATTTGATATTGGAATTGAGGAAAGCATCAAAAGATGGAGGAGCATGGGCAGAGATAGATTTGAAGAAATTGATAATCTTGACAAGGATTTTTATCAGAGGGTGAGGGAAGCATATCTTGAATATGCCAAATCACATAAAGAATGTCGGGTGCTTGATGCATCCCTTTCCCAAGATGAAGTATGGCAAAATATGCTGCCTTTGATTACCCAACTACTCTAAGAGGCGATGAGTTCATCGCTTTACGAATGGCATGCTTCTCAATGGGATAAAATCCTTTCTTATAAAGAACAACTACCCCATGCTATTTTGTTGGCAGGTCCTCAAGGGCTCGGCAAAATGCGTTTCGCTAACTACTTAGCCAAATATATTCTCTGCAAGAATACCTCATCTGCAAAAATCTCAAACGACCACGAAGTCCCCAACCTTCCCTCAAAAGTAGAAGCCCCGTGTGACGACTGCTCTTCATGCCGTCTCATAAAGTCCGCCACTAACCCAGACCTGCGGTTAGCCGAGTCATCCAAAGCAGGGCAGGTGTTAATTGAAAGCATCGCTGAAATAAAAAACTTCTTACAACACAGCTCACATCTGGGAGGAGCAAAGGTTGCCATAATTCCCCAAGCAGAAAAAATGAACCGTAGTTCCTCCAACGCGTTGTTAAAGATTTTGGAAGAACCACCGCCGCGCAAATATATCATCTTAACCACTGGCATTATTTCCAGCTTGCTTCCTACTATTATTAGTCGTTGCGTCCGTCTCCATTTTGTTCCTCCGCCTGTTGCCGCATCCAAACGTTGGGTTTTGGATAATGTCCCAGGGCGCAATCAAGATTTATTAACCAATGATGTGCTATTAGATATAAACAACCGAGCGCCCTTAGCGCTGGCGGATATGTTACAAAGCGGTAAGGGCGAGGCAATTAGTCGTTTTAGCGCTTGCTTGCGGGCTCTTAAAGGCGGGCATAAATGGACTAACATTAATCTCGCTGACTATAAAGAATTAGAATTACTGGAGATGGTAGATGTTTTATTATGGGAGTTGGATAGAATTATCAAGCAAAGATTAAGCAAGCAAGATGATGAAGCGGGCAAAGATAACTTGCGGCTTTTTAATTTGCGAGATATATTTATGAAGAGGCGTATGATGTTACTTGCCAAGATTAATCTTAACAAGGATTTATTGTTAGAGGAATGCCTTATCCTGTGGCAAGGCGTAGTTCATAATTAATCTATATATACGATACATGCTCAAAAAGAAAGTCACACTACAACACAGATTACTCAAAGAAGGCGCTGCCATAGCTGGGTTCTTTTTTACTTTCATGCTGTTTGTCATTCTATTAAGCTATAGTCCCACAGACAGCAGTAGTTTTTATGCATCAGGCGAGTCAACCACTACAAATCTGGCAGGTCGGTTAGGCGCATACATTGCCGCCCATCTTTATTATTGGTTGGGCTATGCCGCGTATATCCTGGTTTTATTCTTAGCAATTGCCACAATAGGCATGCTCAAAAAAGATACCAGCGGAGTATATATCAAGCTAATTAAACGACTCAGTGGGTTACTATTGCTGTTCAGCACCGCAGGCATGCTATCTCTGCAAGGCGGGGCGGTAGAGAATATGCCCGCATCAGCAGGTGGATTCTTAGGCATGGTGATTGCTCGCAATGCCCTCGGGTTGCTTGGCGTGTTTGGCGCTAAGGGGGTCCTTATTTTTTTAGTGGCGATATCTCTGAGTTTATTCACTGGACTATCCTGGATGCAGATACTTGAAGTAATCGGTGGAACAGTAATGTTTATTGCTCACAAGCTTAAACTAAAGCAGGTGATTAAGCTTCCACTTATTCCCAGCAAACGAGCAATTGATATGTTAGCGCACAGGAGTCGGCAAACTGCTGCGAGCAAAAGTGGAACTTATGACGACAAGAATAATGCCAAGCGTATAGAACCCAGATTCGTATTTATGCCAGGGCATAGTTCCATCAAAGAAACAAACCCGCTTGAAGTGGCTGAGGAAAAGAGGCAACAAGTTACTGCAAATAATCAGTCCGCTTTGCCACCCAAACTTTTCGGCAAGCTGCGCTCGCCAGCAGCCCAATCAAGGCATCTCAAGTACGCCTTGCCATCTTTAGAATTATTGCAACAATCATCACAAGTCGCGCCAGAGATAGCCAAGCAGGATTTAGACACTATGGGCACCACTTTGGTAACCACCCTAAACGACTTTGGCATAAAAGTAGAATTACTCGGCTATAGCCCAGGTCCAGTAGTAACGATGTTTGAGTTGCAACCAGCAGCGGGGATTAAGGCATCTAAGATATCCAATCTATCAGGCGACTTAGCCCGCTCTTTAGCCGTAGGAAATGTGCGAGTGGTGGAGTTTATCAGGGGCAAGTCCTGTATTGGCATAGAGGTTCCCAACCCCAATCGCCAAATTGTCTATTTACGTCATCTCATAGACAGCAAAGAATTTAAGCGCCATTCATTGCGTCTTCCTTTGGCGTTAGGGCAGGATATAGGCGGGCAAACTGTCATAGCCGACCTGGCAGATATGCCTCACCTATTGGTTGCGGGTACCACTGGCTCAGGTAAATCCATTGGCATAAACGCAATGCTTCTAAGCTTACTATATAAGTATTCCCCCAAGCAACTGCGTCTCATATTAGTTGACCCTAAGATGCTGGAACTTTCTTCTTATAATGGCATTCCTCATCTGCTAATACCCGTCATAACGGATATGAGCTTGGCAGCCAAAAGTATTGGTTGGTGTGTTATTGAGATGGATAAAAGATACAAGAAAATGGCAGAAAAAGGAGTCAGAAACATTGCTGGCTATAATGAGATGCTGGCAAAAAACTCCGCTTCATCCTCGTCCGCATCCCCTCCTAAATCCACCCTCTCCCAATCTCCGCCTGCATCCCCCTCCTTGGCATCCCCCGCCTTGGCATCCAATGACGATACCGCCGATGAGCAAGAAGATAATAGCCCCATGCCTTACCTGGTAGTGGTTATTGATGAATATGCGGACATGATTATGAGCAATCGCAAGGTGGAAGAGCATATAGTGCGTTTGGCGCAAAAAGCTCGCGCTGCAGGCATTCACCTGGTACTGGCAACTCAACGTCCATCTGTTGATGTAATTACTGGGCTAATAAAAGCCAATATTCCAGCGCGCATTTCTTTCAAGGTTTCTTCACGCATTGATTCAAGAACCGTGTTAGACAAAAATGGCGCTGAACAGCTGCTGGGCAAAGGAGATATGTTGTATATGCATTCAGGCGGCTCTCTGCCACTTAGAGTCCATGGACCCCTGGTAGTTGATGGCGAGGTTAATGACGTAACAAAACATTGGAAGCAACAAGGCGAACCCGAATATAAGAAGGAAGTATTAGAGGCGGCGGCAGCGGGAGAATCGTCCAGCAATGACGCTGCGGGTGGAGATGAAGAAGAAGAATTCTACTCAGCAGCAGTTGACTTTGTTAGACAAGCCGAGAGGGTATCAATTTCATCAGTGCAAAGAAAGTTTAAGATTGGCTACAATCGCGCCGCCCGTATCATAGAGTACATGGAAAAAGCAGGGGTTGTCAGTGAAATGGATTCAGGCGGCAAACGGGTGGTGCTGAATAAATGATATGAGGCAATACCAGTGCAGCAACAGGGAAACACCAGACCAGCGCCTATTAACTTATATATGTTATATCTTATAATATAGTTCTATGAAAATATTTCCAGTAATACTTGCCGGCGGTTCGGGAACACGGCTATGGCCTGTTTCGCGCCCAGATTTTCCCAAACAGTTCATCTCCTTAACTAAAGGGGAGGATTCTTTATTCCAGCTGACCTACCGCAGGATATACGAATCATCAATAAAGCACAAACTGCAACAGCCATTAATCATAACCAACGAAGAATATAGATTCACCGTTAGTAAATTACTAAGCGACTTAGGCGTCAAAGATGCCCCAATTATTTTAGAGCCAATTGCCAAAAACACTGCTCCCGCTGTAGCCCTAGCAGCTCATTACATCATGCAAGAATTAGACGCTGGCGCTGATTCAAATTCAGTAATGTTAGTTTTGCCGTCTGATGCTTATATAAGTGCTCAAGACCATGATAAGTTTATTCAATTATTGGACAAAGCATTGCAGCACTGTTCGGAGCAGGACGGGAACGGGAGCGGGGACGGAAACGGAAACAGAGCAGCAGCAACCGGCGCTGGAAACAAGATAGGAACTTTTGGCATAAAACCCACATTCCCCCACACTGGCTATGGCTATATTAATGTTGAGGAAGCTGGGGAAAGTGGGGCAAGGATAGGAACTGGGCAGGGCGAAGATAAAAAACCCGCCATCCTCCATGTCCGCAAGTTTGTAGAAAAGCCAGCGCATGACAAGGCGCAGGAATATATTGCTACGGGCAACTATTATTGGAATAGCGGAATGTTTGCGCTAAACACTAAAGCATATCTGCAGAGTTTACAAAAACTGGCGCCACAGATAAACCAATCCTGTGAGTCGGCTATACAAGCACACCTAAGTGATAACAATTTTATCCGTCCTGATATGGATAGATTCAGTGAGTGTCCCGCTGATTCCATTGACTATGCGGTTATGGAAAAAGAAGCGGATATTTTCCTTGTGCCGATGGATATTCAGTGGAGTGATGTGGGTTCATGGCAGTCGTTGGCTGACCTATACGACAAGGATGAGAATAACAATAGCATTAAGGGTGATGCAGTACTTTATGAATCAAAAAATAGTTTTGCGTTTTCTTCAGGTAAACGATTGCTGACTGCCTTGGGTGTGGAGGACTTGGTGATAGTGGATACCCCAGATGCTTTATTGGTGGCGAATAAAAACAAAACTGAGCAGGTTAAGGTTTTGGTGGCATCCCTCAAAGAAAAAAAATATCCTCAGGTAGAGGAGCAGTATCGCACTTATCGCCCTTGGGGTTGGTATGAGTCATTGATTATGAGGCAGGGCTTTCAGGTTAAAAGATTGGGAGTATCTCCTGGCAGTGCTTTATCTTTGCAATCTCATAAACATCGTTCCGAACATTGGGTGGTAGTGCGCGGAGTTGCGCTGGTTACCAAAGGGGAGGAAAAAATTACTCTGCATAAGAACGAATCAATATATCTTCCGTTGGGCTGCAAGCATCGTCTGGAGAATGAGGGCGCAGAATTTCTTGAAATAATAGAAGTGCAAAGCGGCGACTACTTAGGGGAAGATGATATCATTAGATACGAAGACATATATAAGAGAACGTAAATCATATAGAACTCATGCAATGTCTTTTGTTTATTCATTACTGCTGTCCTGCTTGCTACCCTTCTTTTATATCAAAAGAATACTTGACAGCTTCAAGTCCAAGCCCAATCTCAAATTGGCGACGCCCCCTCCCACAACGGGGCAGCGCCCCCTTTGGATTCATGCGGTTTCTGTTGGCGAGGTAAACGTCGCCTTTTTATTGCTACGAGCAATATCCGCCACCTCTCCTAAACTACCAATCCTTATAACTTCTGCCACTATGGCAGGTATCCAACAAGCGCGCCAAAACATAGAACGCGATAAAACTCCCAATAAAATATCATTAAGCTACCCTCCTTATGATTTACCCATTTTTGTCAATCGTTTTCTCAAACGTTTTACCCCCCGCGCCCTGGTAATAATGGAAGCTGATATCTGGAGGAACACTTTAAGATGCTGTCGCCAACACAATATTCCTATAGTATTAGCAAATGCTCGCCTCAACCAATCGTCACTCAAAAGACGGCAGAGGTTTTCTTTTACTATGCCGCGTCCGCAGGATATGCCAAACCTAATTTGCGCGCAGTCAGCTACCGATGCGCAAAATTTTTCCGCGCTGATAGCAAATCATTTAGAGATCCCTTCAAAAATCCCTTCAACGATTAAGGTGTGTGGCAATATAAAGTTTGACGCAGTAGCGGGCGGAGGCAGTTCCATTAGTTCTGTAGAGGTGGCGGAGGAGGGAGAAGCATGCTCTCCCCTCTATCACGTGTTGCAACAGCTCCTAACAAACGCCAATAGAGTATGGATTGCGGCAAGCACTCATGCCCCAGAAGAAGAGGCAGTACTTGATGCTCATATTAAATTACTGCAACAGCATGAGTTGGCGCAGCCAATACTACTTATATTGGCGCCGCGTCACTCGCGCAGGTTTGCAGAAGTGGCGCGCCTTATCAGCAGCAAAGGTCTCAAAGTTCTGCGCCTAAGTGAGGCATTATTAAACTCTTCACACAACACTAACAGCAGTTCACCCGGCGATGCTATGGAACCCTCTCCGCTTTCATCAAGCCCCACAGGCGAGGAGGTTCTATTAGTTGATACTATCGGTGACTTGCCTCTTATATATAAGTGGGCTGATTTTGCTTTTGTTGGTGGCAGTTTGGCGCCACGCGGCGGACATAATATTTTAGAGCCATTGGCATTACAGGTTCCCGTTATTTTAGGACCCCATTATCATAACCTCATATATATCATTAATCTAATAAAGGAGCAAACCACTCCCAAAACCACTGCCAAAACTATTCCCAAAACCACTCAAGCTACAGCAATACATATCATTACTAATAAAGAAGACATGATGAAAAAAATATCAGAGTATGCATCTATGCCGCGTCCTCAGCTCAAAAAACTTGCCTCGGATGCCAATCGCGCTATCAATGCTAACCGCGGAGCATCAACAGCCACCGCGGCATTAATTGACAAGCTGCTGCAAAAGGCAATTTAAGAGCACTCTTATTTTTTTCAAAAATATGTATTTTTTATTAAAAACTATTGCTTTTTTATACCTATTTTATAAAATTAACAAACACTTATGGATTATTAATATGCATAAGTGGTGTTATTATGTGTTATGTAGTAAGTATTTATACTTTTATACAAGCGTATAATGTTATATTGATTGAATTATTCAGATATATTTAATTTATTTAATATTTTTGCTATTAATATTATTATTAAGATTGAAACTATGCCTTTGTTGTGTTATATTAGCGACATGGGTGTTTTTTGTACGTCAGCTAAACGAGATGAAGCAAGGTATTTGCTTAGTCATGGAACGTTTGGTATCAATGCTAATATTTAACTTTGGCTTTGATAGACATGCAAAAGAATAAACAAATTACTATGAATATTGTTAATCACACACAAAAGAATTTAGCTGGGGTATCCCAGCAAAATTGGTTATTTATGTCAATTAGTGACCTGGCTGTTTTGCAGTCAAAACTAATTGGCATTTATTATTGTTATTTAAATTATTAAAAGATAATATCTTCACATTAAATTAAACTATGTCAAACTTTCCGCAAAAGATAACTTCGGTTATAAAAACTTTTTCTTCATTTATTATTGTTTCACTTATCGCCGTTTTGGTGGTATCCTGTGCTTCGTCTTCTAGCGGCGGTGGGACTTCTTCTACTCCTACTACTCCTACTACTCCTACTACTACTACTCCTGGGATAAGTGTTTTTTCTCACTCCAGTTATACCTTTATACATGAGAACACAAATATCACAACGTCAGAAACGGTAGGGCGCGTCTTACCCAAACATGCGGAAATAAGGAAACTAGTTGCGGCTGAGATTGGAGTTGAAGTTGATGACATAGTAAGGAGTAACTACACTATAAAATACTCTTTTGCCGGGGATGATGCGGAAAATCCTTCCTCACTTTTAAACAGATATTTTAGCATTGATTCTGATGGAATAATAACAGTTAAGAGTCCTTTTGCATTTCCAGTTTCACTTGAAGATATTTTCAATGATGTTCCATTTGTTGAGGTTGAAATGGAAATTACTATTAGACATGCAAATGCAGATAAGCCCTTAACCCGTACTGTGCGCGTGAATTTCCGCAGTACTGATGATGCTCTTCCTGGCATAGAAGAAGCATTTTCATTTGATGTTACTAAAGTTTCTGAGGATGACAGAGAGGAGAAGCAACCTCTTATGGAAGACATAACTTACACTGGCGAATTATCAGGCACCTTGACTGACACAGCACTTAACGGCACCGATGCACTTATTTTTACTAGTTTGTGGAAAACAGCGACAGCAACTCCGGCAGAAAACCCAACTGATGGAACGATTCGTGATAATGTTTTTACAAGAATCACTGCCAATGATTTACTTGGTTTACTTAATGCAACTGAAACTGGCTTAATACAAAGCATTAGAGTAACTTTTACACCTCCATCTGGAGCAGCAGCTATCCCTGTTTATGCTTATGCATCTGCAGCCAATGCAAGCGCTCATGTTTCAATTGAGGAACTTAACGGTAATAACACAGTTGCTGGTTCTTTGTTAAAGGCAATATCAGATGCTGATGTCAATAATCATTACACGATGATCAATGCTGATGGTGTTCAGGTTCTAAACGCTTCAATCGGCTGGAGTTTTACATATACATATAAACGTGACTTTCAACCTAATCCTATAACTATACTAGGCAAAGTTGAATTGAACCGCACCGTCCAATTTGAAGAAGAACAAGATGTAACCAAAAATATACCAATAGACGGAGTTAAAACTGCTCTGGATAGTTATGGTTTTACAACTAAGGCAACAGAGCAACGGACTATTTTCTTTACTTTGAGTGATGCCCCTGGTGCCCCTGACGATTCCTGTAATTCCAATAAGGTCTATCTTGATAATGAAGATTCTCGTGTTAAAGCAGCTAAATCATTTAATTATGAGGATCTTGATAGCGAAGAAGAACGCTTAAGTAGATGTGTTCTCGCAGCTTCTTTTACTGGTGTGGATGCAGATTATCGGGCATTAATCGCCGAAATAAACGCAACAACATTTCCTGATGCTCGTGTTAATAGTAATCCAATTTCTAGAGTTGCTTGTGACGAAGGTTTTAATTGCTATTACGCATCCCTAACCGTAAACATCACTGACGTTGATGAAGCGCCTACTATAACTCCATCTTCTGCTCTGGTGATTGCTGAAGGAGTTGGAGCGAATGCTAAGTATTCAGGTGCTATCCGTGTTTCAGGTAACGACTTAAGTGCAAATGATGATACAGGGTTTGCTAATATATCTGACGATATAACAATTGCAGATACTGATGAAGACGCTAATCGCGATGTGCTTGCAGTTAATAAAACAGAAACCAAGGTTACCTCCGTTTCTCCCGCTCATGGTGCTGGACTGTTTAGTATAGTTAAGAATGATGAAGGCGATAACCTGTTCACTCTAAGAGTAAATGCCACTGAGTTAGATTTTGAAAAGTTCATAAAAGAAGATGACTTAACCGCAGGTAAAGCTATCTACATGGTTACCATAAGCACGCAAGATGAATCCAGGAGTAAAGCAGGTTTTGATAAAGTCATACCTAAAACCATGCAAGTTCCTGTTGAAATTACAGACGTTAGATACGCTCCAGTTGCCACTGGTGCAGGTTTGGGCTTTGACCAAATGGATAATATAGAAAACAGATCAGATGGAACAATAGTGCTATTGCCTGGTGCTTCCATGCTTGCTAGCGGACGTAATATACTTGGCACAGTCAAGGCAGTTAACCCTGAAACTGACAGTGATGCTGGTTTGGTTTATGCGGTTGCATATAATACTACTGATCTAACTGCGCCTGAGAATAACTTTGCTTTTTCTACTGGTATAAAGAATGTTCTTGTTACTGGTATCGGCGTCGGTGATGGCAGTTCTCCACAAAATCTTATACTTAGAGGTCTGGGTTTAGCGGATAATGATGCTATAACTCCTCTAACAGTTACAGTATTTAATCCACAAGATGTAGCTTTGGCTAGTATAGCCAATCCACCAATCAATCCACAAGCTATTGCTGCCAACTTTGCTGCCGTTAGTACGTTCATACCTATAAACATTGTGGTTGATGCTGATGCGTACAATGGTAGGGCACACGACGGTAGCATTAATCAAGATTTAAATATAAGCAGAGATCTTTTATTAGACCCAGCTACAGCACCTACATTTACAATGCGCCAATTAGCGGGTAGCATAACTGAAGGAATTGCTGGCGCTAACGTGTCAGTTGCACCTTCAACTCCACTCGTTTTGTATAATCCTGCTGTCCCCCCCGGATTTGAGCTTGTTAATGTTTCAAAAGTCATTGATATTACCCCAGCTTTTGCTTTTGTAGATGCGGCTCTACTTGACGTTTTCGGTGCGGAACGTTTAGGCATTAACACTGGCGACAGTGCTATGTTTGACATAGATGAAAATACGGGTGCTATTTCTTTGAAGGAAGATAGTAAGGTTGTGTTCCCTGTAGACTCCCCTGGATACTATACTCTGGTTGTTCGTCTTGCCAATGCCAGTGATATTGACGCTACTGAGACCCCTCAACTACTAAAACAGGACTATGCGTTAGTGACTGTCTTAGTTAACGATATAAACACTGCTCCAGTGGTTTCTGATTTTACTGTTCTTGCCAACCCATCCTTGAGTGATTCAAATGAAACAGCGGATTCATTGAGATTAAATATTACTATTGACGAGGACACTCCTGCAGGCACAGTATTAGCCACTTTTACAGTTGAAGATGATAATGATAATATGTTTGCCATGCAAGATTTTTCTTTTGGTGCTGCTAAAGGATCTGCTTTCCTTAATAATGCAGTTAAATTGACATTTGTAGATTCTACTGCAACCCTAACCCTGACTAAGTCCATAAGTTTTGAAGATTTTGCTACAGGTACACCAGATAATGTCGTCATTGCTGCTGACCGAGTCACTCTTACTGAAACAAAATCTATATTAGATAAGGGTAGATATGAACTTAACCCTTCAGAAGGGCATACGGAATCTGTACCTGTGTCTGACCTTGGTGTTGATGTATTGAATGCCTCATTAGAATTCAACTTAATAGTGCGTGATGTTGATGAAAAACCAGTGATTGATGTGGCAAATAGTGAAACTAGTGGTAGTGTATCGGAAAACGATATAGTAGGAACTCCGGTTAATCCCATTGCTATCACTATAGCAAATGTTAACGCTACAGATGCTGATGCATTGGTATATGAGTTGAGCGGCAATGATAAATTTGCTGACGTTTTTAATGTCACTGTAGGTACTGCGTCAGATGCTAATACACGCATATTGAACCTAGTAGTGGCAGATGCAGACAAACTTGAAGATCTTGGTGATGGACTGCTTCATACTGCCACTCTTACAATAACCAACAACACAGGCGGCACAGGTCCCAATGATGCGAGCGACCCCATAACCATTCAAGTTACAGTTATGGATGTGCAGCAACCAATAACACCTATTCGTTTGTCCACTTTTACTTTCAACATAACAGAAACAGATGTGGATGAGGGTGTTGCTGATGGAGACTATGATTTTGAGGAGCCCCTGTTTACATTTATAGAAACCGATATATCTAAGGATGCTAATGAAAAAGTTACCATTGGTAGAACAACCTATGATTTGATTAACATAGATTATTCTATAACTAACGTATCATTTACTTCTTTAACCCCTGATGTTGCAGATCATATTGACTTGGGTATACCGCCAGTTTTCTCTTTGAAAAAACCTGATGGTGACGGCAATGTAACCTTAGCTATTAATGACACCGATTATATTGAAGCATCTCTGTTTGGTGATATCACCTCAATTGTAACTTTTATAGGAACTGCCGCAGGTCGTAGTGGAGGGATCGTTATGAATGAAGGAAATGGGTTTACACTTCTTGTGTTAAAAGCTGCTCCTAAAGAAGTGGCGTACACTACTGCTAATGCCAATGCCAATGCGCCAGTATATGGCTTTGAATATACTCAAAGTGATTATGCTGCTGTAGATGCAGAAGTGGCGGGAGATGCTGTGGGTGAAAATGTAACCTTAGCTACCAATGTTAAGGGTGAAAATGGTTTGAACGACCCAGTAGGCGGCAGAGCGAATCAAATTAACGTTGATGGTGACAACTATAACACTACATTGGTTAGTGTTCCTAGTAATTCTGATATAAATGGCTATTTCATTGAACGCGGTGCTTCTGAAGATATTGGTGTGATTGGTGATAATAGGCATGCTGTTCATGATGGAACCTTAGTGATTCGTCTTGATTCAAATAATGATAAGAATATCACAATCACAGAAATTCTTTCTGAAGACGCATCAGGCAAATTAGTAGATATCACTACTTTTGATAATTACTTTAATATTGAGATTAACAACACTTATAACCTTGCTGCCGAGGGAGAAGATGAAGTGATAAGTAAAGTACTACTTATAACCCAAAAACAATTTGATGTTATTAATAGCACTGGAGGTGTAGATGCAAGCATCAAATATAATGCCCTTGACACTATCGCCCTATTCAAAGACGCAACAGAAGAAACAACTCGCACCTATTATATTCGTGCAAGTCAGGAAGGCGATAATGCAAGCACTTATGCTTTAGCGCAGTTCTATGTGGATATTGAAGCAGCAGGATTAAACATTCCTGCAGTAATTGAGGAATTGTATATTCATAATGTTGAGGTTACAGATCTTAGTACCGCTCTTGTAAACTTTGATATAGATGTAGATGGCTTCTCTGGAAATGCCTCTATGAATGAAAATGACATTACACCAAACCAATTTGATAGCCACTCTCTACGTCTTAGAATAAGCAATAGCGATTTTGATGACAATCAAGCAGGCGGTGCAACAATAATCACAGTTTCTGTCCCAGACGGTGATGCGCCAGCAGGTACTTCTAAAGTAGCATCTAATAATGAACTTATAGCATTAACAGCGGTAGGTGGAAGCGAGGTTCTTCCAGGTGTGAATATGGTTGAGCTTGTGCCACAAACTACAGCAGATACTGAAGGTGCTGCACATACTATTGAATTTGCTCTTGCCCGCAATGTTTATGGCACTGCAACCATTAATATCAATATACAAGAAAATGATTCAAATGGAAAGGAAATTGATTCTAAAGACCATGAGTTTACATTAACTGTAACTGAAGATATTACACCGAATGCTGACCCAACATTTAATGTTCAACTTACTGGTGCTGGCACACCTCAAGAGTTGTCTGCTGGTAGTTTGGATCTTAGCATTGAGGAAGATACAGGTGTGTTTGCAGGCGATGCTGATATTAAGAGTGTCACGGTGACACCTAATAATTTTAATGTAAATGACATTAGTGGGAATCGTGACCAAACGGCTACAGTAATGGTATCAAACATTGCATACATGGACTCTACTAATGGTAGGAATGTAGAATTCTTTGATTATACCGCTGGAACTAATGTCATAAACTATAAAAATCATGGCTATGGTACTGCTGATATTACTTATGCAGTCACAGAAACTGAACCACGTGGTTTTGCTGATGTTATTCCGGCTGCCCCGCTGCACACTGGGACAGCAACTTCAACCATTACGCTTACTAAAGATGACGATCCTGCTGAATTTATATCTAGTGTCGTAAATAGCTATAACTTGAATGACTTTAAAGATACTGTTACAGGAGCACATACTTCTACTGCCCCCAATCCTAAAGTATTAACGCTAACCTACAGCGATCCCGATATAGCGTTTGACACTTTTATTGATGCAGTGCCTGCACAAATTAATCAAGGGGCGGCGCCACTTTCACTTGTTAATACTGTTAGTACAGTGGCTACAACTACTTCCGTGTCTGCTGGTGGCTTCACTAATGTGGGCGATGGAACATTTACAGTTGATTTTAATTATGAATTGATTTTATCAGAAGACCAATTCGACCTTGTTGATGCTATTAATGCTATTGATGATGGTGGTAGTTTTCCGATTCCATTTTCTGGACCGGGCGATTCAATCGGGGGAATAACTACAGTTGTTAATGTACCATTCCTTCTTAGAACTCCAGCTCCTGATCGTCCTGCAAATGTAGAGGCAACGATTGAAGCCGTCTATATTGATACAGCTAAAAATTCAAATCCTAGCACTGCTTTCGTAAACTTTGCTGGGACCAATGGTGCCATAGGTGAAAATAGTATTGAGCCAAACCAATTTGGCACCCATAATTTATATATAAAAGTTAGTAACTCTGATTTCAATTTGTATAGAGAAGGAGATACAGAAATAACAGTCACTGTACAAGAGGGGACTGCTCCAGGGATAGACCTTGATGCATCGGCGACTAGTGGAAACCTTATACAATTAGCAGATGCAGGTACTAATACCATTCGTGCGACAGGTGAAAGTATTGTGGGAATTTCTCAAACAGAGATAACTAATGACAATGTAATTGCTTTTGCTCTTGCCCGCAATGTTCATGGCGTGGCTATGATTAACATCAATATAGTAGAAAAGGACCGAATTGATGGTGTAATTGTAGGTAACTCTGTTAATTACATGTTAGAAGTCACTAAAGACACATCTGATGATAACGGCAATAACATTCCAACCATTACTCCCATGCTGACTGATGGCACAACGCCTATATCGGCGGATACCGGCGGAAATTTTACTTCATTGAATGAAGATACAGAACTGCTTAATACTGGTTCTGATACAACGAAATCCATTACTATAATACCTGGTGTAGATACTAATGAAGCAGATGGTAATGACGCCCGTAGAGATCAAGCAGGAACGGCAACGGTAGCAAGTGTTACTCGTATAGATGATATAACTAATCCCAATCCTTCTAATCCTAGAGAGGAAGATATTTTTGATCATGCTTCAGGCGCAACTATGACCTATCAGCAGCATGGTTGGGGTATCACTGATATTGTTTTTGACGTTATAGAAACTGAGCCACGTGGTTTTGGTAATACGATTATTGGCACAATATATGATGATACCATAACCTCGCGTGTTACAGTCCGCCAGGTGAATGATGCTGCTGTATTACTTAGAGGGGAAGGTGCTGGCGCGGCTTATAACTTAAATGATTTTGAAAATGCAGATGGTATTTTTGATAATACTATAGATCTTCCAGTTAGACCATTTACTCTAACCTATAGAGACGATGATTTGATATTTGACGTTTTCTCCACAGGGGGTACAGTGCCTGCAACAATTAACGCAGCAACCCCAACTAGCGAACTTTCTCCTCGGGCTACTTTATCTATAACCTCTGACAGCGGTGTTCCAACTATAATATCACCGACTTCCACAATGTTTACAGTTGATTTTATGAGTAATTTCCCTGTTCTATCGAAAGAACAATATGATGCTATCAATGCACTATCTGCAGGAGGTATGTATAGTGTCGAGTTTACTGGAACTGACGTTGTATCTAATAGTTTGCTGATACCAATAGTAGTTGAAGCTAATAACCATCAAGTAACACTCCAGGATGATTCAGGGGATGTTATGGAGGGCGCATCTAGTACTTCAGTTGGTACTATTGAAGTTACAGATCTGGATTTATCAAGAGCTTTAGCAGAACCAGAAGTTTTAACTTTTACCATTGAGAGTGTTACAAAAATAGGTCCTAATCCAAGAAATATAGCAAATGATGTTGATTGGCAGCACCGTACTCTATCTGGTCCTATTGATAACAACATAGCATCTAACTCAATTGTTGTAACTGATTTAGACGATGATGATGTGGGCTCATATACAGTTACTTGGAAGGTAACAGAACTGTATGCAAATGATGGTACTGGTAGTACTACAGGCACCTTCACCCTAAACGTTCTAAATGCACCAGAAAAACTTACTTTAGGAGCTGCTGTTGTTACAATAGACAGTACAGGAATATTGCCTCCTATGAGTAATGATAATAACGAGAACATAACTATTGCAACTTTTAGTGGAATTACCATCAGTGGTGATGACCTTAACTTACCTGATGCTGAGAATGCTGGCATTTTACTTTCTATGCTTATTTATAATGAAGCAGGGAGTCCAGCGGGACGTGACAAGCAATTTATTCAATTCGTTGATGTTGATAACACTGATTCAAATACCCTGTTTGAAACTACTGCGCCCAGGGTAAAATATTTTATAAGCACCGCAGATATTAGGAATAATGGAGGAATGATACCTGCGTTCAGATTAGTTGCTGATGATAGATTTGCTGGCGATGAACTTTTGATCTTGGTTAATGCTACTTTAGCGACGGATATTTCAACCATAGTAGAAGGCGCTGAAGATGCAGACATACAGGCAAATAATATAGCGTTTAATACTAACTATGACATCCAATCTCCACCATCAGATGTAAGAATATCTAGTTTAATTGATATTGCTGATACTGGCACCGCTACGGCACCTGTATTAGGCATAACAGAGGATGTCGCAGGTAATATCACAATAAGTTTTTCCGATAGAAATATTGAGAATAATAGAATAGAGGAATTGTCTGCAGGTGTGCCTATTGAAGCATTTACTGCGACTCTGAGAATTTTTAGTGACGGTAATAACAATGATACTTTTGATGTGGGAGAAGAACTAATACATAGCGTGGAAATAACTGATCCTACCGCCTTTAATTTTACTGAAGGCATTGCTGCTACACCAGGTACTGGCACAGTTTCTTTCATCTATACTCCTTCTAATGCCAATGTTGGTGGTAGGAACTTTGAGGTTATTATTACGGATAGCCGAACTGAGGATAGCCCCGTTGCTCTAAGAGGAGACCTAAATATTGAAAGAGCTGACAGCGGTTTTACGCTATCAACTCAGTTAGATATCGATGGTAAGGATATAACGCAAGATGTTTCTTATAATGATAACGCTTCTATAAGTGCTTTAATTAACATAACTTCTGAAGATTTTGTTGAAGGCGGCGATGAGCATGAAGTAACGGCTTTTACTCTCAGTAATTTTGGCTTTTATGTTGATGTGTCTGGTGAGAAAGGTAAGGATAATCAATGTAGCTTTGGTGCCATTGATCTTTCTATGCTTGAGGATGTAACTGCTTCTCTGAAGAATGCTGGCCATACCATTGATGATGATACGAGAACTTTCCGTTTTAGTGTAGGAACGCAAGATTTTGATCGTTTTACGGATAACTGCATAAGGTTGGACTATGATATAGTTGGAACATTTCACTCTGGTGATGCGAGTGTTACATTAGCTAATCAGGATAGTAGTGTGGAGTTTACACAGGATTCATCGAGTAATACGTTAGTTAGCGGTTCAATAAATAACCGCTATGATAGAACCGGCTTCCGTCTAATAGCCCCTAGTGTTACAACTGTTAGTTCCACTGCTAATAATGTGATTACTGGCGAAACGATAACATTAGAGTTCAATGTAACAGATAATGACGATGATGATGGCCCAGATAATGGTATTCGAGATGATAGATATAGGGTGGAATTAGCTTCTATTTATGGTGTTTGCGATATAACTAAATGGACTGTGGGTGCCATCACTTCAAAGAGCGGTGATGATTACATCTACACAGTGGATGTGACTACTAAGAGTGCCGTTGTATCTGGCGATACATGTAGTGTGGGCATAGATGTTACTGAAGATGGAGATGCAGCTAAAGCGACCAGTCAACCAATAATGGTTAGCTTCGTTGATATTGCGCCACCTACTATTGTTCGCACCTCTGGCGGTGTAAGTAACAATGTTACTGACGCTGGTAACAGGGTTATACCTGTTAGCGGAACATCAGTGAATCAAGAACTCGGTACCTTTACTATTACCAGACAAGTAACTAGTGCCGAGATAACTACTTATGGTCTTGCACTTAATGTATTCGCTGAACTCGGTGCTAATTGTGGCGGCATAACAATTAGTAATGGAACCCAATCTGGTAATAACTACCCATTTACTTATACTATTGGTAGCGGAGCTACTGAGGCTGCTGTCTGTGAAGTAACAATAGCAGCTACAGAAACAGCTTCTATTGGTAGCAGTGCCGTATTTCGCTCTGTTCCAATAGATAGAGTTACTATTACACCTCGCCGTGAGAAAGCTCCTGTGATAACAGCTCTTGCTGGTGACTTGACTGGCGTAACAAATTATGGACCTGGTAGCAATGCTGCAACTAAAACGATTATAGTTACTGCAACGGTCAGTGATGAAGATGCTGATGACAATGACGTAGTATCTAGTAATTTGACTACTGGGAATGCTGCTATTTGCAGTGTATCTGGGGAAGTAACACGAACTGGAACAGGGCAATTAAGTTGGAATGTCGTTATTGGTTCTGCTGGAATACCTGGTCCTAGTAACGCCTGTGTGCTAACTTTAAATTCTGAAGCTAATGCAGCTAGTTCTTCTATTAGTGATACTGTTGAGTTACCCGAACTTGTTCCAAGTATTTCTTCTATTGACTACACTCCTTCTGCAACCATAGGCACTAATGTTCCAATCACTGTCTCTCTTACAGATATTGATAACGATGGTAAATTTGGAGTTTTTAGGGTTTTGAGGGAAACAGGAGGTTGTGACCTTAGTACTCATACTGAAGATGATGGTGCTATGGAATCGGTTAATATTAGTAGTTCATCTGAGGGAACATGTACTTTCAGGGTTAATGTTACTGAAGATGCTGAAACTGTAATATCAGGTGTAGAAACTATTAGGTTTACACTTCCGGTGCCAGCTGAAGCCGCTCCAAGTATTACTGGGAAAGAGCTAAATGCAACTACGGCAAATATAAACGAAATAGTTTCCCTAACTGTTGATATTAGGAATGCTGATCAGGGTGATTTAACAAATGCCTTTATTACTGCTGGTAGCGCAGGTTCCTCTGGTTGCACAGTTGTTCCTGCTGCTGATATAGTTATTTCTAGTGATAGTGAGACAGGCACGCAAGTATTTAATATTACATCTGCAACTGCAGGAGAATGTATTATTACAGTTAATACTACGGAGGGTGATTTTACATCCGCGAATGAGCAGGTGGGTCCTATTACATTTATGCGTCCTGAAGTTGCTCCAATATTTGCTGACGTTCCCTCCTTCCCATCCCAATTTACTAAGAAGACAGGCGCTACTACCGCATTTACATTTAGTGTAATTATTAGAGATGGCGATACAATTGATGGTTTTGCTAACGCCAGTGTTACTGCTTCTTCTGACGCGGTTTGTAATATCGCTCAGGTAGGTAATATAGTATTTACTGATAGTGATAGTGCTACACAAACATTTCGTGTTGAAGGTGTTTCAGCAGGTTCTTGCCTACTCGCGTTTACAGCTGCAGAAAATGGAACCGAATCGTATGACACTACAAATATTGAGTTTATTGAACGAGTTGGACCAAAGGTTCTAGATATTTTTCTTACGGATAGCATTGGATTTGAGATGTCTCCGCCAAATACTAGTAAACTAGTAAATGAGATGTTTTATGTAAATATCACTATTGAAAATGTTGATGATCTAGGTGTAGCAAGCAACACTATTACTCCTATCATCAGTGGAACTTCCACCACTTGCTCTTTTAGTGCCGGTGTTCTGGGATTGCAGAATGTTAAAAATAATCGTGGGGTTTCTGATTTAACTCAAAGTTTTGTAGTTACCGCCACTTCGGCTGGAACATGTATTATCGGCGCTACTACTAGTAATGGTACTAATACACCTGTAGCTTTTGGTGGTTCGCTGGTGCTTACCTTTACCGAACCTGGTGATGCCGGTCCTATAACCCTGGCTTGGTCTGACCAGGTGGATGACCCTGAATTCGGCGGCTTTATGTCAATTGGTGATACAAATCCTACAGATTCTAATATAGGCAGGATCCCTTATTTTGGGGCGTCAGGGGATAGCAGTGATTATTTTGTTCCTCATAGCATAGGTGCTCGTGTAGGTATGGTGCATATAAGATTTTATGGTGGAAGTGATCTTGCTACACGTGATGCTATAGCTGCAGAAGCTACTGCAGCTAATTATGTTGAATCTAGACTAGCATTAGCTGACGGAGCTTTGCTAACTACCCACCTTCAAACACTTAGAACTCATCTTATGAATATAGAAGGCAGTAATTTACCTGTTCGGAGTCCTCTTGATTCCTTAAAGGAGGAAGGTCGTAATTATGTTAATAATGATGATAGAGATGATCTGCTGTTTTATGCCAATACTAACTACACTAATTTTGAAAGGAATCTGTTATCTGAATCTGCTCAAAATATATTAAGAGATGCAGGGGTTGGACGTTATCTTAGATTTGAAACTAAAGTAGCTGGTAATCCGAGTGGGCATACAAGATATATTACTACTATTCCGTTTGAAGATACTTATGGTGCTAGTAGTGTTGGTGGCGTTAAAAGTCGCATACTTAGGAATGCGGCTAATACTGCTGATACTAATTTGTCCACTGAGCTTACTTCTGTAGAAGCAGATATTACTGATTTGATTCGTATTCAGGTATCAAATGCACCAGGTGAAGGGGCTAAAGTTAGTGCCAAAATATGTCGTTTAACTAACTTTGATGGCGTAAGTAATATTAATATTAATTCTTGTGCTAATAATGCCTCTCCCGAGCAGACACAAAGAATCCTGCTGCTTGATGGTTACTGGGGTAGAGTAAATTATGGTGATCCAGATTGCGAATTTACTACTGTTGCTGGTAATGCTTATTCATTTATTAGGGGTTTAATAGATAATACTAAGAATACAGTAAGTGCAGATGATTATTACTGTAGTACTGCAGCAGATGCTGTTCCCATACCGGCTGATGGTGCTACTAATGAAAGAGATTTAGATGAAGGTGATGCTAACTTTCCTATGCATATTAGACAATTTATGAATACTAATCCACATACTACTGATCCTAATGATCTAGCTAAGTTGAATGATTATTCATTGAACGAGCCGGAGGGATATTACTTGATTACTATTCAAGCGCAAGATAGTAGTGGAACAAAAATTCCAGATAGTAATGTGCTTAAGATGCTATTTCATATTGGTTCATCAAGGGTAAATAATAATTAATCTACACAAATAGATAATAAAAAGGACGAGCAATGCTCGTCCTTTTTGCGTATATATCCAATGCCCTATATCCCCCCAATTTAAACACGGAGGACTTATAATAATACTATGCAAGCATTTACTACATTTCGCGGCACTGCTATACCACTTATGTTATCTAATATAGATACCGACCGCATTATCCCCAAACAATATCTTAAGACAGTTAAACGTAGCGGACTTGGACGCTACCTGTTTGATGAGATGCGTTATACGGATGCTGGCTTCCCTGATAAGCCAGACAACCAACGCGCTCAACGGCAGGACTTTATACTTAACCTTCCCCCTTACAATAAAGGTGGGGTTTTGCTTAGCGGCGCTAACTTTGCTTGCGGCTCTAGTCGCGAACATGCGGTGTGGGCGCTAATGGATTTTGGTATTCGTGTGGTTATAGCTCCAAGCTTTGCGGATATATTTTTTACTAATTGCGTAAAGAATGGCCTACTGACGGTGGAGTTACCATTGGATGTTATTACTCGTTTTGCTGATTTGGCTACGCAAACTCCCGGTTATAAGATTAATGTTGATTTAGCTCAACAGGCGCTACAAGGTGATGAGGGTGAACAATTTAGTTTTAATATTGACGCCACCCGTAAGAAAATATTTTTAGAGGGGTTGGATGATGTAGGGGTTACTCTGCAAGCTGCAGATAAAATAACACAATTTGAGGAAAAGCATAATCGCAGCCAACCATGGCTGCAACAAGGCATCCATTAAGGCATCCATTAAAGATAAGAAAGAACTGCGCTGCCAGCTTGGCTGCAACTTGATATAACATCACCTTCTTTGGTAATATCTGCGGTTCTTATTCCCGCTTCAATTGCCTTAGTTACTGCATTGTCAATTGCTGTTGCCGCTTCTTCCTGCTGAAAAGAATAACGCAACATCATAGCAGCAGAAAGAATCGTAGCAAAAGGATTGCTTTGGTTCTTGCCAGCAATATCAGGGGCGCTGCCATGCACTGGTTCATATAAGCCCTTGCTGTCTTCTCTTATAGACGCCGAAGGCAGCATTCCAATAGAGCCGACTAACTGAGCGCTTATATCAGAAAGCACATCGCCAAATAAATTCTCGGTTACTATCACATCAAAAGAAGTTGGCTCACGCACCAACTGCATTGCGGCATTATCTACATAAAGATGTGATAGCTCCACATTGGGGTATTCATCAGCAAGTTCAGTAATAGTGCTGCGCCACAAACGCGATACTTCCAGAACATTTGCTTTATCCACCGAGCATAATTTACCGCGTCTATTAGCCGCCGCAACGAAGGCGAGCCGCCCTAAGCGGATTATCTCGTCTTTGCTATAGCGCATAGTATTGTAGGCGGCGCTTGCGTCTTCATTGAAGCCACGCGGTTCGCCGAAGTATAAGCCGCCAGTGAGCTCGCGTAGAATCAAAAGGTCTGCGCCCTTCACTAGTTCGGTCTTTATTGGGGAAGCATCAGCCAAAGCCGAGTATAAGGTAGCAGGGCGATAATTAGCAAAGAAGCCAAAGTGACTGCGCAGTTGCAGGAGTCCTTTCTCGGGGCTTTGTTCTAATGGTAATCCATCCCATTTAGGACCTCCAATTGCCCCCATTAAGATTGCGTCCGCCTGCTCGGCAAGTTCAATAGTTGCTGCTGGGAGAGGCGAGTTAGTTGTATCTATGGCAGCTCCGCCGATGACTCCTTGCGTGAAAGTTATGCCAAGTTTATAGGTGGCATTGCATTTTTCTAACACCAACTTGGCTTGGGAGATTACTTCGGGACCTATGCCGTCGCCAGGCAGCAATAGGCAGGTAAATGATTTGTCATACATATCCCCATTATAAATCCTCTGCATTATGGTAAATAGTTAATCCATTAAAAATAATATTTGACTTAAAAAAAGTATATAATTACAATGGTATGAGTTATAAAAGAGTTGACGTCGCCATAGTAGGGGCAACTGGCGCGGTAGGAGAAATAATGCTGAAAATTCTTGAGCAACGGGATTTTCCTGCTGGGGAGATATTCCCGCTTGCCAGCATCCGCTCTGTAGGCAGGACGGTTGAGTATAAGAACAAACCAATTTCCATCATTAATTTAGAGGAGTTTGATTTTTCCCGTTGTCAATTAGCGCTTTTCTCGGCTGGCAGCGCCATCTCAGAGAAGTACGTCCCTATTGCTTTGGAGAAGGGCTGCTTTGTCATTGATAACACTTCTCTTTTCCGCCGTGATGAGAATGTCCCTTTAATTGTATCCGAGGTTAATCCCCATTGCCTGAATAAAGATAGCGGGCGGCTTATCGCCAACCCTAATTGTTCCACTATGGGTATGCTGGTTGCAATTAAACCATTGCATCAACACTTCGGCATCAAAAGAATTAACGTAGCAACCTATCAGGCGGTCTCTGGCGCTGGCAAAAAAGCAATTAACTGTCTGTCGCAGCAAACTATGAGCATGATGCGTAATGAGCGAATAAGCCCTGATGATTACCCTCCCTTTACCAAACAAATAGCATTTAATGCAATTCCTCATATAGGGGACTTTGCAGAAAATGGCTATACGATTGAAGAGATGAAGATGGTTTGGGAAACTCATAAAATACTTGAGGACGAGGATATTATGGTAAATGTTACTTGCGTGCGCGTCCCCGTTTTTTATGGACATTCTTTGGTGGTGAATTTGGAATTCAACAAAGAGTTAGACGAGCACAAGGCGCGCGATATACTTGCCAACTCTCCATCTATTAGTGTTATGGATAAACGGGAAGATGGCGGCTATCCTACTCCGCTTAATGAGGGTGGCAAGGATGATGTGTTTGTTGGCAGAATTAGAAAAGACATATCCCACCCGAATGCTTTAACTATGTGGATTGTGGCTGATAATCTACGTAAGGGCGCAGCTCTGAATTCTGTGCAGCTGGCAGAACTTGCCATTGAGAAGCAATGCCTATAGGAAAGATGAGGATGCTTGATAGACGACCCAATAGGCGATTTTGTAGGCAGCCCAATAAACAACTCGGCGCCCTGACATTGGCGCCTGTTATATTGCTGATGTTGATATGCTTTCCATTGCCCGCCGCTGCAGTGGAGTTGAACGAGCTTCTTATTTCACGCGAAAATGATGACTTGCGCGGCATCATATTGGTGGGCGACCTTAAAAGAAGTAATCGTAATATTAGGGTTTTGTTGCCAGAGCAGCCAGTATATAGAACTTTCAATATTGATTACAGCAACCTCTTACGCGACCTTAGCGCAGAGTTCAATCGGATTAATAGCAAAAACGGCAGGATTACAATTGTGTTCCCTTATGAGCCAGTTGATTCTTTTGATTTGTTAGTGGAAATCAGCTGGGATACAGGTAAATTGCTGCGCCGCTATGCAGTTAGTTTGCGCGGTTTGTTGCCGGATGCTTCAGGCAATGTTGTAGTCCGAATTAGTCCGCTTGAAGTTGATGCTGGCAATGACGGCAGTGACGTATCCACTGCTGCTAATCCTGCTGCTAATAAAGTCAAAGAGCAGAAGGTGGAAGAGATTAACAGCGCCATCCAGAAGGTATCTGTGGAAACAGTAGAAGGAGATAGCTGGCGTAATGTGGCAGTTGCAATGCGTCAGGCGTACTTGCGAGATGAACCGCTCAACGAAGAGCAAATTATGTTAGCCCTGCGTGATAAAAACCCCAACGCTTTTGTAGATGGACGTTCATTGCGCATTGGTATAGCCCTTGCTTTGCCGGACTATTATGAGATAAACGAAAAAAATAAAGCGGAAGCGCAACGGATAATCCACGCCATGTTTAGAAGAGCATATCATCGTCCGCGCTTGGAGATTGCCACTGCGGGGCAGCCAGATGTTATAGTGGCAGCGCAACCTGCTATTTCAGTGGAAGAATCGCAGCTGTTAGAACAGTCCGAGAGCCAGTCGGCTGAGGTTGGCGCCAGAGAAGTTGTAACCCTTGAAGAAATTGATAAGGAGCAGCGCGCCGAAGGGGAAGCCAGCGGAAGATTAAGCTTGATTCGTAAACAGCTGGAGCAAGTGGAAAAACTTATCACTCTTAAATCAGTTCGCTTAATATCCTTGCAGGATGAGATTACTGAGAATAAAATACAAACAGATGCCCCAACGGCTGAAACTAACACATCACTTTGTAATGGCAAGCCATGCACTACCCGCGAGCTAACTGCATTGCTTGAACAACGGCTGCAAGTTCTTAAACAAGAAATTAGAGCTAATCCTTTATTCTGGTCTATTCTTGGCTTTGCAACCCTTACAGTTTTTATTTTGTTATTATTCTTTTATGCGCGAATTAAATTGCTGCGGGTTCCTCGCTCACGCGCTGCAATTATGAGGAATCTTAGGAAGGGCTCTGCCGCGCCAAGTATTTCTGCGAATCGGGCTTTAATCTTTGAAGGTGATGATTTTCCTATAAGTAAGGGGGAAGATGCCACTTCGCCACTTCCTGACTTTACCAATCCATCTGCGCAGACGGCAAGGACTGGAAGAGTAGGAAGAGTAGAAAAGGTAGAAAAGGTAGAAAAGAAGAGAACGCCTGAGTCAAGGAAAACAGCTGGGGCAACTTCTGCCTCGCGCAGAAACATTCCATCTACAGATAACTTCTTACAGGATAATTTAGTTAATGCTAATCTTGATTTAGCGCGCGCTTATATCAATATGGGCGAGAGCAGTAGAGCTCGTTCTATGTTGGAAGATGTCATAAATAATGGCAGCAGCGAAGAACAGAAAAAAGCTCGCCAACTCATCGCCCAAATAAAATAACTTCCTGACGGGGGGCTATATACCACGCCTTGTGCTTTTACAAGCACAAATCATCACAATACCATTCTTTGCCCATAATAGGCGACTTTATACGTAAATTAGAAAAAAAATGGTAAATTATGGTTATTTTTGACGGATTATGGTATAATTTGGTTATTTATGGCGAATAGCAAATTTATATGACAGGTTTTTTTGGACAGTATGCAGTCAATCTTGACGCCCAGAATCGTATCGTGGTTCCTGTGCGGCTTCGTGATGCTCTGCTAAAACATAAGAAAGAATCATTGTATATTTCCCCTGGTATAGAAGAGAAGGAAAAGTATTTAACTATCTATCCATCAAAACTGTGGGAAAGTATAGCCAGTCAGATTAGAATGTTCCGCAATATTGAAGATGAAACATTTGCCGACCGCCGTCTTAAAAAACATTTCTTTGGTTCTACCCACTCACTGGAAGTTGATAACAATGGCAGGGCATTATTACCGAATGAATTGCGCAGCTATGCCAATTTGAATAAAAAAATAATACTTATTGGAATGCAAGAAGTAATTGAGATATGGGATGAGGAGAAATGGCTTAAAACCACCAAAGATGACAACCTACATTCTTTGCTTGAAAAAGGCGCCCGCAAGGGAATCCGTCTTTATTAATATGAACGACTTCCCTTCAGTCCATCAGCCCATTATGGTGCAGGAAGTAGTGGAACTTCTCATTACCAATAAAGATGGTTTTTATATTGATGCCACTTTTGGTGATGGCGGACATACTCAAGCGTTGCTGAGTCATACCTCAAAAGATGCGCTAATACTGGGAATTGATAGAGACCCTGAGGCGGTTGAACGTGGCTTGCAGAGGTTTGCTGCCGAGCCGAAACTAATTATCAAACATGGAAGATTCTCTTCAATAGATTTAGTTGTTGATAGTATTGACAGGGAGGTATCTGGCATCTTAATGGATGTTGGTATATCTTCCCGTCAGTTAGATGATGCGGAGCGAGGGTTTAGTTTTTCTGCGGACGGTCCCTTGGATATGCGGATGGATAAATCCACAGGGCAGTCGGTTAGCGCTTGGTTGCAAAAGGTAAGCTTGACAGAGCTGGAAAAGGTGCTTAAAGAGTTTGGTGATGAACCGCATGCCCGTTCAATCGCAGCGGCAATTATTGACTATCGTAAGAAATATCCCATTACCAGCACTAAACAATTTGCTGCTATCGTAGTTCAAGCCAAGCCGCGTTCACTTGCTAAAAGAATTCATTCTGCTACCCGCAGTTTTCAAGCCGTGCGAATTTTTATTAATCAAGAGATGCAGGAATTGCAGCAGGGACTAACCAAAGCAGAGCAAGTTCTGAAGCCCAAAGGACGGCTGGCAGTTATCAGCTTTCATTCTTTGGAACATCGGATGGTGAAATCGCTCACCCCCAAAATGAAATTAATACATAAGGTTAAGCCAAGCATTGAAGAAGTTCGCGCTAATAAGCGGAGTCGTAGCTCATTGTTGAGAGTATTGGAGAAGGCGGCATAATGAAAGAAACAATTAAAAATATTACACGCCTGCTGTTTAGCCACTGGAGAGAAATATGCTTAATTGCTTTAATAGTAACTTCGGCAGGAAGAGTTTTCTTAGTTCATGAAAGCCGCGCCGTGGTTAAGCATTTATCCAAAATTAAAGACGTTGAAGAGTTGGCGTTGAAACAAAGAACTCGTCTTACATTGGAGAAAAGTGTGCTAATCCGTCCAGCGCGTCTGCGGGACTATGCAACAAATAAACTCGGTTTGCAGAAGCCGCGTAAGATTAAAAATATTAGCAGCATAAAACTGCTGTCACAAAGCAAAACTAATTAACTAACGATTATGCATAATCTATATAAAGGAAGAATTTGGCTGGCGCAGGGTATCTTTGTGTTGTTAGGTTTGCTCTTGACTTATCGGATGTTGGAAATCCAGTTCTTTTATCCTTATGCGGATGAAATAGAAAAAGTTAAGCAGAAACAGATTAATATTGGTAAGGTGGCGCAGAAACGGGTTGATATTTTAGACCGTAATGGCGCGCAATTAGCGGTTAGCTCGGAAAACTATGACATCTATGTATCGGGTGATGTGTTCACTAAATCAAACTCTCAAGTCAAACAGGAGTTTTTGTTTGATTATCTTGCTTCTGTGCAAAAGATTAGAAATGATGCAGTCAAGTTAATTCCCGCTCAAAAGACAACTTTAATCGCCAAAGAACTCACTCCCGCGGAAACGGATTATATTCAATCTTTACGTTTGAGTGGTCTATGGGCAGATAAATATTACACCCGCTATTATCCCGCTGCTGAGGTTGCTGCTCAGTTGCTTGGTTTTGTAGATAAAGAAAATCGTGGCATTGAAGGAATTGAATTATTATATGATGATACTCTAAGCGACATTCATCGCACTGGCTCCAGCTTGCGCGATGCCCATGGCAATACTATAAAGATTTTTAATGGTGATAGCAGTTCCAATAAAGATGCCCTGTATCTTTCGGTAGATTTACAATTGCAATATACGGCTTATCATCATCTGGTAAACGGCTGCCGCGCCAGTGGCGCTAAAGCTGGCATAGCAATTACCCTTGACGCCCTCAATGGCGAGGTGTTAGCTATGGCGCAGTATCCTTCTTTTAATCCCAATAATCGTAAAGGGCTTGATGTTAACGCAGTGCGCAATCGCGCTCTTACAGATGTTTTTGAACCCGGCTCTACTTTCAAGCCCTTAGTGCTTGCCAGTATCTTGGAGAATACCAATTATAATTTAAAACACAAGGTGAATACTAGCCCAGGTTATGTAAAGCTTGGCGGAGTTACTATACGTGATTCCAGAAATCTTGGAGCGTTGGAGATTACTGATGTTATTGCTAAGTCCAGTAATGTGGGTATGTCGCGGCTTTCAGGTGAAGTTACAAGCCGCAAGTTAATTGATTCTCTGTATCGTTTGGGTATCGGCAGAAGAACAGGCAGTGGTTTTCCTGGAGAAAGAGAGGGCTACTTGCCTCTTAAACCACTTTCGTCAAGCGCCAAGGCAATTCTTTCTTATGGTTATGGGTTGTCGGTGACTCCAATGCAGCTTACCAAAGCTTATGGAGTATTAGCCAATGGAGGAGAAGATTTTTTTGTAACTCTTTTGAAAGATGGCGGCTTGGAGAAAAAACCAGTAATAGATAAAGAAGTTACTACACAGGTTATGCAGGCAATGAGAAAAGTTATATCCCCGAACGGGACTGGCAGGAGAGCTCAGATATCAGGTTATATGTTGGCGGGGAAAACTGGCACAGTGCATAAAAGTGATGAACGTGGCTATGCTAAGGATAAGTATATTGCAGTATTTGTGGGAGTAGCGCCAGCGATTAACTCGCGTTTTGTTACTCTGATTATGCTGGATGAACCAAGCAGCAATAAGTATTATGGAGGCGAGGCGGCAGCTCCTATATTTGCTTCTTATATGAAGGATTTATTTAATATTTATGCTATCCCGCCAGATAACGAAATTTAGTCCATGCCTACATTGCCAGACAAAATGAATAATCAGTACAGCACAACAATCGGTGAGCTCGTAAAGGGATTTACGGGCTCTCCGATATTTAGTGAAGTTTCTTCGTTAACTGCGCGCGGCTTGGCTTTGCATCATTCACAATTAGAACAAGGTTGGGTGTTTGTTGCTTTGAAGGGCTGGCAACGTCATGGTTTGGATTACTTGCGCCAGGCGCAAGATAGCGGCGCGGTGGCAGTTTTAACCGAAGCGCAAGATTTAACTCAGAGTGAGTATAGCGGATCTACTTCTCCTATTCCTATTATTCCAATTAATGATTTACACTCACACCTTCCTGTATTGGCAGACCGCATGTTTGGCAAGGATAAATTGCAGTGGTTGGGAATTACTGGAACTAACGGCAAGAGCTCGGTTGCCCATATTTTAGCTCAGTCGTTGGGAATACTCGGTTGTAAGACCGCGGTTGTTGGGACTGTGTACAATGGATTTCCTGATGTTAGCAAAGATGGAGAAAGCGAAGGATATGAAGATGCTCAAGATACTGATGATGCTTCCTTTACATCGCGCACCATGACAACTCCAGATATCCTAACTCTTAGAAGATTAGGCGCTGGGTTTCAAAGCAAAGGAGCAAAGTGTGTGGCTATAGAGTGTTCTTCTCATGCCCTCCATCAAAACCGCATTGAAGGATTGAATATTAATGTTGGTGTGTTTACCAATATAACAGATGAACATCGTGATTATCATGGTGATATGAACTCTTACATTACTGCTAAAAGACGCCTTTTTCAACTGCCGTCTCTTAAATTTGCCGTGCTTAATTATGATGATAATATGGGGGTTAAATGGCATCGTGAACTAAAAGATCCAGATGCCTCCCTAAATACGAATGGCGCGAATATTCCCTGCTATACTTATGGAATTAATAACACAACTGCGGATATTTGCGCCACACAACTCTCCGTTAACTTTGAAGGAAGTAGCGCGCATATAACTACTGCGCAGGGCAGCGGCATGTTGCGCACTAAGATTTTGGGAACCTGGGGCATAGCTAATAATTTGGCAGCGTTAGGGGTAATGCTGCATAGAGGTTATGATTTATCGGATTGCTTATCCGCCTTATCGGAAGCAGTTCCTTTAGCAGGGCGGATGCAGAAAGTAGAATCACCCAGTGGCGCCATATTCATAGTGGATTATGCTCATACGCCTGATGCTTTGGAGAAATTGCTTAGCAATCTTAAGCAGCTATCTAACAGAGAGTATAATAATGGGGCTAACAAAACCCGTAGGGGCGGAGCTGCGCTCCACCCGCAAAAGTATAATGATGGGGCTAACAAAACCCGTAGGGGCGAAGCTGCGCTCCGCCCGCAAGGAAAATTATGGGTGGTGTTTGGTTGTGGCGGCAATCGTGATCGCGAGAAACGAGGGGTTATGGGTAACATAGCCGCAAATTATGCGGACAAGGTGGTGCTCACCAACGATAATCCGCGTGATGAAAAACCAGTTAAGATAATTGCCGATATAATGGCGGGAATTACAGCTACTACTGAGGTGGTGGTTGAGGTTGATAGAAGCAAAGCGCTTGAATTAGTGCTATCCAACGCCTCTGCCGATGATGTGGTTGTGGTGGCAGGCAAGGGGCATGAGTCATATCAAGAAGTAGCTGGGGAAAGAAGCTTTTTCAATGATTATCAGTATCTGCAACACAGAATTAATCAACAACGCCACTAATGCCACTAATGCCACTAATGCCACTAATGCCACTAATGCCACTAATGTTTGACAAGCTGGAAGAACTGCAAATTCAATGATTATCAGTATCTGCAACACAGAATTAATCAACAATACCACTAATGCCACTAATGTTTGACAAGCTGGAAGAGCTGCAAACCCCATTAGCTGGTCGGCTAATAGGCGAGAACGGGACTGTGTTCCATGGCGTAAACACCGATACTCGCAGTATTAAAAAGGGCGACTTATTTGTTGCTTTAGTGGGGGAAAAAGATGATGGCCACGATTTTATTGATAATGCAATTTCTAAGGGCGCCGCCGCCCTGATAACCAGTCATGAAGTTACCGCTGCGGTTCCGTCTCTTGTGGTGGATGATACAGCCCATGCCTTAGGAAGAATGGGAGCGTTAAGCCGCCTTGGTTGGAATGGACAATTGACGGCGGTTACTGGTTCTAATGGCAAGACCACGGTGAAAGAAATGTTAGGAGCAATTCTTTCACAAGATAAACCAACCCTGATTACAGCTGATAATGAGAATAATCAACTTGGTGTTCCGCTAACCCTGCTTAAATTATCCGCCGAGCATAAGTATGCAGTAGTTGAATTGGGAACTGATAAGCCAGGCGAAATTGCCTATAGCGCTTCCCTTATCAAGCCCTCGGTGGCAATCATCAACAATGCTGGCAAGGCGCACCTTGGTGGCTTTGGAGACAAAAAAAGTATTGCGGAGGAGAAGGGCTCTTTACTTAATTTCTTGGCTGCGGATGGAGTGGCGGTGCTAAATGCTGATGATGAATATTTTCCTGTATGGAAAGATTTAGTAGTAGGTAGACGGATTATTAAATTTGGTTGTTGCGAGGATGCAGATGTTAAGGTTGAGCAGGCTGAACATATAGAGCAGAGCGATAAGGGTATTTCTTTTAATATTGTTTTTAGGACAAGTATGGCGCAAGCAGAGAATCACTCCACTCTTCTAAAGAGTAATATGCCAGAGAGTAAAATTATAGAAAGTAAGATCCTTATGAATATTCCACTTCTTGGCAAGCATAATGCAATGAATGCCGCTGCCGCTTGTGCTGCTGCCTGGGCTATGAATATAAAACCATCGGTTATGCAGCAAGCATTGAAAGATTTTTCTGCTATCAAGGGGCGTCTTGATTATTTAGTACTTGACAATGGTTGTTTTCTTATTGATGATTCATATAATGCCAACCCTGTTTCAATGGAAGCAGCCCTCAGGACTTTAGCGGACTTGCAATTGGCAAATGCGGCGGGAATAGAGGAGATGGCAGGAACGGAGAAGGCAGGAACGAAGAAGACAGGAACGGAGAAGACGGAACATATTAACCGGGTTGCAATCCTCGGAAATATGCATGAGCTGGGGGAATCTTCATCTGCCGAGCATAAAAAGTTAGGTGAATTAGCAGCGGATTTAAGAATTAATACTTTACTAACCTGCGGAGATGCTGCTGAGAATTGTTTGCATAGTTTTCGCCAATGTTTTGGTCAGCGCTTTCGTCAACCTTGCAAACAAAATGTTAAGCAATCGGACATCCCAGTTAAAAATACCCCAGTTAAAAATACCCCAGGTAAAAATATAATAGAGAGTAAGAGTTTTAATACACCGCAGGAAGTTAATGATTATCTTGATGAGATGGAACTTGACAAAATGAGGGGAACAATTTTTTTAGTAAAGGGGAGTCGCGCCTCACTTATGGAAAAGGTGGCGCAGCATATTGTCCGTAAACTTGGCAGCCCCAATATTGTTTAACGATGTTGTTTAACCACACACCTTCTGTGCAAATTAATATTTAATTATGATTATATGGATTTCTAATTTTTTGGCGGACTTTGATAGCTCTTTTGCAGTTTTCAAGTATGTAACTCTGCGAGCTATTTTTGCCACCATAACCGCGCTGTTCATAACTCTGCTTTTAGGTCCGCGTATTATTAATTACTTAAAGGAACTTCGCTGGGGGCAGGTGGTGCGTTTGGACGGTCCCGCAACTCACCATCAAAAACAGAACACCCCCACTATGGGCGGAATACTAATGGCAATTTCTATAGTTATAAGTTGCTTAATCTGGGCGGATATAACTATGCGTAATGTCCTGTTATTATTGGCAACTCTGGTAATTTTTGTTCTTATAGGAGCGCGTGATGATTATCAAAAAATAACTACCCGCGATGCCAATGGAATGAAAGCCCGATTTAAATTTTTGTTGCAATCAGTTGCAGCAATGGCTATAGTTGTATATATGTATTATTCGGCAGAGTTTAGCGCGGAAACTTTATTCATTCTACCAATCCTTAAGAATATAACCTTAGATCTGGGAGCGGGATTTATTTTAATAGGATATTTGGTAATAGTGGCATCTGCTAATTCAGTTAATATGACGGACGGCTTGGATGGTCTGGTTCTTATTCCAAGCATACTTATCATGGCGGCGCTTACGGTTTTTGCTTATGTAACGGGTAATCTCGTAATGGCGGATTATTTACAAATGCCTTATATTCCTGGTATGGGCGAAGCGGCTATTTTTGGTAGCGCCTTTGTTGGCGCCTGCCTCGGCTTTCTTTGGTATAACACTTATCCTGCAGAAATTTTTATGGGCGATGCTGGCTCAATGATGTTGGGCGCTTGTTTGGGAGTGATGGCTATTTTGGTGCGGCAAGAATTGGTTTACTTTGTAATGAGTGGAGTATTTGTTGCGGAGACCATGTCAGTAATTTTGCAGGTTGGTTATTACAAACTATACGGCAAAAGAATCTTCCGCATGGCTCCGCTTCATCATCATTTTGAACTTATGGGGATTCCCGAACCCAAAGTAATTGTTAGGTTTTGGATAGTCACTTTGGTATTGGTGGCTATAGGGATGGCAACACTTAAAATCAGATAATATTAACATGGAAGCAGCAGTGAAGATAGCAAGTGATAGGAAAAGATTGGTCGTAGGTTTGGGGGAAACTGGCTGGTCTGTAGCCCGCTTTTTACATGCGCAAGGAATGGACTTTATTATGGCAGATAGCCGAGACGATAGCAAGACGCCCCCGCCATATTTATCACAGATGAAGAACAGCATGCCTGATGCCGAACTGTATTTAGGAAACGTTCCTCCCTCATTAATGGCTGCAGTTGATGAAGTTGTGCTAAGTCCTGGCATGGCATTATCTCATCCTATTGCCAAGTTGGCTCATAATATGGGTAAATCCATAATAAGTGATATAGAACTCTGGCGACGTTCTTTGCGTAAACCACTAATAGCGGTTAGCGGTTCAAATGGCAAAAGCACGTTGGTAACCCTACTGGATTTAATGGCGAAGCGGCAAAATATTAATTCTGCGTTGGGAGGCAACCTGGGCACTCCAGTCCTTGACCTTAACCCCAATGCGGACTTATATATAATTGAAATGTCTAGCTATCAATTGGATATTACTGCCAACCTTGATGCAAGTGTTGCATGTTTGTTAAATGTGACTCCAGACCATTTAGAACGTTATGGTAGCTTTATTAATTATTATCAATCCAAGCAACGAATATTTAGTGGCTGCAAGGCAGTAGTGTATAACAAAGAGGATATGCTAACTCGCCCTATGGCAGCTCCAGCCGGCAAAGTCCTATCCTTTAGCGGCAATCAACCAGACATTAATGAGTTTGGTATCTTACAAAGAAAAGATGGCAAGTATCTTGCTTATGGTGGCAATCTATTGTTGCCAGTTGCTGAACTGAATATTACGGGATTGCATAACTATAAGAATATTTTGGCGGCTTTGGCAATCGCAAAGTTATTGGATTGGTCTATTGATGATTGTCTTAAGGTGGCGACAGAGTTTACTGGCTTGCCACATCGCTGTGAGAAAGTTGGCGAGGTTAACGGAGTGGTTTATATAAATGACTCAAAGGCAACAAACCCCGAAGCGGCGTGCGCTGCGCTGCAGAGTTTGGCGGCAACAACTGCTGGAAGAATTCATATAATAATTGGCGGAAGCCATAAGGGAGCTAACTTCACTCAATTGGCAGAGTGCATAAAAAACTATAAAGCAGTCGCTTATTTAATAGGAGAAGAGGCGGAGAGATTAGATAATTGTTTGCATGCTAATACTCAACGAATTATGTGCCCAGGGGGATTACGAGAAGCGCTTAGCATCATCAAACAAAAGGCGCAAGCGGGCGACTTGGCATTGCTTTCTCCTGCCTGCGCTAGCTTTGATTCTTATAAGAACTTTGTTGAGCGTGGCATGGACTTTGCCAGCGCCGTAGGGGAATTATCAGGGGAATTATCCTCATCTCCAGAAGATTCATCTAAGAGAGATTCATAATGTTATCTATTTTAGAAAATATGGGGATCAAAGCCAGTTCGCAAAATGATGGAGAACATAGTTTACATTTAGATTTAACTATCCTTGTTCCAGTTTTTGGCTTGGTTGTTATAGGTATGTTGGTGATAATGTCGGCATCCAGTGAGTATTCCGTCCAATATTACAACACTCCTTTTTACTTTGCCATCAAGCAAGGCATATTATTGGTTATAGGAGTCGTGGCGCTTATAGTGGGGATGTGTGTGCCGTTAAGGTTTTGGCAAGGTCAAGCGCCTGCTATTTTGTTTTTAAATATTCTCTTATTGTTGCTGATTTTTGTGCCCACTATAGGCAGAGAGATTAATGCTAGCTCTCGTTGGTTGAATTTAGGGTTTATTAATATTCAGCCATCCGAGCTACTTAAGTTTTCTTTGCCGCTATTTTGCGCCGCTTATATAACTCATAGTGATATGAAACTGCGCCAAGGGCTGGAGGGCTTGCTAATCCCCACCGCAGCATTAATCTTTGTGACAGGGCTTTTATTATTACAGCCCGACTTTGGTTCTGCAGCTGTTTACAGTGTTACTGTTTTTGCTATATTATTCTTTGCTGGTATGAGATGGCAACATATTATGTTTCTAATAGTGGGGGCAATATCATCAGGATTTTTATTAATAGCTATGCAACCTTATAGATTATTGAGATTACTATGTATGGAAGATGCCAATATATGGCAATATTTTTATAACCAATGTTATCAGGCGGGGCAATCTTTGGTGGCGATAGAAAGAGGCGGTTTATGGGGATTAGGTCTTGGCGCTAGTATCCAGAAGAATTTTTATCTGCCCGAGTCATATACAGATTTTGTTTTTGCCATATTGGTGGAAGAACTGGGAATGGTTTTTGGTCTGGCATTAATCTGCCTATTCCTATTTTTAATTTTTCGCATGATGAGTTTGGCAACTCGCGCTTTAGAACAAAAAGATTATTTTGCCGCCTATTTTGTTATGGGTATAGCAGTGCTATGGGGGTTGCAAGCAATGTTTAATATGGGAGTATCTTTAACCTACTTTCCTATTACTGGACTCACGCTTCCTTTTATAAGTTATGGAGGAAGCAGTTTAGTTGTGAATTTATTTTTGGTGGGGGTTATAATGCGCGTATTTACCGAATGTTCCAGAGATTAATCTTTAAGTCATGAAGTCATGTTTGTCATGCGCGGTTCATTGAGTATGAAAATGCTAATATCTGCAGGAGGAACTGGAGGGCATATCATGCCTGCGCTCGCAGTGGCGCGTGAATTGCGTGGTCATGCCAATTGGGAGATACATTGGATGGGAAGTAACGGAATGGAGTCATCTACTATTACGAAAGACAAGTTCCCTTTTCATAGAATTAATATCAATGCTTTACGCGGCTCTGGTCTAATGCGAAAGATTAATTATCCTTTTATAATTACTCGCGCCGTAATCCAAGCGCTAAAGATTATTAAACGGATTAAACCCTGCGCAATTTTTATCACTGGTGGTTACACTGGAGTGCCTGCTGCATTAGCGGGTGCTTTGTTAAGAAAACCAGTATTTGTGCAGGAACAGAATATTCATCACGGCATGGCAACTAAACTTGCCTCTTTAATTGCCACGAGAATATATAACGGTTTTCCAGCGTCTCCAATTATTCCAACTATTAAAGACGAGCTACGTTCACCACAGAATAATCAAGCAACAGATGCTAAAACCGTGTTTTGCGGCAATCCAACTCCACTTGAAGATGAGCTTAACGCGCATCCTTGCGATAAACCTCAAGCCCGCTATCAGGCAAGGGAAGGAGTTCTAAAGATTTTTGTAACTGGAGGAAGCCAAGGAGCGGAGGTTTTTAATAAGTTGCTTCCTGAGTGTTTGGCTGGGTTTCCCACCAACAGCTATAGTGTCTGGCATCAGGCAGGGGCGGGCAAGGCAAGCAACACCGCCAAGCTTTATAACAAGCATGGCATTGACGCTCGAGTTGATGATTTTATTCCCTCAATGAGAGATTGCTACTGCTGGGCAGATTTGGTTATAGCCAGAGCAGGAGCCCTTACTTTGGCAGAGCTGGCTATTGTTGGGGTGGCGAGTATTTTAGTGCCATTTCCCTACGCAGCCGATAATCATCAGATGAAGAATGCAATGATTTATGCTAACAACCAGGCAGCTATAGTTTGTAATCAAAATGATTTTACTATAAAGAAACTATCCGCTATTATAGGCAGCTATATCAGTGATAAAGAAATAGGACAGATTAATGCCCGCAAGAGATTAGGCGAAATGGCAACAAAGATGCATAGCATGGCGACGCCAGGCGCCGCTTCGTTTATAGTAAATGATATGCTGAGGGTAATGAAATGCCAAGGATGATGAAATGCTAAGGATGATGAAATGCGCTTAGATAAATGGGCTCAGGCGGGACTTGCCCGTGTCAAGCATGTCCATTTCATTGGCATTGGCGGCTCAGGTATGTGCGGCTTGGCTGAGATACTGCATGGATTGGGTTATGAGGTTAGCGGTTCTGATGAAAAAAATTCTGCGGTGATGAAGCGTCTAACAGAGTTGGGCATTAATGCTTATGTTGGACACAAAGCAGCGCATATAAAAGGCGCGCATCTTATCGTCCGCTCCACTGCAATTGATAATGATAATGTAGAAATTCGCGCTGCGGAGAAAACAAATATTCCTATTGCCCAGCGCGCCGAGATGCTTGCTGAGATTATGCGTTTTGGCTTTGGTATAGCTATTGCCGGTACCCATGGCAAAACCACAACTACTAGTATGATGGCAAAGGTTTTGGCAGCTGGCGGAGAAGATGTAACTTTTATTGTGGGCGGCTTAGTTAAAAGCTCTAAGACCAACGCTAAACTGGGTTCGGGTAAATATGTTGTGGCAGAGGCGGATGAGAGCGATGCTTCTTTTTTATATTTGCAGCCAGCAATATCTATTGTCACAAATATTGATAGAGAGCACATGAGCAAGTACGACAATGATTTTGAAGTTCTAAAAAATACCTTTTTACAATTTTTACATCGTCTGCCTTTTTATGGGTTGGCGGTCTTGTGTATAGATGATGATAACTTGCGTGACATTGAAAGCCGCGTGGCTCGCCCTATAGTTAGATATGGATTTAGCAAGGATGCGGATTATCAGGCATCAAATGTGCGTCAATTTGAAATGACTACCCAGTTTGATGTTATTTTCCCAGACGGAGAAAAGCGTCATTTAACTATTAATGTGCCAGGCAAACACAATGTCCTAAATGCTCTTGCATGTATAGCTACAGCTACTGAGTTAGGCATAGCGAGAGACAGGACTTGCAAAGGTATTAGCGAATTTAGCGGAGTATCTCGTCGCCAAGATTGCTTGGGTAACTTTGATAGTATTAGCCAAGAAAAAGATATAAAGAATATTATGCTGATTGATGATTACGGACATCATCCACGTGAAATTAAAGTGACTCTGAATGCTATCAAGGAGGGCTGGCGTAACAGAAGATGTGTAATGATTTTTCAACCACATAGATATAGCCGCACTAAAGAATTGTATGATGAGTTTGTCCGTGAATTAAGCAATGCGAATGTTTTACTTTTGCTTGAGGTATATGCCGCAGGTGAAGAAGTGCTGCCAGGCGCCGATTCAAAAAGCTTGGCATCAAGCATAAGACAATTTGGTAAGATAGACCCCATCTATATTAACAACACTGATGAGTTGCCTCAAATACTTGGCAGGGTTCTGTTGTCTAATGATATTGTGATAACTCAGGGCGCGGGCAGCATAGGAATGCTGGCACAAGACCTGGCGGATAATAATTTGTATTTAAACTAATGTCAATTTTAAGTTTTTTGGTTTCGGCCCCCCATAATAAGGGCGATTTATGGTTATATAATCTAAGTCGCTCTTATTATTTATTAAAGTTTTTGTTCGGATCTTCGGGTTCTTCAGCATATTTGTTATCGCATGAAGAGCAAGGTAAATCTGGTGACTTTTGGAAAATGTTAGCATCTAAAGAACAGTATAGCGATGAAGCAGAGGTGTTCACAATTCGTTCTTACTTTATGATGATGGGGCAGGTTTTTATTATGTTGGCGGCGCTTTTGATATTCTTAATATGGATTTTTGCCAGTGTATTGCAAAACAATAATAAAGCAGAAATTTTTATTAATACAGAGCTAGCGCCTGCAGAAATGACTGAGATTAAATATTCGTTAAGCAAACAAGATAGCTTGGAAGAGATGCAAGCAACACTTGAAGCAACTACTTGGATTAGGAGCGCCACAATTAAGAAACATGCTGGTGTTGATAGTCCTTTAATATTGATTGAGATTGAAAAATCTATACCATTAGGGCGGCTTGATAGCCAACGATTAGTATTTATGAACGATGAGTCAATTAGTGTTATTGCTTATGAGGATGATAAAGGCATAAATGGCGGCGAGCAGAAAATTCCGCTTATAAAAGGCGATTTTTATGAAGAAGTTCCCAATGCGCAGCCCGCGACAACTGAGATGACAATGGCTATGTCTATGACTATGAGAAGAGCGGCGCAAATACTATCCACAGCAAATATAGAAGTAAGTGAATATTCAATCAGTCCAAGCGGTGTGCTGCTGATAATTTTTGAGAATAAGGGAGTAATAAGATTAGGCGCATCCGACCATACAGGAAGGTTATCAAGGTTGCAGAGATTTTTACAATCATATCCATCAGATTTAGCGCGTATAAAGTCCATTGACCTTAGATATGATAATAAAATAGCGGTTTCTTATAAAGGGGCAAGCAAAGCATAATTATGAAAGATAACATATTAACAGTTCTTGATGTAGGCAGTTCAAAGGTTGCCTCATTAATGGGGCGTATGCTTAATGATGGCAGCATAGACATAATCGGTATGGGCGTAGCCCCCTGCAAAGGAATTGAACAGGGAACAGTGGTGGATATTAAAGCGACAGAAGATGCCATTCAGCAGGCAGTATCTGAAGTTCGGGCAACTGCAGGTATAAATATCACCAGTGTTTATTTGGGGACGGGAGGCATTCATATTGCAGGACGCACTTCACATGGTTCAACCGCTATTCGCGGTAAAGAAGTGGAGATGGAAGATGTAGAAACAGTTGTAGGAGCCGCTAAAGCCGTAGTTTTTCCACAGGATGAGTTGCTAATTCATGCTTTGCCACAAAGCTTCAGCATAGATGGACAGCATAATGTGCGTCGCCCCTTAGGGATGTCTGGAGTTCGTTTGGAAGTGAATTCTTATTTGATTAGCGGGTTAGGCAACATAGTGCGCAACCTGCATAAGTGTGTTGCGCGCTGTAATTTATCAGTTGAAAGAGTGGTGGTAGAACAGATAGCTGATAGCTATTGCGCCTTACAACAAGACGAAAGAGAAGCGGGAGTATGCCTGATTAATATAGGAGCGGGGACGGTTAAAACATTGGTTATAAAAGATAGCGCTCCGCTCTTCATTAGCACGCTTCCCACTGGCGGCGATAATGTCACAAATGATATTGCGGCTGCTTTGCGTATTCCCACCAGATTAGCGGAAGATTACAAGAAGAGATATGGTTGTGCTTTGGCGGATAGAACCAAAGCAGAAGATGTAGTAAAGATTTCACGCGTTGATTATCGCAGCGAGCAGGAGGTTAGCCGCCAAACTTTGGCTAGCTTTATTCAACCACGTTATGAGGAGATGCTAAGCTTTGTAGAAGAACAATTGATTAAGGAAGAACTTAAGCGCAAAATAACGGCTGGAGTTGTGTTGGTAGGCGGGGCTTCCCGTATTGAAGGGCTGTCTGATTTAGCGGCAGAGATAATGCACTCGGCGGTTAGAGTGGGAAGTCCGTTGAACATTTCTAATGCCTCTGCATCCAATAGCACTACTGTTGCCACTTCCGCTAACCAGATGATAAAAGATAATCCTGCCTTTACAACTGCTTGCGGTATGTTAGAGTTTGGTCTTGAAGAGAGAATTCAAGCTCGGCATAGCGATGGCTTTTTCTACAATCATAATCCTTTTGGCAGGTCTGCCTGGTTTGATAGGATTCATAATTGGGTAGGCAAGAATTTTTAGTCAGATAACATTACGATTTAATTTATTATTAACATGAGGAAACTTAGATATGAGAGAAGATATATTTGAAAATCAGTCCATTCCCTTTGAAACTGCCAAAATATTAGTGGCAGGAGTAGGGGGCGGCGGCTGTAATGCAATTCGGCACATGGTGCTGGAAAAAATAACGGGTGTTCACTTTTTATGTGTTAACACTGATGTTAAAGACCTATCCAAAGTCCAAGGACAACAGCATTTGCCCATTGGTAAAAGGTTGACTAAAGGACTTGGAGCCGGCGGCGACCCAGTGCGTGGCAGAGAAGCAGCGATGGAAGATAGAGAGGATATTCGCGCTAGTTTAGAAGGCGCCGATATGCTATTTATTACCGCGGGCTTAGGTGGCGGAACTGGAACAGGAGCTGCTCCTGTGATAGCAGAAGCCGCTAAGGAATTAGGTATATTGACTGTGGCGGTAGTTACCAAACCATTTAAATTTGAAGGCAATAGAAGAAATGAAATTGCTAGCAAAGGGTTGGAGCAATTACATAATTCAGTTGATGCATTGATAGTTATCCCCAATGACAGGTTATTAGAAAAATATGGCCAGGGTATGAAGGTTTTAGATGCCTTTGCTGCGGTGAATAATGTTTTGTTAAACGCAGTGCGCGGCATAGCAAATCTTATTACTTGCCCCGGTGAAATTAACGTTGACTTTGCAGATGTGAAGTCGGTTATGTCTGATATGGGCATGTCCATGATGGGAACCGGCTATTCTAGTGAGGAAGGCGCGGCAATTAAAGCAGTTGAACAGGCGATAGCCAGCCCATTACTGGATAATGTCCAGTTGCAAGGGGCTAAAGGCATATTAGTTAATGTTACAGGGAATGATAATCTCACCCTTAATGACTTTCAACAAGTATGCGATAGAATGCATGAATGCGCTTCCCCCGACTCAAGAATCATTACAGGTATGACGATTGAAGAAGGAATGGAAGATGCTATCAGAGTAACTATCGTTGCCTCTGGAATTGATAAAGTAAAGCCCGACTTTAATATACATAAGTCAGATAATTTGGTGGTTAATGATACAGTTAATGAGCCAGATAGCGAATCCCTTATGGATGTTCCAACATTCCTAAGGCGTCAAATGGACTAATGGTTAATAATTCTTCTCATATCATAAGTTTCCCCGTTTGTGTCCGAGGCGAGCCATGCTCGCCTCTGCATTACTTCTATATAAAACCTTGAAATTTCTTGAAATTTCTTAAAACATCTATATAATATATTCATTATGAAACGAATATTACTTTTTGTTCTTACGAACCTCATGGTACTGCTGGTATTTTCTATAGTATTTGCTGTAGTATCATCAATACTCGCATCCCAAGGCATAGATATTGCCTATTATTCCAGCCAATACGGAATTAATTTAGGCGGGCTGTTTATTTTCTGCGCTATCTTCGGTATAGGCGGGGCATTTTTATCTCTCTTTATGTCTAAAGCCATAGCCAAAATGTCTATGGGGGTAAAAATTATTAATACGAAGAATCCCAGCGCTGGTGAGAGACAGCTACTAGATATGGTACAAAAACTAGCAAATGATGCTGGTGTCAAGATGCCTGAGGTTGGGATATTTTCTTCGGCGCAGCCAAATGCTTTTGCGACTGGTTGGAATAAGGATGCTGCCTTAGTCGCAGTTAGCCAGGGCATGCTTCAGCAATTTGATGCGCGTGAAATCAGAGCTGTTATGGCGCATGAAATGGGGCATGTAGCCAATGGGGATATGGTAACCCTCGCCCTTATACAAGGAGTGGTAAACGTATTTGTGCTATTTGCTGCTCGTGTCGTTGCTTTTTTTGTGGATAGAATAGTATTTCGCCGCGAGGGAGGAGGCATAGGAATTGGCTATTTCTTCACCGTTCTGTTATTTGATATGATATTTGGTATTTTTGCTTCAATATTAGTTTGTTATTTTTCACGCTGGCGTGAGTATCGCGCTGACCGCTTTGCCGCAATTGCAACTTCACCAGCAGATATGATATCCGCCTTACAGAGTTTGCAAAGGGTTTATAATCAGCCAGCTGAGATGCCTGATAGTTTGCTTGCTTTTGGCATTAAAGGTGGTCGCAGTAGATTATTAGGATTATTATCCACTCATCCTCCATTGGAAAAAAGAATAGCAGCCCTGAAGAGTTTACCTCCCTCTGTCTCTTAGTTTAAAGAATATAAACATCGTCCTTGTTGAGCCACTTTATGGTGGCAATATAGGCGCGGCGGCTCGTGTGATGAAAAACATGGGTCTTGGTAAACTTTCGTTGGTGCGTCCGCGCCAGTTCCCCAGTAAAGAGGCAACATTGTTTGCTGCCAGTGCCTCAGATCTATTAGCTAAGGCGCAAGTTTTTGATGGACTGGATGAGGCGCTAAAAGGGTGCGCTAACATCGTAGCAACCAGCAGCCGCTCCCGACGGCTACCTATCCAAACTTACCCCGTTCGCGAAGGGGCAAACGAGCTAATCCAAATTGTGAGCAAAGCAGAGGAAGAAATTGCTATACTATTTGGCAGCGAGGACAAAGGACTAACCAATGATGAATTGCTTAGATGCCGTATGCACTTTTTTATCCCTACAGATATGGAATATCCAGTTCTTAATCTGGCATCTGCGGTGCAAATTGTGTGCTACGAATTATTGTGCGGAGCGCAGCATTTTGACAAGGCGCAAATGATAGAGCCGCTACAAGATGGCAAAATAAACAAAAGCAACAGATTAGCCCGCCAGAAAGAAATGCCGTTGGCAGATGATGCTGCTATGGAGAGTTTTTACCAGCATTTAGAAGAATGGTTGCAGCAGATTAAATTTTTTAATCCGCAAAGACCAGCAAGTATAATGCGTAAAATGCGCCGAATTTTTAACCGAGTTCCTTTATACGCTAACGAGGCAGATATGCTGCGCGGCGTCATAACTCATAGTATCCGTCACTGCAAAAATAGTGATGACTCGTGATGACTAAACAATGACTTCCTTTATAATTAGCCAATTAAATTTTGTTATAATGATTTTAATGGTTACCACTAATCTTTACAACTTATAGATGTTCACAGCATTTAGGGAAGACATAGCAACCTACAAGCAGAAGGATCCTGCCTCGCGCCACATCTTTGAAATAATTACCTGTTATCCTGGTCTGCACGCCACCTGGATATATCGTTGTACCCATTTATTATGGAATATTAAATTGAAGTGGTTGGCGCGTTTTATAGCCCAATTTGCGCGATTTCTAACTCAGGTGGAGATTCACCCAGCAGCGCAAATCGGCAAGAGATTTTTTATTGACCATGGTTGTGGCGTGGTGGTAGGCGAGACCACAGAAATAGGCGATGATTGTTCTTTGTATCAGAAGTCAACCTTAGGCGGCACCAACTTTCAGCGCGGAGTAAAACGCCATCCCACTTTGCATAACAACGTGACCATAGGGGCGGGCGCTAAGGTTTTGGGACCTATCACTGTGGGCGATAACTCTATGGTAGGAGCCAATGCAGTAGTGCTAAAGGATGTGCCAGCAGATACCTCGGTAGTGGGAATACCCGCATATATAGTGCGAACTAAAGGGCGCAAACCGCCTGGCATCCACCCCGATATCAAGCATATAGCCAAAGAATTAGCCGCTCTTAAAAAGGAAGTAGCGCAACTCAAAAAAGGCAAATAGCCGCTTGTATGGGAATAATAGAGAGCGGGTGTAGTTCAATGGTAGAACAGCAGCTTCCCAAGCTACTAACGAGGGTTCGATTCCCTTCACCCGCTTATATTCTTATGTATAACATGTATAACAATGTATAATAGGGCAAGATGAGTAAAAAATATATTTTTGTAACTGGCGGCGTTGTGTCATCCCTGGGTAAGGGGATTTGTTCATCATCCCTTGGTACTCTGCTTGCGGCGCGTGGCAACAAAATAGCAATGCTTAAGCTTGACCCTTACATAAACGTTGACCCAGGCACAATGAATCCCTTTCAACATGGCGAGGTTTTTGTTACCAGTGATGGCGCTGAGACCGACTTGGATCTGGGACACTATGAAAGGTTTACTGGCGCTTATATGAGTAAAAAGAATAACTATACTGCGGGGCGCATTTATGCCGATGTAATTGCGAAAGAAAGAAAAGGTGAATACTTGGGCGCAACAGTGCAAGTTATTCCTCATATAACCAATGAGATTAGGTCTATTATTGAGAAAAGTGGCGAGGATGCGGATATTACTTTGGTGGAGATAGGCGGCACAGTTGGAGATATAGAGTCGCTGCCATTTTTAGAAGCAATTCGTCAGATGCGTTTGGCGCTTGGCAGCAGTAACACTCTTTTTGTGCATGTCACTATGGTGCCGTATATGAAAAATGCAGGCGAGATTAAAACCAAACCCACTCAGCATTCGGTGAAGGAGATGCGTTCTATTGGTCTGCAGCCAGATATATTAATATGTCGCAGCGAGGATACCATACCAGATAGCGCCCTAAACAAAATATCTATGTTTACTAATGTGGAATCTGAAGCGGTGATTCCGATGGAGAATCAAGACAATATCTATAAAATACCTTTCATACTTTACGAGCGTAAGCTTGATGAAATTGTGCTGAACAAACTCAATATTAAAAGCAGTGTGCCGCAGTTGGCGGAATGGCGCAAGATAAATGAGTTGCAGCATAAGAACGTGGTTAACATAGGAATTATCGGCAAGTATATAGATATTAAGGATGCCTATAAGTCCATCAGCGAAGCAATAATTCACTCGGGTTTTCAGACCGGAATAGGGGCGAAAATAACCTATATTGATTCAGAGGACTTGGAGAACTCTAACGGCAATGCACTGCTGGAGAATCTTGATGCAATTCTTATCCCTGGAGGTTTCGGTAATCGTGGCACCAAAGGCAAGCTCAAGGCAGTAGAGTTTGCCCGTTCTCATAAGATACCCTATTTGGGTATATGCTTTGGCATGCAGATGGCGGTTTTGGAGTTTATGCGCAACAAGTTGAACTTGAAAGGTGCTAATAGCACTGAGCTTGCGGCAAAATGCGCAGAGCCAGTTATTTCATTGGTTACCGAATGGGATGATGATTCGCAAGATGCCGTGCGCTCAGGCAAGAAGAAGTTTGACTTATCCCAAGACATGGGTGGGACAATGCGTTTGGGCGAGCAAGAATGCTTATTGAATAAGAACTCGTTGATTGCTAACATTTATGGCAAACAGAATATTCATGAACGTCATCGCCATAGATACGAGGTGAACCCCTCTTATCTTACTCGCCTTGAAGAGGGCGGGATGAGTGTATCTGGTAAATCACGCGATGGCTTGGTTGAGGTTATAGAGATTAGTGACCATCCATGGTTTATTGGTTGCCAATTTCATCCTGAGTTCACTTCTTCACCAACTAAAGGACATCCGTTGTTCTCCAGTTTTGCTAGAGCGGCTGACGAGTATAAGAATAGCAAAGAGCTTAATTTACCTCCTCATTAATTTATCCCCCCATTAAAAATATGAAAACACCGGCTAAAACAGTCCATGTCGGCAAGAGTCCGTTTAGCAATGACTTACCCATAGCGCTTATTGGTGGCATTAATGTGCTGGAGTCGCGCCAACTGGCAATGGAAGTAGCGCAAGAATTTGTTTCCACTACCAAGGAACAGGATATTCCTTTTGTATTTAAGGCATCTTTTGATAAAGCAAACCGTTCTTCAATTAATTCGTTTAGAGGTCCTGGACTGGAAGAGGGTATGCAGATTTTAGGGGAGATTAAGGAAAAATTTGATGTGCCAGTTATCACAGATGTGCATGAGCCGCATCAGGCGGCGCCTGCCGCTGAAGTGTGCGATGCTTTGCAGTTGCCTGCCTTCTTGGCAAGGCAGACGGATTTAGTGGCAGCCCTTGCCGCCACCAACAAACCAGTAAATATTAAAAAACCACAGTTTATTAGTCATCAAGAAATGGGTAACATAATAAATAAGTTTAGCGCTGCTGGCAATGAGGAATTATTGTTATGCGAGCGGGGCAACAGTTTCGGCTATAACAATTTGGTGGTGGATATGTTAGGGTTTGGCATTATGAAGAGGACTGGCTATCCTGTAGTTTTTGATGTAACTCATTCGTTACAATTACCAGGGGGAAATAAAGATGCCGCTGGGGGCAGAGGGGAAGCAGTATTTGATTTAGCTATGGCTGGAGTGTCTCAAGGTATAGCGGGTATTTTCTTGGAAACTCATCCAGACCCGCAAGTAGCCAAGTGCGATGGTCCTTGCGCCTTGCCTTTGGCACAACTCCCCAAATTCCTCCAACATATCAAACAACTTGATACCCTAATCAAAAAATTATGAACACAATACAACAACTTAAGGGACGAGAAATCCTTGACTCACGCGGCAACCCAACCGTTGAAGCAGAAATTACCCTAACCAACGGCGTTCGCGCTTCGGCAATTGCTCCATCAGGAGCATCAACTGGTTCCCGTGAAGCGCTTGAATTGCGCGACAAAGACCCCAATCGCTACCTTGGCAAAGGAGTGCTAACAGCAGTCGCCAATATAAACGAAATTATTGCCCCCAAACTTACTGGGCTTGATGCTGCCAACCAAGCGCAGATAGATGAAATAATGCTCACTCTTGATGCCTCAAAGGACAAATCAACCTTAGGCGCTAATGCTATTTTGGCTTGCTCATTGGCGGCAGCGCGCGCGGCGGCACTTGCCCAGGATGTTCCTTTATTTTCACATATAGCGCAACTCGCGGGCGAAACTAATCCAACTCTTATGCCATTGCCCATGATGAATATCATTAACGGAGGAGAGCATGCCGACAATAATCTTGACATACAAGAGTTTATGATTATTCCTCGCCGAGCAGAATTATTTAGTGATGCCTTAAGAATGGGAGCAGAGATTTTTCATCGTCTTAAGAGCAACTTACACAAGCAGGGCTTTAATACCGCGGTAGGAGATGAAGGCGGCTTTGCTCCCAATTTGCCGAGTAATCGCGCTGCTCTTGACATTATCTGTGAAACCATAACCGCCAGCGGACTAAAGCCAGGCGAGGATGTTGCCATTGCATTGGATTGCGCCTCATCTGAGTTTTATAATGATGGCGTATATACAGTGGAGGGCAAGGGTTTTAACTCGGAAGAGTTTATTGATTATCTGGCGCAACTTTGCCAGGATTATCCAATAGTATCTATTGAGGATGGGCTTGACGAAGGTGATTGGGATGGTTGGAAAGCGCTGACCGAAGCGCTTGGAGACAAAATTCAGCTGGTAGGTGATGACCTTTTTGTTACCAACACCGAGATTTTACAACAGGGCATAGAGAGGAATATAGCCAATGCTATTTTGATTAAGCTAAACCAGATAGGCACCCTTAGTGAAACCCTGGACTGTATAGCAACCGCCCATAAAGCAAATTATCGTTGTGTTATTTCTCATCGCTCAGGAGAAAGCGAAGATACTACTATAGCGGATTTATCTGTAGCAATCAATGCCGGGCAGATTAAAACTGGTTCATTGTCGCGCAGTGAACGCATTGCTAAATATAACCAACTCCTAAGAATTGAAGAAGAACTCGGCTCTAAAGCAAAGTTCACCGACCCATTTACTAAGACCACTAACTCCACTAACACCTAAATTCTTGCAATGCCCATCTACTACGGCACATAAATTCTTGCAATGCCACCCTGATACGGTGCATAAATTCTTGAGATGATGGTCTGTAGGGGCGGAGGCATATATGAACCCCCCTTATATTCATCCCCCCTTGCTCCGCCCGCAATCAGCATAAAACTTGCGATGCACCATCCCCATGCTCACAACACATATATCCATCATCTCTGAATTTATGGTAAGATTGGAAGCGGAGCATTAAATATGGGTGGTAAGAAATTTATTTATGGAGAGGTAATAAATGACTAAGGAAAGGAAAAATGAAACCAAAACCAATGTTGACCTATTTAATTTTATTAGAGAAAATAGAGTTTACTCTAATACATGGGAGCTAGAAAAAACAGCCAATTCAAGCATACAATCAATTTTAGATAAGTCCAGCAAAACAGGCACAGGTGGCAAGGGCCTACCTGATCTAATTTATGTTAATGAAAATAAGAAGTTACTTATTTTAGTAGAAAACAAAGCGAGTATAAAAGACCATATTTCAAAAGAAGGGGATAAACCTCAATTATTTGCAGTTGATGGCATTAAACATTATCTATCTTTTTTTGCTGAAAAGAGCTTAGACGATACAAAAAATACTATCCAAAGCTATATGAAGGATTGGAAAGTTATTGGCATGGCTTTCTCGGGAGATATTAATGATGAATATAATCATAGACAGGATACTTTTGTTATTGAAGGTAATGACATAAAAAATATTGAAGAAAGCGGTATTTTAGATGAAGATGATTATATTGCTTACTTTGAAAATGTTGATTTAGAAGAAATAGCAACTAATATATCCAAATCTTCAAAGAAGATAAATAATTTATTAAGGAATATTGACTCACAAAAAAGACCAATATTGCTAAGTGCTTTAATGATATGTTTGTATCATAATAATAAGGGGACTGACTTTAGCAATAGCTATCAAGGATGGCAATCCACAACAATCATAAATAACATACCAACAACTGTAACTGAAATACTAGAAAATGAGGGGCTTGATAAAAGTAAAATAGAAATATTAATAAATGAGTTATCTTTCATTAAAACAGATGTGGATTTAACTACAACTGATGTTTTAAAAAAAATATTAACAGAACTGGGAGATAATGTCATACATTTATTTGATAAAAAATCTACTTATGATATTATCGGTAAATTCTATGAAGAGTTTTTAAGATATGCAGGTGTTTATAATGTTAAGAAAGGGATTGTATTAACTCCTAATCATGTAACAAAACTATTTAGTGAGTTAGTTGATATAAAGGTAAATGATGTAATCTTTGACCCAGCTTGTGGAACAGGTGCTTTTTTAATTGCTGGGATGAATAGATTAATTGATATTATTAAGAGCTCTAATTTGCCAGATAAAAAAGAAAGAATATCAAATATTAAAACAAATCAACTAATAGGCATAGAAAAATTAACCACTATGTTTACGCTTGCTATTTCTAATATGCTATTTAGAGGTGATGGTAAATCCCAAATATTTAATGAAGATTTTTTTAGCGTAGATGCCGATGATATTCTTGGAAAGATAGAAAACAAACCAACAATTGGTTTTGTAAATCCTCCTTTTGGAGGAAACGATAATAAAGTAAATCCAACAAAGAAAGAAATTCAATTTTTAGAGAAGTTATTAGATACTTGTAGTCGTTATGTAGTAATAATTGCCCCACTATCAACTTATTTTAAAGATGATATTATTAGAACTAGAATATTAACTAAGCATAAACTGAAATATGTTATTAATATGCCAAGTGAATTATTTCAACCTACTGCAATGACTCATACAGCAATTGCAATATTTGAAACAAATATCCCACATACTCAAAATGATAAGGTTATTTTTTACGATTTAAAAGATGATGGTTTTGTTCTATCTAAAAATAAGGGGAGAACAGATCGATTGAATAAGTGGAACAATATAAAAAAAGATTTACTCAGTAAAATCAAAAATCCTACTCAATATGAAGATAATATCAATTTAGTATACAAGTCAGTTACTGGTGAAGACGAGTGGATAATACAAGCGCATTCTAAGACAGATTATAGTAATTTATCGGAAGAAGATTTTAAAAAGAATATTAGGGAGTATGTGGTTTTTCAAATTAAAAAGGACTTGAATCTACTAGATAAAGATATTGATGACTTAGCTATGCTAGAAATTTTATCTAAAAATAAAATCAGTGCCGAGAATATTCTAAATAAGAAAGATGATTAATAAAATTAATACTTCAAATTGGAAAGAATTTAAAATTTTTTATAATTCAAAAAATAACAAAGGCCTATTTAAAATTAGTGTTGGGGGTGATACTGCAAAAATCAATAGCTATATGACCCCTTCTGATAATATCAATGACAAGGTTTGTATCGTTTCAAATACAGCTGTAAATAACGGCATTGTAGACGAAATAAAAGGATTTAAAACTAATAACAAAAATGTCATTACATTAGCAACCAGAGGTAATGACTACAAAGCGTTTTATCATAAAAACTATTATGTAATTCCAGTGATAAGAACTATATGCCTAGCTCCAGTAAATTTTATTTTAAATGATCACATAGCATTTTTCTTATGCACGATATTTTACCAAAATGCTTACAAGTATGGTTATGGCAGATTTTTAAGTGGAGAAAGAATTAAGAAAGATAATATAACCTTACCAGCCAAGCAAAATAAAGAAGGAAAATATGAGCCGGATTGGAAATTTATGGGGGACTATATAAAATCTATAAGTAAAAAAGTGGATTTTTCCGATGCAATACAAGTGAATAATAGAGAATTACCTCCATTACAGAAAGCATCATTTAAAGAATTTAATTTATCAGATATTTTTATTGTAGAAAGAGGTAAGAGACTAACTAAACTGAATCAAATTTCAGGAGAAATTGCATATATTTCTTCTACTAAAGATGATAATGGAGTGGATAATTACGTAATGCCTCCAGATAATATGAAAATTTATCAAAATGCCTTAACATTAAACAATAGCGGTAGTGTAGGTTATTGTTTCTATCACTCTTATAAATTTGTTGCATCAGATCATTGCACAGTACTATTACTAAAAAATAAAAAAATAGTTTTAAATAATAATATAGCTATTTTCTTAAAATCATTACTAGAAAAGATGAAGTATAAATATAGCTTTGGTAGAGAAATAAATAATGAAAGAATAAATAAAGAGATTATAAATTTACCAGCAAAACAAAACCTAAAAGGAGAGTATGAACCAGATTGGCAGTTTATGGAGGACTACATAAAGTCCTTGCCATATAGCAGTAATTTATAAATAGCCCGCTTGAATTAACCAACGGTTAAAATAACATAATGCAAGGAAAGCCAATAAGTGTAATCAAAGGAGTTAAAGGAGCAACCTCTATCAAATTTGCCAAACTTGGCATTGCAACCATCTATGATTTAATCTTTCACTTTCCGCTAAGATACCAAGACCGCACTCACTTAACCCGCATCAGTGATCTTATTCAAGGCAAAGAGGCACTTATCCAAGGAACAATAATAGAGAGCAAAATCCTTTACTACGGTAAAAAAGGGCTGCAAGTTACCCTACAAGACAAACATGTCATCGCCCACCTCAAATTCTTCTTCCACAGCTACTCACTACAAAAAGCTATGAGGCCTGGCTCGCTTCTTAGATGCTATGGTGAGCCACGGATGGGACGTAGTGGAGCCGTAATGGAAATGGTTCACCCAGAATGTAGTTTTATTTCACAAAGAAATCCGCAACCATTGGATAAAGGGTTAACTCCAGTATATCCGCTAACCCAAGGAGTTAGCCAGCGCAAAATGCGCGAGACGATAGCGGCAGGACTGACAATGATAAAAGAGGAGGATTTACCTGAGTTGGTAACAAATATTGGTGGGGATGTGGGCACCAAGCAGGACACCAACAACATAAGTATTCTGCAAGCATTAAAATTTATCCACTCACCTCCCCCTGATGCGGATATCGCAAGTTTGATGGCTGGAACCCATCCAACGCAATTTAAATTGGCGCTGGAAGAAGTATGCGCCCATCGCTTATTGTTATTGCGCGATAAATTAAAAACTCAACAGCATCAAGCCCCAGAATTACCTCCATGTCCTGATAGATGGGCTGTGCTGCGCGCTCACTTGCCATTTACTCCCACTAAAGGACAAGAAAATGCATTTGAAGAAATTGGGACTGACCTGACAAAAGGAGTTCAGATGACTCGTTTGCTACAAGGCGATGTAGGATGCGGTAAAACCTTAGTTGCTGCTTATGCTGTATTACAAGCGGCGACTGCTAACTATCAGAGTGTTTTGATGGCGCCCACGGAAATACTTGCCGACCAACATCTTAGCCAGTTCACTGAATGGTTTTTACCTTTAGGCTTAAGCGCAGTGCCGTTATTAGGCAAGATGTCGGAAAAAGATAAGAGAAATCAAATTCAGATAATCCAAAGCGGACAAGCAGATTTGATAATAGGCACTCATGCTCTGTTTCAACAAAATGTTGAGTTTGCGCGGCTGGGACTAATTATAGTGGACGAACAACAAAGATTTGGGGTTAAGCAACGTCACCTTATGCAAGAGAAAGGAGTTGCGGCGGGAGTATATCCACATCAACTAATAATGAGCGCTACACCAATTCCGCGCACTCTAGCGCAGACCTTGCTGGCAAACATGGATGTAACTTCTATCAAAGAAATGCCGCCTGGAAGAATACATAGTCAAACAACTTTATTAAAAAATAGTGGGCGCACTCAGCTTGTTGAGCGGTTAAAGGTTCATCTAAGAAAAAAAGCACAGGTATATTGGGTGTGTCCACTAATAGAAGATTCGGAGTTCATTTCTGCGGAAAATGTTAATGAGACCACAGAGGAATTGCAACGGATGCTACCCAGTGTGAAAATTGCAGTGGTGCATGGCAAGATTCCACCTGCCGATAAGAATAAAATTATGTTGGATTTCAAGCAAGGTAAAACTCAGGTTCTGGTAGCCACCACAGTAATAGAAGTGGGTATAGATGTTCCGCAAGCAAATTTTATGATTATTGAAAATGCCGAAAGATTAGGCCTATCCCAGCTCCATCAGCTGCGCGGACGAGTGGGGAGAGGAATGGAGGAAAGCCACTGTGTGCTACTATACAATGAACCTCTATCAGATATTGCCAAACAGCGCTTGGAGATAATGGAGACATCTAATTCAGGCTTTGATATTGCCGAAGCCGACCTCAGATTGCGAGGTGCTGGAGAAATAATCGGTATCAGGCAGAGTGGAGCAATGCAGTTTAAGGTGGCAGACCTTTTCAAACATCAGAGTATCATCTCGCAAAGCGCGGAAATAACCAAGCGCATGATTGAAATGCCGGAAGACAGGCAGCTTGCTCTTATATCACGCTGGATAGGAGACGAACAAAAATATGGGGTGGTTTGAGTTTATTATCTGCTTCTTCTCGTGGGTTGACTAATTTTAGTATTTATTTGCTTTTAACAAAAGCACAGGACAAATAAATCAAAACTGGTATAATCGGAATATGGAACAATTCTTAAATAAAGTTTTGCAAGGTGATTCACTTGAGATATTAAAAACCATCCCAGATGAATCAGTTGATTTAATCTTTGCTGACCCACCTTACAATTTACAGCTTAAAAAAGAATTGTATAGGCCAAATGAAAGTAAAGTTGACGGAGTAACTGATGAGTGGGATAAATTCTCAAGTTTCAAGGAATATGATAAGTTTACTACTGGCTGGCTAAATGAGTGTAAAAGAATATTAAAGAAAGACGGCACTCTATGGGTTATTGGTTCATACCATAATATTTACAGAGTCGGCAATATTTTACAAGATTTAGATTTTTGGATACTTAATGATATTGTTTGGATAAAATCAAATCCAATGCCTAACTTCAAAGGAACGCGATTTACTAATGCGCACGAAACATTGCTTTGGGTTTCAAAAGATGAAAAGGCAAAATTTACTTTCAACTACAAGACCATGAAAGTATTTAACGATGATCTACAAATGAGAAGCAATTGGATTATTCCAATATGTTCTGGTAAAGAAAGATTAAAAGATGAAAATGGAAATAAAGCTCACTCAACACAGAAGCCAGCAGAACTATTAAAAAGAATTATATTAGCAAGTTCAAAAGAAGGTGATATCGTGCTTGATCCATTCTTTGGCAGCGGAACAACAGGAGCCATAGCTAAGCTACTAAACAGGACTTTTATAGGTATAGAGAAAGAGAAGAAGTATGTAAAGGTAGCGAAAGCAAGAATAGCAAAAGTTAAACCGTATAGTAAGGAATATACTTTCAATTATCAAGAAGTACCAAAGCCGCGCGTGCCTTTTGGCAACCTTGTTGAAAGTAGCTACATAAAAGTAGGTGAGAAAATGTACTCAAAAGATAAAAAGCACTGGGCAAAAGTTATGGCAGATGGGACATTAAAAAATGGAGAATATATTGGTTCTATTCATAGAGTGAGTGCTGATATGTTGGGTAAGGAAAGTAATAATGGTTGGGCTTTTTGGTATATAGAAGAGAATAAAAAATTGTTAAGCATAGATAAATTAAGAGAGTTATATTTTCAAAAAATGACATCAGCATAATATGAAATATGAAGATTTCAAAAAGATATTAGATGATAAAGTTTTTAGACAATCAAAAGCAGACTTAATTGAAAGATTAGGATTAGAGCCATATAGATATATTGGATCTTTTAGGCCGACGGCACCAAGGGCGAAAATAATTCAAAACTTGACACAATCCGGTGAAATTAAATTTGGAAATGCCTTTGAAATAGTAATTGAACGGTATCTTGTTGAAAACGACTTTGAAGTGTTAAATAAAAAATTAGACATTGGTGGAGGCGAATATTTAAGTATAGATCAATTAGTAAAAAAAGAAAAAATTATCTTTATAGAACAAAAGATGAGAGATGATCATGATTCAACTAAAAAGAGAGGGCAAATAGAAAATTTTGAAAAGAAGTTATTATTTTTATTAGGTAAGTATAAAAAAGAAGATTTACAGGGTTATTTCTATTTTATAGATATAGCTTTAGTAAAAAATAAAAATTTTTATGCAGAAGAAATTAAAAAACTAGAAGAGAAATATGGTGTTGAATTATGTTTATGTTACGGAGAAGATTTATTTATAAGATTAGGACTGCAGAAGGTATGGATAGAGATAGAAAAATACTTAGAAAGATGGAAAGAAGAATTAGAAGATTTAGTAGATGTAAATTTTGATAATAGCGCGGAAGAAATTTTTGAAGAAATAAAAGATATGCAGCCGAATGTTTATAGGAAATTATTTGATAATGGGGCAATAGTTAAAGATTTTTTTCCAGTTTTATTCCCTGAGAAGAGAACATTAAAATTATTACAAAGGCATTTTGATGCAATAGGATCACCTAAATATAAAAAATTATCTGAACAGATACAAATAATTATAGATAACGATTATAACGTGTAAAAAATTATTTTTGTTGTTGTTTAATTAATGAGGTGATAAATCTATAGGGGGGCAATAGAAGGACTACCATTAGTAGCTTTATGCCTAAGTCGCCAAGCGCTAAGGTTGCCCATGGGACCGAGGTATATGCAAATGATAAGCCAAAGAATATAACCGTGTCTATGACACTGGAAATACTAGAAGAAGAGCAGGGCGCCCGCCACCATATTTTTATGTTGCGTAGTTTGTCAAATATGAACAGGTTAATGAGTTGCGCCACTAAGAAGGCAGTCCCCGATGCTATGGCGATGCGTGGAGTGGAGGTGGCAAAAGATAGAACAACGCCTAAGGCAAAGCCAAGCATAACAACTCGTGTGGCAGAGCGTATTCCTAAATGGCGATTGCTTATATCCGCGACTAAAAATGTTAGCGGGTAGGAAAAAGATGCCCAAGTAATCCAGTTGTTTATTTGAATTTGCACCAAAAAATTGGAAGCAGCTATGGCAAGAGCCATGCCTAAGCAAGCAAGTATAAACAGTTTGTTTTTCATTTAAGTTGTTATAGCTATAGGTTAAAGATTAATAATTTTTAGTCGCCTAAATGACTTGCGATAAAAATATTTAGCAGCTATGTAAATATTTTTTGTAAGCGCTGCATTGCTTCTTCAACCCTTTCCAGAGATGTAGCATAAGAAAGACGCACATATCCAGGAGCCCCAAAAGCGCTGCCAGGAACTAGCGCAACTTCCGCCTTATCAAGAATATGGGCGCAAAGTTGAACATCGTCATCAATCCCTTCAGTCCTTGCAATTAATCCTGTAACCCGAGGGAACAAATAAAAGGTTCCATCTGCTGGCACAACTTCCACACCATTTATTTCAGTGAGCATTTGAGCCATAAGGTCGTGTCGCTTTTTGAATTCTTTATTCATAACCTCAATCTGAGAGTGGTCTCCTTGTAATGCCGCCTCTGCCGCATATTGAGATATGGAAGAGGGGTTAGAGGTGCTTTGCGATTGAATCTTTTTCATAGCTTTAATTATTTCCGCATCGCCAGCTGCATAGCCAATCCGCCAACCTGTCATAGCATAGCACTTGGATACTCCGTTGATGATAATGACTCTATCTTTTAATTGCGGGCAAACGTTTAGTATGTTGCAGAACTTTCCTTCCCACAAAATATGTTCATATATTTCATCACTTACGATAGCAACCTGCGGATACTCCAGCAGAACCTGCGCCAAAGCATTCAGTTCAGCGGCACTATATATTTTACCGGTGGGATTAGACGGGCTATTAAGAAAGAATAGGCGGGTCTTATCATTTAAGTTTTCTTGTAACTGCTGTGGGCTTATCTTAAAATTCTCCTCTTTGCCACTTGTAATGCATACTGGTTTAGCTCCTGCCAATGCCACCATATCTAAGTAAGAAACCCAATATGGAGCGGGGATAACTGCCTCGTCTCCTTCTTCTAACATAGCCATCACCAGGTTAAAGAGTGATTGTTTAGCGCCCACTGAAACAATGATTTCATTGAGTTTATAATCCAGTGAGTTCTGCTTATGCAGTTTTTCTTGGATTGCTTCCTTCAGTGAAACAATGCCATCAACTGCGGTGTAATGGCTTTTATCAGCGCGAATAGCCGCGATTGCCGCTTCCTTTGCTGCTTCAGGGCTGGGAAAGTCAGGTTCTCCAGCGCCAAGCCCTATTACGTCCTTGCCAGCCGCTCTAAGAGCCGCAGCGGTTGCGGTAATTGCCATAGTGGGGGAGACCTTAATACGTTGTGCTCGTTGTGATATCTTCATAATTATGCTTAATATTACTTATAGATTTACTTATAGATTTAGTAGCTTCTTTTTAAAAGATGTGGTTGATTTTATTATCTCACCTTGCGGCTCTGGTTGCGCTGCCTTAAGGCGATCATCACTCAGAATTACCAAACAATTTTGAGGTTGTAATAATATGAGTGCATAATCCTGCATCTGTTGCTGAGTTAGTTTGCGCATTGCCTTTATTGCCAACTCACGGTCATTAAAATCATGTATCCCCTGGCTAATTTGATATTGATATAACCCTGCCTCTTCATGAAAATTCTGCGGCGGTTTTTCCATAAGATTAATCAGTCCTTGCTTATACCCATCAAACTCTTCACTGCTCATTGCTTTTATCAGGTCATGACTTCCCGCAATAAATTCATCAATCCGCATAAGAATATCATAAGAATGCTTATGATTGGACTGCACCACAAAAGACATGCCAGGCCTTTGGTGTTCACGCCTATAGTATGCTTGCGCTATGTAGCCAAGTTCCTGTTCGGTGCGCATTTTTAAGAAAAAAGTTGCTTTAAGTAAGCGGGCTAAAAGAGATGTCTTAACTCGTGTTTCATAATCATACTTATCTGCCTGGTAATAAAGCTGAACTGCAGAATCTCCCTGTTGGTTGGCAACCTTGGCAATAAAACGTCCCTTGTTGTTAATCTCTATAAACTTATTGCGTCCTATGTTATCAGTAAAGGGAGTGGGCTGCCATTGGTTTAATTTCTCCAATAATTTAGTTGCCTCTTGCTGCTCAATGTTGCCATATACAAAAGCCATTAGCTCTGCTTCTTGAAAATAATTGGCGGTCCACTCTTCCATAGTATCCTTACTAACGCCTTCAAGTTCTTCCAACAGAATCTCATCATCCCAATCATAAAGCAGCATTAGTTCTCCAAAGGTGTCTCCTATCATCTGGGTAGGAGATGCTTTAGCGCGATTCCTAACATGGCGCCGCAGGTTTTCCAAAATACGGTCAAAATTACTCTCATCATAAGTTAACTGCTCCTCATTGAGGACGCTCAATACTTGCTCCATCCAAGTAGCAAACTTTGCATTGTAACCATTAAATTGTAAGTTAGCTCCATAATGGGCAAGTCCAAGGCTATAAGAATACCCAGCAAGGTGTCCTGCATAGCTGATTTCGCTTAGTTTGTCGTTAAGTAAATCTATCATTAAGTGAGTGTATATTCTCTCTTTAGCGTTGCTGCCTATATGCTTAGGTTTAATCTTTAAATATAATTTCAGTGCTGGTGTATTGAATGATTGGTCAAACTTATACCACCCATTTATTGAAGTCAAAGGTAGTTTTATTGGGATATCCTTTTTACTATTCTTGCTGCTATCTATAAGCTTTATTTCCTTGCTTATTAAAGGATTAGGTGGGGGGAATTTAATTTCCTCACTGGGAGTATTTGGCGCATTGATGTACTCGTCAAGCTCCGCATCACCAAGTTTATGCACATCATAAGGAACCTCATAGTATTTTTCGGTTTGAGTGGTGGTAGCTTCGGGGGCAACGAAGAAAATCATCATATTATTGGGATTTAGCCCATCCCAAACCTGCTGTATTTTATCCTTATTGTAATCTTCCCATAGCCCGTTGCTAAGCAACCTTTCTTGTGGCAGCTTCTGCATAGCGCGACTTAATGAACGAACATAAGAAAGCGCTTGTTCTTCTTGTTGGAAATTAAACGAGTGCTTTCTAAGTGTGGCAACTTCTTCATAGCGCCATTTATCACTGCTTTTTTGCTTGGCGCTTTCAATGGCTTTGAACATCAAAGAGGTAATTTCTTTGGTGTGTTTGATGCCTTCATTTGTCAGTGAGATATGAATATTAAACAACGCTTGCTTTGGTAAAGATACATCCAAGCCAGCTCCTACGCCATTACTCCAGCCACGTTGTTTCAAGATATATTCCAAACTATCCTTGCCTTCTGAGTTAAGTAAATAGCCAACATATTGCGCCGCTTTGGATTTATAATTCTGCCGCTGAGGAGGAATAGGAAAATAATATTCTATAAACCTTGATTCCTTGACCGGCTTAAACTGTACTAAAGATGGCAGTGATTGTGGCAGTATAAGTGGTTCGGATACTTCTTCCAATTCTCTGGAGCGATTATCAATTGCCGAAAAATATTTTTCTGCTGTGACTTTTAGCTCTTCAATGCTTTCTTTGCCGTATAGCGTTAATTTCATCAAAGAGGCGCGATAGTTGAGCGCATAGAAATCACGTAAATCAGCAATTAGCTTCTTCGCATCTCCGCTTAATGTATCTTTGTTTCCAACTGTAAATGACGCCATAGGATGCTTGGGATTTATCACTTCTTGGAAGACCGCATAAAATCTTCTGCCATCATTATTTAATCCAGTATAGAACTCGGAGTCAACAACATTGCGTTCTCTTTCAGCAAAATCTGGATTAAATATAGGGGCAATAAAAAAATCGGCAAATCTATCTAATGCCTCGGGGAAGTACTCATTTTGTATATCAAAAAAATAATTGGTGTTTTCGTGGGCGGTGTAAGCATTGTAACTGCCGCCATGCCCGCTAATAAAATCTTGAAAGCCATCCGCTTCAGGGTACTTATCTGTTCCTAAGAATAGTATATGTTCCAGATAATGAGCTAGCCCTAAACGATGTGGTGGGTTGTTGCCACTACCTATGTTAAGGTCTAAACTTGCCGCGGATTTTTTGGTGTCATCATCGGATATTAGCAGAACCTGCAGCCCGTTCGGCAAAAAATAAGAATAATGTATTCTATTTTCGTTTGGACTTTTTATGAAGTCCTCGTTACTGAACTCGGTTTTAATTTGTTGGCTCAATTGGCTTGACTGGCTTGAATAACCTGAAGAATTAAGTGTATTGGTGTTTTCCACTTTGGTATAAATATCGGTATAGAAGTTAATATAAAAATATATGCCAACGCCGACAATTAAAGCTGTTGATAGCAATATGTATTTCTTCATCCTTGATTATTTTATTAGGAATAAAAAGTACGTCTCAATTAATATGTGAGGGAATATATGACGGAATAAATGAATCATCCTTGGAGTTGACGGGATTGCTTAAGTCCTTCATTATGTTTTTATGAAAACCTTGTAAATTATGCTCTTGAATATGAATGTCGTCGTTGTCCCAGGCGCTTCCACTATAAGAATCAATATCGGGACTTATATCAATGCTATGATGATGCGAGCACCAATCTGTTTCTAATTGAGTTGAAGAAGTTAGCTGGTTAAATAACTCGCTGAAATCATATTCAGGAAGAATCTGCCGAGCCACATATTCGGCGCGTTGGCGCACACTCGGCGCTGCAAATCTATTTCTTTGCGCCCAACGGACTTTATGTGCTTGGCAACCAGTATTATTATGCGCTAAATCATCCGTTATATCGGCAAAGCCCATCTCTCTATCCAGTGAGAAAAATTCTTTCATCATAATTTCTTCAAATAACATAGCAATATCTTCTTCTTTACTGTAGTGTCCGTATAAACTTGAGGCGCCATCATATTGAAAAGAGAATCCTACATCTGATGCCTGCCAATCTTGATAGCCAGCAGAATCTATGCCTCCATAATAAGCGCGGGCAAGGTTGGTTAGCTGATTGGCTATAGGGTACTTGTCTTGCAAATTTTTTGAAATTCGTAGCATTGGAATATCATTGTTCTTGCCATAATAAACTGCATCGGCAAAAGTTTCTTGGTGGTCAAGTAGTTCTAATGCATGGGGGGGTAAATAGTCGTTGGCATGAGCCAATTCATGGCTAAGCATAGCTGCAAAAATACCTAATATATTCTGTAGCTGGCGCTCATCAACTTTGTTAGCAGCAGCTCCGCTTAATATAGGAGTTGTAGAGTTTTGTCCAACATAGCGCCACTTCACTCTAAAATTTAGTTGCTTACTTTTTTTGATGCGCTCATCCTCATAAACTGCTACACTGTCTTTTTCTTCTTGGGTTAGCCATAAAAAAGAGGGGTTTATGTAAATGCCACCAGTAGCAGCCCAGTAGTGGGAAGGTCCCACATAATCCGCTATAGCTATTCCAGTAACTGGACGAAATAAGCGTAGATATTCACTAGGCAGAGCTGTTAATAATTCCTTAATTCGCTGTGTCATCCATGGCTCTGTACTCCACACTCTCTCCATAACCGAATCAATGGTTATAGCGTTTGTTGTCAAGCCAATTGGCGGTAGTTGTGATATTTTACAGGGTTTGGTAAACAAGCATTTTTCTAAGGTGTTTGCTTCAGTAGCACCAGAGAAACTATACGGCTGGGGATTGCTTGTAGATTGAAATGCAAATGTTTGAACCGCGCCATCTGCGGACGCTGCTTCGTCTCCTGCTGCAACATTAACTGCCTGATTTTGTAAAGACGCGTCTGCTTTTGAGCCACAAGAGCTCAGAACTATTAGCCCTGCAACCACAGATAATATCCTCAGGATGCTTGCCGGCTGAAATAAACTTCCCATAAGGAGTATTATACCTGCTTTCCCTGCTTTTTTTGATATATTTATGGACTTATATACTTGTATACTTGAGTGTAAAACTCCCCTACTACATAGTAACCAATTCTTCGGCAATTGTTGGATGTATGCCTATAGTTTGAAGCAAGTCATCTTTGCTTAAACCTGCCGTATAGCCAACAGCAAACCCTTGCATCATTTCCGCCGCGCCTTGTCCTGCTATATGAATACCAAGTATCTTATTGCTGCCTTTTTCACATATAAGCTTAATGAAAAACCTTTTCTTTTGTGAGGCAAATGCTTCTTGCATGGGGATGAAGTCCTTTTTATACACTTCAATGTTATGTGATTTCGTCGCCAGTTCTTCGCTAAGCCCAATTGCGGCTATCTCAGGACGGCAAAAAACGGCAGCTGGAATTTTCTTATAATCTAGCGGTTCGTATTTAGGCAAGGAACTAGAGGAACTAGAGGAATTAGGTGAGGAAGAAACTTCGCCAAAATTAGATGCTATTAGTATTTTTGCCTCAGCTATGGCAACTGGAGTTAATTGAACTCTGTTGATAACGTCACCAATGGCAAAGATACCTTTTTGCGCGCTTTCATAATAGTCATTAACTTCTATCGCCCCTGAAGGAGAAACTGCATCAGTCGCAGACGATCCGCTAAACACATTATTAAGCTGTAGTGATGAGGTATTGGGCTTTCTGCCAGTAGCAAAGAGAACTGCATCGGCTGTGAGTTTTTGCTGCGATTTACCAAGTAAATTAACTGTTATGGATGTATCTATTCCATCTGCATCTTTGTTTGCAGGGACGGAGTTTGTAGATATAGAATTTGCAGATATGGAATTTGTAGATATGGAATTGGCGCTGCGATTTAATGACTCAATATTACTATTAAGCATTACCTTTATATTGTTATGCTTTTGCATTTCTGCGTTGGCAAATTCAGCAAGTTCTTCATCAAAGCCACGCAACAGACGCTGCGAGCGATTAATTAAAGTTACTTCACTGCCCAAAGCTGCAAAAATACAAGCAAATTCAAGAGCAATATAACCGCCACCAAGAATACATAGTTTGCGCGGAAATGTTGGCAAACTGAACATATCATCTGAAATCAAGCCCAATTCATTGCCGGGGATATTTGGTTTAGTTGCTGTTCCTCCACTGGCAATTAGAATCTTAGGCGCGCTGAAACTATCTATAACATCCTCTGCCTTGCCTGACATATTGCCCATTAGATTCTGTAGGGGCGGAGCTGCGCTCCGCCCGAATGAATTGCCTGAGGACGCTCCTTCTCGCCCAGTAGCTTTGTTGACTACTGCAACCTCGTTAGGCGAAAGAAAGTAACCATATCCATTAACCATATCTACCCCCGAGTCATTTAGTAGTTTGCAATAAATTTCTTGCAAGCGGGTTGTTTCTTGGTTAATATTATTTCTTAACTTGTCCCAGTTTATTTGCTGAGAACCACTAATAGAATTATCTGTAGGTGAATTGCTATCCCAGCCATAATCCACAGCGCTGTTAAAGTATCGTCCATAGTCAGCAGCAAACACCAAAAACTTTTTGGGCACACATCCAAGATTTACACAGGTGCCTCCCCAATGCCGTCCTTCTATGATAAGAGTTTTAAGCCCCTTTGCCGCTGCCAATCTAGCCGCGCGAACTCCGCCCGAACCCGCGCCGATAACTATAAAATCGTATTTTTTTGTAACCATTAACTCCATTTTACACTTTAATTAATTCTGCGGTATAATTTGAATTATGAGTATAGATATTCCAGTTTATCTAATTAATCTGGCGTGGGCAAGAGAAAGGAGAGATCGCATGGAAGACCACCTCAAGGATATTGGTATTTCTTATGAGTTGGTTACTGCTACTGACGGAAATTTCTTGAATGAATATGATAATTTGAGATACAACATGAATGAAAATTCTCCTTACTTGTCACGTTTGCTTACAGCGGGGGAAAGAGGTTGCGCTATATCTCATCGCAATGTCTATGAGATTATTCTACAGAAAAAGCAGGACTACGCTTTAATTTTAGAAGATGATGCGGTTATTACTGATGATGCGCTAACTTTCCTGCGTAATATCAAGGATATTCCTATAGAATGGAATCTCATTTACTTGGGATACTATGTTCATACACTTGGCGATCCATTTTTTAAAAAATATTTGTATCCTCTGAGCTTGTGGAAAAATCGCAGATTGAATTTCTTAAACTCAGCGGATTATCGCATAGGCAAGTTTATCCTTAGACCACGCGGCGCATTTGGTTATATCATTACTCGCAAGGCGGCAAAAATGGTATTAGAATATAGCACCAAACACAATGCTCTGATGTCTGATAGATATTTATCTTCCTGTGAAATCCCTGGCACCTTAGGCATTAGTCCAAGTTTGTTGTATCATAATGATGAAAGAATAGAAAGGTGTATATTAGGTAGGCCTTTAGTTGCCCCTCATTACAATGTTGCTATAAGGTCATTGAATAAAATAGAGAATTGGTTGGTTAAAATATTCCCCTCTATCAAGTTATTAACCAAATTTATGCGATTGTCAATACGCCGTGTTCGTGCCACATTGCTTTTTGTATTATCGCGTGATTATGTGAAAGGAAGCGTTGACCCAGATATTTAATTTGACGCAGGCCCTGGATGGTGTATAAATTCTTGCGACACAGGTCTGCTGTAGGGGCGGAGCTGCGCTCCGCCCGCAAAATGCCTGAATTAACGACGCTAGCTAAGAGAATCTTGGATCACAATTAAAATACGATTAACCTCAGATAGTTGCTTGGCATCATCAGTGCCACTACAACGGAAATGCAAAGAGCCATTATCAGCCCCGTCTCCAGTTCTGTCCCCGTCCCCCTCCATTTTAAATCCATAGTTATGTGGGTCTTCTTCCATAAGTTCACGACATCTATTAATTGTTTGCGGAAATTCTTTACTTATGAGGGCTTTTCCAATAGTCCTGGCAAGGGTTAATTTGGTTATACCCAATTGTTGCGCCATTATTCTAATATGGTGTATTTCAAATAGGTTGGCGGCGTAAGGAGGCAGTTCGCCATATTTATCTTTTAGTTCTTTCCTGATGGCATTAAGAGTTGTTTCATTGCCAGTTGCCATTCTCTTATATGTTATTAATCTTTCGTACACATCATCTATATAATCATCTGGCAATAAAGCACTTACCGTAATATCTATCTCACTATTAATCTCAGGTAGCACAGGAGCGGGGGATGCAGAGGTGAGAGCGGGGGGAGTATTGGGGGCATTATTGGGGAGGGCGCCGGCATGCTGCGAGGCGGACGGAGAGGCAGAAGAAGCACCAGACCGAGCAGAGTTGGCAACAGTATCACTGCCATCCTTATGCTCAGTGCTGGGTTTTTGCTGTTTTTGCTTTTGTTTCCTCTGCAGCGAAAGCACTGTTTTTTCTAACATTTGAGTATATAGTTCAAGCCCTATTTTTTGAATTGAACCGCTTTGCTCGGTTCCCAGTATCTCTCCAGCTCCACGTATTTCTAAATCATTAGCAGCAAGATTAAATCCCAAACCAGGTAACGAGCTATCACCAACTGCTTTGATTCTTTTGGCTGCCTTACTTTTTATTCCGCTCTCATTTGAAATTAGAAAATAGGCAAATGCCTGCCTCTTGCGTCTGCCTACTCTGCCGCGCATCTGATGTAATTGGGCTAAGCCAAAGTTCTCAGCTTTTTCTATTATTATAGTGTTAGCGTCTGGGACATCTAAACCATTTTCTATGATGGTGGTGGATACCAATATGGCAATTTTCTTGTGATAAAAGTCATGCATTGTTTCTTCTAATTGCCACTTATCCATAGAACCATGGATTATTGCGCTCCTTACATCGGGGAATAGTTTACCCAGCGAGTCAGCTTTTTGTTGAATAGCCGCTATGTTGTTGTATACATAATAAACCTGCCCGTCACGCATCAACTCACGAGTAATTGCTTCTTTGATTATTTCATCGCTATGAGTGCCAACATAAGTTTTTATAGGCAGCCGCCCTGGTGGTGGCGACGCCATTAAAGAAATATCACGCAAGCCAGATAATGCCAGGTTAAGAGTTCTGGGAATGGGCGTGGCGGTAAGTGAAAGAATATCTACATCCTCGCGCAGGGATTTCAGTTTCTCTTTTTGTCGCACACCAAAGCGATGTTCCTCGTCAATAATAACCAAGCCAAGGTTATTGAATTCCATACTCTTGCTGAGTAGGGCATGAGTACCTATGATTATGTCTGCCTTTCCTTTGGCAATATCCTCTTTAATTTGTTTAACATTTTTGCTGCCACTTAATCTGGTTAGTTGTTTAATCATAAACGGAGTATTAGCAAACCTATTGGAGAAGGTTTGTAAATGCTGTCCCGCTAAAATGGTGGTGGGGACTAACAGAGCAACTTGATACCCTGATGCCGCGGCAATATAAGCCGCCCTCATAGCAACTTCGGTTTTGCCAAACCCTACATCCCCGCAAACAAGGCGGTCGGTTTTTTTCTCTGCCAGCATATCCTTCAGAACATCATTAATCGCTTTTAGTTGATCTTCGGTCTCAGCATAAGGAAAGCCAGCGCTGAACTCTTCATATTCGTTGGTCGGCGGCATAAAAGTAATTCCTTTGCGATTCGCTCTTTTGGCATATAGTTCTAACAATGAAGCCGCGCTATCTTCTATCTTGCGCATAGCGTTTGCTTTGCGGATACTCCATTGTTTGCTGCCAAGCTTATCTAAAGAATGTTGTCGTTCTCCTCTGCCTATGTATCTGGATAAGAGGTGTAGATTATGCACTGGCAAATAAAGTTTAGTTTGCTCGGCATATTCAATGCTCATATATTCGCTGCAATAATCTTGATGAGTGATTTGCTCCAAACCAAGAAATTTACCAACTCCATGCTCCGTATGAACCACAAGTTCACCAGGGGCAATGTGAGCAATATTTTTGATTAGCAGGTTTGATTGTGGAGCAAAAGCAGCAGTAGAAGATTTAACTTCGCTTGATTGGTGGATACTCTCATTGAATATATTATTTTCAGTTATGATAGCCCATTCTGCGTGACATATTCCGTCTGCTATGTCCGCAAACATAAGCCCGACAGCGGTTGTCCCTTTTACCTTTTCTGAATTAATGAAGCTGTTCCAATCGCTGAACACTGCGTAGTTAATTTTTGCTTGTTCAAGCCAGCTTTTTAATAGCTCCTTGCGGCGCATTGAAGATGCGCATATTAATATTTTGCCCGAATATTGTTTGCGGAACTTTACAAGATTTTCTAATTTAATGTCGGATTCCATTTGCGCTCTTAAGTCAGGTAAATCTATAACTTCAAGTTTTTGGTTTTTCTGCGAATCTTCATATAGATTCTGCTGCCCTTTTAAGTGATTCTTTAATTGTTCAACAGACAAGTATAGAAAATCAGGAGGTAATAAAACAGCACTTTCTCCGCCCAGTGTTTCGTATCTTAACTTTGCGTCATCTATTAGTTGCTGAGCGTTGTTGAAAATCTCTTTCGCATAAAATACTTGATGAGACGTTATGGATGCCGATAGATAATCAAAGTAGCTCTCCAAAGTCCTGCCTAGGGTTTTGCCTAGAGTTTTGTCAGAATTTGTCCCGCTTGGTTTATCCTCACTCTCATCGGCTTCAAAAAAGAATGGTAAAAATGATTCTATGCCTTGAGGAATTAGCCCTTGCTTAATCTCTTTGTATGTGGAGTGAAGTCGCGCTTCTCCGCTAAAGAATCTTTGCCATGAACGGCAAAAGCATTGACGGGCATCTTCTGATACAGGATACTCTGTTGAGGGTAGGATATTAATGCTTGATACTGTTTCTATGCTTGTTTGTTCTTCTACAGAGAAACTACGCAGTGAAACCACAGTATCATCTAACAGTTCAATTCTATAGGGAAGAGGGGAGGCAGCTGGAAACATATCCATTATGGCGCCGCGCACTGCCATCTCGCCTGGTTGCCGTACAAAATTGCATTTAATATATCCATTATTAATCAGCTGCTCGCTGAATGCTTGGTAATCCAGGGTTTGTCCAGTTTTTATTGCTAAGCCACGCCCTAAAAAATAAGAACGGGGTGCCAGTAATCTTATTAAGGTGTTGATGCCAATTAACAGAATTTGGTATTCGCCACTAAGCATACGATATATGCTTTTAATTCTTTTGGAAGCAAGCATCTTGCCTGGAGAGAATGAATCATAAGGCAGATTTTCATTATCTGGTATAAGCAGGGCTGCTGATTCATCAGGTTGTTGAGAATTATTCTCTGAGGTTTTCTCTAAGCTTTCTGCTGGACTTTCCTCTGGATTTCCCCCTGAGCTTTCTCCAGAATTTCCTTCTGATTTTTCCCCGGGTTTAAGAAAGAAGTCAAGCTGCCGTTGGACTTCGTAACTTTGCGCCGCCCCAGCAGTTATAACAAGTATTTTCTTGTTATTCTGTTGTGCTACTTGAGAGGCGACCCTATACGCAAGGATGGAGGATGAATTGTCAGTCAACGACTTGCCAGAGTTTGTTTAGATATTTGGTTTGCTGATTGTTTTTCAACTTATATTAATTGATTACCTGACTTAATCTTTGCGTCATCATCCTCTTATTAAAGTTACCAATAAGGGTAAGTCCTTTTAATTGGGTTGCCTCTTCATCTAAGAAAATGATAGTGGGCGGACCAAAGATGTTGAAATACTCCATCATCTGACGTGATGATTGTGCCGTGCTGGTTATATCAGCTTTAATAAGGTTGAAAGAACTAAGCTGACTTTTTATGTCTACATCATTGAACACCAGCCATTCAATCTCGCGACATGAGACACACCAATCTGCATAGTAGTATATTAACTGTGGCTTGGCATCTGTTTTACCCTGTTGAATTAGGTCTAGCAAAGCTGGATGACTCTGCGCTACCTGAAATTCCCCTTTAATTCCCCCACCTTTAATTCCCCCACCTTGCGCCGCCTTGCCATAATTAGGAATGACATTATAGTTGGTTAGTGTGTAAAAGCTAAGAGTAGCGAAACATAATATAGCGGCAGATATTGCTAACCCCCTGCTAAATATCTGGCTAAATGCCCGATTTGCAGTAAGCATCTGCACAACAAAATACACGATGATTGCCAGTAAAATAAAATACAATGATAACTCTACTACCAAAGGTAAAAGCGGTGAAATAATAAACACTGCCAGCCCTAATAAAATAAATGCGAATATTGCTCGGGTTTTTTCTAACCAAGCGCCAGCGCGTGGCAGCAACTGCCCTAAGCCCATAGCAAATAATAATAGTGGAATCCCCATGCCCCAGCTAAGAGCAAGCAAAGCAGCAGCCCCAAACCAAGGACTTCCTCTTTCAGCTATATAAATCATAATTGCTGCTAAAGGGGCAGATAAACAGGTTCCTACAACCAAAGGGGACAAGAAACCCCATAATGCCGCCTTGCCAAAAACACCACTGCTGGATGATAAGTACCTGTTGGCTGGGGCGCTGATAAATGCGGGAATATGCAAAGTATATAGGTTTAACATTGATAAAGCAAACATAATAATTAATCCTGACATTATCAACAGAAAGGGGGTTGAGCCAAGCGCTTCTCTCATTCCATATCCCAGCAGACCACTGAGCATACCTAACCCACTGAAAGTTATTGACATTACTGCTACATAAGTAAGGGCAAGTGAAATCTGCATTTTAAATGATGTAGCACTCGCTCCGTTGCTAACACTATTTCCAGCGCCTTGTTCTGGCATACTGCGTCGTTGGGTTATGATGCCAGTTATTATTGGCAGCATAGGCAGAACACAGGGAGTGAACGTAAGCCCCAGCCCAGCCAAGAAGAATAACAGCAGAATTAAAGGAGGAGCGGCGTCTTTTAGCATAGCCAAGTAATAATCATAACCAGCAAATATTATTGTGGAGGGTGGCGCTTGACTTGATATTGAACTAGGGTTTGTTTTGCTTTGCCGCCCCGCCTGCACTGCCACCTCATCCGTTGCCTCGCGGACTATTAAGTAGGCGGCATCTTCGTTATCAATGCTAACCAGTTTTGTTTGCACTGGGTAGCATAATCCTTTTTCCCAGCATCCTTGATAAGATATTTTTAATGTTTTGCTGTTGGCAGTGGCTGTATCTTTTATGCTCCCTGTACTTTCGTCTTCACCAATACTTATCAGCATCTGAGCGTAGCTATAATAAATATCCTGCTCGCCAAAGAATTGGTCTTCGTTTCTTACAAAATTAGAACTTGGCTGAATTCTTACGGGCTGCGGGCTAACAGCAAGCTTATCTTTATATAAGTAATAGCCATCAGCTATATCCCAGCTTATAGAGTAGGTTGTTGAGGATTCTTGACGCACGGATAGCTTATATGCCTCATCTGCTGTTAGCGGGCCATCTAAGGAAGTACTTAAGGAGTTGCCTAAGGAAGCCCCTAATGTTGTGCCGTGCGCGCTATGGCTGCCAACCGTTATGCCAGCAGTTAATCCAATTATTAATAGGAAATACCTGATAATATTCACACAATCCATTATAGTATATCCTATGGAAGAAAGGCAAGAACCAATCGCTTATATCACTGGCAAACCAGTAATTGAACCGCCAGTTGGCTTGTTTATTCAAGCCGATGCGCTTAAGGTCTTTTTAGAAGAATTTTCTGGTCCCCTTGATATTTTGCTTTATTTGGTGCGCCGTCAAAACATTGATATAATAGATATTGATATTGCCAAAATAGCCGAACAGTATCTTGAATACATAAGAATTATGAAAGAATTCAAGATTAACCCAGCTGCAGAATACTTGGTTATGGCATCCGTGCTTACAGAATTAAAGTCGCGTTCTTTGTTACCGCGCAGCGAGGAAGAACAAGAAGAAAACGAAGAAATGAGACATATATTGGTGGAAAAACTAAAAGAATATGAAAAAATTAGAAACGCCGCCGCATATTTGGAAGAGTTACCCCGTTTGGATAGGGACTTCTTTATACCTTTTATCCGCTATGAGACGCCGCCTTTAACAGTGCCTAAAATACTGCCGGAAAAAGAAGATCTGGCGCAATATATGAGGCAAATTTTATTCCAAAATAAAATGCGTAAACGTTATGAGATTAAGCTGGAAGAATTATCAACAAGGGAAAGAATGACTAAAATTTTAGATAAAATTGGTTTGGCGCGCCAATTGGGGATTTCTGGCGGCTTTGTGCCTTTTGAGCAATTATTTACTGAAAAAGAAGGCGCTGAGGGAGTGGCGGTATCTTTGGTAGCATTAACTCAACTGTTAAAAGAAAAGCTTGCGGAAGTTGCGCAGTCGGCGCCATATAGCAAAATATTTGTTTATTCGCCCGAAGGAAAAACTTACGATACTGATGAAACCGATGAATACGAAAGTAAAGGATAAAAAAGGACAGAAGGAAAATAGCCGTCCAGCCAAAAGTAAGGTTGGACTTACGACTAAATCCGCGTCTAAACCTATAGTTACTAAAGGACAAAGGCGTAATAATATAGAAGCAGTGCTCCTTGCTGGCGGAGAACCAATTTCCGTTCGGCAACTACAAGATGTGTTTGCTGCCGATGGTATAACTGACAAAGAAATGAAAGAATTACTACAACAGCTACAGAAAAAATATGAGAGTTCTGTTATGCAGCTGGTTAAAGGGGCAAGTGGCTACTCCTTTCACATAGGGCAGGAGTATGCTGAGGCAGTTCAATCATTTCAGCAAGAAAAGCCAGCGCGTTATAGCCGCGCCTTAATGGAGACCCTGGCAATCATTGCTTATAAGCAACCAGTAACTAAATCTGAAATTGAAGATTTGCGGGGAGTTACCCTGAGCACTGGAATAATGCGCACTTTGCAAGAGCACGATTGGATTAAGATTATCGGACATAAAGAAGTCCCTGGGCGTCCAGCAATATGGGGAACTACTAAGATATTTTTAGACAACTTTAAGCTTGCGGGGTTAAAGGATTTAGCCCCCCTACAATCATCTGCTACAGAAGACGCGACTGACACGGGGAATGCAGAGGGCGAGGGCGGTTCATCCGATTCGCCCCTTGCATCAGATAACGGCAAGTAGATGAACGAGTTATCTTTAGTCCAAGTTCTGGCGCAACGTTCAGTCATTTCACGTCGCCAAGCCGCTCAACTCATTAGAGAGAATAGAATAGCTGTTAATGGAACAATATGCTCTTCAATCAGCGCCGAGGTTGACGACTCCGCGCGCATAACCTTAGATGGTAGAGCGCTGGAACAAGGGGAAATCTATACAAGAGTTTTGCTTTATCATAAGCAAGTAGGGGAGTTATGCAGTCAAGCCAAAGAAAAGAATAAACCTACGGTGTTTGAGAATCTGCCTCGTCCTGAAGCGGGAAAGTGGATAATGGTTGGTAGATTAGACATTAACACATCAGGGCTGTTACTCTTTACCACAGATGGAGAGTTGGCATATCGTTTGATGCATCCCAAGTACAAGCTGGATAGAGAATATATTGCCCGAGTTCGCGGCAATGTAACAGAGGATACATTAGAGCGACTTAAGCAGGGGGTGCCGCTGGACGGCAAGATAAGTAAATTTAATGACATTATTCCCAAACATCGCCTCGGCAAGTCAAAAAACCAATATTTTCATTTGGTGGTACAAGAAGGACGCAATCGTATGGTGCGAAGATTATGGGAAAAGTTTGACTTCCAAGTAAGCAGATTGGCGCGTATCAGATTCGCTAATATAACCTTGCCGGAAACCCTTAGCCCAGGCGAACATATACTACTTAACAAAACCGACAGAAGGCGTCTTGCTGCCTGTGTGTCACTCTAAATTCTTGCGATACTCGTTTATTATTCTGCTTGATTTTTATCATATAATACCCATATACTACTTATACAGATACAGTAAGTAAATTATGAAACAAACAGAGAGAACAAGTAACGATCATCCAGTTTATAAGGCATTCGCAAGCGGAGATAATGACCTAGCTCTTGCTCGTAATGTGGTTGAATATTTAGAAAAAAGATTTACCTCTATAGAGATTAAGATTGAAGATGATTATTTAGCCGACAAAATAGCTCAAGAGGTTATGAAAAACAACAATGAGCTATACAAAAATTTTAGCGATGAAATGCGAGCTCAGAATGAAAAATTTAACGATGACATGCGAGTTCAGAATGAAAAGTTTAACGATGCAATACGGGCTCAGAGTGAAAAGTTTAACGATGCAATGCTAGCCCAGAATGAAAAATTTTACTCCAAAATGCAAATGCACACCTATTGGACTGTTGGAACTATTCTAGTGGCTGCCGGTATAATCATAGCTTTTTTACAATTATAATGTGCTGTGTTCTGCTGGCATTGTATTTTTAATTAGAAATTTAATCTTACCCTTACTTCAGCATACACTTTAATAATATTGCTATTTTGCGGAAAGTAGTATATAAATCCCTAAATTTACGATTAACTTGCGTAATTGTTAAAATAAATTATAATTGCACTTATAATGCTGTAATAATGGGCTAAAATGCCTTATCTTATTTATATTTAATTTATGTTAGTTATACGTTTATCGCGCAAAGGAGCCAAGAAAAGGCCCTTCTACCACATTAATTTAGCGGATCGGCGCAGTCCGCGTGATGGTCGTTTTATTGAAAATCTTGGCTTTTTTGACCCTTTAGCTAAGGGCGAAGAAACACTTTTAAAAGTTGATGTTACTCGGCTTGGTCATTGGCTTTCCAAGGGGGCAAAACCATCTGAAACAGTTCAAAATCTACTGAAGAAACACGTAGATAGTAGCAAAGCAGCTGCAAACAACAAGGTTACTAATGAAGCTGCTGGGGAAACTTCTGAAGAAGTAGTTAGCGAAGCAGCTGAAACAGATGTCGTTAGCAAAAAAGTTGATGAATTGATTATAGTCAAAGGAGCAGCCAAGCAGATAAGGCGAGTAAAATCTAAGCCAAAAGCTGAAGCTAAAGAAGCCGCCGATACGGCTGCCACTCCTGCTGCTGCCACTCCTGCTGCTGCCACAGCTGCTGCCCCGGCTACAGAGGAGAAAGACGCCGCTCCTGCTGCTGCCACAGCTGATGCCCCGGCTACAGAGGAGAAAGATGCCTCTCCTGCTGCTGCCACAGCTGATGCCCCGGCTACAGAGGAGAAAGACGCCGCTCCAGCACCTGATAAAGAAGAATCTACCCCCGCTGCGGAAGAAAGCACAACAGAGTCCAAAGAAGAATTAAAGGAAGAGGCACAAGCACCAGAAAGTGCCAAAGATGCCGAAGCCGTTGATGTAGCAGCTAAGAAGGAGGACGTAACAGAATCCAAGGAAGAATCCAAGGAAGAACAGAAGGCGGACACAACAGAATCTGCTCCAGCGGAAGCAAAACAAAAGGAAGAAGCACAACAGGATAAGACCGAGAAAGTAGAAGCAGCACCATCTGATAAGGATGAAACAAAACCTTCTGAATGATTACTTAGTAGCAGGGAATACTACTAATAGCTCTCAATCTACAGCTCAACCTGAATCTACAGCTCAATCTGAATCTCAAGCCCAATTTCAACAAGGAGAAGCCGATAACATAACAAGCGAGGAATCACAAGCAGCCATAAACTCTGCTCCTGTGGTGCTCGGCAAGTTTGGCAAGAGTCACGGTCTCAAGGGCTGGCAATATTTTGATTGCTATTGTGAAGATTCCGCCAGCATAATGAATTATTCCAATCTTAAAGCGCTGCCCGCACAAGAGTCCAACTCCATATCAACTTCTACCGCAATGGATGCCTACAGACGCGCTCCTTCAATAGAACTAACCGCTATTTCTGCTATGGGTAAAAGATTTATCACTCATATCAAAGGGGTATCAACTCCAGAAGAGACAATTAAGTGGTGTAATTGCTTGGTAGCAGTGGAACGTTCACAACTTCCACCACCGCAAAAGGGCAATTATTACTGGCATGATTTAGTGGGCGCGCGAGTTATCAGCTTGTATATGGGCAGAGAAATTTTACTTGGCACCATCAACAGCATGCAAAGAGTTGGAGACAAGGATAATATGGTAATAAAGAGTTCTACTGGCAAATGGCATTATGTTCCTTTTGTTCAGCCAGATTTTGTCACAGATATCCTGATCTCGCCAGATGCAAGTTCCTCTGTTCCCGCCATTCCTACGATTAAGGTTTCCTGGGATCCGGACTTTTAGTCCACAGTATTATGAGGTCTAAGTTTGTTGGCATAGTAAGTATTTTCCCCGACTCCTTTGCCGCGCTTACTTCTTATGGAGTGGTAGGGCGGGCGCTACAAAGTGATAAGGTCAACCTAAAAATATTTAACCCACGTGATTATGCCAAAGATAAGCATAAGCATGTAGACGAAACACCTTATGGCGGCGGCGAGGGAATGTTGATGCAGTACAAGCCCTTGAAAGGAGCAATCACCGAGGCAATTGCCAAAGCAGATGAATATGGCTATAAGAAACCTAAGGTAGTGTTTTTCTCGCCACAAGGAATGTTATTTCGTCATAAGATAGCGCAGAAATATGCAACTGAGGATGCAATGATTTTAATATCTGGTTGTTATGAAGGCATAGACCAGCGGGTTATATCTTCTTACGTAGATGATGAAATATCTATAGGTGATTATGTCTTAAGTGGCGGAGAATTGGCTATAATGGTATTTATGAATGCAATTGCAAGATTATGGGAAGCAACTTTAGGCAATGTTAATAGTTCGCTATTTGATTCTTTTAGCGATGACCTATTGGAAGAGCCGCAATATACCAGACCAGCGGAAGTTACAGGGACAACGAAAGCAAAAAGCCCCGCGCCTATTAACACGGCAACCCCTGAAGAGACAGACCCAGCCATGACTGATACGGATAAATTGAGTGTCCCTAAAGTCCTGTTAAGTGGCAATCATAAAGAAATAGCTCGTTGGAAGAGATGCCAATCATTAGGACGCACTTGGGTAAAAAGACCCGACCTTCTGGCAAAGCAAGAATTATCCATTAATGATAAAAAATTGTTAATGGAATATATGAAATTTAATCAAGATTCCTAAAATAAGGTAATTGAGAAATCACATCCTGTCGAATAGCATTTTTATGATATAATATATCAATAAATTGCTTCTCTATGTGGGAATAAAATGTGGAATAGATATAGACAACAACCGAAATTAATATGCTTAATCATCCTTTAATACAAAAAGTGGAACAGCAGCAGCTAAATAAAGAGCTGCCCGACTTTCAGTCAGGAGATACTGTGGTAGTCCAAGTTAGGGTTCGCGAAGGTGAGCGTGAAAGAATTCAGTCCTTTGAAGGGCTGGTAATAGCCATACGTAATCGTGGACTTAATTCTTCTTTTACTGTTCGTAAACTATCCCATGGTGTGGGAGTAGAAAGAACCTTTCAAACACATAGTAAAATTATCAGCAAAGTCGTAGTTAAAAGGCGCGGCAAGGTCCGTAAAGCCAAACTATACTATATGCGTAGTTTAACTGGCAAGGCAGCTCGTATTCAAGAACGTCTGGAAAAATCCAACAAGCCCAGTAAATCTGGCAAAGCTGGGGTATAGAGTGCTCTTGCGGTTAACGTTTATTCTTCTGGGTGGATTAATGATAAGCGCTTTTGCAATGAGTGTTTCTGCTGCAGAGGCGCCCACTGCCAAGGTTGCAGGAAACACAGGAAACGCAGGAAACACAGAAAAAACAAGCAACACAAATAATTTAGTCACCAAAAAATATCGGACAGCAGCGCAAATTAAGGCATTGATGCAAGAGAAGATACCGGATATATCCATAATCGAAGTTAAGCTACTTCCTAATTTGGGATTATTTCAGGTACTCACCAGCGACTATACTTCAATTTTTGTGTCGCGAGACGGCAATGATTTTGTGGTAGGCGAGCACTATTCTTTTGGAACTGCTGGCAAGTTAAAAAACCTAAGCAAGGCAAGGCAAGAACAAGGGCAATTTGCTCTTGCCGCAGCAATTCCTAAAGAGGAATTGATAATTTTCCCCGCTAAAGAGAAAACCAAGCCCGCAGGATGGATTTTAGTTTTTACTGATGTTGATTGTGGCTATTGTCGTAAACTTCATCGCGAGATAGACGAAGTAAATCGCTTGGGAATAGAAGTCCGTTATGCATTTTTCCCGCGTAGTGGTCCAGATACAGAATCTTTCAAAAAAGCAATAAATGTTTGGTGTGGCGAAGACCGCCAGGCATCAATGACTGCTGCCAAAGCAGGGCTGCCTTTAGCTAATAAAGTATGCCCTAACCCAGTTTTAGAGCAATTTAACACAGGTATCAAGGTCGGTGTGCGCGGCACTCCTACCATCTTTACTGAAAATGGTAAGAAGGTTCCAGGTTACATTGCTCCCGCAGAACTTTTGAAATTACTGCAAGGATAATTGCCCTAGGTAATTCAAAGTTCATTAAGGATAATTGCAGAAATAACATAGAGATATCTTGGTGAAAGAGATACCCATAGCTTTATGCGGGCTCGGCACAGTTGGTAGCTCTGTTGTTAAGCTCTTACAAGAGCATAAAGATATACTTTCCTCCCGCTTAGAAGCACTCCCTGCGTTAGTTCAAATAGGCGCGCGCCGTCCCAACCCCAATTGTGATATTAGCGACATAGAAAGAGAGGCGGATATATTCAAGGTGGCGGATGATACAAGAAGCAAAATATTGGTGGAACTCATAGGCGGCGTTGATGATGCCTTTGAATTAACCATGCGCGCCTTTGCCGCCCAAAAAGATGTAATTAGCGCCAACAAGGCATTAATAGCAGAAAAAGGCGAGCTATTGATGGCAGCAGCGCGTGAGCATGGAGTGAATTATTTTTATGAAGCTGCAGTAGCAGGCGGCATACCCATTATTAAGGTTTTACGCGAGGGATTGGTTGCCAATCGTGTTACTCGTATTGCTGGCATTATCAATGGCACAGGAAATTATATTCTTACCGCTATGGCGCAAGAAGGCAAGTCATTTCCTGATGCATTACAAGAGGCGCAAGGACTTGGTTATGCGGAGGCAGATCCAACTTATGACATAGACGGGACAGACAGCGCCCACAAAATTGCTATTTTAGCTGCTCTGGCTTTTGATATACCTTTTTCTTATGACAGGGTTTATAAGGAAGGAATTACCGATATTATGCCAGATGATGTTAATCATGCTAAAGAGCTTGGCTATGTTATTAAGCATTTAGCAATTGCGCAGTTATCCAGCAGTGATAATGGCGCTGAAAAAATAAGCATAAGGGTTCATCCAACATTGGTAAGCAAACGAGAAGAGATAGCCGTTGTAAATGGAGTTACCAATGGAGTTATGATTGATAGCATTCCTTTAGGACGGACTTTTTATAGTGGCGCTGGCGCTGGCGGCGAAGCAACCGCTTCTGCAGTCCTTGCCGACTTGTCTGATTGCATCCGCGGTTCTCGTTCAGGAGAAGTGGCTTCCAACAAAGGCGAGGGCAATAACAAGGACAATCAAATGCTTAAGCGGAACATTGACTTCGCCTCCATTGCGGAGATAAGTAGTGAGTTTTATTTGCGAGTTAATGTGGAAGATGAGGCAGGGGTTCTCGCCAAGATTACCGAAATTCTAAGCAGCTCAAACATTAGCATAGAAGGGCTGCATCAAAAAGAGCATCATCCTTCCCAACCAGATTTAGTTCCTGTGATTATCATTACCCATCTAACTATAGAACAAACCATTAATCAAGCAATTCAGCAGATTGAAAAAATACCGCAAGTTGTGGGCAAGGTTATAAAATTGCGTATTCTTAGCGAATAATGCGTAATAGTTGCTATACTATAAAGGTAATTATTATTAATCTAAGTTAATCAAATGGATAAATACGATGTTATTGTAATCGGCTCGGGTCCTGGCGGCTATGTAGCCGCTATCAAAGCCGCTCAATTGGGTTATAAGACCCTGTGTGTAGAAAAGTGGCAAAGTAAAGATAAAAAAGCTCCACAAAAAGTAACATTGGGAGGAACCTGTCTTAATGTAGGGTGTATTCCTTCCAAAGCATTATTAGAAACATCCCATAAGTTTGCTATGGCGCAAGAGCAGTTTGCCACAGAGGGCATAATCATAAAGGATGCCAAAGTGGATGTCGGAATTATGCAAAAACGCAAGGAAGGCATAGTGAATAAACTCACCTCAGGAATTGCGATGTTATTTAAAGCCAATGGAGTAGAGAGTGTTCAAGGCACTGGCAAACTACTAAAGGATAAACAGGTAGAAGTTACTTCAATAGACGATAAGAAGGTTATCTATCAAGCAGATAATGTCATACTCGCCGCAGGTTCTGTACCAGTGGAGATACCAGTAGCGCCATTCAAGGATGACTTGGTAGTGGATTCAACTGGGGCTCTTGGTTTTGATAAACCACCTAAAAAGCTTTGCGTTATTGGCGCTGGAGTAATAGGTCTTGAGCTTGGCAGTGTGTGGAACCGTTTGGGTTCGGATGTGGTTGTGCTTGAAGCATTGACAGATTTTTTACCGATGGCGGATGAGCAAATAAGCAAAGATGCCTTGCGTCACTTTAAGAAACAAGGGTTGGATATCAAGCTGGGAGCAAAGGTAACCGAAGCCAAGCCCAAAGGCAATAATAAGGTTGTAGTTAAATATGAGGATGCAAAGGGAACCCAAAGCATAGAAGTTGATAAGGCAGTGGTTGCTGTGGGACGTAAACCCTACTCGCAAGGATTATTGGCTGATGATTGTGGAGTTGGTGTTGACAACAAAGGATTTGTTGAGGTTGATGAGCATTGTCGCAGCAAGGTTGCTGGGGTGTATGCCGTAGGTGATTTAGTGCGCGGTCCTATGTTGGCTCATAAATCATCTGAAGAGGGGATTATGGTTGTTGAACTCATAGCTGGCAAGAAGGTGGAAGTAAACTATGAGATAATCCCCAACGTTATTTATACTTCACCAGAAATTGCTTGGGCTGGAATGACAGAACAACAAGTAAAAGAAAAAGGCATTGATTATAAGGTAGGGGCTTTCCCGTTTGCCGCCAATGGCAGAGCTATGGCAAACAATGATACGGATGGCGTGGTCAAAATTATTTCTGATAAAAAAACTGACAGAATTCTTGGTGTTCACATAGTCGCTCATCAAAGCGGCGAGCTAATATCTCAAGCAGTCATAGCAATGGAGTTCATGGCAAGCACTGAGGATTTACAATTAACTATATTTGCCCACCCCACAATCTCTGAATCCATTCATGAAGCGGCTTTAGCTGTGGATAATAAGGCAATTCACACTGTAAACAAAAAACGATGAATCTACACGAATATCAAGCAAAACAACTTTTTGCTTCTTACGGCATAGCCGTATCCACAGGAATAGCTGCAGCAACAGTAGCAGAGGCAGGCGAGGCAGCCAGCAAAATTGGCGGCAATAAATGGGTGGTTAAAGCCCAGGTTCATGCTGGTGGCAGGGGCAAGGCAGGCGGGGTAAAACTTGTTGATAGCATTGATGAAGTTAAAGATTTTGCCAAAGAAATGTTAGGAATACGCCTGGTTACTAATCAGACGGACGAAGATGGGCAGCCAGTGAATCAAATATTAGTTGAATCTTGCACCGCAATCAAGCAAGAATTATACTTAAGTGGATTAATTGACCGTTCACAAGGGAAGGTAGTTTTTATGGCATCTGCAGCTGGTGGCATGGATATAGAAGAGGTGGCGGACAAAACCCCCGAACAAATTTACCGCGTAACTATTGACCCACTAACTGGTCCTTTGCCATTCCAAGGACGTTATTTAGCTTTTAAGCTGGGCTTAAACCCACAACAAGTCAAGCAATTTGTTAGTATATTTATGAAGCTCGGCAGATTATTTACCGATAAGGATATCTCATTACTTGAGGTTAATCCTCTGGTTATAACTGAGGATGGTGACCTTTTATGCCTTGATGCCAAAGTCAATATAGACGGCAGCGCCTTGGCGCGTCAGCAAGATTTGCTTGCCATGCGTGATGAATCGCAAGAAGACCCGCGTGAAAATGAAGCGGCAGAGCATGAGTTAAGCTATGTTGCTTTGGATGGCAACATAGGTTGTATGGTTAATGGCGCTGGTTTGGCAATGGCTACAATGGATATTATTAAAACCAATGGCGGTAAGCCAGCAAACTTTTTGGATGTGGGCGGGGGAGCAACTAAGGAAAGAGTTAGCAAAGCGTTTAAGATTATTCTGGCGGATGAAAAAGTCAAGGCAGTTCTTATCAATATCTTTGGTGGCATAGTCAGATGTGATTTGATAGCATCTGGCATAGTGGAAGCATTGTCTGATGAGGGAGTATCTGTGCCAGTGGTGGTGCGTTTGGAAGGCAACAATGCTGAGAAAGGCATGGAGATTCTTAGCAAAAGCGGCATGGATATAATTGCGGTTGAGGGGCTACAAAATGCTGCCAGCGCAGTAGTTAAAGCCGCTGAGTAGGCAAATATTTGTCCAAGTTATGTTATAATTAAGCAATGTTATATTTATTACGTTCTTTTATTACTCTTTCTATTCTTCCTATTCTCCCTATCCTCCTCTCTTTACCTTTACTGTTCTTTATATCTACAGCTAATTCAGCAGAGTACTATTGGATGGATGGTGATAGAAGAATTACACTAAGGTTATATCCAGGTTTGGTGGCAGATGTTCCAGGAGATAAATGGAAGATGCATAGGATTGATGCTGGGCAGATTCGTTCATCTAAACTCAAAAGCCCTACTATGGTTGTGTATGAGCTTAAGGATAAGAGTTTAGAAAACACAGAATTTTTTTTAGAGCAGGCGGCGCCAGGTATATCTCCAGTTTTCAAAAAGAGAGGAGGCGGCTTTCAGGCATTACCTGGCGGTTACATCGTCATATTTGATGAAGATATGAATCAAGATAGCATTGCTAATTTTTTTGACAGCGAAAATATTTCTAAAGATAGAATATCCAAAATTTCTTGGAGTGATAGAGGTTTTCAAGTATCTGATATTCCTGGACTTCCATCACTTAACGCAGCAAACCGCTTTGCTAATATGCAGGGAGTTAAAAGTGCTTATCCAGATATTTGGAGCACTGGCTATTCCACCTACTAATCAATTAACATAAACAATTAATATCAATGAGTATTATTATTAATAAAGATACCAGAGTTTTAACTCAGGGTTTCACTGGAACCCAAGGAACTTTCCATTCACGTCAGGCATTGGAATATGGCACTAAGATAGTAGGCGGGGTTACTCCTGGTAAAGGCGGACAGATGCATCTTGGACTGCCTGTTTTTGATACTATGAAAGATGCGGTTGAAAAAACCGATGCAGACGCTTCAGTTATATATGTTCCAGCAGCGTTCTGCTTGGACTCCATAACCGAGGCGGCAGATAGCGGAGTTGCCCTGATTGTATGCATAACCGAAGGAGTACCTGTTTTGGATATGCTAAACGCTAAAATTTATTGTCAGAGTCGCGGAGTCCGTTTGATAGGTCCAAACTGTCCTGGTCTTATAACCCCTGGTGAGTGCAAGATAGGAATCATGCCAGGATACATACACCAAGCAGGACGGGTGGGGGTGGTATCACGTTCAGGCACCTTGACTTACGAAGCAGTTAAACAACTATCCGACCTCAAAGAAGGGCAAAGCACTTGTGTGGGAATAGGGGGAGACCCAATAGCAGGCAGTAGTTTTATTGATATTTTAACTTTGTTTGAAGAAGACGATGACACAGATGCGGTGGTGATGGTGGGCGAAATAGGTGGAACTGCAGAAGAAGAAGCGGCATCTTTTATCAAAGAGAATATGAAAACTCCAGTGGCAGCTTACATAGCCGGAATAACCGCGCCAGCGGGTAAAAGGATGGGGCATGCCGGCGCAATTATAGCTGGCAGCAAAGGAACCGCGGCGGCAAAGTTTGATGCTTTGCGAGCAGCAGGAGTAACAACTATTCCCAGTGCTGCTGATATAGGCACAGTCGCGCTATCTCTATTAAAGTAACATTTATTCCAGCGGATGCCCATTAAGGAAGACGAGCTCATTAGCTCCATACCTACTGCAGAAGATAGGGTTCTGGATAATGCGCTAAGGCCACGCCAACTATCTGATTATATTGGTCAAGAGCAGGTTGTCAATCAACTTAGAATATGCATTCAGGCGGCTCTGCAACGGGTTGAACCCATAGACCATGTTCTGCTTTGGGGTCCGCCTGGGCTTGGCAAGACAACTCTGGCGCGCATAATAGCCCATGAAGTTAATTCAACTATAGCCACAACTTCAGGACCAGTGCTTGATAAAGGCAGAGATATTGCCGCTTTGTTGTCTAATCTGGAAAGACGAGATGTTTTGTTCATAGATGAAATTCATCGCTTGGCGCCGCCAGTAGAGGAGATTTTGTATCCTGCTATGGAGGACTATAAGATAGATATTATGTTGGGTGATGGAGCCGCATCGCGTCCTTTACGTTTGGATGTTGCGCCTTTTACTTTGGTGGGGGCAACTACTCGTAGCGGGTTGTTAACTTCCCCTTTGAGAGACAGGTTTGGCATATCCCTGCGCATGGATTTCTATGACTCTGATGATTTGGCAAAAATTGTAACCCGTTCAGCGGAGCTACTTGATATTGATATAGATGAGGCAGGGGCTTATGAAATAGCCAAACGTTCTAGAGGAACGCCGCGCATAGCTAACCGCTTGTTAAGAAGAGTTAGGGACTATGCTCAGGTTGGGGCTCAAGTTGGAGCTCAGGTTGGGGCTCAGGTTGGGGAGCAATCTAAAAACCAATCTAAAACTAAAGCCAAGACGCAGAATGAGAGCAAAGGAAATAATACAAACAGTGGAGAATATAAAATTAACCACGCCATAGCCCAAGCCGCGTTGCAGCTGCTGGGCGTTGATGAAAATGGATTAGATGAAATGGATAGAAAGCTATTATCCACATTAATGGAAAAGTTCTCTGGCGGACCAGTGGGCATATCTAATATAGCGGCATCTTTACAAGAAGAAAAAGATACTTTAGAGGATGTTATAGAACCTTACTTAATTCAGCAAGGATTTATTAAACGCACTCCGCGTGGTAGAATGGCAACAGAATTGGCTTATCGCAAAATGGCATTAACTATGCCTGCCAACTTTATTAAACAACAGGAAGAACTTTTTTAGGATTATTAAAATGAAAATATTAAACTTATTATTATTGAGCGTTATATGTAATTTTTTACTTGCTTGTGACGATTTAGGAGTGGTTAGAAATCAAGGAGGTGACCAATATACCCCTTGTTCAATTACTTTGAATCCTGCCGTTACTTCCGCATCAAACACCCCCGACCCATTATTGGCATATCAATGGTATTTGGATAAAGGTTATGTAAAAGAGGCATGGGTAACGTACGAGGCAGCGTATGATGCTTTACCAGAATCAGAGAAGAAAGTTCTTCAAATTGTAGTGGTAGATGATGGCTTGCAGGTGGACCATGAGGATTTAGAAGGCAATATTATCTCTGGTGCCAGTATTAATCTTCTGGTTGGTGAGAGCAGCCCTAATCGCAATTATCCCTATCCGATTGATTGCGCTGAAGATGGGCATGGCACCGCGGTGGCGGGTATAATTGCGGCACAGGGAGATAATGGTAGAGGAGTTAAGGGAGTTGCCTCCCATGGCAACAATATTAAAATTTGGGGAGCAAATCTGGTTGCATCATCACAAGTGTCGGGTTCAATGATTAGTGCTGTATTTGAGCACCGATTACCACTAACTGCAGTATCCAGTAATAGCTGGGGACCTTCTCAACCAACCCACTTATCAAGAACTGGATCATCATTTAATATGTTAATTAATACTGGACTGAGTACAGGATTTGGTGGCAAGGGTATAAGCTATGTTTTTGCTGCTGGCAATGAGAGGGTGAGTCCGTATCCCGAGAGGTATCCGCTTAGTGATAGAGCAAGCTACTCGGAAATACTTAACCAACCAGGCATCATTCCTGTTTGCGCAGTTGGTTTTGATGATAAATTTGCTCCTTATTCTGAACCAGGTCCTAATATTTGGATTTGCGGCTACTCTGCAACTAATGCAAAGTCAGTTGATTCGTTAGGAGATTTTGTAATGCCTTATGCAAATAATATCAACCCTAAATATTTAAAACAGAGAGGTTTAGCTACTACCGACCTTAGCGGGACTGATGGTTATAACGCGGGAGATGATACTGTATTAACATTTAATGGGGTAGGTACTGAAAAATGTACAAAAGATGTATCATTGAATCGTGGCGCATTTGATTTTGACTCTGATATGTTGACATACGAGGGAACATGTGATTATCCTGAAGAGGAACTGGTTTGGGCAAATACAGCTACTACTTCATATACCAGATACTTTACCGGCACTTCAGCAGCCACCCCCATGATAAGCGGAGTCATTGGCTTGATACGTTCTGCCTACCCCAACCTAACCTGGCGCGATATTAAGCTTATTTTAGCTGAGAGTGCTTGGCAGCCGATCAACGCCACTGCATTGCCCCTTGGATTAAAGGATAGCTATGCATTAAAAGGCGCTCCTGCTTATGGCAATGATAACCATAACTATAGCCACAGCCCTGATTATGGTTTCGGCATAGTTAATGCTTCTGCGGCTATGAACCTCGCCGCTATTTGGGAAGATAATAGAACGATACTTAGTGGTCCGCAGACAGTATACCCTGTTCCTGATCCTTCGTTCTTCTCCTCCGCTACTCCTATTATTATTCCTCCTAATAGCGGCATTTCTTTTATTGAGTATGTGCAGGTTGATATTGGCAAGAGCGAGCTTGATTTTGGTACTTTAACGATTACTCTGACTTCCCCGTCCGGTGCTGTAAGTGTTTTCGCAGTTTCTCATGTGTGTATAGATATTGAGCCAGGGGATGATACGGGAAAAGTAAGTGAGAACTGCAATGACCTGGAGAATGGTTTTACTTTTGGTTCAGCAGTCCATCTGGGCGAAAGTCCCGCAGGCGATTGGCGATTATCAGTTGCTAGTGCCTCAGACGCCCATCCAGTTAATTGGAAATTGCGTTTATACGGACACTGATACTAATGGAATGGAGGTTATTAAAATTATGATTGATATTTATTGTCCTTATTCTTATTAGAACAGCTTAGAATTTAATTAACCAGGGGGAATTAAAATGAAAGTTATATACTTTATATGCTTATTTACGTCAAGTATTTTGCTGGCGGCATGTGGCGGTGATAATAATTCACCACCACCACAAACTAATAACAGCGGCGGTGACGATAATAAAATAGTCCAGTTGCCAGAACCACCGTCACCACCGCCGCCGCCACCACCACAAACCAATAAAAGCGATAATACTGATGCTGGTGCCGACAATAATAACACAGCAGTCCAGCCACTGCCACAAACCAATAAAAGTGACAATAATATAGTCATTGTAACTCCTTCTAACTATACCCTTTGCAACATTACGGTAGATAACACCATCTATAACTCCACAGGGACCGACCCCTTGATTGATTATCAATGGTATCTTGGTGCGGTGGGCATTAAGGAAGCATGGGCTATGAATAATAAACAGGGGGCAGGAATTGAGGTATCAGTAGTGGATGATGCCTTGCAACTTGACCATGAGGATTTAGCTGCCAATATCGTCTTCAACGGCAGTATAAATGTCCATACCACAGCGAATGACCCTAATCGCAATAATCCGTATCCGCGTGATTGCAGTGCTGATGGGCACGGTACTGCATCTGCCGGCATAATTGCCGCCGCAGGGGATAATGGCAGAGGAATTAAAGGCGTAGCCCCCAATGTCACAATATGGGGAAGCAATCTAATAAATACTAACTCTTACAATAACAAGATGGTGATGGCGACCTATTCACATAGAGTAAACACAACTGCCATATCCAGCAATAGCTGGGGTCCAACAGTAAAACGCTTTGCAACAAAAATACCAGGTTTTTATGAGCTATTAGACCATGGTCTTAGCCATGGGTTTGATGGCAAGGGCATAAGTTATGTTTTTGCTGCTGGCAATTCCAGAGATATCAGAGACGTTAATGGAAATGTTATATCCCATGATATGGCAAGTAACTGGGAAGTTACTAATCATCGCGGAGTTATAGTTGTGTGCGCCGTTGGAACTGACGGGATTCTATCAACTTATTCTGAGCCAGGCGTCAATCTATGGGTCTGCGCTCCCTCTAATGTTGGTGCGAGGAGTATTGCAGAAGAAGCGGATACTATTCAAAAGCTTGCTGCCCCAAGTTCTTTGCTTCAGCTAGGAGTGACGACTCTTGACCTTAGCGGAACTGCTGGCTATAATAATTTAACAGAAAATGACTATGTTTCGCTTGTTGACACCCATGATCCGCATAATAATACGCTATGTGGAAACTTTCGTACTAATATTTTCTATAACACCTTTCAGTTTGCTCGCCCAGGATTTTTAATTTCCCAGCCAGGTATCTGCAAGGACATGGGTATGGAATTATTAGAGGCATTCTTAGATTGGTCCCCAGGCGCAACCAATTCTTATAATAGATTTTTTAGTGGAACTTCAGCTGCAACTCCAATGGTAAGCGGAATTATTGCCCTAATACGTTCAGCATATCCTGAGTTAACTTGGCGTGAAATTAAACTCATTTTGGCAGAAAGCGCCAGCAAACCAGGCGTCCCTTTTAGCACTGCTAATATGGGAGCGGCTGCCTATAATAATCCCTTGCATAGATACACACATCACATTGATTACGGCTTTGGTGTGGTTTATGCTCGAGCAGCTATGCAGCTGGCTTCCGAATGGCGAGAAAGACCTTTGCTTCCTGCGGAGAGTAACTATGAATTTCCCCCTAATGAAAACGACAGATGGTACGCAGTAGATAATCAAGCGGCGCCACCTATAACAGTTCCTGATGATAGTGGCATTTCTTTTATTGAGCATGTCTATATTGATATTGGATCCAATCTCTATCCTAATGTTGCTGAGCTTAATATTAATGTTACTTCGCCTTCTGGTGCTACCAGTGTTTTATCACGAGAGCATACTTGTTTAAGTTACACTAAGATAAATTCCAGATCAGTCAACCCAGTAGTTGCAAATTTTTGTCCTGGTTTAATAAATGGTTTTATATTTGGCAGCGCCATGCATCTGGGCGAAAATCCTACTGGCGTGTGGCGATTGTCAGTTACGGATAGTTCAGGCGCAGATGTTCCTGGCATAGGTTGGAATCTAAGTATCTATGGACATTAGAAGGGACACTAAAAGGGATACTAAAAGGGATACTAAAAAATTAAAATCCCTGCCGTTATCTTTATAATTATAGGAAACATAGCATAAAATAGAATCATGAATTTTGCTCTTATACAAGAAAGCCAGTCCTGGCAGCTAGTAGCTGAGGCATCCCCTGTAGTTCAGGGTGTCCTTATTGTTCTGCTATTTGCTTCATTTTTTTCCTGGGTTGTTATTATCCAACGTTACTTTGTTATTAATTCTGGCACGTCCGCTCTTGATAAGTTTGAAAGGAAGTTTTGGACTGGAACTGATATCAACGAGTTCTACTATAACATTCGTGAAGACCGCGACTACCTAGTAGGCATTAACAATGTCTTTATTGATGGCTTTGAAGAGTTTCATCGCCTAAACAAGAAAAAAGCTTCAGCGCCTGCAATAATGGAGGGAGTCCAAAGAAGAATGAGAGTCGCAGTAAACCGCGAAGAAGAGACCCTTGGCAGGGGGTTATCTTTTTTGGCTTCGGTGGGTTCTGTAAGCCCTTATGTAGGTTTGTTTGGTACAGTTTGGGGCATAATGAATGCTTTCTTGGCGTTGTCGCAGTCCACAGAAACCCTAACGATTAATGCAGTTGCGCCAGGCATTGCTGAGGCGTTGATAGCAACGGCTATGGGGCTGATAGCGGCTATTCCCGCAGTCCTTTTTTACAATCATTTTAGCAGCAGAGCAGATTTTCTACTTTCCCGTTACGACCTATTTAGTGAAGAATTCTCTGGCTTTTTGCATCGCCGTCTCCATTCCACTGTATGAGGAAAGTTCGCCGTAAAAGAAAACTTTCTTCAGATATTAATGTAGTTCCTTACATTGATATTATGTTGGTGCTGTTGGTTGTCTTTATGGTCACTGCGCCTTTATTCTCACAAGGATATAATGTTGAGCTGCCCGCTGTAAATTCAAAACCATTACAACTTAATCGCCAAACTCAAGTTGTGATAAGCATTACTGAAAGCGGTGTTTATTATTATAATCAAGGGCAAAGAAACGAACGTTTAACCTTAAGACAAATTCAAACAAAGCTGCAAGCATTGCAAAAAAGCAAAGATGAGCTTGAAGTTTTTATAAAGGGTGATACCAAAATTCAGTATGGAGCAGTTATGACTCTGATGGGTTCTTTACAGCAATCGGGTATTGAGAATGTGGGCTTAATAACTCAACCAGAGAAAGGGACATAGATATTATGGGGAGAATATAGGGCGTAGTAGTGGGAAAGATTGGGGTGTGCTTCCATGCTTCCTTGCCTCCTTGCCTCCTTGCTTCCTTGCCTGTTTGAATATGTTATTGTTTAAAGAATTAACTAATTTGGAGGTATATTTTGTCAGTAATGACTAGATCTGAGCCGCTGTTACTGCCGCTATTTTTTGCCTCTCTGCTTCATGTTGTTATATTTATGCTGTTGATTACATTTGCTGACATAGGAGGGCAAGAGGATCTTCTCTCACAAGAGGATTTACTTAAATCATCACTTAAAGCGCGGCTATCGCCTGCGCCTGCTGTGGTAAAACCTCGCCCAGCAAAACCAAAAAAATCAGTAGTCGTAGATAAACCTAATGAAAAGAAACTGAACCAAGAACAAGCAGCGCCGAGTGAGATTGAGCAATTAATAGATGATTTAAGTAAACCACGGGAGGGGGAAATACAAGTAGAGCAAACACAAGAAGAGCCCGTAAAAACCGAAGATAGTACTAAAGTGAGCAGCGAAAAGCGCAGTGAAGCGCTGGCTTACTATAGGAGGAATCAGGATTTGGTGGAAAGAAATTTTAATACAGGCACTGCGGCGCAAAGACAAATCTTTGAAGGATTAGTAACTAGATTAAAAATATTTTTGGATGAAGAGGGCAGTTTGTTGTACATGGAAATTATCTCAAGTAGTGGAAACGAAGTATTTGATACTGAGGCAGAAAGAGCGGTGCGGCGTATTGAGCAGTTTATTATCCCTGATGATACAGCATTGCGTGAAAGATATTTTCGTGAAATAACTATGGAATTTAAACTTAGATGATGCTATACCGACTAGTTAGCAAGTGTAAGTGGTATAATTTTTTTATGAGAAATATTTTATTAGTTTTATTTATATCCTTTATTCCTGTATATGCAATTGCCGCAGAAGATGACGGCAAGGAAAAAGATAAACAGGATGACTTAATCATAGAAATAAGCCGCGGAGTTACCCGTTCAATTAACATTGCCATCGCGGACTTTAGTTCAAACAACGAAAAATTAGCGCAGTCCATTAATGATGCGGTTGCTAATAACTTCAGATTAAGTGGCCACTTGAATAAAATTGATAAGAAAGCCATGCCTAACCAGCCATTTCGCTCAAACCAAATAATATACTCCAATTGGCGCAAATCCAAAACGGAATATTTAATTTTGGGCGAGATAAAAGTGAAAAAAGGTAATAAGTATGAGATGAATATCTCAGTTGCCGATATTCTTGGTGAACGGATAAGCGGCAACATGGTATTTACATTTAATTCGCGCTACTCTCGTGATTTCGCTCATTACATAAGCGATTATGTCTATAAAACCATCACTGGTTTAAATGGTTCGTTCTCTACTAAGATTGCTTATGTGCGTGTGGCGCAGGTTAGGAAAAAGAATAGCTACAGTTTGAATATAGCTGATGCTGATGGGCGCAGGGAGAAAACTATTCTCGTATCAGATGAACCATTAGCATCTCCTTCTTGGTCTCCAGACGGCAAGAAGCTCGCTTATGTATCCTTTGAAAACGGTCGCTCAAATATTTTTGTACAGGATATTAGAAAAGGCACCAGATGGCTGGTTACCGCTTATGTGGGAATTAATAGCGCTCCTGCTTGGTCGCCAGATGGAAAAAAGCTGGCGGTGGTACTTTCCCAATCATCAAATGCGGATATCTATCTTGTGGATTTAGCGCAATTGAAAGCGGAAAGAATTACGTATAATCCCGCGATAGACACTGAACCCAGTTGGTCGGAAGATGGCAGCAAACTTATATTTACTTCTGATAGAAGTGGCAGACCACAAATTTATGAATATAATTTTGCAACAAAAAAAGCCAATTGGATTATTAAGAATAATATCTACAGCGCCCGTCCTCGTTATACCCATGGGGATAGTGAAGTTGTGATGATTAATCTTGTTAACGGCAAATATAATGTTGTGATGCAAAATATTGATAGTGGTAAACTTACCCAAATTAGTAATACACTTTTGGATGATAGTCCCAGCGTGTCTCCTGATGGTAATCGTGTTATTTATGCCACACGGGCAGGGCGCAATTATCGTTTAGCTATTGCTTCAGTTGACTTAGGCAATAGTATTTATCTTGATATAGGCAAAGGCGACATAAAATCTCCTGCTTGGTCTCCATTTTTGTTTAACTTTTCTTTTTAGTACTTGTGTCTGCTATTAGCTTTAGGCGCGCCATTACGCATCTTGCTAATCCCCACCACTTAACTCAACAATGACTAACAGCAATCTGCAGCGGGCATGGGTTAAATTTAAAAGCAGAAAGAGATCATATTATTCCTTATGGATTTTTGGCATACTAACCTTTACTTCTTTGTTTGCTGAAATACTTGCCAATGACGAACCGCTGTTAGTTGTTTACCCCGATAAGATATTTGCCCCAGTATTTTTAGATTATACAGAACAGGATTTTGGCGGAGAGTTTGAAAGTTCACCTCATTATCGCGAACCGTATATGCAGGAACTCTTGGCTGCCAAGAGTAAATTTGTGCTATGGTCCCCCATAAGGTTTGATGGACGCACTATTAACTATAATCTTCCTAACAGCGCGCCAAGTCCGCCAGATGGAGTTAATTGGTTGGGCACTGATGACCAAGGACGCGATCTATTAGCGCGTATTATTTATGGCTATCGTATCTCGGTGGTATTTGCTTTTTTATTAACTATTTTGAGTATTCCGGCGGGCATATTTCTTGGCGCCTTGCAAGGATTTTATGGCGGAATGACCGACTTAATCGGACAAAGAATAACTGAAATATGGTCGGGGATGCCAGTACTGTTTATACTGATAATTCTTGCGAGTTTAACGCAGCCCAATTTATGGTGGCTATTGCTGATAACATTTATATTTAGCTGGATGGGATTAGCGGATTTAGTGCGAGCTGAATTTTTGCGCGGCAGAAACATGTCTTATATCACTGCGGCGCGTTGTATGGGAGTTACCGACAGTATTATAATGTTTCGTCACATTTTGCCCAATGCTATGGTTGCAACCTTATCTTTTGTACCGTTTATATTTACTGCGGCTATTACGATACTTACTTCATTGGATTTTCTTGGTTATGGTCTGCCACCCGGCACTCCCTCCTTTGGAGAACTTATATCACAAGCAAAAACAAATATATCGGCGCCATGGATTGGCTTGGCAGCATTTGCGGTGATTACTATAATGCTTAGTTTATTGATATTCATAGGAGAGGGTTTGCGCGACTCCTTTGACCCAAACATCCAATAAAACAATAAATCTTTCTGGTGGGGGAGGCATGGGTACAGAGGACACAGACACAGGGGGAAGTGCGAGCTGCGAGCTGCCAGCTAACTGTCTTTAAAACTATGAGCACGCAGCAGTTTCTTTAAATAAGGAGTTGAGGGTTTGCTGAGGATTTTCTTGGTTTCTCCGTGCTCAACAGTTTTCCCATCCTTAAGCACCAACACCTTATGGCTTATTGCCAGCGCCAAACTAATATCATGGGTTATGAATATATAGCTTAGTTTTCTTCTTTTTTGTAGTGAACGTAATAAATCCACTATTTCAAGCTGCACCGTGGAATCCAATGAAGAAGTTGGTTCATCCAACACTAACAAACGTGGTTGCATAACAAGGGAACGAGCAATAGCTGCCCTTTGTCTTTGTCCGCCAGATAACTCATTAGGATACGAAAAAGCCAGATGATGTTGTAGGTTAACTTCCGCCATTACTTTTTTGATTAGTTCTCTTCTTTCAGCCGCGCCAATTTTACGAGCAAACTGCAAGCCCTCACCAATACTCTCTTCAATAGTGAAACGGGGATTTAAGGATGAAAAAGGGTCTTGAAATATCATCTGTGTATGTGGGCGAACTGCGCGCAACTCTTTACCGCGTAAGTCGCTTAGACGAATATATTTGGCATCTGCAGAGCGCCCCGCGCTACTCGCAGCAAAATCAATACTCCCTTGCCATTCATCCTCCTTTAGCAACCGCAGTATTGCCATGGCTAAAGATGATTTACCGCTACCGCTTTCTCCAAGAATGCCTAATGTCTCTGCTTCGCGCAATTCAAAGCTGGTGTTCTCTAGTGCTGGCGTGAACCCTTTAATTCTTTTAAGAATACCTTTACGAATAGGATACCTCACTCTCAGAGATTTAACTTTTAGAATTGCCTCGCCTTTCTTCTCTGAGGTTGGTTTGCCAAGATTGCGCGCTTGCAATAGTTTCTTAGTCCATTGATGACTTGGCTTATGTAGAACCTTAGATGTTTTCCCTTCTTCCAATATCTTACCCTGATGCATCACATAAATTTTCTTGGCAAAAGCCGCAACCATGTTAATATCATGAGTAATCAACAGCAGGGCGGTGTTGTGTTCTTGACAAAGCTTGCGTAATAATTCCAGCATCTGTAAACGCAATGAAGCATCAAGAGCGGTGGTGGGCTCATCGGCAATAAGCAGTTGAGGACGATTGACTGTCATCATAGCAATTAATGCCCGTTGTCTTTGCCCGCCTGAAAGCTGATGCGGGTATTGTTGCGCTATCTCTTTGGTTAAACCAACACTCTTTAATGTTTGCTGCATGATTATTATTATTTGCTTTTTGGAGTGATTTCTGTTATTAACTTTAATTGACTCCATTATTTGTCTGCCAATGTTATGCAGAGGATTTAGCGATGCTAAGGGTTCTTGAAAAATCATTGCTATTTTACTGCCACGCATTTTTCGTTTTTGCTTTTCTGGCAACGCAAGCAGATTCTGCTCATTGAAAATAATCTTGCCTTGCGCCTTAGAGCTTTGCGGCAATAGCCCCATGACAGCAGTGGCAGTTAAACTTTTGCCTGAGCCGCTTTCACCCACTAAGCCAATTATTTCACCTGCTCTTATCTCAAGATTGACTCCCTTTAACAATAGAGGAGAGTTGCTAATTCTAAGCTTAAGATTTTGAATTTTTAATAATGTCATCAGTTAGGTAATTAATTGGCGAGTTAGCGTACTTTGAATTATACAGCACTCGCATTAAATGAATTGTGATTATCCAGAGGAGAATTGCCTGTTATCCTTTTTGTCTCTATGGGTACCTGCCCCTCAAACTGGAGTTGCTGGATGTTTAGGATTCCTTTGCCGCATTGGACCTTAAGAGTTGGAAGAGTTGGAATAGTTGGAGCTGTTGTAACTGCTGCATCATCAGCTGTAATATTCTTATCCTTATGGCGCATTATAAAGCCCGGCTTATTTAAGCTAATGTTTTTATTATCCGACTTTGCCTTTCCTAAATCTGACCCTACCTCCAAATCTGACCCCGATTCCGCCTCCGCTGTTGCCAGCCATATTTTAACTCTTTGTTTGCCTAACCAGCTATAGCATCCTGGCTTTGGATTGAACGCCTTTATCCTTCTTGCAATAATCTCAGCATCATCATTCCAATTAATTTCACATTCTTCCTTGCTAATTTTGGCGGCATAACTGACATCAATATTAGGTTGTTCGTTTGCTGGATACTCCTCAGGATTTTCAAAATACTGCTTAATTGCATCAATCGCCAGCGGGATAAGCTTTTCTTCCAAACTGCCAGCAGTATCGTCTTTTTCTATTGGGCGCTTCTTTTGCAGCAGGATAGGTCCCGCATCAAGCTTGGGGATAACTTGCATTAAACTGATGCCGCTTTGTTTATCACCTGCCTCAATAGATCGGACTATTGGGGCGGCGCCGCGCCAATGCGGTAAGAGAGAGGTGTGAAGATTAATGCATCCATACTCGGGAATCTGCAAAAACTCCTGCGGTAGGATTTGTCCATAAGCCACCACTAATATGATACTGGGCTGAAACTCTTTGAGCTGCTGTATAAATTCTGCTGTAATGCTTTGCGGTTGCAGGCAAGGAATATTATGCTGTAAAGTTACATGCTTAACTGGGGAGTAGAGTATTTTCTTACCTCTGCCGCTGCGACTATCTGGCTGAGTTATAACAAAGTCGGGCTTGTAAGCAGAAACGATTAATGATTGTAGGAGGGCAGCGGCAAAATCCGAAGTGCCAGCAAAACCTAACTTTGCGGTTAAGCCCGCCCTCATTATTGACTGCCCGCTTTTGAGTTCTCTTGGCTTAGAGCTATAAGCCCCCTTAGTTGATCGTTTATTTTAACTTTTTTAAGCGGAGTGAGTTTATTGATAAAAAGTTCGCCGTCCATGTGATCCACCTCATGTTGAATGCAAATACTTAATAATCCTTCCGCTTTTATTTTGAATTCCTTGCCTTTTCTATCCGTAGCAGTTACTTTGATGCATCCCGGCCTGTCAACTTCTGCCCTGATACCTGGCAAAGAAAGGCATCCTTCTTCATAAGGAAACATCTGAGATTCAAGCACGTTTATCTCAGGGTTTATCATCACTAATGGTTCATCAATATTAATTACGGATATCCTTAGCGGCACGCCAATTTGAATAGCGGCGAGTCCAATTCCCTCTGCATCTTCCATGGTGTCAAACATATCTTCTATTAATGCATCTAATTTGCTATCAAAGCTTTTAACTGGTAATGATATTTTGTTCAGCACAGGGTCGGGGTAGCAAATAATTCTTTTAACACTCATAACCTAATTTTATAGCATATCATATTCAATTACCCTGTCTATTCAAAACTATTCAAAATATTTTTTGCTACTCATACTCCGTAGTTAAAAATTGGATTAATCCCTCTAGTGCATACACAATTGATTGTTGGCGAATTTCCTCTCTGTTGCCTTTGAATAGTTTGCTTGCATAGCTAAACTCTAAATGACGCGCTGCCCATGCGAAGCATACAGTTCCAACTGGTTTTTCCTTACTGCCACCTTCTGGACCAGCTATGCCGCTGATGGCAAGAGAGCAATAGTTCTTATCACTATGGGACTCCACCCTATTAAGTGCTGCTTCAGCCATGCCGATAACACACTGTTCGCTTACCGCGCCGTATTTATCCAGGATATCCTGCGGCACTCCAAGCCGCTCCTTATCAGAATTATGGTAGGTTATGTACCCGCATTCATACCAATCCGATGCTCCGCTTAGTGAAGTACAGTAGTATCCAACGCCTCCACCAGTACATGATTCTACGCTTATGAGGTGAAGGTTGTTAGATTTCAGCAGTTCGGCAACCTGCTTGATAAGTGGAGTAATTAACTCAAGGTGTCCATTATTTTTGCCTTGCTTTTTGCCATGATCTATGTCATTGCCTTGTTTTCCGCCTCTGGCTTGCTGTCTGTCTTTCACTTTGGTATTATGCCATAAATAGGCTGAGGTCGGAATCGAACCGGCGTCCACGGCTTTGCAGGCCGCTGCATAACCACTCTGCCACTCAGCCATGTAGGTAAATGTTGGTAAATAATACAACAGATATAAAATCTCTTTCACAAGCTATCTATATTATTCCCTTGAAAAAATGGAGCGGGAAACGAGATTCGAACTCGCGACCCCAACCTTGGCAAGGTTGTACTCTACCAGCTGAGCTATTCCCGCTTTGTCTTAATTATATTGAATTATAGTAGGATTATCAATTATTTGTAATGAAAATAACGTATATTTGATTAAAAATAATCATTCTCTATGCATTCCCTATTCATCCTCCCTCACCAACTTAAATAAAAACGCCCGATGGTTTAAAACATCAGGCGCTTTTAGTAAATGGGTTAAAGAAGCATTACATCATGCCGCCCATACCACCCATTCCGCCCATGCCTCCCATATCAGGAGCGCCACCAGGAGCTGCGGACTTGGGCTCATCTATTTCAGTGATCATTGCTTCAGTTGTAAGCATCACTCCAGCAATAGAAGCAGCATGTTGCAAGGCAGTTCTGGTAACTTTGGTTGGGTCAATTATCCCATCCTTTACCATATCTGTATAGGTACCATTTGCAGCATTAAAGCCATAGTTACCTTCGTTTTGTAATACTTTATCGCATACTACAGAACCTTCAAACCCAGCATTTTCTGAAATTAACCTAATAGGTGTTTCCAAAGCTCTCAACAACAGCTGAATGCCAGCATTTTGGTCTTCGTTTTCTCCTTTCAGTCCTTTGATCATGCCTTTAGTTCTCAGCAGGGCAACACCGCCACCAGGAACTACGCCTTCTTCAACTGCTGCTCTAGTGGAATGCAAAGCGTCTTCTACACGAGCTTTCTTTTCTTTCATTTCCATTTCTGTAGCAGCGCCAACCTTAATAACCGCAACGCCGCCAGATAATTTGGCTGCTCTTTCTTGCAGTTTTTCTTTGTCGTAATCAGAGGAGGATTGGTCTATCTCACGGCGAATGGTTTCAATTCGCGACTCTATGTCTTTAGATTTACCAGCACCATCAATTACGGTGGTTTCTTCTTTGCCTATGTTTACTTTCTTGGCATGTCCAAGTATATCCACTTTAATGTTTTCCAGGTTCATCCCTAAATCCTCAGAGATTACTGTTGCAGAAGTAAGCACCGCAATATCTTGCAGCATAGCTTTACGACGGTCACCAAAGCCAGGGGCTTTGACTGCGGTTACTTTTAAAGTGCCACGCATGTTGTTCACCACTAAGGTTGCAAGAGCTTCACCTTCCACATCTTCGGCTATTATCAGCAATGGTTTGCCTGTCTTAGCAACTTCTTCCAATATAGGAAGCAGTTCACGTATGTTGGATATTTTCTTGTCTACTAACAAGATGTGTGGATCTTCCAAGTTAGCTGACATGCTTTCTTGATTATTGATGAAGTAGGGGGAAAGGTAGCCGCGGTCAAATTGCATACCTTCAACTACTTCCAGTTCGTTCTCTAAACCGCTACCTTCTTCCACGGTTATCACGCCTTCCTTGCCAACTTTATCCATAGCTTCGGCAATTATCTTACCTATGCTTGTATCGCTATTAGCGGATATGGTTCCCACATGTTGAATACCAGTGGAATCCGAACATGGAGTGGAAATGCTTTTTAGCTTGGCGGTAATTTCTTTAACTGCCAAATCAATGCCACGTTTGAGGTCCATTGGATTGGCGCCAGACGCAACCGATTTTAATCCTTCCGTAAAGATGGATTGAGCAAGCACTGTAGCAGTGGTTGTGCCATCACCTGCAACATCAGAAGTATGGGATGCGACTTCTTTAACCATCTGCGCTCCCATGTTTTCAAATTTGTCTTTAAGCTCAATTTCTTTTGCTACGGACACTCCGTCTTTAGTTACGGTGGGGGCACCGAATGATTTATCTAATACAACATTACGCCCTCTGGGTCCTAATGTTGTGGCAACGGCATCAGTAAGTATGTTAACTCCTTTAAGCATTTTTTGCCTTGCCTCGTTACCAAAATTAATCTGTTTAGCTGTCATAATTGTGTTTTATAAGTTGATTTATATATTGTGTGATTACTTAGGCAATTACTCCGTAAATATCACTTTCGCTCATTATGAGCAGTTCTTCGCTTCCGACTTTTACCGTATTACCGGCATATTGTCCAAATATTACTTTGTCGCCTATCGCAACCCCAATAGGTTGGACCGAGCCACTTTCTGATTTCTTACCAGGACCTACGGCAATTACTTCCCCTTGTTGGGGTTTTTCCGTAGCGCTATCGGGTATTACTATACCTCCTGCGGTTGTTGTTTCTGCTTCAATACGGCGGACAACCACCTTATCGTGCAAAGGACGAATTTTCATAAATTAATACTCTATAGTTTTATAATAATCATTAATATCTATGATACCTTTATTTCTATTGATACATAGATAAAAAGTAATTTAGTTCTAAATTACTTACCTTTATTTAATAAGGTTAATGCTTAATTTTACAAGTCAAAAACACCCTTTTTTTTGTTTAATAGTAAAAAAAAGTGTTTGAGTTTACGAAATAGGTCTGCTGTAGGGGCGGAGGACATTTATTCATCCCCTCCTTTATTCATCCCCTCCTTTATTCATCCCCTCCTTTATTCATCCCCTCCTTTATTCATCCCCTCCTTTATTCATCTCCTCCTTTATTCATCTCCTCCTTTATTCATCCCCTCCTTTATTCATCCCCTCCTTTATTCATCCCCCCTTGCTCCGCCCGCAAAATGCCTGATACTTGCGACGCACCATCGGCATGCTCCGCCTAACACCTGCAACAAAAAACATTAACTATCACACTATTTTGAATTATGCTGTATAATAATAATGTTATGTTTACTACACCGCAAGGATATTAATTATGATAAGAGCTATGATAAGAACTACGCTAACGACTGCCACACAACAGCGTAACCCACAAGGTAACTCGCAAAGAGAGACGCCCCCGATTTCTATTAAAACATGCCCTATCACCCCAATCATAGATACAGCCAGAATGTTCACTGCAAGAATGAGACGTATTAGCGCGATTCTTATTATGAGCGTTCTTGTTACTTTGATTAGCGCCTGTGAAGGTGGCAGCAGGAATAACAGCGCCGGCGGTGACGTTCCGCCAGATGTCGTGCCACCAGATGTCGTGCCACCAGAAGGGGGTAAAAGGAGGGTGGACTCAATTAGTGTATCAAATTTACGAGTTATTCCAAATGAGAATAATGCCACTCTTATATGGAATAATCCTGATGCGGATATAGCTAATATTAACATAAGCTACAAACTCAGCACAGCTGATATCTTTGAAGCCCCCACACCAATAACGGACGACGCCAGAATAGCCCGCAATGAAACAGATGTTATGGGAATGATACTGGAAGGATCATTAACACCTAATACAAATTATACCTTTAGAGTTACCTTGGAGTTAAAAGGCGCCGATAAGAATAGAGCCGTAATGGCAAGAGAGATAACTCGCCTAATCGGTCCCAACCTTGATGGAGATGATTATGCTGATGCCGATCCTCTTGAAACTGATGAAGATGGAGATGGTACCAATGATGATATAGATACCTTCCCTCGCGATCCCACTTTGTATGGATTTGCAGTTTCAAATTTACGAGTTATTCCAGATGAGAGCAATGCCACTCTTAGATGGAATAATCCTGATGCGGATATAGCTAGTATTAACATAAGCTACAAGCTCAGCACAGCTGATAACTTTACCCTCCCCATAACAATAATGGATGATGCCAAAATAGCCCGCAATGCAACAGACGTTATGGAAATGATAACCCCATTAACATCTAATACAAATTATACCTTTAGAGTCACCTTGGAGTTAAAAGGAGCCGATGAGAATAAAAGCGTAATGGCAAGAGAGATAACTCGCCTAATTGGTCCCAACCTTGATGGAGATGATTATGCGGATGACGATCCTCTTGAAACTGATGAAGATGGAGATGGTATAGATGACGAAGAGGATAAATTCCCTCGCGATCCCACTTTGTATGCATTTGCAGTATCAAATTTACGAGTTATTCCAAATGAGAAAAATGCCACTCTTAGATGGAATAATCCTGATGCGGATATAGCTAATATTAACATAAGCTACAAGCTCAGCACAGCTGATAACTTTACCCTCCCCATACCAATAACGGACGACGCCAGAGTAGCCCGCAATGCAACAGACGTTATGGAAATAATAACCCCATTAACACCTAATAGATATTATACCTTTAGAGTCACCTTGGAGTTGGAAGGCGCCGATAAGAATAAAACCGTAATGGCAAGAGAGATAACCCGCCTAATTGGTCCCAACCTTGATGGAGATGATTATGCTGATGACGATCCTTTGGAAACTGATGAAGATGGAGATGGTATAGATGACGAACGGGATGCCTTCCCTCGCAATCCCACTTTGTATGCATTTGCAGTTTCAAATTTACGAGTTATTCCAGATGAGAGCAATGCCACTCTTAGATGGAATAATCCTGATGCGGATATAGCTAATATTAACATAAGCTACAAACTCAGCACAGCTGATAACTTTACCCTCCCCATAACAATAATGGATGATGCCAAAATAGCCCGCAATGAAACAGACGTTATGGGAATGATATCTTCATTAACACCCAATACAAATTACACCTTTAGAGTCACCTTGGAGTTAAAAGGAGCTGATGAGAATAAAAGCGTAATGGCAAGAGAGATAACTCGCCTAATTGGTCCCAACCTTGATGGAGATGATTATGCGGATGACGATCCTCTTGAAACTGATGAAGATGGAGATGGTATAGATGACGAAGAGGATAAATTCCCTCGCGATCCCACTTTGTATGCATTTGCAGTATCAAATTTACGAGTTATTCCAAATGAGAACAATGCCACTCTTATATGGAATAATCCTGATGCGGATATAGCTAATATTAACATAAGCTACAAGCTCAGCACAGATGATATCTTTGGAACCCCCATACCAATAACGGACGACGCCAGAATAGCCCGCAATGCAACAGACGTTATGGAAATAATAACTCTATTAACATCAAACACAAATTATACCTTTAGAGTCACCTTGGAGTTGGAAGGCGCCGATAAGAATAAAAGCGTAATGGCAAGAGAGATAACACGCCTAATCGGTCCCAACCTTGATGGAGATGATTATGCGGATGACGATCCTTTGGAAACTGATGAAGATGAAGATGACACCAATGATGATATAGATGCCTTCCCTCGCAATCCCACTTTGTATGCATTTGCAGTTTCAAATTTACGAGTTATTCCAGATGAGAAAAATGCCACTCTTAGATGGAATAATCCTGATGCGGATATAGCTAGTATTAACATAAGCTACAAGCTCAGCACAGATGATATCTTTGGAACCCCCACACCAATAACGGACGACGCCAGAATAACCGCCAATGCAACAGACGTTATGGAAATGATAACCCCATTAACATCTAATACAAATTATACCTTTAGAGTCACCTTGGAGTTAAAAGGAGCTGATGAGAATAAAAGCGTAATAGCAAGAGAGATAACTCGCCTAATCGGTCCCAACCTTGATGGAGATGATTATGCGGATGACGATCCTCTTGAAACTGATGAAGATGGAGATGGTATAGATGACGAACTGGATAAATTCCCTCGCAATCCCACTTTGTATGCATTTGCAGTTTCAAATTTACGAGTTATTCCAGCTGAGAACAATGCCACTCTTATATGGTATAATCCTGATGCGGATATAGCTAATATTAACATAAGCTACAAACTCAGCACAGCTGATACCTTTGGAACCCCCATACGAATAACGGAAGACGCCAGAATAGCCGCCAATGCAACAGACGTTATGGAAATAATAACTTCATTAACACCTAATACATATTATACCTTTAGAGTCACCTTGGAGTTGGAAGGCGCCGATAAGAATAAAACCGTAATGGCAAGAGAGATAACACGCCTAATTGGTCCCAACCTTGATGGAGATGATTATGCTGATGACGATCCTCTTGAAACTGATGAAGATGGAGATGGTATAGATGATCTCATAGATGTGGATGTTGACGGAGATGGACTGATAGAGATTGCTACGGCGCAGCAACTTAACCAGAGCCGCCATAATCTGTTAGGCACTAGTTTCAAAAGCAGTGCAGGGGGTGTTGGCAATGCCAACGGCTGCGGTAATGGTAAGAATATCATAAGATGCAACGGCTATGAGCTTATTGCTGATATATACCTTACCACTTATACTAACTGGCAGCCAATCGGTGGGTGTACAACCAGTGCTTCTGATTGCAGTCCTAAAAACAAATTATTTAATGCGATTTTTGATGGCAATAGTCACACAATCAACGACCTTACTATAACAAACCCTGCTGGCAGTTATGCCAATGCGGCTGGTTTGTTTGGGGCAATTAGTTCTGATTCTGTTCTACGTAATATTCATATCCGTTCTGGCAACCTTATCGGCGGGGGAACTAATGTAGCTCTGCTGGTTGGTTATGCGCGGGGAGCAATGATTATCAATAGTTCCGTAGAGGGAGCGGTTAATGCCTCTGGCAATAATGTCGGCGGTCTGGTTGGTGATGGGCGGTTTGCCACCATCACATCATCTTATGCAGCAGGTGGCGCTGTCAGAGGGGCTGGCATTAATGTCGGCGGTCTGGTTGGTGATGGGCTTTTTGCCACCATCACATCATCTTATGCAGCAGGTGGTACTGTCAGCGGGGGTCAGGGTGTCGGCGGTCTGGTTGGTGATGGGCGGGTTGCCACCATCACGTCGTCTTATGCAGAAGGTGGCTACGTTATCGGGATTAATTGGGTCGGCGGTCTGGTTGCTGTTGGGCAGAATGTCACCATCACGTCATCTTATGCAGCTGTTGGCGCCGTCAACGGGACTAGAGATGTCGGCGGTCTGGTTGGTTCTGGGACCGGCCTCACCATCACGTCATCTTACGCAGCTGTTGGCGCCGTCAACGGGGGTTTTAGAGTCGGCGGTTTGGTTGGTGCTGGGTGGAGCTCCAGCATCACATATTCTTATGCAGATGTTGGTGCCGTCAGCGGGAATTCTAGTGTCGGCGGTCTGATAGGTGTTGGGATTGGCTCCCGCATCAGTTCGTCTTATGCGACAGGTGGCGCCGTCAGTGGGATTGGTAGTAATGTCGGTGGTCTGGTTGGTCAAGGGGAGGGTTCTACTATCACGTCGTCTTATGCAGCTGGTGGGGATGTCAGCGGTGACAAGAATGTCGGCGGTCTGGTTGGTACAGGGTTGAGCTCCCACATCATGTCGTCTTATGCAGCTGGTGGGGATGTCAACGGTGACAAGCATGTTGGCGGTCTGGTTGGTGTAGGGAGCAGCCTAACCATCACGTCTTCTTATGCAGCTGGTGGGGATGTCAGCGGTGACAAGCATGTTGGCGGTCTGGTTGGTGTAGGGTCGTCAACCATCACCTTCTCCTATGGGGACATTAGCAAGAGTGGGCAAGGATCAGGTGGCAGCGGCAGAACTAAAACCACCAGCGAATTGATAACGCCAACAGATGCTTCCGGTATTTATTCAACTTGGGCGTCAGATACGTGCGCTGATGGCACTACTCTGGCATGGGACTTCGGCACCAGTTCCGATTACCCAGCCCTTAACTGCATTCTCAACGGCTTTCTCCCTTAACGGCGCTAACGCTAATAGCATCAATGGGGGGGAGGATACAGTGTGCCGCAAGGGTTGATTTTTATCATATAATACCCATATACTACCTATACAGATATAGTAAGTAAATTATGAAGCAAACAGAGAGAACAAGTAACGATAATCCAGTTTATAAGGCATTCGCAAGCGGAGACAATGACCTAGCTCTTGCTCGTAATGTGGTTGAATATTTAGAAAAAAGATTTACGTCTATAGAGATTAAGATTGAAGATGATTATTTAGCCGACAAAATAGCCCAAGAAGTTATGAAAAACAACAATGAGCTATACAAAAAATTTAGCGATGAAATGCGAGCCCAGAATGAAAAGTTTAGCGATGAAATACGGGAACATAGTGAGAAGTTTAACGATGCAATGCGAGAACAGAATGCAAAATTTAACGATACAATACGATCTCATAATGCAAAATTTAACGATGAAATGCGAGCTCAGAATAAAGAGTTTAACGATGAAATACGGGAACAGAGTGAAAAATTTAACGATACAATACGAGTTCAGGGCGAAAAATTTAACGCTGCAATGTTAGCCCAGAATGAAAAATTTTACTCCAAGTTGCAAATGCACACCTATTGGACAGTTGGAACTATTTTAGTGGCTGCTGGCATAATCATAGCTTTGTTACAATTATAATGCACTGCGTTTTGCTGGCGTTGTTGCATATAGAGCCGAATTAGTTTTAGTAGTTGCAGCTCAGATAATAACCCAGGACTTCTTCTAAAGTAATCCTTACCCCAAGAAAGCCAATTGCCGTCTTTGGTTACTTTTTGTGCCGCCATGTTATTAATGGCGCGAGTACCACAACTATCATCCATTCCCTTATATATTGCTTTATGTGCGGGACTATTGCTGAGCATAGTTTTCCTGCGACTAATTGCGCGCAGATATTTCAGTCCCAAGCATAAACAGCATGTCCGTTTAGCCGCCAGTATCTGCGCTGCTTTGCTATGCGCCTGGGTTTGGGCTATGGGTTGGGGGATGTTGCAAAAGAAAAATATACTACCAGTTGCTTGGGAAGGCAAGAACATAGTAGTGGAGGGTTACATAAGTGGAGTGCCTGATGAGGATTGGCAACGTTCGCGATTTAACTTTGAGGTTGAAAGGATAATCAACGCTCCACTTGTGGAAGGTTCCTCTAATATCCCCCCGGCTTCTCTGCGTCTTTTGTTAAGCTGGTATGGGCATGATGATTCATCTAATATCTCCTTAGCCCCTGGTCAAAAATGGCAATTTACAGTTAGAGTTAGACGTCCCTATTCTTTTATGAATCCTGGCGGGTTTGATTACGAAAGCTGGATGTTGCAACAGGGTATTCAGGCAAGCGGTTATATTAGAGGAGAGGCGCTGCTTATTGCGCCTTCGCAAAATAATTGGGATTGGAAGAGTAATTGGAAGGGATTGAATGTGCGGCTCGCCTTAAATAAGAAACGGCATATTATCAAAGGGCAAATTAAAAATGCTGGGCTTTCACCAGAAGCCACAGCTATTATTACAGCTCTTATGATAGGCGACCGTAGTTTCATGCAAAAGGAACATTACAAGGTTTTTCGTCTGGGTGGTATATCGCATTTATTGGCTATATCCGGTTTGCACTTAACTTTGGTGGGTGGAGGTGTATTTTTACTCATACTATTATTATTGAAGTATTGCTTTGCTTCGTCTTCTATGTTTCCTTCCTTAACTATGCCCGCGATATTCTCGCCGTTACGGCTCGCTGCCATCTTGACATTTATTTTTATATGGTTTTACGCGCTATGGACAGGATTTGCTTTGCCAGTTCAACGCGCCACAATTATGCTGAGCGTTCTATTAATTTCTTTAGTATTAAGTCGTTTTTATCGTCCTGCTCTAATTTATTTTATCGCTATGGCGTTGGTCTTACTAATTAATCCTTTGGCTGGAGTTACTAGTGGATTTTACCTATCCTTTGCCGCTGCAGCTATGGTTGTTGTTGCTGTCAAGTATTTTTTACCAGCCATTAAGCCACACATATTTAGTGTTAGCAATAGTGGTGGCGCCAGCAGTAGTATCAAGGGGGGTAGTATCAAGGGGGGTAGCATTAAGGGGGGTAGCATAAAGAAGTTTAGGGCTAAAGTAACCACATTTTTCTTTGATTTGACAGTTATCCAGCTGATTTTTGTGTGTGGATTTATTCCTGTTACTCTATTCTTTTTTTATGAGTTTTCTTTAATTGGCGTAGCGATTAATCTCGTAGCAATCCCCTTAACTTCGTTTATTCTTATGCCTTGGGTTTTGCTGAATAATGTTTTATTATTTCTCTTTCCTGCAATTGCTAATTATTCTTTAGCCGCATTGGGATGGGTTATTAATGTGCTTTATGACGGATTATTGTTCTTAACTCAGCTGCCTCATATTAGTTTAGCGCTACCGCAGCCAACAGCTTTAGCAATGATCCTCGCTATATTAGCCATTGTGATATTAATTTTTGGCATACGTCCCTATAGCTATTTTCTTAGCGCAGCATTATTCTTGCCGCTACTTTTTCCAGCCCCAGTTAATATTCCTCACGGACAGCTGAGAGTAACCTTCCTTGATGTAGGGCAGGGTTTGGCAGTGCATCTGCAAACATCATCAAAACATCTACTCTATGATACAGGCGCTTCTTATGCCAGCGGTTCGGACTTGGGCTCTTTAGTCATAGCTCCCTATTTTTTGCATAGTGGCTACAAACGTATTGATGCCATAATGGTGAGCCATCTTGATAATGACCACAGCGGCGGTTTGGCTGGAGTTTTAGAGTCGGTGCGGGCAGATAAGCTGTTTATGAATTTTGACCATCCAAAAATATCTGCTGATAGCTTATCAAAACAAACGCAAAAAATGCCTTGTATTGGCGGAACTAGCTGGCAATGGGACGGAGTGCTTTTTGAAATTATTCATCCCACAGCTTCATTAGAGCAACTAAAGCAGAATAAGCCCAACGATAATTCGTGTGTTTTATTAGTGACTATGGGGAAGAATAGCTTATTATTAACTGGAGATATAACCTCACAAGTGGAGAAATCCCTTGCAACAAGATTCCCAAATATGAAGGTTTCGCTATTACAAGCGCCGCATCATGGCAGCACATCATCTTCCTCATTCAAATGGCTTAAGCAAATTAACCCTGAATTTGTAGTATTTACTTCTGGTTATCGTAATCCTTATAATCATCCTCACCCTGTTATAAAGAATAGATATGCGCGATTAGGCGCGCTTGATTGGACAACTTGGGAGAGTGGGGCAATTAGTTTCAACATGTCCAATCAGACGACCACCCATATAGCTTCCTACCGCCAGCAAAAAAGAAGGTATTGGCATTGGGTTCCATAATGTCTGTATTTTTAATAATAAAGGATATAATTGAAGTATGGAAATATTGATTCCGATTATATCTGGGGTTGTAATCGGATTTACTGCTGGATTGTTTGGTGTTGGCGGCGGAGTTATTGCAGTTCCAATACTTTTTTTCACTTTAGAAAGGTTAGCTGTAAGCGAGGATACCCTTGCTCAACAGGTTATCTTTACCTCTTTGGCAATAGTTGTATGTACTACCGCGGTTTCGGCAATTTCTCATTGGCGGCGCAATGCAACTGCTATGCCGCATTTTATCCGCATGTCATCTGGTTTAGTATTGGGCAGCATATTGGGGACGACTACTCTCATAAGCGTTAATAGCCAAACAATTAAGATTCTTTTGGGTATATTCTTCTTAATAATGGCTTATGTATTCAGCACGAAGAATAACCCGTTGGGTATAGTTACAAAAAAAATAAACCAGGTACCATTAATCTTAATGGGAGGATTTGTTGGCTGGGTTTCTGTGTTGTTTGGCATAGGAGGCGGAGTAATGAACGTAGCAATATTGCATGGGCATGGATTGAGTATGAAACATGCAATAGGAAGTTCCGCTGCCTGTGGCTTGGTTATAAGCTTAACGGCAGTTATTATGTCAATGATTATTTCATTGTATGGCGGTGAGGTTCTATGGCAGTATATTCATCTGCCTTCTTTTGTCATCATATCCATAGTAGCGGGATTTTTTAGCACTTTGGGCGCTCGGGCAGCTCATGCTATAGACGATAAGAAACTAAGAAAGCTATTTTCCTTGTACTTATTTATGGTAGCGCTTTACTTTTTAATTAGAAACTTAATCTTACCCTTGCTTCAGCGGACGCTTTAATAATGTTGTTTTTCAACTTAGTCAATGTATAATTACTCTTTATGTTAGAGATTTTTTTAGGTGGAGGACCATTAATGTATCCTTTGGCGTTGTGCTCAGTATTAGCAGTAGCCATTGTTTTGGAACGTCTATGGGTGCTGCGCAAAGATAACGTGTCGCCGCCTAATTTAGTATATGAAGTGTGGCGTTTGATTGAGAACAATCAGATAACTGGCGACCAGATGAACGCGTTGAAGAAAAGATACTCGTTAGGTGCAATATTGACTTCTGGTCTAAGTAGTTCAAAATATGGGCGCGCGGTTATGCGTGAACAAATGGAAGCTACCGCAGCGCAAAAAATCCATTACTTAAAGAGATTTATTAATATGCTTGGCACTATTGCGGTTATATCTCCTTTGTTAGGTCTCTTAGGGACGGTCGTGGGGATGATAGAGATATTTATATCTTTTCAGGCAGCAGATTCGGGCTCGCCAAGTTTCATGGCGCGCGGCATATCCCAAGCTCTAATAAGCACAGCATTTGGCTTATCAATAGCCATACCAGCAGTTGGATTCCATAGATTCTTACTTAAACGGCTTGATGATATTGCCGTTGAAATGGAACATCAATCATCTATTTTACTAAACCTAATGTTCCGCTCCTCCAGCAATAGATGAAGTTTCCACGAGTGAGCGACGCTGATGAAGCTCATATTAATATCACCCCCCTAATAGATGTAGTTTTTATTCTATTAGTGTTTTTTATTCTTACAACCAGTTTTGTTAAGGAAAATCGCATCCCCATACTTCTGCCTGAGGCAGAGTCGCGCTCCAAAGCGGTTGATAACGCGCTGGAAGTAGTGATAGATGCGGACGGTAATTATTTGATTAACAACAAAAAACTTTTCAATAGTAAAAGAGACACGATAAGGACAGAATTGCAACGAGCAAAAGCGCAGAATTCCAATGGCTATTTACAGATTACCGCTGATGCCCGCGTTCCTCATAGCAGGGTAGTTGTGGTTATGGATTTGGCGGGGCAGCTGGGCTTTAGCAATATTCGCATCACCACCAGAGAACTTGATAAGCTCTAAATGAAATCTGCTACCCGCAAAAAGAAAGTAAAACACAAAACATACGAGACGAGCTATATGCTTGTTGTTGGTTCCTATTAAATCTATTAATAATTAATGACATTTCAGGGGATATTCACCAACGGATGGGATAAGCAGTCAGGATGGCTATTTTTATTATTGCCACTTGAATGGCTATATAAATTTTTAGCTTATTGTAGTTTCATATATCACACTAAGATAAGGCGGCGTCCCAGTATTGATGTTCCCATTATAGTAGTTGGCAATATCACCACTGGTGGGGCGGGCAAGACCCCAGCAGTTATTACTTTGGCTCATGAGCTCACTAATAAGGGGCTTAAGGTTGGCATCATAAGTCGTGGTTATAAGGGCGCAAATAGCAAAAAAAGAAGCATTAAAGTAAGGGAAGTAATGGAAGTATTAGTTAATCATCCCGCAGAGGAATCTGGCGATGAACCCTTACTGCTGGCGCAGCGCAGCGGATGTCCCGTATTTATATGCGCCAATCGTTATTTGGCAGCAAGAAAACTAGTGGCTAATCATAATATTGATGTCATTATCAGCGATGATGGATTGCAACACTATGCAATAAGAAGGAATATTGAATTGGCGGTTGTTGATGCATCCACCAGTTTTGGCAATCTGCATTGCTTGCCAGTTGGTCCTTTGCGTGAGTCCATTACAAGATTGCGCCGTGTTGATTTTATTTTAATGAATTTGATTAATCTTGAGAAGGGAGAACAAGTGAAGCCACTTATGCCGAGTGGCAGGGCGCCCACCTTCTCTATGGAATATAACGGAAGCAGCTGTATTCAGTTGAACCCAAATTTAGGCAATGGAAGTAATAAAGAAATTAGCATAGCTCAATGGAAAGAAATGCATAAGGAAAAAACAATACATGCTGTGGCTGGCATAGCTCACCCGCAGAACTTTTTTTCCTTATTGGAGCGCAATGGCATTAATTTTATTCCACACGAATTCAACAATCATCACAAATTTAAACCGAACGATATTAATTTTGGCGCTGATACCATTGTGATTATGACCGAAAAGGATGCAGTTAAGTGCAATTATTTTGCTATGGATAATCTATGGGCACTGAGAATAAATGCCTCAATTGATAAAAAACTCATTAAAGCAATTTTAGGGTTACTCGCTGATGGCGACCTCTGATTTTACGGTTATTATTCCTGCCAGGTATGCTTCTGCTAGGTTTCCAGGCAAACTATTGGCTAAGCTTAAAGGCAAGCATATCATCGCTTGGGTTTATGAAAAGGCAATGCTTAGTAATGCCAGCGAAGTTTATGTGGCAACCGATGATGAAAGAATAGCCGCTGTATGTAATGACCTATCGGCAAAAGTTATTATGACTTCTTCATCCCATACTTCGGGGACTAGCCGTATTTATGAAGCGGCGCAAAAGATTAATCTTCCTGATGAGCAGATAATAATTAATGTGCAGGGCGACGAGCCGCTATTATCTGCCAAGAATATTAATCAGCTAGCTGATATGTTGATGACTTCGCCAGATTATGACATGGCAAGTTTAACTGCTCCAATTAATGACGATAAAGAACTTGCAGATCCAAATTGTGTTAAAGCGCTTAGTGATGTTAATGGCAGGGCAATTTATTTTAGTCGCAGTTCGGTACCCTTTACTCGCCCCCCTTTTACTCGTTCCGAGAAGAGTCCTCAAACACAGGATCAACTGTCGTCTAACCATGATAATATCTTTCAACGGCATCTTGGAATATACGGCTATAGGATGTCTTTTTTAGCCAAGTATGTTGACTGGAAACCCTGTGTTTATGAAGAATTGGAGAAGTTAGAACAACTGCGTGCCATATACTATGGAGCGGCTATTTTATTGGCAGAAGCACAGGAAGTACCACCTCCTGGTGTTGATTCTCCTGAGGACTTGGCGGCTTTAGAAAAGTTATGATTTCGCAGTTAAATATGTATTTTTAACTATTATTACGCTCTTAATTATGCTAATATTTATGCATAGCAATTTTCTTGCTGTGCTGAAACGGGCTGATAGCGCATGGAATGTATTAAAGTGCATTCTTTTGTCTTTCAGCCCTCTATGTTTAAACCCCATATTTTAAATCCCCCCGCAGCTTCAGATACCTCTACAATAAGCGGCTGAAGTCGCCAATTTTTAGGAATATCCGATGAATTAATGATAATAATAGCAGACGGTTTTTTCTAATCTCCATATCATCACTCATCACCATAACTCGCTCAAAGAATTCTTCTAATGGTTCGCTCAAGGTACTTAAGAACTTACAACATTGTTCATACTCTCCTGATTTTTGCGCTTGGTTAAATACGCCATGAATGTCCTTATACTCACTAAATATTCTTTTCTCAGCAGATTCTTTTATAAGGGCACGTTTAACTTCTTGCTGATTAATCTTTTGCTCGGCGAGTATATTTTTTAATCTTTTATTTATCTCTACCAAAGCCGAACGTTGTTTGCCTTTTAGTTTCATCATCGCGGCGGCTTTTTGCCAAGCGGCATAAATATCATTCTGCTCTTCATAAAAGGCAGCTGCCAGTGCATCTGCCGCCATGCCTCGTTCCTTGCCATAAGCAGGAACTCTCTCATTGATAAATACCAACACCTCTGACGCTATTTCGACTTTAATGCTTATGTCATTATGTTTTTTATAACTTGCAATGACATGCTGCATCATTGAATCTAAATTAATATTCAGCTGTTTTTCCAGTAAGATACGGATTATTCCAAGCGCTGTTCTTCTTAGTGAATAGGGGTCTTTTTCACCGCTTGGCTGATACTTTAGATGGAATAAACCGATTAGAGTATCCAGCTTATCCGCTACCGCTAAGGCGCAACCAGCAGTGGAAGAGGGCGTTTTATCTTCCTGCCGCTGCGGCAGGTAATGTTCTTGAATAGCCAATGCGCTAGATTGCAAAGATTTTGCCTTTGCCTCATCACTCGCTAATAGCTTGTCACTCGCTAATAGATAGTATCCGCCGATTATGCCTTGTAGTTCAGGAAACTCTTGCACCATCAGAGTAGTTAAATCACATTTACATAAAGATGCCGCCAGTTGCGCTATGCCAGCATCTGCGTTAAAGTCCTTGGCTACTTTGCCGACTATATGCTCACATCTTTGTGATTTTTGTCTCATATTACCAAGTTCGCCAAAGAAGGCAACCTTATCTAATAATTCCAATCTTTTTTGCAAAGAACTGCGCAAATCTTGCTTATAAAAGAATGCGGCATCCTCAAGACGTGGCGCTATTACTGCCTGATTGCCGGCAATTAATTTACTTTTGTTATTGCTTTTAATATTGGCTATAAAAATAAATTTTGGCAAAGTATTACCTTTGGCGTCTATCAACGGAAGGTAACGTTGCTTAAGAGTTAAAACACTATCCAACACGGGCGCTGGTAGTCGTAAGAAATCAGGGTTAAACTCTCCCGCATAAGCAATTGGGTATTCGGTAATAGCAACCAGTTCGTCAATTAACTCATTTTCTTGGACGTTGGCGCACCCCTCTGCAGCGCAGATTTTATTTGCTTGTTCAATTATTTTCTTGCGTCTTTTATTGGGGCAGGCAATAACATGCCCCTCTTTTAATAGTTTCTCCTCATATTCATCACAATGATTAATTGTTATGGGGCTACTGGTATAAAACCTGTGTCCCTGAGTTAAGTTGGATGCAGTTAAACCAAATTCGTCCCAGCTGATTACTTCATCATCCAATAACAACAACAACCAACGTACTGCCCTCACAAATTTATTGCTGCTGTCATCCCATCTCATAGTCCTGCCTTTTGGAAGTTTTGTTATTAGATTACCTAATATTTGCGGCAGTATTTGCTGGATGTGGCGTCCTGTAACCTGGACTTTGTAGCATAGATACTCCCCCTTGTCGCTGCTCATCCGCTGCAGTTTATTATGTTCAACCCCGCAGCTTTTGGCAAACCCAAGTGTTGCCGCAGTGGGTTCACCTTTTTCGTTGAAGCCATTTTTAGTTGCAGGTCCTTTACGCAATTCTTCCGTGTCGTCCTGTTTGGTTTGAACCTGTTGGATAATGAGGGACAATCTCCTTGGGGTTACAAATCTCTTAATGCCTTGATATGCCAGCCCATGTTCATCAAGCAGCTTGCTTAGTCCTGCAGAGAAGTCGCTAATTAATTGCGGTTGTTGAGCTGCGGGAAGCTCTTCACATCCTATTTCTATAAGAAGATTGCTGTGCTTTTTCACTTTGTATTTTGCTTTGAACTTTGCTTTGAACTTTGCATTTTTGCAGAGTATTCTTCCAACGCTTTAGCGCGTTCCTGCTCTGGTGCTAATGGAAAGCCGGCCTTATATCTTATATCAAGGTAGGACTTGGCTACTGCAAAGGTTAGCTCACGCACTCTTAGGATAAACTTTTGTCTTTCACTGACAGATATTGCTTGGCGGGCATCTAAAATATTAAATATATGGGATGCTTCCAGTGCCTGCTCATAGCCAGGTAAGGGAAGCCCCTCCGCTGCCAATGTTTTACACTCTTTATGGCATTGTTCAAATTGATTAAACAGGGCATTTATGTCTGCCTTCTCAAGGTTATACACTGACTGCTGATACTCATTTTGCTGGAAAATATCTCCATAAGTAACTACATCTTTTATGTCGCCGCTATTCATACTAACCTTGCTATTCTTGCTAACCTTGCTATCCTTGTCATTCTTGCTATCTTTGTCATTACCCTGTTCGGTTTTGTTGCTTTTTTGCGCCCATACCAAGTCATATACATTATCAACTTGCTGCAGGTACATTGCAATTCTTTCAAGCCCGTAGGTTAACTCACCGCTTATTGGCTTGCAATCACTTCCTCCTACCTGCTGAAAGTAAGTAAACTGGGCAATTTCCATGCCATTTAACCATACTTCCCAACCAAGCCCCCAAGCGCCAAGGGTGGGCGATTCCCAATTATCCTCTACCAGACGAAAATCATGCACTTGTGGGTCAAGGTTTAGCTGAATTAGAGAATTAAAGAACAAATCAGTTATATCATCTGGCGCTGGTTTTAGCATAACCTGAAACTGGTAATAGTGTTGTAAGCGGTTAGGATTATCGCCATATCTGCCGTCTGTAGGGCGTCGTGATGGTTGGACGTAAGCGCTATTATGATGCTCGGGTCCCAATGCATATAAAAATGTTGCTGGGTGAAAAGTGCCAGCGCCTACTCTAACATCCAGCGGTTGCATAATGATGCAACCCTGCTGTTGCCAGTATTTCTGCAAGCGGAAGATGAGTTCTTGAAAGTCCATAATATAGTGTTATAATGTCTGATATTTACAATGATTATATATGATAAAGACCTTAATTAACGGCTTAATAGTAACTCCACAGGAACTGATTGAGTTAAAAAACCATAAAGATGCGCTGCTGCTTGACTTGTCTGCGCTTGAAACATACGATAAACAGACGATTCCAGGGGCAATCCATTTACCCTTTGAAGATATAGTGAGCGGAGAACTCCCTTGCCCTAATCTGTTGCCAACTGAGAAAAAATTTGCCATGGCTTTGGCGAATGTTGGTTATACGGCATCTCGCCATATAGTGGCTTTTGATGATGAATACGGACTGAAGGCGGCAAGATTATACTGGACTTTAGCAGTTGCTGGAATTAACGATTTCAGTTATTTGAATGGCGGACTATTGGCTTGGCAAGAAGCAGGTAATGAGGTGGTTTCACCTGCTGATGATGCTTCTTTGCAGGGTGTGGATACTTCTGTGAGCGCTTCTGTGGATGAATTAGATATTCATTTTTCTTTGGATTCTCCTCATAAGGTAACCGCTAAGCAAATTGTGGATTCCTTGCCTAACAAAGATTTATTTTTGTGGGACACACGCAGTTATGCCGAATGGAGCGGAGAAGATGTGCGAGCGCAAAGAGGAGGGCATATACCTGGAGCGCATCATCTGGAGTGGACTAAGTTTTTGGATGATAAGGGGCGGATTGTTCCCAAAGAAGAGGCGGCAAAAATATTATCAGAATTCCTAAAAGATAAACAAGCCCCAGAGCAAGAGGTAGTGGTGTATTGCCAGGCGCATAGAAGATCTTCTGTAGCTTTTTTAATTGCGGCATATCTTGGTATACCTACCAGAGGTTATGATGGTTCATGGCAAGAGTGGGGTAACGATCCTGCTTTGCCTATATCAGCATCTGCATCCTCTCCTGAATCAGCTTAATGAATCCACGTAAATCATCCCGCTCGGATGGAAGCAGGGATTCGGAAGGAAAGAGGGATTCAGGTGGAAGTAGGAATTCGGAAGGAAAGAGGGCTTCAGGCGGAAGTAGGAGTTCGGACAGAAAGAGAGATTCAGACGGAAGCAGGAGTTCGGGAGGAAGTAGGAGTTCGGGCAGAAAGAGAGATTCAGACGGAAGCAGGAGTTCAGGTGGAAGAAGAAGTTCGGGTAGAGACAGAAGTTCGGATAGAAAGAGAAGTTCAGGCGGAAGCAGAAGATCGGGGGAATACAGGAACAAAGGTAAGCAAGGCACAATTCATGAAGGAAAGGTAATAGGCACTCCTTTTGGAGGCGTCTTTATTGAAGAATTCAACAGCCGTATAGAGTTTACTTTATCTAATGATGATGTGAATAAGGTATTGGACGGCGATATAGTCACAGTCAAGTCCACTAAAATGAGTGCCAGGGGCAAGGTAGTTGTTAGCTTAGTAAAGATTAACTCCCGTTCGCGTCATTCTATAATGGCGAGGTATGTTAAGAAGAATAATGAGATATTCGCAGTCCCATATAGCGCGCGCATTCCCCGTCAAATTCACTTAACCAAGCCCGACAAAAAGATACCTCATGATTGCATCGTGGAAGTTAATTTGTCGGTTAAAGAAGATCTTATATTACCTGACATGCTTGAAGGTGAAATTGTCCGAGTGGTGGGAAGCAATGATAATGGAAACGTAGAAGTAGATTTGGCGATTAGTGAGTATAACCTGAACGATGAGTTTCCTGCAAATGTAATTAATCAAGCCCAAAAAATTCCCGACCATGTTATGTCTGAGGATAAAGATAATCGTCGTTCCTTTCTGCATCTGCCCTTTGTTACCATAGATGGTTCAGACGCGCGGGATTATGATGATGCGGTTTTTTGCGTTGAAGAAGATGGGGGCTGGCGCTTATGGGTTGCCATTGCTGATGTATCTCATTATGTTACGCCTGTCAGCGACATTGATAAGGAGGCAGTAGCAAGAACTTCGTCAGTATACTTTCCGAATAAAGTAGTCCCTATGTTGCCAGAAAACTTGAGTAACGGAGTATGCTCGCTAAACCCCAATGTAGAACGTTTAGTATTGGCGTGTGAAATGAAAATTGACCGCAAGGGAGTTGTGCGTGAGAGTGAATTCTATTCTGCGGTTATATATTCTCGCTTTAGATTAATTTATGAGGATGTATCCAATTTTATAAATAGCGGAGCAACGACTTCCACAGAATCTGGCAAGGAATTTATTAGCGATGAAGTAAAAGAGTCATTAACTTCATTGCATAAGTTAACCGAAGTTCTGCTGGAGGGACGCCGTAAAAGGAATGCTCTGGATTTTCGTCACCTGGAGGAAATTAGAGTGAACTTGGATGAGAACGGCAGGGTTACAGGCATGCATCAATATCAGCGAGGCATCGCCCATCTGATGATAGAAGAGGCAATGTTAGTTGCCAATGTATGCGCCGCTAATTTTCTTGCTGCCCAAAATGCAGTTTTTTGTTATCGCGTTCATCCACCACCCGAGCAAGAAAAATTAAACACTTTACGTTTGTTCTTTAATTATTACAATATCAAAGTGCCAACTAACCAGGTTGATAGCGCTACTTATTGCAAAATTTTAGACCAGATTAATAAGTATTCTGAGGCGGGAATTCTTGAGATGGTAGTCCTTAAATCCATGCAGCAAGCATTATATCGGGTTAGTCCTGGAGGGCATTTTGGCTTGAACTATGATGCATACACTCACTTTACTTCGCCAATTCGCAGGTACCCAGATTTGTTAACCCATAGAGCAATTAAAAAAGCATTAGCAAAGAAGGGAGAGAAGCAAGAACACTATAACTATAGCAAAAAAGAAATTGATGATATAGCCGCATTATGTTCTACTCAGGAACGTAATATAAATAAGGCGGTGTGGCAAGTGGTTGATGCTTTGAAATGTCGCTATCTTGAAAAACAGCCAGAAAAGGTTCATCAAGGCACCATAGTTTATATTTCCGAACGCGGTTTCTTTGTGCGTCTCAATGATATACCAGTTGAAGGAATGGTGGTTACCAGATTATTACGTGATGATTATTACAAATATGATGCAGGTGAGCAGATATTGCAAGGAGTTAGAAAAGGTAAAGTATATCGCATGGGCAACTCTGTATCGGTGAAAGTGGATCGTATAAGAATTGAAGAACGCAAGGTAGATTTCACATTGATTCAGTAAGAAGTATTTTATACAAATGCCTCAATTAATCTATGGAATTCATCCTGTCGTAAATGCTATTAAGCGCGGTAGAGCAAGATGCCTGATACTCGCCAAGCATAGTAATCTGCCACAACTTACAGCCAGCGCCAAACAATCTAAAATCCCAGTTGAGTATTGGGAGAAAGCCCAATTTGCCAAACAATTTCCCAGCGAGACACATCAATTTTGCGCCGCGCACTGCGCTGACCTGCATATTTATGATGAGAATTATCTAAAAGATATTGGTAAAAAGAATAATCTCGCCAGCGCTAGTGCTGGCGATAATAAAGCAGGATATAAAGAAGTATACTTAGCATTGGATGGCATCACCGACCCGCATAATATGGGTGCCTGTATTCGTAATGCAGTGGCTTTTTCTTGTAGCGGGATTATTTTTCCTAAAAATAACTCTGCTCCTATCAGCGCTACCTGCGTTAAATCTTCTGCTGGTATGGCGGAATGGGTGAAGTTGATTAGGGTTACCAACCTAACCCGCAGTATTCAGATAATGCAGGATAATGGGTTTTGGGTGGTGGCGGCAGATGCAGCAGCAAAGACATCAATTGACAAACTCAAATGTGACATGCCAATAGTATTATTGATGGGCAGCGAAGGCAAAGGGATTCGTCCTTTGCCAATTAAGCATAGTGATTTTGTGTGCCGAATTAATACCTCCTCTCAAACGGAGAGTTTGAATGTGGCATCTGCTTGCGCCGTGATGCTGAATAGCATTCGTGCGCAGCAGAGTTATTCGGCTGACAAATAATGAAAACTAACAAACCATGAAATCATGAAATATAGCGACGTCTTAATAATAGGCATGGGGGCGGCGGGCATGCAGCTGGCTGTTAGGTTAGCCGCTAATAATATTAAGGTTGCAATTATCAGTAAAGGAAGTTTTGAAGAAAGCGCCACCTATTGGGCGCAAGGCGGCATAGCGGTGCCTTTTAGTGATGAGGATTCTCCGCAAAAACATATTGAAGATACAATCAATACGGGGGCGGGGCTATGTGATTCTAAAGTGGTTAACTTCATAGTAAATAATAGTCGCGCCGCAGTAGACGAGCTATTAGCAATGGGCTTTCCAGCAACTTTACGTGGCAGGAGCCAGCAGCCAGATTTGGGCAAAGAAGGTGGGCACTCTAAAAGAAGGATAATTCATGCCGGTGATAGAACTGGCAAGGCATTGGCGGAAACTCTAAGAGCTCAGATGTTGCAGTCCCCTAATATTAAACTATTCCCTGATAGCTTGGCAGTTGATTTAATTATGCATCGCAAAAGATGCATAGGCGCTTATATTCTTAATGTAAAAAGTGGCAGAGTGCATGCTCATAGCGCTAAGTTCACAGCATTGGCAACTGGCGGCGCTAGCAGGGTTTATCTATATTCCACTAATCCAGAAAGTGCCACTGGTGATGGCATAGCTATGGCTAAAAGAGTTGGCTGTAAGGTAGCGAATATGGAGTTTAGTCAGTTTCACCCCACTTGTTTGTATCATCCATTGGTTAAGTCCTTTTTAATCAGTGAGGCATTGCGCGGTGAAGGGGCGCGACTTCTGTTGCCAGATGGCAGAGAGTTTATGAGCGAGTTTGATAAGCGGGCTGAATTGGCGCCACGCGATGTTGTGGCGCGCGCCATTGATTTCCAAATGAAACAACACGGGCTGGACTTTGTTTATTTGGACATAAGTCATAAAGCAGCAACCTTCACAAAAAAACGTTTTCCTACCACTTATGCGCAGTGCCTAAAGCTTGGAATTAACATAACTAAGGAGGCGATTCCTGTTGTGCCAGCAGCTCATTATAGTTGTGGCGGAGTAATGACAGATATTCAAGGCAGGACTGATGTTAGCGGACTCTATGCTTTAGGCGAGACCTCGTACACTGGACTACATGGAGCAAATCGTCTGGCGAGTAATTCACTGCTGGAGTGTTTGGTGATGGCGCGCTCTGCTGCCATCAGCATTAATAATAGCATAGCAGAAGTTGCCATGCCTCCCGAACCGAAGGGATGGGATGAGAGTCGCGTAACTGACTCCGATGAGGAAGTTGTTATTAGTCATAACTGGGATGAGCTGCGCCGTTTTATGTGGAACTATGTGGGAATAGTGCGCACTAATAAACGTTTGGAACGGGCGCTAAGAAGAGTGAAGCTGCTGCAAGAAGAAGTTAAAGAATACTATAGCAACTACCGAGTTCATCGCGACCTATTGGAACTGCGCAATCTTATACTGTGCGCTGACTTAATAATTCGCTCGGCAATGAAGCGCAAAGAAAGCCGCGGCTTGCACTATAACCCCGATTATCCCAAACCCCACAAGCGCGCCCGCATAACCCGCCTTTAATCTATTATTAATTTGTGATTAACTTTCAATGTCAGGTATTGGAAGTCGTGGCTTACTGCGTATAATTAGTCCATTTTTTTCTCCGCGACCTAATCTATATTCTGCGGTTAGGGCAACCATAGCCGCATTGTCGGTGCAATATTGCGCTGGAGCAAAAAATAATTGAAGCCCTGCTTCTTTAGCGCGCTCTTGTGCCAGATTGCGCAGATAACCGTTGGCGCTGACTCCGCCTACTAATGCCACCTTTGTTATTCCACTACTGCTCGCCAAAGCAAATACTTTATTAATTAATCCATGGGCAATGGTTTTTTGGAATGATGCCGCCACATCTGCCTTAATGGATTCCTCTATATTTTCACCTGGGTTTTCCCCTGCATCCTTAGTATTACCAATGTTTAGTTTCTCCAATAGATAACGCACTTGGGTTTTAATGCCACTAAAACTAAAGTTATAATCGCCACTATGCGCCATAGGCATGGTTAGTGGATATTTATCTGGATTGCCGTTTCTTGCTAGTTTTTCCAGTTCGGCTCCGCCTGGGTAGGGTAAGCCAAGCAAAACCGCGCTCTTATCAAACGCCTCTCCCACCGCATCATCCACACTCTGCCCGCATAGTTCATACTTGCCATAGTCGCGCACTATATATAGTTGAGTATGCCCTCCACTGACTAACAGCGCTATGTACGGAAAATCTACTTTATTGTTTTTATCTTCAGCCAACATAGGCGAAAGAATATGGGCTTCCAAATGATGAATGCCAAGCGCCGTCACTCCTAAACCATAAGCAAGGGAGCGGGCATAAGAGGCGCCAGCTATCAAACAGGGAATTAGGCCTGGTCCCATAGTATAGGCAACTGCGGAAATATCCTTTTTGTTGATGGAGGCGGCATTAAGGCAATCTTTGGTGAGAGGAATCAGCTTTTGAATGTGACTGCGCGCTGCTAATTCTGGCACTACGCCTTTGTATGCTTGATGAATATCAATTTGCGAGAATACTCTGTGCGCTAACACTCCCGATTGATAAACTGCGACTGCAGTTTCATCGCATGAGCTCTCAACAGCAAAGATAATCATACCTAAATTATAGGGGATTATGTTTGGTATTATAATAACAAGATGCAGAATAAGATACCCAGTGCCGCCTTCATCATAATAGGCAATGAAATTTTGGATGGTTCCACCAAAGAGGGCAATTTAGTACAACTGATAGCCCATCTTAATCAAAAAGGAATATCCTTAATTGAAGCGCGTGTGGTGCGCGATGACGAACAAGCAATTATTTCCGCAGTGCGTCATTGCAGTGAGAATTACGACTATGTTTTTACCAGTGGCGGCATAGGTCCCACTCATGATGACATAACCGCGCAGGCGATAGCCAAATGCTTTGAAGTTGATTTGCTCCTGAATGATGAGGCATTGCAGCGGATGGAAAGTCGTTATGAGAATCCCGCTTATGTAAATGATGCTATTCGTAAGATGGCTTATATTCCAGCAGGGGCGGAGTTAATAGATAATGAGGTTAGCGCAGCTCCTGGCTTCCGTTTACATAACACTTATGTTTTGGCGGGAGTGCCCAGCATTTTTAAGGCAATGTTAGATTTTATATTCAAGGATATTGTTGCCAGTAAAATTTTACATAATAAATCAGTTTATGTCCATGCTGGCGAAAGCCGTATTGCTGCTCAATTGACGCAACTGGAAGAAAGTAGTTCAGGAATTGAAATAGGTAGCTATCCGCGCCAAGATGATAAAGGTAATTATGTAGTTAAGGTGGTGTTTCGCGGTTATGATGAAAATGCAGTGGATGAGTGTAGGACGGCTCTTAAAAAATTATTGAAAGAAGAAGGTGTGAAGACATCTTCTGTGTTAAACTAACGCAATGAACGAAAAGACACCCATAGCAGCGGCTGGAGTGGAGGACGAAGAAATCCAGGAATGGCTTGCCGCTTTTGAAGACATCTGTCGTCATAGTGGCAGAAAAAGAGGGGAGGAAGTTTTACATGCAATATCACAAAAGGCGAGCATGGAGGGGGTGGAACTGCCATTTTCCATAAATACTCCTTATGTCAATACTATACCGCGTTCTGCGGAGCCAGCTTATCCTGGAGACCTACATATTGAAAAAAGTATTCGTTCATACATAAGATGGAACGCAATGATAATGGTGATGCGCGCCAACATTAATGATTCAAGTATAGGCGGACACATCTCTACCTTCTCTTCCATCGCCACTCTTTATGAGATTGGTTTTAATCACTTCTTTCATGGTCCTGACAGAAAAGAAGGTGGTGATATGATTTTTTTCCAAGGACATTCTTCTCCCGGCATCTATGCTCGTTCTTTTCTTGAGGGCAGGATAACTGAGGAACATCTTAATAATTTTCGTTGTGAGGCGGGCAAGGGCAAATATTTAGACGAGAAAAAATCTTTATCATCCTATCCACATCCTTGGCTTATGCCCGACTATTGGCAGTTTCCCACTGTATCAATGGGCTTAGGTCCTATGCAGGCAATTCACCAAGCCCACGTAATGAAGTACTTAGACAGGCGCGGACTATTACCAATGAATGACCGCAAGGTATGGTGTTTTATGGGAGACGGCGAAAGCGATGAACCAGAGTCATTGGGTTCATTAGCGCTTGCTGGACGCGAGCAGTTAGATAATTTAATATTTGTTGTCAACTGTAACTTGCAAAGATTAGATGGTCCAGTGCGCGGTAATGGCAAGATTATCCAAGAACTTGAAGGGGTCTTTAAGGGCGCAGGTTGGAATGTTATTAAGGTTCTATGGGGCAGGAGGTGGGACCCTTTATTGGAACAAGACGATAAAGGATTATTAGTGCGCCGCATGGATGAAGTGGTTGATGGCGAATATCAGAATTGCAAGAATAAGGGAGGCAAATATACGCGTGATAATTTCTTTGGCGCTTATGATGAATTGCGTAAGATGGTGGAAGGCATGAGCGATGAAGAAATTTATCGGCTTAATCGTGGCGGACATGATGTGCATAAGGTTTATGCTGCTTACAAAAAAGCATTTAATCATAAAGGACAACCAACTGTAATTTTAGCAAAAAGTATTAAGGGCTACGGCACACCAGGTGAGTCGGATAATATAGCCCATTCAATTAAAAAGCTGGATATGGAAGGGCTCAAAAAGTTTCGTGATAGGTTTCGTATACCAGTTTCTGATGAGAACCTGGAAAAAATGCCCTATTGCAAACCAGCGGCTAATAGCGCAGAAAGCAAGTATCTTAAGAAAAGCCGTTCTGCCCTTGGCGGCTTCGTCCCGCAACGAAGAGATGTGTGTGAGAAATTAAAAGTCCCACCACTTAGCGCCTTTAAAGCGCAGCTTGAGGATAGTGGCGAGCGCGAATACTCCACTACTATGTCTTTTGTGCGGACCCTTGCAACCCTATGCCGCGATAAAGATATCGGTTCACGTATAGTTCCCATAGTGCCAGATGAAGCAAGAACCTTTGGCATGGAAGGTCTTTTTCGCCAGGTGGGGATTTATTCAAGCGTGGGGCAAAAATATGTTCCACAAGATGCCGACCAAATTATGTATTATCGTGAGGATGTAAAAGGACAGATTTTACAAGAGGGTATAAACGAAGCGGGGTCAATAGCCGCCTGGATAGCCGCTGCTACTTCAACATATAATAATAACCTTACTTTAATGCCTTTTTATATTTTTTATTCAATGTTCGGTTTTCAAAGAGTAGGTGATTTTATCTGGGCTGCGGGAGACATGCAGGCGCGTGGCTTTCTTATAGGGGCAACTTCTGGTCGCACCACTTTAGCAGGAGAGGGCTTACAGCATCTTGATGGACATAGTCATATTCTTGCTGGAACAGTTCCTAATTGTATATCTTATGACCCCACATTTTCTTATGAGTTGACGGTTATATTGCGCGAAGGTATGCGCAGAATGTATGAGAATTGCGAAGGAGTATTCTATTACCTTACTACGATGAATGAAAATTATCACCATCCAGCCATGCCACCAAAGTGCGAAGAGGGAATCATTAAGGGAATGTATCTTTTTAGCGAACATAAAGGCAGCGGCGAGAGTATTAGATTAATTGGTAGCGGAAGTATCCTTTTGGAGGTGATAAAAGCAGCAGAGGTGCTTAACAAAAAATACAACCTTGGGGTTCAGGTTTGGAGCGCTCCCAGCTGTAATGAACTCACCCGTGAGGCAACTGAAATTCAGCGGCGCAGATATTTAAATCCTGCCGCAAAGAATGATGATGTTTCACATATTGATAAGTGTTTGAATGGTGGGAGTGAAAGCAGTAGCAAGGGCAGCAAGGATGCTTTTGCTGGTAGTCCAGTGGTTGCCACAACTGATTATATGCGCCAGTACCCTGAACAACTTAGACCCTTCATTAAAGCTCCTTACTATTGCTTAGGTACCGATGGTTTTGGACGCAGTGATTCACGCGATAATCTACGAGATTTCTTTGAAGTGGATGCCAAACATATTGCTTATTATTCGCTTGCCACTTTATTCCAGCATGGCAAGTTTTCGTTGGAGGAGCTTAATAAAGCGGCTGCTTCTTTGAAAGTGGATACCAAACGTCCATATTCCCTATATCAGTAAACGTATTATTCTAAAATGACAATCATAAAGATCCCAAACATAGGAACAGACGAAGCAGTAGAAGTAATAGAAGTTCTTATAGCCAAAGGGGATAAGGTTGACAAAGAACAGGCATTAGTGGTGTTGGAAAGTGATAAAGCATCTATGGAAGTGCCATGTCCGCAAGCAGGAGAAATAATTGAGGTTAAGGTTAAAGTAGGGGATAAGGTTAAGGAAGGGAGTGAGGTAGCAGAATTGAATGCCTCTGATGCTGCCCCAGCTGAAACATCTACGCCTGCTCCAGCGGAAACGCCTGCTCCAGCGGAAACATCTGTGCCAGCAGAAGCACCTGCCCCAGCCCCAGCTGAAACATCTACGCCTACTCCAGCCAAAGCTCCAGCGCCAGCTCCAACTTCAGCCGCAGGGGTGAGCGCTGCTATGCCTGATAAACATGTAGGATATGAGCCCACTAAATTACCCGCGCCAATGGACGATTATTATGCAGGTCCCGCGGTGCGCAAGATGGCGCGTGAATTAGGGGCAGATTTAAACCAAGTTACTGGTAGTGGGGCTAATGGAAGAATATTAAAAGAGGATGTTCAGCAATACATTAAGCAGAGATTAAGTGGCGCGACAACTACGTCTTCTATAACCGCAGCTCCTGTGGTGGATTTTGCCGCTTTTGGCAAAGTTGAAGAATTGCCGATGGACAAGATTAAATCTCTTACGGCTGACAATATGCAAAGGGCATGGTTAACCGCGCCTCATGTTACCCAGTTTGAAGATGCCGATGTTACAGATTTAGAGAACTTTCGTAAGATGCAGAAGTCATTGGCAGAGCAGAAGAATATCAAGCTCACTCCTATTCCATTTTTGTTAAAAGCATTGGCTTTAACCCTGCAAGAATTACCTCAATTTAATGTTTCATTACGAGGCAACACAATTATTCAAAAGCACTACTATCATATAGGAATGGCAGTGGATACTCCAGCGGGGCTCATGGTTCCCGTAATAAAAGATGTGGATAAAAAGAATATTTGGGAGTTGGCGGCAGAGGTTTCAAGCATTGTAGATAGGGCGCGCAATCGCCGCATAACCGCCAATGATATGAAGGGCGGGTGCATCACTCTTTCAAGTTTGGGAGCTGCTGGCGGCAGACAATTTACGCCAATTATTAATATTCCTGAGGTGGCTATCTTAGGGGTTTCACGAGTGAATAAAGTTCCGGTATATCAGGGCGAGCATTTAGTGCCACGTCTGATGATGCCTCTGGCGCTTTCTTATGACCATCGCGCTGTAAATGGAGTGGATGGAGCTAAATTTACTTCGTACATATCAAACTTGCTTGGCGACATTCGTAATCTTGCGATGTAGCAATATAGTAGCAATATGATTGCAATATAATCAGGCGGCTATAGTTTTATTATGCGGAAAATTAATTTTTCTCCTGGTCCTGCGGCTCTTCCGTTTGAGGTATTAACTCAAATTAAGCAAGAGTTACTGGACTGGCAAGCAAGTGGTGTTTCAATTATGGAGATAAGTCATCGCTCAGATGCTTTTTTACAACTACATAACCAATTGCAGGTTAATCTGCGCAATATTTTAAACATACCTAAAGAGCATGAGATTCTTTTAATGTCTGGCGGAGCGCGCGGACAATTTTCTGCGGTTCCTCTTAACCTAACTCGCAGCGCGCAAGAAGGAGGGAAGTCCGTGTATCTGATAAGCGGCTATTGGTCGGCTATGGCGGAGAGAATGGCGCGCAATATAACCAGCACCACATCAGTGCTGTTTGATGATAAAAAATTCTTAATTATGCCAGAGGTTGATGATGCCGAATTAACCATGCCTTATAAAAATGAGAATAAAGATGCAGCGCAATTACAGACAATAAACCCCGATGAAAATGATAAGTGGCATCAAAAGGGTGATTACTTTCATTATTGTCATAACGAGACGATTGATGGAATTATGTTGCCTGAAATTCCCCAGGTGGGAAATCTGCCCATAGTTGCTGATGTGTCAAGTTGTATTGCCGCTTATCCTTTGGATTTCTCTCGTTTTGATTTGGCTTATGCTTGCGCTCAAAAAAACCTTGGCGTAGCAGGCGTTACATTTGTTAGCATTAGCCGCGAGCTTTTAAAGAGTAAGGCAAGGGAAGAAACACCAGGGATATTAAATTATCAAACAGCGCATGAGCATAATTCTTTGTTTAATACGCCTAATACTTTTGCTGAGTATGTTTGTAACCTCGTGTGCGAGTGGATTATAGATAAAGGCGGGGTTTTAGAACTGAGCAAAATTAATCAGCGCAAAGCTAATGCTTTGTATAAAGCGATAGATGAAAGTGATGACTTCTATGTCAATCATATAACCCCTGAGTATCGCTCTTTAACCAATATTGTTTTTGAACTAGCGGATAAATCATTAGAAGAGAAGTTCATTAAAGATGCGGAGGATAATGGTTTTATTAACCTCAAGGGACATAAAATTCTGGGCGGAATAAGGGCGAGCATATACAATGCAATGAGAGAAGAAGATGTTATAGATTTTTGTTCGTTTATGAAAGATTTTAGACACTAATTGATAACTAATTGATATAGCAGCGTCCAAATCAAGTAAGTTGGTAATCTTTCCTATAAAATGGGTTTATGATTAGTGAACCCACCATAAATACAGTTTATCGTTTTATCCGCCCACTTGCTTCATTCTTAAGAATTAAACAAACAGAGCTAGCCCCCAAGTATCTTGGAGAAGAAAGGTTAGCCACATACCGCGCAAAGCAGCAAGAGAATTTCGCTGCGGAGCTTGAAAATTTCTTGCCCCGAGAAAAGCTTATCCTACCGGATGACGAAGTAATGCCAATGAAATCTTATGAAGAATCATATAGTGAGCACTACTGGCGTTACTTCCCTATTGTTGAAGATATAAGCTATCGCAAAGGATTAGAGCGCTGGAGTGTGCTTGCTGTGAGCTATCTTAATAAACGGCTACACAAGATTTTAATTTTTGAACCAGTTCAAGGCAGCTATTATTGGAGCAGGTTAAATAGTGGCGCGCATAGTAGAACCCATAGGTTACGTGTCAACCTAACAGGAAAAATGGAGGGAATGACTCTTGCTATTACAAGTGATAAGGAAAGTAAGATACCACAATTTATCCACCAAGATGCCGCATTAGTAATATCCAGTGGTTCGCCTCTGTTAGATTTAATTGATTGCGCTGCTGGTAGATTAGATATGTTTTGCAGCCCTAATATGGGTATGTTGATGCCAATGGCGATTATGCTTATAAAAGAAGCAGGTGGTTTTGTTTGCTCTTTGGATGGCTCAGAGATTATAGAAAGTGAGGATCATAGAGACATCAAAGATTATTCCACGACTGACCCAGCTGCCGATTATTCTGTAGTGGCAGGCAATCAGCAACTTATCAGTGAATATAAAGCAAAAGTAGCCGCTGCTAATAAGGAATAGGGGTATATAGGAGGATAGGAGGGGAGAAATAGAGGAGACGGCTATCAAGAACCCCCACAAATATTAATCAAAAAAACTTTCTTGACTTTGCATTAAAGTTTCCTATAATATAAGCATAACCATATTTAGAACCACAGGTAATAGACAATGACTACAGAAAATCAAGTCCAGGAATTAATGACAGGCGCGGGCTATTTAGTTCTCCCTCAGCTTTTTGACGCAGCAAAGGTTAAAGAAGCGAGAGACATAATAATGGCAGAAAGCAAAGAAGCAGATACAGTCACTCACTTTCAAGGTAAAAGTGGCGATAAAGTGGCTTTACAAAGAAGGGTTTGGAATCTGCTAAACAAAGGAGACGTATTCGTTGATATGGTGCAGCATCCTAAAGTAATAGAGCTGGTTGGCAAGTTCCTTGGCAATGAATTCTGCCTTGGTTCCATTGCTGCAAATCGCATCCTTCCAGGAGGACCAGGACAAGAACCCCACATAGATTACCCTTATTGGGATATGTATAAAAGGGAAAGTTTTCCACATAATATCAACCCGAGTTTCCCCCTAAATTGTCAGGTTACAGTGATGTTAGACGAGTTTAGCGTAGAAAGTGGAGGAACTGCGATACTTCCCAAATCACAAAATTTGTGTCGCTACCCCAACGAAAAAGACGAGAAAGAGTTTTATGACAAGGCAGCCAGGATTACTGGTCAACCAGGAGATGTGGCTGTGTTCTTTGGAATGACTTGGCATTGCGCTATGCCAAATAATAGCGACCATGACAGAACAGGAATTTTAATTCAGTATCTGCCTAAATTCATTAAGCCTATGGAGGATCAAAAACGTGGCGTCAAACAATCGGTAATTGATAGCGCCAGCCCTATTTTAAAACAATTGTTGGGCTACGACTATCCATACCCTCAGATATTGGATGAAGCCAAAGCAGGAAACACAGAAGGAAGAAGCGCCACTGCATCCTAAAATATCCATCCCGCGTCCTGACGATTGGCACGTTCATTGGCGGGAAGGGGATGTGTTGCCATTAACCATAGCTGCGAGTGAACGTTGCTTTGGTAGGTGTGTGGTGATGCCTAATCTGTTGCGTCCGTTGACTACTGCGTCCTCTGTTGCAAACTATGGCAAAGAGATTGCCAAACACCTTAGTGCCAACAGCAAACTACAACCGCTGTTGACAATGTATCTTACAGACGAAACTACAACGGAGGAAATAATGGCAGCAACTAACATAGCAAATTTCTTTGCAGTTAAGTGGTATCCGCAAGGAGTTACCACCAATTCCGCCAACGGAGTTACCGATATAACCAATTGCTTTGCAGTGTTGGATAAGATGCAAGAATTAGATATACCGCTTTTAGTGCATGGAGAATCTTCTAATCCACAAGATGATGTTTTTGAGCGTGAAGGAATTTTTATAGAAACAACTCTCACTAAAGTGCGCGCTAACTTCCCTGAACTGCGTATAACTATGGAACATATTAGCAGCAAAGAAGCGGTTGCTTATCTAAAAGAGGCGGGAGACAAAACCGCCGCCACCATAACCCCACAGCACCTATGGTATAACCGTAACGACATGCTGGGCGAAACAATTAAGCCCCATTTATACTGCAAGCCAATATTAAAACGCGAAGAAGACCGCGCCGCTCTAAACTCTTTAGCAATAGATAATTTTCCGCGCGCCTTCCTTGGCAGCGACTCTGCCCCTCATACTAAGGAAAACAAAGAGAGTTCCTGCGGGTGCGCTGGAGTATTCAGTGCTCCGTTTTTGATGGAGATAATCACCCAGATATTTGATGAACTTGGAGCATTAGATAACCTTGCTGATTTTACTTCTGTTAATGGCGCAAATTTTTACCGCTTTCCCGTAGCACAGGATAAAATAACCATCCAGATGCAAGAGAATCCAGTCCCGCAAACCATTTCCACCCAAGTTGGTGTCATAGATACATTTATTCCTATGGCAGCTGGCGAAACACTAAAATGGAGGGTAACTGATGTTGATGACTAATGAATATATAACTACCAAACACTACAAATGACACGTTCTTATACTAAAGCCAGCCCCATGTATAAGAGGTTTCGTGGCTTTCTGCCAGTAGTCGTAGACATAGAAACTGGTGGCACTGATCCGCTACAAAACCCTCTGTTAGAGATAGCTGCGGTATTTCTTGAGATTAATGATGGTGGTTTAATCACTATAGGTCGCGAGATTTGTGACCACATCATCCCTCATGCTGGCTCTATCATTGAGAAAGAAGCGTTGGAGATTAATCGTATTGACCCCGACTATCCTTTAAGATTTCCACGTGATGAAACAGATGTAATGAAGGATGTTTTTGCTGAAATATCTAAAGAACTCAAAATCAGCAGATGTAAGAGGGCGATTTTGGTGGGGCATAATGCGCATTTTGATTTATCTTTCTTAAGAGAGGCGGTAACAAGGTCTAAATTGGAGGACAGCAATCCTTTTCATGCTTTTTCCGTGCTGGACACAGTAACCATAGGAGCGCTTGCCTACGGACAGACCATTCTTTCTTTGGCATGTGACAAAGCAAAAATTGACTTTGACAATGAGGAGGCGCATTCTGCCTTGTATGATGCCCGCAAGACAGCTGAGTTATTTTGTAAGATTGTTAATGAATGGCTGTGCCTTGGAGGTTGGGATGAAGTGAATAATGTAATGGGCAGATTTACGCATAATACTAAAAAATAATTATGCGGTATCGGAATTCATAATATGACTTCTGGAGGGGCGAGCCATGCGCCGCCCCTACAATAGAAATAATATAATATATTCGGCATACAATTCTATGAGTGGGCATGATTTAAATCTTCAACAGGTACAAAAGAAATTTGCAGAGGCATTTCCATATTCCCCGAGTTCTTCTACTAATGGGGATTCATCTTCCACTAATGACGCTATAAGATATTTCTTTGCTCCTGGTAGGGTAAACCTTATGGGAGACCATATTGATTATTGTGGCGGCAAGGTGCTGCCTGCCGCAATATCAGCTGGAACTTATGTAGCGGCGCGTCTAATGCCTGCGCTTATGGAACCTGCCGATATGAATGAAGGGATGAACGAAGGCGCTTATAATTTTGAAAATAGCAGCCCCACTTGTAATTACTCTCACCCGCTTTCTGTTGTTATGCACTCGGCTAATAAACAAGAAAAAGTTAGGGTGGCATTAGACGATATTACCTACGACCCTAAACACGGTTGGGCTAATTATCCTAAAGGAGTTCTGCTTGAATACCAAAAACTGGGCATTAAGCTGCGGGAAATGGAATTGCTATATTGGGGCAACATGCCAATAGGTTCATCATTGTCAAGCTCATCATCTATATTATTGGCAACCGCCATGGCAGTGCAAAGCATGCACAACTTTAGACATGAAGAAGATGATAATGCTAATCGTATAGCCACTGCTCTGTTATGTCATAGAAGCGAGGTGTCTTTTAATAAGGTCAATTGCGGCACTATGGATCAAGGCGCCGTGGCGTTAGGGAAAAAAGACAGAGTGATGCTACTTGACTGCCAAACTCTGGATTGTGATTACATTACTCCAAACTGGGGAGATTATAAATTATTAATAGTTAATAGCAGTAAGCCGCGCAACCTAGCAGAAACCGCATACAATCAACGGCGCGCCGAGTCCTCTGAATGCCTTAGTTTAGTTAAGGATAAATTTAAAGTTAACAATCTATGTGATATTCCTGCTGATAAGCATAGCCAAGTTCTTGATATAATCCAGCTAAATGGCAACGAAACTCTACATAAACGAGCGAGGCATATACTAAGCGAAACACAACGGGTTAATGATGCGGTGGTGGCTCTGACAACTGGAGATATGAATAGTTTTGCTGAACTGCTTAACCAGAGTCACTCTTCATTAAGATATGATTATGAAGTAAGTGGCTATGAGCTGGATACACTGGTGGATGAGAGTGTGAAACATCCTGCCGTCCTTGGGGCGCGTATGACGGGTGGCGGATTTACTGGTTGTATTCTGGCGTTGGTAGCCAAAGATGGGGTTGATGAATATGTGGAACAAATAAAAAAGATGTATAAAGAAAAGACATCGTTAGATGCCACCATATTAGATGCCACTCCTTATGATGGAGCGCGAGAACTAAAGCCCGCTTAATGAGTGCTCATCCTCATCGCCGCTATAATTCCTTGAGTGGAGAATGGATAGTAGTTTCCTCGCAAAGGACGCAACGCCCATGGCAGGGAGACTCTGAGCAAGCGTCAGGCGCGCTAAAGGACGAGGCAATTCCAGTATATGACCCGCAATGTTATTTATGCCCGCGAAATTTCCGTTCGCCTAGAGGCGGAAAGGGAGAAGGAGAAGGAAAAGGAAAAGTAAAAGAAAGCGGAAAAGAAAGCGGAGAGAGTAAAGGAGAGAGAAATCCTGATTACAAAGATGTATATGTTTTTGATAACGACTTCCCGGCGCTGCTTAGCTCAGATTCCCCAGAAATATTAAATGTTGGCGATGTTGGCGCAATTACTGATATAACTACACACACTCACAAAGGCAAGAATAACGATTTTTTTATCCGTAGCAAAGTAAAAGGCGTCTGCCGAGTTATATGTTATAGTCCAAAACACAACATCCACTTGGCTAATATGACGACTGCTGAGATTGGCAAGATAATTTCACAATGGGCGGTGCAGAGCGAAGAATTAGGCAAGGTTTATTCCTATGTGCAAATATTTGAGAATAAAGGGGCTATGGTTGGTTGCTCAAACCCACATCCACATGGACAAATATGGGCTACCGACTATATTCCTAATATTGTTGCCGCAGAGCATCTGCAGCAAGATAACTACTATAAAAGTCATGGGCGAGCGTTATTGAGTGACTACTTGGAGGCAGAAGAAAAACAAGATGAGAGGATTGTTCTGCGTAATGAACATTGGACGGTGTTAATTCCTTATTGGGCTTACTGGCCCTACGAAACACTGTTATTGCCACGCCGTTCGTTTTTGCAACTAACAGATATTGATGATGAGGCAAGTGTTGCTTTGGCAGAAATATTCAAGGAACTAACTAATAAGTACGACAGGTTATTTAATAGGATTTTCCCTTATATGATGGGCTGGCATGGCGGCTGCAACAAGCAAAGCGTGAGTGAAGGACGGCTATTGCATTGCCATTTTTATCCGCCCTTATTGGACAATATTAAGCGTAAATATATGGCGGGCTTTGAAGTGTTTGCCGAAGCGCAAAGGGACATAAGCCCCGAACAAGCAGCTCAGCATTTAAGAGAGGTGTAGGCGCCGCGCTTATATGATACCCCGCTTATTTCCATTTAATGTTGCAGCCAGTGCTTGCTCGCTGATGCGGATTAACCTGCTTGCCAGCCAATAAACTATCTAATGCCTCTCTTATGTCCTTACCGGTTACAGGAATACTATTGCCTGGACGGGAATCATCTAATTGTCCGCGATAGGCGCACTCCAAATTACCATCAAAGACAAAGAAGTCCGGCGTGCATACTGCCTTATATGCTTTAGCAACATCCTGACTCTCGTCAAAAAGATAAGGAAAAGTATAGCCGTTGTGTTCGGCTGCTTCTTTCATCTTAGGTGGAGAATCCTCGGGATAGTTGATAACATCATTGGAATTAATCGCAATGATGGAAATGACTTTTGGCTGATAATCTCGCGCCAATGCCGCTAATTCGCTTTGAATATGCTTAACAAAGGGACAATGATTACAAATAAACATGATGACTGTCGCTTTAGGCGATGCCAAATCCGCTAAACTAAAGAATTTATCCGATACGCTATCTTGTAAATTCCAGTCCGCTGCTTTGCTTCCCAAAGGCAACATTGTTGATGCAGTTTCTACCATAGAATAATTATATACCACTTTTCGCAAGAGATTAGTATATAATTCCCTTAATTAATCTATTAAGCAAACCTTATGAAACAAATTATTTTTTCAATGATGACTACAACTGTTATCATCTTTTTTATATTAAGTTCTTGTTTTGTTGCGGATGCCTATGCGGACGTGGACAAAAATCTGACTGAATATAAAAAAACAACTGGTATAGCCGGCAAAGTATCAAGTGTTGGTTCCGACACGCTTGCTAATCTTATGACTTTGTGGGCGGAAGAGTTCCAAAGAATTTATCCCAGCGTGAGCGTTCAAATTCAGGCGGCTGGTTCTTCCACCGCTCCTCCTGCCCTTATAGAAGGGAGTTCAAACCTTGGTCCTATGAGCCGAGTAATGAAAGAAAAGGAAATAGCTGACTTTGAGAAAAAGTTCGGCTATAAACCAACATACTTCCCGGTTGCTATTGATGCTTTGGCTGTGTTTGTTCACAAGGATAATCCTTTAGGTGGAATGAGCATTAAGCAAGTGGATGCGATATTCTCCGCCACTCGTAAGTGCGGTGGCACAGAGGATATAACCACTTGGGGACAGCTCGGGTTAACTGGCGGCTGGCAAAGTCGTCCTATCCAGTTGTTCGGTAGAAATTCCGCATCGGGGACTTATGGCTACTTCAAAAGTAAGGGGTTGTGTAAAGGCGACTTTAAAGATACTGTCAATGAACAACCTGGTTCTTCTTCGGTGGTTCAATCTATAAATGATAGCAGGAATGCTATTGGCTATTCGGGTATAGGTTATTTAACAGCAGGAGTGAGGGCGTTGCCGATTAGCACTCGGACAGGCAAGTATATTGAACCGACAGCAGCTAATGCAGCTAATGGAACATATCCTTTATCGCGCTTTTTGTATGTTTATATCAATAAAAAACCTGGTCGAGATTTACCACCACTGGAAAGAGAGTTAATTAAATTGATATACTCACGCTTGGGCCAAGAAGTTGTAGTCAAAGATGGCTATGTTCCTTTGCCAGCTGCAGTGACTACTAAATGGTTGGACAACTTAGACATAGCCGCCAGCCCATAAGCTTACTTTGCAATAAACTTATTCCATGCTTCATTGAGCTTTGCCGCATCAAAATCAGGTTGGCGCGCCGCATCAATGACTATCTTTTCTTTGGCGATTATGTGATTAATCGCCTCAGGCAGCGCTTGCAATATCTTATCGTCTTCTATTACCGCCGCTCCATGCTTATCTGCATGCACCATCTGATTAGGCATAACTTCCATCCCCATTATATTAACTTTTGTGTTAATTTCTTTTACATGAACGTGCGCATGAGATATTCCTACTCCAGCTGCAATAATAGGCATGCCTTTTTCCATGCTATCCAAGTCCCTCACTAAGCCGCTGGTTAGTACTCCTTTTAGCCCCAATCCCTTATGGACAACCATGTTAATTTCTCCAAAGAAACAAGCAACGGGAGATGGGTAGTCCATGTCTTCAATGACGGCAACTGCTGGAAGAGTTGGTGTATTCGTTGCCATATTCATGGCTGTATTCATGGCTGCGCCGCTATCGCCAACATCACTACCTTCAATTTGAACTTCGCTGCCCATATAGGTATGGTAGTCCAAACGCCTTTGTAATATTTGTTGCGGGTCATCTACTGATGGAGTTTTGCCTCTAATTTTAGCGGTCTTAGCAAACCCTACCATAGGTGGCAGTTGTGGCTCTGTGCAAAAAACGGGCGCGTAAGTGAATCCACTATTTTGCCTGCTGCCTTTTATAATTTCAATTGCATTACATATAGTCGGGCTGTCGTATTGCTTTAGTTGTTGCATAATAGCAAGTGATTTTTTTACATCCATAAAGTGCATTATAAATAGGTTTTTTTGCAAACTTGTATTAATATATGGCTACTGATGTTTAGTATTACTGCAACCGATGGAGAAGCCCGCACTGGAGAGCTAACTCTGGCTCACGGCAAGGTGGAAACGCCTTTCTTCATGCCTATCGCCACCCAAGGCGCGCTAAAAGGACCTTTGTTTCGGGATGCGGAGGAGGCAGGGGCTCAAATTATTTTAGCCAATGCTTTTCATCTGCTATTGCGCCCTGGACTTGAAGAAATAAAGAAATTTGGCGGTCTGCACAGATTTATGGGGTGGAATAAGCCCATCCTCACAGATTCAGGTGGCTATCAGGTGTTCAGCTTAAGTGCCATGCGTAAAATAAGCGCAGAGGGAGTTACCTTCAATTCACCAGTTGATGGCGCTAAAGTGTTTATATCACCTGAAGTATCTATTGGCGCTCAGCAGGATATAGGCGCAGATATTGCAATGTGCTTTGATGACTGCACTCCTTATCCTGCCTCTCGCCAGCAGGCGAAGCAATCAATGGATTTATCGTTGGCTTGGGCGCAAAGATGCAAAGATGCGCATAAGCGAGGAACTCCGCCAGGGCAACAGCTATTTGGTATAGTTCAAGGAGGCATGTATAAAGAACTTCGCCAGGAGTGCTTAAATGCATTAACAGCTATTGGTTTTGATGGCTATGCTTTGGGTGGTTTGTCTGTGGGGGAGCCACAGCAAGAAATGTTGGAGATGGTAGAGCATATAGCTCCGCTCATGCCTGCCGCCACTCCGCGTTATTTAATGGGAGTGGGGACTCCTGCGGATTTGGTGGAGTCGGTGGCGCGTGGCATGGATATGTTTGATTGTGTTTTACCTACGCGCAATGCTCGTAATGGGCAGTTATTCACCCGTTCTGGGGTGATTAAGATTCGCAATGCCAAATATAAGGGAAGTGAACAACCGCCACAGGAAGATTGCGACTGTTATTGCTGCGCAAATTATAGTTTAGGGTACTTGCATCACCTATTTCGCTGTAAAGAGATGAGTGGAGCACAGCTGGCGGCTTGCCATAATGTCTTTTATTATCAAAAATTGATGCAAAATATGCGAAGCGCAATAAAAAAAGATAAATTAAAATCCTTCATTAGTGATTTTTATGCTTGTTATTGTCCAGATTAACCGTTAAATAAGTTAAAATCAATTTTTTACTTATCTTTTAGATACAATTTAGATACAATTTAGATACAATTATGTTAAATATGATTATTACTCCTGCTTATGCAGCAGACGGCGCTTCGCCTTTCAGCTCTTTTGAGCCATTTGTTTTATTGGGAATATTCGCTTTGGTGTTTTACTTTTTCTTGTGGCGTCCCCAGTCCAAAAGGAACAAAGCTCATAAAGAACTTCTCGGTAGTTTACAAAAAGGAGATGAAGTGGTTACTGCAGGCGGTGTAGCTGGAATCATTCAAAAAGTGGGAGATAGCTTCTTGGTGCTGGAAATTGATAATAACGTCAAGATGAAAGTGCAGAAAAGCTCAGTCGCCACCTCCTTGCCTAAAGGGACTCTTAAAGCAATATAGCATTTATATTGATTCCACTACTAAGAATACTATAGCAACCTTATGATATTACGTTATCTATTAGGCGATAGCTTAGGTGAACGGCGCTATAAAACTGTTAAACGACAGAAGCGTATATGGTTAGATTTTGTGGTCTTGGCTGTTCTGGCTTGGGCTATTTTTTATACTATTCCTAATTTTTCTCCTGATAGATATGCTCTTCAACTATCGCCTTCTCGCGCTCAGATTGTTCTTGATAATACCCTGCGCGATGGCATTCGCGATTTGCTCGCAGAGCAGAATATTACTTACGAATATGCTGGACGTCTTAGAAGGGGAGGTAGTGAAGAACGGGTTTTTGAAATAAGATTTTATGATACCCAGGAACGTTCAAGAACTCGCGCCCTACTGAATGCATGGTTGTTAGATAATTATGATGGGGATTACATAATGACTTATAACCGCCTGAAAACCGCATCGCCCTTGATTAGATTAGCAGGAGGCAAGTCGCTTAACCTGGGGCTTGACTTGCGTGGAGGAGTGCATTTTTTAATGGAGGTAGACACCAAAGCGGCAATTAAGCAACGTATAGATGCCTCAGCAGAGCAATTTAAGATTATTCTGGGTAAAAATCGCTTGCGCAATGTTTATTTTTCTACGGATGGCAAGGTGGATATTGCAGGGATTGAATATCCTGCCATAGAAATCGCATTTGTCCAGAATGAAAGCCGTAAGGAAGCAATTAAATTAATCTCCGAAGAATACACCGACATGGAAAATGATGACTGGGAAGATGGCGGACTTTATTATGTCCGATTTTATTTTTCCGAGTCATTTATGCAAGAAGTTGAGGGTTTTGCCATCAGTCAGAATATGGCTATTCTCAGAGAAAGAATAAATGAATTAGGGGTTGCTTCTCCACTGGTGCAAAGACAGGGGCAAAAAAGAATAGTGGTAGAAATTCCTGGTGTTGAGGATACAGCCGCAGCTAAACGGGTTATAGGTTCCACTGCTAATTTGGAGTTTCGTTTGGAATCGCCACGCGGAAGTACTGGTCGTAGAGTTCCATTTCCGTTTAGAGAAAATCCCAGAGAAAAGGTTTATCTGACGCCTAGCGTAATAGTCACTGGTGGCAATGTGATTAATGCGCAGGCGCAATTTGACGAAAACGGGGTACCTCAAGCGGCGATTACCCTTGACTCCAGAGGAGGCAGGGCGTTGAATAGAGTTACTCGCACAGCTGTTGGCAGAAATATGGCTGTTCTGTTGGTGGAAACTAAAGTTAAAAACTTTTCCAAGGATGAGGAAACTGGTGAGACCGTATTTGAAACCGACACCACTAAGCAAATAATAAGCTTGGCTACGATTCGCGATGTACTTGGCAGCAGGTTTGTTATAACTGGCTTATATGACCAGAAAGAGGCATCTGAACTTGCGTTATTATTAAGAGCTGGAGCTTTGGCAGCGCCGATTTATTTTGTTGAGGAGCGAACCATTGGCGCTAGTTTAGGGCAAGATAACATAAGAAATGGGGTAATCTCTTTATTGATAGGTTCTTTGGCGGTAATTCTTTTTATTCTACTTTATTACAAACTATGCGGACTAATGGCAAACATTGCTTTGGCTTTTAATCTTTTGCTAATAGTTGCAGTAATGTCTCAATTGTCTGCAGTTTTAACCTTGCCAGGAATAGCAGGTATAGTATTAACTGTAGGTATGGCGGTGGATGCAAATATTCTTGTGTTCTCTCGTATAAAAGAGGAGATAAAACAGGGGCTAAGTGGGATTGCGGCTATTGACGCTGGCTATAATCGCGCCTTCTTATCTATTATTGATGCGAATATAACCACATTGTTAGTGGGGATTATTCTATTTAGCATAGGAACGGGACCAATTAAGGGATTTGCAGTAACCTTGTCTATCGGCATATTGACCTCTCTTTTTACCAGTATTATAGTTACCAGACGACTTATGGAGTTTGTTTATGGCAGGGGTTTAGTTAAGAAAATATATATTTGATTATGGAAAATATTAAGGAAAAATTTGAGCATTTTAATTTTATGGACTACAGAAAGTTGGCGATTATACTTTCGTTGTCATTATGCTTTTTATCAATAGTATTTGTAGGTGTACGCGGGCTTAATTGGGGGCTTGATTTTACTGGCGGAACTGCGGTAGAAGTGAGTTACCCGCAACAAGTAGAACTTGGGTATGTGCGCGATATCATTGATAATAGTAAATATGTTGGCTCTTCGGTGCAGTATTTTGGAGATGAAAGGACTATCCTTATAAGATTAAATGAGAAAAAATCAGCAGATACTGGCACTGAAGTATTGGAGTTATTGCAACAAGATAACCGCGCTGTTGAGCTAAGGCGCACCGAGTTTATCGGCGCTCAAGTTGGCGAAGAATTGCGTGAGAAAGGCGGCTTGGGTATGCTGTTGGCGGTGGGGCTGGTTTTAGTTTATGTTGCTTTTCGTTTTCAGTTGAAATATGCTCTTGGGGCTATTGTGGCATTGATGCATGATGTGTTAATTATTTTAGGGTTGTTTTCTTTGTTACAACTTGAATTTGACCTGGGGGTTCTGGCAGCAATTTTAGCGGTGATTGGCTATTCGTTGAATGATACGATAGTGGTGTCGGACCGCATACGTGAAAATATGGCAAACACTCGGACTGAGAGCATTACTGAGGTTATTAACATATCCTTGCGTCAGGTATTTGGTAGGACTCTAATCACTTCTTTGACCACTCTGTTTGTGCTATTATGCCTATGTTTATTAAGCGGCGATAGCATTCGTAATTTTGCTTTGGCATTAACTATGGGGGTAGTAGTAGGGACTTATTCTTCAATTTATGTTGCTTCTAACCTACTTGTTTTGTTGAAACTACAAAGGATAAGTGAAGTTAAAGAAAAGTATGATGTTGGCGCGCCATAAGTATGTATGGTTATGTCCGTTTTGCAATTACATATATAGTATAAAGTTATGAAAAATATATTTAGAACATCAGTGTTATTCACTGTTCTTGCCATTTTCCCAATAAATGCGTGGGCTGGTAAATTTTATTTCACTATAGGATACAATTTTGATAAAAGCGATTTTGATTCTGCGGAGTTCTCTATGTCTTCTGGCGGTAATTATGCCAGCACCGTGGATTTGGGTGGCACCTATTACTTTAATGATGATGATTTTAGGATACTGAGCTTTGATGTTTTTTCATCACTTGACTCGGTGCAGGAATATAATTTTTTGTTTGCTGCTGGAGTTAGGATCTTTGCTCTTAGCGCAGATTTAGAACTTGATGGTAAAGAGAATGATGTTAGCTACGGGCTTATGCCAGGGCTTGACCTCGGCTATAGATTTGAGACCCCAATTCCTACTATATTACTATGGACGTTGGATTACAGCCCCAATCTTTTAGTGGGGGGGGACCTTACAGAATTAATACAAACAGCGATTCTATATGAGATTATGTTTACCCCTATTGTTATAGGTCATATATCATATAGATATGGAACTACAGATTACGATTTGGGCACAGATAAAGTTCCAGATAATGTTCTAAACTTTGAGAACACTCTTGGCTTAGGGATTAAAATCCGCTTTTAGTTGATAACAACGTGCCGGCATAGCTCAGTTGGTAGAGCAACTGATTTGTAATCAGTGGGTCCCGAGTTCGAATCTTGGTGCCGGCATAATATGAATCTGAATAGAATATAAAGAGAGTATTTGTAGAAGGAGAATATAATATTAGGGGATAAATAGGAGTATAATAGGGGATACTAATTATGTAAGGAGAGGTTGGGGAGCGGTCAAACCCAGCAGACTGTAAATCTGCCGTCTCAGACTTCGCAGGTTCGAATCCTGCCCTCTCCATTTATTGTAAAAAACATCATAAAAAGCGGATAAAGTTATGATATATTAAGTTTTTATTATTAAAAGGGGTTAAAATTACTTTGTCGGCAGGTTTTTATAATCTGCGGGTATGGTATAATGGTAGAACATCAGCCTTCCACGCTGAGGATGCGGGTTCGATTCCCGCTACCCGCTTAGTTGTATTTCAGTAATTAATTTTTTATATTATATAAAAGATTAATTGTTGAAATTTTGCGTTGTTTGTGATAATATTTATGTTGGTTGTGCTCATCTATATTATTATGGATTATTGATATGGAATTCTATAGGCTCATATAGCTCAGTAGGTAGAGCACTTCCTTGGTAAGGAAGAGGTCACCGGTTCAAATCCGGTTATGAGCTTCAAAATGTTGTCAATGTTATATTACTGGATATCTATGGTATGATAGATGCTATGTTATGTTGTGTTGCTAGTTGTTTTTGCACTATTTATTAAGTTATTAAGTGTTTTGACAGCTTTATGTTATTAAAATTATTATTATTAAGGAAACTTTGAATTTAGGAAATACTTATGGCAAAAGCTAAATACGAAAGAAATAAACCCCACATTAATGTGGGAACCATAGGGCATGTAGATCATGGTAAGACTACCTTGACAGCTGCTCTGACTAAAGTGTGTGCTGATACCTGGGGAGGTGATTCAGTGGCGTTTGAAGGAATTGATAACGCTCCTGAAGAAAAAGCTCGCGGCATCACTATCGCTACATCTCATGTTGAATATCAAAGCGACAAAAGGCATTATGCCCATGTTGATTGTCCAGGACATGCTGATTATGTGAAAAATATGATTACTGGCGCTGCCCAAATGGATGGAGCAATTTTAGTTGTATCCGCCGCAGATGGACCAATGCCTCAGACCCGTGAGCATATATTGCTGGCGCGTCAGGTGGGAGTTCCTCAAATAGTCGTCTACCTTAACAAGGCAGACATGGTGGATGATAAGGAACTACAAGAATTGGTGGAAGTTGAAATCCGCGAATTGCTCACCAAGTATGAGTTTCCGGGTGACGATACTCCCATAATAATCGGTTCCGCAGTTAAAGCTCTTGAAGGAGATACTAGTGAAATAGGAGTTCCTTCCATAGTTAAGTTGGTTGAGACACTTGACAGCTTCATTCCTGAACCCGTTCGCGACATTGATAAGCCCTTCCTTATGCCGATAGAAGATGTATTTAGTATATCAGGGCGTGGAACAGTGGTTACTGGTCGTATTGAAAGAGGGGTTGTCAAGGTAGGTGAAGAAATTGCAATAATTGGCATTAAGGATACAGTTAAGACCACCTGTACAGGAGTTGAAATGTTTAGAAAACTTCTTGACGAAGGTCGTGCTGGCGAAAATGTCGGAGTTCTTCTAAGAGGAACCAAGCGCGAAGAAGTTGAGCGTGGGCAGGTTCTTGCTAAAGCAGGTTCTATTACTCCTCATACAGAGTTTGAGGCAGAAGTATATATCCTCAGCAAAGATGAAGGCGGGAGGCATACTCCTTTCCTTAAAGGATACAAGCCACAGTTTTACTTCAGAACCACAGATGTTACTGGTGAGGTTCAATTACCAGAGGGAGTTGAAATGGTTATGCCTGGCGATAATATCAAAATGTCAGTTGCTCTTATAGTTCCTATTGCGATGGAAGAAGGATTACGTTTTGCTATTCGTGAGGGTGGTCGTACAGTAGGCGCTGGTGTTGTTACTAAAGTTAGCAAATAGGCCATAATAGTCGGTTATACCCTACTTAGGTCAGTGGCTCAACTGGTAGAGCAGCGGTCTCCAAAACCGCAGGTTGGGGGTTCGAGTCCCTCCTGACCTGTTTATGTCCGTATTTATAAATATGAATCAAGAAAGGAAACAGTCATCTTTTGTTGCCGCTATTCAGTGGTCGGTAATAATTGCCATTATGGGTATCATAGTGGCTGGGAATTATTATTACGCTGAGTATTCTTTATTTTATAGAATATTAGCAGTGTTAGCGTTATTGTTTGTAGCTGGGGGTATTCTCTATACAACCGAAAAAGGCAAGAGTATATTTAAGCTGATGTTGCTGGCGCGCCTTGAACTTGGTAGGGTTATTTGGCCCACAAGGCCAGAAATAGTACAAACATTTGCCGCTGTAATGGCGGTAGTTGGAGTGGTTATGCTTATGTTGTGGATGATGGATTCATTCTTTTCGTGGGCTGCATTTTTAATATTAGGTTAATCAAAAGCTTATTATTATGGACTGGTACGTAGTTCAAACCTATTCAGGATATGAAAACCGGGTTAAGAATTTGTTGGAAGATAGGATTAAAAACAGTGAAATTAGTGGGCAGTTTGGAGACAAAGTAGAAATACTTGTTCCATCCAAAAGCGTAATAGAACTTCACGGAGGGAGGAAGCGTAATACACAACGTAAGTTTTTTCCTGGTTGTATTTTTATTAAGATGGAAATGAATAATGATACTTGGCATTTAGTCCATTCCACACCGCGTGTTTTGGGTTTTATCGGCGGGACTAATAAAAATCCTCGTCCAGTCCAGGCAAAGGAAATAGCGGCTATCAAAGGACGCGTTGAAGGGCATGTTGACCAGTATCCTTATGAAGTCGGTGAAGTGGTTCGTATAATGGATGGACCTTTTTCGGGGTTTAGCGGAACTGTTGAAGAAGTGGACTCTGAGAAGCATAAGATTCAGGTTTCGGTTTCCATTTTAGGAAGATCTACTCCAGTGGAGATTGATTTTAATCAGATTGAGAAGGGTTAATAGTTACTATTAACAAACATAATTTATAGAGATTTAGACATATATTAGACAATGGCAAAACAACCAGCAAAAAAGGGTAAAGAAGTTAAAGCAGTTATTAAGGTTCAGGTTCCTGCCGGGCAGGCAACTCCTGGCTCTTCCTTGGGACCTGCTTTAGGACAACATGGCGTGGCTATTCAAGAGTTCTGTAAAGAATTTAATGAAAAAACTAAAGAGCAAGAATCTGGTATGACCCTGCCAGTTATCATCAATGTTTATACAGACAGGTCTTATACTTTTATAGTTAAAACACCACCAGCTGCGGTTTTGCTACGTAAAGCAGCTAATATCCAAAAGGGGAGCGGTGAGCCAAATAAAGTAAAAGTAGGAAAGGTTACGCGTAAACAATTAGAAGAAATCGCTCAGGCGAAGATGGTAGATTTAAATGCTTCCGACCTTGATGCGGCGGTGCGTATTATTGCTGGCAGTGCGCGCAGCATGGGACTGGAAACAGAGAGTTAATATGACTAAGATAAGTAAAAGAGCTAAAATTATTCAAGAAAATTTTGATGATAGCAAGTCCTACGAGGCAAATGAAGCAATTGATATTCTGCAAAAATTGTCAAAATTAACTAAGATTAAACTTGAAGAAACCTTGGATTTGGCAGTCAATATAGGTATTGATGCTCGTAAAGGTGACCAGATGGTGCGCAGCATGGTCAGTTTGCCCAGTGGCTCAGGCAAAGAAGTTAAGGTTGCTGTTTTTGCTGATGGAGACGAAGCAAAACAAGCGCAGGATAGTGGCGCTGATATAGTTGGCATGGAAGAGTTAGCTGAATCAATGAAAAAAGGGGACTTAAATTATGATGTGGTTATCGCAGCTCCCGCAGCTATGAAGATAGTAGGGCAAATCGGCAGAATTCTTGGTCCTAAGGGACTGATGCCAAATCCCAAGGATGGGACGGTTACCGCTCAAATTGCTTCTGCAGTTACCTCTGCTAAGGCAGGACAAGTTCGCATTCGCAATGATAAGCAGGGGATAATACATTGTAGATTGGGTAAGCTTAAAAGCAATTCATCTGATTTACTAAAGAATTTCACCGCAGTTATGAGTGAAATTAAAAGAATAAAACCCAAAAGCAGCAAGGGAACCTATCTTAAAAAGATTACGGTTACTTCCACGATGGGACCTGGTGTTCAAGTCAATATTGGCAGCAGCAGTTAGGTTTGGGGGATTTGTTGAAAGAGTTTTTTGTTGAAGACCACAGGAGTTGTGCAGTTATGCATGGCTTAATTATCCTGTGCAGACGGTACATAGCTAATGCTACGAATGCCGTTGAAATAAGTTAATGAAAAAATGTTATTAAAATCTGAAAAAGTTGAAATAATCAAGACGATTAAAAACGAAGCATCTAAAGCATTAGATGGCGCAGTCGCGGATTACCGCGGAACTGATGTCACTGCTATGACCGAGCTGAGAAATACAGCTAGGCAGAACAGTATCTATCTAAAAATTGCCCGCAACACCTTAATTAAGAGAGCGCTGGCTGATACTTCTTATTCTTGTCTTGAATCTGAACTAACGGGTCCTACTTTAGTGGGATTTTCTTTAGAGGAGCCAGGAGCAGTAGCGCGTTTATTTAGGGATTTTGTGAAAACAAATCCTGAATTTCGTGTTAAGGGACTGGCAATTAATGGAGAGTTTATACCAGCAGATAAAATAAATGTGCTGGCTAATCTTCCCACTCGCGATGAGGCGCTTGCTACAGTAGCTATGATATTAAAAGCTCCAGTGCAGCAGTTAGCAACAGTCCTTAATCAGATTCCTTGTAGTGTGGCGCATGCGCTTAATGCGGTTAGCGCCCAAAAATAATCACGATGAGTTCGTTGAAAATAACACATATATTAATGCAGTTATTTTTCAATATTCTCATTATTAATTAATCACATATAAATATTATGGCAAAAGTATCACAAGACGAAATATTGCAATCCATAGCAGACATGAGCGTTATGGAACTGGTAGAACTAGTTAAGGCAATAGAAGAAAAATTTGGCGTTTCCGCTACCCCAGTGGCAGTAGCAGCCCCCGCAGCAGGCGCTGGCGATGGCGGCGTAGCAGCTGAAGAGCAAAGCGAATTTGAAGTTTTTCTATCAGACATTGGCAGCAATAAAATTGCTGTTATTAAAGCTATTAGAACTATTACCGAGCTTGGTCTCAAAGAGGCAAAAGATTTGGTAGATGGAGCTCCAGCTAGTGTTAAAACTGATGTTCCCAAAGAAGAAGCAGAAAAATTTAAACAACAATTGGAGGAAGCAGGAGCTAAGGTAGAACTTAAGTAATTACCTTAATACGAAATTGTTGAACACACATAATACTATAGACCTTTGTAGAGGCGGGTTAGAAAACCGCCTTTATAACTTAACGCAATTGTTTTTTTACCCGATAAATATATGACATACAGCTTAATGGAGCGTAAGAGATTACGCTACAACTTTGGCAATTCTCCCGAAGTTGCCGCCGTTCCTTCTTTACTTGATACTCAAATTGAATCCTATAATAAGTTTTTATATGGGGATGGGGACGAACCTTCTGGTATTGCTACAACTTTTAAATCTGTATTTCCTATTGAAAGTCATACAGGAAAGGCAATTATTGAGTATGAAAGTTATACGATGGGGGAACCTCAATATAATATTGATGAATGTCGCAAGCATGGAATCAGTTATGCTGCTCCTATTCATGCCAAACTCTCACTAATTGTTAAAGAAAAATCAGGCGCAAAAGAAACCATTAAAAATAAAATAGAACAAAATGTTTATATGGGGGATATTCATCTAATGACCCCAATAGGTTCTTTTATTGTAAATGGTACTGAGCGCGCAGTGGTATCTCAATTGCATCGTTCTCCTGGTGTGTTTTTTAATCACGATAAAGGCAATACTCATATATCTGGCAAGTTATTTTATTCTGCGCGCATAATCCCTTACAACGGCTCTTGGCTGGATTTTGAATTTGATATAAAAGAGAACCTATGCGCTCGCATTGATAGACGCCATCGTCTGCCGGTTAATTATCTGTTGAGCGCTTTGGGCATGAGTAATGAAGAAATTCTTGATAGTTTTTTTGAGAAGGATGTTTTTGAAATTCGCGATGATGAATTGTTTTTTAAAATTAATTCAGAGCATATTAAAGATGAGATAGCTGCGTTTGATATTAAAGGTCCTAAGGGTGAAATATTAGTTGAAGAGGGTAGCCGCATAACCGCAGCCAACGTCCAAAGTATTGAGCAAGCAAATATAAAAGAACTTTCTGTTTCTGAAGAGTATCTTAACAATAAAGTTTTGGCTGAAGACATTAAGGAAAAAGGTGAAGTAGTTATTCCCTGCAATACCAAACTCACCAACGAACATATCAACACAATCAAAGGATTAGGGATTAAAAAATTTCGCATTATATATACTAATGATGTTAATAGGGGAGCGTATGTTTCAGAAACAATGGCGAATTATCCAGTACAAGGACGCGCTCCTGCGATTCATGAGATATATAAGATCATGCGTCCAGGAGACCAATATAATAAAGATGAGGCAGACAAATTTTTCACTAATCTGTTCTTCACTAACATTAGATACAATCTCTCTGAAATTGGGAGAATGAAGATTAACAAACGTCTGGGCAGAGAAGTATTAACTGGGGAAATGACTCTTAGTAAGGAAGATATTCTGGAAACAGTTAAAATTCTTATTGACATACGTAATGGAATAAGCGATGTTGATGATATAGATAGTTTAGAAAATCGCCGCGTGCGCCGTGTTGGAGAGATGGTGCAAAATGCATTGCGTCTTGGCTTGTTGCGAATTGAAAGGGCGGTGAAAGAAAGATTAAGCTTGCCAGAAGTAGATAAACAAACTCCCAAAGAATTAATAAGCGCCAAAGCAGTATCCGCTGCTGTTAAAGAATTTTTTATGAGCAGTCAGTTATCACAGCTGATTGACCAAATAAATCCATTGTCTGAGATTACTCATAAGAGAAGAGTTTCTGCTTTAGGACCAGGTGGATTGTCGCGTGAAAGAGCTGGCTTTGAAGTTCGCGATGTGCATCCTTCCCATTATGGAAGATTGTGCCCCATAGAAACCCCAGAAGGTCCTAATATAGGTTTAATCAACTCATTGGCAATTTATTCCAAAGTAAACTCTTATGGTTTTCTGGAAACCCCTTATAAAGTGGTGAAAAAAGGCGTCATAACCGATGAAATTATTTATGTATCAGCTATGGATGAGTGGGAGCATGTTATTGCATCCGCCAGTGCTCGGGTTACAAATAACAATAAACTTGTTGATGAATTAGTGCCAACGCGCCATAGAAGTGAGGTGGCTCTTAGCCCCGCATCCGAAGTTACTTTGATAGATGTTTCACCTAAGCAATTAATTTCCGTGGCAGCATCTTTGATTCCTTTCTTGGAGCATGATGATGCCAATAGAGCATTGATGGGTTCAAATATGCAACGACAAGCAGTTCCTTTGGTTAAAAGAGATAGCCCATTAGTAGGAACTGGCATGGAAAAAAATGTTGCGCGTGATTCTGGCTGCTGCCTCATAGCTAAAAGAGAAGGCGTAGTAGAGCAGGTTGACTCCAAACGGATAGTTGTTCGCGCTACTGATAATTCAGATGAGCTCCCAGTTGATATTTATCCTTTGGTTAAGTTTTATCGCACCAATCAGAATACCTGTATTAATCAAGTGCCAGCGGTCAAGGTAAATGATAAGGTTGTGGCAGGCGATGTTCTTGCTGATGGAGCTGCCTCAGATAAAGGAGAACTGGCAATAGGAGCTAATTTAAGAATAGGTTTGATGTGCTGGAAGGGATATAATTTTGAGGATTCTATCTTAATTTCGGAACGGCTTGTAGCAAACCAACAGCTTACCAGCATTCATATAATGGAATTTAACTGCATTGCTCGCTCTACTAAACTGGGAGACGAAGAAATTACTGCAGATATACCCAATGTTGGTGAAACAGCGTTAGGTACTTTGGATGAATCTGGGATTGTGTATGTAGGAGCAGAAGTAAAGACCGGCGACATATTAGTTGGCATGGTTACTCCTAAAAGCGAAGAACAGCTTACCCCAGAAGAAAATCTATTACGCGCTATATTCGGCGAAAAGGCATCAAATGTTAAGGATAGTTCTTTGAGGGTTCCACCAGGGGTTAAGGGGACTGTAATTGATGTGCAGATTTTCACTCGCGAAGGAGTTGATAAGGATGCTCGCTCTAAAGAAGAAGATAAAAATAATTTAAAAGAGACCAGGCAGAATATTGATACCAGAATTGAGATAGTCCGTAAGGTAACCACCGCCCAATTAAGAGAAAGATTATCAGGCAAACAGGTAGAAAAAGGTAAAGGAATTAAAGAAAAAACTCGCCTTACCAAATCATATTTAGATGAAGCAACCCTTGAAGAAATTTTTAACCTCTCTATGTCTGATGATGCGCTCAATGATATGTTGGATCGCTCGAGGGAAAATATGAGCAAGGTGGAGAAGGGGTTAAATGACGATTATAAAAAACAAGAGCAGAAGGTTAAATCTGGTGATACAGGCCTGCCGCCAGGAGTTATTAAGATGGTGAAAGTGCATATTGCAGTTAAAAGACATATCCAGCCAGGCGATAAGATGGCGGGAAGGCATGGTAATAAAGGCGTGGTTTCGGCAATAATGCCAGTTGAGGATATGCCTTATGATGAAGAAGGTAATTCATTGGATATAGTTCTCAGCCCACTTGGTTTGCCATCGCGTATGAATATAGGGCAGTTACTTGAAGCCCATCTTGGCTATGCGGCGAAGATGTTGGGTAATGAAATTCAGCGACTACTGAAAGACCATGAACAGGCATCCCCAACTACTCAATCTACCCATATCACAAAGATGCGTAAATTGTTGAAAGATATATACACTGATATGGATGGTGGCGCTGCTTTAGAGCATATTAAATCTTTGGATGATGAGCAACTGCACGAATTTTGTTTGTCCTTGTCTGAGGGAGTTCCTATGGCAAGCCATGTTTTTAATGGCGCCTCAGAAAATGATATAACCCGTCTTTTAGAGCTCGCCAATGCCCCAGTAATGGAAAAACAGAAATTCTACGATGGAAGAACTGGCGAAACATTTCAACAATCAATTACTTCGGGATATATGTATATTTTGAAACTAAACCATTTAGTTGAAGATAAAATTCATGCCCGTTCAATCGGTTCTTATGGGTTAGTTACCCAACAACCGTTAGGAGGCAAATCTAAAATGGGAGGACAGAGATTTGGTGAGATGGAAGTATGGGCGCTTGAGGCGTACGGAGCTGCCTATACATTACAAGAAATGTTGACAGTCAAATCGGATGATGTAGAGGGGAGAAAACAGGTATATAAGAGCATAATAGCAGGAAGCTCAGAAGTCAATGCCTATGTGCCTGAATCTTTTAATGTTTTGATTAAAGAAATCAGGTCATTGGGATTAAACATTGATTATCAGCAGCAGTAAATTTATAAGGTAAGGAAAGAATTATGGATAATATTACGAGATACACTCAACCAAAAAAGAGAGTGCTGAGGTCTATCAGCATTCAACTTGCCTCTCCAGAGGTCATCAAGTCATGGTCTTATGGAGAAGTTAAGAAGCCCGAGACGATTAATTATCGCACATTAAAGCCAGAACGTGATGGACTGTTTTGCGCGCGTATTTTTGGTCCCGTCAAGGATTATGAATGTCTATGTGGTAAATACAAGAGATTAAAACATCGCGGCATAGTATGTGAAAAGTGTGGAGTTGAAGTAACTGTATCCAAAGTGCGCAGAAGTCGCATGGGACATATTGAGTTGGCAAGTCCAGTGGCTCATATATGGTTTCTTAAATCATTACCTTCAAGAATAGGCCTAATGTTAGACATAACTCTGCGTGATCTGGAAAAAATTCTTTACTTTCAGTCGTATGTAGTCATAGAGCCAGGCAAGTCCGAAATGGAAAAGGGGCAGCTTATTAATTATGAGCAAATTGAGAATTATAAAGATGAAGCAGTAGATGACTTTAACTTCAGGGCTGGCGCTGGCGCTGAAGCCATTCTTGAAATGATTGAAAAAGTTGATATAAAGAAAAATATTGAGGAACTTAGAGCGCAAATAGAAAAAAGTAAATCAGATACTAGTATCAAAAAACTATCTAAAAGAATTAAACTTCTTGAAGCATTTCAGCGAACTGATAATAATCCTGCTTGGATGATTTTACGAATGCTTCCTGTGCTGCCTCCTGAACTACGTCCCTTAGTGCCTTTAGAAGGCGGAAGATTTGCTACTTCGGATTTGAATGATTGCTATAGAAGAGTTATTAATCGTAATAACCGTTTAAGAAGATTGCTTGATTTGCACGCTCCTGAAGTTATTATCCATAATGAAAAACGGATGCTGCAAGAGGCAGTTGATAGTTTGCTTGATAATACCCGCGGCGCCCAACCCTTAGCTGATTATAATAAACGTCCATTGAAATCATTGGTGGATATGATTAAAGGCAAACAGGGAAGATTTAGACAGAACCTGCTGGGTAAGCGTGTTGATTATTCTGGGCGCTCAGTGATAGTGGTAGGACCTGAACTGCGATTACACGAATGCGGTTTGCCTAAAAAGATGGCAATTGAGCTATTCAAACCATTTGTTTTTCATAAACTAATAGAAAGAGGCATTGCCAATACGATTAAGTCCGCCAAAAGATTGGTGGAAAATGAAGCGGGCGGTATATGGGATATTCTTGCTGAAGTAATTCATCAACATCCAGTAATTCTGAATAGAGCCCCCACTCTTCACCGCTTGGGTATTCAAGCATTTGAGCCAATTCTTATAGAAGGAAAGGCAATTCAATTACATCCTTTGGTCTGCGCCGCTTTTAATGCGGATTTTGATGGAGACCAAATGGGAGTATATGTTCCATTAAGTTATGAGGCGCAGCAAGAAGCGCGCATTCTGATGATGTCTTCAAATAATATACTTTCTCCAGCCAATGGAGCGCCGATTATTGTGCCATCCCAGGATGTTGTTTTAGGGCTTTATTATTTGACACGTGGACAAAGTAACCTAAAAACAACAAATTCTATATTTGCCGATTCCAATGAAGTAATGCGGGCATATAATGCGGGCGAAGTTGATTTACATAGTCCGATTAAAGCGCGTATCGCCTCTTGGAAAAAGAATCGCGATGGTAGCGAAACTGATGAGACCCAAATATATGACACAACTGTAGGAAGGGTTATTTTCTATAGCATAGTGCCACGAGGGATTGAGTTCTCTTTGATAAACAAGACGATGAAGAAGAAGGATATATCCGACATAATCAGCGTTAGTCACCATAGATTGGATTTAAAAACATCAGTAATATTTGCTGACCAGTTGATGTATATGGGCTTTGAGCATGCCACTAAGTCTGGTATTTCTATTGCCCTTGATGATTTAAAGATACCTGGAAATAAGAAAGATATTTTGGATCAAGCCGAACATCAAGTTAATGAAATTGAAAAGCAGTTTGCCGCTGGACTAATAACTCGCGGTGAAAAATATAACAAGACCGTTGATGCTTGGTCTAATGCTAATGATGAAATAGGTAGTTCTATGATGAAATCCATCAGCATTGATAAAGTAACGAACGATAAAGGCAAAGAGGTTGAGCAAGAATCGCTTAATCCTGTATATATGATGGCAGATTCTGGAGCTCGTGGCTCAGAGTCGCAAATTCGCCAGTTGGCTGGCATGAGAGGGCTCATGGCAAGACCAGATGGCTCTATCATTGAAACCGCTGTTACGTCAAACTTCCGCGAAGGACTTTCAGTTTTGCAGTATTTTATATGTACTCACGGCGCCCGTAAAGGTCTTGCCGATACCGCATTAAAGACCGCTAACTCTGGTTACCTGACTCGCCGGTTGGTTGATGTTTCTCAGGACGTTATTGTTTCAGAAGACGATTGCGGTACTGATAAAGGAATTAGCATGGCATCTGTAATTGAAGGCGGTAGCACGGTGGTTTCATTAGCTGAGAGGGTATATGGCAGAGTCGCGGCGCAGGATGTTTATTCTGGCAAGGAAAATGACGATAAAGTTGTATTGCCTGCGGGCACCTATTTTGATGATGATGCCATAGATGTTTTAGAAGAAAATAATGTCAATGAAATTATTATCCGTTCTGCAGTCACATGCGAATCAAATTTTGGTATATGCAGACAATGTTATGGCATAGATTTGGCGCGCGGAACTCTTATCAATAGAGGCGAAGCAGTGGGAGTAATTGCAGCTCAGTCCATTGGGGAACCAGGAACTCAGTTGACGATGAGAACCTTCTACACTGGAGGGGCGGCAAGTAAGGCAGCATTAGAAAATAACATCGTTGTGAAACTGGGCGGCAAGGTTAGATTTAACAACATTGACTACGTAAAACGTGAAGATAAACAAGACCAAGTGGTTATATCCCGCTCAGGTAAAATATCTATCATAAATAATCAAAATCGCGAATGTGAAAGCTATAAGGTTCCTTACGGCGCTTCTATTTTAGTGGAGGATGGCAGTAAGGTTGAGGCAGGACAACAAATAGCTGCTTGGGATCCTCATAGTTTACCGATTATTACCGAAGAAAGTGGTTATATTAATTTTGGGGATTTTGAAGAAAATCTTACCGTAAAAAGTCAGACCGATGAAGCAACGGGTTTTTCAAATGTAGAAGTTATTAATCCTATAGAAAGACCGCCTGCTGGTAAGACAATGAGGCCAACTATTTATCTTACTAATAAGGACGGCAAACCAGTTATGCATGAAGATACTAACCAGCCGTTAAGCTATATACTGCCTGCTAAATCAGTGGTAAATGTTGCAGAAAAACAATTGGTAACTAAAGGAACGGCTATTGCCAGGATAGCGGTTGAAGAGCAAAAATCACACGATATTACTGGTGGGTTACCGCGTGTTGCTGCTCTTTTTGAGGCAAGAGTTCCTAAAGATGCTTCAGTATTAGCGCCAGCAACCGGTATAGTTAGGTTTGGCAAGGAAACTCGCGACAAAGTAAAACTGCAAATAGTATCGGAGAAGGAAGAGAAACTGGGAGAGGTTTCAATCCCGAGAAGGCGTCATATTAATGTCCTTGAAGGGAATCACGTGACCGCAGGAGAACTTATATGCGAAGGAACAATGAACCCACATGAAATATTAAAATATAAGGGAATTGAAGCATTGACTGATTATATTGTTAATGAGGTTCAAGCAATATATCGTTTGCAAGGAGTTAAGATTAATGATAAACATATAGAAATAATTATTTCCCAGATGATGCGTAAAGTTGATATTGTTAATGCTGGAGATTCCAGTTTTGTTCCAGGAGAGCGAATTGAAATGAACAAAGCAAGAGATATCAATAAAGAACTTCTGGCAGCCAATAAAACACCATTAACCTATAATCGTGTGTTGCTTGGTCTAACTAACGCCTCGCTTTCAACAGAGTCCTTTATATCTGCCGCCTCATTCCAAGAGACAACTAGAGTTCTAACTGAAGCTGCTATTAATGCTAAAGAAGACCAATTGCGTGGTCTTAAAGAGAATGTTGTAGTAGGACGTTTAATACCTGCTGGCACTGGCTATGTGTATTATGAGCTATTAAAAGAAAGACAAAAAAGAAAAGATGAAGCGCTCCAAAGTCAAGATGACTATGATTTTGACTCAGATATGACAAAAGAATCTGAGTCCTTATTTGACAATATTCCCTCTACATCCGAATCCGAAGAGAACGTTTTGCAAGAAAGCAGCGTTGACATTCAAGAATAATGTTAAACAATTAACTTGACATATTAATAATTAATCATATAATATATACTATGACTGCTAATACTACTGCATACTTTGATTATGCCGCAACTACTCCAGTTGACCCTCGCGTTGCTAAAGCAATGATGCAATACTTAACTCCTGATGGCATTTTTGGTAATCCTGCCTCACGCTCCCACTCCTATGGCTGGCAAGCTGAGGAAGCTGTAGAACTTGCTCGCAAGAATGTTGCCGACTTGGTAAATTGTGACCCGCGTGAAATTGTATGGACTTCTGGGGCAACTGAAAGCGACAATCTGTGCATTAAAGGCGCTGCCCATTTTTATAGTAAAAAAGGCAAGCACATCATAACTTCAAAAATTGAACATAAGGCGGTGTTGGATACCTGTCGCCAACTTGAAAGAGAGGGCTATGAGATTACCTATCTTACCCCTGATGAGTTCGGTATTATTACGCCACAACAGGTTGCGGATGCTATAAAGGAAGACACGATTTTAGTGAGCTTGATGCATGTTAACAATGAAATAGGGGTTATCAATGACATTAAAGCAATAGGCGAAATAACTTCCGCGCGTAAGGTGATATTCCATGTGGATGCCGCGCAGTCGCCAGGCAAGGCAGAGATAGACCTGCAAGATATGAAGGTGGATTTAATGAGTCTTTCTGCTCATAAAGCTTATGGACCTAAGGGCATAGGCGCTGCTTTTGTTCGCCGCAAACCACGCGTGCGTATTGAAGCGCAGATACATGGAGGAGGGCATGAAAGAGGAATGCGGTCAGGAACTCTACCCACCCATCAAATAGTGGGAATGGGTGAAGCGTTTGCCATAGCAAAAAAAGAAATGCTTGCCGACAGGAAAAAAATAACTGCATTAAGGAATCGGTTTTGGGAACAGATTAAAGACATAGAAGAGTTATATGTGAATGGTTCTTTTGAGCAGAGAGTGCCGCATAATTTGAACGTAAGCTTTAACTATGTTGAAGGGGAGTCATTGATGATGGCGCTTAAGGATTTAGCGGTATCTTCGGGTTCTGCATGCACTTCCTCAAGTTTGGAACCCTCGTATGTGTTGCGGGCTATAGGTAGGAATGATGAGTTGGCTCATAGTTCTATCAGATTTACTTTCGGCAGATTTACCACCGAAGAGGAAGTTGATAAAGCAGCGCAAGAAATAGAAGGAGCTGTGTTAAAGCTAAGAGAACTCTCGCCCTTATGGGACATGTACAAAGAGGGAGTTGATATTAGCGCTATTGAATGGACGGCTCATTAGTAATTGCTAATAACTGATAGCAGTTTAATTTTTTGATTTTTATATTTACAATACAATACTATTATGGCATACAGTGATAAAGTTATAAACCATTACGAGAAACCCCGCAATGTCGGGACTCTTGATAGCAAATCATCTAATGTGGGAACTGGCATGGTCGGTGCTCCAGCATGTGGTGATGTTATGCGTTTACAAATACAGGTAAGTAATGAAGGCATTATTGAAGATGCTAAGTTCAAAACTTACGGATGTGGTTCGGCGATTGCTTCCAGCTCTCTTGCCACTGAGTGGATGAAGGGAAAAAGCTTGGAAGATGCAAGCAAGATAAAAAACACTGAAATAGTGGAAGAACTTGCTTTGCCTCCAGTTAAGATTCATTGCTCTGTTTTGGCAGAGGATGCAATTAAAGCTGCAATTGAAGATTACCACAAAAAGCAGAAACCACAGTCCGCTAAAGGACAAAACGCTGCTGGATAAATTCTTGCAGTTATTAGCTATATATTGCTAAACATTGCTAAACATTGCTAAACATTGCTAAACATTAATGGAACTAAAACCTATAGTTAACCTTTCTGATGAAGCAGTGCTTCATCTATCTAACCAACTTAACAAAAGAGGCAAGGGGCTTGGAGTCAGAGTGGGTATTAAGACCACTGGCTGTTCTGGTCTTGCTTATGTTTTGGAGTTTGTTGATGAGGTTCTTCCTGATGACCAAGTAATTGAGTGCAACGGGGTAAAGCTATTTGTTGACCCTAATAGTATGACTTACATTAAGGGAACTTCTATGGATTACGTTAAGGATGGAATAAACGAAGGATTTAAATTCAGCAACCCTAACTCAAAGGGGGAGTGCGGTTGTGGCGAAAGCTTCCATACTTAATTTTTTGTTTGACAAAATCATATAAAAGTATCCTTTTTGATTTGGACGGAACACTTCTTGATTCCGCTCCTGATTTGATTTTTGCTACCAAACGACTACTACAAGAAGAAAATAAACCACCACCATCTGACGATGTTCTTCGTCCGCATATATCAGATGGAGCGGCGGGATTAATTAAAAGAGCATTCGGCGCTCAATCGGATGAAACTCTTCATGGGCGGCGGCAAAAATTTCTTAACTACTATAGACAAGACCCGCTAAGCCAAGGCAGTCAAATATTTGCTGGCTTGGAGGTCATTTCCGAGTTACTGCGCAATATCCCTTGGGGGATAGTTACCAATAAAAGCAGACCTTTAACCGAACCCATAATTAAATCATTAACAGCCCTACAAGGACTTAGTGTTTTGGTGTGTGGTGATGACCTTCAACAGATGAAGCCCCACCCCATGCCAGTAACCCATGCTTGCAATGAACTTAATATTGCCCCTGATGAAGTTCTATTTGTTGGCGATAGTTCCAAGGATATTCAATCAGGTAACAGCGCCGGCACCGCCACTTTGGCAGTTCTATATGGTTATCGTGCCGCAGATGACAATCCCTACGATTGGGGCGCGGACTATTATGCAGAGTCGCCTGAATCTTTAATTGATTTAATCAAAGGGTTTGTATAACACAAACTTTACACTTAAGTATACAATTCTCTCAATTTATAACTATTAATTAATAATTAATAATTAATAACTATTAATTAATAATTATTAAAATACAACATATAGCTAACTATATGTTGTTATAATGATAGCCATACAAGCTTTATTATTATTAACCATGTGAGGTATTTTATGAGCGCTGTTGTATGGCTATGGACTTTCGTAGTACTTTATTGGACTTATTGCATATACTGGGGTTACCGGGGTATGAAAATGTCTGATACTGCGAGTCAATATATGCTTGCGGGCAGATCAATTCCATTATGGGTCTTTGTTCTGGCTGCTACTGCTACATCCTTTTCAGGATGGACTTTTGTAGGTCATCCAGGAACCCTATATTCTAGTGGGTTTCAGTATGCTTACGCTTCTTTTTATGCCATAACTATTCCATTTACCGGTCTTCTTTTCTTAAAGAGACAGTGGTTGCTTGGAACTCGTTATGGTTTCGTTACACCAGGTGAGATGCTTGGTGAATATTTCCGTTCCAATACTATTCGCGTCCTCGTGGTAATAGTTGCGTTAATATTCTCCATTCCTTACTTGGGAATTCAATTACGTGCTTCTGGTTTTCTTTTTCATGTTCTGACAAATGAAACCTTACCAGTAAACACTGGGATGATATTATTATCCGCAGTCGTGATATTGTATGTCGCATCTGGAGGATTAAGAGCTGTTGCTTATGTTGATACTTTGCAGGCAGTTTTGCTTGCTCTGGGTATCATTATCATAGGTATAGTAGCCCTTAATGCAGCAGGAGGATTCGTTCGCCTCAACGAGAATATATTCTTGCTTGGGCAACTTGACACAGTGAGAACTCCAGATGGGTATAGTCATTATATTGCTATCCCTGGTGTTATTCAGTTTGTCTCCGCGGGCCCAACGGCTCAAGGCGGCGCCTGGACAGGAATGATGAATCTTACCTATATGTTTGCTCTTATGGGTATCCAATCATCTCCTGCATTTTCTATGTGGGCTTTTTCCAATAAAGATCCTCGTCCTTTTGCTCCGCAACAGGTATGGGCATCCTCTTTTGGTATAGGTCTTATTCTGTTTCTGTTTACCGCCGTTCAAGGACTTGCTGGTCACTTCTTAGGCGCAGATGCTGCTTTCTTGGAAGCACATCCAGATCGCGTAAACGACATCCTTAGTGGTGCTTTAGGCGGACAGGATATTCTCCAGACGGCAGGAAAAAGTGGTGAATTAGTTCCCCGCTTAATCCAATCTGTAGGAGATACAGCACCATGGATGGTGGGCTTGCTTGCAGTGTGCGCTTTGGCGGCAATGCAATCTACAGGCGCAGCATACATGTCTACTGCTGGCACCATGTTAACTCGTGATATATTGTTACGCTTTATTAATCCAAAGATGACCGATGGTCAACAAAAACTATGGGCTCGTATAGGCGTTCTAATCATCGTAGGGTTGGCTCTTTTTGTAGCGATAACTTCTACTGATGCTTTGGTTCTGTTAGGCGGACTTGCAGTTGCATTTGGTTTTCAAATGTGGACTTCATTAATAGCAGTATGCTATTGGCCCTGGCTAACACGCACAGGTGTGATTGTAGGTTTGATTTGCGGTTTGATCGCTGTAATGATGACAGAATCCATAGGTGTATCTTGGTTTGGCATAGAAGCATGGGGTCGCTGGCCTCTTACATTGCATTCTGCTTTTTGGGGTATATTATTCAACCTACCAGTTGCAATAATACTCTCAACTTTCACTCAAAATGAGAAGGATACCAAGCATAAGAACAGCTACCATGACTTTTTGCGCGCCCATAGTGGTGTTCCGCAAGATAAGAAAAACTTAGTCCCAATTGGATGGGGATTTGTTATAATTTGGTTTTTCTTTGGTGTAGGTCCAGGCGCTATTATAGGTAACACTATATTCGGCAATCCTAATGACATGGCAACTTGGGTTTTTGGCATTCCTTCAATATGGGCGTGGCAAATTCTTTGGTGGGTCATTGGGGTATTTATGATGTGGTTCTTGGCTTATAAGTTGGAATTTTCTATATTCAACGATAAGGCAGAAAACATCAAACCCGCTAAATCATCCTAAATCATACTTTTAATTCATAATGAATTAAAGGTTTATATATGGCGAATCTTGTTAAGAGATTCGCCATATTTTTATTAAACTTGCTTTTATTTTAGTTTGACATATTTCATAATCAAAATCCTTCTTTTGTTTGCGCTGTTATATTACCCAGTATATAGTTTAATTTATACTTGGAGCGTGAGACGGCTACAGAAAAAACTTGGTAAGGAATTGAATAAAAAGCAGCAAGACATCACGCATTTAAATAGAGAGAATCTGGATAAAGAACTCCTCAAAGGTCAATCCAGGCGAGCGCATTTTATTACCATAATCATATTGCCACTTTTCTCTTATGTTTATAATTCTTACTTCCTCGGCTAATGGGAGACGAACGAATTTACCGAATTCTTAAATATACCGCTATTGCTATGGGGGTTTCATGGGTTTTATGGACTCTATACGAGGTAGCTGTAGTTAAGGCGCTTGACCCAGTGCAGTCATCTTATAGTCGCGCAGTGCGTGATTTTAAAGATGGTAGATATGAGGTCGCTCTAAAATCTTACGAAAAAACCTTACAGAAAGATCCTGAACATGAAGGAGCTTGGCGTGGCAAAGCCGATTCATTATCATTTTTAGGCAATCATCAGGAGGCGCTTGAGATTTATAGCTCCTTAATCAGAAAACACCCAGATAGTGGAATTTACTATGCTAATCGCGGCATAATCTACGACCGCATAGGCGAGTATCGTAACGCCATCAGTGATTATGAGAATGCTTATGCTTTAAATCAAAAATTAGATAAAGGACCTGGTTGGTTAACCCGTTTTTTGCGTAACCAAGCAGATAAACCGCCAACTATTGTTGAGCGAGCAAACTATCTTAAATATCAACTTAAATTACCTGCGGACGAAAGAGTGTTAAGTGTACCGCAAGAAGATGCCAAGCAAAGGCCCTATACATCTAAATAAATGCCATCTAAATAAATGCCATCCAAATAAACGCATCTAAATAATTAATTTTGTACTCACATTATTTAAAAATTTACAACTATTATGCAAGACATTAAGTATCCGGTAGACGCTAAGTTTGCCAAAACCTCTTGGGCAGACAGTTCAAAGTACGCCCAATTATACGAAGAATCCATTAAAAACCCTGAGAGCTTTTGGCAACGGGAAGGCAAAATACTGGATTGGTTCACCCCCTATACTAAAATCAAAGATGTTTCTTTTGCCCCGCAGGATGTCCATATCAAATGGTTTGAGGACGGAGTATTGAATGCATGCTATAACTGCATTGACAGGCACCTGGCAACCAGAAGAGAACAAGCGGCGATAATCTGGGAAGGAGACACCCCCGATAAAAGTAAGACCATTTCTTATGGTGAATTACATCAACAGGTGTGCCGACTTGCTAATGGACTCAAGCAGCTTGGCTACAAAAAAGGGGATGTCGCCACTATATATATGCCGATGATACCTGAGGCGGCGATTGCCATGTTGGCATGCGCGCGCTTGGGCATTATTCATTCGGTGGTGTTTGGTGGCTTCTCACCTGAGGCACTGGCAAATAGAATTGACAATGCCGCTAGTCGTTTAGTTATTACTGCGGATGAAGGGATTCGCGGCGGCAAGTCAATAGGGTTAAAGAATAATGTTGATAAAGCATTAACTAAAACTGATATAGTCCGAAATGTACTGGTAGTGAAGTATACCAGCGCAGCAATAGATTTTAAACAGGGGCGCGATGTTTGGTATGATGAACTGGTTGCTGAACAGAGTGATGAATGCGCTGCTGAACCAATGGGGGCAGAGGACAAATTATTCATTTTATACACGTCTGGTTCCACTGGAGCTCCTAAAGGATTAGAGCATACCACTGGCGGTTATATGGTGTGGGCAGCAATGACCCATAAATATGTTTTTGACTATCATGACGGAGATATATTTTGGTGTGGCGCGGATGTGGGCTGGGTCACTGGGCATACCTATATTGTTTATGGACCTCTTGGCAATGGAGCCACTACTGTTATGTATGAAGGATTGCCCAATTACCCAAGTTCGGCAAGATGGGGCGAGATTATAGACAAGCATAAGATTAATATTTTCTATACAGCTCCTACGGCTATTCGCGCACTTATGCGAGATGGCGATGATATATATAGTAAATGCTCGCTTGACTCCCTTAAGGTGCTGGGAACTGTGGGCGAACCAATTAACCCTAATGCCTGGGAATGGTATCGTAAGGTGCTTGGCAAAGACAATATTCCAGTAGTTGATACTTGGTGGCAAACTGAAACAGGCGGACACATGATTACTCCACTGCCAGGCGCCACCGAATTAAAACCTGGCTCAGCAACCCTGCCTTTTTTTGGAGTGCAGCCAGCCATCTTAGATGCTGACGGCAATGAGCAGAGTGGAGAAGCAAGCGGACCTTTGGTTATCAAGGATTCTTGGCCCGGGCAAAGCCGCTCAATATACGGCAATCACAAAAGATTTGTGGATACCTACTTTAGCACTTACAAAAATTACTACTTCACAGGCGATGGCGCCAGGCGCGACAAAGATGGTTACTATTGGATAACTGGACGCATAGACGATGTTCTTAATGTATCGGGACATCGTTTGGGAACTGCCGAGATAGAAAGCGCTTTGGTTGGGCATGAAGCCGTTGCTGAGGCAGCAATTGTCGGCTATCCTCATGACATTAAAGGGCAGGGGATATATGCTTATATCACCACCATTAAGGGAGTTGAAGAATGCGATGAACTATGTAAGGAATTAGTCAATCATGTGCGCCAGGAAATTAGCCCGATAGCTGCGCCGGATATTATTATTTGGGCGCCATCTTTGCCTAAGACCCGCTCGGGCAAGATTATGCGGCGTATTTTAAGGAAAATAGCTGCGGATGAATATGAAGAGTTAGGCGATGTATCAACTCTCGCCGATACTTCAGTAGTCCAAGACCTCATAACCAAACACCAAAATAAATAATTACTTACTTGTTACGCAGGTCTGCTGTAGGGGCGGAGCTGCGCTCCGCCCGCAAAATGCCTGACGCTCGCAACGCACCATCGGAATGCTCGCGACTAACCACATGAAAAAACAAAAGGACTTCTATCAACAACAGGCAGAACAACAAGGATACAGAGCGCGCTCCGCTTGGAAACTCAAACAGCTGGACGATAAATACAACTTCATTGCCCCCTGCAATCGCATATTAGAATTAGGCGCGGCGCCTGGCGGCTGGACTCAGGTGCTAACAGAACGGGCATCTCATGCCAAAATAATTGCTTGCGATATTGTCCCAATGCAACCTATTGCAGGGGCTACTATACTGCAGAGCGATTTACTGGAGACAACCACCGATGACAAAATTAAACAATTAACCAAAGGAGCGAAGTTTGATTTACTCTTATCCGACATGGCGCCTAATATATCTGGTAATCATTTACGCGACCAAGTTCTTATGCAGGAACTTGCCACTGCGGCTTTGCAACAAGCGGAGCATCATCTGAATCCTGATGCGGGTGTTTTTCTTATAAAGATGTTTCAAGGAAGTGAGTTTCAAGATTATCTGAATGAGTTGCGTCAACATAACTATAAGGTGCGTATTGTAAAACCTGCTGCATCCAAAAATAATTCACGCGAGGTATATCTATTGGCAACAAGGGGATAATAAAAAATTGCTACTTAATTAAATAACTAAAATAATTATTGCAAAGTTGGAGTTTGCCCTTATAAAATGTAATGATTATGTTAAAATTCACAAAACGATTATGATGAGAAGTATTCTTTTATGGCTCGTAGTGTTGGCTTTCTTAGGCGCAATATTTGGCAATGGCTTAGATATAGCGCCCCAAGCAAAAACTATGAATTATTCTGATTTTATTAAGGAGATAAATCAAGGAGGGGTTTCAAGTGTTACCATAGACGGTTATACCATACGTGGTATTTTACCCAACGGCGATAAATTTACCACTACCAGGCCCGCCGCTGAAGACAGCAGATTAATGGATGACCTTTTGCGCAATAATGTTGAGGTCAATGGCGTAGAACCGCACAGGCAGGGTATGTGGCGTCAGTTGCTTATCGCTTCTTTTCCCGTTTTACTTTTGTTTGGGATTCTATACTTTGCTATGCGTAGCATGCAAGGAGGAATGGGCGGCGGTAAAGGCAACCCAATGACATTTGGTAAAAGCCGCGCCAAAGCGCTTTCCAAAGAAGAAATCACTACCAAATTCAGCGATGTAGCAGGGGTTGAAGAGGCAAAATCAGAGGTGGAGGAGATAGTCCAATTTCTGAAAGATCCGGAAAAGTTTCATAAAATAGGCGCGCGTATTCCGCGCGGAGTGCTTATGTGTGGTCTGCCTGGCACAGGCAAGACCTTGCTGGCGCGAGCAATAGCTGGCGAAGCAGGCGTTCCTTTCTTTACCATATCAGGTTCTGATTTTGTTGAGATGTTTGTCGGGGTTGGCGCTTCAAGAGTTCGCGATATGTTTAATCAGGCAAGAAAAAGCTCGCCTTGCATTATATTCATTGACGAAATAGATGCAGTAGGAAGGCAGCGCGGCGCTGGATTAGGCGGCGGACATGATGAACGCGAGCAAACCCTCAATCAGCTGCTGGTTGAAATGGATGGCTTTGAAAAACAAGATGGGACCATAGTAATTGCAGCTACCAACCGCCCCGATGTTTTAGACCCTGCGCTGTTAAGACCAGGACGTTTTGACCGCCAGGTGATAATGCCTCTGCCCGACATTAAAGGACGGGAAGCAATTCTTAAGGTTCATCTAAAAAAGGTTCCACATAAAAATGACGATGATGCTATGGCGATAGCTCGCGGCACCCCTGGCTTTTCAGGGGCAGATCTTGCCAATATCATAAATGAGGCAGCATTGCTTGCAGCCCGTAGAAATAAGAAAGAGGTGACTATAACCGAGCTTGAAATGGCTAAGGACAAAATTATGATGGGGGCTGAAAGACGTTCTATGGTAATGAACGATAAGGATAAAGAACTTACCGCCTATCACGAAGCAGGACATGCTATAGTTGGGCTCAGTGTTCCCGAGCATGACCCAGTGTATAAAGTTACTATAATTCCACGCGGACGCGCTCTTGGCGTGACTATGTTTTTGCCCGAAGAAGATAAGTACAGCCAAAGCAAGTTGGTGCTAAAAAGCCAATTATGCAGCTTATTTGGTGGACGGGCGGCGGAAGAATTAATCTTTGGCAAGGAGTATGTAACTACTGGCGCCTCAAATGATATAGAGAGAGCTACCAAAATGGCGCGCGCTATGGTTACCAAATGGGGGCTGTCGGATAAATTGGGAGCGCAGATGTATGATAACGATGAAGATGAGGTGTTCCTTGGCAGAAGCATGGCAACAGGCAAGGTTAATATTTCTGGAGATACTGCCAAAAAGATTGATGATGAAGTGCATAATATTCTTACCAATGCTTATGAGGTTGCACGCAGTATATTGAAGAAGAATATGAGTAAGCTCAAAGTTATGGCGGACAGCTTAATCAAATATGAGACCATAGAGGCGGAACAAATTGAGGCAATAATGCAAGGTAAGAAGCCGAACCCTCCTAAGGATTGGTTGGCAGGGCAAGCCAAGAAAAAAGCTGCTGCCAAAACAAAAACTGCTAAAACAAATAAAGCGACTGGGTCTAACAAGCCCAAAGTCAGAACTCCTAAAATCCCTAAGAGCAACATTCAATTGGGTTCTTCATAGGGGTAAAGAGGATTTTGTGATAAAAAAATCCCCGCGCTTTGCTCCGCCACTCCCCGCTAAATTTGTTAATAAATTGCTTAATGATGATAAGGGAGACATTTATATTCAAATTGAAAATATGCGTCTGCGTACTTTTATAGGTATCAACGAATGGGAGCAAGAAAACCGCCAGGACTTGGTATTAAATATATTCATTAAGTGTAATCCCTTAGTCATAACATCCTGTGGAACTGATAGCATAGAAGATACTGTCAACTACAAAAACATCAGCAAGAAAATAATTGCTTATGTAGAAAATCATAGGTTTGGATTGTTAGAGAAACTAACAGCAGGGGTATTAAAAATAGTACTGGATGACCCACTGGTTATCAGCGCCTTAGTTAAGGGCGAAAAGCCAGGGGCTCTTAGGTTTAGTGATTCTGTAGGGGTAGAAATTAGCGGTAGTAATTAATGAATAATGCCTCATCTAATCACCCCCCTGGTAATCACCCCCCCGGGAATAAAGCAATAGTAGCATTGGGTTCTAACATTAACCCTGAGACAAATATTCAGGCGGCTATTGATATATTGAACGAATCATTTAATGTCCTGAAGCATGCCAGATGGCTTAAAACCAAAGCGGTTGATGTTGCTTATGAGCAGGCGGACTTCATCAATACTGGATGCTTAATCTCCACTCAATCTTCGCAAATAGAGCTGATAAGTAATCTTAAAAAAATAGAATTACAACTGGGACGGCAACCAGGTAGCTGCGAAGAGCCGCGCACCATAGACCTGGATTTAGCTGTGTGGAATGACGATATAGTGGACGAAGATGTGTATAAACGGGATTTTTTACAAACCATTATATCTGAGCTGGCGCCACAACTCAAGAATAAGTTAACCAACAACAGCTCTACAGAGCTCTAACTACGATAATTACAATGATTACAATGGTTTCATATTTAGGAGCGCAAGATTACAAGCATGGCAATGGCAAAGAGACGCTTGGTATTCTATTAGCTAACCTCGGCACCCCTGAAGCCCCCACAGCCGCGGGGCTGCGACCTTTCTTGCGAAAGTTCCTTAATGATACCCGAGTTATAGAGAACTCGTCTCTCAAATGGAAGTTCATCTTAAACTGCATCATCATTCCATTTAGGTCTCCTCGTTCTGCTGCTGCGTATCGCAAGGTATGGCAGCCCAAGGGCTCGCCACTTACGATTTATTCCGCAGGGCAGCATAAAAAACTTAGCGCTGCCTTAGCCAAAAAACTGAATATACCCGTTGCGCTTGAACTGGGGATGAGCTATAGCAACCCCTCCATTACAGATGCAATGAATCGTCTCCAACAAAAAAATATTAGCAAACTCTTGGTGCTGCCACTATATCCGCAGTATTCATGCAGCACAGTTGCTTCGGTTTTTGATGCAGTCACCACTCAATTACAGCGCTGGCGCTTGGTGCCGCAACTACGCACAATTAACTCATATCATGATGAGCCAGAGTTCATTAGCGCAGTTGCTAATTCTATTACTGCCTATCAAAGCAAGCATGGCAAGCCGCAGCTGTTGATGTTTTCGTTCCATGGCATGCCTGTAAGTTCATTACTAAAGGGCGACCCATATCATTGCCAATGTTATAAAACAGCGCGCCTAGTGGCAGAGAAGCTACGTCTTAAATCCGATGAATACATGCTTTGTTTTCAATCCCGCTTTGGCAAATCGCCTTGGCTACAACCTTATACTGATAAAACTTTAGAGTCATTGCCAGCTCAAGGAGTTAAGAATGTGCAAATAGTATGCCCTGGATTTGCTTCTGATTGTGTTGAAACATTAGAAGAGATTGACCAAGAGAATCGCGAGATATTCATTAATGCTGGCGGCAGTGAGTTTGGCTATATCCCTTGCCTTAATGATAGTGATGAGCATATAGATGCTCTTATGGCAATTATTGAGCAAAATACTAAGGACTGGGTGGAAAAATTGGGACTGAACAATACTGCCAAAAACAGTAAACAAACTAGCCAATTGGCGCAAAACCTCAAAGCAAAACATCCAGATTATTATGCTGACTCATCTTAGTATTCGCAACTTTGTCCTGGTTGATAATATATCCCTGGACTTCAAAGCAGGGCTGAGTGTAATCACTGGTGAGAGCGGCGCTGGCAAGTCAATCCTTATTAATGCAATGGGCTTGGCGCTGGGCGAACGAGGCAGCCCATCTTTGGTGCGTGAGGGCAGCGATAAAATTGAAATAAACGCTATTTTTGATATATCCCAACTAAAGCAAGCGCAAGAATGGTTGGATGAACGCGACCTATTAGCTGATAACGATTGCATTTTACGCCGTATAATCGCCGCTGGTGGAGCATCGCGGGCTTTCATAAACGGCACTCCAGTAACACTGGATGATGTAAAACGACTTGGCAACTTTCTTGTCAGTATACAAGGACAGCATGCTCATCAAGTTTTATTACATAAACAAAATCACGTCCATTTTATAGACGATTATGGCAAGTTAAGCGGCGAGGCAAGTACTTATACGGATGCTTATTCCAATATGATGAATAAAAAGAAAGAACTTGCTGAGTTACGTAATTTCGGTAAGAACGACACCAGAACTATGGATTTGTTGCGTCATGAGCTGGATGAACTGGAAAGAAATCAATTCAGCGCAGACGAATATAAGCAGCTGGAAGAAGACCATCACCGCTTGAATAATGCGGGCGACCTATTGGCGACTGTCCGTAATTGTTTGCTTATATTAGATGGCGATGATGCAGTTGCCGCCACAGGCGCAATGGATGGAGATATTGGCGATGGAATGAATGACCGCGGGAATGGCATGGGGGATAGTATAGGAGCATCTAAGCAACCCTTACTAAATGGAATAAACGAGTTATCTTCTTTGTTGAGTTCTGTCAAAGATAAGAAACTTAACGCATTTACCGAAACCCTAAGTCAGGCGGAGATTTTATTACGTGAAGTTGCAGATGAATTACAGAACTACACTTCTAATTTGGATATTGACTCGGGCAAGCTGGAAGAACTAAACACTAAAATAAGCGAGGCACACCGCCTGGCACGCAAGCATAATATTCAACCCGAACAACTGGTGGAATTGCGCGAAGAAAGGCAAAAAGAATGGGAAAACTTAGACCAGCTTGATGCTCGCATCCAAGAAAAAGAGCAAGAAATTGCTACGCTTACTAAAGAATGTCGCGCTATGGCAGCGAACCTTACCGCAAAACGCAAAGAGGTGGCGCAGCAATTCAACAAAGAAACCGCTGAGCAGCTGGCGCAGTTACAGATGAATTGCCGTTTCGCCACTAAGTTTACTTATATGAATAAGCTTAGTCCCGCAGGAGATAGCGACATAGAATTTTTGCTTGCCACCACTCCGATGGGACAACTGCTGGCGTTAAAAAGCATTGCATCTGGCGGTGAGCTATCAAGGGCGGCATTGGCAATCAGCAAGGTGGTAGCGCGTCATTCCGCAGTACCAGTGTTGATATTTGATGAGGCAGATAGTGGAATAGGGGGCAAGGCGGCATCTCGGGTGGGGCAAAGTTTAGCAGAATTAGGGCTTAGCGCCCAAATAATATGTATAACCCATCAACCGCAGAGCGCGGTTTATGGTAATAATCACTATGCGGTTGTTAAATCGCAAAATGGCAAGGAAATGCTTAGTAAAATAAGAATGCTTACTGATAAGGAAAAACAACAGGAGATTGCCAGAATGGTTAGCGGAGAGAAATTAGAGCAAGACGCGCTTAACTATGCGGCAAAATTGTTGCATGAGGCACGTCTTAATGAAACAGCACAAGTCAAACAAGCCCAGCCCCAGTAGCGCGGAGCCAAAGGCACTAAAGCCGCTAAAGCAGAGCCCATGGAAAATTGCTGCTGATGCGCCGCGCGAAAAACTCCTGCAAAAGGGCGCCGAGTATCTATCTGATACTGAACTACTTGCCATATTCCTTCGGGTTGGCTACCGCGGCAAAAATGTAATGGAATTGGCAGCAGATTTAATCAAAGAACAAGGTCTACAATGGCTACTTACGGCTAACCGTGATGATTTTTGCAGTAAAAAGGGCTTAGGCAATGCCAAGTATGTCCAGCTGCAATCGGTTATGGAACTAGCACGGCGCTACTTGGAAGATGTTATGAAGCGTGAGTCATCACCTATAACATCTAGTAAAAAACTGAAAGAATACTTAATGCATAAATTGGGCGCCAGTCCACGCGAAATATTTGCCTGTATTTTTATGGATAGCAGATATCGGGTATTGGAATATCGCGAGATGTTTACTGGCACCATAGATGTTGCCACTGTTCATCCGCGTGAAATAATGAGACGCGCTTTGGAAGTAAATGCCGCCCACCTGATTATTGCGCATAATCATCCATCTGGGATGCTAAAACCCAGCGCCGCAGATAAATATGCCACTCAAACCATTAAAAGCGCTTGTGATTTATTGAATATTGAACTAATTGACCACTTCATCATTAGCGGCACCGACACACTATCCTTTGCCGAACACGGACTTCTGTAGTAGGGGCGGAGCTGCGCTCCGCCCGCAAGATGTATGAATACTTGGTATATAGGTCTGTAGGGGCGGAGCTGCGCTCCGCCCGCAAGATGCCTAATACTTGCGATAAATCATAACCATGCTCGCGATGAAATCCTGCATGACGTCCAAATTCTTGCTACGCCCACACCATACTCACCCCATAAACAAAACTAAGGTAATTTACCCCTTGAATTAATAATAAAAGCCCTTATAAAGTATTATTAACAATAAGAATTACTGTGTTAAGGAAAAGCGCGTATATATTTAATAAAGTAAATAATATAATGAAAAATAATCACATAGTTCGTGATCCTATACACAAATTTGTTAGTTATACTAACGAAGAAAAAGTAGTTATTGATTCCCCTCAATTCCAACGCTTACGAGATATTCATCAGCTTGCTATGACCTATCTCATCTATCCAGGAGCCAGCCATAAACGCTTTGAACATTCATTGGGCGTTATGGAACTCGCTACTAATATATTTGATGTCGTTATGGATGACGATAATCTAACCAAGAGATCCCGAGAAGTATTTCAAGAGCAATTACGCGACAAGCAATACTGGCGACAGACATTACGCATGGCAGCATTATGTCATGATGTAGGACATTTACCATTTTCACACACGGGAGAAAAAATATTAGAGGGAATAAATCATGAAGATCTAACTCGTGGATTAATCACTGGAAAAATGATTGAGTTTTTTGAACAGATACCGGTTAATGCACCCGATGGAGGCAAAACATTAGACCCTAAAATAATATCCTCAATAGCTACTAATAATTTTAAAAAATTAACAGAAAAAACTACAGAAGAACTTTGGAAAAAAATTTTGAGTAGTATTATCACAAGCGACCTTTTTGGTGCCGACCGAATGGACTATTTATTGCGAGATTCATATCATATTGGAGTACCTTATGGATTGGTGGATAAAGATAGATTAGTGCGCTCATTACATATCCTAGATATACTTTTAGACGATAATTATGAGGATATTCCTTTAGGAATTCATGGAAAAGATTTACCATTGGTGGAATCTTTATTAATGTCTCGTCATTGGATGTATAGTCAGGTTTATCAACATCCTACCCGCAAGATATATGATGAATATTTACAGGGTTTTCTTAAGGAACTCATGCAAGAAGATAGTTTCCCAGTTAGTGAGGATAGACCAGAGGGATATTTGCAATATACGGATTCTGATATATTAAGGGAATTATTTGTGATAAAAAAGCATCCCGAACATCGCTTATATGATCATGCTAATAAATTGCTAGAAAGAAAGTATAGATTTAGATTAGTATATAAACAAAATATTGATGATAAAGACCTATTTAAAAAGCATTTTCCTCAAACAGAAAATAAAAATCCATTTCCATTAAAACTAAAAAAATCATACGCGCCAGCTTCAACTTCTACAGATCCAACATATAGTGAAGTTTCCAATGAGTTGCCTGAAGAAAGCACATCATGCGCAATACCCCAAAATCCTACAGATCTAATATGTAGTAAAATTTCTAATGAATTCTTTGAAGGAATTATTAAAAATACTGGCAAAAGTACTGATAAAGATGATAACTTAGATTTCCCTGTAAAATTAGAAGATGGAACCATAAAGGAGGCGAGTAATTGCTCTAAAATATTTAATCATATAATTTCAACAGATTTTGATTATGGTTATATTTTTGCAGAACCAGATAGGAGCGATGATATTAAGGAGTGGATAAAGGTTAACAAAGATAAAATTCTCCTTAACGAGATGTAATAATAAAAATTATCATGATGTTTAATTAATTTCTATATTTTATTAATATTTAATATAGAATATGTAAGTTATTATTTAAGAGGTATATTATGAAAGAGGAAGATAGAGTTAAGTTTATTTGTTTTTTACTTGACGCACTAAAAGATAAAAATGGTTGGGCTGGGATGGTTCATTTACAAAAAGGATGTTATATTGCGCAGCGAATGTTAGGCGTTCCTTTAGGTTATAAATTTATACAGGATACTTATGGTCCTTATGCTTTTGACTTAAGAGATGAGATACGTATGATAAATGACAGATTTATACTGAGCAAGAACTATCCTCCAGTTGGCTATGGATGCGCTTATGATTTGTATGAAGACATAGAAAAATATGTTGAAGCAAACAGGGATAATTACAAGTTCAAAGATGAAATCAATTTTATTGCCGGCTGGTTTTTAGATAAAAAAGTTGGCAGGTTAGAAAAACTGGCGGCTGCTTATATGATAAATGAGAAATATCCTGATGCTGGGCTAGAAGAAAGAATAAAAAAGCTGATTGGATGGAAGCCATTTATGACTGAACCTGAAGTGATTAGCTGTTTTGAGGATGTTGAGGTAAGAAATAAAGAACTAGAGGAATTGGAGTTTATTAATAAAAAAATTAGCGTCTCAGGATAGGCGCACATACACCAAAGAATGATATTAATTATTTCTATATTTAATATAGAATATATAAGTTATTATTAAAGAGGTATATTATGGAAGAAAAGGATAGAGTTAATTTTATTTGTTTTTTGCTTGACGCACTAAAAGATAAAAATGGGTGGGCTGGGATGACTCACTTGCAACAAGGATGTTATATTGCACAGCGAATGTTAGGCGTTCCTTTAGATTATAAATTTATACAGTATACTTATGGTCCTTATGCTTTTGATTTAAGAGATGAGGTGCGTATGTTAAGAGATCATTTTATACTTATTCAGGGCTTCCCTCCAGTTGGCTATGGATGTGCTTATGATTTTTATGAAGATATAGAAAAATATGTTGAAGCAAATAAGGATAATTACAAGTTCAAAGATGAAATCAATTTTATTGCCGGCTGGTTTTTAGATAAACCAGTTGGTAGATTGGTAGAGCTGGCAGCGGCTTATATGATAAATGAGAAATATCCTGATGCTGAGCGAGAAGAAAGAATAAAAAAGCTAATTGGATGGAAGCCATTTATGACTGAACCTGGAGTGATTAGCTGTTTTGAGGATGTTGAGGTAAGAAATAAAGAAGTAGAGGAATTGGAGTTTATTAATAATAAAATCAGCGTCTCAGGATAGGCGCACATAAACAAACAACATAGTTTCCGTGAGGCGGGGCAACTTTTCTGCCCACACCATGCTCGCCTTATATTAGTTTGGCATTATCCCCCCCACTGCTAACCTCCCCCTAACTTCTGCTGTAGGGGCGGAGCTGCGCTCCGCCCGCAAGATGTTCCGCGCAGTTTAATTCAATAGTAAAATACTCCTGTAGGGAATTGTTAAAGTGTATAATTATTAAAATGTATAATCATTAAAAATAACATCTATGACTGAGATACTTACTGCAGCACAAATGACGGCGGCGGACAAAATTGCTATTAAGCAGGGCATTAGTGAACTTGAGCTAATCCACAATGCTGGAAAAGCAATGGCGGAGGAAATACTTAAACAAATTAAGACCATTCGCTCCACAGCAGGCAAACATCCTAACAACCGTGACAAGCATAGCAATCATGGTAATAATGGCAATCTTAACAATCATAGCAATATAGTTGTTTGTTGCGGTAAAGGCAATAATGGCGCCGATGGTTATGTTTGCGCTACTAAGCTTGGTTTGGCGGGCTTGCCGGTGCAGATAATATCATCAGTGGACGCCGATGAGATTAGCAGTGAAATTAAACGAGTAGTCAATGATGCAGAACGCATAGTATCAAGTATTCACTATAAGCCGTCAGAGGACAAGATAACAGAGATTCTAAGTGATGCGCTGATAGTGGTTGACGCATTAATTGGTAGCGGACTGGATAAACCGCCTCGTTCTTATATTGCTAACATTATAAAAAGCATTAATAACAGCGGCAGTTTTATAGTGGCTGCTGATATTCCCAGCGGCATCTCAGTAGATAAGGCAGATGCATTGGATAGTGTTTTTGTAAGAGCTGATATGACAATAACTTTCTTTCGTCCTAAATTGGCGCATTATTTGTATCCTGCCGCCGCTTATTGTGGCAAAGTGATATGCGTGCCGATAGGTATCGCAGATGAGGTGTTGGATGAGTTGGATGAATTGCATGCATTAAAGTGTCGTTATAAACTAAATAACGACAAACTATACCAACTGCCGTCATATCATCAAAATGGGAATAGGCAAGAGAATAGGCAGGAGAATAGGCAGAGGAATACGGGAAGAAACAAAGCAGAAAACGAAGACAGCACTAAGTACTCATACAAATATAATAAATACACTCGTGGTAGTGTTCTAATTGTAGCAGGCGAAAGCTTGCAAGGGGCGGCAGTTTTGTGCGCCACAGCGGCAGCTGCCAGTGGAGTGGGATTAGTAAGCGCTTACGCATCACAAGAAAACGCCGAATTAATCCGCCAGATAATGCCTCCAAATATTATGGTGCGCAGCAGCGACCATACGGGCGGTGGAGACCAAATGAGCGACTCTTTGGAAGGCGTAGCTAGCAGATATAAGCTAACCGCAGCCCTGATAGGTCCAGGTAGTGGAGTTAATGACACAACAGCAGCCCAAACTATTCAGCTATTAAACGAAAGTATCCCCGTAGTGCTGGACGCCGATGTTTTTAGCTCTTTTGTCTCATGTCCTGATTTACTTTGGCAGGCAACTCAACAACGAGCCGATATTTATAAAATACCAGCAGTATTAACGCCTCATGAAGGCGAGTTCATTCGCCTATTTCCTCACTTAAGTATCCACAAGAGTAATAAGAATAAAGTTGAGCGTGCCTTACAGGCAGCACAGGAATCAGGCGCTATAATCGTCCTAAAAGGCGCGGATACAGTGATAGCATCACCAGATGGCGATGCAGTGATAAATGGCAATGCGTCACCATTGTTATCTGTTGGAGGCAGCGGGGATGTGTTAGGCGGCATAATAGTCGGGTTAATGGCTCAAGGGTTAGCGCCTAAAGAGGCAGCTTATGCTGGAGTTATGCTGCATACTAAGTGCGCGGATCTACGCTGCGCTAAAAGCCATCATGGTTTTTCACCACAAGATTTAGTGAGAGTTATCCCTTATGCAATGGCAAAACTAGCGTAATTATAGTGCTTGAATTCTTGGGATACAATACACCTATGGAATTCATGGAAAAAGATTTTGAGCCCCAAGTGATATGGGGCCATACAAATTTCATTAAAAGTGATAAATTACGCATATAATTAATTTATGCAACATAAACTTTCGTTTAAGTTAGGACTTTAGTTAGTATTTAATGTTTAAGCAAGACAAACATAAGCCAACTGTTGGCTCACATATTACAAGATCAAATGGCGTTTATTATACAGCCCTGCATAATCCTTTTTTATACAGGGGGTTTGTAGATTGGGCACAAGATTATGACATTTCTAACCGAGTTATTTTAGAACCGTTTGCTGGTTCAAATAACCTTATTGATATGTTGCGCGAGCAGAAGCTATGTAAAAAATATAGTTCTTACGACATTAATCCAACCTCTCCTAAGGTGAAACAACAGGATACTATTAATGATTATCCGCAAGGTTATGATGTTTGTATTACTAACCCTCCGTGGTTATACAAAAGCAGCGCCTCCCGTCGTGGATTGCCATTTCCCCCTATTGCTTACGATGACATTTATAAGCATTGTCTTTCATTATGTTTAGAGAATTCTCCCGTTGTGGCAGCTTTGATTCCCGCATCATTTATCCAATCAGGATTATTCCGCCAAAGATTAGAAAAGCTTATTTTTATCCATAAGAAATTATTCAGTTTTACCGACAATCCAGTTTGCCTGGCTTTGTTTGGCGACAATCCCGTAAATAATGTGCAGATATATCTGGATGATAAGCACATAGGAGAATTAGCCGAACTTGAACAACATTTACCGCACAGTCGCACTGTTGATTCCATAAAGTTTAATGTTCCAGAGGGAGAGTTGGGCTTTATTGGCATTGATAATAATGTTGAGCCCTCAATACGTTTCTGCCATGGTGATGAGTTATCCCAACATGAAATAAAAGAATCCTCGCGCGCTATTACCCGTATTTCAATCCGCAACGTTACCATTGATGCTAAGTTTATTAACTTGGTCAATCGCAAAATAAAGGAAATCAGAAAAAGAACCCATGATGTATTTCTAACCACCTTCAAAGGAATAAGAAAGGATGGATTCTATCGCCGCAGAATGGAATATGCTTTGGCACGCAACATAATAGCTGAATGTGTGTCAGCCAATTAGGCATGAGTGATATTTATACCTCTAAAATTAAGCAACGTTGGCAGGAGAATAGAAAAGAAGTAAGAGAACTTTTGGCAAACAGGGATGAAGATTTTATGACTAAAATCACCAATGCTTCCAAGAGATGGGGTATTAGTGAGGAAGACATAATAAAATCCGTATCTAATGATTTAGTTGCCGCTGCCCATTTTGCTAAGGACCCTATTAAGCAAAATATTTATGAGCTAGCTGCTGCGGAACATATAAGTAAACAAAAATATATAACATGTTTTAAAAAATTACCAAATAATAAACTAGTGATTATTAAGGGAGAGATTAGGGACAAGAAAGATACAAAAAGCGCATCTGGTGCTAAATCAATTGATTTTTCCTGGTCCTATAAAGGCATAAAGGTATATGCTTCGCATAAGCATACCAATCAGGAAGGAGGCGCTCAAGATAACCAATATCAAGATTTACAGAATTTTATTCGTGAAGCCAGGGAGAATAAAGATAAAGGAATAGTATTTATAGCCATTGCTGATGGCCCTTACTATAAGCGCAACGACTCTATTGAAGGGATGAGTCGCATGGAAGTAATGGAGAGAATGTGTACTCCTTCTGTTAAAGTATGTCATATTTATGAATTGGAGGAAACATTAAAGAAGCTATACAAGGACAGCTGATGGCACCACTCTGAGATGGGATTTCGGCACTGCTTCCGCCCCTACAGACCTATTTCGTAAGTTCTTATTTTAGCGATTACTTTGCTTGTATTGAGCGGGTTTTTGATACCGTTCCATATCTTAAAACTGACTGCTGCCTGTTCCACTAACATCCCTAAACCATCGGTTGCTTCCTTTGCTCCCAATGCTTGCGCCCAACGGACAAATGCCGTTTGTTGCTGTGAATCTTTGCTATAAACCAAATCATAGCAATATGCATCTTTGTGAATTATAGCGTCAGTAATTTGTGCGCTAAAACCCTCGCTATTCTGCTCTATGCTTTTGCCTATGCCCGTGCCTGCCCCCATACCCAAGGACGTTCCGTTGATTATGATGTTATACTTGGCAGGGGAGTTAGTCCCTCTATTTTCCCCCTCGTTTATTTCCCGGCATAAGCCCTCAAGTTGCGTAAAACTCACCGCCTTTATGGACATGTTAAGAGGCATATTAGTAAAATGCTCTGCAAGTTCCTCTGCGCGGCTATGAGTCCTATTGCTAATAACAATATTCTTTAGTCCTGCCTCAGATAAAGCGGGGATTATGCCACGCACCGCACCTCCAGCCCCTAATATAAGGGCACTCTTATCCTTTAGTTGCCAATTCTTGTTGTTTTGGATATCTTGGACCAGTCCAATTCCATCTGTGTTAGCTGCAATTAACTGGACTTTGTCTTTCGTATAGTCATTTTTGCTCTCTACGCGGGCGGAGCACGGCTCCGCCCCTACACTTTGGGGGGCAAATATGGTGTTAGCTGCGCCGCTTTGTGCTGTATGGCGGCATGCCGCCGCTATAATTTGTTGTTGTGTCTTTATTGAGGTTGAGGTTGGAGTTGATGCTGAGGTTGGAGTTGATGCTGAGGTTGTAGCTGTGGCTGAGGTTGTGGCTGATATAGAGGAATCTGCCTGAGCCGCAGTATGAAGCGTAGCCTGAGCCGCAGTATGAAACTTAGCATAAACCATAGCATAAGCCCGTTGCTTAAAAGGGATGGTTATATTGGCTCCATTGCCGCCATTGGCAAAGAATTTATGCACTTCTGCTTCAAAATTCTCTAAAGGTGCTTCAATTGCTTTATAAGTGAGCTTAATTCCATATTGCTGTGCAAATAATTGATGAATTATAGGGGATAAACTATGTTTTACTGGGTTGCCGAATACGGCGAATTGCTTCATAAGTTAGACATATTACAGGTTACTTATACTGGTTAGTTGCCGAATACGGCGAATTGCTTCATAAGTTATATCCTCAAAATTGCCCGCTTACCCCGATTACTCCGCTTACAAAGTCGCACGCCTAATAGCGCGTCCAATCGCTGCTCCAACCGCTCCTCCAATCGCTCGCCCAATCGCGGCTCCAATCGCTTTTCCAAGCATATTCCCAATAATGTTGTGAATTTAAGATTATTTTCCATAATTATAGATTTTGTTAGTGTATTCGCAGGGGATAACACTAGTTAAATCCGTATTAACAATTATATGCATTATTATTTTGTGTTATTAACACATATAAGCATTAGTTATTATATTATTAGAAATATTTATTTATTATGCAAAAATACAAGATATTTATAGCTTTATTTGTCACTGGTTCATTAGCTATGGCTGCATCCAGTCATGCTTCTGCGTTATCCTTTGGATTTCATAAAGGTTATGGCGACAAAGACGGCAAGTTAACTCGCGCTGATTCTCAAAAATCTGCGGAAAAGCATTTTTCCCGTCTTGACAAAAACTCTGACGGAAAAATCACTGTTAGTGAGCTTAGCGGTAGTGATGAAAATCGCGACTTAAAGTTCAATTTGATGCTAAAAAGATTGGATGCGAATGGTGATGAAGCGATCTCTAAAAAAGAGTTTGTAGATTATTCACTTAGTAGGTTCAATTCTATTGATAGCGACAAAGATGGAGTTATTTCTGTTGAGGAGCGTCAATTGGGACGTGAAGTTATGCGCGCGGAAGCAATGCAGTTGCACTTCCAACAAGCAGACACCAATGGAGACGGCGTCCTATCGCAAGAAGAGTTTGCCACTATGGGAAACAGATTTGCGGGCAAACACTTTGGTTCTCGCTATGACGGGAAAAGAGGTAAGAACCGTGACTCCAGGAAAGGTGGATATAGGAACGGCTATAATCAGTAACCCAAAGCCGTTATAAAAGGCAGTATGAGAACAATATAATTATACTTGCCTCAAGTCAATGAGTTTGAGGTGGGGCGTGCTAATATTGTGTTAATATTAGTAAATTATGTGCAAACATTTAGTAATCTAATTTATCGCCCCACCTAATTGACTTATTGTGAATCTTGTAAATGATGAAGCAGGCGATGCCGAGCTTTTGGAGAGAATAAAGAAGGGAGAAGAGCATTCCTTTAGGATATTAGTTAATCGCCACTCACGCAGATGTTATAGATTGGCATATAGAATTTTAGCGAATAAAGAGTTAGCAGAAGATACCGTGCAAGAAGTTATGCTAAAGATATGGACCAAACCATTTTTATGGCAAGAAGGACGCGGTGGAAAGTTTACCACCTGGCTGTATAGAGTTGTATTTAATGCGGCGCTTGATAGCTACCGCAAGAATAAGCGGAAAAGAGCAGTGGCAATTGAGGATTGGGAGGATATTTTGGAATCGCCTCAATCGCAGCACAAGGATGTAGAATGGGAAAAGTTAGCAGAAATAATTCAGCAGCAATTGATGACTTTATCTATGAACCAGCGCTTGGCTATTGTTTTATGTCGTTTAGAAGGGATGAGTTATAAGGATGCAGGGACTGTTTTGAATATTTCCCCTAAGGCGGTGGATGGATGCATTAATCGGGGGATTAATGAGTTGAAGTCAAAACTAAATAGAGACGGTATTGATATAACGGAGGTGTTTTGATGAGCTTTGATAAGTTTTGATGATTAGGGAGATTAGAAAGATTGAGATTATTGAGATTAAAGAGAAGTTATGGATAAAATTATGAGTAAAGAAAGGAAAAGTCCAAATAAGAAGTTGGAAGGTAAGCTAAAAGAACGGTTGCATGCAGTTCCCATGCCAACAAAATATTGGGAACAAAGAATGTTCGCGATAATAATTGACAAAACACAAGAGAGGGCTCCTGGGCTTGCTCTATTGTGGTCAAATATAGTCGCAACCTTTGCCCGCAACCCAATACTAGGACCAGCGTTTTCTATGTTGCTGCTGTTGGCAGTTTACTGGGCGCAGCCATTTAGTTACTGGACTCCACCGGCAATAAGTGAAGAGAATGCCCTTAGTTATGTGGAAGATATGACTGCGGTTTCTTATTATGAGCCAGCTATGGAAATTATAGCTAACGGTTGGATAATTGACTATTAGGCATTTATAGTTAGCGGGGGGGGATATTGCGAGCATACCGATGGTGCATCGCAAGCGTTATACATTTTACGGGCGGAGCCAGGGGGGGATGAATATAAGAGGGGATGAATACAAGCGGGGTTCATGTATGCCTCCGCCCCTACATCATTTATAATAAGAGTGTGGAGTACCCAATAATACTGGAAAAAATACTATCTCAGTGTGACCTAACAGCAACTGAGATGCATGAGGTTATGCAAAGCATAATGCAGGGCGAATTATCAGCAGCCCAGATAGGCGCATTTCTTGCCGCAATGAGAAGCAAGGGCGTCAGCGCCAGTGAGCTTAGCGCGGCAGTTAAAGTGCTACGCGCTCTATCAACTAAAATTCCACTTTCTGCCTCCGCTTCCCCCCATCTAATAGACACTTGTGGCACCGGCGGCGATGGCAAACAAACCTTCAATATATCTACTGCTGTTGCTTTTGTAGCAGCTGCTGGCGGGGCAAAAGTAGCTAAACATGGCAACAAATCGGTATCCAGTAGTAGCGGCAGCGCTGACCTACTTAAACAGGCGGGAGCCAACCTTGAACTTTCTCCTGAAGCCATAGCCAAATCAATTGAGGATATCGGGTTTGGCTTTATTTTTGCTCCATTGCATCATCAAGCAATGAAATACGTAGCTCCCATCAGACAAGAATTAAAAGTGCGCACTATATTTAATATGCTGGGACCACTGACTAACCCTGCGGGCTGTAAAAGACAAGTTATAGGAGTGTTTGCTAAAGAAATGTTGCCTTTATATGCCAAAGCACTGCAAGAACTTGGCGCTGAGCATGCGCTAATAGTCCATTCTGTTGATGGCATGGACGAGATAAGTCCAGCTGCCTCTACCTATTGTGTTGAATTAAAGGGTAAGGATATTAGCGAGTATCAAATTGAGGCAAAAGATTTTGGACTGAATAATCATCCCTTGTCATCCATAAGCTGCGACTCTGCCACTACGAGTTTAGCAATGCTGAAGGGAGCGCTTGTAAACAAACACGCAGCAGCAACTACTACTGTCGCTCTAAATGCTGGAGCGGCGCTTTACATTGCCGGCATAAGCGATTCAATTAAAACTGGTGTTGCCAAAGCCCAGGAGATTATTGCCTCAGGAGCGGCATTGAAATTACTTGATGATTATGTTAAATGGAGTCAATCAGCATAGGGGTATGTTGCGAGCATACCGATGATAAAAATTATGAATAATATTGATTTTAATTGAATTATTGTTAATTATTGCTAATTATTTCATATAATATTTTTAGTAAAACAATTGTTACACGACAAAGATATTTATTATGAGAAACACTATGTTAACGACCGCTACACAACAGCGCAACTCGCAAGGCAACCTACAAGGCAACTCACAAGGCAATCCACAAAGTAAGACACCCCCGATTTCTATTGAAACAAGCCCCATCGCTCCCATCATAGATGCAGCCAGAATATTCTCTCTGAGGTTCACTGCAAGAATAAAACGTATTAGCGCGATTCTTATTATGAGTGCCCTTATGGTTTTCCTTGCTGCCTGCGCTGGCAGCGGCGGTGGTGGGAATGGCGCTGGCGGTGGGAATGGCGGAGGCGATGGCGGTGCACAGAGCGTAGATACAGATGGTGATGGAGTTGGAGATAATGTGGATGTGGATGCTGACGGTGATGGACTGATAGAGATTGCTACGGCGCAACAACTTAACCAGAGTCGTCATAATCTGTTAGGCAGTAATTTCACACGCAGTGCTGGAGGTGTCGGTGATGCCAACGGCTGCGGCAATGGGGGAAGTGTCACAGAATGCAATGGCTATGAGCTGATTGCTGATATATACCTTACCACTTATACTAACTGGCAGCCAATTGGTAGATGCATGAACTACAATAGCGGTCTTATCACTTGCTCCCCTACAACCCAATTTTTCAATGCGATTTTTGATGGCAATAATCACACAATCAACGACCTTACTATAACAAACCATGATGGCAGTTATGACAACGCGAGTGGTTTGTTTGGGGCAATCCACGCTGATTCTATTCTACGTAATATTCATATCCGTTCTGGCAATATTAGCGACGGCGGACGTAATGTAGGTCTGCTGGTTGGTTATGCACAGGGAGCAAGCATTATCAATAGTTCCGCAGAGGGAGCGGTTGATGCCTCTGGCAATAATGTCGGCGGTCTGGTTGGTGATGGGCGGAGTGCCCGCATCACGTCATCTTATGCGGTAGGTGGCGCCGTCAGCGGAGATGGTAATAATGTCGGCGGTCTGGTTGGTTATGGGTTTGAATCCATCATCACGTCATCTTATGCGGCAGGTGGTGATGTTAGTGGGACTGGCAATGATGTCGGCGGTCTGGTTGGTGATGGGGATGGAGCCACCATCACGTCATCTTATGCGGCAGGTGGCGCCGTCAGCGGGGATCGTAGAGTCGGCGGTCTGGTTGGTGATGGGGGTAGCTCTATGACCATCACGTCATCTTATGCGGCAGGTGGCGCCGTCAGCGGAGATGGTGATAGTGTCGGCGGTCTGGTTGGTAGTGCTAATAATGGTCTGGGGGGCGCTGAAATCACGTCATCTTATGCGGCAGGTGGGGCTGTCAGCGGGGGTTTTGATGTCGGCGGTCTGGTTGGTTTTGGGCTGTATGCCACCATCACATCATCTTATGCGGCAGGTGGTGATGTTAGTGGGACTGGCAATGATGTCGGCGGTCTGGTTGGTGATGGGCTTGGTGCCATCATCACGTCATCTTATGCGGCAGGTGGGGCCGTCAGCGGGACTGGTAGTGATGTCGGCGGTCTGGTTGGTTTGGGGCAGAGTGCCCGCATCACGTCATCTTATGCAGCAGGTGGCTCCGTCAGCGGGCTTTCTGATGTCGGCGGTCTGGTTGGGGATGGGTCAGATGCCAACATCACCGCTTCCTATTGGGATGACGCTGTCACTATTATTCCTTCAACAGGAAACAGTTATGGCTCACCCCAAACCACTAATGAATTGCAAACAACCAGAGACACCACTGGCATTTATGCTACATGGACTGGTTTGTGTCCTGGGACTAGTTATCCCACCTGGTATTTTGGTGATTCTACTCAATACCCAATCCTTACATGCAACCGCGACTCTGATGGTGATGGTATGCTAGACATAATAGATATAGACGATGATAATGATGGCATTTTGGATACAGCTGACGATTTACCGCTAAATCCCACAGAAGATACTGATACAGATAATGACGGAGTTGGTAATAATACGGATGCTTTCCCGTCCGACCCTAATGAGAGCGTAGATACAGATGGTGATAGAGTTGGAGATAATGCGGATGCTTTCCCTGATGATGGCACTTTATCTGCCTTTGCGGTTTCAGAATTACGGGCGGCTGCTGGCGCTGGCAATGTAACTCTTAGCTGGAACAATCCCAATAATAGCGTTGTGCGAATAGCCAGTATTGATATAAGCTACAAAAGGACTGGTTCTGATGATGAGCTCATGACAAGAATCAGTGATCAAACAACTTCTGGCACCCGGGATGTGGAAGAAACTATAACCGGCTTAACCAACGGACAATCCTATACTTTCACTGTTGGTTTGACATTGATGGACCCTGATGCCGGCATGGTAGGACCTGCGCCATCTATTAGCGCAACTCCTGATGTATTATCAGTCACAGAATTATATGGGGTTGCTGGCGACAGTTATGTAACTCTTGGCTGGAATAATCCTGAGGCGCAAATAGAAAGCATTAGTATAAGCTACCGAGTAAGCGGTTCCAATATTCCACAAGATGCCCCTCCAATAACAGACAGTCCTAAAATAGACGCCAATGAAACAGTTCAACACAACATAAGCGGGCTAGAGACAGGAGAAAGCTACGACTTTACTGTTAGTTTGATATTAAGCGTTCCCGATGCTGGCAGGGAAGGAGCGCCGCCCTCCATTCGCAACATCCTTGTTAATGCCGACTATGATAATGATGGGGAAAATAATTTTGTGGATGTGGATGACGATGGCAATGGACTGATAGAGATTGCCACGGCGCAACAACTTAACCAGAGCCGTCATAATCTGCGGGGCAGTAATTTCACACGTAGTGCTGGAGGTGTCGGCAATGCCAACGGCTGCGGCAATGGCACCATGGTTGGAGATATCACAGCATGCAACGGCTATGAGCTGATTGCTGATATATACCTTACCACTTATGCCAACTGGCAGCCAATTGGTAGATGTGTGAACTACGACTCCTTAGCTGGCGAGTGCTCCCCTACAACTGAATTTTTAAATGCGATTTTTGATGGCAATAATCACACAATCAACGACCTTACTATAACAAACCCTGCTGGCAGTTATGCCAATGCGGCTGGTTTGTTTGGGGCAATCAGTTCTGATTCTATTCTACGTAATATTCATATCCGTTCTGGCAACCTTAGCGACGGCGGACGTAATGTAGGTCTGCTGGTTGGTTATGCGGAGGGAGGGGCGATGATTATCAATAGTTCTGCAGAAGGAGCGGTTGATGCCTCTGGTGATAATGTCGGCGGTCTGGTTGGTGATGGGTCTGGTGGTGCCACCATCACATCATCTTATGCAGCAGGTGGCTCCATCAGCGGGGCTAATAATGTCGGCGGTCTGGTTGGTTATGGGGCGAGTGCCACCATCACGTCATCTTATGTAGCAGGTGGCTCCGTCAGCGGGCTTTCTGATGTCGGTGGTCTGGTTGGTGAGGGGGGAGAATCTATGACCATCACCTCGTCTTATGCGGCTGGTGGTGCCGTCAGCGGAATTAATGATTGGGTCGGCGGTCTGGTTGGTGATGGGTCTTTTTCCACCATCACGTCATCTTATGCAGCAGGGGGTGATGTTAGCGGGGATAATAGTGTCGGTGGTCTGGTTGGTTATGGGCAGAGAGCTGAAATCACGTCATCTTATGCAGCAGGTGGCTCCGTCAGCGGGGATGATAGTAGAGTCGGCGGTCTGGTTGGTGATGGGGGGTTCTCCTCCATCACGTCATCTTATGCAGCAGGTGGCTCCGTTAGTGGGAATGGTAATAATATCGGCGGTCTGGTTGGTTTTGGGGATGGGATAATGGTCACCACCTCCTATTGGGACAGTGACAAGAGCGGGCAAACATCAAGTGGTGGCGGTATAAGTAAAACCACCAGTGAATTACAAACGCCAACAAGTGCTTCCGGTATTTATTCAACTTGGACGACTGTGTGTGACGGCTCAGATACTTGGGACTTCGGCACTGCTTCCGACTATCCCGCCCTCAACTGCACTCCCAACGGCTTACCTGCTCAAGAGCATCTGCGCCAACGTTAATATCATCAAGCGGGGGAGATATTGCGAGCATACTGATGGTGCATCGCAAGCGTTAGGCATCTTGCGGGCGGAGCCAGGGGGGGCTCATGTATGCCTCCGCCCCTACAACATGCGATGATAAAAATTATTAATAATGTTGATTTTAATTGAATTATTGCTAATTATTGCTAATTATTTCATATAATATTTTAATAAAACAATTGTTACACCACAAGGACATTTATTATGAGAAACACTATGCTAACAACCGCTATACAACAGCGCAACTCACAAGGCAATCCACAAGGCAATCCACAAAGTGAGACACCCCCGATTTCTATTGAAACAAGCCCCATCGCTCCCATCATAGATGCAGCCAGAATATTCTCTCTGAGGTTCACTGCAAGAATGAAACGTATTGGCGCGATTCTTATTATGAGCGCCCTTATGGTTTTCCTTGCTGCCTGCGCTGGCGGCGGAGGTGGTGGGAATGGCGCTGGCGGTGGGAATGGCGGAGGCGATGGCGGTGCACAGAGCGTAGATATAGATGGTGATGGAGTTAGGAATAATGTGGATGTGGATGCTGATGGCGATGGACTAATAGAGATTACTACGGCGCAGCAACTTAACCAAACCCGCTATAATCTGCAGGGTAGTAGCTTAAAGATAAATGCTACAGACACTGGCGATACCAACGGCTGTGGCGGTCAGGACGGCATCACAGCATGCAACGGCTATGAGCTTAGTAATGATATATCCCTTGCTGGCTATGCCGACTGGCAGCCAATCGGTAACTGTCCCACTTATGATCCGATCGTTTTCGCTTGTACAAATACTACAGTGTTATTCAACGCTACGTTTCACGGGAATGATAATACTATCAGCAATCTTACTATAATAAACCCTGCTGGCACATCCGTCAATGGATCGGGTCTGTTTGGAGCAATCAGCCCTGATTCTGTTCTGCGCAATATCAACATCCGTTCCGCCAGCATTAATGGCAGTGCTAATGGTGTTGGCATGTTGGTTGGTTATGCGCGGGAAGCAACAATTAGAGATAGTTCCGTAGAAGGAGAGCTTGATGTCACTGGTAGAATTGTCGGCGGTCTGGTTGGTTTTGGAATTGGTTCGACTATCACGGGATCTTCTGCGACTGGCGATACTGTGAGCGGGGTTAGCGAAGTTGGCGGTCTAGTTGGTTGGGGGTATAATGCTACCATCACGGGATCTTCTGCTAATATCAATACTGTCAGTGGGGGTGATGATGTCGGCGGTCTGGTTGGTTCTGGGTATTATGCTAACATCACGTCGTCTCATGCTGTTAGTGGGACTGTGAGCGGGACTGGCGATAGAATCGGCGGTCTGATTGGTACTGGAGATGATGCGACCATTACTTTGTCTTCTGCTGAGAGCGGTATTGTGAGAGGGGATAGTGCTGATGTCGGCGGTCTGGTTGGTTTGGGGCAGCGTGCAAACATCATATCGTCTTTTGCTAAGAGCGGGAATGTGAGCGGGACTAGAGAAGTCGGCGGTCTGGTTGGTGGCGGCTGGCTCGCGACCATTACATCGTCTTATGCTGAGAGCGAGAATGTTCATGGTAATAGCGATGTCAGTACGAACTTGAATCATAGTATCGGTGGTCTGGTTGGTAATGGGTATAATAGCGCCATCACATCGTCTTATGCTGTTAGCATGGCTGTGAGCGGGAGTGATAGAATCGGCGGTCTGGTTGGCTATGGGGAGGAGGCGACTGTCAACTCGTCTTATGCTGTTAGTATGGCTGTGAACGGGGCTAGTGAATTAGGTGGTCTGGTTGGCCAGGGGAATGATAACACCACTATCACCGCATCCTATTGGGATGACGCTGTCACTATCAGCGGGGCAACAGCAGGCAGTTATGGTTCATCTAGATCCACTGCTGAATTACAAGCCCCCGCCCACGCTACTGGCATTTATGCAACTTGGGCTGGTTTGTGTCCTGGGACTAATAGACCTGTCTGGTATTTTGGTAATTCTACTCAATACCCAGTTCTCACCTGCCACCCTAATTCCGACTCTGACCGTGATGGTGTGCCAGACATAATAGATACAGACGATGACAATGATGGCACTTTGGATACAGCTGACGCTTTACCGCTAAATCCCACAGAAGATACTGATACAGATGGTGACGGAGTTGGAAATAATACGGATGCCTTCCCTACTGATGACGCTTTGTCTGCCTTTGTGGTTTCAGAATTACGAGCGACTGCTGGCGCTGGCAATGTAACTATTAGCTGGAATAATCCTAATAATCCTGATGTGCGAATAGCCAGTATTGATATAAGCTACAAAAGGACTGGCACTAATGATGCGCCCATGACGATAAGCAGCAGGCAAATAACTTCAGGCGCCACAAATGTGGAAGAAACTATAACCGGCTTAACCAACGGACAATCCTATACCTTCACTGTTAGTTTGACATTGATAGACCCTAATGCCGGCATGGTAGGACCGGCGCAATCTATCAGCGCAACTCCTAATCCCTTCGCAGTTACAGGGTTATATGGGGTTGCTGGCGCCGATTATGTAACTCTTAGCTGGACTAATCCTGATGCGCAAATAGAAAGGATTAGTATAAGCTACCAAGTAAGCGGGACTAATAATACACAAGTTACTACTACAATAACAGACAGTCCTAAAATAGACGCCAATGAAACAGTTCAACACAACATAAGCGGACTAATGACAGGAGGAGTAAGCTACGACTTTACTGTTAGTTTGATATTAGGCGACCCCGATGCTGGCAAGGAAGGAGCGGCGCCCTCCATTCGCAACATCCTTGTTAATGACAACTATGATGGTGATGCTTTTGATAATTTTGTGGATGTGGATGCTGACGGCGATGGACTGATAGAGATTGCTACGGCGCAACAACTTAACCAGAGTCGTCATAATCTGTTAGGCAGCAGTTTCAAAAGTAGTGCTGGAGGTGTCGGTGATGATAACGGCTGCGGCAATGGGGGAGATATCACAGAATGCAATGGCTATGAGCTGATTGCTGATATATCTCTTGCCGACTATGCCAACTGGCAGCCAATCGGTAGGTGTACAACCAGTGCTTCTGATTGCACTCCTGTAAACAAATTATTTAATGCGACTTTTGATGGCAATAGTCACACAATCAACGACCTTACTATAACAAACCATGATGGCAGTTATGACAATGCAGCTGGTTTGTTTGGGGCAATCAGTTCTGATTCTGTTCTACGTAATATTCATATCCGTTCTGGCAACCTTATCGGCGGGGGAACTAATGTAGGTCTGCTGGTTGGTTATGCGCGGGGAGCGATGATTATCAATAGTTCTGCAGAGGGAGCGGTTAATGCCTCTGGTAGTAGAGTCGGCGGTCTGGTTGGTGATGGGCGGTTCGCTGAAATCACGTCATCTTATGCGGCAGGTGGGGATGTTAGTGGGACTGGCAATGATGTCGGCGGTCTGGTTGGTTCTGGGAGGGATTCCACCATTACGTCATCTTATGCGGCAGGTGGTGATGTCATCAGCGGGGGTGATTTTGTCGGCGGTCTGGTTGGTGTTGGGCAGCAGGCCACCATCATGTCATCTTATGCGGCAGGTGGCTCTGTCAGCGGGAATAATAATGTCGGCGGTCTGGTTGGTCGGGGGACGAGTTCCAACATCACGTCATCTTATGCAGCAGGTGGTTCCGTCAGCGGGGCTAATAGTGTCGGCGGTCTGGTTGGTCAGGGGGAGTTCTCCAACATCACGTCATCTTATGCGGCAGGTGGGAATGTTGGGGGGGATACTGTTGTCGGCGGTCTGGTTGGTTTTGGGAGGGATTCCACCATCACGTCATCTTATGCAGCAGGTGGGGCTGTCAGCGGGAGGATTGAAGTCGGCGCTCTGGTTGGGGGTGGGGTGCCAACTGAAGTCACCGCTTCCTATTGGGATGACGCTGTCACTATCATACCTTCAGCAGGAAACAATCATGGCTTACCTAAAACCACCAGTGAATTACAAGCGCCCGTCCACGCTACTGGCATTTATGCTATGTGGACTAGTTTGTGTCCAGGAACTAACAAACCTGCCTGGTATTTTGGTAATTCTACTCAATACCCAGTCCTCACCTGCCACCCTAATTCCGACTCTGACCGTGATGGTGTGCCAGACATAATAGATACAGACGATGATAATGATGGCACTTTGGATACAGCTGACGATTTACCGCTAAATCCCACAGAAGATACTGATACAGATAATGACACAGTTGGAGATAATTCGGATGCTTTCCCGCTCGACCCCACTGAGAGCGTAGATACAGATGGCGACACAGTTGGAGATAATGCGGATGCTTTTCCAGAAGACCCCACAGAAGATACTGATACAGATAGTGATGGAGTTGGTAATAATACGGATGCTTTCCCGTCCGACCCTAATGAGAGCGTAGATACAGATGGCGACACAGTTGGTGATAATGCGGATGCTTGTGATGGAGTAGGTGGATTAACTGGCTGGACTTCGGATGCAACCACAGATAAGGATGGTGATGGCTGCCGTGATTCTGATGAAGATATTGATACTAACGGCAATGGGCTAATAGAGATTGCCACGGCACAGCAATTTAACCAAATCCGCCATAATCTGCAGGGTAGTAGCTTCAAGATAAGCGATACAGACGCTGGCGATAGTGCAGGTTGTGGCGGGCAGGACGGCATCACAGCATGCAACGGCTATGAGCTTACACAGGATATATCCCTTACTGCTTATACTAACTGGCTGCCAATTGGTGGGTGTACAACCAGTGCTTCTGATTGCACTCCTGTAAATGGATTATTTAATGCGACTTTTGATGGCAATAATCACACAATCAACGACCTTACTATAACAAACCCTCCTGGCAGTTATGCCCATGCAGCTGGCTTGTTTGGGGCAATCAGTTCTGATTCTATTCTACGTAATATTCATATCCGTTCTGCCAACCTTATCGGCGGGGAAGATAGTGTAGGGCTGCTGGTTGGTCATGCGGCGGGAGCAATGATTATCAATAGTTCTGCAGAGGGAGCGGTTACTGCCTCTGGCAATGATGTCGGCGGTCTGGTTGGTGATGGGCGGTTTGCCACCATCACGTCATCTTATGCAGCAGGTGGGAATGTTAGCGGGAATGAGAGAGTCGGCGGTCTGGTTGGTAATGGGCGGTTTGCCACCATCACGTCATCTTATGCAGCAGGTGGGAATGTTAGTGGGACTGCTAATAGTGTCGGCGGTCTGGTTGGTGATGGGGATAGTGCCAACATCACGTCATCTTATGCGGCAGGTGGGGATGTCAGCGGGGGTTTTGATGTCAGAGGGGGTTTTGATGTCGGCGGTCTGGTTGGTCGGGGGGCTAGCGCCACCATCACGTCATCTTATGCAGCAGGTGGCACAGTCAATGGGACTAATGATTATGTCGGTGGTCTGGTTGGTTGGGGGCAGGAAGCCACCATCACGTCATCTTATGCAGCAGGTGGGGCTGTCATCGGGGATGATAATGTCGGCGGTCTGGTTGGTGATGGGTTTAATGCCACCATCACCTCATCTTATGCGGCAGGTGGGGCTGTAAGTGGGATTGGTGATACTGACCTCGATCTGATTGGTAATAATGTCGGCGGTCTGGTTGGTAATGGGTCTGATGCCACCATCATGTCATCTTATGCGGCAGGTGGGGCTGTCAGCGGGGATGGTAATGAAGTCGGCGGTCTGGTTGGTGATGGGTTTAATGCCATCATTACGTTCTCCTATTGGGACAGCGATAAGAGCGGCATAACAGAAGGCAGTGTCGTTGGTAAAAGCGAAGCTAAAACCACTGATGAATTGAAAGCGGGAGCAGATGATATTTATGCAACTTGGGTGGCAGGTACGTGCGCTGATGGCACTACTCTGACATGGAACTTCGGCACTGCTTCCGACTATCCTGCCCTTAGATGCACTCCTAACGGCTTACCTGCTCAACAGCATCTGCGCCAACGTTAATATCATCAAGCGGGGGGTATTGCGAGCATACCGATGGTGCATCGCAAGCGTTAGGCATCTTGCGGGCGGAGCAAGGGGGGATGAATACAAGCGGGGTTCATGTATGCCTCCGCCCCTACAACATGCGATGATAAAAATTATGAATAATGTTGATTTTAATTGAATTATTGTTAATTATTTCTAATTATTTCATATAATATTTTTATTAAAACAATTGTTACACCACAAGGACATTTATTATGAGAAACACTATGCTAACAACCGCTACACAACAGCGCAACTCACAAGGCAACCTACAAGGCAATCCACAAAGTGAGACGCCCCCGATTTCTATTGAAATAAGCCCCATCGCTCCCATCATAGATGCAGCCAGAATATTCTCTCTGAGGTTCACTGCAAGAATAAAACGTATTGGCGCGATTCTTATTATGAGCTCCCTTATGGTTTTCCTTGCTGCCTGCGCTGGCGGCGGTGGCGGCGGTGGCGCACCAGGAGGGAATGGAGGCGACGACGATGTCGTGCCACCAAGAGAGGATCCAATTAGTGTATCAAATTTACGGGTTATTCCAGATACCAACAACGCCACTCTTACATGGAGTAACCCTAATGTAAATATTACTCAAATTAGTATAATCTACCGAAACACCGCTGCTGGTAGCGTTGAAAAGCAGATAAACATAACAGCAATAACAGACAGCAATAGCATCCGCCCGAATGCAAACGTAACCAAAATGATACCTAATTTAACCAATGGGGCAAACTACACCTTTAATGTCGCCTTGGAGTTGGGAGGCGCTGATGAGGGTAAAAGTGTAATGGCAAGAAAGAGAACTCTCCTAATTGGTCCCAACCTTGATGGAGACGAATATGCGGATACCGATCCTCTTGAGCTTGATGAAGATGGAGATAATGTCAATGATGATGTGGATGTCTTCCCTCGCAACGCCACAGAAGATACTGATACAGATAATGACGGAGTTGGTAATAATACGGATGCTTTCCCGTCCGACCCTAATGAGAGCGTAGATACAGATGGTGACGGAGTTGGAGATAATACGGATGCCTTCCCTACTGATGACGCTTTGTCTGCCTTTGCGGTTTCAGAATTACGAGCGACTGCTGGCGCTGGCAATGTAACTATTAGCTGGAATAATCCTAATAATCCTGATGTGCGAATAGCCAGTATTGATATAAGCTACAAAAGGACTGGTACTAATGATGCGCCCATGATGATAAGCAGCAGCCAAATAACTTCAGGCGCCACAAATGTGGAAGAAACTATAACCGGCTTAACCAACGGACAATCCTATATCTTCACTGTTAGTTTGATATTGAGGGATACTGATGCCAGCAAAGAAGTTGAGGCGCAATCTGTTAGCGCAACCGCAACGACTAATCCCTTTGCAGTTACAGGGTTATATGGAATTTCAGGCGTCGATTATGTAACTCTTAGATGGAATAATCCTGATGCGCAAATAGAAAGCATTAGTATAAGCTACCAAGTAAGCGGTACTGGTAATCCAGAAGAGTCCTCTCTAATAACAGACAGTCCTAAAATAGACGCCAATGAAATAGTTCAACACAACATAAGCGGACTAACGGAAGAAGAAAGCTACGACTTTACTGTTAGTTTGATATTAAGCGGTCCCGATGAAGGCAAGGAAGGAGCGCCGCCCACCATTCGCAACATCCTTGTTAATGACGACTATGATGGAGATGGGAAAAATAATTTTGCGGATGTGGATGCTAACGGCAATGGACTAATAGAGATTGCTACGGCACAGCAACTTAACCAGAGTCGTCATAATCTGTTAGGCACTAGTTTCAAAAGCAGTGCAGGGGGTGTTGGCAATGCCAACGGCTGCGGCAATGGCACCACGGTTGGAGAGGATGTAACAGCATGCAATGGCTATGAGCTGATTGCTGATATATACCTTGCCACTTATACTAACTGGCAGCCAATTAGTAGGTGTCCTACCCTTAGTGGTTCTGGCACTTGCACCCCCACAACTGAATTATTCAATGCGATTTTTGATGGCAATAATCACACAATCAACGACCTTACTATAACAAACCATGATGGCAGTTATGACAATGCAGCTGGTTTGTTTGGGGCAATCAGCTCTACTTCTATTCTACGTAATATTCATATCCGTTCTGGCAATATTAGCGGCGGCGGACGTAATGTAGGTCTGCTGGTTGGTTATGCGCGGAGAGCGATGATTATCAATAGTTCTGCAGAGGGAGCGGTTACTGCCTCTGGCAATAATGCCGGCGGTCTGGTTGGTTTTGGGAGGGATTCCAACATCACTTCATCTTATGCGGCAGGTGGGGCCATCAGCGGGGATGACAGTGTCGGCGGTCTGGTTGGTTTTGGGGAGAGAGCTGAAATCACGTCATCTTATGCGGCAGGTGGGGCCATCAGCGGGGATGACAGTGTCGGCGGTCTGGTTGGTTTTGGGGCGGGCTCCCGCATCACGTCATCTTATGCGGCAGGTGGGGATGTTAGCGGGACTGGTGATAGAGTCGGCGGTCTGGTTGGTTATGGGTTTCTATCCATCATCACGTCATCTTATGCGGCAGGTGGGGATGTTAGTGGGGATAGTCATGTCGGCGGTCTGGTTGGGGGTGGGGGTGTGAATGGTAATATCCGCATCACGTCATCTTATGCGGCAGGTGGGGATGTTAGTGGGGGTGCTAGTGTCGGCGGTCTGGTTGGTTTTGGGAGGGATTCCACCATCACTTCATCTTATGCGGCAGGTGGCTCCGTCAGAGGGACTGGTAATTCTGTCGGCGGTCTGGTTGGGGGTGGGCTTGGTGCCACCATCACATCATCTTATGCGGCAGGTGGCTCCGTCAGCGGGAGTTCTGACGTCGGCGGTCTGGTTGGTTTTGGGGGTAGAGCCACCATCACGTCATCTTATGCGGCAGGTGGAGCCGTTATTGGGACTGGTGCTAGTGTCGGCGGTCTAGTGGGTAATGGGGATACTGACACCATGACTCCCAACTCCTATTGGGATAACTCTGTCACTATCATGGGCCCATCAGATGGTGGCAGTTATGGTTTATCCCAAACCACTAGTGCGTTGCAAACTCCCACTGAAGCTACTGGCATTTATTCAACTTGGACAACAATGTGTGCTGACGGCTCAGATACTTGGGACTTCGGAACTGCTTCCCAATACCCAGCCCTTAACTGCACCCCCAACGGCTTCCTTCCTCAACGGCGCCAACGTTAATATCATCAAGCGGGGGATATTGCGAGCATACCGATGGTGCATCGCAAGAGTTAGGCATTTTGCGGGCGGAGCGCAGCTCCGCCCCTACAACATGCGATGATAAAAATTATGAATAATGTTGATTTTAATTGAATTATTGTTAATTATTTCTAATTATTTCATATAATATTTTTATTAAAACAATTGTTACACCACAAGGACATTTATTATGAGAAACACTATGCTAACGACCGCTACACAACAGCGCAACTCACAAGGCAACCTACAAGGCAATCCACAAAGTGAGACGCCCCCGATTTCTATTGAAACAAGCCCCATCGCTCCCATCATAGATGCAGCCAGAATATTCTCTCTGAGGTTCACTGCAAGAATGAAACGTATTGGCGCGATTCTTATTATGAGCGTCCTTATGGTTTTCCTTGCTGCCTGCGCTGGCGGCGGTGGAGGCGGTGGCGCACCAGGAGGGAATGGAGGCGACGACGATGTCGTGCCACCAAGAGAGGATCCAATTAGTGTATCAAATTTACGGGTTATTCCAGATACCAACAACGCCACTCTTACATGGAGTAACCCCAATGTGAATATTACTCAAATTAGTATAATCTACCGAAACACCGCTGCTGGTAGCGTTGAAATGCAGAGAAACATAACAGCAATAACAGACAGCAATAACATCCGTCCGAGTGCAAACGTAACCAAAGTGATACCTAATTTAACCAATGAGGCAAACTACACCTTTAATGTCGCCTTGGAGTTGGGAGGCGCTGATGAGGGTAAAAGTGTAATGGCAAGAAAGAGAACTCTCCTAATTGGTCCCAACCTTGATGGAGACGAATATGCGGATGCCGATCCTCTTGAGCTTGATGAAGATGGAGATAATGTCAATGATGATGTGGATGCCTTCCCTCGCAATGATGCTTTATCTGCCTTTGCGGTTTCAAATTTACGAGTTATTCCAGATGAAAACAATGCCACTCTTATATGGAATAATCCTAATGCGGTTATAGCTAATATTAGCATAAGCTACAAACTCAGCACAGCTGATAACTTTACCCTCCCCATACCAATAACGGACAACGCCAGATTAGCCCGCAATATAGAAGTTAGGGAAATGATAACCCCATTAACATCAAACACAAATTATATCTTTAGAGTCGCCTTGGAGTTGAAAGACGCCGATGAAAATAAAAGTGTAATGGCAACAGAGATAACTCGCCTAATCGGTCCCAACCTTGATGGAGATGATTATGCGGATGCTGACCCTCTTGAAACTGATGAAGATGAAGATGGTATAGATGACGAACGGGATGCCTTTCCTCGCAATGATGCTTTAACTGCCTTTGCAGTTTCAGAATTACGAGCGACTCCTGGTGATGAGAGTGTAACTCTTAGGTGGAATAATCCTGATAATCGCGTTGTGCAAATAGCCAGTATTGATATAAGCTACAAAAGGACTGGCACTAATGATACGCCCATGACGATAAGCAGCACCCAAACAACTGCTGGCACCCAGGATGTGGAAGAAACCATAACCGGCTTAACCAACGGACAATCCTATACATTCACTGTTAGTTTGACATTGATGGACCCTGATGCCGGCATGGTAGGACCTGCGCCATCTACTAGTGCAACTCCTGATGCATTCGCAGTTACAGGATTATATGGGGTTGCTGGCGCCAATTATGTAACTCTTAGCTGGAATAACCCTGATGCGTCAATAGAAAGCATTAGTATAAGCTACCAATTAAGCGAGACTGATAGTTTACAACCCGCCCTTTTAATAGTACCCTCCTCTAAATTCGCTGCCAATGCATCGGTGCAACACAACATAAGCGGGCTAACGGAAGGACTAAGCTACGACTTTACTGTTAGTTTGATATTAAGCGGTCCCGATGCTGGCAAGGAAGGAGCGCCGCCCTCCATTAGCGTCCTTGTTAATCCCGACTATGATGGTGATGGGAAAAATAATTTTGTGGATGTGGATGCTGATGGCGATGGACTAATAGAGATTGCTACGGCGCAACAACTTAACCAGAGTCGTCATAATCTGTTGGGCAGTAGTTTTACACGCAGTGCTGGAGGTGTCGGTGATGCCAACGGCTGCGACAATGGGGGAAGTGTCACAGAATGCAATGGCTATGAGCTGATTGCTGATATATACCTTACCACTTATACTAACTGGGAACCAATTGGTAGCTGTGTGCTCTTAGACTTGAGCGAATGCCCCTCCACTGAATTTTTAGATGCGATTTTTGATGGCAATAATCACACAATCAACGACCTTACTATAACAAACCCTGCTGGCGATTATGCCGATGCAGCTGGTTTGTTTGGGGCAATCAGCTCTACTTCTATTCTACGTAATATTCATATCCGTTCTGGCAATATTAGCGACGGCGGGCATAATGTAGGGCTGCTGGTTGGTTATGCTGTGGGAGCAAACATTATCAATAGTTCTGCAGAGGGAGCGGTTACTGCCTCTGGCAATATAGTCGGCGGTCTGGTTGGTTATGGGTTGGAATCCACCATCACGTCATCTTATGCGGCAGGTGGGGCTGTTAGCGGGGGTGGTCATAGTGTCGGCGGTCTGGTTGGTGGGGGGGTTGATGCCACCATCACGTCATCTTATGCGGCAGGTGGGGATGTCAGTGGGCGTGATTTTGTCGGCGGTCTGGTTGGTTCTGGGGGGGGCTCTATGACCAACATCACGTCATCTTATGCGGCAGGTGGCTCCGTCAGCGGGCTTTCTAATGTCGGCGGTCTGGTTGGTACTGGGCAGAGTGCCACCATCACGTCATCTTATGCGGCAGGTGGTGATGTTAGTGCGACTGGTAATGAAGTCGGAGGTCTGGTTGGTAATGGGCAGAGAGCCACCATCACGTCATCTTATGCAGCAGGTGGCTCCGTCAGCGGGCTTTCTGATGTCGGCGGTCTAGTTGGTGAGGGGGGGGGCTCTATGACCATCATCACGTCATCTTATGCAGCAGGTGGCTCCGTCAGCGGGACTAGTAAGGTCGGCGGTCTGGTTGGGGATGGGCCAGATGCCACCATCACGTCATCTTATGCAGCAGGCGGTGCCGTCAACGGGACTGGTGATATTGTCGGCGGTCTGGTTGGTGAGGGGGGAGGTGTTATGATCACATCATCTTATGCGGCGGGTGACACCGTCAGTGGGGCTAATAAGGTCGGCGGTCTGGTTGGTGAGGGGGCTTTTGCGACCATCACGTCATCTTATGCAGCTGGTGGGGTTGTCAGTGGGGATGATGAAGTCGGCGGTCTGGTTGGGGGTGGGGCGCCAATGACCGTCACCGCTTCCTATTGGGACAGGCAGAAGAGCGAGCAAGCATCAAACGACGATGATAGCAGAGGTGTAAATAAAACCACCAGCGAATTGAAAGCACCAACAAGTGATTCCGGTATTTATTCAACTTGGACGACTGTGTGTGACGGTTCTGATGCTTGGAACTTCGGCACTACTTCCGAGTATCCTGCCCTTAACTGCACCCCCAACGGCTTCCTTCCCCAACGGCGCCAACGTTAATATCATCAAACAGGGGGGGGCGAGGATAGAGGCTCAATCAGCATAGAAGCAATGCAATTTTTAGATAAGATAGTAGCCCACCAACGCCAATTGGTGGCAGAACAGAAAAAATCAACTTCAGTAGCAGAACTAAAAGAGAGCGCTGAATACCAACAGTCATGCCGTGGATTTATTAATTCATTGCAATTAAAAACTCCACTACCGGCTTTCATAGCAGAAATCAAAAAAGCATCCCCCAGCGCTGGTCTAATCCGTGAGGATTTTTCCCCGCCACAACTTGCTAAGTCATATCAGGGAGGAGGCGCAGCTTGTTTATCGGTGCTTACTAATAGTTTCTTCCAGGGAGAAAATAAACATTTGCAACAAGCAAGAGAGGCGGTTGATATACCTGTGCTGCGTAAGGATTTTATTATAGATGAATATCAGATCTATGAGTCGCGTTCTTTGGGAGCGGATGCAATATTATTAATTGTGGCATGTCTGGATGAGGCAACCTTGCAGAGGTTTTACGCTTTAGGAGTAGAATTAGGTATGGATGTCCTGGTGGAAGCGCATACTCGCGAGGAAGCGGATATGGCGGAAAAAATAGAGGCATCACTTATAGGAGTAAATAATCGCAATCTCAAAACCTTTGAGGTTGATTTACATGCTGGTGGAGCAATTCTTTCTCACTTGCAAAATAAAAGCGGGAGTATGTTAGTGGCTGAAAGCGGCATCCACAATGCTGACTGCGTGAGGATATTGCACGGCTGCGGCGCCAAGGTATTCTTGGTGGGAGAGAAACTAATGCGTGAAGAAGACCCTGGCTATGCTCTCAAACAATTAATTTCACAATCAAGGGGTATATGATTATCTCTACTCCTTTATAATAAATAAATTATAATAAATAAATTATGATAGATAAACAAAACATCACACGAATACTCAAAGATAACTACGGCGCTATTTTATGGCTATTATTGTTAGCGCTAAGTGTTATTTATTTTAGCGCCTTTGAATTGGGCTATCCTTCTGTTGGCTATCACAATACGAAAGAAAACGAATGGCTTGCTATCACCAAACAATTCTGGACTTATGGGGTTTCCCCTCATCGCGAAGCTCTTGTGTTCAATGGTTGGGCGGATTTACCCTATTGGGAAAACCCACAGCTTCCTTTTATTGCTTATCTTGGAGCTATTGCTTGGAGCATTTTTGGTGAAAGTATATTCTCCCTGCGGCTGATTATGATAATGATTAATATCATCACAATGTTCATGGTGTTTGTTTTTGTTAGAAAAATGGCGCGCAGCAATTTGATGGGATTGGCGACTGCTACCTGCTACGCCCTTATGCCTATGACCTTATTCTTTGGACGCCATATATCTGAAGGGACAATAGGTAATTTTTTCTTAGTGGGTTTCTTTATATGTTTTATGCTATGGCGAGATAATAACTATAAGCATCGTTATTCAATTGCTGGCTCTATATTTCTTGTTTGCGCTGGCATGTCAAAACTACCATTTCTTTTTCCTGCTATAGCTGTCTTAGGGATAACACCCTACAAGGATATTTTCCTAGCGGGTTGGCGTGACTATACAGGGGATAAAAAGAAGGTACTTTTATATGTTTCTGGTTGGCTCAGTATTTGGCAAAAAATAGCGGGCTTTTTTCTTTTCCCTATATTGTTAGTTGGGTTTTTCGTTTATTTGCATTTAACCAATGTCAATAACGATTTTATGGGACCATTGGGCGGTGGCGTGGCGCCCACTCAAATATTTAATTTCCATGAGTGGGGGAAAAAGACGCCTTTGTTATATGATTTTTGGATAACCAATTATAACCACGTCTTTGGCATAGCTTTTGTTATAGGATTATTGGTAACCTTAGTGCAAAAGTCCCCTTATCGCTGGTTTGTGGTGTTCTACTTGCTATCTATTATTTTGTCTTTAATGGTTTTCTTTCTTCAGATGCTTAATCATTCATACTATCAGATACCTTTTGCCTTGCTTATTGCTTTGGGAATGGGGCACTTATTGTTTAGTGTGGCGAATTTTGTGCGTGCCAAAACTGGCGCAGCTTGGCTTGCTTATGCCTTGTTGCTATTGCCTTTTCTTAATTATGCGCAGATTAATGAAAGCATGAACCGCCAATTCAATGCGCAGTATTGGGGCGGTGATGTTGCTGGCAGATTAATTCAAGAATCTACTAAACGTGAAGACCGTTTCTTCAACCATGTCTATCATGATCAGGAAAGTTCAGTTTGTTTTTATGCTTTCCGCAACTGCGGGAGTCGCCTTCCATCTGAGGTGGAGAGGATACAAGAATACGAAAATAAGTTTAACTCGCGCTTCATTTATGTATCAAGCGCCAATTTGCAAGGATTACAACGTTCGCCAACGTGGCAACATATTAGTAATAACTATAAATTACGTCAGGTCGGGTTTATTTATCAAAATGATAACCAAATAAGACCCTATTACTACTTATTACAAAGGCCTGGAAGGTTTTCTTTTGATGAGGTTAAGCAGATTAAGCCAGTGGTTGCTGGTGAGTATTATATTCGGGGCAGGGACTTACGGATAAACTTTTGGACAATCACCACGCCTGCCCCTTAAACTCCGCTATTAGTCAAGATCTACGGCAACCATATTGAAATCTTTTTTGGTGGCGCCGCAATCAGGGCAGACCCAATCATCGGGGACATCAGCCCAGGCAGTTCCTGCTTTAATGCCATCCTCGGGCCATCCTTCTTCCTCATCATAGATGAAGCCGCAGACCTCACATTGCCATTTTTTATATTCGCTAGTATTACTAGTATTCGTATCGTTCATAATATCTCTATTGTATAGTTAATTGTGTGGTTATAACTAATAAGAATTATATACTACTTTCTTCTTTTATAAAAATATGCATAATTTGTTATTTTTTTGGCATACTTACTTTTTAATTATGCTAATATAAGCAATAGTTATAAGGATTAGGGGATATAATTTTGATGATTTATAATATAGTGAATATACAGCTAGCTTAACAGATTAGTAAAGATGAAAAGGACATATCAGCCAAGCAATATAAAACGGAAGAGAAAGCACGGATTTCGCGCCAGAATGAGCACGCGCCACGGACGCGCAATACTTAGTCGCAGAAGAGAGAAGGGACGGATAAGACCTACTGTTTAGATGCATTCTGCAGATATTCTGCGTAAGAATGATGATTTTGACAAGGTTTTTAAATCCCATAATTATAAAGTTAGTATTGCTGGTTTATACATAATGGGACGCCGCAACGAAATGGGCTTTTCTCGTTTGGGGATGGTAATTCCCAAGAAGGTATTCAAAAGGGCAGTTATGCGCAATGCTTTGCGCCGCCGTCTTCGCCCCCAATTCAAAGAGCACATAGCAGCGGTAGAACAGCAGTTAGGTTGCGGGGTTGGTCTCGGGCTTGGTTGCGGGGTTGGGGTTGGTCTCGGGCTTGGGCTTGGGCTTGACTGCGTGGTGGTGGCAACCCCCAAGATGAAAGGATGTCAGCGCCAGCAGATGAGCGAATCAGTTAACTTATTACTAACCCGTTTCAGCAACAAGATCTTGGCGGACTCTTCCGTATCCAGCGTTTGAGCTTGCAAGGTTTATGTTTATGTCAATGAATCTAATGATTAAAAATGATTAAAAAAACTATTTTATCCATTCTAAAGTTTTATATGAAATTTATTAGCCCGCTTACGGGACCTTCATGTCGCTTTTACCCGACTTGTTCGGACTATGGCTATCAGGCAATTGAGAAGTTTGGTGTTGCCAAGGGGGCATATCTGGCGGTACGGCGTATTCTATGCTGTCATCCATGGCATCCTGGCGGCTTTGACCCAATTCCTGCTTGCAAAAGCGATAGTAGGAACGGAGCCATGCTCCACCCGCAAGGCGGCTTTGACCCGATTCCTGCTTGCAACAGCGATAAACAACCCAATCAACAAAATTCCAAACCTAAACCTTCCGCAACGACGGCAAAAATCAACTTTACACAAAAATGTTAGAAAAATTTCAAAGACCTCTCCTTATCGTAGGAGTAGCATTAACTGGCTATCTTCTATTATTACAATGGCAAGCCGACTATAGCCCTGAGGCGCAGTCCGCAGTTCAACAGGCGCCATCTCCAAGCATAGGAATTGAATCCCGGGGGGGAGAATTAGAGGGAGTAGAATCCAATCCACAAGCTGAGGTTGATTTGCCAACCACCGCGGACATTGATGAACTTACTCAGGAGTTGCTGGAAGTCCCCGCAGAACAACAGGAGCTTGAAGTTGCAGCGGGCGAACAAAGTGAACAAGGAGAACAAGGAGTCACGGCAAGTTCTGACACCTATATTCTGGTTACAAGTGATAAGTTCAACCTATACATAGACCGCAGAGGAGGGGATATAGTGAGAGCAGAACTGAGGGATTATAAAGAGATTAGAAAAGGGCAAAGTCCTTTATTGTTGTTGCGTAACGACAATCAAAGATTCTCTATTGCTCAGAGCGGTCTCATAGGTAGGGACGGCTTTGATGCCACAGTGGCAGGCAGACCAGTATACAGCACGGCAAAAAATGAATATGTGATGGCAGAAGGAGCGCAGTCGCTTACTGTGCCACTTACTTATAGCAAAGATGGGGTTGAGGTGGTAAAAAGCTTTATTCTGCAACGGGGACGGCATGATATTGATGTGGTGTTCCGAGTGAATAACCGTGGCGTCTCCGACTGGTACGCCAATATGTTCGCCCAGTTTAGAAGAGATGACCAAGACCCAACTTATGATTTAGCATCTTTTGGCACCCGTTCTTTTACTGGCGCTGCTTTTACTAGCGAAGATGACAATTACAATAAGCTGGATTTTGGGGACATGGAAAAACGTGATTTAAAATTAGAAACAAAGGGCGGTTGGGTTGCTATGGTGCAGCATTATTTTGTGGCGACATGGATTCCACAGGATAGCAACCGTGATTATGTTTATAGCACTAGAGCTACCTCGCGGGGTGATTATATTTTTGGTTTTACCGCCCCTGTATTTTTGGCGCGACCTGGTGAAAGCAAGGAAGAAGCGCTAAAAATTTATGTGGGTCCAAAATCACAAAAACCACTCAAGGCGCTTGCTCCAAACTTGGCTCTTACTATAGATTATGGTTGGTTGTGGTATATCTCACAACCGCTGTTTCAGTTTCTTGATTTCATCCATAGTTATGTGAAGAACTGGGGGCTTGCCATAATCATAATGACGTTTATTATTAAGATGGTGTTCTATCCCTTGACTAATGCCAGCTATAAATCAATGGCGCGCATGAAAAAATTACAGCCGCAGATGATGAATATTCGTGAAACTCATAGCGGCAATCGCAAGCAAATGCAAGAAGAGATGATGAAACTATATAAGCGGGAAAAGGTGAATCCTATGGGCGGTTGTTTGCCAATCTTAATACAGATGCCAATATTCATCTCCTTTTATTGGGCTTTGATAGAAAGCGTGGAGTTGCGTCATGCGCCATTAATCTGGTGGATACAAGACCTTGCCTCCCAAGACCCTTATTTTATATTGCCGTTGCTGATGGGAATTTCTATGTTTGTGCAACAATTATTTAGCCCAGCGCCTCCTGACCCTACCCAAGCTAAGATTATGAAAATGTTGCCAGTTATCTTTACGGTTTTCTTTTTATGGTTTCCTGCGGGCTTAGTTTTATATTGGTTGGTGAATAATATTCTGTCTATTATGCAGCAGTATATAATCAATCGCCGCTTAGGGACATTGCATACTCCGAACATTAATTTTGATTTTCTTAAGCTCAAAAATCTCAAAAAAACCAAAGAAGATAAAGATAACAAGTAAATGATACATTGCTTGGCAATGGACCCCTCTGAATCTGATACAATTATTGCCATAGCAACTCCTCCTGGCAAAGGCGCAATAGGCATAGCGCGCTTATCTGGCGCTAACTCTTTTGCCATAGCAGAGCGGATGATGGGGGGCAAAAGTGGGCAGAAACAAATAAGCAAAAAACCTTGCCAGCAAATCATTATTTCCACCTTTTATAATCCTGCAGGTGTGCTGTTAGACAAGGGCATTACTTTATTATTTCCTGCTCCTAATTCTTTTACTGGTGAAGATGTTGTGGAGTTTCAAACACATGGCAACCCCATAATTCTGCAGAACATTGTGGATAGCGCTATTACACTGGGGGCGCGTCAGGCAACAGCAGGCGAGTTTAGTCGGCGCGCTTATCAAAATGGCAAGATGGACCTAACCCAAGCCGAAGCGGTTGCCGACCTTATAAATAGCGATACTGATGTTGCTATGCGCGCGGCGCTAAAATCCTTGCAAGGTGAGTTTTCTTATCAGGTGAAACGGATTAATGAGTTGCTGACTCAGCTGCGTGTATATGTTGAGGCGGGGCTGGATTTTCCAGATGAAGAGATAGATTTTTTACAGGATAAAGAACTGCAACAACGCAGCGCCGCTATTATAGATGGACTGGAGCAGCTGATAAAGCAGGCGCAACAAGGAGCATTGTTGCGTGAGCAGAAAACTTTGGCGATTGTTGGCAAGCCAAATGCGGGTAAATCCAGTTTGCTAAATCTTTTATGCCGTCATGAACGGGCTATTGTAAGCCCAATAGCAGGCACTACTCGCGACTTTGTGCAAGAAGCAGTGAATATAAAAGGCATGGCGATAGTGCTAACCGATACTGCGGGCATCAGGGATAATGCCGATGAAGTGGAGCAAGAGGGGATAAGACGTAGCTGGGAGCAGGCGGGGCTAAGTGATATTATAATTTTGATTTATGATATTGCTGAATCTCCCAACGTTGATGTGGATTTACAAGGAATAATCAAAACCATTGCGAGTAAGGGATTGCTGGATAGAACCATAATGGTTGCAAATAAAATAGATGTGCAGCCCGCAGGAACGCACTCTGGAGGGGAGAACCAGGACCATGCTTTATCTGTGCGCTTATCCGCTAAGACCGCTGAGGGGTTGGAGGCGTTGTTGGATAGTATTGCGCAACTCTGTGGTAAAGAAGGTGGTAAAGAAGGTGGTAAAGAAGGTGGTAAAGAAGGTGGCACAGAAGGAGGCACAGAAGGTGGCACCACGGCATTTACCGCCCGCCGTCGTCATATTGTGTCTCTAAAAGATGCACTCAAACATATTACAGAGGGCTACGAACGTTTAAAACAACAGAAAGCCGCCGAGCTTTTTGCTGAGGATATAAAACTAGCGCAGAGTTCCTTAGGGGAGATAGTAGGGCAGACCAGCAGTGAGGATTTATTGGATAGGATATTCGCCGATTTTTGCATCGGTAAATGACTTATAACTTGTAATTTGGATTGACTATATACTATAATCTATTATCAACCGGAGAGGTGGCAGAGTGGTCGAATGCGGCGGTCTTGAAAACCGTTGATCCGCAAGGATCCGGGGGTTCGAATCCCTCCCTCTCCGCCATTTTGTTGCGGCTAATATCTATTATGGCGTGCTGGGATGAATTGTCCATTTAATCCGTAATCCACGCTGGCATAAACCATCTGTTGTTGTATCAGTAAAAGCGGTAGTTTTCGTACTTCTGTCATCACTTATAGTATTTACAGAGTATATATAGTAGGTTCCTCCTGCCACAAATGCATTTGCGTCGGCGAGCATACCACTGGGTGTTCGGAGTGGAATTGATGCAGTTTTTTGGTTTTCCCCATTAAAATAACTTCCTAATACTTTCTTATCACTACCATCGTCGTTGTCATCGCCGCTCAGAGAGCAAGATTCTGCTGTCGCCTGGTTGACTTGTTTAACTCTGGAAAATCTGCTATTGAAAGTTTGATTTATGTAAGGGTAACGTATCACTAATTCGTCGCCAAGATTAATATTTGGCATTGATGCTATGTTTGTACTATTCGCGCTATCTGTAGCATTAAGGTCATCATACAGCCACCAATTAACATAGTTATTTTTTACTGTAGTTTCTGTATTTCCTAGTTTGATGTTTGCTAACTGCAAGGTGCCGTTGTTCTCATCATAATATTTGATACTACCATCTTTACTTGTTATTATTTCCCTGAATCTTAGCGCATAATTTTGCCTTTGGGCATCATTCACAGCATCACTTAATATGATACTGCCGTTATCATCAATGCTAAGCAAGTTGTTGCTGCTATCATACTCCTCTATATAGCTGACATTGTATGCGGCGCTATACACCGAGTTTATAATAGTTATAGTGGTGGGCTTGGTAATCCGACTACTGAAGTTAAAGTCAATCTCGGAAAGTATGTTTGTAATATTTATGGTGAGCGGGAAGGTGGCATAACTGAATTGATTAGAGGCGTTGATTAGCAAAGAATAATTGCTTTGATGTGCTCCATCCCTATCACGCTCCAATAGTTCGGTAACACTGATATTACCTTCATTGTCTATGATAAATAGTTTGGCTGTTGATATCCCTGCTATGTTTTGCACCTGATAGTCAATGGCGTTGCGAGCGGTGACATTGCCTATTTTGCCAATCGTTCCTTCATAAACAGAAATTTGCTGGGTTGATGTGGGGACTGATACCTTTTCATCATCAGTCCACACCCTGACACTAAAGTCACGTGAGGCGTTGAAGAATTCATTATGAGCCGTGACTGTATACATATATTCACCTCTTGTTAAGTTATCACTGGCGGTTATAAGCCCGTTTTGATTGTTGAAATTAATTGGGGAGTTGAGATTGATGTTGTCTATCATCCCTCCGCCATCTAATGACACAATGGAATAACTATCAGCGAATAAGGCGCTAATATTGCCTACTATAGTGCCCATGGGGGTATTATTATTAATAAAAAATGGTCCAGTTGTGGCGGAAAGAATAACAGGTGGGCGTTTAATCACATCACCAATTATTGTGGTTTCCCCGCTAATACTTAACTGTCCGTGCTGTTGTGTGGTGTTGTTGAGGACAAACCTGAGGTCGGTTAATTGGACTTGAGAGATTTTTTCAAAAGGGGGCTGTGCTAATCCTTCTATCTGCGGACCATTGCCGCACTCATCATTTCTATCAGCTAATAGTACTTGAGATATGTTGAAAGAGAATAAACGGCTATTGTCTTCTCTGGCGGGCGCGTTGATGCTGCGCTGACTTGCTTGAATAGCGGGTGAGCAAGCATAATCCTGTTCGTCTCTATGTAGATTGTAGTTCATACCGCTAATGTTTAAGTTTAGTGATTTATTGATATGTTCATCTGCCAATAACATAGGGGATGTGAGGTTTAATTGGACGCTAATATCTTGTTGTCTGCTAATGTTTACTTGCGCCGGCAAAGCAGTGGCAGATATTGTAAATGTGTTGGCAGGTAATCCTCCATCGGGTCCTCCTCCATTAGATTGTGTTTGATTGAGTTGTTCTTCACAGGGTTGTGTTTGATTGAGTTGTTCTCCATCTTCTTCTTCCGTACAGGAAACAAGAATTAGCACATCACCAGTTATTGTGGTTTCTCCGTCAATATTCAATTGTCCAAGCTGTCGTGCGGTGTTGTTGAGGGTAAACATGATAGCGGTTAATTGGACTTGAGAGATTTTGTCAAAAGGGGGCTGCGCTAATCCTCTTATCTGCGGAACATTGCCACACTCATCCTCTCTATCAGCTAATAATACTTGAGATATGTTGAAAGAGAATAAACGGCTATTGTCTTCTCTGGCAGGCGCGTTGATGCTGCTCTGACTTGCTTGAATAGTGGGTGAGCAAGCATAATCCTGTTCGTCGCTTTTTAGATTGTAGTTCATACCGCTAATGCTTAAGTTTAGTGGTTTATTGGTATGTTCATCTGCCAATAACATATCAGATGTGAGGTTTAATTCGACGATAATATCTTGTTGGCTGCTAATGTTTACTTGCGGAGGTAAAGGAGTGGCGGATATTGTAAATGTGTTGTCAAGTAATCTTGCATCGGGTTGTGTTTGATTGAGTTGTTCTTTATCTTCTTCTTTATCTTCTTCTTCTTTCGCACAGGAAATAAGAATTAGCGATAATATACATAAAATCGCTATATATAACCTGCCTAAGTTTTTTAGTTGCATCATGATAATTGAAAACTGATTAATGTGTTTAATATTACTTCTTTCCCCCATAATAATTTCTCTAACCTAATTATGCAGTCATTATACACAATATTTCCCTTTTGGGGTGAAAATATGCTACAATATCCGCTATGAGTTGGATTACTAAAATTGTTTCTGGCATATCTGGTGCCGAGACGCAGAAAAAGGAAGTCCCAGAGGGACTATGGAGTCGCTGCACATCTTGCGGCGCAGTGCTTTATAAACCCGAGCTTTCCAAAAATCTTAATATATGTATGAAATGTAATTTTCATATACCTATAGGGGCGCGGTTGCGTTTGGATACATTTTTTGATGAGGGTAGCGCCAGAGAGATTGGCGCCGACATTAAACCCACAGACCCGTTGAAGTTCAAAGACAGCAAGAAATACAAAGACCGCCTTGGTGATGCTCAAAATAGGCATAAAGAAAATGATGCCTTGGTGGTAATGCAAGGCACGCTTAATGGGATGAGTGTAGTGGCTTCGGCATTTGAATTTTCTTTTATTGGGGGATCTATGGGTTCTGTAGTGGGGCGTAAATTTGTGATGGGCGTAGAACAGGCGATAGAAAGCAAAACCCCTTATGTGTGCTTTTCCGCCAGTGGCGGGGCGCGTATGCAAGAAGGGCTAATATCTCTGTTTCAGATGGCTAAGACCAGCGCTGCCATAGCTAAGTTAGGCGAGTTTGGTTTGCCCTATATTTCGGTGCTTACCAACCCAACTTATGGCGGTGTTACCGCTAGTTTAGCAATGTTGGGAGACATAAATATTGCCGAACCGCAAGCGGATATTGGCTTTGCTGGCAAGCGGGTGATTAAGGATACGGTGCAAAAAGACCTGCCTGAAGGATTTCAAACCAGTGAGTTTTTGCTGGAACACGGAGCGTTGGATATGATTGTGGCTCGCCATGACTTGCGTAGCCGTATAGGGTCAATCCTGAGTATGCTGCACGCAGCATAGATTTAGTATAGATTCAGTATAGATTCAGTATAGCTTCAGCATAGATTCAGTATAGCTTCATCCTACCAGGGCTTGCGTATAGCGTATATAAGTGCGGCGAGTGCGGAATAATATCTGCATTAACACAGCTATGAAACCCGAAGAATATCTTAATCACCTAATATCTTGCCATTCATTGGATGAGATAAAACTCGGTCTGGATAGAATAACCAAAGTATTCCATAACCTAACTGATGGCGGCAAGCCGCCACATATCCCTTTTACTTATATAGTAGGGGGCACTAATGGCAAAGGCACCTGTGCCGCATTACTTGAACAGGCACTGCGCGCCCACGGACGCAGCACTGCGCTGATATGCTCGCCGCATCTGCTGAGTTTTAACGAGCGCGCTTGCATCAATGGAAAGGCGGCAACAGATGCGGAGTGGCTGGCTGCTTTGCAGAGCGTGGATGCGCATCGCCAAGGAACACCTCTTACTTATTTTGAATACTGCACCCTGGCGGCATTTATAATTTTTTGGCATCACCAGGTAGATGTGTGGATTTTGGAAGTGGGGCTGGGGGGCAGGTTGGATGCAGTCAATATCATAGATGCTGATTGCGCCTTGATTACTTCCATTGATTTAGACCACACCGAAATACTTGGCAATACCCGCGAGAAACTTGCTTATGAGAAGCTCCAAGTTGCCCGGCGCAATAAGCCCTTGATTTTTGGCGACTCTAACCCGCCAGCTAATGTTCAACAGGTGGCGGATGAGATAGGGGCTAAGTTGTTGATGATTAATCGTGACTTTGTTGCTGCTGGCTCTGCCGCTGCCGCTGGCTCTGCCGCTGCCGCTGGCTCTGCCGCTGCCGCTGGCTCTGCCTCTGCCGCTGGCTCTGACTCTGGCTCTGGCTCTGGCTCTGCCGCTGAATTGGAACTGGATAATCCGCAACTGCTAGCTGATAATGTGGCTTCATCGTGGCAAGCGCTAAAGTGTTATGAAGAGAGCTGTGCAAGTGTTGGGAGTGTTGCAAGCGCATCGTCAAGCCCTGCCAAGCACTTTTCCCTTGACCCAGTGATAACCGCTACTGCCTGGAATAATTTCTTTTTGGCGGGGCGGTGGCAAAAGATAAGAATAGGCGACAACCTTGTAATAATGGATACAGGACATAACCCCGCTGCAGCTGAAGTTATAGCTCAACGATTAAGGCAGGAAGCGAAAGTGCAGATAGAAGCAATTTTTGGCATACTTAATACTAAGGACTGGCACGGTTTCGTCTTACCCTTGCTGCCACTGATTTCTAAATGGCATTTGTTTCCGCTGGAAAGTAATAAAGCTATTGCTCCTGATGAACTTGCCGCTAATCTTCAATCTATTGATTCCACCGTTTCACTCCAGCATCACCAAAATGCTGCCGCAATTGTGAAGCACATTCGCGCAATAGGGAATGTTAAAGAGGGGAATATTAAAGAAAAGGGCAACCCCCCTAACAATACAATTTTCTTGGTATGTGGTTCGTTCCATACAGTTGGCGAAATTATGAGTTTTTTGAATTAATATATTTTCTCGTTTATTGTGATAAAAATGGAATTATTATATTATAATGATAACTATACAGTCGTCAAATACTTTATATTGACTGGTAAATTATTATTACTATTATTATTACTATTATTATTACTATTATTACTAAAAAACTTATGAAAACATTAACCCTTAAACTGATATTATTTGTATCTTTGCTATGCCTACATACAGGGGTGGCAGCATCTGAGCATATAACTGGCAGATTAACTGCTTTCCTCGGTATTCTTAATTCTCACAATGTAAATGAAGATGAAACGCCCATTCCTGGTTCTTATGCTGTTAGCTTTTCAAATGGATTAGTTTCGGATGTAATTTGGGGTGAAAATCACGGTTTATCCCTTGATTCATACGGCATAGTGGCTTCTTATATTAAAGATGATGATGCCTTGATTTATTCGCATAGTGGGCTATACGCCGGCTATCGTTATCATACAAATTCTAATTTTAACTTTGGCACGGGCCTGTGGCTTATGGGTTCAACATCAGTTAAAGGTGACTTTGCCGAGAATAACTCGGAGTTTGACGTATCTATTAAAGAGTTAAAGGGGGGTGTTGCACCTGCCTTCACTTGGGGCTACGGCTATACTTATAATAATGGCTTTCATGTAGGTTTTAATATGTTTATTGCAATCCCTGGGGATATCCAGGATGTGGATGGTGATGTTGCTCTAAAGGATGTATCTCTTAGTAGCACAGGACTAATCTTGGGTTACAAATGGCAGTAGTTAATTAGCATATTATTCTCACCTCACCTCACCTAATATTGCGCCGCCTTATATAGCGCCGCTGTCTTGTGCGGTTAATGAGCTAATTATCTTTTGCGAGTGAACTGTATTCTGCTCGCCGCCCCTAACTCCACTGCCTCCATATTCTACAGGCGAATTCTGCAGTTTAAATAAAAAAACCGGACATTATCAATAATTGACGATGCCCGGCTATCGCAGGAAAACCTAACTTATTTAATTGCGGTTGGAGCTTTAACTTGAGTCATCAAGTCATTGTTCCATTTTCCATCAACTTTTATGTGGGCAACTGCCCCCTTGATAAATGCTTCAATCAGATTATGATTGAGATATGCATATAGTCCAGGTTGTAAGAATGTATACATCATAGCTCCAGTCGCACCTGCTGGAATATTCCAGCTTTCAAGGTCGGTCTTGGGCTTAGAATGTAAGTCACCATCTGGCCAGACATAATTCGCATGTCCTCCGATGAGGTGCGGGAATGTATGGCGATTCGCTTGTGAGTGGATCAACAACATAGTATCACCAACCTTAGCTTTTAGCGCGTTTTCACCCAACAAAGCTCCTTTCACACCATTAAACACGATGTGCGATGGGGTCAGATCTTCCATCGTTTTAAGGGTATCACCTAATGAAGCAGCGGGACTTGGATATCTTTTATATTTCCCATTACTATCTTTGGGAATATAATAGTCCTGTTCGCCGATGTAGTAGGCAAGGTCATACTTGATGGATTTGCCATTCTCATCTTTCAACCCATCTCGCGGCAACACCATTATGGCGCCATTCATTCCTTGAGCAACATGCCAAGGAACCATGATACCGCCAGGAGCACAATGATAAACAAAGGTTCCTGCTTTGGTGGCTTTGAAACGAAAAACGACTTCCTGCCCGGGAGCTACTTTAGTTAACTCACCGCCTCCCAATGCTCCAGTTGAAGCGTGGAAGTCAATGTTATGCAACAAAGTACTGGTTTTTGGGTTTACTAGAGTAAGCTCTACGTAGTCGCCCTGGTGAACCACAATAAGTGGACCAGGAACATGCCCATTGAATGTCATCAAATGGGTGAATACTCCGGGAGCTATTTCTACTTCTTTTTCCTCTATCACCATCCGCACTTGCACCACTTTGGGTTTGCTTCCTGCGGTTTGCTGGTGTTTAGGAACGAGAGGCGGCTTGACCATTGTCTGAGTGACTCTTTCAAGCCCTTTGACATTTTCCTTAACGCCTATCTGATAACCTGGAAGCCCGCTTCCTGCGAATGCCCAGATTGGTGTAACTAGAATCGCTGATAAAGCGATCACTTTTACAAAGTTTCTCATAATGTTGTCCTCTATGGTTAATATGAAAAAAAATCTTTACCGGTAAAAATCTACTTTATCTCTCTGCTTTATACATAGTGGTATAAACAAATAAAACAACCCAATATAGCCAATTATTTCCCCTAAAACTAACTTTTTTTACAAAAATGGGGTGTTTGATATCACAATAATGGTCTGTTATGTGTGGTGCTTGAATTAACGACGATGCTCTGTATGGGCGGAGCTACGCTCCGCCCGTTGGGTGGGGCAATGCCCCACCCAAAATGCCAAACACTTGCGATAACACCATCGCCATGCTCGCTGGCTCCGCCCGCAAAATGTATAACTCTTGCGATGAACCACCGCCATGCTCGCTGGCTCCGCCGGCAAAATGCCAAACACTTGCGATAACACCATCGCCATGCTCGCTGGCTCCGCCCGCTAAATGCCCAACACCTGCGATGAACCACCGCCATGCTCGCAACGCATCTCTGGTACGATGCATAAATACTTGGAATAATGGTCTGGAATACTGGCTGAATACTTGGAATACATCTCTGGTACGATGCATAAATACTTGGAATGATGGTCTGTAGGGGCGGAGCTGCGCTCCGCCCGCAATATGCCTGATACTTGCAACAAACCACCGCCATGCTCGCAACTAACTCTTACTACAATCACTTATAATATTGACTGAATACAAAAATGCAATAATCATTTTGTTTGCATACTATTAATAACCATTTACTAAAATGAACGATACAAAAGATAACTCCATAAAGTTAAACCAATTCACTAGGTTCTTAGCAAATAACCCAAAAGCAATTGAAAATATACTAGATATAATGGATATGATCAAAAATTATGCGAATTACCTCATAATCCATGATTTAAGAGATGCTTTAAATAATGATGAGGTTCTTAAAAAACTTATACGTCAAGAGAAAGATATTAATAAAAAAAATATCTGCCAGCGGCTTTGGAAAAAATATACATTAGTCCATGACATTACCAATGCCGAATTTGGACATTTCTGTTTAGATATTTTTTATAATGAATCATTAATGAAATGGCAAATAAACATGAAAGGTAGACCCCCAAAACATGCTAAAGGATACATAGAAGCGTTGAAAGAAAAGGATCCTCAGAAATATAAAAAAACTCGTATTTGTAAGCATAAACCCAAAGACATTAAGGTTTTTGCTAATTCTAAAGAAGTTCCTCATATATCTAATTTTAGAGAAGATGCTAACAATTTGATTATGAATATAGATATAACATACAATAAAGCAAAAGATGTTAAGGAACTTAAGAAAATATTGAAAGACATAATCACTAAGATATATGAATGATAACTACATATTTTCTGATGATCCCATACTATCAAAGGATGAAGATAAGTTTCAGAGGGAGAACATTGTTAATGAGATTATAGAAATCATTAAAAACTATGATAAGCAAGCTGGCATAACAATAGGGATAGAAGGAGAATGGGGCTCAGGTAAAACATCTGTTATAAACTTGGTATTAAATAATCTTAATAAAAATTGGAATGTTGTAAATGACTATAATGTTTGGCGTTCTTTTGGTAACTGGGTTGCAAATAAAATACCACTTCATTGGTTATATGCTTCAGAATACCTGGACTTGTATTCCAATGAGTCAAAAGAAATAATGCACTCTAATTCTAAATCCTCTTTAAATAGCAACAACGGAGATAAAAAGGATAGTTATTTCAATCCTCCTTTAATAATTTCTTTTAACCCTTGGAATTATTCTAATACTGGACAAATATTGGATGATTTTTTTCGTTCTATTCATAATGCCATAAAAAAAGAAAATAGATCAATCGCAAGCGAGTTTACAAAAAATGCGAGCAGATATGTCCCAAATATTGCAAATACCAAAACTGTGGAGTACGGAGTATCAATACCTATAGATCCAGCTATTCTTTCAGCTAAGGTTTCTAAGACCATTGTGCAACAGCCAGTTTATGAAAGTAAGTATTTACTAGATAAAACACTTCAACGTTTGAATAAAAAAGTACTTATTATTATTGATGATATTGATAGATTAGATCCTGATGAAACATTATTAATTTTTAAACTTACTAAAATAGTAGCAAATTTATCTAATATGATTTTTATTCTTGCTTATGATAAAGAGAAAACGATTATAAAGCTGAATCAAAAATTCCAAACAGATAAAGAACACCATATAGGGGGAAATTATATAGATAAAATAGTGCAGATTCCAATTCCGCTACCTCATATTCCATACTCTGATTTACAAAAATATCTTGATGACAGTATTATAAAACTTAGAGATATATTTGGAGAAAAATATTGGGATGATCATAGGTATGGATACGACACTTTTAAAGGACTATTAATTAATATTTTAATAAATTCTAGGCACATAAATAGATATTTAAATATGCTTAATCCTACCTTAAAAACTATAGATGCGAATAATATTAATCTAAGAGATTTTTTGTTATTATCATTAATTAGGGTTATTGCTTTTGATGTTTATTTATATATTGGAGATAATAAAAAACTATTTGCGTACATAAGCTATGAGGATATTTTTGGTCAAGAAAAAAAATTAGATGAAAAATTTAAAGCTAAAGAAATAGAGATTATAAATATAATGAATAATTATCCAATTGAACTAAAGACTAAAATCTATAAAATTATTAAGGAACTTTTTCCTGTTATTTCATGTATTGATAAAAAAAAATTAAATATTGATGGAAAACAATTTAATGATTTGACAGGTATTATGAGCATAAACAGCACAGCACCTCTTAGGATTTGCCTAAGAGATAGTTTTGATGCATACTTTCTGAACTATAATTCTCTAAATCCTATATCAAATAGAATGTTGAAAGAATTGATCCAATGTTTAGAAGTTAGCTCTTTATCTTTTAAAAATAAGGTTCAGACACTTAAAGATACAAGTATTAAAGATGTTATGAATAAAATTATTCTAGCTATTAATAATAATCAGATGTTTGTTAATGAAGTGGAGAAATTTGAAGAGAAGCATTGGAAAAACTTATTTATAGGGATTAGCGACTTATTACAGGATTATACTGAGCATATAATTAAGCAGAATAAATTCTGGATTAACAATATATATCATGAAGAATTTAAAAGTACAGCTAGGGAAGCATTATCTATGATTATTAAAAATATAGATGATAAAGATAAATTTTTATATAATTACATTGTACCTAATAATGGCTCGTACAATCCTGTTAGCTCCATATATTTAATTAATGGACAAGTAAGTAAAAGAGGAGCGTTTCTATTTTTCGATCCTACTATAAATAACTTAATTAGCAATATTAATCTAATACCCAAGGAACAAATAATACAGCGAGTAGGAGATGTTGGAGATATGATATATGTTTGGAGTGAGAATGGATTTATAAAAAACGCTAATGAATTTGCTGAATATTTATTTAAAAAAGATGATAATGGGATCGTTGCACTATTAGCGGGATTTTATGAAGAAGAAAGAGAGTTTAATGCACCATATTTATATAAATATGTTTCCAAACAGGATATTGATACAGCGGTTAGTTCTATTGGCTTAGATAAATTAACCCCTTCACAAAGCGAGATAATAGAAGAATACAAGTTAGCAGCATCAAAACAAAACTAATGCTCTCTACTACTATCCATCCTTTATGGAGGTAATTTATTGCTTATAATTACCTCAATTAATAACTATTTACTACTATGAATGATACAACAGATAATTTTACAAGGTTAAACCAATTTGCCGGTTTTTTGGCAAACAATCCAGACGCAGTTAAAAATATAGCCATGATAGCAGATATGATGAAAGATTATGCAAACCAGATTGTACTGCATGATTTAAGAGATGCTTTGAATGGTGACAAGGATATGGAATATCTTATATACGATAAAGAAGGTCATACAAATGTTCATGAATGGATTCATGGAAAGACATCATTAGTCCATGATATCACTAATCCACATTTTGGACATTTTGCTATAAATACTTTTTATAATGCGGAATCCACAAAATGGGAAATAAATATGATAGCTAGACCAGTAGACGTTGCTAGACGTTATATAAAAGCACTAAAAGAAAAAGAACCAAATATATATAAAAAAACTCCCGTCCGCAGGAATACACATGAGAAAATTATGGAGTATATTAAAACTAAAAAGTTTGTTGGTAAATATGATTTTAAGATTAAATATAATATTGCGTACAAGGTATATACTGTATTTATTAATATAGATATAACAAGCGATAGAGCGAAGGATATTGAAGGGCTTACAAATATATTGAAAGATATAATTACTAAGATGCGTAACCCATTATGAAACACATACTGACACTAATGATATGAGTACAGATATTGACCAGTATAGAATTGATAACTGGGAACAGTTGCTAGAGAATTTTTCTAAAGGTGAGTGGATAACTACAGAAAGAATACCAACATTTATGCAGATAGCTGGGTGTGGTCATAAAGAACTTGCCGCCAGTAATATACTTAGGTTCCTGTTTGATACCAAGCAACCACATACATTAGGAAATATCCTTACTCGCGCTTTATATGATTTATATGAAGAGAAAAAAACAAAAAAAGAAGCATTAGTGCATCCGTTTGACGAGTCCACCGAAATAATGGCAGTTCATACAGAATACTCTACAAAAAATAATAAACGCATAGATATATTAATTGAGACAGATAGTCATGTTATCTGCATAGAAAATAAAATATTTGCTCCACTATACAATGATTTAAAAGAATATAAAGATACTGTAGAAGGACTTGCAAAAGATGGCGGTAAAGAATATCTATGCTTTGTGCTTTCTCCATGGAAGAACTCTCCAGGAGATACAAAGGACTTTATTTATATAACCTATAGTGAACTCTTTGATAAGGCGACTAACTATATGAATAAGTTAGACATATATAACAAAGAGAAGCACTTTCTTTATTTGCAACTTTTCTATGACTTATTTCAGTCAATAGAAGATTTAACTCATGATGAAAGAATGAAAGAGCAGTTCGAAGAATTTCTTTCTAAAAATGGTTGCGAGCAAATTTCATTATTGGTTGGTAACTTAAGGGATTATATGAAGTCGGTTATAGACCTGGTGAATAGTAAATTATCAGATAAAAATGAATTAGAAAATATTACACATGATATATGGAAGGGGATGAGTTATGGGCTAGATGAATATACTCTGGTGCATGATGTAGTTGTTGCCGAGGAGGGGCATTTTAAAATTGATACCTTACTAAATTTAAAAGAAGGTAAGTGGCAGATTAGAATAGGTGATAGAGAGAAAAATTTCCTGGAAAAGCATCTAAGAGATAAAGAACTATATAACAAGCAAAAATATAAAAGAATTCTTAAAAAGGACTATTTGGGTATAGATAATATTGAAAGTTCTCTAATAAGTAAAGGAATATTTACTGATGAAAAATCCTATAAGGATAAGCAATATTCATATATCTATATTGATGTAACAGGTAATGATATTGATACAATTGTAAATATCATAAGCAATAAACTTAACGATATAATTGAAAGATTATTGGGGTAATAAGTTGAAATATAAACATGACAATCAGGATAAGTGGGCGGCTATATTCAAAATACTAACCAACAGATTATTAGAGATATATGAGAGCAATCAACCAGGTGAGCGTGTTCGTTTAGCAAAAGGTGTAAGGAATATTATTGAGAAATATCCTCCAAATAATAAAACAGTTAGGCCAAGTAATAATCCAGTAAATATAGATATATGTCCATTTACTATAATGGGAGCATTTAATATGTTTGATTTGAATAATAAAGCTACAAATGATAATCGAGACATACAAAGAAGTAAGATATTAAAAGAAATTGCGGAGCTATTGGGAATTAATAATTCACAAGAAATTAATAATTTTAGATTCAATACTTATGAAGATGGTATAACTACAGTATACACTCCATGGCCTAAATTTTTTGAATTACCTGGCTCAGCTCAAAATATTAATGGAAATTCTTCAGACGTGGATAAATTATGGAAAATATTTTATACGGCTATGAAGTATGCAGATGAAGAAATTGCAAATAAAAAAAATGATGTTAATACAAACCAATATAGAGTTAAGTTCAACGATGATTATAATGAAGCTAGAAAAGTTAAGTGGACTGGTTCAATTAATTTAACAATAGGGCTTTATTGGATAAATCCTTATGTATTTCCTTCTTTAGATCAACATAATCTTAAGTATATTAAAGACCCTAATAGGTTTCTTAACTCTAATGATTATCCAACCATAAAGAAATCAATTATTGATACTGAATACGAAAATTTCGTTAAGGGGGAGGTTGCGGATGGTAAGGAAGGAGAAAATTATCTTATGATTGCAGATGAATTAATGAAATATTGCTGTAATAGTGGAGATGATATTGATAATTTAATACAATTTACACTTAAGGCATATACGCCAGTCAGCGGTAAATAGCCTAGCTGCGCATTTCCGCGTTACCAACATTTTTTCTACTTCTTCTTTGACTTTTTTTGTAGGTAGTGGGCGCTGGCTTTTTCAATATAAGAGACGGCATCTGGGATCTTGCAACTGGTTTCTCCATGATCTACTTCTACCTTGCCGATGCGCTTGGCGGCGGCAATGGCGGCGTCCTTTAATTCTTCGCAATAGGTTCCTATGCTGATTAAAGCCCAATTCATTGAATAGCGCGCCCAGTTAGGGCTTTGTTGAATATCTCGTTCCAGTTGCTTAAGATGCATCGCAATCTTTGCTGGTGTCAAACAATTAGGGTCATTGGCGAGCATAGAACTCAGAGTAGAATACCCCAACCCACGATGTATCTCATCTGGGTATTTGCATAGTTTAGGTAAAAGCTCTTTTGCAGCAGGCGAACGTGCCACTATATTACCTAAGAGGGAGACATGAACATAGCTAGTTAGTTGCTGTAGCCAGCTCATAATCTCAGCCGAATCCATTAGTTTTGGGTCAGCAATTTTTGTGGCAAGATTGCGGCAATCATAATTACCGCTTTTCCATAAGCGACGAGCCAGCCCATGATCGCTGCCAATTTTCTTTGCCAGTATATTTAAGTTGGCAAAGCTTACACCAAATACTTTATCAGGGTTTGCTCCATGACGCGCATAAATCTTACGATTCTGCGCGGTTCCATATTCCTCCAGTTGTTGAACTACTTCATCATACTGCATATAGACATTATAAGATGTTGCATAAGCGGCCATACATTGACAAATACACTAAATATAAGGATGTATAAGTTCAGATATATACTAAATTACGGCTTTTAATTTTTTTTCATTTAATGCAAAAATAAATTAAAAAATATGTATTTATGTTTAATTTCATGTACAATGTGAAAAGTATCTACAAATAACACGAACTATACTATTATGAAATTTACTATTTATACTTTATTCAATCAAAGAGAGGATATTCATTATGAATGTTAATAATCAATTAAATACTTTAGCAAATTTGCCGCTGTCTAGTATGATTGGCGGACCTTTAACTGCTGCGATTGAAGCGCAAAGTGCGGCAGCAGTTAGCACACTTCTCTTTATTACTGGTTTATGTATGAAGGATGGTGGTGATAATGCCGTTGGGGCATTAAAAGAGATTGCATTTAAGTATACAACTACAGAGGATACCCCGGGAGTTACCCCCTCCAAAACAATTACTAAATCTGTTAATGTTCCCTTGCTGTTCTTGGTCCCAATACCATTTATACGTATTGAGAGCGTAAATATAGCTTTCACCATGCGTTTATCGGAGAGTGGTCTCAGTGAGAGTACAAAAGAGAAAAGTGGTAGCCAGAGTTATATGTTAAAAATTAGTGGAGGGTTACCTTATATTTCTGCTGGCTTCAAAGGTTCATTTTCATCTTCTTATAAAAACACTGCACATTCAGAAAACCGTTACAATAACGAAATGAACTTTGATGTTAATGTTCAGGCAAAACAAGATGATATGCCTGGAGGGCTTAAAAAGGTATTTGAAATACTAGAGCCACAAATAAAAGAAGTCGAAGCTCCAGCAGGAGAGAATTAATAAATAGATGGATGATTTTTAGGGGGAAATGCTTTTCTTACAACTAATTATTATTGTGTAAGAAATTTTATATTGACGTAACTAAAACTAAGGAGAAATTAATATGTCAGGAATTGATACCATAAATAGGCTGGATTTTGCCAATATTATTGGCGGTCCATTGAGTGCCGCAGTAGAAGCCCAAAGAGGTTCTGCTGATGCAACACTTGCTTTCATTTTAGAGGTTGGCTTTAATCCAGGCAGTGCTCCAAGCAGTGAAGAAACTACAGAATTAAGTAGACTTGTAAGTGTAGCCGCGGCTAAAGAGAAATTGGCAATTGGAGCATCGGATGGTGAAACTAGAAAAATTGTTGCTGTTGCAGCTAGAAAAAATGCTGATGATTATAAGACATATATAAAAACTAAAGCTACGGGCGATGTTCGCTATGTATCTTTTCATTATGATCTTGCAAGAGATGATGCAAATGGCAGTAAAGGTCAGATTAAGGTCCCTATACTTACAATTGTCCCAATTCCATATTTAAGTATTACCAGTATGGATATAGATTTTTCAGCAAAAATAACAGAAGCTTATAGTTATGAGAGTAAGGACAGTTGGCATTATGGAGAAAATTATAGATCTAGATCAAAGCGTTACTATGCTTCTTATGCCAGACAAAATTCTTCTGAACATAGTAGGACATCAAATACTGAGTATGACATGAAGGTTCATGTCCATGCTGAAAATACTGATATGCCAGCTGGTCTGTCAAGGATTTTGGGTGTTTTAGAAAGTAATGTGTTGTCCAGTGAACCCCCAACTCCCTAGACAGTATTTTTTGTTTATAATCACTATACTATAATCACTAAAATCTACTATGGCTGTCGAATCTGAATCTGCTGGGTCTGTCAGATTAGGTAAAGTAATTAATGCAATCATGCGCGATATAGCACAAGCGCGTGTGAATGCTGATTATTTTTCACAGAAGGCAGCTGAACGCTACCGAACTGACTTACCTGGGTTTACGGTCCCGAGGATAGACATATCCGATATTAATATGGACCTTAAGCTTATAGTTGATGAGGTATCTGAAGTTGATGGAGAGCGTAGTGACGAAGCTCTTGTAGCTATAGATAAGTTACTAGAAAACTTTGCAAAAGATAAAATATTATCTTTGTGGCCTGTAATTCAAAAGATTCGGGCTGAGGATAGAACAGAAATAGAAAATAATCTTATAGAGTTATTACACAATAGTTTTTCACTTAGTACCGCAATTGATAACAATAATAAGTCCTCAATAGTACTTAATAAGGATATTGTCACAAACATTACAAAGTTTTTTACCACACAATCACGAAAGGAATATGCTCCTGATAAAAAGTCCTTCTCATATCCAACAGGGAACACTGTACTTTTAGATAGCGCTGATAATATATTCTTGGTTGATTATAATAACAGCTTAACATCTCCAATTACTATAAAACCTATAAAGCCAGAACTAGGCAATATAGTAATTGACGGTATTAAAGAAGAGTCATCTAGTAACCGACTGATTGATCGTAAACCAGCTCCTATTTATATTTCTAGAAATGGTAAAGATAAAAATGAACAGGCAGCAATGCTTTTTATGCACGGGAAATATACACCTATAGAAACGGCATCCAAAGTAGGTCCTGCGCTATCTATTTTTAGGGGTTCTGAATTAGATTCTCCTGTAACAACAAAAATTCTTAGTTGTTTGAATAATATTAATACCTATGACAGAAGAAATATTATTGCTGTAGCTCCCCCTATGATTGATGAATATAGAGGAATGTTAGCATTGTATACTAGAAATGATAATAAGTTAAGGATAATTGACTATATGAATGATAGGCTTATAACTCAGAAAGATATTCCTCAAGACCTTCAAGACCCTCAAGACCCTCAAGACCCTCCCCAAATAGATTCCATGGGGTTTACTAAAGAGGGGGAATGTTTGGTTTTACTTATTTCGGATCCTAGTAGTAGTTATTCAGAAAGAAAAATCCGCATGTTGCCTCTGAGTAATGTTGCCGCTGTTGCTGATAATGATGTACTTGCTAAAAGATACCTTTATCGCACTGGTTTTCGTTCCGCAACTTTGGGATTTAGTGAGTTTGGAGGTAAAACATATATTATTTATGCCTCATCACAAAGTAATACATTAGTTAGAGTACCTTATAAGAACACTGTAACAGAAGCTAATAGTCCTAGAACTTGGCAAAAGTATATTAAAACAATTCCTGTATCCAATAGATTTGTACTTAAATTGGCAACTAGCCCAGACAGTTCTTATGTGGCTGCCTTATGCTTTCCCAAGACAAGGAGCTGGGTAAATTCAGGCGGAATTTTCTATATTTATATTTATAGCGGAGATTTAGAAACAGAGATAGCTAATTATGAGGTGACTCCCCATCCTTTACAGAGTAGTTCAGCTTCTTTTAGGATGTTTTTCTTAGCAAATAACGATCTAATAATTACACGCAATCAAGAGATTTATACTTTCCCAGCTAATTTTGATCCCCCCTCCAAAGAGAATGTTAGTAAAGCAATTGACTCCTTTGGCACCGACAATAAGGTTGATTTTGGGAAAATCAGTAAAATGTTAGTTAAAGTTAATCAAAATGAATTACGTGGTGCTCAGAATGAGATTAGTTCGTTAAATATTAATTTTGTGGTTAAAAATTATAAATGGGACAGGACTGCAGAAGAGGATGAAGTGGCTGGAATATTATCTGAAGAAATACAACCCTAATGAACGAAGACATAACTAAAATAGACAGAAATAGACTATCTATAAAGGACATTATTGGAGGTGTTCTTACCTCTATTATTGATGGACAGAATCAATCACTGGATAATGTTATGGAGTTTTTATACCGATTGTTACCAACTGGAGTTCCTAGTAAAGATGAAGGTAAATATATTGAGATTATTTATGAGAGGGATAAGTTTGATAATTCTGGTGACAAGGAGAAAGTTAAAATGCATGTTCCATTGATAAGCTTATTACCTATACCCTATTTAAGCATCAAGGAAGTGGAGCTGGACTTTGATTTTAAAATTCATTCAGTTCATAAGGAGTATAGGAGCACTATCCATGCTCCAGTTACTCATACAAGTAAAGATCATGAGCTTTGTAATCGGTACTTACGAGGTTCCATATCCCCAAGCGCTCGGCTGCAAAAATCAAACAAAACAACACTAGCAGCGGAAGTAAGTGTAAAAATGGTAATGAGAGAAGAGAACTTAGGTGCTGGAATTAATGCTTTAACAGAAGAAGGCGTGCTTGCAATTCAAAAGACAATTATCCCTAAAAAAGCTGATTAAGTTATAAAAAATATGATGGATGAGAAAACACAATATTCGAATCAAAATTTATTTGGTAGAGGGTTTCCGTGTCCGCGTTGTCAGAATAGAATTATAACAACAGCTCAAGACCTATTGGGTGCTGGAACTATAGTTTGCTCTAAATGCAATTTACAACTAAATGTTGATATGCAGCAATCTAAAGATACACTTTTAGAACTTCGAAATTTTAATAGAAAACATGCCGATATTATGAAAAAACCTTCTCCCCCACCAGTTGTGCCTAAACTCACAATACCTTTAAATTTATCTCAATTTTTAAGAACACAAAAAGTTAATCTAATTTATAAAGACGAATCCCGAGCAATGCGCTTATTTAATAAATGCTTTTATGGAGGCAAGCCAGACAGCGTGTTTATGAATTATTATGCAACAGCTGGAAAAAAAGGAGTTGTGTATATACCACGTAAATGGTGGGAGAAAGCAAGCGATGAAGAGAAAATTATACTATTGCGTCATGAGGTAATTCACCATAAGCAGATGAAACGTTATAGTTGGCCTCTGTTCTTTTTCCTATACTCATGCATTCCTTTTCCGATAGGGTTTGCTTATTTTCGTGCCAAGTTTGAAAAAGAGGCATACGTAGAAACCTTACGTGCCCGTTACGAATATTGGGGGGCAGATAGTATCAATTCTTCTGAAACTATGGATTGGATTACTAAGCAATTTGTCAGTGGCGCCTATGGCTGGATGTGGCCATTTAAAAAATCTGTGGAACGCTGGTATAAAAATATATCTCAAGAAATTATTAAAAATTCATGAGTGCCATCCTCAAAAAGATAACTCAAATAAAAGGACAAATAAGTTCATTAAATTAACTGTGGAAATTGTGAAAAAGTACATGCCGTATCTCAGGGTTGCGTTAGTCCTCTTTTTTGTAAGTGATCCAGTATATAAAATAGACAGGAGTAAAATAAAAGGTATTATCAAGAAGTTAAAGAAAAAAGGTTATGAATACATGTATGAGGAATTGGTTAAAAATTGGGATGATATAATAGATGCAGGATCTACACGTCAGTGTATAAATGGAGAAGATCACATGACGAAAAAAGAGGTAAAAAAACAACAAGAGAAATGGGCTAATAATGTAAAGTTACTAACACCTAAAAAAGGGGATGGGGCTAGGCGCAAGTATTTTTTCTGGGAAAAGGTTGCTTGTATTTGTCATCAAATTTTGGCTCCATCCGGTACAGTTTCTCACCTTGATTTTTTTTTCTTGAATGATAATAATAAATTGTTGCTCAATCTTGATAATAAATTGAATCGTCTACCCCGATGGGTTAATATTGGAGATGAAATTAATACTTGGAAGAATTTTAAAATTAAAAGAAGTGATCTACCCTGGGGGACATCCTGGTCACTTGATACGATTAATATAATTGATAATGCATTACAAGAATTACCTGAGAAAAGAATTCCCACAAGTATAAGAAATAATAAGATTACTATAACCTCTCTTTCTCCTGAATATGGATATAGATTATTAGGTTCAACGCATAAGACCGGATTGGATATAGATTTTCGTGTTATTTCAACTGATGGGAAAGCTGGACGTGATATATACAGTAAAGAATACGATCAGGGAGGACAAAGGTTTTTTCTTAAATTATTAAATGTGCTTAATAAATCAAAAAAAATTAATATACGATCAGGTAAGCCAGTTTTAAATGATGAGGTTCTTATTGGAGAAGGATTATGTGTATATGTAAAAGGTCATCATAATCATGTACACTTACAAACAGGTGAACCCTCACAATAACTTACAGTGATATATTTAAAATGATTTCTTATATGAAAGATTATTTACGCTATAGTAGACTAAATTATTATGATTAACTTAAATAGATAACCTATGTTTAAAATACTACCAGAACCATTAGCAAAAGGGGCTTTTGAAAATTATGAGTGAAGCAAAATTAATCCGTTATATTTATGATTCAGATGGCTGTTTTGGTATGCTGGTTGTAGCTGGTAAGCCGCTTTATTACACCTGTGAGAATAGATGGTTAGGTAACAAATCGAATATATCCTGCATACCTGTCGGGACTTATATTCTTGATCCTCTCGTCTCTTCAGCTAGCGGTAAATATAAGAATTGCTATTGGGTTAGATCTGTTCCTGGTAGAGCCGGGATATTAATTCATAGTGGGAATTACCCATCCCATACTCGTGGTTGTATTTTACCAGGTAAGAGATTGTGGTTAAATACCAGCTTGGATAAATACATGGTAACCAGTAGCAAGTTGGCTATGCGTGAATTGTGGAGGGCTAAACTAACCTCTCTACGTGTTGAAAATGTTAGTTAGTTATTTATCAAAAAAAGGTATTTTATTATGGATATGTTAATGAGTTTATTATCAGGTGGCCTTGGGGGTGGCTTATTAGGTGCTGTGGGGACTATTACCCAAGGAGTGCTTAACTTCAAAGATAAGAAGCGAGAACGTGAGTATAATCTTAAGGTTATGGAACATGAGCATATAGCAGATGAAGCTATGGCGAAATTGGAAATGAAACAAGTTCAAATTGCAAACGAAGCAGCTATAGAGCAGAGTCTTATAGAAGATCTTGATAGTGCTAGGAGTAATGATGCTACTAAGTATCTAAGCGCCCTAGCTGATATTAATAATCTTGATACAGCGGATAAAAGCGTAATTGCCCGTCGTTTAGCTTGGGTTGATATGGCACGTGGTTTTGTTAGACCCATTATAACCTATATTTCAACTTTTGCAGTCATTGGGTTTGTTATTGCTTCTTATGCGGGCATAGTGATACCAAACTCAATTTTTATTGGAACCCTCAATAACATTGCCCTAGCAGCAATTACTTTTTGGTTTGGGGCTAAGGTAATTAAATCTTAATTATAGAGAACATAAAGATATAATATCTGTTATTTTATTTGATGATATAAGTAAGTGGCTAGAATCTGCAACACTTTCTTACTAAAGCGTCTAAAATGAATGGTATCAATGTTTACTGGCAAAATGTATGGCTGGATGTGGCCATTTACTAAGAATATGAATACTTGGTATGATGTTACGATTAAACATATTATCCGCTAGAGTAATGTATTTATCTATTAGGCCTTTTAGAATATCCTACGAAAACTATGAGTGAAGCAAGATTAATCCGTTATATTTCTGATTCAGATGGCTGTTTTGGTATGCTGGTTGTGCGTGAATTGTGGAGGGCTAAATTAACCTCTCTACGTGTTGAAAATGTTAGTTAATTATTTATCAAAAAAAGGTATTTTATTTAGGAATAGTGCAACTTTGCCGACTGTGATATCTTTAGATAGTGACAATCTCATAGTAACACGAAGAACTGCTCCTATGCCAGCAACTGTAACAAGTTATTCGCGGCAAACTCCTTATCTTGTTCCGCAAGGTGATAAGCATTTAGTTAGATTGCCAACTAAATTAGCCAAAGTAAGTGAGTCAGAATCAGATGAAATTACTTTGCCTGATACCTTGAAACAAGAACAAGTAAAAGATCCTGTAAGCCCAGATGATCCTATAGCAGGTATCGTGATTCAAACAACAACCAAGAAAGTTAAACAAACAGCTGATAAAGTTAAACAAACAACGGAGAAAGTTAAACAGGCAACCGAGAAAGTTAAACAAGCTGCTGCTGTAGCAATCGTAACTTCAACCTCAAAGTGTAGTATGGTAGTTGATTTAATGGGACAAATGTAAAAAATATGATATTGATAGATAAACATATAATTGAAAACTGATGGCTGAAATATTTGATGCATTGGATTGGGATATACATGAAAAGACTATTAATGATGTTGTTAATAGCAAAGATGTGTGGGGTATCAACCTAATGAAAGCAAAGAGAAAAATTAAAAGTTTTATTAATAGTAAATCAACCAATCCTGCTCAGGCAATTCTGGTGCGTTTTTATGATAGCAGGGTAGAGTATAAGTATAAGGATATGATTGCATCTGACAAACTTGGGGACGAGACAAAAAGAGTTAACAGAGTGGATAGAGAAGTTATGATAGGCTTGTTATATACTAAAGAGGATGCAAGGGGAAAATCAAGTAAGTTAAACATTAACCCCAATCTTAATGCTTATTATTTTACTCTTGAAGAACCATGGCGAGAAAATAAAACAAATGTCTCCTGTATTCCTAATGGTACCTATAGCTTGTATAAGAGAGATTACACTGTGGTTCCATTTAATAATGATAAGGATAAGTATAAGTATGATTATTACCAACTATTTCCAGAGGGATATATACCGCCAGAAGAAGACAGGGCAAAGGAAGAAGACAGGGAAAAGGACGAACTGAGAGATAAATTAATCAGAAGGACAAATGATGAGAAAGGGAATATAAACTATAATAGTTACGGCCGATCTCAAATATTAATACATTCTAGTAATAATGTTAGGAATATCAAGGGATGTATACTTTTAGGAGAAGAAATTCTTTCAACCAATTTACGTCATAAATATTCGATATATGGTAAAGGGAAAATAGAGAATATCCCTATATTGGAAACATTTCAGCATACAAATATTTTAGAATTATATATCACAGATGTATTTAATTCCAGTATTTATGTTTATCCTCCTTATGGAAATATTCCTAAATGTGAACCTTTTTATAGGGATACTGATTCAGTAAATATTCCTTCTCCAAGTATGTTGGCAGCTGAAACGGCATTGGAAGATAAAAACCCTCTTGGAAGGGCATTAGATAGTGGAGAAGCATTAGATAGCGAAGAAGCATTAAAATCCTAGAGCATGCTTATACTTAGCTATCTAACAATTTTAAATACCATAATCCAATTATGAATACCTATATAAATGCACCTTAAAAAATGAATAACACTGACCAATTCTTCCAGCAGAATCCACAGATTAAATTAGTATGGAAAGATGCATCTAAATTGATGAAGTTTATTAATATGCTCATGCATCTAGGTAGCAAAAATCATCCTTTTATGCTTGAGTATGCAACTACCATAGGTAAAACTATCTATATGCCTAATCTTTGGTGGGATACAGCAAACGAGCAGCAACGTTTGATTTTACTGCGCCATGAATTAGTTCATATTAAGCAAATGCAACAATACTCTACCCCATTGTTCTTACTTCTATATTTATTTGTACCGCTACCACTTGGCTGTGCTTATTTTAGAGCAAAGTTTGAAAAAGATGCCTATCGTGAAACTATGCAGGCGCGCTATGAATATTGGGGAGAGGACTCAATAACTTCTACTGAGTGTAGGGAGTGGATTATTTCCCAGTTTACTGGCAAAATGTATGGCTGGATGTGGCCATTTAAGCAATCTATGGAACGTTGGTATAAAAATACATCTCAAGGAATCATTAAAAGTTCTTGATTTTTTCATGAATGATAAGAATAAATTGAATCTTCTACTTGGCGAAGGGTTATGCCGCGAAGTACCTCTCCATTATGATCACGTACACTTACAAATAGATGAACCTCCACAATAGTAACTAAATAGCTTATAGTGTATGCTTCAGGTGACTTCTTATATAAAAGATTATTACGAGCTAATGCATCCTTACTTTTTATGAATTATATAAACTCAAATATTTTAATTAACCTAAATAAATAATATGTCAAACGAAAATATTGAAAAATCATCAAGGGGTAAATCCTCCAAGAAGTCGTGGTGGGATATTCCATATAAGCGTGTAATTGAACTTACAATTGCTCTTGTTACTCTCACAACCATTGCCACTCAATTAGTTACAGATAACGATCCCATTTGGACTCCTATTGTTGAATCATTAAGAAATGATCAAGAATATTATCTTCATTTTCTTGGAATATTATTTTTTATGCTGACTAGCTACGCCACTATTTTATTCATAGTTGATTGGCACTTACCAACCACTTTATTTTTGAAATTTATAAGATATATTATTCATAGTATCAGCGGACATAAGATTGGCATAGTTATTGCTATAATTGCCGGGTTTTACGCATCTAATTGGTATAGTAATGAAGATAATGTTGCTAATGGAACCTATGAAAATTGGGCATATTGGGGTATACCAGTTGCTTTGGCAGTATTAACTGTTTATCACTTCTTCATTCCATGGATAAAGAAATCAACGATGATGCGTGGTTTAATAGACATGTTTAAGGAAGGATTAAATAAGCATAAAGAAGAACCCATTTATAATTTTATGGCTTTATTGTGCGTTGTATTTTCTTTTCGCGTATCTAAGTTTGTATTGGATGTACTGGATAACTGGGATGGTTTAAATATTGGAGAGAATTATATTGTCTTTATATACATCCTATTGTTTGTTTTCTTGGGATTTATGATGTTCTTTATATCTTTTTGGCTAATAATTTTATACAAATTTATTTTTGAAAAAACCAAGGAAATGTGGAGTAACCGCAAAAACAAAAAATCATAGAGATATGTTATTACATAACATTAATTTTTTATGTGGTATGATGATTATATGCAAGAGATACTTGCGTATATTTAATATTTTAAAATTAACTAACGAGAAGAAAATATGATAGGATTATTAGGTTCAGGTATTTTAGGAGGTGGTGCTGGAGTTGTTACAACTTTAGCTAAGATTGTTGCAGATTCAATAGATAGACGATCAAAGCGCAAGCATGAATTGAAAATGGCTCCCTTTCACCAAAAGGAGTTGGAAATAGAGCAGGCGCGTGAGGAGTTTATTGCTAGCAATAAATTGCAAATTGCTGAATTAGAACAAGCAACTTCTCTGGCAGAAATGGAGGTTGATGATAGAACGTCTGCTCGTGATAATGATGCGTGTAAGTATCTAAAAGATGTTCCTGATAATGCTCCCAAATTTGTTATATTTATGATGGGATTAGTGGATTTCTGCCGGGGTATGACTAGACCCATAGTTACCTGGATGTTAGTAATTTTTATATGCTTGCAATATGCTGGAGTGATAAAAATACCAATTGAGGAAGAAGTTATTTTTATTATTAATGAGATGGCTGCTGCATGTATTACATTTTGGTTTGGTGGCAAAATTAGATTAAGCAAATAATCTTTTATGCTGAAACAAAGAACAATCCATTTATTCCGTACTTATAAATGTGCTACAGGGTATTTTGGCTTTGCTAACCTTGGGGGGCTTTCTTTCTATACTTGTGAGCGTCTCCCCAATAATAATAAACCTATGAGTTGTATCCCTGCTGGTGAGTATTCTTTGGCTCCTTTTCAGGGCAGACGTTTTAAGAATGTTTTTCATGTAACAAATGTAATAAGCCGCCAATGGATACTTACTCATTGGGGTAATACTATGGCAGATTCGCGCGGTTGTATTTTATTTGGAGAAGGAATATGGAGCAAAGAGGAAAACCTGATGATTACTCACAGCCGGAATGCCTGTAAATCTTTGTGGAATTGCCAACCCGAAAAAATTATAATCTCTGAGCAGTAATATAAGACGCTTTTGTATAAGCTTATAATTGGTGATAGGTTTTTCCGTTTTCAAGTAAGATTAGATAATGCATCGGATGATATGGATGACACATCAAAGAAAAACATCAAACTACCGGTAGAAGAGGACAAAAAATCCTTTAGTTACGACTATAACTAAAGTCAAACTAAATATTAATATAGTTGCTTAGTAGCAGGGTAGTAAATTTCTTTACTCAAACTCCAATATAGAGAGTTCAGTTTTTAGGCAATCTCCCTCCTTTTTCATATTCTCGCTGAGAAGATATAATTTATAATTGGCTTCTCCTCTTGATAACTTGTCGTCTAAAGATGGAAAGATAATGCGATAATTAGAGTCGGGGATCAATTCAAGTACATAGCTATTAGTAATATTGTAACTATCTTGAATGCATTTTGTGTAGTAAGTGAATGCTTCGTCTTCCGTGCTAAACTCCGCAATTGAGATGATATATTTTTTAGATGCAATTGAGTTTACTAACCGCGCAGCAGCATTAAATCGCTTATTTAAATTACTATTTAAATTATTGCTTGAATCGCTATCTAAAGGAACTTCATCAATATCGTCAGTATGTTCTTCCGCATAAGCAGAGCTGATGAAAGGAATATTAATATTTGGGGAAGGTGCCTGATAAATACTACTAGTTTTAAGCTGTAATATTCTTCCCCCTTGTACTTTCTCAACATTCACTCCATTGCCATCTTTGGGTTTCAATTCATGGTTCTGTGTTCCTTCCAAGGTATTGAACAGTAAACTTGGGAAAGCTAATCCTAATATAGCTGCTTTTCGAGAAGTTGTAAAAATGTCCATGTTGTCAGTCATCATTTTGGGCCAAAAAATTGTTAGTGCGCCAAAAATAATAGAAGCACCTGCATAGAACATCATCCTACTGTCTGATATATCTAAATCCACACTACCTTGTTGGATATAAGCCAGTATTATCGGAGCGTATAGTGCAGCCGCTGACCCTAAAGCCCCGCAAACAAAAACAGCTCCTCCTTTTTTAAAGATTTGTGGAATTTCTTTACTACTAAATATTAGTTTGAATAAGCCCAATATTGCAAATGCAAATATTATTCCAGTAACCAAATAAATGACTGAATAGACCAGTGGATTTCCGTTAGCTTCAATCAAGCATTCATCAAAAGCTTCGCAAGGTACGATAGAGAAAATCCAAATCACATCATAAAAAAAGAAAATTGCAATAAATATATTAGAAATTGTTCTGATTAGACGATATTTCTTTTTTATACCATCGTCTGGATTATTTTTTATGTGGTCATTACAAAAACGATAGGTCTTGATAATGGGAAATAAACTAATTCCCAAAAGTACAATACAGAATATCCACATTAAAGCTTCCCATAAAGATTCCCATTCTGAGCCTGCGATCCCTTCTAAAGAACTGTAAAGTATAATTGGAAGGAAAAAATAACCTACAAAATAGAAAAAAAGAAGAATCAGCGATAATGCTTCATCATCTGGATTTTCTATGATAGTACTTGGATTTTTTATAATAGTGCGTATACTCATTTTGATTTTTGGGGCATGCCCAATGGTTCTTTCGACATAATGATTCCCTATTGTAGTTAGTTACTTCAATTTATTTGTATTCAAACATGTTTGATAAATTCTTTTAACTGCCAATGCTTCTAACCCATCGTAGCAGAGTTGCCACTCCTCCTTAATTTTTATCCAGTCCTGTATATACTGACAATGATATTCTTCATTGGGTGGTAACCATCTAGCCGGATCCTTAAAACCCTTTTTATTATTTGCTTTTTTAGAAACTGCTATTAGAGTTGCCTCATTTTCTAGGTCATTAGCATATTCTTTTTTGCGCTCCTCCGACCAGTCCCAAGCACCAGAATTATGTGCTTCTTTAAGTGGGACTAAATGGCTTATATCAATTTTATTAGGATTTTTAATGTAAGAACCCGTGTAATGGTCATACCATGCACCTGCTACAATTTTTTTTCTTCCTCTTTTCTCTTCTACAATCACAGAGTTAACGACTTCTTTTCGTAAAACTTCTGCGCGTGTGTCTAAGCCGTTTCCATCCTCATCAATCCAATGATTATATGATCTTTTCTTGTATCTAGTAGGATCATTTTCAGCTTTACATAAAGTTATATCTGGTATAGTGCTTGCGTGTATTTGACTAGTGGCTAGCAATACACTGAACACCAATAAGGTAGTAATAGATTTTTTATTCATAATAACCTATTATACGATTATTTCTCATAATTTAACTATTTTTTATTTTTTTAAGAATAATGTGAATTTCTATGCATAATTAGATAAATGCTTTATATGCTTACGGCTAACTCTCAACGCAGCTATTAGAGGGCAATCTATACTCTACCAATACAACCCCTGATTCGCAGCACATAACACTACACATAGATATATTATTTATGTTTTGAATTATAATGCTTTTATGGAACCGATGAAACATAGCTGCCAGCTCAAAATGATATGGGGACCTATATATTTCAATAATTAACTGATTTAATATATTATGACTGCTGGTATACCTATTAACCCCCAATTACTCAAGCAATGTCGTTTACAGGTTGGCTTGGAAGATATAAATGAAGTCATACAAATAACAAAAATTCCCAGATTGGCTGCTTATGAAAAGGGCGCTGCTAATCCCACCTATAAACAAATTCAAAAAATTGCAGAAGCATACTGTGTTCCTGGATGGGTATTTAATGAAAATGCCGAGGAAATACCAAAAGAGTACAACTTTTCTAAAGAGAGTAATCCCGTCTTTCGCTCTTTAAAAAATAATAAAGTCAAACTTAACTATCAAGTCATTAAATTAATTAATCATGTGGTGAGTAGGCGAAAATTTCTACTTGAAATATATGAAGATGATGATGATAGAGACGTCCCTAAATTTAATAAGAATGAACTTAATGCTAATGACATTATCGCTCATGATGGAATTGATCCGATAAAACTTGCAGATAAAGCCAGTTCTTGGCTTGGTATTAATATTCCCGAATCCATTGAGGGAAAAAATGCAAAAGAAGTATATGTATATTACAAAGAACGTATAGAGGAGAAAGGTGTTTTAGTGTTTATGACTTCTCCTTATAGTCATTGGTCCAAAATTGAACCTAAAATCATGCGAGGGCTGGCGCTGTATGATGATATTTTTCCCATTATTGTTGTCAATGGTACAGATGCTGTAGTTGCTAAGACGTTTACATTAATCCATGAACTAGGGCACATATTAAGGCAAGATACTATGCTGGATGAGGAAAGTAATATACTTGACTCCCGCAATACAAATAAATCTGAGGTTTTTTGCAATCAATTTGCTGCGAATCTGCTTATGCCTCATGAACAGTTTGCTAAAGTAATAAGTAAATATAGCATTACTAAGGATATACCTTCAGATTCTAAAAAATTAGATAAATTGGGAAAGGGGTTTGGCGTAAGTCCGGCAAGAAACATACCCATAGAAAAAATAAATTATTATGGGAAGCCATATATTAGTTCTATTTTTCAACTATATTATGATGAAAAGATAAGTTTGCTAAGATTATGCAACTTGCTTGATCTTAAAAATACTGGATATGTAGATGATATTGAAAAAATACTATGAATCCTATATCAATTATTATGGACTCGGAGAATCTAATTTTTTCTTGCTGTTATATAAGAGGTGAATAATAATGATCTATTATTAGTCGCTTTTGCTAAAACATATAAACTTACTGTAGTTACGCATGAGGGAAAACAGGGAAAGCCACCTGATGAAAAATGTAATTATAAAATTTCTTTAGTGTGTAAGAAGGAGGGCGTTCGCTGTATAAATCCGACTACTCTATTTACTGAATTAAAGATCTCGGCATAATAAACAAGCTTCTATAGGGGTAATGCCTATAAAGTTATTATTAGATCGTCTAGGGATATACCAGGTTACTTTTATATCCTTAATATTATTCCCCATAGTAGAGTAGAATAAAAGTAAATGTTTTCTTATATTTCATGAATAAACCTTCAAAAGAAACTACTAATAGTAATGACTCACTACTATTGGATAAACCTATCCTATTAGATAGTGAAGATAAACTAGAACGCTCAAAAATTGTTGATGCTATAAAAAGCAGGATAGATATGATATTTAGTCACAAAGGTAAAGAAAGCATGACGATAGGTATAGAAGGAAGCTGGGGTTCGGGTAAAACGTCGATCATAAATTTACTATTGAATAAATTTGATAAAAACTGGAGGAATATAGATAGACATGATATTGAGTATTCTGCTGGCAATTGGATTAAGTTATATTGGACATTTATATCATCTCACATGAACTTTTATTCTGATCAGTCAAAAGAATTAATGATCATTAATTCTTTATTTGCTCCCAATAGAGGCCATGGAAATAATATACATGATTCTCCAAATACACCTTTAATAATTTTTTTTAACCCATGGAATTATTCTAATGATGGACAAATATTGAATGATTTTTTTCGTGCAATCAATAACGCTATAGAAAAAGAAGATATACTAATAGCAAGCGAGTTTAGAAGCAATGCTAGTAAATATATTCCTAATATTATGGATAGTAAAAATTTGGGTATAGAAGGTTCTTTATCTATATGGCCATTTGGAGTTTCCGCTAAGTTTTCTAAAACTATTGCACAGCAACCTGTTTATGAAAGCAAAGATTTACTAGATAAAACACTTGAACATTTGAATAAAAAAATACTTATCATTGTTGATGATATTGATAGGTTGGATGTAGATGAAACCTTGCTTATTTTTAAACTAACTAAGATAGTAGCGGATTTTCCTAATATGGTATTTGTCCTTGCTTATGATAAAGATAAAACTATTAAAAAGATTCATACAAAGTTTGAGGGTAACAATGCATCTGAAGAAGGAATGGGGGATAATTTTATAGATAAGATAGTTCAATACCATTTCCATATTCCCAAGACGCATAGATTTAATTATGAGAAGTATTTCGGCGAGCTTGTTGAAATTATAACTAAATATTTCAATGTAGAAATATCGGATGAGGATACTTGGAATTCCACTTATATCTATTATCTGTATTCATTATTACAAACCCCTCGCAGTGCTAAAAAATACATTAATAGCATAATGGCCCGTCTGAGTATTACGGGTGCGAAAGAAATTAATTTACTAGATTTTTTACTAATAGAAGCTATCAGAATATATGCCATAGACGTATATAACTCTCTACATAATAATATATTGGAACTAGTACACGATGAAAGCATTGACGTTGTAAGTAGAAACCGCGACCAAGTATCTCATGATGCTTTATTAGAAAGAACATGTGAGAAAGCACCAGCTGCTAATAAAGATATTATGGTAAAAATACTATCAGATTTATTTCCTTTTCATGAAGGTAATTATAAAATTGCAATGAGAATCTGCTCTAAATCTCATTACGATAAATATTTTACTATGCAATTGAACCCAGAAGATATACCAGTGAAAGAAAGAGAAATATTAGAGGATAAATTAAATGAAGGCAGTGATGCTTTTATTGAATATGCTAAAAAATTTAAAGATATGGAACATGGAAATAGATTAACGGCTTGCAAAATAATTATAAATTCTATAGATAACAATAACGATACATGCCTTACCAATTTATTACTAAGTTTATGGGAGTTATCAGAGAGTGATGTATGGCCTTTAGGTGTGCTAGACGCCTCTATTGTCGCGAACCTTATATTGAATAAACTTGATAATTATAATATTAGAAAAAAAGCTCTTGTGAGCGCTATTAATAATGTAAATATTAAACACTCATATTTATATTTTTTGGCTCACCTTAGCATACGTCAAAAACAAATAAAAAAAGAAGAGTTACTTATTGATGCTGATCTTGATGAACTGTGTAATGTATGCATTAAACAATTAGAATCTGAGTCTAAAATACCAGGAGGATTAATTAATAGACGTGATCTACAAATAGTTTTAGATTTTTGGTTTAAATTTGGTAAAGAAAATGATTTGAAAAATGCCAAAAAATTTGCTCTTGAGTTACTTAGATCTAATGACATTTTAATAAAATTACTGCATAATTATGTGAATACCATGACTATACCGACAAGTATTGACCGCGCTGCTTTATCAAAATATTTTGACGATATTAGTATTGTGGATGATGCAGTTGCTCAACTAGATAAAAGTAAATTAAATGAAAGGGACGTAGAGATTATTGATTGGTATGAAAATGCATTAAATATTAGTTCAGAAAAAGATAACGGAAAGACAGACACTTAATATAATTATGAATGATATAACTAAATCTGAAAGAGACAAGCAATTTGAATAATTATTGATGTATAATGTGGTTGCCACTATTCTCATTGGCTTATAAAGAATGAGAAATAATTTAATTTATTTAACGTAGTAAATAATATGATGTCTGAGTACACCGTGTATCAAAAAGGGGTTCCTAATTTACCTAATGTTCCTGTCTATGAAGAAAAGCCATTGGCTTACCTAGACCATAATATTTTAGATAAATTTATTAAGAATGAAATGCAAAATTTATTTAATCAACTAAAAGAAGAATTTCAGGTTGTTTATTCTGATGAAAATCTAAAAGAAATTAATAAGTCGGAAGGTTATTCTAAACAGTTTTTAGATATTCTTAATTCATTAAATGCCTATAGGTTAAAGCATATAATGGAACCACCTAACTTTATGACTACTGGACAGGTAAAAATTATATGTGATGTTACTCCGCAGGATGCTTTTAGAGATTACATGAATTCTGGTGCTTATGACAACCCTCAAGTTAATGCATTTTTATCATTAAGCTATGAAATGCTTGGTGGGAATAATAACAACTCGTTAGAAGAAGTAAAAAACATGGCACTTAAAGGTTGTATAGATATTGCTAATGCTCCCAAAGAAATATTTGATGCTTTTGTGAAAAGAGATTCTTCTTTTGAAGATAAATTTAAGATCAGCCCAGAAGTATTTGAAATAGAATGTAAACGAAGAATAGAAGAGCAGTTCTCCCAAATAGAACAACATAAACCTGGCGATGGAGAAAGTTGGCCGGGGGTTAAGGCATTTAGGAGTTATTTTGGTATTGGTCCTGTAGAACTTAATAATATTTCTTCCCCGGATGTATTATTAAAAATATGGGAAATATATAAGAACAAAGAACCATTTTGTGAGTCGGATTTTTCAATTGAAGATTTTTTTCAAATGAAAGCACATCCTATATATTCTAATCATAAGTACTATAATTTTGAAAAAGTTAATATTATATATAACATGCTAAATATGATAGGCTACTACTCTGATAAAGGCGCACATAAAGATATGAAACGTTTTATATCTGCATCTAGTGATATGGGTCATGCTTCTATGGCTTCATTTACTAATACTTTGTTTTCATACGATAAAAATTTTATTAAAAAAGCAGAAGCTGCATACGAATATCTTGGTATCAATACAAAAATAGTTACCCCAGATAATTTATAGATATATACTAAATAGTAGATTATATGCGTTCTTATAAACTAATTTCAATAATACCTATTTATTTTTTTGCTCTAATAGATGTCAAACACCGAAGTACTCAAATAATTACTTCAAAATAATAACCATAAATATAATATTACAATGAAGTGCTTGAACCTTCAGAAATATCTAACGGGGTGCGCGGCTACAACAATGATTCCATTCATGTATGCTATGTTGGCGGTTTGAATGCTCAAGGACGCCCCGCTAATAATATGACACCCAAACAGAAGAAAGAACTAATTGCCTTGCTAAAAACACTAGTAAAAGATAGACCCCGTTTACAGCATATAGTAGGACATAATGACCTTTCTGCAATGAAGGCATGCCCGTCATTTAATGTAGGAGCTTTCCTGCGTGCCAACTTCCTCCGCAAGTTTGCAGCCAAATACGCAATTAGATAAATATAGCTAGGGGACTATTTAGGTAAATGCTAATAAAGGGGATAGTGGATAATAAATACTATTCCCATAGTAGAGTAGAATAAAAGTAAATGTTTTCTTATATTTAATGCAAGATTATTCAAAAGAAACTACTATGGACGATGATTCATTATTATTGGATAAACCAATCCAATTAGATAGTGAGGATAAACTAGAACGCTCAAAAATTGTTGATGCAATAATGGATAGGGTCCTCAGTCATACAAGTAAAGATAGCATAACAATAGGCATAGAGGGTAGCTGGGGTTCTGGTAAAACATCTGTTATTAATTTAGTTATGGATAGAATAATAAAAAAATACAAACCTGATATTTGGGAAAATTATGATTCGTATGTATTCTCTAGCACTACCCCTTCCAAGATTAGTCCTTTGATAGTTAATTTTAACCCATGGATATATTCAAACGAAGAAAAACTGCTGTCTGATTTTTTTCGTTTAATATGTCATTCTATTACACTCAGGAATAAATGGTTAGCTATTGCTTTTTGGTTCTCCACCTCAGAGTATATTAACAAAATACTTGAAACTTCAAAATTAGGTTTAGTAACATCGGTATTCTTGGGTACAGTGGAAGTTACTGTTAATATCTTTAGTATATTAAATGTATTATTGAATACCCCTATACGTTTCCAGCTAAATAATAAAAAAAGTAGAGCTGATAAGATATTAGGTGAACTTAATGAAAAAATATTTGTATTTATTGATGATATTGATAGATTAGATGTAGATGAAACCCTACTTATTTTTAAGTTAACTAAGATAGTGGCAGATTTTCCTAATATGGTATTTATCCTTGCTTACGATAAAGATAAAGCTATTCAAAAAATTAATACGAAGTTCGAAGGTAATCTTATTCCTGGGATTACGCATAACTATGATGGGGTAGGAGATAATTTTATAGATAAAATAGTTCAATATCATTTCCATATTCCCAAGACGCATAGATTTAATTATGAGAAGTATTTCGGCGAACTTATTGAAGTTATAAATAAATATTCCAATATAGAAATATTGGATAAAGATACTTGGAATTCCGCGTATGAAGACTATCTGTATGCCTTATTACAGACTCCTCGCAATGCTAAGCAATATATTAATAACATAAGAATTCGTTTGAGCACTATATCCATCAAAGAAATTCACCTAGAAGATTTTTTATTAATAGAAGCAGTCAGAATATATGCCATAGATGTATATAACTCTCTACATGATCATATATTGGAGCTGGTACACGATGAAAGTATTTATGGTGAAACTAGAAGCCGCGATGAAGACGCCCATAATGATTTATTAAAAGAAATATGGGATAAATCCCCAGCTAATAATAAAAAAATCATTATGCGTATAGTATCCCATTTGTTTCCTTCTTACATAGGTATGTATGAACATACAAGGAAAATATGTTCTAAAAATCATTACAATAAATATTTTACTATGTTATTGGACCCAACAAAGATATCAGAGAAGGAAATAGAAATATTGATAAATAAATTAAATGAAGGCAGTAATATTTTTATTGGACATGCTAAAAAATTTAAAGGAATCAAATACCAGTATAGAGTAATTGCTTGCCACAAAATTATAAGTAGTATAAAAAAGGGTGATAATATACGGCTAACTAATTTATTACTAAGTTTGTGGGAGTTATCAGAAAATGGTATATGGCCTTTAAATTTATGGTATTTAGATACTAATGAACAAGTTGTATGGAGTTTTGAATGTAATATATTATATAAACTTGATTATGCTAGCAGGAAAAAAGTTCTTTTCAGTGCTATTGAAAGTATAAATATTAGACATTCATATTTATATTTTTTATATCGTCTGAGCAAACCTGAAGAACAAAAAACTCTTAATAAATTACTGACAGCAGATGATATGAATGAGCTGCGTAGAAGATGTATTAAAGAATTAGAATCTGATTCTATAACATCATGGGCATTAACTAATAGAGGTATTCTAGAGATAACCTTAAATTTTTGGTTTGAATATGGTAAAAAAAATGATATTCAAATGGCTAAAAAATTTGCTCTTAGTTTACTTAAATCTAAAGATACTTTAATAAAATTACTAGAGAATTATATAGATGATATATCTACACGAGTAAGATTTGACCGTAATAAATTATCAAAATATTTTGATGATATTACTGTTGTAGATAATGAAGTTACTAAATTAGATAAAAATAAATTAACACAAGAAGAAAGAGATATTGTTGACATGTATAAAAATGCATTAAATAGTAATTGAGAGAAAGATAGCGATAAAGGAGATATATAATATAAATTATGTATGACACAATTAATAAACTAGAAAGAAAAAAGCAGATTGGAAAATTATTGATAATTATCCCGATGCTGAAATCAATATAACTAATATGAGCCAACTTTTAAAATTTTATAAAGGTAAACCAACGGCATATCTTGACCATAATATTTTAGATGTTTTTGTTAAGAATAAAATGAATGGTTTATTCCATCAACTAAAAGAGAAGTTTCAGGTTGTTTATTCAGATGAAAACCTTAGAGAAATAAAAAGATCGGGGGGTGATTATTCTAAACAATTCTTAGATATTCTTCATTCATTAAATGCCTACAAGTTAAAGGTAGAAATGGAATTACCTGATTTCAAGACGACTGGGGAGAGAGAAATAATAGAAGTTACTCCGTATACTGCTTTTGATAGTTATGTTAATTCTGGTGCAAATGAACAACCTATTGCTAAAATGTTTTTATCACTTAGCTACAAATTAAGTGGTGGTGTTGGCAGCGATACATTCGATGAGATAAAAAATAATATGATAGCAGCATTTGACGATACAATTGACATATTTAAAGAATCGCCATATTTAAACGGTGCATCAACATATATGAAATTAAAAGGGTCATTTAGAATGGCAAATGATGAATTATTCTCTACTCTCAAAAAAAATTATGTAGAAGGAGAAGATGAGATAAGTAGTATAAAAATAAGAGATGCCCTGGGCGTTAGCCCCATACAACTGAATAATATTTCTATGCCCGGAGTATTAGAACAAATATTAGTAATTATTAAGGATAAAGTTCCTGATTATGCTTCAATTGAGTCATTTGACAACCTATTTAATATCAAAGAAAATCTAATCTTTCCTGACCGCAAGCATTATAATTTTGAAAAAATTAATGCAATATATAACATATTAAATACAATTGGCTATTATTCCGATAAAGGTGCATATAAAAAAATGAAGCGTTTTACTTCTGCATCTAGTGATATGGGGCATGCATCTATGGCTTCATTCACAAGCGTATTATTTTCGCATGATGAGTGCTGTATTAAGAAAACACATGCTGCATACGAATATCTTGGTATTGATACAAAAATAGTGAACCCAGATAATTTGGAAATAAATTATAAGTAGTAGATCATAATCGGCCTGATAAAACCACTTCCATTACCTGCTTATTTTTAGATATAATTACTTTTCCTTTATATGAATAAATCAAAAAAACCTTTTATAAAATCTCAATCTAAAGTGGAGAATCAATATTTTATAGGGAAGTATTTAAGAAACTTAACTAGTACTAAAAAAAAAATTAGAAAAATTTGGAGTAAAGTTCTATTAATTTTCACTATTGTTTTTAGTCATACTATGTATTTCTTTAAGGATAGATTATATGATATTCGTGACTGGTATAGGCAGGTATTAAAATATATAAGTTATTGTATAGAGTTTCTTAAGAAAATTTTTAAGTCAACAAGATATTTTATCATTCACTTTATTATGTTGTTATTTGCCTCATATATTCTCATTAATTGGCTTGAACAATTTATTTTTATAAGATCTTTTTTTATTGAATCATTTATTTCTTTATCTACAATTAAATTTATTATTATATTTTTAATAATAGTAGGATTTTTTTGGTGGTTTATAACTCCAGAAAAACATACTCGTACAGATTTTTTATTACGTGTAAAAGAATTTTTTCTAAGGCTATTGTTTGCAGTTATAGTTGTGTCAGGATTTTATTTTGGTATATCATATCCACCTTTATGGTTTACAAATTTGAATATAACTTATGATGAGTCGGCTAGTTTTTTTAGTAACCAAACATGGTTTTTTATTCCTAAACGTATTTCTAGTTTACATGAACCTCTTAATATTCGTAATATTTTGATAGGTATTTTGGGGCTAGTTAGTTTAATATTCTTATGGTGGAGAAATACTATTGCTGATGATAATCTTAAATTAGAGAAGAAAAGACGATTAGATGAACGTTTTCATGAAGCCACTCAAACTCTTTCTAGAAATTTAAATTCTAAAACCTATCCATCGCATATAGGCGGTATATCTACTCTTACTCAGTTAGCACTTGATAGTAAAGAACAAACCCAAAGATGCCTAGATGTTATATGTAGCTGTAATGAATGGATGAAACCATTAGCAGATGAATTTAAATACGATCGCACTCAAAAATGTTATTCTGAAAGAGAACTTTATAGAGATATAAATTTTACTGCAAAAAAATCTAAAAATATAAAAGATTTAAGAGATAATTTAAATAAAAAAATTAAATGGGAAAGTTCTGTATTCGTACAAGAAGAAAAGCGTAGTCAGAAAGCATTAAATGCTGTGGCCTTAATTTTGCAAACAATTGCTAATTATGATTTACAAATAGATAATAATTTTATTAAATTAAGTGAATTAAATTTTCGCGGTATGATGCTCTGTGGAATAAATTTAAGAGGGTTAAAATTAGTAGGCATTAACCTAATAGAAGCAAATCTTAATGGGGCGGATTTACAGGATGCTAATTTAAATAATGCTAAATTACAAGATGTTAAATTAAATTGGGCTAACTTACCACGAATTAAGTTAAAGGAAGCTGATTTAACTAGAGCTAAGTTAAGAAAATCAATATTATGCGGAGCTAATTTATTAAAGGCAAATATTAGAGATGCTGAATTACACGGCGCTGATCTTTCTAATTCTAATTTGCTAGGTTCCACATTATATAAAAAAAGTTCACATTTTGATGATATTCAAAATGCATCGCTATATGGCGCAAATTTAGAGAATGCTCAATTACAATGCGCTAATTTGTGTAACGCTCAATTACAAGGTGCAAATTTACAGAATACTCATTTACAATTTGCTGATTTACATGGTGCTGAATTACAAGGCGCAAATTTAGAGAATGCTCAATTGCAAGGAGATGATTTACACGGTGCTCAATTACAAGGAGCTTACTTACTTGCAACGCAATTAGAGGGGGCAAATATGCAATATTCTAATTTACAAGCTACTTTTTTATGTAGGACGCAGCTGCTTGGAGCAAATTTGTCACACTCTGATATTGCTTGTTCAATAATTTGGAAAACTAATTTTTACGGAGTAGATTTAAATGAAGTACTTATAAACTATTGTAGATTAACTAATGTAAAAAATAAATTATTTGAAGGTATTACAAATGGATATATAGGCCCACTAATTTTTGGCGACATATCAGAACATAAATATACAAGAGGGTTAGATTCAATAAAAAGAATTAAAGAAAAATGGCCTAAGGAGATTATGAAAGATACTTCTTCACTTGAACGGGAGAAAGAATTTAAGATGCGTATAAAAAAAGGCATGGAATTAATGAAAAAACGACATGACTTCCCAGAATTAGATAAGTTAAAGGGTTACTCTTTTATTAAAGAGAAAGGAAAGAAGGTTTTTGTTATGCAACATAATAAATCAGTTATAAGGTTAAAGAAACAATGGATTGAGTTGGCTAATTTAGATGAAGCCGTAGCAGTAAGGTTGATTTCATACCAAGAGATACGTCTTTTTGATAAACGGAGAAATGAAATTGAGATCATGGATAAATTAATATCCAAACTTAACAAAGGTGTATATAAAAAATTAAAGAAAACTCCTAGATTGAAAAAATTAATTAAAGAGATACACATTGGTGTTAGATTCTCTGGCTTTTATTAATTTATAACTACTTACTACAGATATGAATAATCATGAAATAAATTATTGGGCTTTCCGGATAGCTAATTCTAGTGAACTATATGCTGAGTTAAAAGAAGGGCGTTTAAGACAGGGATGGGGAAGCGAGCCAGGTCAGGATTTAAGAAAAATTATCAATGGTGATGACGATGCTATAAATGATGGTGCGCGGAGAAATCTTCCTATGTTCTATAAAGTTAAGAAAGGAGATATTATTTTAACACCTGTTCCTAACTCAGTGGAGTGGGGTAAGATTGCCATTCTAAATGCAACTGGAGATTGGGATGTAGAATATAAATTTGAAATTTATAAGGGGGTAAATGATTTTGGTCATATTTTCCCTATTAAATTTTTGACGACATTTGCTAGGCATAACGAATTGGTTGAGGGGGAACTTAGACGAACATTTAGATGTAGAAGAAGGTTTTGGAATATTAATAGATTTGAGGAAAATATTGAGACCCTACTTAAAATCCCCGAAAATGAGTTGTCTGAAGTTAAGGGGGGGAGAGAGAAAATACTATCCGTAGTCAAAAATTCTTTTGAAAAAATATTTACTGAATTATCACGTAATGTTCTGATTGATAATATTAAGCTTGCTTATAAAGCTGCTGAATGGGAGAATGTCATCCAAATAGGGCTAGAAAAAATATCTTCAAATAATCAGCTGAGAGTGGAGACCAGCACTAATAAAGAAGAGGCAGAACATGGAGCTGATATTATTATAAGATTTTCTAATCCTATTGATGATAGTTTGGAGTACGCTATAGCTGTTCAAATAAAAGATCATGGAGGTAATATTTCCAAAGGTGTAATTGATCAAATTTGTAAAGCGGATAAGTATTGGGAGGATAATGAAACAGAATCTAAATTAATTGAGAAAATGGTTATAGTTACTAATGCTGAACCTGATATAAATAATGAGATAACAAAATATGCTGAAAGCAAAGATGTGCGTATATTATATAAAAAACAATTTGACCAGTTGTTGTTAAAAATAGCAAATAGTTTTGTAGATATTTCTAACTTGGATTAGATTTAACTATTATAAACTGAGGATTATTAAGCTTTGATTGCTTTGGTTAATTTCGTAATACTAAAATAGTATTTGAGATTATGTTGGATGGTTATTATTCCTCTAATAAAACTGGAATTGTTGTAAAAGATAACTATAAATATAATATTACTTGGATTGATTATTAATATTTAATGCGACTAAATAATTTATTATTGAGGAGCATGTCATTAAAACAAACCTTGCTTCTGATTCAGTAGGTTCGCTTTTATTATCTATTTTTGCATGCCTGACGGTATCAGAAGCATAGCCATATAGTTTATCTATAGATTCAAATAATGCCTGATGTGTTTTATCAGGTAATTCTTGTTTCATCTTTTTTATTGCGCCTGAGAGTGTGGCTTTATTATCCCCTACAATTTCTTTACACATGCTTTCCACCGCTTTGATAGATTGATCTACCGCATCCGAGTATTCTTTATTTCCATAACGTTCTAGGGCTTTATTTATATGTTTATTAGTTTCACTAAACGGAGTAGCTGTAGAGTATTCAATGCTTTTTGATTCTACTTCATTAGTACTTGGTGCAAAGAGCCCAGTTTTAGCTAATATACGATATCCTACATTATGAGATTTAAATACCCTATTTAATCTTTCTATTAATTGATGGACAAAATTATTACTTTTATTAGATATGTTAATATGAAATACCTTTGAAAATGTGTCTATTAAAAATTTAATTAAATAAAATACTTCATTAATTGATAATTTGGGTTTAGAGTGACCTGCTGAGTCCTTTTCATAACCCAAAATAGATATTTTTATGTCATTCAAAATATAACAAGAGCCATTCTGGTAGAACTGCAGTGTTTCTTGACATGCGTGGTAATACTCGAAATCGGTTATGACATTATCTAAATAATCAGTCCAATATATAATATCCGCTTCTTGTATCTCTCTGATATGATGATAGCTATCTAGACCTTCGTAGGAAATCCATATAGCATTAAAAATTCCAGTGCGAGTTTTTAAATCCAGTTCCTTTAATTGAAGTGGTTGTGGCGGTTCGATGCTATTTATTACAGAAAAAGCATCATCTACATTTTGGTTCATTTATTTAAATTGTTGGTTAGATTATATTGCATGATTAATTTATGATGTAGTGATAAGGTGTTTGGGATAGGAGATGTAGAGATATGTGAAGAGTAAGATTGAAGTTGAGAGTGGGGTAGGGTGAGCATTTATTTTTTAGTGCGGCGGGGTTGTATTTCGGTGGCCCTGTCTTCTACTATTTTTATTTGCGCGGGAGTTAGTTCATATAGTTTGTAGACGAGTTGATCTATTTGTTTTTCCTCTGTTTTAGTGGGCTGATTTTTTTCTTTTTTGTGGAAAATTATGTCAACGAGCTTATTGAATGGTTTTTGCTTTCCTGATGGTAATTTTATTAATGGTAACATTTTTATGTATATAATTTTGTGTCTAATTGTTGCGCTACCTAACTGGGCTGATATTAAGCCAAAGTAAAAATTCATAAGTTTTGAATTAAGTAATGCCATAATATATTTATTATCTTGTTGGCAATTAATTACATTACAGGTGGCCTCAATTAACATATTGCTTGTATCAAAAGCCATGGTTAATTTGGGTGCTATATCTGGGAATATAATTTTTTCTTTTTTAAATTCTTCAATATAATTGCAACTTCGCATATTGTAGTATGTATCCCCTTGATCTTCTCTGACTTCCAGTGTTTTTGAATATTGCTTAAGATGCTTTTTGATATCTATGTAATCATTAATATTAATTCTTTTTACGTGCTCCCCTTCTTTGTTCTTGTAACCATTATGAGAATCTATTATCCATAATCCTCCCCATTTATGTGAATAGGAAGATATATCCTTACCTTTTAGTATTTTCTTAATTATTTTAGCTGATTTAGGATTTTGGAGACAAAGTTCTTCTTTTTTCTTGGTTGAAATAATAAATGCTTCGTTACACCCTGTTAATACACCTCTAAGTATTTTTACGTCACTCCATTTTTGTAAAGGGGTCCCTAATTTTTCTATTTGGTGTTTAATTTTGAATATTTCCAGAGATTCAAGCAGGAAGGTATCATCCGATAAATCTGACTGCTTCATTTTTTTTAGTGGTAGTTCTACACTGGGTAAATTATTACCATATAATAATTGATGCTCGGGTATTGGTTTTTGTTTAGAAAAAATAATGATATTAGTGTCTACTGTAGCATTCTCAAATATTTTCTGTCCACCTAAATCTATGATTTGTTGTATAGATGTATTATCCTTAATTAATGTTCTAAGCTTACCTCCATATTTTGACCTCATCCATTTATTTGAAGTTATAAAGGAAAGAAGCCCAGAAGAGTTTAGTAAGTTTAAGCTTCGCTCATAAAAATATGTGTAAATATCTGCTGAAGCCTGATAAACTTCATATTCCATAATCTCCTTTCTTTTCTTATAGTCTTTATCCATATTTCTGCTTCTGATATATGGCGGATTACCTATAATCAAATCAAAACCGCTTTTACGGCTAAATACTTCAGGGAAGTATATTTCCAAGTCAAATGACCCTTCATCTATTTGTTGATCTATAATTTCACGAATTTGTTTATCAAGATTAATCTTGTCTTTCCTTCTTACTGCATTAAAGTATTGTGCCTTCAATCCTTGTAAATCTTCTAATGTTATATTGTTTATCCAATCATCTTTGCTAATGTGCAGTAAGCTATCCCCGTGTATAATGGTATATTCAAGATTTGGAAGTGGCTTTATTTCTTTAATGTTTTCTTCATCAACAACCAATGACAGCCATAAACGTAACTTTGTTATTTCAACTGCGCTATCCACTATATCTACCCCAAAAAGAGAGTTTTGTATTGCTTCTCTTTTGTATTTATAAACTATTTCTTTAGTGAAATCAGTATCTTCGCTAAGTGTAGTATCTTTGACGTTATTTTTATTAATGGGCATAAACCCCGAATTAAATAGAGTTAATCTTGCCCTAACAATTTCATGCATTACACCCACTAAAAAAGCACCAGAGCCAACAGCAGGATCACATATTTTTATATTTGATAAGGCATCATCTATTTGAGTTGCATTCTGTTTTATACTTTTGGAAAGTTTTTCTGTGTATGACTTTACTTCATCTGTCATGCTCTCCATTTCTTGGAAAGTATCGCCACAGTGAATTAATAAGGAGATGTCTTTATGTTTTATCTGAGGTAATTGAGCATGAATATAATTTATTAAACTTTCTTGGCACATATAATGGACTATTTCTCTTGGCGTATAGAATGCTCCCTGGGATTTACGATCCTTAACCTCAAGTAGTTCTTCAAAAACTTTACCCAACATTTCAGGGTCAACAGCAACCTCCTTTTCCAAAGGTTCATCTTCTTTAACTGTGAAATTATAGATATCAAAAATATCAAAAATGCCTTTATTTTCATTATTAGCAAAAACTTCATTTGGGATAATAATGTCAGTATTGACCCAATCATAATCTTGAATAGGTTCAAAGAGTCCACCATTTAGAAAAGGTATTCTGCAGTCAAAATCATTATAATAGTCGTCAGGGTGTTCTTTGGCGAGTGCTTTATAAAATAAGGGTTCCAAATAATCATTAAAATAATTTTTATTTTTTTCGACGGCGGTATTAAACAGAGTTTGCAAGAATCTCTTATTGCCTTCCCCCCAATTTTTACCCTTTGGCGCTCCAAGCCATCCTTTCTTTTGTAAGAAGTATAGAAAAACTATTTGCCCTAATAATTTTTTACAAAAAAGTTCTGTTGTTATTCTATTGTTAGTAAACTCTTCTTTAATTTTGTTATCAGTAGAGATTATTTTTTCAAGTTTTTCTACCAATAGCAGATATAACTTTTTGTATTCGTTGAAGAATTCTTTGGTTATCTTTTCAATGCTGAAAGCTTCTTCTAATTCGTCTAATATTGGATTATGATGGTCTAACTTTAATAAAGGATAAAGCTGTGATTGAGCGGTGTGGCAACTCTCGTTTTCTCCAACTAAAAATGAATAGCGTTTTGCTGGGGTAAAAGATTTTAATTTTTTTGTTGTATCCGGGACGTAAGATACACTTTTCTTTATAAAAGAAAAACGCCACTCTGCGTTATCTTCATCTGTATAAAAGGCAGCAATAACTGCATCTTTACCTCGTGTGTCTATATAATGTGCAATAAGATTTCTTTGAAGAGTTCTTGCTCTTTTTAAAGAACTTAAACTATCTAACTTAATAGCTACTACATCTATGATATCTTTGTTATTATCTGGACTGGTATATTTGAATAAACGTTTATAAGATTTAATTTTATTACTGTATGCCTTTTTTATAAATTGACCCGCTATAGTTTTATCTACTTCTTCAATATCCTTGAAAATATTTTTAATGAAATATCTAAACTTATTTTCATCATAAGATGACTTAAAAGTTTTTTCTATTAGTGCTTTAGCAGTATTGCGGTCCATTATTTATTACTTGCATAAAAGCATTTTGATAATATTACCTCATTTGGATAATCTGATGGACTCTCTCCTGCATTGTCAGTTGATATATTGCTACCAGTAGGTAACCACTTTTTATGATAATTACGCACAATGGATAAACCTTGCTGCGGATTATCTGCTTGTTCTAATTCTTTGAACATATCCTTAGCAGCCTTCTTACTTAAATTACTATCAGCGATGCTGCGCTTAGCATTAGCTATTAACTGCTGTTCTTCATCTGACCAAATATTAATACTTAACAGTGCCTTCAATTCATCTATTATCTTGCTTTGGTTTGAAGCGATGCTAATCACAGAATCATCTTCCTCTGCATCTATATCACTGAGATGGCCTTTATTTGTAGCAATCATATCATAGTAGCTATTTGGTATTTTAATGCTTTTAGTTTTTTCCGTGCAACTAAATTTACTAACTGCTTCCATGAAAGTTAAATCCCTTGTCTTGCCGTCTTGAGTAGAGCAAATAAATCGTTTTAATGTATTCTTCCTGAAGAATGTAATAAGTTCATTTTCAGCACCTGTGGTTTGTGCTTGAGTTCTTACTATCTTCTTGGGTAATTCTTTTATCTTTTCAAATAAATCAGGTTTTTTATCTCGTATATCTCTTAATAATTTTATATATCCGAGCATAGAGTTTTCTTCTTTCTCTAATTCAAGAGGGCTTTGTAATCCCTGGTATATTTTCTCTCCAACTGAATATTGTCCTGTAAGCCCATGCTGTGTTAATTCTTCCTCTTCAACATATAGATACCTGGCATCTTCTCCTAAAGCGCTATGGAATGCATTTATTTTGGCTACAATGTTTGCTTCTAATCCTAAATGCTCATCGGCATGGCTTGTTGGGAAGAAATTAAAAATATAAATCTTTGAATGTTTGGTTCCAATCCGATTAACTCTACCCACTCTTTGCAAAACTTTGGTGGGGTTCCAGGGGAGGTCATAATTCAACACTACATTAGAGCGGTGCATATTGACTCCTTCAGATAAAATGTCAGTGGTAATTAAAATACGCAAAGCGTTATCAGTTTTTACTTTTGACATTGGGTCATAGCTTTCATCAATTAGTTTTTTAGCACTCGTATAATTATGTTTTACCCCATAAAACATACCTCCCTCACTAGATAATGAAATAACTTGCTTGGGAAAATGTTTGCTTAGATTATCGTATAGATAGTCGGTCGTTTCTTTTGCTTCTGAAAAAATTATTATCTTATTTTCTTTTAACTCATTTGATTTTTTTAGCTGGCTTAGAAGGGCGTCAAGTTTTGGGTCATCGTTAATGTCTTTCCATAAAGAAGCTATCTTTTTAAGTACTTCCAGGTCATCTTGAAGATCTTGTAAAAAAGTTGATTGGAATTCATTAGCATTATAATTTTTAATTTTACCCTCAATTATTAATGCATCAAGTCTGTCATCGTCATCATTTTCTAATATTTCAAAAATATCCTGGCGTCCAATGTATACCTCCCCGTTGTTATAGGTTTTTATAAAGTTTTCATAAGATTTAATAAAACGTCCAACTGATTTTTGGAAAGCAAAGAAACTACTCTCTAATCTTTTTATTAAGATAGATCTCATAAAGCCCTTAATATTCTTCTGTGGTTGTTCCTGTTTTCCTGTTTGATTGATGAGATATAGCAATGGTGTGTAACGAGCATATTTAAGATTGTTTCTTAAATGATTAATTGTTTCGTCAAAAGCTTTTTCAATATCAGCATTAAACTCATAAATAATCTGTTGCGGCGGGGTGATTTCGGGGAAAGTTATACCTTGTTTAGTAATATCATCTGCATAATATTGTTGGATTTCTGTTCTTGTTCTGCGCACCATAACATGTCGCAGAATATTTTCTCTAACCTGAGCCGTATATTCTTTTATAAGTTCTAAATGTTTCTTGCTTCCTTTGTCTGCCGAGCCAATATCCTTGTATATTTTTTGAAAGAATGCTTCTAAGTTTCTCTTTCCAGGTATTGGGCTATTTTTCATACTCATAAATAATTTGAGCTGAGATTCTATATCTTCTAACTTATTATTTAATGGTGTGGCGGAAACAAGAATAACTTTTTTCTCTTTACATATTTCGTGCAGCATTCCATACCTATTAGTTATTTCGTTACGGAATCTGTGGGCTTCATCTACAATCACATAATTATATTTATCGTAGCCATCCTTAATGATTTTATCTAATTTTCCTAATGATATAACTGTTGCCCCTGCTATTAGAAAGTTGTCCATAGCATCCTGCCAAATATCAATTAGTCCAGGAGGGCATATCACTAACATTCTTTTGCCTTGGAGGGTTTGCATTAACATTGAAGCCATATACGTCTTACCCAGCCCAACTACGTCAGATAAAAACACTCCGTTATAGTCATCTAGTATGCGGTGGGCGTTTATTACCGCTTCCTTTTGATACTCTAATTCTAAGAAGTTCTTGGGGAATCTTATGTTTATATCTTGGTCTGTGTTTATCTCTTCTTTGAAGTATTCGTACAAAAATTTTAGGTAGAGGTCGTATAAGGTAATATCTTCTCTAAAATGTGATTTAGTTTTAACTGTATCAATAATGTCTTGAGTAATAGGAACGCCTTCTTTCCAGAGCATTTCAAACTGCTCCAATGCGACACTGACATCGGGCTTATCTTTCAGTTCAACATTAAATTCACGGTTAGCCACGAGCCCGCCCTCTGTAAAATTGCTTGAGCCAGTTATCACGCGCCCAAAGTCCATTCCATCAGGGTAGTGGCGCATAATATAAACTTTGGCATGAATACTTTGACTGGGGTGAGCCTTGATTTCAACTTTGCCAGATATAAGATATTCGGTGAGTTTTAGCATCCCATCATCAGTATTCTTATCATCATCGGCGCTCTCTATTTCCTTGGAAACCAGTTCTCCTGCGGCTTTACGAATTTTATCCTCGCTGTCAGTGAAGTCAAAGTTCTGTTGTGAGTTTTGAACAGCAATAGATGCCTTCTTATCAATATTTAGACCGACAAGTATCCTAACCTTTTCTATATCTTTAAATTCTTCCTGGATTCTGTGAAAGCCGGATAAGTAAAAGTATCCCACTAACACATCAAAGTATTGCGTCCCCTTTAGAATTTTTTGAAATCTATTATATAAAGAACTTCCTTCTTCATTAGTAAAAAACTTGGAATCCGAGTTATTCATGCGGGCGAGGTTTTGCTATTTGTTTGAGAGGCATTATCCTCACTGGTGTTGCCTGCTGGCGGAGTATTTTCACGCTTAGCATCCATGCTTATAGGATTCAATGTTATTAAGCTTATTAGAAGGAGAATTCATAGTTATAACTTATGTGTATTTAATTTATGGAGGTTATTTTACCTTAAAATCTTTTGGGATTGGATGCTAGCGTAAGAATTTATTTCAAGTATAAAGTGTGAGTTATATCAAAATCTGTTCAAACTATCAATAAGCTTATGTACAAACAAACCATCTTCAATGGTAAATTTATATGCATTAGAAAGCTCACTTTTTTGTATTAAAATACTAGGAGGAAAGATACCATCAGGGTTGGCAGTAGTAGATACTATTGAATTTAATTTAATTTTAATTGCTTTATCCAGCCCTTTAAAGTATACAAACTTATTAGTAACTCCAAAATATCCTGTATCTATAAGAGCATATTTTTCTGTTACATGCCTTTTTTTTCTGCTTAAGAATAGTACTCCTTCGTATTGAATGTTTTTTTCTTTTCTTTTTAATTGAACATTGTTGCGCAAGTAAATAATTATTTCCCCTTTTTGTAAGAGAAAAGGGGATGTGTTTTCTGAACTTCCATTAGGAAGTTTGCCTTCTGAAATTACCCTTAGTATTCTGGATTGGTGTATTTTTTTCAATCCTTTTCTATACCTATTATCATCAGGGTTTATGTTAAGTGCGGTGATAATTAATTCTAATTCCTTATCTTCTCTTTCTGTAATTGTTAGGTCTTTCAGCGCCACATTAACAATATGTTTCCAAACCTTTATAGAAAATTTATTTTTTATACTTTGATGAATGTTACTATTGTTAAGGATTACGGCTAATTTTGAATGAATATCATATTCTTGGTGGTCTTCAAAATATTCTGTAATCATATCATGAATTTCATCCCTTTCTTTATTGAATAACCTAAGGCATTCTTTATGTGGTGATGATAATATATCTTCTTCTTTGCCACAGTATTCACAGGTTCCTGTAAACATCCATTTCAGCATAATTTATTTCCTAGAATTTTCATTATCATGTTTGTAATATTTATGGTTTTATCATTGCTCAATATATCATTACATAGTAGTAGCGATAAGCACTCAATAAGTGTTTCAATTATATTATAGGGGCTTTTTGTTGCTTCATATTTACAAAAGTGTAGCACTTCTGTAGATAGAGATATATCAATAAAAGATAAAAAAGTTATGAAAAAACTATTGAATTATCTTTCAATAGCCATATATATTGACTTATGTGGTGAGCTTACGAGTGAACTTGCTATAGTCATACATAAATATATAGATAAAAATGAACGATGATAATTAAGAAATATATTAGGTTATTAATGCCTAATCGTCAATTAAAGTTTGATGAGTTAATCTCTAAAACAAATGAATTAAAACTCTACATAGATAAGTTTTATGATTATTATGGCATTAGAGATAGTAAAGCTTCCGATATGTTAGAAGGGGTAATTGATATTTTATACAATTCAAATAATCCTGAAAAATTTTTTTATGCTGCTCATTCTTTAAGGGAAATATTATATCCTTTGTTGGCTGGAAATGACAGTGAGTTTCGGGATGATCGTAAAAATAATGAAGATTTAGAACCCTTTCAAATTCGTAAAATAGTGGGTGAAGAATTTCCTAAATATGGTGCGGAGAAGATAACAAAAGAGATGGATAGTATATATTCTAAATTATCCGATATTGCACACCACTCACCTTGGAAAACAGATGATCATTTGCAAGAATTCTTTATGGTTATGGAAAGTTTTGTTAATTTGATGCTTGATATAACAAGACCAGATCCATTAAGGTTAAAAGAATCTAAAATTAAGCAGCTTGAATCTGATAAATTGGTTGAATCTATAATAGATAAAGGACCTCCTAAACCATTCCTTAAAATTATGGGAATAAATTAATGATATATAAATTTTTTAATCGCTATTTTGTTAAGAAACAATTAAATACTTTAATTAATCAAAACTTAACCACTCGCTCTTATGTTTTCTTAAAAGCGGATAGACGTTGGTTAAATTGGTTATATAAAAAAGGATTTCTGAATGTAATCGCTAAGGAAGCAAAAGAGACTGAGAAGACAAGATATGACTTACCAGAAATGAGTTATCTCGTAAGGATGTCTAAGGTAGAACCTGATAATGTTACTGATATTTTAGTGAAAATTATTGCTGAAATTCCTAAAAATAATATCAGATATGAGGTATTTATGGGTATATTAGAAATTTGCACTAAAATTCCTCCTGCTCAGTTATCCATTCTATTAGAAGCAATTTATTCTACGAAATGGATACCACTTTTTAGCAATGATGATCATTCTATTTCTTCTATACGCTTTGAGAGTATTTTTAAAATACTAGCCGATGCTAAATATAATAAAGAACTATTGCGCTTAGCGGAGAAATTATTGAAAGTGAAGAAAAAAGAAGAAATTAAAAAACAATATAAAGATTTACCATCAGATGATGCTTTTTGCTATGGCGACTTAGCAGCGACAGGAATTTTTCAATCTCTGATAAAGATCCCTAATAATTATGTAGAACATACATTTGATTTAACTACCAAAGTAATGAGGAACATCATTAAACTGAGTGATAAATCTTATGCTGAAAAAACATTTCCAATTTGTGATAACTATAATTTTATTACTTCTGATTTTTTTGAACTAGAAATAGATTCTGTAGACAGCTGGAGAAACGAAAATAATCAAATTAGAATAGGTGCCATAATTGTTTCTTTAGCAAGAAAATTATTTGATGAAAGTTCTGTGTCAAAAGAAGATGCACTAGCTTATTATGAAAAGTATATTGGTGATTTTGATGACCCTCAGGCAAGATTACCTGATAATCAAACCATGTGGCATTTGCGACTTTTTATTCTTAGTTTGGCGCCTAATTTTTTCCAAGATAAATTACAAAAGTTATTCTGGCGTTTATTTAAAGTTGAGTATTATTACGATATTTCGGCCGGAACTGAGTATAAAAAAACTCTAAAGAAATGTTTTGGTTATCTGTCACAGGATTATCAAACTAATTATGTAAATAAGTTTTTAAGTTACTTTTCATCATTGATTGGTGGTGCAAAATCTGAAAAGGATATAACAGAGGAAGAAAAAAAGAGCGGCTATATCTCTAAGGAACATCATAGACATATATTATCTCCCATTATATCTATGATTGCTTCTCTTATCACAGATGAGCAAAAACAAGAAATGAAAGAAATAGGACTAAAAATAATTTCTAATTATGAACCAGACCCAATTGTAAAAACGTGGGATGCTAAATGGACAGTTACCCGAGGACCTATAACTGAAGAATTATTTGCTAAACTTTCTATTTCTGATATAGTTGCCAAACTATGTAATGAATGGTCTCTGAAGGCACTTCATGATAAATATAAAATTTCTGATGAAGGTTCTTTTATAAATGAAGGAGGAGTCAGTAATTTATTAGAAAAAAATATGCCTAAACGATTACAAGAATACATAAATGAAGCAAATAGTTTTTTTGCGCCAGAAAAGATTGATTTGTTTTATACGTCTGCATATCTTTTGGGGTTGAGAGCAACAATATTAAAAACACCGTTATTGGCATTAGAATGTGATTGGGCTCCAGTAATTGAATTATGCTATTCTATTAAAGATTTTGATATACAAGAACCTCTAAAGAAAAAGCAGGTGATAACTAGCTATTATGTGACTAATGGGGCTTTAGAATATAAGGGTCTAATTCTAAACACTTTAGATTTTTTGCGAAGTATTTTTTCTGTTAGAAATGAAGAGAGTGTAGTTGATCTATCAAAATACCACACTAAAATATTGCGTCTGTTGAATGATTTTCTTATGGATGAAGATCCTATAGCAGAAATTATTACAAATAATTCATCTGAATTTACTCTTGATACTAATAAAATTGATCCTCTCTATGCTACACCAGTTAGGGGTATTCGTGGATGTGTTCTTGAAGTGCTTATCAGTTTTATTCAGATGGATATTACTATGAAGAGAACTTATATGAGTGATGATATAAGAGAAGAGATTAGAACGTTATATAAGAAAGCTATAAAGGAAGAACATAATCGGTCTGTAATGTTTCTTTTTGGTCGTTATATTAATGTCATTTACTATTGGGATAGAGAATTTTTGTTGAGTAATATCAATCTTATGTTTAGTATGGAGAATAAAAAGAAGCATCTATATGCTGCAGTTTGGGAAGGTTTCTTGTCAGGTCCTTTTATTGATAAAATATTCTTTGAGAGTAAAATACAAGGGATTTATTTTAGAGGGGCACAATTAAAAGAGGTGGATTACCCTCTGGGAAAACACTTCCGAGATCCTGATGAGTTAATTGCTAAACGTATTGCTTGGGCTTTTGTTGTTTTTTATGAAGATTTTGGATTTGACCACCGACTATTTAAAGCTTTTTTGGAAAGTAATAATCTCAAAAGATATTCAGAATTCATAAGGTATATAGGTAGGGAGTTTATATCTAACAAGGGAAAATCGCCTGATAATAAACGAAAAAGGGACTTTCTTCAAGATACCCCTGAAGTCAAGGAAAAACTCTGTAAATTCTGGGATTGGATGCTTAAAAACTGTAAGCATAGCGAACCATTTGTTGAGTTTGGTAATTGGCTTAGCACAGAGGATAATATATTTGAAGATAAATGGTTAGCTAGTACATTGGTGAAAACTGTAGAAAAAACAAGTGGAGATTTATCTTGGTATGATTTACACATCGTGGTTGCTAAACTTGCAAATAAGTACCCTATAGAGGCACTACAAATTATCCGATCATGTCTTTTGGGAGATGCTACGAATGATGAAATAGGTGGATTTAAGATATATATTGATGCCAGTATGTGGACGAAAACATTTGAGGAGATTTATAATAATCCCGCGATAAAAATAGAGGTCAAGGAAAAAGCAGATAATTTAATTAGTGAACTCATTGAAAACAGAGGTAATCCTTTTCGCCCGTTAAAAAAATTTATAAAGTAAGTTTAGGCGATATAGTAGTTATGAACTAACAGCAGCAACGCTCTTTCTAACTTATCTAGTGCTTTACCTATTTGGGTTTCATTGACGGTTAGGGTGGGGATATGGGTTAAATTGCCACACACTTAACTTACTAGCTTATATCTTTTTGCTGTATTATCCAGCCCACTCATTATTAAATTGTAATACTCAGTGTAATAAATTAAACAGGATGGGTGGTTAAAAATTATTTGGGTTTATAAATATTTTTTGATTTTCTTTTTACTTGTCCTAGGAACGGACTTAAGAAAAATTTTTATAAAAATTGTGATAGAACTCATGATATACAATATGTTGTATATTGTTAAGCCCCATAGCACACTAAATGGAGAGAAATAGAACATTATATTCTTATAATCGGCATTACTGTTAATTGATAAATACCTAAACACTCCGTTGTCCTTATTAATAAAGATGATATATAAAATAATAATATAGATTATTGTATATAAAAGACAATGAATTCTAGTTTTAAATAGTGCCATTAGAGTATGCAGTAATGTCCTTGAGTTACACTTAGGATCTTGTATTTGACGTAAAGTAGATAAATATTTAGAAGAGGTAAAAAAAGTAAAAATACTCAAGTAGAAAGCAGATATAATAGAAAAAGTTGTTAATAATGCTGCAATAAATCCTTCACTGATATGTATATTTAAAATTAATTGGAGTAGATAAGAAGGAGCGACTAAGCAAGAGAATACTCCCCATGGGTATCTATCTATTAATTGCATCCTTCAACTTGCTAAAAACTTCCTTTACATCAAAAAAATTATTCTTACCAGTGGAGCATTCTAAAGGAATTTTATCCACCGCTTCTTTCATATTTAAAACTCTTTCAAGATTTTCATCAGTGCTTCCTGACACCTGTAATTTATAAGGAGAACGGGGGCTACGAACTTTTTTCATTATTTTTTGCAGCCGTTCCTTAAGTTTAGGATTATTACTAGTGTGACTTAACTTGATAATTAATTTATAGTTATTTATATCCTCGCTATAACCACCTATCTCTTCTTGATTAATCAGTCCATGTAAAAGGTCTTTTCTAAACATTTCATTATTTCTTGGATCTATATGTTCTGAAAAATGAACTTCATTTATTACTTTAAAGCCATCGAGAGCTTTATCAACGTCTATAATACTTTTTATAGTAACTTTTTGATTTAATTCTCTGCTTAACCATTTGGAAACTTTATGTTTCATGTCAAAATCTGATAAATATAATTGATCATTATTAACATCTATCATTACAAACATCTCCTGATTCATTTCTATTTGTTCCTCAGTGCGACGGTTCTTCTCATTTTTATTCCTTTCTATATTATATACTTCTGGTGCTAAGGGTCTGCCTTCTCCTTTTCTAATAGCGATGCAAAGAAAATTATCGGTATTTTCATAAACTTCATAAGAAGTTGCTTTTCTTGCCTCTTTATTATTTTCGATATATCCTTCTGTTGGAATACTAGAATAATTATTTGTTTTTAATTCTTCTTGTAGTTCTAGTGAAATTGTTGTAATAGAAAAACGTATTTTTTTATCTACCATATCTAATCTCTTTAATAATTTTATTGCACTTTAAGATATAGATTACTGCATAACTGCTTAATATCATAATTATATTGTACGCTGAAATAATAATTATTCTCCCCAAATACCCCCACATTATTAACTAACAGCAGCAAATGCTCTTTCCAGTTTATCTAGTGCTTAGCCGATTTGGGTTTCATTGAGAGTTAGGGAGCGGGGTGATGCGGATAAACATTTCCGCACATTCCTCCTTTGCCGATTAGGATTCTAATATTCAAAAAATATTGACTTATTTATTAATACCAGTATAATGGGAATGTGGCGTCGCAATAAATTAATAATGTAAATTTACATTAGTTATAAAAATGAAAGATGAATTGCCATCCAATAATACTACTATATTAGAGAAGGTTTCACTAAGTGAAGACGAGATAGAACTTATGATTGCTTTAGATAATTTCTATCCTCACTATGGTGTTAAGGTTAAAGGTATAAAAGCATCCCGTATGTTAGAAGGAGCTATTTTTGCTATAAGGAGAGAATGTGGAGAGAACCCTGATATTCTTGCTCAGGCAGCACATTCTTTACGCGAAATACTATATCCTTTTGAAAGTGATAAAGATATTAATTATACTATCCATAAATCAAGTATGCATAATAACTCAGAAGTTGAGATCTTAGATATGGGTAATAACCCAGATGTCCCAAATAAGAAACAGTTTAAGAAAACACTTCTTGAAGATCCATCTAATTCTGACTTTCCAAACTATCATTATTATTCGGAGGTTATTACAGATTTATATAAAAAATTTACAAAGAGAGCACATCATAACTTTCCTCAAACATGTTCAAATTTGAAAGAACTTCGTAAGATTTTAGATGAGTTTATAAAGATTATGCTGAAAGCAATTAGGCAACGAGACAAAGAAGTTATTGACATTGAAAATACTGATATAGGAGATATAGTACCAAAAAAGAGAACTGATAACAATGAATAGAGAACAAAAAACAAAAAAGAAGATAACCTTAGATGAGTTTAGAGAACTTATAAGTAAGAATCGCCTATCTCTTCTCTTCTTTTATGCGCAGAAGGCGGACGAAAATTGGTTGGTTTGGCTCTGGGATAATGGATTCCTTGATACCATAATAAAAGTGGCTCAGCATGAAGAAGATAAGTTTTCTGTGCTGGCAGAACTTGGTTATCTTCGGCGCATGGTAGAAGTTGTTCCCGAAGAAGTTGCTGCTATTTTACGAAATATTATCAAAGAAATTCCAGATGGAATCCATAATACTAATATCATTACTTGTTTACTGGATATGACATCTGTGTTGCCAGCGCCTTCACTGGAATTGGTATTGGATGATATATATGCTAAGAAATGGATATCATACATAAATAAAAAGCGATATACATTTATGATGCCTAATTATGGGCAGATGTTGAAAACCCTTGCAAAGGCAAAAAGATATAAATGCCTACTAACCTTAGCGACTAATCTGATGATGGTTGTTGATAAAAAAGAGGTCAAACAACAGACGGAAATTTTTACTTCTATTTCATTCCCTTTTTATTATCGCAGATTATCTGAGGATAATATTTGGAAGATATTGACTGATATTGAAGAAGAGCAAGCAATAGAACAAGCACTTGACTTAGCCACAAATACTATGGCTAATATTATCAAGATAAGAGATAAATCTTCTAAGAAAGGGACATTCAAGTATCACCATAGTTATGAGTTTGAGACGTTTGATTTTTTCACACTTAAATTAGATAATATAGAAACCTGGAGGTCAGAGCAAGAGCAAGTTAAACTTGTAGTTTTAATTAAATTATTATTTGAAAGTTTGATTAATAAGCATCCTGAAAAAGCCAGTATGTATTATAAAAAATATATTGGTGATTATGAAACTAAAAATCCAAGGTTACCAGATACTCGCGTTATGTGGCGGCTGCGGCTATGCCTTCTTAGTATGTCTCCAAAGGTTTTTAGTAATAAATTGAAGGGATATTTTTCACGTTTGTTTGCCGCTAATCATTATTATGATATTATGGGAGGGGCAGAATATGGAACTGCATTGCATAAATGCTTCCCTCATTTATCTAAAAAGTATCAGCGGGAGTATTTTAACCAAATGGTAGAGTATTTTACTTCTTTAGCGAAGAATAAACCTGATGAAGAGAAAATTTATCTTTTTTCAGGTTCTCGGTTACTATCAATGATTAGCGAGCAACTAAGTCCTAATGAAATGGAATATGCGAAAGAATATGGATTGAGTATTAAACCGCATTATGAGCCGGCGCCTATGATACAACCAGCTACTGCTAGGTTCACCGGTCATAGTGCCCCTATTACAGAAGAGAAGTTTGCAGAGCTTTCTATTGTTGAAATAGTGGATAAATTGTGCAACGATTGGAGACCAGATAACCTTACCAACAACTACCCTTACCATTTTGATGACAGCCCTGTGATTGATAAATTAGGTGTAGCTCATTTACTAAAGAAAGATATTTCTAAGAGATTAAAGAATTATATTAACGAATCTGAGCGATTTTTTGAGCCCGAAAATATGGATGCTTTATATACTGATTCGTATCTTGAGGGGGTATCTAAAACCATACAGGAAAAAAGAAAAGCAGGATCCCATGATTTGTTAGATATTGATTGGGGCAATGTTTTAGGATTATGCATTAATATAATAGATGCATCAGAAAACGGGATAATTAAAGAGGATGAGGAGATATCCCGCGTTAATGGTATAACTTTTATCACTAAATGGAAATCTATCTATTTAGAGATAGCGACTTTATTGGAAGTAATGCTATCTAAGAAATCAGGTGAGGGGGAGCGCATTGATGTATTAGAATATCGGGGTGAAATATTAAAAATATTAAACTTTTTGCTTAGGTACCCAGACCCACCCCCAGAATTTGTGCAAACAGATCCATTTAGCTTAGCTATTAATAGTGTGCGTGGACGGACTTTTATGGCGTTTATTTATTTTATGGATTTAGATATTAGGAATAATATAAACAATAAACATAGAATGGTAGCCGATGATTTTAAAACATTATATGAGGATGTTTTAACACAGGAACAGAGCAGGGCGGTTATGTTTTTATTTGGCTATTACTTTAACTATGTCTATACATGGGATAAGAAATGGGCTAAGCAATTACTTCCACAAGTATTTAGCAAGGAATATTCAAAAAATATTTTATACACGGCAGCTTGGGAGGGCTTTCTTTCTGGTGGTCCAGCATGGGATATATTCTTTAACCCAGAGATACAAGAGCTATACCAGCGGGGGCTAAAACTATCAGGGACTGATTATCCAGAGCAAAAACACCATGAAGACCCACAATTGGCTATTGCTAGACACTTAGCATTAGTATTTGTCTATAAGCCACAGCAATTTGACACTAAGCATAAATTATTTAAACAACTTTGGACTGGAAATAAGGTTAAGGAGCAAACTCATTTTATTAATTTTATTGGCAGGGTTTTTATAAGTAATTCTAACCAAGATGCATATAATTCTATAAAAAAAGATCCCTTATTTAAGCAGCAGCTAATTAATTTATGGGATTGGGTAATTCAGCATTGTAATAATCCAAAGGTACTTGCCGAGTTTGGATATTGGATACCCCTTGATGGAGAGTTATTTGATAAAGAGATAGTTGCCAAGCAATTAATGAAAACTATTGAAAAAACAGATGGTACATTATCAGGTAAGATTATTGATGAAGTAATAGTTGAGCTTGCTAAAGCTGCGCCGCAAGACACTCTTAAGATTATAGACTTTGCTCTTTTAGGTAAGGGGATAGATAGTGATCCTATTGGAAGTAGGATTATACAAGAAGGAAACTATAAGCCGTGGAAGGAAGCTATTAGGGCGACTTCTAAGCAAAAAGGTATTACTAAGGCACACACATCTACATTAATTAGAGAGCTGCTTGATAGGGATAATGCGTATGTGGATCTGATGGATCTCCTTTAAGCAACAAACGTGTAAAATGTTTTATGGTAGAATTAATATTATGAATGCTTCAATAGAGGATATAAAAGTTGGGGTTCACAAAATACATTTTTATGGTATGCATGGTTGCGGTCCAAACGCTCTTGTTGGTGTATGCCCTAAATTGAAGCATGAAGATGTAACTTATGCATTTAAGCATTCTAGTCGGCTATGGCCATACGGAGGCGTATCTAACCGGGAATTTAACATAGCGTTACGAGTGCTAAAGATACGAGATTCCTTCCGTTATAAAGAAGAAAAGAGGGCAAAGATTAAAGATTTTATAGCGCGTAACAATGAAACCTTTATCCTTTTACTGGATAATCATTTTACAATTGTAAAAAAAGGTGTTATTGAAGATACTTGTAATATGCAAAAAGAAAGAAGAGTATATCATTCTTGGAAGTTCATAGAGAAAGAATCATCCAATAGAATCACCTCATCACTCTTTGATAAAGTTCTTGTATTTTCGTTTTACGGAAGAAGTTTTATCAGGGCTATTAAGTTGAAGATGATGAAGCATTAAATTGAAACCAACGGCGCTAGCTTCCATTACTATGGAGCAGTATGAGCCATTGTCTCTACCATACCCCTTTATTATTGGACGGTTTTCTTCTTTATACGCGTCTTTCCACAAACATTCATAAGTTGCAGAGTTTTTTTCTTTATCTATAGTAAGCCCAATAGATAACCAATCTTTTTTGCCATCCCTGCATAATTTATAGCATTCAACTCTTGCATCAAAGTCATCGCAAGCAATGCAGGTGATATCAGCGTTATAAATAATATCTCTGACTTCTTGATTTTGGTTTTTACCATCTACAGTAGGAATTTTTTTTCTTAAACGCCATATATTATATTTAATGCGCGCCTCTTCGTTAATGTCCTTTAAGTAATCAGATAAAGCAACTACCTTCTCTTTCCCCACATCTTTACGTTGAAATGATTTATTAAGGTTCCTTTCTTCTACTTTATCGGCGTCTACTAAATGTATGTTTTGTGCGCCAGTTCTTACTAATATCTCAGCAAATAAACTACCAACACCTCCACATCCTACTATACAAAATGTTTTCTCCTTTATTTTGTCAAGTACTTCTGCATCTATAGCTGCTGCTGTGCTATCTAAAAAACTTGGCATTTATCCAACATTTTTATAAACAGCACCAAGATGATATTCTCTAAGTATACACAAAAGTTCTTTTAATGCGTCAGGATTACCTACAATATAATAACTCATGACTATTGAGTATGGGTAATAAGTTGCTCCGTTAAATATTATTTGCTCTATTTGGTATGCATTATCATTTATAGGCAAATATTTCACTCCTTTATAATTAATAGTATCTAATTTGTTTACTGGTAACCAACATTTATTGAGTAATTGATTACTTCCTAAATTTAAAGCGATAGCTGCGCCTGATGCTCTTGCGTACGGACGATAATCCAACTTATAGTTTGGTATTATTATGACGTGAGATGCAATATTTGGTAAATCATCTTTAACATGATACTCATTAGCTCCGATACCAATTTCTTTCAAGTCCTTGAAAACTTGTTCTTGATTATGATCCAATTTGCTTTGCCTCTGTAGTATGCTCTGCCTCTTTTTCTATTTTCACAGGGTCATCGTTAGGGTTTTGATAACCTATTTTTGCGACACATAAAAACTCTATGAAAGCCTCTGATAACTTTATATGCTCTCCGATTTCAAACTTAGCAATTTCCTTTTTATTGAGTATCAAAACATTAGTTTCACAATCAATCTCTAGAGTTTTATGAATAGATGAATCTTTTGATTGCATATTAGCCTGATATATAATTTCTTTTATTATGTCACTAACATCCTCCTTACTCCATTGATTGGAACTTTTTGCGATGATTTGAGCATCTTTTGCTTCAATATGAAAGCCCCAGGAGGATTCTCCTGATTTACCACCGGTGATTTTAAAAATTAAATTTTCCATAATTTTATTATATGGAATCTATTTTTATACTTCAGTCAATCTTTTGATGCTCGCGTATTATTAATCTTCTTTTTCTTTCTTTTCAATCCTATTAATCCCATTAATCCTCTTAATATTCGCCATACAAGCCATACCTCGGCTGCTAATATAATTGCTACTATAGCAGATTCAATGGAAATTTGGAATATGCCCATATCTGGGGGCAATGCTTCTGGAAATATTAGAGATATAACGATTAATAGGATAGTTAAAATGGCAACGGTTTTTAAGTACATAATTAAGTTTTTTAAATAGAGTTTTCATTCCTTTTTTTCTATTCATTATTTGGTTGTCTATTAGGTTTTTTCTTTGCTCCATTCTTTGCTCCATTCTTGTTTCTATTTTTTGCTGATGCTGGGTCTACTTCTGAAGCTATCAACCATAAAAACCATATTGGAATAGCTAATATTAGTGATATTATAAAAGCGACAAATAACATTGTAAGGAAGAACGGTCCTAAGCTTAATAATTCTATAAGGATTGGTCCTGCAGGGAATAATAGAAGTAGTACAAATATTGAGTTTAGAACTGCAACGATTACTAAGTACGCATTTATGTAGCTGTTTTTTTCCGAGGATTTCATTGTTGTAAATGTATCAAATATTGCGGGCGGAGCCAGGGGGCTCCGCCATCATGCATAAGTGCGTTGCGAGCATACCGATAGTTTATTGCAAGTATCATGCTGATTGCGGGCGGAGCGCAGCTCCGCCCCTACAGACCATCATTCCAAGAATTTAGAGACCATACCAGACCATTATGCGTAAGTTTCAGCGGCAACCATCGTTATCAAGCAACAGCGGCAAATGCTTTTTCCAGTTTGTCCAGTGCTTCGCCTATTTGGGTTTCATTGACGGTTAGGGGCGGGGCGATGCGGATAACATTGCCGTACATTCCTCCTTTGCCGATTAGCATTCCCAGTTTCTTGGTTTCTTCAAACATTTCGTTTACTTTATCGGCGGCGGGTTCTTTGCTTTGGCGGTCTTTTACCAGTTCCACTCCAACCATAAGTCCTTTGCCGCGCACTTCACCTATCAGTGAATATTTTTCTGCGAGTTTATTCAGTCCGCCCATCAGCAGCTCGCCCATTTCGTGGCAGTGCTGTGGGTCTGCTTCTTTTTCCAAAACCTCAATGGTAGCCAGCGCCGCCACAGATGAGACGGGGTTACCGCCAAAGGTATTGATTATCAGCCCTTCATTATCCATAGCCGATGCCACTTTGTCTGTGGCGATAACATTGCCCATAGGAAAGCCGTTTGCCACGCCTTTTGCCATAGTCATAATATCTGGTTCAACATCCCAGTGGCTCACGCTAAATTGATGCTTGCCAGTGCGTCCAAAGCCACCTTGCACCTCATCGGCAATTACCACTCCGCCATATTGACGGGTGATTTCGCTGATTATTTTTAGAAAGTTGGGAGGAGGGGTGATAAACCCGCCCACTCCTTGAATGGGTTCAAAGATTATGCCTGCCACTTTGCCGGAGGTTGCGGTCTGAATGACATTTTCTAAGTCCTGAGCGCATGCAGTATCGCAGCTATCGGGCTTTAGTCCAAACGGGCAGCGGTAGCAATAGCCGTTGAGGGTTTGTTTGAAGCCCGCAACCACAGATTGGTCAAAGCGCCAAGTTGATTGCGAGGTCATGCTTTTGGTAACCGTAGTGCCGCCGTGATAGGAATGGCGTAGCACTATAACGTCCAAGTTGCCAGTATGCACTCGGGCGGCAAGCACTGCCAGCTCGTTTGCCTCGCTGCCACTATTAGTAAAGTAGGATGTCTCCAAGTTGCCGGGGGTGATTTGCGCCATCTTTTCGGCAATCTGCACCAAATTCTCGTGGGGGTAGAGGGTGGATGTATGAATAATCTTTTCCACCTGTTCGCTGATTTTCTTCACCATAGTAGGATGGTTATGTCCTATGCTGGTGGTTAGAATGCCGCCAAAGAAGTCAAGGTATTTATTGTCATCCACATCATATACATAGCAACCATCGCCTTTTTCCAGGGCAATTGGTTCTTTGTAATATAGGATATGGCTGTTCCACAGATGCTTTCTGTGTCGTTTGGTTATTTCTTGTGATTTGGTATTAGTGCTCATAGTGGGGTAATAATAAGTTAGCTATGTTATATCGTTGTATTAGTAATATGTTTGCTTGGTGGATGTGTCAGATGCCTCCAGCAGACGCCTATTTACGGGCGACTGCTTTGGGTTGAGTCACTTCCACTCTTTGACGCAGGTTATCAAATATTGGGGCAAAGGGTTTGCGTTTGATAAATCTGCCAGCGCCTTCCTGTGCTTTGGATTTGCCGTCCTCATAAACAACATTGCCGTTGGATATGGTAACTCGGTTTATTCCTTGCACTGTGGTGCCTTCAAACACATTAAAGTCCACATTTTGTAGATGCTCTTTTGCCGATATAGTGCGTTTGGCTTTGGGGTCCCATACCACCACATCCGCATCAGCGCCCACCTTCAACGAACCCTTTTGCGGATACATGTTGAATATACGGGCGGCATTGGTGGAGGTTAGCTCCACAAATTTATTCATGGTTATTCGTCCGCTATTTACTCCATAGTGCCATAGCAGGTGCATGCGGTCTTGCAGTCCGTTGGTGCCATTAGGTATCTTGGTAAAGTCGCCTTTGCCCATTGCCTTTTGCTCACGCTTGAACACGCAATGGTCGGTGCCAATTACAGAAATATCTCCGTTGTTGATGGCGTTCCACAGCGCCTTTTGGTGCTCTGGGGCGCGAAAGGGCGGGCTCATAACATGGGCTGCGGCATAATCCCAGTCCTTGTTCCGATATACTTCATCGTTCACCAGCAGATGCCCTATCAACGCCTCACCAATAACGGTCATGCCATTGCGTCTGGCTTTGCTGATGGCGTCAAGTGCTGGCTTGCATGAGGTGTGCACGATATACACCGGCACTCCCACTTGGTCGGCTATAACGATAGCGCGATGCGCCGCCTCACCTTCAACTTCTGGCGGGCGGGAGAGGGGGTGTCCCTCAGGTCCTGTTATGCCATCTTTCAATAATTGCTGCTGCTTACGGGCTACGAGTTCTCCATTCTCGGCATGGATGGTGCAGATTGCTCCCAGTTCGCGCGCCTTGATGAAGCTGTTCATCATAATTTCATCATCCACCATGATGGCGTTTTTGTATGCCATAAAGTGCTTGAAGCTATTGATGCCGTGAGTTTTCACTATGGCTTCCATTTCCTCTGCGGTCTTGTCGCCCCACCAGGTAACTGCTATATGAAAGCTGTAGTCCATACATGCTTTTTCCGCCCAGGATTGCCATTGCTTGAGCGCCTCCAGCATGGATTGTTGGGGGTTGGGTATCACAAAATCAACAAGCATTGTAGTGCCGCCTGCTAATGCGGCGCGGGTGCCAGTAAAAAAGTCGTCTGACGCAACAGTTCCCATAAAGGGCAGTTGCATGTGGGTGTGGGGGTCAATACCTCCAGGCATGACATAACATCCGTCTGCTTCAACAACCTGCTTGGCTGCAGAGGAGGGGATGTCTGTGGCAACTTTGGTGATTTTGCCGTTTTCTATTAACAGGTCTTGTTTATTGCTGTCGCTGACGTTTACAAGGACGCCTCCTTTAATTAATATAGACATAATAATGTATTTAGTTAATCGTAGTTAATCGTAAGTTTTAGACACTGGAATTAGTTTCTGGGAATAACAGTGTCTGTGGGGTTATAACGTTTCTCGGCAATCATCTTATTCCAAGAATCAAACTCGCTCTGTGGATTCCTATCTTCCATAGTTATGCACTCATCAACTGGGCAAACTAATGAACAGAGGTTGCATCCTATGCAGGCATCTGCTATGATTTGCGGAACCCTATCACCATTGCCACCATTTGCAGTATTGCTAATAGATATCGCCTGATGCGAGCCATCCTCACAAGCAATATAGCAAAGCTGACAGCCGATGCATTTATCATGGTTTATTTTTGCGATGGATTTATAATTGATGTCAAGGTCGCCCCAATCACGATAATGAGAAATTGCCTTGCCACGCAGCTCATTAACCGAGGCAAAACCTTTACTATTAAGATAGTTGTTTAGTCCAATTTTCATATCTTCCACAATGCGATAGCCGTAGTGCATGGCTGCGGTACACACCTGCACCGAAGTGCAGCCCAAAGAGATAAACTCTGCAGCATCCCTCCAGTTAGACACTCCGCCTATCCCTGAAATCTCTAAATTGAATTTAGGATTTTTCGCCAGTGAGCCCACCATGTGCATAGCAATTGGCTTGACTGCAGGTCCGCAGAAACCGCCATTGCTGGATGCATCCCGTCCTTTAGGTAAGGGGATAAAATCATCCAAATCAACTCCAACGATGCTTTTTATGGTGTTAATCAGAGACACTCCATCGGCGTTACCTTTTTGCGCCGCCATTCCTGGCTCGTTGATGTCGGTAATATTGGGGGTTAGTTTGGCAAGCACAGGGATGTTGGCGCAATCCGTCACCCATTCCAGCAGTTCTGCCAGCACTTTGGGCTCTTGCCCAACAGCAGAACCCATTCCTCGTTCGCACATTCCATGCGGACAGCCAAAGTTTAGTTCCAGTCCGTCAGCTCCAGCGTCCTCGCATCTTTTGACAATTGTCTGCCATTCTTCACGGGTTTCCACCATAAGTGAGGCAATAATCGCATTGTTGGGGAATAGCTTCTTCACTTCTTTGATTTCACGCAGGTTCTCGCTGACTCCGCGGTCTGAAATAAGTTCCAGATTATTCAGCCCGACCATCTTTTGGTTGCCACTATTTATTGCTCCGTATAAGCTATTGACATTTCTAATTGGATTGCCGATGGTTTTCCATACCACGCCTCCCCAGCCGGCCTCAAAAGCATTGATTGCCTGATGTTTGGTGTTGGAGGCGGGACCCGAAGCAATCCAAAAAGGATTGGGTGATTTTATCCCCTTGAGATTAATTGCTAAATCTGCCATAATAGATCTCCTTGTTGTTGGTTAATAATGTGTGATACGCTGCCTGCCTTCCTTCGGCAACTGCGTTCACTACTTCCTTGCCGCCGTTAACACAATCGCCACCAGCGTATAGTTTATCCACGTTGGTTTGCATCTTGTGATTAACTGCCACAGTGCCGTTATCGTTTAATTTTAGGGCTGGGAATATTTCCTGCAGAGGATGTTTTTGTTGCCCAGTGGCAAACACTAACAAATCACCGTTGATTTCTTTGCTGCCGTCTGGTGTTTCAAAGCTTATGGAAGCAAAGTCGCCTTTGCTGCTGCCTTGAAGCGCAACTGGTTTGTGATGAGGTAAAAACTCAACGCCTAATGACTTAGCATATTTCAGCTCATGGGCATAGCCGCTCATCACGTCTGTGCCGCGTCTATATGCCATTATCACTTTGGTAACTCCACACAATGCCAGTTCTTGGGCTATATCCAAAGCGGTGTTGCCGCCGCCCACAACTATTGCGCTGCGAACTCCTGATATTGTGGCAAAGTTTTTCTGTTTGAGTTCGGCTATCAGGGGTAGGGCGCCATATACCTTGCCTATACCATCTGCCTTTAGGGCAAAGCTGTCAGCTCCTAGTCCGCTGCCAATAAAAACCGCATCGTAATCTTGTAATAAATCTGCGGCGCTAATATCTTTTCCCCCCTGGGTATTCTTGCCGACATCCATTCCATTTTTTATTGTAACGCCTAAGTTTTTTATGAACTCAACTTCAGACATACTCTCTTCATAAGATAACTTGTAAGGGGCTATGCCATAAGTATTTAATCCGCCGCTTTCTTCATCTTTTTCGTAAATATCAGCGTTGCCTCCATTCAGCGCGATATACGCAGCAAACGATAATGAAGCGGGTCCGCCGCCTATAGCAGCAACCTTAATATTTTGCGTGCTTAGTGCTGGATTATTTTGTTTATCGCCACCATTTTTTGATGACAGCAAGGAAGCCACCTGTTGTTTCGCATCTTTCTTGTAAAAATCATCCAAGCCATATTTTTGCAAGTCGCCAATGCGGATGGGCGGGTCTTCTTGGTTGTTATAAACACATGCGCCCTCGCATAGCACTTCCACTGGACATACTGTGGCGCATGAATAGCCAAGAATGTTAGAAGCAAGAATGGATTGGGCAGAGCCATCAAGGTCATCGTTGGCAATGCGGGAGATAAATTGGGGGATATTTATACTTGTAGGACAAGCATGAATACATGGGGCATCATAACAGTTGATGCAGCGATTAGCTTCGGTTATTGCGTTCTCTTTACTTAGTAAAGGGTGTCGCGTCTTATGTAAGGTATTGTGTAAGTCGTCTTGTGACATTTCATCTACTCCTCTATGTTGTTACTACATTTTATTACATTTTTGTAATTTGTGTGATTATATTTCGCTCATCTTATCGTAGGTTTCAGGCCTGCGGTCACGGTAAAACTGCCACACCTTGCGAACTTCTTCAATCATATCCAAGTCAAGCTCAGATATAACCAAGGCATCTTTATCACGCGCCGCCATGTCAATAATATTGCCACGCGGGTCAACATGATAACTGCTGCCGTAAAATTCGCCTATATTCCATGGTTCCTCTTTGCCAACCCTATTTATGCATCCCATAAAATAGCCGTTGGCTACCGCATGGGCGGGCTGTTCCAATTTCCACAAGTATTCGGACAAGCCGGCTACGGTGGCGGAAGGGTTATAAACAATTTCAGCGCCATTTAATCCTAAGATTCTTGCGCCTTCGGGGAAGTGACGGTCGTAACATATATACACACCAATCTTTGCGTATCTTGTTTGGAAAACAGGATAGCTTGCATCACCTGGCTTAAAGAAATATTTTTCCCAAAAACCACTTGTGTGAGGTATATGCTTTTTACGATATTTGCCGAGATAAGTGCCATCTGCGTCAACCACAGCTGCGGTGTTGTAATAAACACCTTGTTGCTCTTTCTCATAAACCGGTATAACCATAACCATTTCATATTTCTTTGCATAAGGAATAAGTGCTTCAACCGTGGGTCCAGGCACTGGTTCCGCTGCATCATACCAACGGGCATCTTGCGAAGGGCAAAAATAGGGTCCGTTGAATATTTCCTGCAAGCAGAGAATCTGAACGCCTTTTTTACCAGCGTCTTCTATGAAAGGTATGTGATGATCAAAAGCAGCCCGTTGTATTTCTGCAACGGGCTTGCTCTCGTCATTAATAGGGTTACGGCATTGAATTAATCCACTGATTACTTTTCTGCTCATAGCTATTAATTAATTTGTAATTATTTGTTATTTATTGTTTGTTGGTTCCCAAAATAGGACTCAACACTAAATAAAGGATAAACCCAAGGGTTGCTCCAGTAAACCAGCCATAGTTATATAGCCAGAATAGTCCACTTTCTGAACCAGCGCGAAATGCTACTAAAGCCAGCACAGCAGGAACTAAGAAGGCAAGAATGCCAGCCCAGTTGTACTTGCCATACGCGCCAGATGTTTTGTAGAGTTCAATAACGTCTAAATTTTGCTTACGCACTAAGTAGAAGTCGGCTATCATTACGCCAGCCACAGGACCAAGCAAACTGGAATAAGTTAATAGCCAGTTTGAATATAAGGACTCTAAGCTTACTTCTGATACTACCAAACCACTGCTTCTTAATACTTCCCAGATTACCAAAATAGTTCCCACAAGAGCTGTAAGCATAACGCCACGTCTCATATTGATAATTTTGGGTGCTATGTTTTGGAAGTCATTGGTGGGGGCAACCATGTTGGCTGCAGTATTGGTTGAGATAGTTGCTAAAATTATAATAATCATCGCAATAATCACCCAGAAGGTGCTATCAATCTTGCCAATCATAGTAACAGGGTCAGATATTGTTTCGCCAAATATGCTTAAAGAAGCCGAAGTCATCACAACTCCAAGAGCTGAGAACAAGAACATTGTTACGGGCAAGCCCAACATTTGTCCTATAGTATGGTCGTTTTGCGATTTGGAATATCTGGTAAAGTCCGGAATATTAAGCGCTAAGGTTGCCCAAAAGCCAACCATTGCAGTTAAGCCGCCTAAGAAGAAAGGCACAACTGAAGCGCCTTCTGGACGATTTGGAGCTTGAGCGAAAACTGCCGCCATGTCAGCTTTACCCCAACCCCAGAAGAGGAGGGCAATTCCAACTATGAGCAACAGAGGCGCAGCTACGGTCTCTAATATTTTTATGGATTCAAAGCCACGTATAACTACGTAAGCATTTGCAGTCATAAAAATGAAGAAACTAACAAAATATCCAAGTCCACCTAATGCTTCCCAAAATGGAATCAATTTGTCAAATAGGATATCTACTGCAAGTCCACCAAATAAGCACTGAATACCAAACCAGCCGCAAGCAATAAGTCCTCGCAAAATTGCTGGAATGTTTGAGCCGACTACACCAAAAGATGAGCGTAGTAATATTGGAAAGGGTATTCCGTATTTCGCGCCTGCTCTACCATTAAGGATGAGGGGCACCAAAATTATTACGTTTGCCAAGAGTATGGCAAACAATGCCTCGCCAGCGGATAGTCCAAAAAATGCGACTAAGACACCGCCAAGAGTATAGGTTGGAACACATATAGACATTCCCACCCACAGGGCGGTAAAATGCCATTTGTTCCAAGTTCTCTCAGATGGGTCACTCGGGGCAAGGTTTTCGTTATAAGCCGTTTCGTGGGCAATACTGTTTAGTTCTGCCTGAGTGACGGTTTGTATTTCATTATTCATAAATAGATTACTCTTTGTTAATTAATAATAATAATCATTATACATAAAAATAGATTAACCCCCCATTTAATTAATTCGTGTAATTATTTTAACAATGTCTGAATACTTGCGACGATGGTCTGTTTTAATGTGTGATGCATAAATTATTGCAATACTGGTCTGGTATGACGTCTAAATTCTTGGAATGATGGTCTGTAGGGGCGAAGCCATGCTTCGCCCGCAAAATGCATAACTCTTGCGACAAACTATCGCTATGCTCGCGACGCACATCTGGGTGTGATGCATAAATTCTTGCAATATTGGTCTGGTATGGTGCATGAATTAACGACGCAGGTCTGTAGGGGCGGAGCTGCGCTCCGCCCGCAAAATGTACAACTCTCGCGATGCTCTATCGCCATGCTCGCAATGCACATCTGGGTATGGCGTTTGAATTCTTGGAATAATGGTCTGTAGGGGCGGAGCTGCGCTCCGCCCGCATGATGTACAACTCTTGCAACAAACCATCGCCATGCTCGCGATTAATATATATGTGCGGCATCTAAATTCTTGGAATGATGGTCTGTTTTAATGTGTGATGCATAAATTCTTGCAATATTGGTCTGGTATGGTGCATGAATTAACGACGATGGTCTGTAGGGGCGGAGCTGCGCTCCGCCCGCAAGATGCATAACTCTTGCGATGAATTATCGCCATGCTCGCGATTAACGAAATATATTCAAATACTTAGAGTACACAAAAGACCTGCCATACACCTTAGTTTCATCCAGTTGTTGTAATATTTTCAACTTAATAAGACGTTGAACAAAATCCTCTGTTCCTTGACGGGTGAGCCCAGTCCATTGTTGGATTATTCCTATATTTACAATCGGCTTCTCATACAAACGCGGCATTATTGCTGTTATCTTGTTAGCGCTTGCTTTCCCTAATGATTGGATTGTTTCTTCTAATTCTTGCTTTAACAACTCTGTTTTTTCAACAGTTATTATTGCTTCTTCAGCAGTAATAATTACGCCATCAAGGAAAAAATCTAACCATCCTTCAACACCATCATCGCAGTAATTATTTAGTTTTTCATAATAAGTGCTTTGGTGCTTTTGAAAATATGAGGATAGAAATAACAGTGGGCTTTCCAGTAATTTTTCTTGCTGTAGAAACAAAGAAATAATAATCCTGCCAACTCGCCCATTGCCATCCAAAAAAGGATGGATTGTTTCAAACTGAGCATGGATCAACCCTGCCTTAATAAGTGGAAGGACATAATCTTTACTATGGAAAAATTTTTCTAAATCTGACATTGAATTTAGCATATCAGGAACTGGAGGGGGAACAAAAGAGGCATTCATTATTGAATCACCACCTATCCAGTTTTGTGATGCTCTAAAGTTACCTGGATCGACAAAGTGGCTGGCGCGTGCTCCCCCTGGGTCTCCCGCCATTAATTTATAATGGATTTCTCTAATTAACCTAACGCTTAATGGTACTCTACTTAACTCTTTTATTCCATAATTTACGGCGTCAATATAGTGCAAAATGTCATCAACATCAGCTGGAAAGCTACCAGAGGTTAGCGTTGGCGCTGCTGCAAGAATTGCGTCAATCATAGTTGCACGTGTCCCCTCTATCTGGCTAGAAGATGTGGCATCTTTGCGTATATACATAGATATAAGGAAGTCCATATTTGACAAATGTAAAGATCTGCCATCTAATTTACCCATTAATAATCCTGCTTTGTCTGCTTTATATATTAAGTCATTAGAGAAGTTGAATCCATTAACAGGAGGAAATGTTGCTGGAATAAATGCCTTGAAGCCAGCTGGTTGATTTTGTAAGTTACCGAGTTTAGTTTGCATAATGCAATATTTTACATCTTTTTCTTGCGATTCATATAAAGAAGTCAAGTTTTTAACTTTTTTTTACTATTTATATATTATTCACATCAAGTAGGAAGTGTGATGCGAGCATGGCGATGGTGTTATCGCAAGAGTTATGCATCTTGCGGGCGGAGCGCAGCTCCGCCCCTACAGACCATTATCGCAAGTATTCAAACACCATACCCAGATGTGCATCGCGAGCATGGCGGTAGGTCATCGCAAGAGTTGTGCATTTTGCGGGCGGAGCGCAGCTCCGCCCCTACAGACCATCATTCCAAGAATTCAAACACCATACCCAGATGTGCATCGCGAGTAGGGCGGTAGATCACCGCAAGAGTTATACATTTTGCGGGCGGAGCGCAGCTCCGCCCCTACAGACCATCATTCCAAGTATTCAAATATCCCCATAAGTACATCGCTCCTATTTAATCCAGGGATTTGGCTTTGATTAGTTCAGTTCCGTAATACTGCACGCCCCGTTTAATCTTATCTCTACCATTCTTGGTGCGCCATCTATTGGTATCGCGCAAACTATATACACAACCGCAGTATTCCTGTTGGTAAAATTGCTCCTGCTTAGAAATCTCAATCATACGGCTTGAGCCGCCTTGCTTACGCCAGTTATAAGTCCAGTAATTGATGTCTGGATAGCGAGATGCCGCCCTGATGCCGCAATCATTTATTTGCTCCATATTCTTCCAACGGGAGATGCCGAGAGAACTGGTTATTACCGGATAATCATTCTCATAAGCATAAAGAGCCGTGCGTTCAAAACGCATATCAAAACATATAGTGCATCTTTTGCCTCTTTCTGGTTCATTTTCATAACCCTCTATGCGCTCAAACCAGTTATCTGTATCATAATCCGCATCTACAAAGGGTATATTCTTATCCTCACAAAAACGGATATTCTCTTGTTTGCGGATTTTATATTCATCAATTGGATGAATATTCGGATTATAAAAGAATACTTTCAGCGAGATGCCGGAGGATACAATCGCTTCAATAACTTCTGCCGAGCACGGAGCGCAACAAGAATGCATAAGTACCTTATTACAATCGTTGGGTGCCTTGATATTCTCGCGTTGATATTTCATTAGATTATTTTATCTTACCTGAAGTTAATTTTTTAGACGGAATTTTTTAACGTCTGCCGGCAACACCACACCCTTAAGATTGAGCGGATCTGCCTCTGGCTTAGCAAACTTCTGTTTGCTTGGGATAACTCCAGCCCAGATAGGCAACTTGTAATCACTCTTATTATCACCTGGATCTCCTGCACGAACCTTAGCGCAGCCCTCATCTAACTTCATTTTCAAAATAATTGTTGCATTTAGTTCTTTGCGTGTAACTGGTCTTAGAGTATCCCAACGACCTGGTAATATCCCTTCCATAAAGTTCTTTAATCTCATCACTTTTTCATCCTCTGCAACTAACTGCGCTTTGCCAAACAACATAACCGACCTATAGTTAGCAGAATGATGAAATGCCGACCTAGCCAATACCAACCCATCAAAGTGTGTTATCGTAATGCAGGCACTTTCCCCGGTCACCTGCTTAAGAAACCTACTAATTGAGGAGCCGTGCCAATAGATATAATCACCTTCACGCCAATGCAGAGTAGGGGTGCAATAGGGTTCACCTTTAATGTTGTAGGCAACACTACACATAACCATGCCATCAATAATGTCATAGATGGTTTTTCTGTCATAACTGCCGCGTTTGGTTAAACGAACCAGCTTTGACCTGGGGGTTGCTTTCAACTTAGTGGGCTTAATTGGTTTAGTGGGCTTAATTGGTTTAGCGGACTTAATGGGTTTAGTAGATTTAGTGCTTTTATTTATTTGTTGTTTCATATCTATTTTTCAGTTAAATCTTTAATTAATTGAGCCAGGGGGACTTCTCTTCTCTCACGGGTGAGGCCGCAGGCAGTGATGATGCTAATGAGCTGTTGTAATGCCTCATCAAAATTATCATTTACCACCAAATAGTCAAATAGTCCGTATTTAGATATTTCTTGTTCGGCTTGCTGCAGCCGTTTTTGAATAGTAACATGGTCATCGGAACCTCTTTTATGCAGACGCTCCTTCAATGTCTCAATACTTGGCGGTAACAAGAATATCATTTTGGCTTGCGGAAAATTATCCTTAATTTGTTTTGCTCCTTGCCAATCAATTTCTAATACTACATCATCCCCCTGTTGTATAGTTTCAGTAACAGTTTGGCGCGCAGTCCCATAACTATTGCCAAACACTGTGGCATATTCTAAAAACTCATTGCGTTGCTTCATTGCTTCAAACTCCTCCTCGCTAACAAAGTAATAGTTCTTTGTATGTTCTTCGTTGGAACGCTTTTGACGAGTAGTATAGGATATAGAAAGTTTGAGATTGCTCAGTTTTTTAAGCAGCGCATCCACCAAACTGGTTTTACCTCCACCTGAAGGAGCTGATATTACGAAAATGCTTCCTGTATTAGGCATATTGTTGTTCATTAGTGGAGTGCTCATTAGTGCGTTGTTCATTAGGCGCTGCATACTCAGTGTTTGATGCTTGTGCTACAACCCCGCGCAATGAGTTTGTCAATGCTTCTACTATCTCCACATCTATAAACTCGCCAATTAATGAAGCATCCGAGCAGGCAAAGTTAACCAAACGATTATTCTCGGTCCGTCCTTGCAGCATCCCTGGATCCTTACGCGAATAATCAACAATCAATACGCGTTGGTTTGTCCCAATCATTGATTTACTGATGCTTTGCGCTTGTTGGTTAAGCAATTCTTGTAATTCATGCAATCTTGCCAGTTTTTCCTGTGCCGTTGTGTTGTCCTTTAAGTATGCTGCTGGTGTACCAGGGCGCGGACTATAGGAAAAACTAAAAGACCTATCATAGCCAATATCATTCACCAATTTAATTGTTGCCTGATGTTCCGCCTCGGTTTCGCCAGGAAACCCGACTATAAAATCTGATGATATAGATATATCAGGGCGTAGCTTACGTAGCTTATATACCTTTTCTTTATATTCCAATGCAGTGTGGCCACGCTTCATCAAGGCAAGGATGCGGTCGGAGCCGCTTTGTAATGGTAGGTGCATCTGGTCTGCCAATTGCGGCAAGTCACCAAAGGCATTTATCTGCGCATCATTGAATTCTATCGGGTGAGGGCTGGTAAATCTTATTCTTTCAATCCCCTTAATATCAGCCACTATATATAGTAGCTGAGCAAAATCAACTTCGCCAGCGCGATAGGCATTTACATTCTGCCCGAGCAGTATTATTTCTTTCACTCCCTGGTCGGCAAGTCGTTTTACTTCTTCTATTATTTGATGGCAAGGTCTATTCACCTCTTCGCCACGAGTATAAGGCACCACACAAAACGAGCAGTATTTACTACATCCTTCCATAATGGAAACCAAAGCCGAGGAAGAACGCGCTTTTGGTAGCGCCAGTTTGTCAAATTTTTCTATTTCGGGAAAAGAAGTATCAACAACTGCCTTATTTTTTAGTCCCACTTTTCTTTTCCCGTTCTCGCCATTGAGCTGCTGTAGCATATTAGGCAGGCGATGCAGAGTTTGCGGACCAAAGATAACATCCACATAAGGAGCGCGTCTGGCTATTGCCGCTCCCTCTTGGGAGGCAACACAACCACCAACAGCTATAACCACAGAAGGGTCGGCTACCTTCATCCTTCTCCAACGCCCCAATTGGTCAAATACTTTTGCCTGTGCCTTCTCGCGAATAGAACAGGTATTCAGAATTAATAGGTTTGCATCTTCGGGTTTATCAGTGCTGTTCATTTTGCACATATCCGTTAGAATGTCGGCGATTTTCTCTGAATCATAGACATTCATCTGGCAACCTTGGGTCTTAATATGGAACTTCATAAGAGGGATAATTATAGCATGAGTTTATTGTGAAGATGAAAATAATTGCGGGCGGAGCGCAGCTCCGCCCCTACAGACCATCATTCCAAGAATTTAGACATCATACATAAAAATAGACCTTCCAATAAATTAATTACTGTTATTTGCAATTTTTTTATTAATTTAGTAAGTTTTTTTATATTAATGTTGTTTTTTTATTGTTTTAGAGTAATAATAACACTGCTTGACAACAATAGAGGACCGGAACCACCTGACCCATTCCGAACTCAGCAGTGAAACTGTCCTTCGCCGATGGTAGTATGGATTTCCCATGCGAGAGTAGGGCATTGTCAAGCATTTTTTTTTAATTCCCACCTGCCTACATTCACATAGCTATTTATAATTATCCTATGACAGAACTTACTAACTTTACCGCACTCAATCCTAAACAACTGGATAAATCAGTCACTCGTCTCATAAAACTCAATACCAAACGGCTTGAATCTCTGTTGAAGAAGAGCAAAGATAAGAAATTTAGCATCAATTGGGATAATACTGCCCAGCTGCTGGATGATTGGGATGAAGAGTTATTTGAGGATTTATTCTCAGTGGCATCCCATCTGAAATCTGTGCGTGATAACACAGAACTACGCGCCGCCTTTAATAAATCCTTGCCTAAGGTTTGGGCTTATACCACCGCCCAGAATCAAAATCGCGACTTATATCTGCTGATGAAAAGGTTGCGTAGCACTGGCGATTTGGATGAGGAGCAGCAAAAGGATTTAGACAATTATTTATTAACATGCCGCCTTTCGGGAATTGACTTGCCGCCAGCAAAAAGAAAGAAATTTGCTGAACTTGTAGCTGAAGCAGCCCGTTTAACCACAAAGTTTAGTGAAAATGTACTGGATTCTAATGATGAATGGAAGTTGCACATTAATGACGATAAACGTCTCAGCGGCTTACCAGCTGCAGTTGTAGCCAAATTGCGCAGTGACGCTAAAGCAATAAAAAAGAGCGGTTGGTTGATTGGCTTGGATATGCCGATTTATCATGCTGTTATGACTTATGCGGATGATGAACAGCTGCGCGAAGAAGTGTATAGGGCATTCGCAGCCCGCGCTTCTGCCACAATGGAAGATTTTGCTACTTATGATAATAACCCTATAATTCAGCAGATATTAATATTGCGCCACAAGACATCACAAATGTTGGGTTATGCCACTCCAGCGGATATGCTGATGGCGGATAATATGGTGAAATCCCCCGCTAAAGTGCGTAAATTCTTGCTTGACTTGATGAATAAGTCCTTGCCGATGGCTCGCAAAGAGGCGGATGAACTAATCAGTTATGCACTTAAGCATAAGAAAGAGTGCCATCCTTGGGATGTGACTTACTATAGCGAAAAGCTCAAACAAAAGAAATTCAGTACCGATGCTGAGAAACTGCGCGCTTACTTTCCTTTGCCACGGGTATTAGAGGGGATGTTCTTATTGGCGGAGAAGCTTTTTGATGTTAAGTTTGAGGAAAAAACCCGTTTTAATAGCTGGCATAAGGATGTGCGTCTTTTTACCCTTACACGCGAAAACAAACAAAGCAAAAATAATGGGGGCGGTGGAAGTGCTGGGGGCGCTGGCAAGGAAATAATTGGCTATTTATATTGCGATTTATATGCTCGCGCGCAAAAGAATAGCGGCGCTTGGATGAATGAAAATCGTCAAAGGAGGCGGCTAACTAATGGCGAAATCCAAAAGCCAGTGGCATATTTGGTATGCAATTTTCGTGACCCAGCCAAAGGCGAATCGTTACTTTTGCATCATGATGTTGAGGTTTTGTTTCATGAATTGGGGCATTGCTTGCATCATCTGTTAACTAAAGTCAGTTGTCGCGGAGTTGCCGGTATTAATGGAGTGGCGCATGATATGGTTGAGCTGCCAAGTCAGATAATGGAAAATTGGTGCTGGGATAAGAAATTTATCAAGAATATATCGGCTCATTATGAGACAGGCAAACCCTTGCCGAGCAAAGATCTTAAAAATCTGATTGGCGCTAAGAACTTTCATAGCGCTCTACAGATGGTGCGCCAGCTTGAATTTAGCATGTTTGATATGTTAGTTCACTCAAAAATATCCTTGGCTGAGGCGCAGAAGGATGCCAATGCAGTACAAAAATGCTATGACAAATTACGCCGTAAATATAATCCTTTACCACAAATAAAAGATAATTACTTTCCCAATGCCTTTAGTCATATTTTTGCTGGCGGTTATGCTGCGGGCTATTATGCTTATAAATGGGCGGAGATAATGTCCGCAGATATTTATGCGATGTTTGAAGAAAATGGCATCTATGATAAGAAAACATCTTCATCATTACGTCACAATATTTTTGAGCGAGGCGGTGTGGGCGATGCGCTGGACAATTTCGTGGCAGTGCGCGGAAGAAAACCAGAAGCTGATGCGTTTTTGCGCCACAATGGTATTATTTAGGGAGATTATTTAGGGGTATTGTTTAGGGATGTTATTTAAGGGAATTATTTAGAACAACTATTTAGCTATTTAGCGAATTATTCCAGCCAATAATCAATGATTGAACTATACGATACTCAATTACTGCTGCTAATCAATGGCAGCCATACCCCATTGCTTGACTATGCCTTTTGGTATATAACTTCGGATTGGACTGCGGTTGGCGTATTCATAATTGTGGCAACTTATCTGTGGTGTAATGGGGGGCGTATAGGCACAGGCGGCACACGTAGTTATGTTTTTTTTCTGCTATCTATCTTGATGATGGTTATCATCAGCGATGGAATTGATACCTATATATTCAAGCCATGGGTTGCTCGGTTGCGTCCTTCACATAATCCTCAATTAATGGATATGTTGCATCTGGTAAACAATTATAGTGGCGGTAAATATGGTTTTTATTCATCTCATGCCTCAAATAGCGCGGTGCTTGGGGTAATGGCGATGGCTTATGCGCGCCATGTTTATATGAAGATTTTTTTGTTTTGTTATGTGTTTTTGTTTGGGTTGAGCAGAATTTATTTAGGGGTGCATTATCCTACGGATGTTTTGACAGGATGGTTTATTGGAGGGATGCTGGGAATAGTCGGCTACAAGTTATTTATTAATCTACCAATAGGTACGAAGAAGTAGCCAATAACTTGGGCTCTTGATCGGACGAATAGATAGTGACAAAATAAATTCCCGCCTGCGGGTTTAATGTCTCATACCAAACATAATTGGACTTGCGGGAGATGTCAACACTATGTGGACCATATATTATGTTGCGGTTTGGCGCAGCGCGACACCATTTCACTAAGACATCTCCATATTCATAGCTGTTCGGTAGTTCAAAGTTGGCGTAAATACGCGTTGCATTGGCAGTTCTAAATGCGCTGGCAAAAACTACGCCAGCAACTGTCGTTGTTTCTTCTTCGTCATCGCTCGCACTTTTTGCTGGACTATACACATCAAGTGAGAATAGGACATTGGGTATCTCATCGCCTGCATCATATATGTCTTGGCACTCTTGTAACCCCAAGGCGATTAGGTTTTTGGCAAAAGTATGAGGTTGTTGCATGCGCCAAATATTGTCCTCTTCAAAACCGCTGATGCGCGATACTAATGGAACTAAATCGCTCATTGGAATGCCGTCTACTACCAGCTGAGCGGCATCAGTATAAAAACTCCGTTTGATATCTTGGAAAAGATTATCTTGCTCATAAGAGTAGGGTTCTGCCTCAACTTCCACTTCTTTTATTATGTATATGGGAGCCCCATACGAGTTGTTAATAATTCTTGTAGTGGATGTGCCAACAGAAAATAGTCCGTCATCCACTTTACTTTGTAAGCCAACTAGCACTGCAGTTCCATAGCCAGAAGCAAACAACATAACGCATAAAATAAAAATAACAACACTGTTCTTCATAATATAAATTATACCTTACGATGCCCAAATTCTTGGAACACATGTCTGGTATGGCGTATAAATACTTGGAACGATGGTCTGTTTTTATGTTTGATATTTGAATATCCCGCATAATCTGATGGGTGGCGTATAATAGGGCTATTATTAAATTATGGTAAACAAATTATGAGATATTTACATACGATGGTTCGCGTTACCGACTTAGACGCATCAATTAAGTTTTATTGTAAGGGGTTGGGGATGAAGGAAATGTCACGCCGTGAGTTCCCTGCAGGTAAGTTTACTTTGGCATTTCTGGCAGCGCCTGAAGACGAAAACTCAGCGACTGAAAACAAAGCTCCTATGCTTGAACTCACTTACAACTGGGATAGCGAAGAGAGCTATGGAGAGGGTCGTAACTTTGGTCATCTGGCTTTTGTGGTTGATGATATTTATGGTCTTTGTGAGAAGTTGCAAAAAATGGGAGTTACTATAAATCGTCCGCCGCGTGATGGACACATGGCTTTTGTGCGCAGCCCAGATAACATATCTGTGGAGTTGTTGCAAAAGGGCGATTCTTTGGCGCCCCAAGAACCTTGGGCTAGCATGGAAAACACTGGCGAATGGTAATTATTTGTTAGAGATTATTTGTTAGAGATTATTAATGGAAGATTTAATCATAGTTGGCTCGGGTCCTGCGGGCTACACCGCTGGCATATACGGCGCTCGTTCTGGCTTCAATCCCGTTATTATTACTGGGATAGCGCCTGGTGGGCAGTTAACCACCACTACGGAGGTAGATAATTGGCCTGGCGACTCAAATAATTTGATGGGACCTGAATTAATGGAACGGATGAAAGTCCATTGTGAGAAACTTGGTTGTCGCATTGTATCTGATAGCATTACTAAGGTATCGTTTGCAGATTCTCAATCCACCCCATCCTCGCCTTTGAAACTTTACGGCAGCAGTAACGAGTACTCGGCTAAAGCGATAATTTTAGCAACTGGCGCTTCACCACGGATGCTTGGCTTGGAAAATGAGAGTCAATATATGGGCAGGGGCTTGAGCACCTGCGCTACTTGTGATGGTTTTTTCTTTAAGGGTAAAGAGTTGGCAGTAATAGGAGGAGGGAATACCGCAGTGGAAGAGGCGATTTTTCTTAGCAATATTGCTTCAAAGGTCACTTTAATTCATCGCCGTGATGAGTTGCGCGCTGATAAGGTGCTGCAGGATAAGCTATTTAAACTTGAAAAAGAAGGTAAGATTGCAGTGCTGTGGAATAAAGATTTGATTGCTTATGAAGGGGATGATAAGGGAATAAGCGGGGCAGTCCTGCGTGGAACTATTGATGGCGAGGAATCAACAATAAAGGTTGCGGGCATTTTTGTTGCTATTGGACATATTCCTAATAGTGATTTCTTGGGCGATGCATTGGAATTAAATGATGGCTATGTCAAGATTCACGGAGTAATGGGTCCTGGTTTTACTGCCACTTCAGTTGCAGGGGTTTTTGCAGGCGGAGATATTGCGGACTACTATTATAGACAAGCAATTACCTCCGCAGGAATGGGCTGCATGGCGGCTTTGGATGCGCGCCATTTTCTTACTAAGTAAAAATGTGTGTAAAGGTGTGTTGCTGACATAAGTTTGTTAATGATTGATAATAATTGATAATGGCTGATATAAATAAAATAGTTGCTTTTGCAGATGATTTGCTAAATGCCGCCACTTGCAAGGACTATTGTCCTAATGGCTTACAAGTGCAAGGCAAGCAGGAAGTAAGCAAAATCATCAGCGGAGTGACTGCATCTGAGGCATTAATTCGTCAAGCAATAGATGAAGGTGGTGATGCAATTCTTGCTCATCATGGTTACTTCTGGCGTAATGAGGACCAGCGTATAGTTGGAATGAAGCGCCAGCGATTGGAACTGCTGTTGGGAGCCAAGTTAAATCTAATCGTTTATCATCTTCCGTTGGACATCCATAACCAGCTGGGAAATAATGCTTACCTGGGAACAATTCTTGGAGTTGATACTACTTCCAAAGAGGTTGAAATATTAGACCAAGCAAGTAAACTGGGGTTTGTTGCAGAGTTGGAAAAAAGCATGAGTTGTGAGGAATTGAGTAAATTGTTGGAAGATAAAATTGGCAGAAAGCCCTTACATATTTCTTACGACAGCAGCAAACAGATAAAACGAATCGGCTGGTGCTCTGGCGCAGCGCAGGGCTTCATTCAGCAAGCAAAGGATAAAAACGTTGATTGTTATTTAAGCGGCGAGGTTTCTGAGAGTACTTTTCATTTTGTCCAAGAACAAAAGATTCACTATTATGCCATCGGTCATCATTATAGTGAGACGGGAGGAGTTAAGTTACTGGGCAATAGGTTAGCGCAGGAGTTTAGCATAGAGCATAAATTTATAGATGTCCCCAACCCTATATAAGTTCCATATAAACAACAAATTTTTATAAATAATCGCTAAGTGTGGTATAAAGCATCGGAACATGCTATACTTATTACTATGAAATCTATTATTAAACCCATTATTAAACCTATATTTTTTGTATTAACATTCTTGGTTTTACTTGCACCTATATTACCCACTAATGCTTATGCTGCAGAAGAGGAGGCAACTGTCGAGGCAACTGTCATAGGAGTTCTTGATTGGAGAGCGGCTATTTTTTCCAGTAAGGAAGCTGAAAAGGAAAATACCCGCATTGAAAAAGCATTCAAAAAGGATTCACAGAAGTTGAAGGTATTAGAAAGTAAAATAAGCGACAACCGTAAAAAGCTTGATAAGAATCGTGAGTTATTAAGTGCAGAACAAAAAGAAAAATTATTGGTGGAATTGCAAAATGATGTCTTGGAATACCAAACATTAGGGCAAGAGTTGCAACAAAATATTCAAAGCAGAGAAAAGAAATTTATTGAAGCGCAAACCCCTAAAATGAAAGAAGCAGTGGAAAAAATTAGTGAAGAGAAGGGCCTTCATGCTATTCTTGCAAAAGATGCTGTAGTATATGGCAGATTGGCAGTTGATATAACCGATGACGTTATTAAATATTTAAACACTAAGAAAAAATAACGCTAACGATAACCAGGACATTATATTACTTATGAATATAGAAGAAATTAAACGTTATCTTCCGCACAGATACCCTTTTCTAATGATTGATAGGGTTGAAGAGCTTGAAGTTAATTCGCATATCATTGCATATAAAAATGTTTCGTATAACGAGGGTTTTTTCCAAGGGCATTTTCCTAATATATCAATTATGCCTGGCGTTCTTACTTTGGAAGCAATGGCGCAAGCCGCTGGTATACTCAGTTCTAAAACCATAGGGCAGGAGATTGACGGCGAAACTATCTACTTGTTAGTTGGCGCAGAAAAAGTGCGTTATAAAAAACCAATTGTTCCTGGAGATTGCATCAAGATTGCCCTAAAAATACTCAGAGTAAAAAGTGGAATTTGGCAGTATCATGGAGTTGCCAGCGTTGAAGATAAAACCGCTTGTGAAGCCACTATCTACTGTAAAGGGGCGCAAAAAACCGACTTTTTTAACAGCACAATTAAATAGGTGTCGGTTCATCCCACCGCCATTGTATCTCCTGAAGCTAAACTTGGCAAGGATGTTGTTATAGGTCCATTTTGTATTGTTGGTAAGGACGTTACTATTGGAGATGGTAGTGTACTTGCTGCTAACGTAATCATTAATGGACCCACCACAATTGGAAAACGTAATCAAATTTGGCAGTTCTGCAGTTTAGGAGAGGAATGTCAGCATCTTTTGCATAATGGAGATAATGGACACTTAATAATTGGGGATGATAATAAATTTCGCGAAAGCTGCACTTTGCATCGCGGTACACTTGAAGGGGGTAACAAAACTTGCGTAGGTAATAATAATTACTTTATGGTTAATACCCACATAGGGCATGATTGCATGGTGGGGGATGGCAATGTCATTGCCAATAATAGCTCTCTTGGCGGACATGTTCATCTTGGCAACTATGTTACTCTTGGCGGTCATACAGGTGTACATCAGCATTGTCGTATAGGGGATTATGCATTTATAGGAAGATGCGCCATGGTGGTTAGAGATACACCGCCCTACACCAAGAGCGCCGGTAATGAACACAGAACGTTTGGGATAAATAGCATAGCATTACAAAAGGCGGGTATTTCCCAGCAGGTACAAAGTGCTATCAAAAAAGCGTATGTGCTTTTTTATAAACACAATGAAACTCCAAACATGGCATTAAATAATCAAGAAATTATCCAGTTGTGTAAGGATTACGTAGAAGTAAAATATTTCATTGACTTCATCAAGATGTCTGTAAGAGGAGTAGTTAGGTAAAATGCCTCATAAGCCAACTATTGCTTTGGTTGCATGTGAAGAGTCGGGAGATTATTTAGGAGGAGAATTAATGCGGGAGCTTAAGAATATTTTTCCCCAAGCCAAATTCATTGGTGTTGGCGGTGAATCAATGCAAAAACAGGGGATGAAATCCTTTTTCCCGCTTGAGGAATTGACCGCTCTCGGCATAGTGGAGATTCTCCATCGTCTTCCTAAATTACTAAGCATAAGAAAAAATCTGGCGAACACGATCGCTAAGCATAAACCAGACATTTATATTGGGATAGATGCTCCTGATTTTAACTTGGCAATTGAAGAGAAAGTCCGCGCCATGGGGATAAAGTCGGTGCATTATGTTAGTCCAACAGTATGGGCGTGGCGTCCTGGAAGGATTAAAAAGATAGCGAAGGCAACAGATATGGTGCTGTGCTTGTATCCATTTGAAATAGATTACTACCAGCAACAAGGAGCTAAAATGGGTATCAAGGTTAATGCGGTATATGTGGGGCATCCGTTAGCTGACAAAATACCTCTTGTAAATGACAAGCAAAAAGCCCGTCAAGAGCTGGGGTTATCTGATGAGTCGTATATTGCTCTTTTACCTGGTAGCCGCAAGAGTGAGCAACGCAATATGGGTAATCTATTTATCCAAACTGCAATCAAATGCTTGGAGGATAGGAATGACTTAAATTTTATAATAGCGGCAGTAAATCAAAGCGCTGCGGATTATTTTGCAGGACTTTTAAAATCACATCCTCTGCTTGCAGATAAATTTCATATATTTACTCGCAATAGTCGCAAGGTTATGACAGCGGCGGACTTTGTTCTCTTGGCTTCGGGGACAGCCAGTTTAGAATGTATGCTCATAAAACGTCCAATGATATCGGTTTATAGGATACCATTGATAACCTACATTATTCTCAAGCAGATGGTGAAAATACCTTATATATCCCAACCCAATTGGTTGCATGGTGAAGAAGTAGTGAAAGAGTTTATCCAAGGGGATGCCAAAGTGGAAAAACTTGCTCCCGCCATATTACAACAGTTAAATGCAATAGATGATACGCTTAACAAAAAATACACAGCCATGCATAAGCTACTGCAACGCAATGCTTCTCATACAGCCGCCCAATCAATTGCCAGCTTATTATAATAACCGCATATATGACACAGATTAAGTTTGTTGACTTGGAATCACAGTATCTTGCTTACAAGAAAGAAATAGACAGCGAGGTTATGGCTGTACTTGAAAGTATCAAGTACATTGGTGGACCTCAGTTATCATTATTGGAGAAAGAACTGCAAGATTTTTGCGGTGCTAAACACGCAATAGGATGTTCAAGCGGCACGGATGCTTTGCTGCTGGCTTTGATGGCAGCTAAGATTCAACCTGGCGATGAGGTAATAACCAGCTCGTTTACTTTTGTAAGCACGGTAGAAATGATATGCTTATTAGGAGCAGTTCCAATATTTGTGGATATTGAATTGTCAAGCGGACTACTTAACCCAGATTTAATTGAAGATGCAATAACTCCTAAAAGTAAGGCAATTATCCCCGTCTCATTGTTCGGACAAACAGCCGCAATGGATGAAATAAACAGTATAGCTGCCAAGCATTCTTTAACGGTTATTGAGGATGCGGCGCAATCCTTCGGCGCTGTATATGGTGCGGGCTATAAGGGAGGGGAAGGGGAAGGGGAAGGAGAAGGAAAGGGAAAAGAAGACGCTGCCGCAACAGGGCGTGGTTCCTGTGCATTGAGTAGTTATGCCTGCACTAGTTTTTATCCTGCCAAAGGATTGGGGTGCTATGGAGATGGCGGGGCGGTTTTTACTGCTGATGAAGAATCCGCCACAAGAATTCGCTCGTTGCTTAATCATGGACAAAGCGAACGTTATGAATATATTGAGATAGGAATAAATGGCAGGATGGATGAGATACAGGCGGCTATTCTTAGAGTGAAACTGCGCCATTATCCGCAAGAAATTATACGCCGCCGCCAACTAGCCGAAAGATATGATGAAGCACTGCGGGGGCACTCAAGTTCAGTGCAACCTTTGAGGATACTACCAAGCAATAATTCTGTTTACTCGCAATATAGTTTATATGCGGTAGGCAAGGGCGAGGGTGAGAGTGGGGGCGGGTCCGGGGGGGGTTCTAATTTGCGCGATGATTTTCGCCGTCAGCTTAAAGAAGCCGGAGTTCCAACCGCGGTTTATTACCCAAAGCCATTACATCAGCATAAGGTTTTTACTGAGTATGGCAAGGAGGCGCGTCTGCCATTAACCGAAGAGGCGGCAAGTAGAATTTTTAGCATTCCAGTGCATCCATTTCTGACAGATGATGAACAGGGAGCTATAATCCATGCTTTACAGCAACTGTAATAACATACAACATATAATAAATTAATTATGACAATACTCGTAACTGGAGCAACTGGCTTCATCGGTTCGCATCTTTGTGTATCTCTATTAGAAGGCGGCTATCAGGTTGTAGGGCTTGATAATCTAAGCAATAGCAGCAAAAAGATAATTGATGTAGTCCGCCAAATCACCTCAAAGGATATGACCTTTGTTGAGGGAGATATTACTTCTTATGAGCAATTAGACGACTTATTCAAAGAACATGCAATTGATGCAGTTATTCATCTGGCAGCATTAAAGGCGGTGGGAGAATCAACTGAACAGCCGTTAAGGTATCACCTTAACAATGTTGGTGGGTTGCTGACATTGCTGAGGGTTATGGATGAACATAACTGTCGTAAGATGGTTTTTAGTTCATCTGCTACCATTTACGGAATTCCTGCTTCACTTCCTATAGGCGAGGAGCAACCGTATGACCCACATAATCCTTATGGAACTACCAAAGTTATTGGAGAATATATACTCAAAGATTTAGCCCAATATAATACTGCCAACAAGATAATAAGCTTGCGTTACTTTAATCCTGCTGGCGCTCATAAAAGTGGATTACTCGGAGAAGTCCCCGCGGATGTGCCAGCTAATTTATTTCCAGCTATGTGTTGTGCTTATAAAAACCCAGATTATCAGTTAAAAGTATTCGGCAATGATTATGATACAAAAGATGGCAGCTGTATAAGAGATATAATTCATATCAATGATTTGGTGGATGCTCATCTGCTGGCATTAAAAAAATGTTCAGATATGAGCGGCTATGCTGCGGTTAACTTAGGGTGCGGTAAGGGTTGGACTGTTTTGGAAATCATCCAAAAGTTTGAGGAGGTATTAGGCGAGAAACTCAATTATAAAGTTGCCGCCAGGAGGCCGGGGGACATTGCGGTTAACTATGCATCCACTTCTTATGCGAAAGAATATCTTGGCTGGGAAGCACGGCATGATTTGCAGAGTATATGCCGTGATACTATCAGGTTTATGAAAAACAATTAGAATTCAGCGCCGAGAGTGAATTGGAAGCTCATAGTATCATCGCCTTTTTTAGGATTGATTGGGCGAGAGAAGACAAAGGTTAGTGGGAAAAACTGGATATACCAACGGACAGAAAGCCCATAAGCTTGACGCAATTGGTCATAAGCAATGGGAATTTGACAATGAGGCGCTTCAACTATACACTTGTCGTGAAAAACATTACCTATATCCCAGAACAATGAAGTGCGAAGTCCCGATACATCATTTGATAAAGACCCAACAGGAAATATAAATTCAAATCTGCCTAAGGTGCGGATATTGCCACCTTGGCTAAGTAAACTGGCATCTGTGCTATCATTTAGAGTTGCCCGCGGACCTAAACTATTGGATCCGTAACCACGCACCGAAGCAACCCCGCCAGCATAATAACTATTATAAAAAGGTAAATAAGCGTCTCCATCTTCCCAAGTATTGAAGTAGGCAAGTTTTAACCCTAACATTATGGCGAGCTCATCTATACTCCGACTAAGTTTGAAATAAGTGGAATGCTGCAGAGATGTTTCATAATAGCCAGGTCTTTCTCCTTTATTTGGGAAGGTCAAACTATTACTTAAAGAAAATCTGTGACCAGCAGTTGGCTTAAACCCACGGTTTAAGCTATTATGTGAGAACACGTTGGTTAGCGAAAAGTCATTATAATTTTTGCCGTAGCGCTCAGTATATAGAGCAATTTCTTCATCGGGGTTGTTGCCCACTCCCAGATTTATGTTAGTTATTCTAAACCCATAATTAATTCTATTTGTAAGAGAGACGGGGTAGCCAAAAGTTGTGCCGAATAAAGAGCTTTGAATGGCATAGTTTCCTATATCTGCTTCATTAAAGTCAACCGTGCGAAAACGCAGCAGATAGTTGGCACTGACGCCATCTAAAGTTATAAAGGGTTGATTGTAATTGAAAGAGAGAGCTCTTTGGACTCGTCCATAGCTTAATGATGAACTAAAGCTATCTCCAGTGCCGTAAAAATTTCTATCCGAATAGTCAAATGATAGCGAGACACCAGATAAATCACTATATAACAACCCGCCGCCCACATTGCCTGACGGCGCTTCTTTTAAGGTAAATAGCAGGTCAACTTTATCTGGTTCCCCCAGGACTGCCTGCCGTGTAACCTGAATATCTTCAACATAACTAAGTCGTCTAACGCGCGCTAAGGACTGAGATATCTTAGTGGAAGAATAGGGTGCCCCTTCATATTGCACTAGATAACGTCTTAGGGCGGTGTGAACACTCTTTGTGTTACCAACAAAGTTAATTTTTCTGATGTATGTTTTTTGTCCAGGTCGCACAAAAAAACTTACATCAATAGTTCCTTCGTCATCATTATAATTATATATGGTATTAACATTTGCCAAACCGTATCCTTCTCTGCCTAAGATAGCAACTATTACATCCGATGAAGCAGTAATTCTTTGTTGGCTAAAAAATTGCTGGTTCTTAATGATTAATTGGGAGTACAGCTGCTGCGGATTAACTATGGTTTCCCCTACAATATCTATTTTATCTAAAGTATACTTTTTGCCTTCATCTATATGAATGTGAATAGCGATAAGGTCTTTATCTGGGTTAATGCTAACAACACTGTCCTTAATATTCACTTTGGCATAGCCATTATTAAGATAATAATTTTGCAATATATCTAAGTCCGCAGCAAGTTTTGGGCGAGAATACTTTACCCTGCCTGAGGCGCTATTCCATTTACCTCTTTCCCTAAGGTTGAGCATATCTCTTAGTTGTTTATTTTTGTATACTTTGTTGCCAACTATATTAATTTGAACTATCTTTGCTGGCTTGCCTTCACGAATGTTAATTTTTATATTAACCCTATTGCCGTCCAGTTCCTCGGTTTCTGCTTCTACTTTGGTTCCATATCTTCCCTGTTGGGCATATAGGCCTTCCAGTTCGTTTAGAATAATCTCAAATTGGTTATGCTTGAATATCTCGCTCTGTTTAATACCGTTTTCTTCCAGCACCATTAGGACTTGCTCTTCTTTAATAAGTTTACTACCCTTAATCTCAATGGACTCAATGGCGGGAAGTTCATCCACTGCTATGTTGATTATTCCTTGATTTTCGGTTATCTGGACGTCATCAAAAAAGCCGCTGGCAAATATATCCTTTATTGCTTGTGATATTTCTTGCTGAGTAAACTCATTACCTTGACGCAAGGTGATAGAACTTAATAAACGGGCAAGAGTAATCCTTTGCAATCCAGTTACTTGGATTTCTTTAACTACCTCTGCGGCTGCAAGAGATGTATTGCCCGCTAACAAAAAGCTCAGCAAGAAAATGACTATGGCTTTTTTCACAACAAACGTATTATGTCGTTAGTGGTAACAAAAATAAATAAAGAGATAAGTATGACAAACCCAATACGATAATAGATATTTATAAATTTAGGAGTAACTTTTTTGCCTCTTATTATTTCCATAATGTAAAGCACCAGATGTCCGCCATCCAGGACAGGCAAGGGCAGCAGGTTGAATATAAATAAACTTAAGCTTATGTAAGATAGCAGCTGGACGAAGCTCTGAAAACTAGTAGAGATTGAATCGCCCACATACTTAACAATACTTACTGGACCAGATAAATTGGAAACGCTCAGATTGCCTGCGAATAAGTGATACAGCGATACAAAAGTTATTTTGAGAGCCAGATAGGTTTTATGCGCCGCATAACCCCATATTTCGCTGAAAGAATAAGACGCAGTTATTAGATATTCTTCTGTTAACGTGATACCTTGAGGGGCAATTCCAGCAAAACCAATAGTTTCTCCACCCTCTGCGCTTTTAGCGCGCGGTGTCAGAGTTACGCTTACTCTTTGCTCATTCCTTAATACCAGTAATTCCATCGGCTTTTCTGCGGATGCGCGGATTGCTTGGCTAAATTCCTCCCAGGATTGTATAGAATCTCCATTTACTGCTAACACCTCATCTGCTACTTGGAGAGATGATTCTGCTGCCGCCGAATCCTCAGAAATCAAGGCGATAATAGGCAGAACTTTGGGTAACTTAGGAGATACTCCTATTATTTCTTCAATGTTTGTTTTTTCAAGTTCTCCTATATCAACTGATTGCAAGTTTAATGATGAATCTATTATGGGACCATCTTGCGATTGCAGCTGAACTTTTATATCTTTGTTTCCAATGAGGGGGATGGTAGCCCATAAAAAATCCTGCCAAGTGTGTATGTTTTTATTATTTATTTTGACTATCTTATCTCCTGTGGTGAATTCTGCATCCGCAGCAAGAGAGGGAACTTTGACTTCTCCTACCACTGGGTTTATTCCATTAACTCCTATAGTTCCTAACATTAGATAGAATACATACGCAAGTAATAAATTAGATATAGGTCCTGCAAGAACTACCGCAGAACGAATCCAAGGAGAATGGTTATCATATCCTTTTAGATTGTTTTTGGGGTCATCATTTTCTAAGAACTTCACATAGCCGCCTAATAGTATAGCTCGTAGGGTATATTGTGTTCCCCGTTTGTCGCGCCATTTTAATAGGACGGGCCCAAAACCGATGGAAAAATTAACAATAGGAATCTTAAAAAAACGAGCCACCCAAAAGTGCCCCATTTCGTGCACAAGAATTAAAAAACTTAGCCCTAATAGGGCGGCAATTAAAGTGATTATAGACATATTAATTTATTAGTTGTTGTGTATATTCGGCGCTCCTGCGGCTAATCGTGCTAACGTCATCCATAGTTTGAGGAGAATCTTCTGCGGCAAATTTATTCATCGCCTTTGCTATCATCTGAGGTATTTCACCGAAACTAACTCGTTGTTGCAAAAATGCTTCCACTGCCTCGTTATCAGCAGAGCAGAGTGCTGCCGGTAACGCCTTGCCTGTTTGCGCTGCCTGGCGGGCTAGGTTGAGGCATGGAAATCTTTTTGTATCAGGTTCTTCAAAGTCCAGCTGCCCCATAGTAGCAGGATTTAACGCTTGCTGCTGTAGATGAGTGAAGTGGGGATGATTTAACGCTTGCTGAATAGTTATTTTCATATCTGGGCTGCTCAGTTGAGCATTAAATGAGCCATCGCTAAACTCCACTAAACAATGGACTATACTCTGCGGGTGCACCACAACTTTTATTTTATCTACTGGGATTGAGAATAGGTGATGGGCTTCAATTATCTCTAATCCTTTGTTCATCATTGTGGCAGAGTCAATAGAAATCTTACTGCCCATAGACCAGGTGGGATGATTGCAGGCATCTTTGATGCTTGCGTTATCTATTTTTTGTTGTGAGGCGCGCAAGAAAGGACCACCAGATGCAGTTAGCCATATTTGCTTCACCCCATATTTGCATATATCATCGCCAATTTTATATTCTGACGGCAGGCAACGCAATATGCCATTGTGTTCACTATCCAAAGGCAGTATGGAGGAACCAAATTTACGCGCAATTTCCATAAGGATTGAACCGCCAGCGACTAAAGATTCTTTGTTGGCAAGCAGCAGTTTTTTCCCACTTGTAAGCGCTGCCACAGATGAGGATAAACCGCTTGAACCGCTAAGAGCATTAACTACACAATCTGTTTCATCTGCTGTTGCTGCTGCAGTTAGGCCTTCTGCGCCAACTAATATTTTTATTGCTGATTTTTTGCCAAGAATTTGTGCTGCCTGGTTATATCCTTCTTCGTCTGCAACCACTATTATTGACGGATTAAACTCTAGCGCTTGTTGGCATAGCTTGGTAATTTGAGATGCGGCGGCAAGGGAGATAACCTTGAAATTATTTGGGAAGTTATTTTGGGAATTATTTTGGAGATTATTTTGCTGACGAATAACCTCAAGAGTATTACTGCCAATAGAACCAGTGGAACCTAATATAGATATTCGCATAATAATAGGGCTAAGTAAAAAGAGGGGACACTCCAGAGTAAAGCGTCGGTGCGGTCAAAAAAACCACCATGTCCAGGTATTATGCTTCCGCTATCCTTTACTCCACTTAATCTTTTGAGCATGCTTTCATAGAGATCGCCCAATTGAATTATTATGGTTAGTGGAATTAAAAACAGAATCATAAGAGTATTAAATGGAAGGGTGAAGAAAATCATGGCTAATAAACAATAGGCGATAATACAAAGTACCATAGCGCCGATTAATCCGCCGAAGGTCTTATTTGGGCTAAGATTGGGGCAGAGTTTCTTACCATTGAAGCTACGACCGCATAGGTAACCACCAGAATCGCAGGCGCACACAATAAAGAAACAGGCAAAAGCTGACTCGGCTGATATTCGGTAAATCTGCATGGCAAAAAAGGAAAATGCTGTAATCATAAAAATAGCGGATATAGCGCTAACCGCTTTGTTTGAAGCCCAAGCTGTCCGCCATTTTTCGTAGCGACATATATCAATAATTGCATAAGTATGCCAGAGAAAGGTTGCTACTAAAAAAGCTGTAACTGTATATAAAAAAGATGAAGGGGCTGTAAGAATTGAACTTATTGGCGCGGGGGCAGACGCATATTTATAAAGCAGAACTACGGCGATTATGCCTGGCAATGGTAAAAGCAATAATCTTAATAATATACTTGAGAGTTGGGATATTTTGAGCCATTCCCATAGAATAATGACGCCAATAACTACAGTTAATCCTAAAAATATATACTCATTGGTGAACAGTATTGTATAGGTCGTTACCGCGAAGAGCAGGGCTCCGTAAATAATTCTGCTTAACATTTGTGGCACATTTATTGCTTGTTGCTGCTGCCACCAAACCTTCTGCTGCGCTTTTTGAAGTCAGCAATCGCAGCATAGAAATTTCTTTCGTTAAATTCTGGCCAATAAATTTTGGAAAAATATAGTTCGGTGTAAGCTAATTGCCACAGAAAGAAATTGCTAATTCTTTTTTCATTGCCAGTGCGTATGCATAAATCAATTGAAGGTTGGTCTGCAAGTGTCAAGTGTTTGCTGATGAGCTTATCAGTTATTTTATTGGGATTTAATTTTTTTGCCTTAACCTGCTCGGCAAGCGCTTTGCATGCTTGGGTTATATCCCACTTACCGCCATAATTAATGGCAATATTAATACGTATACCCTTGTTATTTTTGGTAAGTTCTTCAGTTTGATTCATCTTTTTAACCATGCTATCGGGGAATACCCAGCGCTCTCCTATAAAAGTAAACCTAGCGCCTTTTTCGTGAAACTCAGGAGTGCCTTCATCCAGCGCCTGGTCAAAAACCTTAAGTAGTTGCCTGGTTTCTTTAACAGGGCGTCGCCAGTTTTCGCTGCTTAATGCAAATAGGGATATAGATTCAATTTCTGCTCTTATGGAGGCAAGAATAATTCGTTTGGTGTTTTCCATGCCACTACGATATCCTTGTATACTGGGTAGAGAGTTTCTGTTAGCCCATCTGGTATTGCCATCCATGATTATGGCAATATGACGCGGGTTACTAACACTAGACCTATGTTTAGCCATAGTGTTAGATCTCCATTAATTCTTGTTCTTTTTGTTGAAGCCGTTCTTCTACCTTGCTTATGAATTCTTCGGTCGCCTTGTCCACTTTGGTAGAGTCCTGCTTTTCTTCATCTTCGCTTGCCGCTGCTTCTTTAATTTTATGAATAACATCTCTGCGAACATTGCGAATGGCAATACGAGTTTGCTCGGCTTCAGCACGCGCATGCTTGCGGTAGTTATTACGGGTTTCTTCGTTTAGCGGAGGAATATTAATTATGATAGAGTCAGCACTAGTGTTGGGGGTTAGTCCAAGGTCAGAATCGCGGATAGCCGCGGAAATATCATTCATCTGTTCTTTATCATAAGGAACGATGCTTAGAGTGCGCGCATCCGGGGTGTTGATATTTGCCACCTGATTTAGCGGGGTAGGGTTGCCATAGTATGCAACCTTGATGTCTTCAACTAAGGAACTGTGCGCTCTGCCAGTGCGTAATTTACTGAAATTTGTTGCAAGCACGTTTAAAGCTGCTTCCATACGATGTTTCATATCCTTTTCTATAGATTCATATCCTGTCATATTATATTTTGGTTGTTGCCGTTATTTATCAATAATAAGAGTCCCTGCAGCGGAATCTTGCATAATATTGATTAACATTTCGGGTTGGGTTATATTAAATACTCTAACCGGCAGTTCGTGGTCGCGCGCCAGAGTGATTGCTGTAAAATCCATAACTTTTAAATGCATGTCTATTACCTGTTTGTAGGTGAGGTTACTAAATTTTTTGGAACTTGGGTCTTTGATTGGGTCACTGGAATAAATTCCATCTACTTTGGTTCCTTTTAGCATTATATCTGCCTTAATTTCTATGGCGCGCAAGCAGGATGCGGTATCAGTTGTGAAGTAGGGGTTGCCAGTTCCTCCACAAAATATAACCACTTCACCTTCGCTTAAAAAGCGGTTGGCGTCGCGAGGATTATGTCCTTCTAACATTCCACCTATATGGACTGCGGACACTAATTTAACTTTAATTTGTTCTTTTTCTAACGCATCCCTTAATGCTATGCCGTTAATCGCGGTGGCAAGCATTCCCATCTGGTCGCCTGCTACTCTATCCAGACCAACCTGTGCGATTTGCTCACCACGCACTAGATTTCCTCCACCTACCACTATTCCAATTTCTATTTTGCGCGCGGATAAATATGCAAGTTGCTTGGCTATACTCTTGAGTATCTTGGAGTTTATTCCGCCACTATCCTTGCCAGCCAAAAACTCACCACTGAGCTTGAGGAGTATCCGTTTATAAAGCATCTGCAGTTATTATGCTTATTTGCCAACCTCATGGCGAATAAACTTAATCTCCTTGACGCCTGCATCTTTCAACAATGAACTGATTGTTTGCTCAGGGTTTTTAATGAAACTCTGTTCGCTGAGAGATACTTCTGCTGTGAATTTTTTAAGCTTTCCTGCAACCATTTTTTCTTTTATATCATCGGGCTTATCTTCATCCTTAATTTGAGCTAAGAATATTTCCTTTTCCTTATCAAGCAGTTCTTGCGGGACTTGGTCTGGAGTAGCCGCTAATGGAGACATAGCAGCAACCTGCATGGCAAGATCTCTGGCTAAATCAGAATTATCGGCATCAATTGCCACCAAAGCGCAAAGTTTGTGATTAGTATGCGTGTAAGCCGCAACCGTGCCACCCTTAGGCGCAGTTAACTCGCGATAGCTACTAACTTTTATGTTTTCGCCCATTTTTTGAGTTATGCTTTGCAATTCTGCATTTAGTTCATCGCTAATTACAGGTTCTTCGCCATCTGCTGCGGGAGGGGCTTTATAGAATGTTTCTGCCAAATTGTTAGCGAAAGCCACAAACTCTTCATTGCGAGCAACGAAGTCGGTTTCACAATTTAGTTCTACTACAATTGTTTTATCGCCTTCACTCTTAACTGCAATAACACCTTCGCTTGCTGCTCGGTCTGAACGTTTTAGTTGCTTGGCTATACCTTTTTCTCTTAATATGTCGGCAGCTTTATTAATGTCACCGTTGGCTTCTTTAATGGCGGTTTTACATTCCATTATTCCAGCGCCAGACATCATTCGCAGTTCTTTCACCTTGCTGGCGGATTCGCTTGACGGGCTATCTTTTTTTGCTGGCTGATCGCTTGGTTTATCAGTATCCGCGGCGCTTTGTGTAGGATTATTTTGCTCCTCTTTTTGCATGCCTTGCGTTTCTTGCGTTTCTCCTATTTCTTCCTCGTGTGCTTCAGCTTCTACTGGATGTTCTTCTTGTTTTTCTTGTTCTCCTTGTGTTTGTTGAGGTTGCTCTTGCTGCTTGCCTGCGGCAATACTGCTGAGCTTGCTAAGAGTTCCCACTAATCTTTGTCCCGATTGACTTTGGGCTGCGGGTTCTCTATTACCACGCATCATAGAAAATTGTTCTGCTAACTGACCACCTTCACTAAATGAGGATGTTATCGCTTCTACAAACAAACGAATAGAGCGGATAGAATCGTCGTTGCCAGGAATTATATAATCAATATTATCGGGGGTACTGTTAGTATCAACTACGCCTATTACTGGTATTCCCAATTTTTTTGCTTCAGCTACGGCTATGTGTTCATAGCGCACATCCACTACAAATAGGGCATCAGGCAGTCCGTTCATATCTTTAATTCCACCTATGCTACGTTCCAATTTTGTCATGGCGCGTTGGCGCATCATTGCTTCTTTTTTGGTTATCTTATCAAACATGCCTTCAGCTTTTTGCTGTTGCAGGTCTCTAAGCTTTTCTATTGAAGCGCATATTATGTTGTAATTAGTAAGGGTACCGCCCATCCATCTATGATTAACATAGTATTGTTCTATGCTTAGGACTTGTTCTTTTATGATTTCACCTGCGGCTTTTTTAGTGCCAACAAACAGCAGTTTCTTTCTGTTTCTTGCTAAATCGTGGACAAACTCACATGCTCGTCTTAGTCCTGTTAAAGTGTGTTCCAGATTGATTATGTTTATACGATTATAGGTGCCGTATATATATCTTTTCATTTTGGGATTCCAGTATCTTGACTGATGCCCAAAATGAGCGCCTGCATCAAGCAGGTCTTTTATTGTTGCGTCCATATTGTTTCTACAAAGGGTTAAATAACAAACATCTTCTTCACCTTGACAACATTAATACTGTTATCTATTATAGATAACATAATGCACCCTGACAAGGATTGAGAGAAGCGCGAATTAATAGCATCTTAACACACATCATTGGATAAAATGCAAGATTTTTTATGAAAATCATCCATTATTTTTACATCATCGGCATTTATGATGCCATCTTCTAATAATTTTGCCTGCCATTCGTTTGTATTCATATTAGTAGAGCGGGTAATATTTTCCTCAAATAATCTATCATATATTTCTTTAACTAGCCATGCCAAGCGCACAATCTCTTCTATATCTTTGTAAGAATCGTGTTGTTTGTTTAATTCGGCAAATAATTCCTCTCTCTGCGCTGATGGAACTGCCCATATTTCCGCAAGTTGAAGCTCTTCAGCTGCTGTAGGGGGGCGGTAATTCCAAGCAAAGGGCAAAAGAAGAGGGCGCATGATTGTGATTATTATTGCGTGGAAAGGGAGGTCATTAATTAGTATTGCCAGTTCATTTCTTGCTTGATAGACCGAGTCATTCCAATAGACGCGAGCGAGCTGTTGATTATCCGCGCTATCATGCTCATTTTGCTCTGCAATAAGAGACGCATTGAGGGCTAACAAGCGGCTTAATAAGCTGCTAAGAGCGGGGGAAGTGTCGGGCGTGGTACTTGCCATGTTATTTACTGGGCTCCATTTAATTACCCTAACGATAAACATTGTTTGCAAAATAAAACCGCTGGCAGCACTTAAGTGATTCCATCTGCGCCGTAGAGTTTTATTTTTGACCAGATTCCCCTCCGCAGAAACAGCAATGGATGTACTTGAAAGCATTTCTCTTGCCTTATGGATAGCCCTAGCTATCATAGCCCTATATTCGCTTATGTTAATTCCGCCAGTTATTCCCAAGCTAAAGGAACGTAAAAAACCTCCTATGTAGTGCCCGAGCCACTCATCCACCGCTGCTAATCTGCTGCTATTATCTGCTTGCGAGTCGGATGCCTCTATCATCTTGCGCCAATATGGGTCTCTTACTATCAGAGATATATCTGTTTCTGTTGGCGTGCTGTTGGAATAATCTTTGCAATCTTTACAACCTTTACAATATTTACAATATTCACATAGCTGCTGCAACATTTCATCAATTAATCGCGAAGAGCCATCATTGTTTACTGCATCATTACTTGTTGGGGATAAGTTAAGGTGCATAGCACGGGAGTATTTTAATTGCCAAGCGCATTGACATTGCATGGCAGTTGCTTTGATGACTTGTTGCCTTTGTTCTCTTTTAGCTATTTGGGTTGCCATTATAGCGCTCATCTTTTGAGCTTTTATCAAGGATTGGGTTCCTGTAATGGCAGCATGATATGCGGATTGCTCCATGCTGACAGGTGCCTGCAGTTGTTGTTTACTTGTTGATTTACCTGGCTCTTCGCTCCCGCTCCCAGCGTCTGCTATGTCGCCGTCTTTGCCGCCGTATTCGCCGCTTATGATTAGTTCTTCGGGTACAAATATGCCTTGTGGCGGGAATGGGGAATGTTCTCCAGGTGGCTTATATGAAGCTGAGTCCGAACCCGAATCCGAACTTGAATCCGAATCCGAACTTGAATCCGAGTCCGATCCTGAATCCGAGTCCGAACCCGAGCCCGAACTTGAACCCAAGTCCGCCCCCAAGCTTTTTCCAGTATTGAGCAGATTAGGATTAATCAATGCCCAGCAATAGTGATGTGGAGTGTATTGAGTTGCCTGGTTAGCATCATTAACATTATCGCCCCCCGCATCATGTCCCTTATCATATATAGAAGCATTATCATAAACGGGCATAAAAACTGCCAATAAATCAACATCGGAAGGGTGGGCAGGGTCAGCAGGGCGGGCAGAATCGGTAGGCACAGAAGAGATTATAGAGGCATGTAGAAGCGAACCATGCTCTGCTCGCGCTGTATTCGCCTTAATAATTATGCCTTTTTTCTTTTTGCCGCTCTTTGCTGTGTGTTCCTGACTCTCGCTTCTAACGGCATAGAACTCTAAATGTTCGGTAGCTGCAAAACTAAGGGGACAACTTACCACCTCGCCTTTTGCTATGGCGGGCAATAGTTTTTCTTTTTGCCGCTGAGTTGCAAAGTTTGCTATTAATGAGGCAACTCCGCTATTTAGCGCCGCAACCAGCTGCGCCAAGTGCAGATTAGTTGCCGCAAGGCGTCCCACTATAGTTGATACAGCATGCACTGATAATTCAGCACCTCCATAAGAGGTTGCAACTCGTAATCCCCCAATAGTTGCTTCAGCCGCCACTAATTCCCGCGCCGTTATCCTGCTGCTGCCAATAGTTGCTTCTGCCGCCACTAATTCCCGCGCCGTTATCCTGCTGCTGCCATCAGTTGAATTGCTTGCTTGAGAATGCTTGGCGGTCTTGTGGCTTTTATTCAGTATTTTCTGTAAGCGAGCGCAGTATTCGTCAACTATTTTACGTTCTTTGACAGATAATTCTTGGATATGCATGTTATCCATTCCTGCGTTTGGTTCTTGATGCTGCGTCTCGCCGCCAGCAGATGCATGAGGGGAAGCGTGCCCTTCTTTTATGCTCATCTGCCCTGTAGTTAGGGCGGTTAGCCAATTAGCGGCGCGACTGCTATGATTATCTAATTCGCCTGCGGCGGGGAATGCCTCATATATAGTTTGGGGTATACTTGCTGAGAAATCCGCTAATTGCTCAAGCCAAGGATTAACTATAAGCTTAATGCGGACTACAGGGAAGCATAAAACTATTGCAGACACTATTGCAAGCAAAGCCCATAACCAATGAGCACCTGCGAATAGCAATGATAACGCAAGAACGGCGGATATTATCCCACTCCAAGCCCACAAAGGCAAAGAACGATATTCTGCTAAAATGCCGCAGCAAAACAGAAATAATAAAAAAAATACAATGAAAATAATCATAATTTGTGTTAGTTTAACAGCAATCCTATTGCTGCATTATGAGATAATTATACTTTATATTATATACAAACGACGTGCTTATGTGTGGCGTTTGAACATACGACGCAGGTCTGTAGGGGCGGAGGGCATATATTCATCCCCCCTGGCTCCGCCCGCAAAATTCTCGCAAAAAACCAAAGGTAATTTACCCCTTGAATTAATAATAAAAGCCCTTATAAAGTATTATTAGCAATAAGAATTACTGTGTTAAGGAAAAGCGCGTATATATTTAATAAAGTAAATAATATAATGAAAAATAATCATGTAGTTCGTGATCCTATACACAAATTTGTTAGTTATACTAACGCAGAAAAAGTAGTTATTGATTCCCCTCAATTTCAACGCTTACGAGATATTCATCAACTTGCTATGACCTATCTAATCTATCCAGGAGCCAGCCATAAACGTTTTGAACATTCATTAGGTGTTATGGAACTCGCCACTAATATATTTGATGTTGTTATGGATGACGATAATCTAACCAAGAGATCCCGAGAAGTATTTAAGGAGCAATTGCGCGACAAGCAATACTGGCGACAGACATTGCGCATGGCAGCATTATGTCATGATGTAGGACATTTACCTTTTTCACACACGGGAGAAAAAATATTAGAAGGAATAAATCATGAAGATCTAACTCGCGGATTAATTACTGGAAAAATGAGCAAGTTTTTTAAAAGGATACCGGTTAATGCACCCGATGGATGCAAAAAATTAGACCCTAAAATAATATCTATAATAGCAACTGACGATTTTGAAAAAGCAACAGAAAAAAATTTCCAAAATCCAGAGGAGCTTTGGAAAAAAATATTGAGTAGTATTATCACAAGCGACCTTTTTGGAGCAGATCGAATGGACTATTTATTAAGAGATTCATATCATATTGGAGTACCTTATGGATTGGTAGATAAAGATAGATTAGTTCGCTCATTACGTATTCTAGATATACCTTTGAATGATAATAACGAGAGTATCCCTTTAGGAATTCATGAAAAGGATTTACCATTGGTAGAATCTTTATTAATGTCTCGCCATTGGATGTATAGTCAGGTTTACCAGCATCCTACCCGTAAGATATATGATGAACATTTACAGGATTTTCTTAAGGAACTTATGCAAGAAGAGAATTTTAAAGTTAATAAGGATAAGCCAGAAGAATATTTGCAATGTACGGATTCTGATATATTAAAGGAATTATTTATGATACAAGATAATCCTGAGCATCGCTTATATAATCATGCTAACTTACTGCTAAAACGAGAGAAACGATTTAGGTTGGTATACAAGCAAACAATTAGTGATAAAAGAATATCTGTAAAACATTGGCAGAAAACAAAAAATAAAGATGCAGTGGAAAAAAAGTTAAATGCGCCAACTCCTACAAATCTTATATATAGCAAAATCCCCAAGGAATACTTAGAGGGAATTATTCAAAATACTGGAAAGAGTACTGATAAGAAGGGTAACTTGGACTTCCCTGTAAAATTAGAAGATGGAAGTATAAAAAAGGCGACAAATTGTTCTAATGTATTTAAAAATGTAATTTCAACAGATTTTGATTATGGTTATATTTTTGCGGAACCAAGAATTAATAAGAAAGTTAAAAAGTGGATAATAAAGAATAGAGCTAAAATTATCCGGAGTAAGATATAATAATGAAAATAATTATAATATTTAATTAATATAGAATATAGAAGTTATTATTAACCACGAGGTATATTATGAAACAAGAGGATAGAGTTAAGTTTATTTGTTTTTTACTTTACGCACTAAAAGGTAAAAATGGTTGGGCTGGGATGGTTCACTTGCAAAAAGGATGCTATATTGCACAGCGAATGTTAGGCGTTCCTTTAGATTATAAATTTATACAGTATGTTTATGGTCCTTATGCTTTTGACTTAAGCGATGAGATCTATTTGATAAATGATAAATTTATACTGAGTCAGGGCTTCCCTCCAGTTAGCTATGGAGTTTCTTATGATTTTTATGAAGATATAGAAAAATATGTTGAAGCAAACAGGGATAATTACAAGTTCAAAGATGAAATTAATTTTATTGCCGGCTGGTTTTTAAAGAAGAAAATTGGCAGGTTAGAAAAGCTGGCAGCGGCTTATATGATAAATGAGAAATATCCTGATGCTGGGCTAGAAGAAAGAATAAAAAAGCTGATTGGATGGAAGCCATTTATGACTGAACCTGAAGCACTTAGCTGTTTTGAGGATGTTGAGGTAAGAAATAAAGAAGTAGAGGAACTGGAGTTTATTAATAATAAAATCAGCGTCTCGGGGTAGGCGTACACAGCCTCAGATACATATTGGACTCTGAGTTAGGAGTTATAATAAAAATCATAATTGGCGATTTAGTGTTATAATTTCATAACATATTTATGTTTTATATTTATGTTACGAGGTATTCACGAGGTATTCACTATGTACAAATCAATTAAGATAAACGAGGCATCCAAGCGCGCATCGCAATCAAATATTTTGAACCTACCAATTTTATCAACTCTATTGCTCATCCTATTTTCTGTGGCGCTTAGCGCCTGTGGAGGCGGTGGGGGAGGAGGTAGTGACGGAGGTTCCCCACCCACCACCCCTGTCGGAGATCCCCCCGACAACACTGGCGACAATATGGATATGGATAAAGATGGTGTTCCCGACATTAATGATGCTTTTCCACTGGATAACAGCCGTAGCACTTTCAGGGTTGGCAACTTGCGCGCTATTCCTGGCGTTACTAATATCACCCTAACTTGGGATAATCCTGCTGCCAATATCAGCATGATTAATATCTCTTATATATCCACTGCTGGAGGTATTCTTACAACCAAATTATTAACTGAATATCAGGGTGCCAGTATTATTGGTAGCAATCAAAAGAACGTAACCGCAGCTATAACTGGATTAACCGATGGAATACAATATAACTTCACGGTGACTCCCATATTGGGCGGCGCTGATGCAGCCAAGAACACTGCGGGCGTAAATGTCAACCGCACTATAGGCGCTAACTTTGACAATGATGATGAACCAGATAGCATAGACGCAGACGATGACAATGATGGCGTTGATGATGGCATGGATGTCTTCCCTAATGACCCCACTGAAACAACAGACAACGACACGGATGGCACTGGCGACAATGCTGATGCCTTCCCCAATGACCCTACTGAAACAACAGACAGCGACATGGATGGCACTGGCGACAATGCGGATGCTTTTCCACTGGATAACAGCCGTAGCGCTTTCAGGGTTGGCAACTTGCGCGCTATTCCCGGCGTTACCAACATCATCCTAACTTGGGACAATCCTGCTGCGAGTATCAGCATGATTAATGTTTCTTATATTGCCACTAGCGGCGGTGCTAATCGTGTAACCCAAACATTAACCACATATCAGGGTGCCAGTATTATTGGTAACAATCAAGCCGATTCCAGTGCAGTCATCAGCGCATTAAGTGATGGAACAGAATATAACTTCACAGTGACTCCCATATTGGGCGGCGCTGATGCAGCCAAGAACTCTGCGGGCGTAAGCGCAATCCGCACTATTGGCGCTAACTTTGACAATGACGTTGAACCAGATAGCATAGACACGGACGATGATAATGATGGGGTTAGCGATGGTGCTGACGCCTTCCCGATGAATAGCGCTGAAACAAAAGACACAGACGGCGACGGCACTGGCGACAATGCGGATACGGACGATGATGGTGACAATAGTTTGGATACCGTGGATGTGGATGCTGATGGCGATGGTTTAATAGAAATACACAATGCTACGCAATTAGACCAAGTGCGGCATAATCTTGCTGGCAACTCATCTAAAGCAACTATGGATGCTACTGGAGATGTTACCGGTTGCGGCAATGGCACCATAGCTGGCAAAGACATAACGACATGCTCGGGCTACGAACTGGCGGCGCCTATAGACCTAAGCGCTATTGACAACTGGCAGCCGCTGGGGTACTGTATTAACAAGAGATGTACGACTCATACACCCTTCACTGCTACTTTTGATGGTAATGAACATATAATCAGCGGACTAACCATAAACTCAACTGATAGTAGCAGGCTTTCTGTTGCTCTATTTGGCGCTATTGAAGATGCTAAGTTGCGTAACATTCATCTGCGCAACGTCAGCATCAATATCAACCACAATGCTAGTACGGCAATGTTGGTTGGATTTATGCGGGGGGGTGCCATCATCAGCAATAGTTCAGCGCAAGGGTCGGTAATTACTAAAACTTCTGCTGCTGTGGGCGGACTGGTTGGCAGCACGGCAAATAATAATGCCATTAGTTCTTCTTATGTGTTTAACAGCATTGTGAATGGCAGAGGAGTAGTTGGCGGTTTGGTTGGCTCTTTGGAAGGCGTCATCAGTTATTCTTATGTGTCTAATGCTTCTGTGCGCGGCGCTGACAATGTAGGCGGTTTAGTTGGCAATTTATTTGGCGGTGTGCAGAAAGCCGACATCAGTTCTTCTTATGTGTCTAATACTGCTGTTAGTGGCGACGGCGACCAGGTTGGCGGTTTAGTTGGTTATTTTCAGAATGGCGAAGTCAGCACCTCTTATGTGTCTAATACTGATGTTAGTGGCGACGGCGACCATGTTGGCGGTTTGCTTGGTTATTTATCAACTTTTGTAGCTAATTATAAGGTAACTTCTTCTTATGTACTTAATACTTCTGTTGCCGGTAATAATTATGTTGGCGGTTTGGTTGGTGCATATGTTGATCTTTCTGGTGGATCGTATACAATAACAATTAATTCCACTTATGTGGCGCAGGTTGAGGCGCACTCTACCGACTCTAATATTGGCGGTTTAGTTGGTAGAAGCGGACCCCTATTAAAAATAGCCAACTCATATTGGCAGGGCATGATTTTCATTGACGGAGTGCAAGATAATTCTCGCTCCACTGCGGCAGGAACTCAGCAAACGCCCTCTGAGCTGCAACCATCAGCATTTACTGGAAATTATGCGGATTGGGCTGGCTTCTGGTGTGATGCGGATAGCGGAGAGTTTACCGATGATAGCAACTCGCCACTTGCTGCGGATGAAAATCGCGCTTGGGTGCTTGTCCCGTCTGCGGTTAGCACTTCGTTTCCTGCAGTGCCTCATATTAGCCGCTACCCGACGCTCAGTTGCACTCCTGGCGGAGCGGCAGCTCAAGATGCACAACGTTTAGGGATTTTTTAGTGGGGCTACGCCCCACTAAACGGGCGGAGCATGGCACCGCCCCTACGGGTGGAGTATGGCACCGCCCCTACGGACCTACGTTCAAACACCCCACATATAAATATAATCCTTGTATAATGAGTTTTATGAAATATAGAAAATTTGGTCAAGATGACATCGCAATTTCGGAGGTAGGTTTAGGATGCTGGCAGATTGGTAGCGCTGATTGGGGAGAGGTAAGCGCCTCTGAAACAGAAAGCATTTTAGAAGAATCATTAGCAAACGGAGTAACTTTTTATGATACTGCTGATGTCTATGGAATGGGACGCAGTGAGAAGTTTGTAGGAGATTTTATAAGGAAGCATAAAAAGCATAGTGACGAATTATTCGTGGCAACTAAGGTTGGCAGAGACCCTAATCTATACCCTGATGGCTATAGCCGTGAAAGTGTAACTCATTGCATTGAGAATTCGCTACAACGGCTTGGGCTGGAGTCGCTTGATTTAGTGCAAACCCATTGTGTTCCCCCTGAAGTTATGCGTGATGGCGAGATATACGAATGGCTGCGGCTATTAAAGAAAGATGGCAAAATCAAACGTTTTGGCGCGAGTGTGGAATCAATAGAAGAGGCAATGCTATGTATGGAACATGAAGGTATGTATTCCTTGCAGATTATTTTTAATGTTATGCGGCAGAAGGCATTGGAAGAAGTGTTGCCTGTGGCGCAACAAAAGAATGTGGGAATCATAGTGCGCTTGCCATTAAACAGTGGGCTGCTGAGTGGCAAATATACTATTGACACTAAGTTTGGCGAAAAGGACCATCGCAACTTTAACCGCGATGGCAAACACTTTAACGTGGGCGAGACCTTTGGTGGATTGCCTTATGAAAAAGGATTAGAGTTGGTTGAGGAATTACGCGAGTATTTACCGCAGGGTGTCTCAATGGCGCAGAGCGCGTTGCGTTGGTGCTTAGACCAGGCGGGAGTATCAGTCATAATTCCTGGCGCATCAAAAGTGGCGCAAGCAACGAGCAATGCGTCTGTGTCTGAGCTGCCATCGTTTAGTCAGGATGAACTGGAAAAGATAAACTCATTTTATAAGGACAAAGTCCATTCTCATATTCGCGGGTTGTATTAGTGGTTTTAACTAAACTATTGACTTCCACTTTTGGAAGTCGTAACATCCGCACCTTAAAGAGATTACAAAAAAAAGTAAACGAAATAAATGCTCTTAGCGATAAGATAGCGGCTTTTTCTGATGAGGAACTTAAAGATAGCTTTGCGCGCCTTCGCGCTCGCTATGACAACGGAGAGGGTGAGTCGCTGGAAAAACTTTTGCCTGAAGCTTATGCCATAGTTCGTGAAGGAGGGGAGCGGATATTAAATATGCGTCACTTTGATGCTCAATTACTCGGCGGGCTGGTGTTGTATGAAGGCAACATAACCGAAATGAAAACTGGGGAGGGTAAAACCTTAGTGGCAACTTTGCCAGTATATTTGCGAGCGCTTGAAGGCAAGGGGGTGCACATGGTGACGGTAAACGATTATCTTGCCAAGCGGGATGCCGAATGGATGGGGAAACTCTATGAAGGGTTGGGAATGAGTGTTGGGGTAATCTACTCTCAACAACCGCAAGAAGAGAAAAAGGAGGCATATATGGCGGATGTTACTTATGGCACCAACAATGAATTTGGCTTTGATTATTTGCGTGATAATTTGGTTATTCGTCCTGAGCAAAGAATGCAGAGGGAGCTAAATTATGCGATAGTTGATGAGGTGGATTCTATTCTTATTGATGAGGCGCGCACTCCGTTGATTATATCTGGTCCGCGTGAAGATAGTGTTGAGATGTATCAAAAAATTAATGTCCTAATTCCTCCCCTTAGCAGACAAATTAATGCCGAAGATGGCACAGTCGTAGAAGAAGGAGATTATGTCTTGGATGAGAAGGGTCGCATAGTTGAAGTTACCGACACAGGACATGAAAAACTTGAAGATGCATTAATAAAGATAGAAGTGCTTCAACCAGGGGAAAGCTTATATGATATGCAGAATATTCATCTGTTGCATCATGTTCAAGCAGCGTTGAAAGCCCATCATTTGTTTAAACGGAATGTTTCCTATTTGGTGCAAAACGGCAAAATAGTGATAGTGGATGAGCACACAGGGCGCAGCATGCCAGGAAGAAGGTGGTCTGAAGGCATACATCAGGCAGTTGAAGCTAAAGAAAATGTAGAGGTGCAGCAAGAAAATCAAACGCTTGCCTCAACAACCTTTCAAAATTATTTCCGTCTTTATGATACGTTGGCGGGGATGACAGGGACTGCAGATACAGAAGCTTATGAGTTTCACGAAATTTATGAGTTGGATGTGGTGGTTATACCCACCAATCAGAAGATGATTCGTAATGATATGAATGATACGGTGTTTATGACTCGTCCTGAAAAGTATAAAGCTATTATTGAAGATATCAAACAGTGCCAAATTACGCATCGCCCAGTGTTAGTAGGAACTGCTTCGGTGGAATCGTCAGAAGAGTTGTCTGCTGAGCTGGATAAAATGAAAATATCTCACAATGTGCTAAATGCCAAGAATCCTGTTAAAGAAGCAGATATTATCTCGGGGGCAGGCAGACCCGACGCCATAACCATTGCAACCAACATGGCGGGGCGTGGCACAGATATTGTGTTGGGCGGTAATTTGGAAAAAGAAATAGAAGAGTTGGGAGATGATGCCACCGAACAGCAAATTGAAACCCTACGCAAAGATTGGCAAGGAAGGCATGACTTAGTTATTAAGCAGGGCGGACTTCACGTGATAGGCAGCGAAAGACATGAATCACGCCGCATAGATAATCAGTTGCGCGGACGTTCTGGCAGGCAAGGAGATCCTGGCTCAAGCCATTTTTATCTTTCAATGGAGGATGACCTGCTGCGCTTATTTACCCCCGAAAGAGTGGTTAATGTTATGCGTTCTTTGGGTTTGCCGGAGGGAGAGCCAATTGAGCATAAGATGATTACCAATGCCATTGAGAGGGCGCAGCGTAAGGTGGAAGGACGCAACTTTGATATTCGTAAACAACTATTGGAATACGATGATGTGGCGAATAATCAACGTTTGGTGATATATCGTCAAAGGCGTGAAATTATGGATATTGAAAATCTTGGCGCGGCGGTTAAGGATAACATACTAACTCAGGTACAGTCACGCTTATTAGCAACAGGTGCCGAATTGCAAGGAGCAGCCGAGCAGAATATAAACGAGATTAACAACAACTTGGTAGAAACAATGCGTAGGGACTTTGCTTACACATTGGATGTTAAGCGAATTGAAGAAGAGGGAGTTGACCAACTGGCGGATGAACTACCTGATGAGGTGTATCAGCATCATCAGGAAAAGTTTCATGATATAGGGGAAGATATTGTGAAAGATTTAGAAAAACAAGTTATGCTGCAGGTGTTGGATAACTTGTGGCGCGACCATAATCAAACAATGGATTACTTGCGTCAAGGAATTCATCTGCGCGGCTATGCGCAACGTAACCCTAAAGAAGAATACAAAAGAGAGGCGTATGCAATGTTTGACCGCTTGCTGGAAAAAATTAAGTTTGATACTGCGCGAATTTTGTGTAATGTTAGTATTCGCCAGAATGATGAACAGGTGGCAGAAAGGGGAGCGCAATCATCAGTTGCCGATGAAAGTAAATTGAATATGCGCCATGAAGATGTTGGTGATTTTGGCGGGGTAAAACAAAGAGCTCAAGCTCAGCCCCAGGCAAGCGGGGAGAGCGCAACCTTTACAAGAGAGGGAGAAAAAGTAGGGCGCAACCAACCATGCCCCTGCGGTTCAGGGAAAAAATATAAACATTGTCATGGACGAGCAGTTTAATTCCGCCTCTTTTGATGATATCCGTCCTTATACGGATGAGGAATGCCTTGGGGTGATAGAACGTTTGTTAGAGCAAAATGAGATATTCTTTCGCGTTGGCAGAATGGCTTTTCCACGGATTAGCAGAATTTCGCCATCTTGGGCGGCTTTGCTATGTCGTATGATTATTAGCAACAAACTTAGAACGGTTCATAATATTAAATCTTTTCAGCTTAAAGTAATTGCCTGGTTTTTCTTTCGCATGTTGAATAAGACATCTGATGGAATTACTAACATTTGGCAAGACGAGCCAGATGAAAATAAGAGTTATCTATTTTTGTCTAACCATCGCGATATTGCGGTGGATCCTGCGGTAGTTTGCCATAATTTATTTTTACGCGACTTGCCTTTTCCATTGGTAGGAATAGGCGACAATTTGCTTTCCAATCGTTATGCGGCAGATGTTATGAGATTGAATCGCAGCTTTATAGTAAAAAGAAGTTTCTCATCAGTTAGGGAAATGCTAAAAGAAATCAAACACCTATCATGCTTTATCAGATTCTCCATTGAGCAAGGCGATAATGTGTGGCTGGCTCAACGTGAAGGCAGAGCTAAGGATAGCCGTGATAAGACCAGTCCAGCAGTGTTAAAAATGCTGCGGCTTAGCAAAGGCAAAGAAATTTCTGTTGCTGCGGCACTTAATTCGCTTAATATAAGAAGCGTCTCCATCTCATATCAATATGACCCTTGCGCCATTTATAAGGCAAAGGAACTTACTTGGGGCAAGCGCAAAAAAGCCACTGGAGGGGATGCAACTGACTTACAAGAACTTGGCGCTGGAATGACTGGTTATAAGGGCAAGATACATGTTTATATCAGCCAACAGATGACTTGGGATGATGATGCAAGTATTACAGATATTGCAAACTCTTTAGACAAGTCAATCGTTTCCAACTACAAACTTTTTAATTCACATTTTTATGCGCTTGAGCAATTAGTTAAGCGCGGATTGGAAAGCGCTGCTACATTAGAAAACGCCATAAAAGCTTTTAAGCCAGATACTACCGAGTGCCCTTACTTGGCAAAAAGAATAAAAGCAGAATTAACTGATACAAACCCACAATTGCTTGAATCATATCTGCGTATTTATGCCAACCCCGTAATAGAAAAACTTGCTCTGATAGATGAGTCCTGAAGAACAACTTAAAATTATCCGCCAAGGAACTTCTGATATTATTGGCGAGGATGAACTGCTTACAAAATTAAAAAAGGGCAAGCCGCTAAGGATTAAGATCGGCTTTGACCCAACTGCTCCTGATCTTCATTTAGGACACCTGGTGCAGCTTAAAAAGCTAAAGGACTTTCAAGATTTAGGACATAAGGTCATATTCTTAGTGGGCGATTTTACCGCTGCCATCGGTGACCCTACTGGTAAAAATGAAACTCGTCCGCCATTGAGCCGCGCAGAAATTGAAGAAAATGCAAAGACATATATTTCGCAGGTTGGGAAAATTTTGGATGTTGAGAAGACCGAGGTTCGCTATAACTCGGAATGGTTTGACAAGTTATCCCCGCAGGAAATCATAAAACTCATGGCGCATTATAATGTTGCCAGATTGTTAGAGAGGGAGGATTTCTATACTCGTTATAAAGAAGGAACGGCTATCGCTTTGCATGAATTTTTCTATCCGCTGGCACAGGCGTATGATTCGGTTGCATTAAAAGCCGATGTGGAATTGGGGGGAACTGACCAGACCTTTAATTTATTAGTGGGGCGTAAGATACAAAAGGATTATGGACAGGAGAGTCAGGCGGTTATAGTGCTGCCTCTATTGGTTGGGACTGATGGAGTTAAGAAGATGTCTAAGTCCTTGAACAATTACATTGCTTTTCTGGACCCTGCCGCCGAAATGTTTGGCAAGGTGATGTCTATTTCTGATGAATTAATGTGGGACTATTGGGAATACTTACGACTGTGCGATGGCGACATAAATAAAACACTTGCCAATATGAAACAAGATGCGGCAACAGGCGAAGTTAATCCGCGGGATATTAAGCTTGACCTCGCAGGAAAAATTGTTTGCTTGTTGCACAGCAAAGAGCAGGCAACCGCAGTGCGCGAGTCGTTTATGTCTCAGTTTAGTCGCGGAATTCAGCCAGCTGATATTCCCGAAAAGTCGCTGCAAGTATCCGCAGATGGAATAGCCATTGGCAATCTACTCAAAGAGGCAGGGCTTACCGCCAGTACTAGCGAGGCATTGCGCTTAATTAAAGCAGGAGCAGTTCTCATTGACAATGAAAAAGTTGAAGACACTAAATTTATTGCCACCAAAGGCGCTGAGTTCATCCTCAAAGCAGGCAAAAGACGTTATGCTAAAATCAAATTACTGTAGTGGATATTGAAGCATATATAAACACTCAGTTACAAAGTGAATATGGCAAGCTCATATTGATTGGGATTTTCTTTGTTGTAACTTTTATTGCTTTTTTTGTATGGGGGCGTGTTTATAAGGTGATGACTTTCTTGGCAAATAAGTCATCATCACAGTTAAGTAAAATAGCTCTTTTTGCGGTAAATATTCCTTTTGCTACTTTTATACTTTTTATTGGCGGTTATATTATTTTAGGAATTGGATTAACCTTTGTCAATTATGATGTAGTAGATGTTCCCATAATGTTTTCTTTTGCATTAACTATTGTTTTATTTTGGACTATTTTTCGTTTTATTTCTAAATTAGAAAAGGAGTTAATTGCTGAGGGTTCTAATATTTTTCCACAGTTAGTAAGTAGTCGTATAAAGATTAGTCCCCTTGAAGCGCATTCGCTTATCATTTTGCTGCGAGTTGGGGTAATTATTATTGCAGCGCTAACCTTGCTAAATGTTATAGGCGTTTCTATTGCAGGATTATTGGCATTTGGCGGTCTGGGAGGCATTATTCTGGGCTTTGCACTTAAAGATCCTCTTTCTAATTTTGTTGCAGGCGCCTTGCTCTTTTGGGAACGTCCATTTGTCGTAGGGGATTGGGTGCGTTGTCCTGCTTTAAATGTTGAAGGGGTAGTAGAAAAAATAAGCTGGCGCACAACTCTTATTCGCACTTTTGATAAGAGGCCCTTGTATGTCCCTAATGCAATTTTTGTTAATAATCATATAGAGAATCCACAAAGAATGAAAAATAGGCGGATTTTAGAGACCATCGGAGTCCGTTATGAAGACATTACTAAACTACCGGGATTATTGAAAGATGTTGAAGAAATGCTGCGTGAGGATGAAGGAATAGATAATAATCAGACATTAGTGGTGGCTTTTGATAAGTATGGCGACTCTTCTTTAAATTTCTTTATAAGCGCCATAACTTATGCTACCAGTTGGGCTGACTTCCAGCGGGTTAAAGGAGACATTCTTTTTAAAATAGCAGATTTGGTGAAAAAGCATGGGGCGGACTTTGCTTATCCTACCCAACTAATTAAACTGGATAAATAACTCTAATTTTTCTTACTTTTTTATGCATAAGTTAATCAAAATAGTAAAACTTGTGTATAATGAACGAAAGTTGCCTAACTATATAAACAATTGAATAGGTGAGTAAATGGCAATTTTATTTAATAAATTTTTTGAATTTAAGAAATAGACATATATTAGGACGTATAACTGGTAAAAGTATTTACCAATGGATTTATAGCTAGTGTATAAGCTTGTATAAGCTAAATAAATAAATAAAGAAAGAAAGAAATAAGAGAACTATAGTAAATAAGTAAAAAACGATTAAATAAGCCACTCCAAAGTATGTATGGAGAAAATAATGCGTCAAAAATATATTATTTATTTCATAATTTAAATTAGTTCCTTTATTGCAATTTATTGCAGATATTTATGATGGTGAATTGACTGGTATTTGGTCATCCATCGTTGCGTTTTCATTGTTATTTAGCAGAGTATAATCCATTGTCTTTTATTGTCTTCTTAAGTGCAGTATATGTATACACATTAAAAGTAGTAACTATTTGGTATGGCTAATAAAATATTAGTAAATGCAAATTCCTCTGAGGAGATAAGAATTGCAGTGGTAAATAATGGCGAGTTGGGGGATTTTGATTTACAATCTAAAGAACATTTTAGAACAAAATCTAACATTTATAAAGGGGTAGTAACAAGAATAGAGCCGAGTTTAGAGGCAGTTTTTGTTAATTATGGCGAAGAAAGGAATGGTTTTTTGCCGGCAAAAGAAATAGTCCCCGAATATCTCAGCGAATCCTATAATCGCCGTAAGGATTTAAAGAAATTGGTGCGAGTGGGGCAGGAAATGATAGTCCAGGTAGCAAAAGAAGCGCGCAAAGATAAAGGCGCTGCTCTGACTACTTTTATCACTATTGCCAGTAGATTCATAGTGTTGAATCGCGGTTCGCAAAGCGAGATTAACATTTCACGGCATTTTTCAAGCGATGAACGCAATGATGCGAATCGTATAATCAATGAAATAGGAGTCCCCGAAGGATTTGGCGCTATTGTGCGCACCGCAGCTGCGGGACGTTCGGAGGAGGAATTGAAATGGGATATGGATTATCTTAAACGGCTGTGGGATGGAGTATCTAAGATAGACCAGGAAAGCCCAGCTCCAATATTGATTATCAAAGAAAGCGATGTCATAACTAGAACATTGCGCGACCAATTATTGGATGAAGTTGAAGAAATTATTGTGGATTCTCCCAAAGAGTTTGAAACGGTAAAAGGAGTCATAAGTCAGACCGCCCCTAATCTAGCCAGCAAGATAGTCCTATATGAATCTGATGTTCCTCTATTTACTCACTATGATATAGAAAAAACAGTTAGGTCAGCATTTCAACATATAGTGCAATTACCTTCAGGCGGGCAATTGGTAATGGATCGTACCGAAGCCATGTTTATAATAGATGTTAATTCTTCGCGCGCTAATAAGGGTGCTAATGTTGAAGATACGGCTTTAACTAATAATCTGGAGGCAGTAAAAGAAATAGCTTTGCAGATGAAGATACGCGATATAGGCGGACTAATAGTTATTGATTTTATTGATATGATGGAGCGTAACAATAAAGCAAAAGTTGAGGATATGTTTAAAGCCGAGGTTCGCAAAGATAAATCCCGTGTCCGTATGGGTAATATATCTCGCTTTGGCATGATGGAGCTGTCACGCCAGCGCCTCAGATCTTCTTTGGATGAATTCTATCTGCAAAAATGCCCACGATGTAATGGTTCTGGCACCATATTAACTGCAAGCGCTTTGGCATCACAAATATTCCGCAGAATAAATGAGCTGTGTCATAATTCTATAATAAAGTCCATCTTTTGTGAAATGCCAAGCGAGGTTTATGATATACTTATTAGAACTCAAAGAGAACAAATTGACCAATTAAAAGAAAAATATCAGGATGAGATTAGTTTGAGCAGTAATTCTGATATGGAAATCCCTCTGTTTAAGATGAGTTATAAGAATGTTAATGGAGTAGAAATTGTCGTTGATGGCAAAGATGATACTTCTGATAGCAATAATAATAATGATGTACCCAGTAATATTAAACGTGAGCCGATGATAAGCGCGGTTGATATTATGAGCGAGTCCTCACCTAATAAGGAGAGTTTCTGGGGTAAATTAAGCGCTATAATTAAAAAGTTATTTCGCTCACGTAAACCCAAGTATAAAGGACAAGGGCGTAGAAGATATGGGAAATATAGACGCGGCGGGGGACGTAGAGGTGGTTCATACTCTTCACAATCTCGTCAAGGAAATAGAGGCAATTCAAATTATAGAGGAGGAGAGCAGAACAGAAATTCGCGTGGACGCGGTAGATCTAGATCTGGCTCGTCATCGTCCTCTGATTATAATAGAAGAAGACCTAGACCAAATAACCGTTCTAACTAATAACTAACTAGTAATATGAGTAGTATAAAAACCATTAGCGATGAGGAATTTATCGCAAATATTGAGCAAGGGCACGATGTTGCTTTGGTTGATTTTTATGCGGACTGGTGTGGACCATGCAAGGTGATTGCGCCAATTATAGAAGAAATTGCTCCTGATTATGGTGGCAAAATGAAGTTTTACAAAGTTGATGTTGATAAACATAATCAAGCGGCAGAAAAATATGGTGTTCGTGGTATTCCTACACTTATAATATTTGGTAATGGTCAAATGAAGGATACATTAGTGGGAGCTGTGAGTAAAGACAATTTGATCAAATTCATAGAAAAAAACCTTTAGGGTTTTTCAACAATTTTATTATTATGCAGGGGCTTTACTTATGAATAGCCGCTGTATTATTACAATTATACTTTAATGATAGATATAAGAGATCTAAGAGAGAAAACTATTCAAGAGCTACTTCCATATTCAAGGGATGATAAGCTTAAAGATAAACTAAGCCGCTCTAAAAAACAGGATATTATTTTTCATGTCCTGAAAAACGCTGCGGAACAAGGCGAAGAGATTCAAGGGGAGGGCACACTTGAGATAGTACAAAACAGCTATGGCTTTTTACGTTCACCGCAAAGCTCATATCTTGCAGGCGCGGATGATGTGTATGTGTCGCCAGGGCAAATAAAGAAATTTAAGCTAAGAACTGGAGATACCATAGTAGGTAAAATCAATGCTCCCAAGCAAAGTGAAAGGTATTTATCACTAAACTATATTGATACAGTCAACGGGGAAACACTTGAAGAAGCGCAGGGGAAAATACTTTTTGAAAATCTAACTCCAGTTTTCCCTGAAGAAAAACTTAAGTTGGAAATAACAGGAGATAAGACCAATGTTACTACCCGAGTTATTGACCTTCTTAGCCCGATAGGGAAGGGACAAAGGGGGCTAATTGTCTCTCCACCTAAAGCTGGTAAAACAGTAATACTAAAGAGTATTGCGCGAGCAATTGAGCAGAATAACCCAGAGTGCGTTTTGATTGTTTTATTGATTGATGAAAGACCTGAGGAGGTTACTGACATGCAAAGGTCTGTCAATGGTGAAGTGGTGGCAAGTACTTTTGATGAGCCGCCAGCGCGTCATGTTCAGGTTAGTGAAATGATACTGGATAAAACTAAGAGATTAGTTGAGCATAAAAAAGATGTAATTATTTTGCTTGATTCTATTACCCGTTTGGCGCGGGCTTATAACACTATTGCCCCATCTTCTGGCAAGGTACTAACGGGCGGTGTTGATTCAAACGCTTTAGAAAAACCTAAAAGATTCTTTGGCGCGGCGCGTAATCTTGAAAATGCCGGCAGCTTAACTATAATCGCTACTGCATTGGTGGATACTGGCTCAAAGATGGATGAAGTTATTTATGAAGAGTTTAAAGGAACGGGAAATATGGAGCTGCATTTAGAACGAGATGTTGCTGAAAAACGAATATTCCCAGCAATTAATATTAGAAGGTCTGGAACCCGTAGAGATGAATTGTTAGTTTCTAAGGAAGAGCAGCAGGTAATGTGGATAATCCGCAAGTTCCTGGCAACTATGGATGATTCTAAAGCCATTGAGTTCTTAATTAAGAAAATGAAAGATACTACTTCCAACAAACAATTTCTGGAGTTACTAAAGAAAAATAGTTTAGAAAGGGAATAGTATTCCTGTAGAAGAATTATGGCAAGTAAAAAACCGCCTCAATCTAAAGCTAATACAGTGGCTAATACGCCAGCCACTCCAGTATCTGAGGCAAAGAAAAAACCCTCTTCGCAGAGTTCTTCTTCCAATTCTTCTGCAAGTTCTTCTGCAAGTTCCTCGCATCCACCTTCCTCTGCAATAACTAAAATACCTTCCTTGTGGAAGCATTTCTTGGGTTATGGAATTGCAATTATTATCATTGGGGTTCTTGGGTATTTTTACTATGTTTCATTTATTCTAAACACCAATCTAAAAGAAGGGGTTGCGCTTAATCAAAAGTCAATTGAAGCATTAGAAGCAACCCTGTTAGGACCACTGCAGGATACACAAAAAGAAGTTGCCTCTTTGCGTAAAGAGAGGAATAAAATCAATAGCGAACTCAAAGAACTTGATGATCAAGTGGAGTCCTTTCGGACATCACTGCAAAAATTACAACCTCAGGAAGTTTGGTTATTACAAATAAACCAATTGTTGTATCTTGCTGAACAACAAAGGATATTAGGTAATCGTCCCACAGCTATCAGCTACCTATTATTGGAGGCACGTGAGCTGGTAACGGCGTCACCTTCCAGCGAAAACATTGCATTATTGGGGGCATTGAATCATGACATACAGGTTTATGAAAACTTCTTTAGTGTTGAGACGGCTAATATTTTCCAAGAACTTGGGTATTTACAAGAAATTATCAATGAATTACCAGTTAACGACAAAGAATTTAAGTTTGAATATGAGGATGAACTGGAAGCAACTCAAGGGACTGGCATCAATAGTACAAATATTGCAGACCTGAATACATTGCCAATTGATAATGCAACCATAACAGGAATAACCAAATACTGGAATTACGTGACAAGAATGTTCATCCCACTTACGCCTTATATTCGGATTAGTCGCGCCTCTGTTGGTCCCGCCAATTTATTATCTGAGCAGGAGATACCATTACTGCGTCTTGCCATTGAAATTAAGGTGCTTCAGGCACAAAGCGCAATTTTAGCGGGGGAGGAGGATTTGTATAAAAGAATATTGGCAGATATTCGCGAGAATATAATTAATCTTTTCTCGGGAAATCAACAAAGAGATATTGCAATTAATCTGATTGATGAGATGATGGAAAAGTCCCTCTTGCCCAAAGATTTACCTGCTTTACGTAGTGTTACTATTCTGTATGGTCCCTAAAGATGAGTGTTAATTTATAGTTATGGCGGCGCGCTTTATAATCTTTGCCTTGCTATTTGTGTTAGCGGGGGCAGTTTTGGGGCAATGGATTGCCGCAGATAGCGGATATATCTTAATATCATTTCGCGGTGTTTCGTTAGAAACATCATTATGGGTGGGGATAATTACCTCCATTTTGTGTGCCACTCTTTTATGGGTAGTTTATCGGGTTGTTAAAGGAATGGTTATTCTGCCGAGCAGGATACAAAATAGGATTACTCTGGGGAAAAATAAAAAATCTACAGTATTGTTAAGGCAGGCGCTGTTGCGGATGGCAGCTGGTAGTTATAATCAAGTATACCGCAGTATGAATGCCCTACTGAGCAACAACAGCAGCTTGGAAGCGCTTATATTAGGCGCTGAGGTTTGCTTACATAATAAGAACGATAAAGAACTAATTGATATAGTTGGAAAGATACGGGGACATGGTTCGGCAAACCCAGAGGAAAAAGACAATGCTATGAAGGCAGCGGATATACTACTCGCCCGTTCTTATAAAGAGCAGAAAAACTATAAGCAGGCACTTAAACTTCTTGCTCCTTATAGCGCCGATGCTAAAAGTGAATCCTTTATTGCTGGGATGTTAAAAGAACTGTATGTGCAGAGCGGGGAGTGGGATAAATTTGCTGATTTATTAATTATCACAAGAGGCGATGATGAAGAAAGAACGGACGATTTACTTTTATATTTTAATCATGCAAGTGATATAGGTGGTTTGAAAAAACTATGGAAGTCATTAAATAGCCGAGCAAAAAAGAAGGCAGAATTAATTGCTGCTTATGCTCTTGCCTGCTATAAACTGGGGGATAAAGCAGAGGCGGAGGAACTATTGCGCAAAGAAATACAGAATAATTATGCTCCAACTTTAGTGGATGCTTATAAATCCATATTATCGGAACGCCCTTTGCATCAGTTACAATTCTTAGAAGAGTTAAAGGAAAAAGGAAAGTACAAGATAAAGCATGGAGGCAAGGGGGGTTCACAAAATGGGGGCTCACAAAATGGGGGCTCACAAGATGAAAGCTTGTTAGCTGCGCTTGCCGAACTAAGTGTTCGTAACGACTTAATCCCTAAGGCAAGGGAGTATTATGCTGATTTAATAAGGGTTAATCCTAATGCTGATCCCAGAGTGCATATTGAGTATGCCAAACTACTGGAAAAGTCAAATAACAGTGTGGATAATAATAAGGCGCCTGTTATATTTCGTTCAATTGCATTAAAGCAAGAATAGATTTCAATATTTGTAGTTAGCTTTCGGACTTAACGCGCCAGATACCACCTTTATCAGTATCTTCTATTGTTACTCCTATTTCATCCAATTCTTTTCTTAGTTCGTCAGCTTTGTCCCAATTCTTTTCTTGACGGGCTTTGTCTCTTGCTGCGAGCAATTTCTCTATCTTTTTAATTTCAGAATCACTATGAACTCCGGCGCTGACTTGCGCCCCTTGCTTAAGAAACACTGCTGGGTCTTGACATAGAATCCCTAATAGATTGCCACAACGTCGCAAACTCCTGGCGCTGCGAATATCATTATGTTTTTGTGTAATCTTAGCCATATTAAATAGAATTGATAGGGCTTTTGGGGTGTTGAAGTCATCATCCATTGCCTCGTAAAACTTATGCTCTTCATCAGTTGGCTCAGACGAAGTAGTGGCGGCTTTTCCTCCCTCACTCCCATTCCCATTCCCACTCCCACTAATTAGTTCTTGATAAGAGAAGGACTCCAGAGCGCGATACAGCCGTTCTAAAGAAGCATGCGCTTGTTTCATAATAGTCGGTGAAAAGTCCAACTGGGTGCGATAATGAGCGCTATTCATAAAATATTTGACGGTCTCAACATCATACTGGCGCAACACATCCCTAATAGTAATAAAGTTATTAAGTGATTTAGACATCTTTTTGCCATTAATCATAAGGTGTCCGCAGTGCATCCAGTAGTTGGCGAGGTGCTTATGATGCGCCGACTCGGATTGAGCTATTTCGTTTTCATGATGTGGGAAGATTAAATCCCGCCCGCCGCCGTGTATATCAATTGTTGTTCCCAAGCAGCAGCGAATCATAGCAGAACATTCAATATGCCAACCAGGACGTCCTTTGCCCCATGGTGAATCCCATGCGGGTTCGCCAGGTTTTGAACTTTTCCACAGGACAAAGTCCAGAGGGTCTTCTTTGCTTTCATCTTTTTCAACACGAATTCCGCTTCTTAGTTCATCAATCTTCTTATGACTGAGCTTGCCATAACTGTTAAAACTGCGGACGCGATAACAGATGTCGCCATTTTTTGTTAAGTAGGCGATGTTTGATTGCTCTAAATTTTTTATCAAAGCAATCATTTCTTTGACGTAAGAGGTAGCGCGCGGTTCAAAATCTGGGGAAGCCAGTCCAAATGACTCATAATCCTTCTGCATTTCATCGCTATAACGGCGGCTTATATCAAGAAAGTCCATGTTTTCTTCTTGAGCACGTTGAATTATTTTGTCGTCTATGTCAGTGATATTACGGACATATTTGACCTTATAGCCGCATCTTTGCATGTATTTTATGAATACATCAAAGTTAATTGCCACTCTAAGGTGCCCTAAATGGCACATATCATAAGCAGTTATGCCACAAACATAGATTGAAACCTTATTGGCAATATGTGACTTGAATAGTTCTTTCTTGCCGCTGAGAGTGTTATATATATGCATCAATTTATTTATACCCGATTAATCTATACTGAGGGGCTGCGAGCGTGTAGGTGGTTTGTAGAGTCGTGCGCTTCATTAGTGCGAGAGGCATCAGAAGCGGGGGCATCCGAGGGATGTGCCTTAGAAGTGTGTTTGGGAGGGTACTTAAGCATAGCCGCTTTCATGCAATTCATCATCAAACCTGCTATTGTCATGGGACCAACTCCGCCAGGGACTGGTGTTATTCGTGATACTTTGGGTAACAGGTCATCAAAGTCGGCATCGCCTTGCAGTTTCCCTTCACCATTTTTTGCGCGGCTCAAGCCAACATCAATAACCACTGCTCCATCCTTAACCCATTCTGAGGTTATCAGCCCTGGAGAACCCACTGCGCTGATGAGTATATCTGCCTGTTTAGTTATTTTTTGCGGGTTGTTACTGTGCGAGTGCAGCATACTTACTGAGCAATTACCACGTAATAGCAAAAGCATGCTAAGTGGCTTTCCCACTATATTTGAGCGCCCAACTATGGCAGCATGAAGTCCTTGCAACTTAATGCCAATTTTCTGTAACATAATATAACAACCTAAAGGAGTGCAAGGGATAAAACCCTTGGGGCTATTGAGATATAACGAAGTAATATTTTGTGGATGGAAGCCATCTACATCTTTGCTTGGGTCAATTGCTTCAATGATTTTACGGTTGTCAATATGCGCTGGCAATGGCAGCTGCACCAATATGCCATGAATTTCATCATCATTATTTAGTATATCAATCGTTTCTAATAACTCTTGTTCGCTTGTATCCGCTGGTAGTTTTTTTAGATAAGAGGTTATGCCTATTTTTTTGCAGGTTTTAATTTTATTGTTCACGTAAATATGGCTTGCCGCATCTTCTCCAACAAGGATAACTGCAAGCGCAGGGGCAAAGCCGTGTATTGCACTAAACTCAGTTGCTTGAGTTTGAACTTCTTCTAAGATACTAGCAGATATGGCTTTGCCATCAATTATTTTATCGTTCATATTGATATGTTTTCATAAGATTATGCTATCCAGATGAGATTAGCAATTCTATCGTAGTGATTATTATTCATCACATTATCTCGTCTATAAGACGGAAATAAATCTTTATCTTTGTAGGTGCACCATTTAGGAATAGGCGGGACAGCTATATTGTTACTTTCAAGTGTTTTGGCAGCAATAGCATAAAGGTCTGCATATACAGCATTATTTGCGCTTTTAGCTGAGTGAAAGCAGCTACTATGAATATGTTGGGGAAAAGCATCTACGAACTCCTGTCCTACCTCATAGCAATCCTTGCTTATGGCGGGACCGAATGCAGCATGTATTTTATCCCCTTTACGGAAGGAGGAAATAACACTTTCCAGTATGCCTGCCGCCAGACCACGCCATCCAGCGTGAGCTACTGCCACCTGAGTGGCTGCATCATTGGTAAAAAAGACCGGTAAACAATCGGCTGTTAGAGCAGCGCAGGCAAAATGAGGCGTTTTAGTCCATGCAGCATCTGCGGTGGGCGTTGGAAAGGAGGGGGCTTTTATACTACGTTTTTTATGAATTTGCTTAAGCCATTGAATGCCTTTAAGCCGATAATCCCTTATAAGGCGAGCGCGATTGCTCTTATGGGAAGGATTGCTTATGCCAAAACCGCCAGGGTAGTTACGCCTTAATGTTATGCAGGTGTGGATGTGTTTCTTCATTGCCTCAGTGGGATTAAGCCATTTTGCTTGCGCATTGGCTAAAGTATTTACTTGCTTTGGCATACAAAATTGTTTGCTGGATTATTTGCTGGCTATTGTAGAATACATTAAGAATAGGTTACATTCCACATATTAACATAATGTTATAGGTTTTGGCGACCTAATGATTAATAATGTTAACAATGGCAAATAATTATGAGTGAAAATCTTGCTTCTATCTTGGAATTATATGATAGGGTTGAGCGGGTTGATTTTCATCAACGGAGAAATGAGGCATATTTGCTCGCTACCTATATACTAAATGTTAGCAAAGAACAGCTGATAAGTTATCCTGATAGGATACTGAGTAATGCAGAGATTAGGGACTTTTCTAATTGTGTGGAACGTAGAATAAAAGGCGAACCACTGGCTTATATACTCGGTGAATGGGGGTTTTACGACCACACTTTTAAGGTGAATTCTAATACCCTGATACCACGCCCTGAAAGTGAATGCTTGGTGGATTGGGTGCTGGATAATCTTATTGCTACACGCCCTTTGCGAATGCTGGAAATCGGCTGTGGTAGCGGGGCAATAAGCATTAGTATAGCTGCTAAAAGGGCAAACTGGCATATCACCGCTACAGACATAAGTCATAAAACATTGCAAGTAGCTGCTGAAAATGCTGCATTGATAGTTGATAGCAGAATAAAACTGCTGATATCGGATATGTTTTCTAATATTAGGCGGCGGCTTGGCTATGATGTTATTATCGCCAATTTACCTTATATTGCCAAAGCAGAGATGTTGCATCTCCCCGAGCTTAAAGATGAACCACTCATTGCTTTGAGTGATGGGGAAGATGGTTTGAGTTTGATAAGAAAGCTATGTTGGGAGGCACAACGTATGTTAAAGGATAGAGGGTTGCTAATAATTGAGCATGGCAAACAACAAGGAATAGCGGTGAAGCGTATAGCTGCTCGCTGCAACTATGTCAACCTGCGACAGATTAAGGATTTAAGTGCTGGAGAGCGCGTTCTTATTGCCATGCGTGGTTCAACACGCAAATCGCATATAGAGAATAATGGAGAGAGCATTGTATGAAAGCCGTCATTCAAAGGGTTGAAAATGCGCAGTTGTATATTGTAGATGCCTTAACTAATCCCCGGGATAATCCCTTAGGCAATCCCCCAGCCAATCCCTCAAACCATCCCCCAAACAATAAAAGCATAGAGCAAGGAATAGTGGCATTAATTGCCATAGAGAAGGGCGATACTTATGATAATGCAGATAAGCTGCTTCATACCATAATCAATTATCGGCTTTTTAGTGATGCTGAGGGAAGAATGTCTCTACCCCTTGCCGATGTTCAAGGCGGACTTATGTTGGTTTCTCAATTTACTTTGGCAGCTAGCACCCATAAAGGACTTAGGCCAAGTTTCTCATCAGCAGCCGTACCCGATGAAGCAAGTGGATTATTTACTTATGTTGTTGAAAAGGCGCAAGAGTTAAAGAAAAATACTGGTGTGCCGGCGCAATTGGTAACTGGAGTATTTGGCGCAATGATGAAAATCTCTTTAGTAAACGATGGACCTGTTACTTTTATATTGCAGCGTTAATAATGCTAATTGCGAGCATGGCTCGCAGCTGCATTTTTGTCAGTAATGTTGCTGTTTAACCCAATAAAATCAATCGCGAGCATACCGATGGTTTGTCGCAAGAGTTAGGCATTTTGCGGGCGGTTCCTATATTTATCCCCCCGGCTCCGCCCCTACAACGAAGAAATAATATTTTTATGTGTGGTAAGTATCCTATGTTGTGATAGGATAAGAAGCATGAATGCAAAATCTATTAATTTTTTACTCCATCATTCCAAAGACAACGTCGCAGTGGTAGTAACCGAAGATGTGGTTAAAGGAATGACATTAAATGGCAAGGATATGGAGAGCGAGGAGTCGCTTAATCTACAAGCCGAGGACGATATACCCTTAGGACATAAGATAGCTCTTGTGGATTTAAATAAGGGCGATACTATTATTAAATATGGTGAGGATATGGGTGTAATAACTGCGGATACGATAAAGCAGGGTTGCCATGTTCATGTCCATAATGCTAAGACGAAGAGGTGGTGAAACAATGAAAGATTATACTTTTTGGGGATATAAAAGAGAAAATGGCAGGGTGGGAACTCGTAATTATGTTGCAATCTTGCCAGTGGATGATATATCCAATGCGGCATGTGAAGGAGTAGCTAATAATATAAGCGGAACTCTGGCTCTGCCACATAGCTATGGCAGGTTGCAGTTTGGTGAAGACCTTGAGCTTCACTTTAGAACCATAATCGGCATAGGAGCAAACCCGAACATTGCTGCTGTTATAGTTATAGGAATAGAAGAGGGCTGGACTAAAAAGGTGGTTGATGGCATAGCTAAGACAGGCAAACCTGTTACTGGCTTTTCCATAGAACTAAACGGAGATTTAAGCACGATTGCCAAAGCATCACGCAAGGCGCAAGAGTATGTGCAGGAGGCGTCAGAAATTAGACGCGAGGAATGCCCAGTATCAGATTTATGGGTGGCAGTAAAATGTGGCGAGTCCGATACTACTTCTGGTTTGGCATCCAATCCTACAGTGGGTAATTTAATTGATAAGTTTGATAAAGCAGGCGCCTATACTTGCTTTGGGGAGACATCAGAGATAACTGGCGCCGAGAAGATAGTTGCAGCCAGAGCCATAAGCGATGAGGTGGGTCAAAAGTTTCTTAAAACTTGGGAATCATACAATGACCTGATAATGCAAGAAAAAACTAATGACCTTTCAGAGTCCCAGCCCACCAAAGGAAATATTGCTGGTGGTTTGACGACCATAGAAGAAAAGGCACTTGGCAATATACAAAAAATTGGTAAAAATTCTAAGTATGTGGATGTCTTGCAACCAGCTGAAATGCCAGCGCAGGGGGCGGGGCTTTATTACATGGACACTTCATCTGCAGCCGCAGAGTGTGTGACATTACAAGCAGCAGGCGGTTTTACCATGCATCTGTTTCCTACTGGGCAAGGCAATGTAATCGGCAACCCAGTTATTCCAGTGGTAAAACTTTCGGCAAATCCGCGCACGGTTCGCACTATGTCGGAGCATATAGATGTGGATGTTTCTGGTTTGTTGCGCGGCGAAATTAATCTTGATGAAGCAGGCGACATGCTTATTGATGCTACTCTGAGAAGTGCCAGCGGCAGAAGCACGGCGGCAGAGACCTTGCGGCATAAAGAGTTTGTGATGACAAAATTGTATCGCAGCGCCTAATAAAGTCAAATATTTAGATAAAAAAATAATATTTGAATAATAGATTATTCAGCATAAAATAGAATTCAAGGTATAATTATTTATACCTTCTGTGGATTACTTCACAGAACTATAAGTGAAAAAATGAAATTATGTATTCGCTTAGCGGATGTATAATTTCAAATTATTATTAATTAAATTATGTAATTATGAAAAAATTATTGACAACTCTTATTGTAGGATTTGCTTTTGTTGCAAGTTCCGCTTTCGCGGTTGACATCATCGTGGTAACCCACGGCCAGGCGCATGACCCTTTTTGGGGCATCGTAAAAAATGGTGTTGATGCTGCTGCTAAAGATACCAAAGTAAAAGCTAAATATTTAGCTCCTGCTACCTTTGACATGGTTGAAATGTCAAAGCTTATTGATTCAGCTGTTGCTCAAAAACCTGATGGCATAGTAGTGTCTATTCCTGATGCTGATGCTTTAGGACCATCCATTAAAAGAGCGGTTGCTTCTGGTATTCCAGTTATTTCCATTAATTCTGGTAGCGATGTCTACAAGAAGCTTGGTGTTTCTGTCCATGTAGGACAAACAGAATATGAAGCTGGTCTTGGTGGCGGTGAGCGGATGAAAGCCGCTGGCGCTAAGAACGGTCTTTGCGTGAATCATGAAGTGGGTAATGTCGCTCTTGACTTACGTTGCGATGGCTACAAGAAAGGTCTTGGTGGCAAGGTACGTGTTCTAGCGGTTAACGGACAGGATCCTACCGCAGTTAAGAATGCTGTTCTCGCTGCTCTTAAAAAGGACTCCAGAGTTGATAGCATATTGACCTTAGGTCCTATATCTGCTCTGCCTACTTTGGATGCTTTGAAAGAAACAGGCAAAGTTGGAAAACTTCAATTTGGCTCTTTTGACTTGGCTGCTGAAACACTTGATGCAACTGCAAAAGGACAAATGACGTTCCTTATAGACCAACAACCGGTTTTACAAGGATATTTACCAGTAGCAATGTTGGCTGCGAATGCTCGTTATCAGACCATTCCTAGCGGACTTGTTATGACTGGTCCTGGCTTTGTTACTAAAAACAATGCCAAGCAAGTAATTGCTCTATCTAAGAAAGGTCTTAGATAAGATGTTCAAAAGGAGAACCTAACACAGGTTCTCCTTTTTTTTAAACAGAATAATTATTAAATATGAACGATATAGAACAGGTAACAGGAAAGCAGGACGAACGATTACGGGAAGAATCTTGGGTTAAGAAATTTCTTTCACGTCCTGAATTAGGGGCATTAGGCGGGGCAATTTTAGTTTTTTTACTTTTTGGCGGTATGGATGTTGCATCAGGCGGGACTGGTATGTTTTCTGCCTTAGGAACTGTCAACTTTTTAGAATGGTCTGCAGAGCTTGGTATTATAGCTGTTGCGGCATCATTGCTTATGATAGGAGGAGAATTTGACCTTTCAGTTGGCTCAATGATTGGCTTTGCTGGTATATGCATAGCTATACCCACAGTCACTTGGGGCTGGCCTTTGTGGTCTTCCATTATTTTTGCTTTTGGCTGTGCGATTATAGTTGGTTACATAAACGGAATACTGGTAATTAAAACTAAATTACCTTCTTTTATAGTAACCCTGGCTATGCTTTTTATTCTGCGTGGCTTCACTATTGCTTTAACTCGCCTTATAACAGGGAGAACTCAAATAGGGGGACTTAGAGAAACCATTGAAAATGATCCATTAGGACAGTTTTTTTCAGCGGAGCTTTTTCCGTGGTTTTTTAATTTCTTGGCGCGCAATAACTTGATAGATACAATTAATGATGGAACTCCCATTGTGCAAGGTGTTCCGATTTCTATCATTCTATGGATAGTTATCACTATAGCGGCAACCTGGATGTTAGTTAATACCAAGTTTGGCAACTGGATTTTTGCCTCAGGCGGTGATGCTAATGCGGCGCGTAATGTAGGAGTGCCAGTTGATAGAGTTAAGATAATGCTGTTTATCCTAACTGCTGTTGCTGCCACTATTTTTGCTTGTGTTCAGGTTATGAGTTCCGCATCTGCGGATACCCAGCGCGGTTCTTTGAAAGAATTTGAGGCAATCATAGCAACCGTAATAGGGGGAACCCTGTTAACTGGCGGCTATGGAAGCGCTATTGGAGCAGCACTTGGCGCTCTTATATTTGGAACTGTTCAGGCAGGAATTTTTTATACTGGAGTTGATACTGATTGGTTTAAGGTGTTTCTTGGTGTAATGATGTTACTGGCTGTTATGTTCAATAATTTTATTAGAAAACGTGTAACTGAGGCAAAATAATATGGCAACCCCACTAGTTGAATTTAAAAATGTAAGTAAGTATTTCGGTTCAGTGATTGCGCTGAAAGATATTTCGTTTAAGTTGGAAGTTGGCGGCTGTGTATGCTGTCTGCTGGGCGACAACGGCGCAGGTAAATCTACCCTGATAAAAACACTTGCCGGTGTTTACAAGCCAAGTGAAGGAGAAATACTTATAGAAGGTAAGAAGGTGGAGTTTACTTCACCGCGTGATGCAATGGATATGGGAATAGGTGTGGTTTATCAAGACCTTGCTCTTATACCACTTATGAGTGTAACTCGTAATTTTTTCATGGGTAGAGAACCCACTAAAGGATTCGCTCCTTTAGGCATAATTGATATGGACAAGGCAAACAAAATAGCCCAAGAGAGAATGGCGGATATTGGAATTAATGTTCGTGATCCAAGTCAAGCGGTCGGCACTATGTCTGGCGGCGAAAGGCAGTGTTTGGCTATTGCTCGCGCAATCTATTTTGGCGCTAAAGTATTGATTCTTGATGAGCCGACTGCGGCGTTGGGAGTTAAGCAATCAGGTTTGGTATTAAAGTTTGTTGCTCGCGCCCGCGAAAGAGGGATAGGAGTTATCTTAATTACTCATAATGTTCATCATGCTTATCCTATAGCTAATGATTTCACTTTGTTAAATCGTGGTAAAAGTTTGGGCTTTTATCATAAAAAGGATGTTAGCAGAGAAGAAATCCTTGAGATGATGGCAGGTGGAGAGGAACTTAAGGAACTTGAATATGACCTGAAGGAAATGGATAGAAGCGACAAAAAAGCCGCAAGCAAGAAGAGCCCTGTAAAAAGCAAGGTGATGAGCAAAGCTAAAGCAAAGAGCAAAGTCAAAGCAAAGAGCAAGGCAAAGTCAGCTTAGTTTATATTCTTGTTTATATCCATATAGCTTAATTCTATACCAGCACAAATACACTAACGTATGAGTACTCACAAATACGAGGCGAGCCCTTACGAATTGGGCATAGGAATTATAGGGGCGGGGTACATATCAAGCGCTCATGCAATTGCTTTTAGCGCGGTTGCTCCTGTAATGGAGTCCGTAGCTAAAGTTAATTTAGCTGCCGCTTGTTCCAATATTCCTCAAGAGCTGGAAACTTTTAGTAAAAGGTTCGGCTTTCAAAACTCTTATCTTGAATGGCAAGACCTAATTAATGATGATAATGTCAATGCGGTAATTGTAGGAACCCCGCCATTTTTGCATTATGAGCAAGCCAAGTCCACTTTACAGGCGGGTAAGCATCTATTATGTGAAAAACCAATTGCGATGAATGCGAGTCAGTGCGAAGAGTTATACAAAATTGCCCACGAAAAGGAATTAGTTACCGCCATTGGTTTGACTTATTTGGCTAATCCTGGAATGTTTTTGGCAAGAGAATTAATCCAAGAAGGAGCATTGGGCGAAATATACTCATTTAGCGGACACTTCAATGAAGACCATCTGGCAGATCCAAGTTCACCTTTTCATTGGCATTGTAATGAAGATATTGCTGGTTACGGAGCCACCAATGATTTGGGCTATCATATAGTGGGTAAGCTAGTAACCTTGTTTGGTTTGCCGTCACGTGTAGTTGCATATCGCCAAACTAAGGTTAAACAACGCAAAAATAAAGAAGGTGAGATGCAAAATGTTACTAGTGATGATATGGCGTCAGCCGTAATTGAATACAAAAATGGCTTAAGTGGCATTATTCAGATGAGTCGCGTAGCAACAGGTCGGGATCAATTTATTCAGCTTGAAATAAACGGCAGTAAAGGTTCTTTACTCCTTGATATGGAGAATATGAATGATTGTAATGTTTTCTTGCGCGATGAAGATAAACGGCTGGAGGGTTTTCGTAAAATTAAAGTAGGTCCGCATCACAAGCACTATTCTCGTTTTTGTCCTGCAGCAGGTCATGGAATGGGCTTTAACGACTTTTTGGTGATACAAGCAGGCCACTTTGCCTCAGCCATAGCAGAGGGCAGGAGTAGGAGTAGGAGTAGGAGTGGAGAGTTGCAGCCAATTGCAGATATGAAACTTGGCTGTCAGGTTCAAAGCGTAGTGGATGCTATGGTTGAATCATCCGATAATGAAAAGTGGGTGGATATAGCAGATATTGTGGAGTTAGCATAATGAAAAACATTGGAATTGGAATTATCGGTAGCGGCTTTATAAGTCGTTCTTTTGCTTTATCTTTTGCTTCAGCGCCTAAGACAATGAATTTATTGGGAGACCATGGCATAACGGTTAATTTGGCGGCAGCTAGCTCGCATAGCAAGGAAAGGGCACAGGATTTTGCTTCACGTTTTGGCGTTGCCCACGCTTATGATGATTGGCGTCAATTAGTTGCCGATGATAACGTGGATGCAGTGTTGGTAGGTTCTGAGGACCATTTACATTTTGCCCAGGCAGCCCTTGCCATTGAACACGGCAAACATGTCTTGTGTGAGAAACCTATTGGGATGAGCACAGAAGAATGTGAAAAGCTTTATAAGATGGCGCAGGATAAAGGAGTTGTGCATGCGGTGGGCTTTACTTATTTGGCAAATCCCGCAATGTTTTTAATGAAAGAGCTAATAGATAGCGGTGAATTAGGAGAGATATATTCTTTTAGCGGGCATTATAATGAGGATTATTTTAGTGACCCAGAAACTCCCTATAATTGGCGTTGTGATGAGAAACGGGCTTATTCGGGGGCTGGAGCTGATTTGGGCTATCATCTAGCTGGTGCCTTGATATTTTTGTTTGGTAGTCCTGCAAAAGTGGCTGCTTTAAGACAGGTTAAGGTTAAAGAACGTAAGGATGCTGATGGCGCATCTAAACCAGTTACTACAGATGATATTACCAATGGAATTATTAAATATGATAATGGTATTAGCGGAACCTTCCAATCCAGCCGCGTTGCAACTGGCAGAAAGTTATATCAAAGATTAGAAATTCATGGAACTAAGGGCGCTATTTTGCTGGATATGGAAGATTTTAATCAGCTTTATGTCCATCTACCGCATAAGAACAAAGCTATAGAGGGTTATACTCGGGTAATGGTGGGACCTGAGCACAAGTATTATAATTATTTTTGTCCAGCGCCAGGACATGGGATGAGCTTTAATGATTTTATTACTATTCAAGCGTCACAATTTTTACGGGCAATTGGCGGTTCTGGGGCTCCGATTGCTGATTTAGGTTTTGGTTTAAGTGTTCAAAAGCTCATTGCAGCAATGGCGCGTTCTTCCGAAGCTGGCAAGTGGGAATCTGTTAGTTAGGGCATAATAGATGGAAGGCAGAAAATATGATTTGGTTTCCATCGGAAGGTCTGGCGTTGACCTTTATGGCGACCAATTTGGTGGCCGCTTGGAGGACATGCTGTCGTTTAGCAAATATGTAGGCGGCTGTCCAGCAAACATTGCAATAGGAACCTCGCGCTTGGGGTTGAATGTGGCAATGATAACTCGGGTGGGAGACGAGCAGATGGGCAGGTATCTTATAGATACGTTTGCTAATAATGGGGTTGATACTCAATACATAGTCACAGATAAGGAACGACTTACTACTTTGGTGTTGCTGGGTATTCAGGATGCTGAAACCTTTCCTTTGTTATATTATCGTAAGCACTGCGCTGATATGGGCATCTGCGAAGATGATATGCAAGAAGACGCAATTGCCAATAGCCAAGCAATACTGTTAAGCGGAGTGCATCTATCTTCAGATACAACCGCGAAAGCATGTTTTTGCGCTGTTGCTCTTGCTAAAAAACATAACACTAAGATACTATTTGATATTGACTATCGTCCTACGCTCTGGGGGCTTACTGGACTTGGCGGAGGGGAGAGTCGTTTTGTAGAGAACTCTGATGTTACCAAGCACATCCAACAAATTTTGCCGCAATGCGATTTAATAGTGGGAACTGATGAAGAATTTAATATAGCAGGCGGCAGCACCAACCCTCTTGAGTCATTGCGGAATATCCGTAAAATAAGTGAGGCGGTTTTTGTGTATAAAATGGGGGCGCTCGGCTGTTGCGTCATTGCAGGAGATGTGCCTGATGAATTGACGCCAGACGGCAAAAGTTTTTCTATTGAGGTTCTCAATTCGGTTGGCGCTGGAGACGCTTTTATGAGTGGCTTCCTTTCGGCATATTTACGCGGTAAGGATTGGCAGGAGTGCGCAACTCACGGCAATGCATCTGGGGCGCTGGTGGTAACCCGCCATGGTTGTTCGCCTGCTTCGCCTTCTAAGGATGAGCTGGAGTATTTTATTCAAAACCACACTCGGCTTCCCGCTGTCCCGGATGAGGACCCTTATTTCAAACATTTACATCATGCTACCACTCGTTCCCGTTCCAAAGGCGGGGATAGTATGCAGGATGGAGAGCATAACGCAGCTAAAAACAAACCTTGGAACAATCTGCATATTTTAGCTTTTGACCATCGTGTTCAACTGGAAGCAATGGTGGATGATGCAAAAATAGACATAAAAAGCAAAGAAGGTGTGGCAAAAATTAAGGAAGCAAAGGATATTATTTATCAAGCATTTAATAAGGTGCGCGCAGAATATAGCAATAACTCCGCTATGCAGTTTGGTTTAATTTGTGATGATAAATATGGCGCGGATATATTGCAAAAAAGCTCTTTAACTTCACTATGGAGCGCTCGTCCTGTTGAGAAGCCGTTGGCAAGACCATTGGACTTTGATTTTACGGAAGATATTGGGGTTGTAATTAAGCACTTCCAAAAGAGGCATACAATTAAGTGCTTAATTTTTCATCAACCTAAAGATAATGCAGAGTTACAAGAAAAACAGATGCATAGATTAAACCGTTTGTATCAATTATGCCGTTCGGCAGGATTAGAACTTTTAGTAGAGATTTTACCGCCCGTTTCAACACAGCAAGGCAGCGGACTAAGCTCAGATGAAATCATAGCATCAATTGAGCTAGTGTATAAAAATAATGTGTTTCCTGATTGGTGGAAACTTGCGGCTATGAACACACAAGAAGATTGGGATAAAGTAACTGCAGTTATTGACAAAAATGATAAGCATTGTCGCGGTTTGTTGCTGTTAGGAGCAGATAAACCGATTGATGCCCTAAAAGAAGAATTTGTTCTGGCTACCAAACAGAGAATTTGCAAAGGATATGCGATAGGGCGCAGTATTTTTGCGCTTGCCTGTAAGGATTGGTTAAGCGGTAAGCTTGATAAGGAGGAGGCAATTGATAGGATATATAGTAATTTTAAAACCATAGTAAAAAACTGGGAATCTTGTAGAAATGAAAACAATTAAACTAACAGCTGCGCAAGCGCTAGTGCGTTATCTTTGCTCCCAACAAGTAATGGTTGTGGAGCAAGCAGAAAGCTTAGGCAAAACGAGCAATCTGTGCCAAGCGCAACATAAAAAGACGTCACTATTTGCTGGCGGATTTGCTATTTTTGGTCATGGAAATGTGGCTGGAATAGGGCAAGCGTTATTTGAACATAGCAAACAATTGCCAACCTATCGCGCCCACAACGAGCAGGCAATGGCGCATAGCGCAATTGCTTATGCCAAAGCTATGAGATGTCAGCGTATGATGTTTTGTACTTCATCTATTGGTCCTGGCGCCACCAACATGGTAACTGCAGCAGCAGTTGCGTATGTTAATCGCCTTCCTTTGCTACTGTTGCCAGGAGATATTTTTGCAACTCGTCATCCTGACCCTGTTCTGCAACAAGGAGAAAACCCTGCGGATGCCACTGCTTCGGTTAACGATTGCTTTCGCCCAGTATCTTGCTTTTGGGATAGAATTACCCGTCCTGAGCAATTACTGCATTCCTTGCCAAATGCTATAGCAGTGCTAACTGATGCGGCAAGACGCGGACCAGTTACTATTTCTATGCCACAGGATATTCAATCCTTTGCTTATGATTTTCCTGTTGAGTTTTTCAAGCCACGGCTCAGAGAGATTCGCCGTATTGAGCCAGATAAGAATGAACTGCAAAATGTGTTGGCTGCTATTGCTAAATCGGAAAAGCCGTTTATTGTATCAGGCGGTGGAGTTTTCTACTCTCAAGCAGAAAAAGAGCTCGCCAATATAGCAGATAAAAGAGGTATAGCGGTTGGTGAGACCCAAGCAGGTAAAGGAGCCCTTTCGTTTGCGCATAAGTATAACATGGGGGCAATAGGGGTAACAGGGACAGCAGCAGCCAATGAAATGGCAAAAGAAGCCGACTTAGTATTAGCTGTGGGAACTCGGTTACAAGATTTTACCACAGCGTCACGTTCACTTTTTCAAAACCCGAAGGCGCAAATTATTCAGTTGAATACTACAGCTCATGATACAGTGAAGCATAATGCTATGCCGCTTGTTGCAGATGCCTTGGTTGGCTTACAGAGTATTGATGCTAATTTAGGAAATTGGAAATCCTCTGCCGCGTGGAGAGAAAAGGCGCAGGAAAAACAGGCGAGTTGGAATAAAACATCAGCAAAGTTATGCACCTATGATGTTAAGACCAGGGATATTAAGACCAAGAATAAACGTTTGCCAAGCGATGCTGAGGTAGTGGGCGCAGTGAATAATTTTTGCGATGGCAATACAACAGTTGTTTGCGCTGCTGGAAGCTTGCCAGCAGAATTGCATAAACACTGGCGTAGTGATAACCCATTAACCTATCATGTAGAGTATGGTTATTCTTGTATGGGCTATGAGATAGCTGGAGCTTTGGGAGTTAAGATGGCTTATCCCACCCGTAATATAGTGGTAATGGTGGGAGACGGCAGCTACCTGATGTTAAACTCAGAACTGGCTACATCTTGCATGCTGGGGATTAAGATAATTCTGGTGATATTAGATAATCGTGGCTATGGATGCATCAATCGCCTGCAATCTGCCTGTGGTGGAGATAAATTTAATAATCTTCTTGACCACAAAAATACAATCCACAAGAACCCAAGCAAGGTGGACTTTGCTATGCATGCTAAATCATTAGGGGCGGATGTAGAAAAGTTAGACGATTTAACTGAGATGCCCGCAGCCCTTGCCAGAGCAATGGAGTCAAAGAATTCTTATGCGATAGTTCTTGATACCGACCCTGAGATTTCCACCAAAGAGGGCGGAACCTGGTGGGAAGTAGGCGTCCCTGAAGTGTCGCAAAAATCTGCAGTGCGTAAGGCATACAAAGCTCAGCTTGCAGGCAAAAAGAAACAGCGATTATAAGAACACATTAATAACACATTGATAAAACATTGATAATAATTGAACATGAAATATAAACTTGCAGTAAGTCCGATAAACTGGCGCAACGATGATATGCCGGCGCTTGGAGCGGAAAACACTCTTGATAAATTCTTTACTGAGGCGGCAGAAATTGGTTATGATGGGGTGGAAATGGGAGCCCAATATCCAAGGCAAGCGGATGAACTTCGCGCCATGCTACAACCTTATAATCTTCAACTGGCTTCTGGTTGGTATGATATGGGGCTATTAAATCGCAGCGCTAAGGAAGAATTTGAAGCAATGCGTCCTCATATTGAACTTTTGAGGGCAATGGGATGCAAGGTAGTGGTAGTTTCAGAGACCATAAACAGCACTATTCACAACCAAATTGACACAGGCGTCTCTAATAAAAAGATTATGACGGAAGAAGAATGGCAGAGATTTACTTCTCGTCTGGATGAACTGGCATTGCTAATGAAAGAGGTAAATATGCCTTTAACCTATCATGCCCATATTGGAACCGTGATTGAAACGGAAGAAGAAATTGATAGAATGATGGAAGAATGCCCCAATGTTAACCTGCTATATGATACGGGGCATCTAAGCTATGCGGGAGCTGAACCACTTGAAGTGCTAAATAAGTACATCAAGCGAATTAACCATATTCATCTAAAAGATGTACGCCAAGAAGTGATTCGCAAAGTACGTAGCGAGAATAAAAGTTTTATGTCTGGTGTTATAGACGGGAGTTTTACAGTCCCAAGTGATGGTGATATTGATTTTGACAGCATATTACGGGCAGTATTTGCCAGTTCTTATGAAGGATGGTTTGTAGTGGAAGCCGAGCAAGATCCAGCAAAAGCGCCACCTAAGGAATATGCGCAAAAGGCGCATAACTATCTTACATCAATGATTAGTAATGTCTAAATTAATGGGGATTGCAGTTCTGGGCTGCGGGCGTATCGGCGCTGTGCATGCCGCAAATATCGCATCAATGCCTGATGTCCGCCTTACTTATGTGTTTGATAAGATTCCCGCCCTTGCTAATAAAATCAGTCGTAAGGTTGGAGTCGCAGTTGCCGATAGCATCAAAGATATTATGCAAGATGATGAAACACAGGCAGTGGTTATATGTACACCTGTAGATACTCATATTGAATTAATTAAGCAAGGGATTGCAGCTGGCAAAGCGGTTTTTTGTGAAAAACCCCTTACTCATTCATTAAAGGAAAGTATTGCTTGTAGGGACTTTGTTGCTAAGCATAAAGGGACATTAATGATAGGGTTTAATCGTCGGTTTGATAATGGTAATTATTTACTAAAGCAGAAATTAAATAAGGGGGACTTAGGACAAATTGAGCATATACAGATTACTAGTCGCGACCCAGCGGCTCCGCCGTTATCTTATATTCGTGAGGCGGGGGGAATTTTCATGGATATGACGATTCATGATTTTGATTTGATGTTGCATCTTTTAGATGAACCTCCAGTTGCTATTTCTGCAATGGCATCAGCCATTACAGATGAGGCGATTGGTAAAGCAGGGGACTATGATAGCGCTTTGGTATCAGCTACCACAGCGCGTGGTTGCACCTGTGCTATCCATAATAGTCGCCGCGCTGTATATGGCTATGACCAAAGGATTGAGGTGTTTGGCAGCAAGGGGATGCTGCAAACTCAAAACTTTCACAATGATAATTTAATAACCGCCACAGCCAAAGGATTTAGTGAGTCACCCTTGCAACACTTCTTTTTGGAACGATACAACGAATCTTTTAAAACAATTATGGATACTTTTGCTCGCGCTGTCCGTGGAGATAAAAAGGCGCAAGAAGAAGCCAAGGCAACTGTTATTGGCGGGATTAATACAATTTATATGGCGCAGCAGGCGGCACTGGCGCTAAAAAAGAAAACTACAGTTAAGCTGTCATTGCCCTTATAACAACCCACCTTGTAATAACCTGATAACGACCTTATAATAACTTTATGAAACAACATATTCTAAAACCTAATCAGCAACCTAATCAAAAGTCCCCCTATATTCATCAGGTTAATCCTAAGGATTATAACTGGGACTATTTAGAGTTCAATGCATTGACTTTGCAACAAGGGGAGAATTTTTCTTATGCAACCGAGGGTAAGGAAGCGGCACTAGTTCCCTTGAGCGGGGAAATAAATGTCAGTGTTGGCGACAAATCATTTACTCTACAACGCAAGGATGTCTTTAGCAGTATGCCGCAGGTTTTATATGCGCCTCCTGGCAGTGAGCTACGCATTAGCGCCAGCAAGGATAGCGAGTTTGCCATAGGCGCTGCTCCAGCAGAAGGCAAGTTTCCTGTGCGGCTTTTTGAACCATCAGAAATGAAACAAGAGGAGCGTGGCGAAGCGCCGGCTAGACGTCAGGTGAATCATATTCTATCTCATCCTCTTCCTGCTGAACGTTTGATATTGTTTGAAGTTTATATTCCTGGCGGATCTTGGTCTGGCTGGCCACCACATTGCCATGATGGCTATGGAGGTTCTCCATATTTGGAAGAAACCTATTACTATCGCTTTGAGCCACAAGATAGCGGTTTTGGTATTCATCGCAATTATCGCAAAGATGAAGATTTTAACGAAGTTTTTAGCATCGTCAATCGTGACTTAGTGCTGGTAACCAAAGGGTTTCATCCTACGGTTGCATCGCCAGGCAGCAAGATGTATTTTCTAAACTTTCTGGCGGGGAACCTTTATGATGAACAAAGAGCAACACCGCCTTTGGATGATTCTGATTGGGGCTTTATGAAGGAAAATAAATGGGAGCATAATAGATTTAGTATTCCTGTTTTTAATCCAGATGGTTCAGCAAAGTAGAATTTCTTAACCTTAGGTTAAATGACTGACTTATATATAACATGAAGAAAAACTTTTAGTCCAAAATTATATAATATATTTGACGATACAATATCGCTAATTAATGTGATATAATGATACAACCATGAAGTATAACTTATTGATTCTATGTTGTTAGTTTGTTTGTATTTGATTACTATATTTAAAAGTGAAGTGTTAAAGTGTTAAAGTATTTATGTATCATATTATTGTAAGAGTGATTAAAAGAGTAATCGCAAGATTAGCTGTCTTATTGCAGCGTAGTTTATATACCCGTCCGCGTATAAACATTGGACGTTTCAGCATGATTTTTATACTTGTTTCTTCTGTCATTGCCTGTGGAGGCGGAAACGGAGGCGGAGGTGGAAACGGAGGCGGAGGCGGAAACGGAGGCGGAAACGGAGGCGGAGGCGGAAACGGACAAAATACTGTCAATCTAAATGATTTAGATAATGACGGGGTAGCTGACACCAGGGATAATTGTCTTCCCCCTCATAGTGCTCGCAATTGGCGCGCTGGCGTGGATGGGGTAAGGGACGATGATGATGATGGTTGTCGCACGGGGGTGCTTCCTATAGAAGACCATTTTGATAATGACCTAGCAGAATACGCCGCCAGAGTAACAGCATTACGAGTTATCCCCAATACCATTAACGCAACTCTTATATGGAATAATCCTATTGTTTTCGAAATAGAGCGAATCACTATACACTATAAAGTCAGTACCGCTAATAGTTTTGAAAACACTCCAATCATCATAAACTCTGGCCACAATCTTTGGGGTGGAAGAAGAGATAGAAGCTATACGATAAATGGATTAACAACTGACACAAGCTACACATTTGAAATTGCTTTAATATTAGGTGGTGCTGATAAAAATTACAGTGTATCTTCGACAAGTATTACACGATTTATTGGTCCAGATATTGATGGAGATGGGTATGCTGATGCCGATCCACTTGAGAATGATATAGATGGAGACGGCGTCAATAATACTGCTGATCTTTGTGATTCTGCAACGGCTTCTACAAATTGGCGACACGGAGAAGGCGGAGCGGTGGATGCTGATGGTGATGGTTGTCGCTTTGATACTTCACCTCCCGAAGATGCTTTTGACAATGACGCGACTGAGTTTAGTGATATTGATAATGATACCGTAGGCGACAATACTGATGTGGATGATAATAACAATGGATTAATAGAAATAAGAAATGCAGATGAACTTAACCAAACCCGTAACAATTTAGCTGGAACATCTTTCAAGAACTCTATGGATGATGCGGGTAATAGTGGAGGTTGCCCGGTTGGCGGTTGCAATGGCTATGAGCTTATGAATGACATAGACCTCGCTGGTTATAATAATTGGCAGCCAATAGGGATTTGTACTTTTATATCTGGTGATGATACAATTTGCCCCAATGTGTTTAATGCTACTTTTGATGGCAATGGTTTCACTATTAGCAGTATGCGCATAGTCGCAGGAAGCAGTTCAAATGATCCTGATGCTTATGGAATAGGTTTGTTTAGCGCTATAGGTCCCAATGCTGTTTTACGTAACATTCATATTAGAGACGGAGTTATTACTGATGGTTTATACAGTATTGGTTTGTTAGTTGGTCATGCCTTTGGTGATGAAGATAATGAAATGTTAATCATTGGCAGTTCAGCACAAGGCAGAATTGATGATATCGGTGTCACAGCGGCAAACATGTCCACATCCTTTGTTGGTGGTTTGGTTGGTTCTGCAATTAATGGCAAAGTTTTATCATCTTATATGCTGGAGAGTGAAGTGGATGGTGGAAGAAGTGTTGGTGGTTTGATTGGCTACACGTTTAGATCTAATGTTACCTCATCTTATGTATTGTCGAGTGAAGTGACTGGATCTACGCGTGTTGGTGGTTTGATTGGCTACACACCTGAAAGCTATATTACACATTCCTATACAAGAGAAGGCAGTGTTACGGCAAGTGTCAATCGCTCTGGTTCTTTAGTTGGCAATGGATTGAACTCCTTTATTGAACATTCCTATTCAACAATGACAGTTTCGCATCCTGCTACTGGTATTTTATTTGGGGGAGGGAATACAAATATGGTTACATCATCCTATTGGGATAATGATACAATTACAAATGGTACTTTACCAGATACAACGGCTAAGAGCACCAGGGAACTACAAACCCCCATTAACTCTACAGGGATATATAGCGGGTGGGGTAATGCTTGGTGCGACCCTGCTTCAGGCGATTTTACTACCAATGATCAGTCGCCTCTCTATACGGATCTTGCTGGTAAGGGAGACATAAATGATTTTCGTGTTTGGAATTTTGGCACTAATATGACATATCCCGCCTTAACTTGCACACAGGGAGGAACAGCGGTCCAGTGGTAATATAGGGTTTATATCCTATAATACTTATGTGAAATTATTTGACTGCTGCTTAAACCTAACCCATAACTCTTTTAACCAGGATCGTGCCGAGCTTCTTACTCGTGCTCACGATGTAGGGGTTGATTATGCTTTGGTGTGTGGTGCCGACCTTGACGACAGCGCTAAGGGGATTGCTCTGGCGCGCTCACATAGCCGTTCACATAGCAATGAGGAGGGCGTTCATCTTTTTGCAACTGCTGGCGTGCATCCACATCATGCTAATGAATGGAATGATGACAATGCCGAGATGCTCATATCAATTTGTAAGGAAAATAAGGATATAGTTGCTGCAGTGGGTGAGACGGGGCTTGATTATGCGCGCAATTATTCAACTCCCCAACAGCAAAAATTGGCGTTTAGCCAGCAACTACAAGTAGCAGAGCAGCTTAAACTGCCTGTATTTTTACATCAACGTGAAGCCCACAATGACTTTTACCAAATACTAAAAGATTATGCTGATAAACTGCCGACTATGTTGGTGCATTGTTTTACTGGGCAAAGAGACGAACTATTGGCTTATGTGGAACTTGGTTGCTATATAGGAATTACTGGCTGGTTTTGTGATGAGCGGCGTGGCGAGCATCTTAGTGACTTAATATCTTTGATACCGGCAGAACGTTTGATAGTGGAAACCGACTCGCCATATTTAATACCGCGAACCTTGAAGGCAAAATTAAAAACCCAAAATAAAGTCAACCTTAAGCACAAACTCAATCGCAATGAACCTGCATATCTTCCACATCTGGTTGAAGCACTCGCCAAACAGCTTGGACAACAAGCGGAGGAATTGGCGCAACAAACCCTATTGAATACTTTTAGTTTTCTGCAATTGGGCTCAAGAATCGATATTGACAAGTAATATTGACTTTTGAACTTGCAACGCAGGTCTGTAGAGGGGAGCAGGGCTCATCCTTATATATATATAATATATATATGTATAAAATAATTTTTTTGTTTTAATTCATTAGAATCTTACTATAATAGCAACATGCCTGTTGAACAAACATCACTAGCAATTAACCTTGATGAACAGATAATAAACTCTCATCATAGTAAGCAGCTTCACAAAATAAATTTTCTAAACTCATTAGCAGGAGTAACAAAGAAATATAAAAGATGGACAGGTTCCCCCTTACGTTATGGTGGTGGTAAAAGCTTGGCAACAGGCCACATAGTGGAAAAAATACCAAGTAATATCAAACGACTAATATCTCCTTTTTTCGGTGGTGGAAGTATTGAAATTGCTTGCGCTAATAATATAGGCATTGAAGTTATTGGCTATGACATATTTGAGATATTAACTAATTACTGGCAGGTTCAACTAAAATCGCCTTTCTCTCTTTACGATAAACTCAACAAATTAAAACCTACAAAGGAAACCTATCATAAAGTTAAATTACAATTGAAAAAGCATTGGGATGGTGAGGAATTGCTACCAGCAGATGATCTAGCAACTCATTTCTACTTTAATCATAACCTTTCTTACGGACCTGGATTTTTGGGCTGGATGAGCAGTATATACGCTGATAGCAGTAAATACGAAAAAATGATTGCAAAGGTAAAAAACTTTAGTGCGCCAAATCTTCAGGTTTCAACGGGAGATTTTGACAAGGTTATAAGCAAGCATAACAATGATTTTTTATACTGCGACCCGCCTTATTATTTGGAAGGGGATAGCAAGATGTTTAAAGGTATCTATCCACAAAGAAACTTTCCTATTTATCATAATCACTTCAAACATAAGAGATTGTGTGAGTTATTGCATGAGCATCAAGGTGGTTTTGTCCTTTCTTATAATGACTGCTCAGTAATAAGAGAATGGTATAAGAAATTTGATATCATAGAAGTGGCATGGCAATATACTATGGGGCAGGGCGAAACCCGCATAGGAATAAATCGTCAAAACGGCACAAATAGTCATATTAAGAAATCTCACGAGCTACTCATAGTCAAACACTAATAGTATTATTATGAAAAAACGTGCTATGCATTCAGACAAAGCTCGTCATGTTCGCCAGCAGGGGCATGATGATGCGCAAGAATTTGCAAAATTAATAGGAACAGAATATGCAAATGACCCACAAGGAAAAAAAGATATAGTTGATAAAAATGGTGATGCTCATTCTGTAAAAAGTGGAAAGATTAAGTGGCAGATATTTCTTTATAGGACTTCCCGCATAAAAGAAGACAGTGGATTCGTCACTATGAATGGCGTGGGTCAAGCGATTATTGATTGTTTGGATGTCTTCCCAGATACTTATGACGAATATAGAGCTGACAAACCAAAATATAAAAGCCTCTTGCGTCCTGCTATGATAAAATTAAAAGAATTATTGGATTTTCCTGCTCGTAAGAAAGCATTTTTACAAAAATCACTATTTAATGGTACCGAGGTCTTATACCTAACAATAATGGATAATTCAGGAATGTTTCACGTTTTCTTGCGAGACGATGTCACAGATGCGTTGGCTAATAATTTGACCGTGGAGAACTCTAGAGCAAGAACAAAGCTTCAAACCTCCGAGCAGAAAGTTGTATTTAAGCAAAATACTACTGTAGGAGAAATAGAGATAAGAAGAGATTCAAACGTCCATTACAAAGAAATTATATTTTGCCTTTACAAGAATAAAACACTTAAACTGCTACAAGACAATATAAAGCAGCATGATCTTTGGGGTAATAAAATAACTGTCTATGGAAAAGCTTTAAGCAAGTTTAAACGCAACCATTATCAACTCCTGCTGACTCAATAAATGTAGGGGCATAGCCATATATATCCCCCCTTGCTTGTCTCATGAATAACCCTCCACCTGCCAACTCAATTCGCACTTCGGTCCGTGCTGGGCTAATTGAGGACTTGCAGGAGCCCAATAGGAATATCAGCACGAATATCAGCGCGGATGCGGATATTAGTGCCGCACTGATAGATGAAGATAAATTGGCGCAGGCAGATTTATACTGCAATGAAAAGGGGGTTTTATGCGGAACTCAATGGTTTGATGAATCGTTTTTTCTGCTGGATGCCGATATTCAAATAAAGTGGCATAAAAAGGATGGGGACAAATTACAACCAGGGGATAAGCTATGCCACTTAGCAGGCAAGGCACGCCCGTTATTAGCAGGAGAAAGATGCGCCTTGAATTTTCTGCAGACCCTGTCAGGAACTGCGACTAAATCAGCATCTGTGGCAACATTGTTACCAAAAAATAGCGGCTTGCATATTTTAGATACTCGTAAGACGCTCCCTGGCTTGCGGGAAGCCCAAAAATACGCAGTGCGGGTAGGTGGCTGTCATAATCATAGAGTTGGCTTGTATGATGCATTTCTTATCAAGGAGAATCATATTGCAGTAGGCGGTGGAATAATTCCACTGCTACACAAGGCGGCACAGCAGAAGCGGCACCAGCAAATAATTGTGGAAGTTGAGAGCATTGAGCAGCTACGGCAGATATTTAATGAAGAGGGGATAAGGGTTGATGTTGTGATGCTGGATAATTTTACTTTGGCGCAGATTAAACAGGCGGTGGAATTGCGCCGCAAGTTTATAGCGCGGGACATAAACGAATCATTACAAATTGAGGTCTCTGGTGGGATGGATGCAAGTAAGATTGCTGAGCTAATTAAACTGGGAGTTGATAGGGTATCTATGGGAGTTCTAACCAAGGATTGCAAATCAATAGATTTTTCCTTGCGTTTTAGGCAGGCATAACTATACATAAGTCATAGTTTTTCAACAGACAAGGTTTATAATTGTTGTATGGTTAATAAAAAAGAATGCATATTAGCGCTAATAGAATATTACTGGGGTAGAAAAACTGAATTACTTTGATGAATTACTTTGAGCTTTTTGGCTTAGCGACTAAGTTTGATGTGCCAGCAGATGCTTTGGATAAGGCATATCTGAAACTGCAGAAGGAATCTCATCCTGATAAGTATGTAACTGCGGATATTTTGCACCGTTCTCTTGCCGACCGCCAAACAGCGCAGATAAACTTGGCATACAACACTCTAAAACATCCAGTTACTCGCTCATTGCATCTACTTACATTGCTTATTGGCAAGGAGGTATCTACAGAAAACACTATAAACGACACAGAGTTTTTGATGGAGCAGATGAAATGGCGCGAACTTGTAGAAGAGGCGGGAGATGATATTGCTGATTTGAAGGTAATCCAAGCGCAGATAAAAGATGAGTTACAGAATATTTTTACTGATTTTTCAACATCTTATGCGAATGGAGGTGGGTCTAACCCGCAGGATAGCGTTGAGGCAACAGGCGAACATATAGATGAGCCAACAGAGGAACATATAGATAACCTTCAAACATTGGTGCAGAAGATGCAGTATTTCACTAAACTTGACAAGGATATTGTGTCGCGTATCCCAGCTGCGTCCAATGAATAATTTTCTGCAAATTCAAGAGCCAGGCAGCCCAACTGGTAAATCAGAGAATAATCAACATCCTGGCAATGGCGGCGGCAATAGCGAATATATAGGGGATGCAAACACCCAGCCAAAACAGCATGCGGTTGGTATAGACCTGGGAACCACCCATTCTATAATTGCGGTTGTTTGCAAGGATAAACCCGAAGTGCTATGTAATGAGCAGGGCGAATCAATTGTCCCCTCAGTTGTGCATTATGGCGAGCAACAGATAGAAGTGGGCAAGGCGGCAGTAGCTTATCGCGAACATGACCCTAAGAATACAATTTATTCGGTGAAACGGCTCATAGGCCATAGCTACGATGAGATAGTAGATGAGATTGCGCAAAATAAGCTGTTTGATATCTATGATTTTACTAAAAGTCCGGCTAATATGCCATTATTAATAACACGGGCAGGTCATAAAAGCCCCGTGGAGGTATCTGCGGAAATCCTTAAGTATTTACGTCGCTTTGCTGATAGTAGGTTTGATAATATTAGCGGGGTTGTTATCACCGTTCCAGCATATTTTGATGATGCTCAGCGGCAGGCGGTGAAGGATGCTGCCATGCTGGCAAACCTTAATGTGTATCGCTTGTTGAACGAGCCAACTGCTGCAGCTATTGCCTATGCGCTTGATAAAAAGGCAGCAGGCGCGGTTGCCGTCTATGATTTGGGAGGAGGCACTTTTGACATATCAATTTTGCGCTTAGAAAAGGGCGTGTTTAGGGTTTTGGCAACTGGAGGCAATACGGCGCTGGGTGGAGATGATTTTGATATGACTTTGGCGTTGTTCATCTTGTCAAAAATTAATGGCGTGGGCGACAAGAGCGATGCAAGCAAAATGAGTGATGAAGACAAAAGCGTCTTATTATCTACCGCCAAGCACATCAAAGAACAACTCACTGACGAGGCATCGGTGAGCACTAACGTAACACTAAGCGGTAAGAAATATGAATATCAAGTAAGCAGGGAAGAATTTAATCAGCTAATTAAAGCAGATGTAGAGAAAACCCTTACAACCTCGCTTGCGACCCTAAAGGATGCAAATATTACAACTGAGCAGTTAGATAATGTTATTTTGGTAGGCGGTTCCACACGTATTCCTCTAATACGCGAACGGATTGGCGAGATTTTTAACCAAAAGCCATTATGTGAGATTGACCCTGATTTGGTGGTTGCTATGGGAGCGGCAATTCAAGCCGATGTTTTGGCAGGCAATCAAAAAGAAGATATGCTGCTGCTGGACGTTATTCCACTTTCTTTGGGGCTTGAGACAATGGGTGGTTTGAACGAAAAACTTATAATGCGCAACTCATCCATCCCGGTAACTGCCACCCATGACTTCACTACTTATAAAGATGGACAAAGTGCCATGTCATTCCAAATAGTGCAGGGCGAAAGAGAACTAGTGCAGGACTGTCGCTCTTTAGCGCATTTTACATTAAGAGGCATACCGCCTCAAGTAGCGGGCGCCGCGCGAATAAGGGTTACCTTCCAAGTGGATGCAGATGGGCTATTGAGCGTGTCGGCGCAGGACTTAACCAGCGGCACTATGACTAAGGTGGAGATTCAACCCACTTATGGGCTTAGTGCCGAAGAACTGAAAGTAATGTTAGAAAAATCTTTTCAGATGGCGGAGGAAGATATGCATATTAGGAAGTTGAAAATCAAAGAAGAGGATGCAAAGCAATTATTGGCGGCGTTAGAGAAGGCACTGAGTGACAAGGACTTTACCCCTTCTGAATCTGAAGTTAATTCCATACAGGAGAAGATGCAAGCATTGGAAGCATTACTGAGTAAACCCCAAAATGCGGATGTCCTGGATGAAGCCATCCAGCAACTAAGCAATGCCGCAGAGGACTTCATTAACCGCCGCATGAAACACACCCTAAAACAAGCAATCAAAAAATAGCTGGGTGGTCTAAACACATGACGCAGGTCTGTATGTTCGCGTCATAAATATTTATAATGCATAAATTCTTGCGATACAGGTATGTAGGGGTGGAGGGCTTTTACTCATCCCCCTTGCTCCGTCCGCAAAATGCCTAACACTTGCGATAGACCATCGGTATACTTGCATCACATTTAACCTACGCAACTTGACTTTTATTACAAACCGCTGACACTTGTAATAAATGATTATGCCTATAAGTTAATAAATGGGGGATGTGGATTGTTATACAATCATTTATTATGGACAAATATGAGAGGTACTTATGTCGCAACTTCAATTTCAAACTCAAACCCAACTACAAACTCAAACCAGCAGGAGTCGCCTGCTTGGACTATTCTTGACATCAACGAGGATACTTAAAAGAATAGGCATTTCGGCGTTACCTTTGTTATCAGCCGTGCTTTTACTATATGGCTTTGGTGTGTCACAAAGTGAAGCGGGGAATAAAAACAAGGTTAATATCAAAACTACTGGTAACTATATGGTTATTACGTCTAATGGGATTCCATCTCACAAGTATAGCCGAATAAGAGTCCAAGAGGATACACTTGATGTTGTGGCACAGAAATATGAGTTTAAAGTTCCACGCTCACCAAAGAAGAATTCTTCCACGAAAGATGTGGGCAATAATATCTTTGCTGTTGCAATAAATGGAGTGCCTATTCAAACAGCGAATGCCCCTTGGCAATATACACGTGATAAAAAATATAGATATGAGGCATTGTCTGGCGCTACACATTTGGGCGTAATGGATGAGCATAATGGGCATCTTCATCCGGAAGATGGCGCCTATCATTATCATGGCTTGCCTAACGGGTTGGTTAAGGAGCTGGGTGCGAATAAGGCGATGGTTATGATTGGCTATGCCGCAGACGGCTTTCCAGTGTATAACAATTATGGCTTTACGGACTACAAGAACGGTAAGGGAGGTTTCGTTGAGGTGACATCAAGCTATAAACTGAGAAAAGGCGAACGTTCTAAAGGCGAGTCCCACACTGGCAAGTATGTTGAGGATTATGAGTTTGTTAATGGCTTAGGCGACCTTGACGAGTGTAATGGAAGGTTTGGAGTTACTAAGGAATATCCCGACGGGATATATCATTATTACCTTACCGCCAAGTTTCCTTTTGTGCCACGTTGCTGGAAGGGGACGCCGCACGATAGCTTTTTCCTAAGCTGGAAAAAGTAGTGTAGTCGTATAGATAAGGAGGGGGATTGATAAAAGGGGGGATAAATAGAGGAGGGGATTGATTGAAAAGGGGATAAATAAAGGGAAAATAGATAGAGGGGGGAATTTAATTTAAATAATACAACTTTTTTGATTAACCCTATTGACAAAGTTATTATAACGAGTATAATGGGGTGATATAAATAAAAAGATACATCTTATTTAAACATGCATAAAAGCATGGAGATGATATCTTCTGATATTGTAATTAGAATATTAATACCAATACATAGAGGTGAAGAATAACAATTATGTGTAACAATATCTGGGTTCAAGGAAATAATAATGGCTGTAGAAATGGCCGAGCGATAATAAGGATAGCAACTACGATATTCATTCTTGTAGTTTTATCTTTCTCCGTCTCTTTTTCACTAATTCCATCTGCAATGGCAAATACTTTGCCTAACTATCTTCAAGGCGGGGGAGATGCTGTGCGCACACTTGGTAACTTTATAAATAACGCTTTAAGCTTTCTTACGGCTTTACTTTGGGGTATATGGACTATTATTGCCGTTCTATTCGCCAAGGATTTAATGATGGGTCATGATGCTGAGGCACTGAAAACCAAGTTGTTCAAATTAGGCGCGGCGGCATTAATCCTATTAATGATAACCGCTCTGCCAACGTTGTTTGCGGGGTTTGCCAACTAATGAGCGCATATAACGGTCGCTTTATGCCACGTTCTATATTTGGTTTGCCTATGGCGGCAGTAGTTTACTCTTCATTATCATTTTGCTGTTTGGTTATGTTATTAATCCCCGCAGCGGAGCTTCATTTATTACGCCCGTTATTTTTGGCTGGCTGTGTTTTAGCACTATTGAGAACACGACGGATAATCCGCGCCGGTTCTTTGGTGGTGATAATACAGGCAATATCAAAAGAACGGGCTTTGAAGCTAGCAAAAAGAGTTGGGGAGGTGAGTTAATTATGCAACTAATGAATTGTCTAACTCACTGGCATTTTATTGATGATAATTATATGTTGCATACAGATGGAACTATAAGCGCCATTGCAAAGATAAGCGGCTATGACATTTATATGGAGGATGCGAGTTTGTCTATTGACATTGTGAACTCGCTAAGAAATGTAATTAATGAGATGCCACTTGATTTATCTTTGGAAGTCCATCTTAAAAGAAGAAAAGATAATGAATCAGTACATCGTTATATGCAAAGCAATATAACACGTGAGGCAGAGATATTGCGTCCTTTGCGTCAATGTTACATTGACCATATTGCTAATTATTTGTACATAAATAATATCTATATAGTGTTGCAATACCGCAACAATTCTTCTGTTATTAAGTTCTATGAGTTTTGGGGTTCTTCAGGGTTAAAACAGGCGCTAAATAGAGCCCAGAAGAGAAGTGAGAAGTTGGCGCAATACTGCGCTAAGTTGGCGGGGAATCTTAGCGGCTTTGAATTGCTTAATGCGCAAGATGCTACTAAGTTTCTATATGAATCATCGCATCACAGGGACTGCGTCTTATTGCCAGATAATTCTTATCCCCTAAAAGAAGTGCTGACTCCGACAGGTGAGGTGCGTGATGGTTGTTACATAATGAATGGCATCAGAGTTAAGCCGTCGCTATTATATTTTTATCCTGAACCAGATATCCGTTTAGTCACGGACATGCTGGCATCCTTGCCTATGGAATTAGACCTCTCTTTGTATTTGTGCCGTTGTGATTATAGTAGTTTGTTACGGAAAAGCGGCTCGGAAGAAGTTCGGCAGGGGCGTCAAATAAGTGACGCAGATGTGGAGGGGGAAAGACGCTTGCAAGAGATAGCTGATTGGCGGCGCCATGTGGTTGATAATGGACTGCAGATTTTTAATAATGTCTTTTACATAAAGCTTTATGGCAGTCAAGAGCAATTAGAGCAGCATTGTAACGAACTTAATGAGCAGTTTGCGGCTATGGGTGCTTTGTTAGAAAGCGAGAGATTGCCTAATTATTCTATGGTCTATTCATTGCCGTGCAATATGTATCGCTCCAGATTTAAGAGGCAAGACCATACGGATATGGTTTTGTGTTTGCTGCCAGCGGTGCAATTTTATACTGGGAACGGCTATGAAGAGGGGCTGGTTGCTACCAACTTTACCTTTACGGGTTTTGACCTTAGCAATAAAACCGGCGGAGAGTTTTATCATTCAATGACGATTGCAAAAACAGGCAGTGGCAAAGGGGTTCTAAACTGCGCCCGCATTGTTCAGCTATATGGGCTTGGCTATGATTTTTATGCAATTGAGATTGGCAATACTTATGAGTTTTTGTTTAAGCTTTTGGGCGGCTCTTATGTATCCATTGACCCAGATAGCAGTGTTATTAATCCTTTTCCGTCAATTAGTGAGGTTCCAGAGACGCTAACAAGTTTGTTGGTGACTCCTACCATTCGCGCAATGGCGAAGATATTTACTGACGGCAGAGATGGGCTCAGTATTCATGAGGTTGCAGTATGCGAGATGGCTTTTAAGAAAATATATACCAAACAATATATCCGTAAGAATAAGATTAAGCAGGCGCCAACCCTTAATGATTTCTATCAAGGACTGGGGTGCATAGATGAATCTTCACTTAGCGATAAACAGAAACAGGCGCGGGATGAGGTGCTTAAAAATATAAAGAGTTTCCTTGACACCATAATAGGAGAAAGGTTTAAGTCGGATGATAATCTCACCGTCCATGATGGCATATTTGGAGCTGACTTTAAAAACTTGAAGGATGATGCTCAACTTATGCTCGTATATATGACATTCTTAAGCTTGAGATATGGGCAAAAGGCGTTATTTCAGCAAACCCCAACTTTTATCATAATAGACGAGCTGCATGAGTTTATCCGTATTGATAAAGAAACCATAAGAATACTTTGCTCACAAGTGGCGCGCATGGGGCGAAAAGAAAGGGGCTACATAAATATTATTACCCAAGAAGCATCCGATATAACCAATCTTGACCCAGCACTTATTAACCAAATGCATATTGTTAACTTGCTTTATACGGAGAGTAATCATGACAAACTGCGAGAGTATTTTGCTTCTTTTAATGAGAGGGCGTTTACAACCTGGAAAGAGTATGAGCAAAATCAGGCGGATTATCGTTCGGCTTTAATTGGCTTTGGTAATAAATGGACTGATAGTTTTCTAACTTACCCAAAAGAAATTATGGCGTTGGCTGATACCAGTAGCGCATCTTTACAGATTAAGAAAAAAATACTTGCAAGAAACCAGAATATGCAACAAGCATATCAAGAACTACTAAATTATTATGAAAACGGAGAAGACCATGCGAGAAGTTAATACCCCAGTCAGAGCCACATTGCTGCTTTGGCGCTTATATCGTGTCAGGATTAATGATATGAAGGATTTATTTATGTTAGTTAGCTATTATCTGTATCTGTTGGCAACATTTTATCTTGAGGTTCCTTATCAATACTATCGTCTGATAATTAGATTGCTGCGGCTTCTATTACGCTTTGTGTGGTTAGGGATTAAATATATAAAACTGTACTTGCTGCATCTTCGCTTGTTCTATTTGGTTATTAAGTACAAAATAATAAAGTTTATCCTGTCGTTTTTATTGGCATTGGTAGTTGTTGTTTATTCGCCTTTTGCTAAGGCGGATCCTCTTGAGGTCCTCAAGCTCACTGAAATAATAGCTCAGATGAGCCAACTGCTGGACAAAACAGAGCAATTTATTCAATTGCAGGAAGAGCTTGAAAATTTGCAAGAACGTTCCTTTTTTCGTTCGGCGGCAAATTATGCACAACAAATAGAATTACTTGCATCTTTGGGCGGGAAGAGTGTAAATGGCTTGAAATATGCGCAACAACTTACCACCCTTGATGCTGCGGTATCTGAGTTAAGGCGGGTTGGAGAGCGCGCCCAAAGTTTTGAAGCGCGTCGTGGTTTGTATGGCTTTGCTGACTCCTTGGAACTTTTGATTGACGCGGGAACTGCGCTGGAAACAACCAGTAACTTACTAACGGATATTGCATCTTCAGATGAGTATAATTCTCAGGACGAATTATTGGCTGGAATTCATTGGACTCTAACTAAGATGGATTCTGATAACAGTCGGGCGCAGTTTGCTCGTGATATTGGGCGTCTTAATAATGAGCATATTATGTTTGGGGCATTTAACGTATTTAGTTCGCAATGATGAGCGGGATGAACAGAATGAACAGAAAGCAAATTGGACGAATGTTGCGTAGAGGAATTTTATTAGGCATATCTATGCTATGGTCGGGAGTGACTTTGGGCGCTGATGAGGGGTTTCAACGCAAAGGATCATCTTCCGACTATTTTGATAATATGCATGATGCGTTTGATATTTCTATTCTTGGGGATATGCTTTTCAATTTTTACACAGGCATAAGAGATGAAGAAACTGCCTTTACCTATCTGATGGCAACAGGCGATAGATTACTAATTCCTATTCTGGGACCATTAATTATCATCTGCGCTGGAGTTAGATTAATGCAAGAGATGGGAGAAGGAGGAAAGGATATCTTTTCTGTTATATATGCGACTGCTGCGGTAATCTTAGTCCTGGCGTTGTATAGAACTGCCATAGCAGAACTAACCGCATTATCCAATACATTGGTGCGAGCTACTACCCCCAATGACTACAGCTTTCGTGGTGTAATGGAACAAGTTGAGGGTGTGGTTACAGATTTTAATGAAACAAAAAAGAATAAAGACCCTATTGCAATTTTGGTGGACAAAACAGTTTCTTTATATACTCAGTATTTTATAGCATGGGGAACAAAATGGGGAGTGTTGATTATGCACGGTTTGCTTAATTATTTGCGCAATACTCTTTATGCAATTAACTATGTGCTAGGTATTTTCTTGTTGCCCTTTTTCATAATCAAGCAAAATAAGTTGCCGCGTAATTGGCTTATGATAACTGCGTTTATATTTCTTTGGGGGATAGTTGAAGCAATTATGGTGGCTGTTATGGGGCAATTGGGAGTGGGGGCATTGAAAGCCGCATTACAGGTAGAGGGAGCGCTTCCTATATTCAGTGAGTCGTTATTTTATGTAATGATTAGTACCATTAATATACTTATTGGAGTGGCGATGCTAAGCAGTGTGTGGATAGTTAAAAGCTATTTACTTTCCCCAACATCAATATCAACCGTAGCTGCATTGTTTACTTTGCCAGCTATTTCATTGGCGCGTATGTCAGCGGGTATGGGGGCAAGCGGAGCGCTGGCTGCAGCTGGTGTTGCGAGGTCAACTGCATCAGGAGTAAGAAATCCACGATCTAAAGGGGGAGGAGGATATGGGAGATACGGTGGCGGACTTCCCCCTTTATCTAACAGAGGTGATGGTGGAACAGCACAGAGCAAAACAAAATCAAAACCTGCATCAGCAGGACAGAATCCTAAGAATAATTCAGCAGATAGTCCGCCAGATCTGGCAAAAGCTCGCCGCCCTTATAAGATGAGATCAATCATAGAACATAGCGGAAAACTGGAGGCAAAATCATTGCCAAAGAATATTAGCGCTATTTCTCGCGTAGGCAAAAAACATAAGGTTAAGTAATTATGCGTCTGTTTATGAATAACACTGTTAACAAAGGAAAAATAAATCGTCAGGGTAACCTTTATCTGGCTATCTTATGGCAAAATCGCCTGCTGTTTCTGCTGGTATTTATTTTGCTAATAAGTGGTTCTTTTATCTTTGCTGCATTTATGATTAGACCGCTTCCCGTAATTTTAGTAGACCAAGAAGGACGTTATATTGCCCAAGTAAATTATATTGATGCGCCGCCAATGGATGAGACACAAATTGAAAGTATGAGTAAAAGGTTTATTCAACACTATATGAGTCAAAACTCAGCGACTATTTATGAAGATGCAGAAATATCCTTAGCGGCTATGTGTCCGCAGCTTAGAACTAAAATACGCAAAGAATGGGTGGAGGGCGGCAAGTTAGCGCGAGTAGTGCAAAGATTGCAACTTTCGCGAACTATATTCTCGGACTTTCAACTTTTGAAGTATTTAAATAGCGATGATATTCAAGTTGGTTTGACAGGAAAGATTTTACTGAGTGGAACTCAAGGGCAAGATATTTCATCGGACTTTAACCTTGAGCTTTCATTGAAACTTGTCCCTATAAATCCACGTAACTATCTTGGAATAGAAGTATGCTCCGTTCGTTTATTATGACTTTTGCCTTGTTCGGGATGTTAGGTATTACCCCAGCTGCTTATGGATTCAGTGGCAAGGTGCAAGAGATTCCCTTGCTGGAACAAACCCAATTCACTCTTAAGGTTGTGCCTAAGCTGGGAACAAGATTAATCTTCCCTTTTATATTAGATAATTCCCAACTTAAACCGCCACTTAATTACAAACTAACCAATAGCAATGATTTTGCAGTAGCTCGCAATCTAGCTACTTTAGCGGGGCAGAATGTATTCCTTATAACTGCATCCGGCAACCAAGGGACTATAGGCAAGCTGTATATGAGTATTGCTGGCTATCATATTGCCATTAATCTGGTAGTTAGCGGACTTGTTAGCGACCATATAAGTGATATTTATTTGCAGTTAACTACTGATGATAGAGAGTTTTTAATGGCGCGTGAGATTGATAGGATTAAGAAAAATCTAAGCAAAAGTTATCAGAACAGAATTAAGCAAAGAAACTCAATTATCGCCGATACTACAATGGCAGCAATTATTATGCGTGGCACTAAGAGGAAGAATATTAAATCCTTGTTGCGTGGAGGAAAAGAAAGATTTAAAAGCGCTGATATTTACTTGGATAAGTTTCTATATCTCAAGCCAGATGCTTATGCAATACATTTTTGGGTGGAGCATTATGGAGAAAAATTTACGACTTCATCTATGTTAGTTCAATTGCAACACGGGCAGGGTGGAGGTTCTATCCTGACAGGTAAATTACTTTGCTTGGACAGGGGAAAGCGGTTGGATGAGTGTCTCTTTATTACCAATGATGCAGGTTTAATTGACAATAAAGTGAAACTAAAAATTACCTTAACCAATAATAAAGATGAATCTTTTGTTATTAATTACTAAACCGCTTTTTGTGTTGTTTAACGTTGCTGTAATTTTGACTGCAACAAGTTTTATTGCAATGGTTTCTTTTGCTGAAGAAGTTAATGCGCAAGAAGATAAGACAAGAGATGTTAGCAAAGAAGCGCTTAAATCTACAACAGAAGATCAGATTCGGTTGGCTAAAGATAAAAATAAACGACTACAGTATAATGAGGTGCTTGATGAAAATTCAAGGTTTTATTATGATGGAGATAATGGGTATCCAGGCATTGTTATTAATAAAGTTGTATTCCCAGCTGTGGTTAAGGATGGCAACAGATTTCCAGGATGCATAGTTGGGGATAAAGTAATAGAGGGGGTTTATGATAGAAAAATCCGTAAGGTTGTGTGCAGGTTGTCATCCAACACTTTGGTTGAACAGGGCGAGACAATTATTGTGGGGGATAACCCGCAGCAAATCAAGCCATCAGCATCGCGCACGTCACAAGCAGAAAACACTGCCACTGCTAAGAAAAGAGCAAAGTCAGGAAAGAGTAAAACGATAAAGCAAGTAACGGGAGCAAGCAGTAAGCAGGTAAATAATCAATATGGAGGAAGCAATAAAGTTGGAACTAACAAAGCGGGGAATAATAAAGTAAATAGCAACAAGGGCTTGGTCCTTGAAGTTAATGCTTTTCGTAGCAAGCCAAAGTTTGGCGTGCGTGCTGGCACCTGGGCAAGAGTGTTTCTGCCGCGTTCGGTTTCGTCCAGTGAACCAGCCAATATAGAGTTGGAATTAGTTGAAGAAATTGAAGGACGCCATAAAAATGTTCCAGCAGGAACTATATTTTTTACTAAGCATAGAATAAATTCAGCCACCCAGAGATTAGATATGCAGGTAGTGTTAATGGTATTACCTGATGGAAGCGAGTATTCAATAAGCGCGACTATACATAGCAGCGGTATGACTGCTGGATTGGCTGGCGCAGTCATCACTCATACAAATAAAGTTGCGAGTACCGCAGCAAAAAGGAATGTCTTAGATTCTACTGCTCAAGTCATAGCACAAAATGTAAATCCAGCGGCGTCAATTGCTGGCAATGTGGCAACTGAAGTATTAGATACCCAAGAAAATGCTCTGCCCACTAGACCAGGGTATTCGGTGCAAGTTGCCTCTCAAGAAGGGTTAATCAGGTTTGGGAGGTCCTTTTAAGTTATGCGAATCATTACTACTTTATTTGTGCTTACTACGGCATCCCTTTTAGCAACAGAAGTCCAAGCATACTCTATATCTTTTACTCTTGAGAAACGTAGCTTCATATCTTTTGAGGAAGATGTCTATTCTTATTCATCTATGCTCAGGCAGGGGCGAGATAATTTTCACTGGATAGATTTATCCTATTCAAATTATGATTATGTGCTAAAAGATGAACAAGGAAGAGCGCAATCTATTGGTAGTTTTTATAGATTTGCTAACAGGCGGAGATGGGCTCGTTATTTTAAACCGGCTGTTTTTACTGGAATAGGGTTTTCCCACAGGAATCTTAGTAAAAGACAAAGTATTTCCACCGACAATATTATCATTGGCAACTTAGACGGAGCAACTAAGAATGAGTTTACAGCAACAGTGGGGGTTGGTTATCTATGGGAAATTAAGCGCTCACTTATAGGTATATCCTTTGCTTATGGATATGACTTTGGCTATGAAAGAACATTCTATGCCCCAGCTTTAATATTTTCTTTTGGCTTGTAATGATGATTTATAGTTATTCTTATCTTTGGCTATGCAGAGTATTCGCTGTAAGAATATTTAACAAGAATTTAATAAGAATTAAAATTTCCTTGCTCAGTAAAAGCAACCGGTCTCTTGCGCGAATTTACTTTATTATTAGCGCGAGAGGCCGGGTTTTTTATGGAAAGAATAAACGTTTAATAAAAAGGCGCTTTTCTTTTAGAGGGACTACTCTCTACATTTTTTACGAGCATTATTTTGACTTTTGCGACACACACCCAAACCCCGATGCTTTTATACGTCAGCCCAGTCGTTGGCGTCGGGGTTTTTTTATTGGTGAAAATAGAAATAGAGGAGACACAGAATTAATAAAAAACAATAATGAACGTATTACAACCAGAAGTAACAACAATAATATGCCATTGCTAATTACCAATAAGAAAAATAGTAATAATAATAACTGCAAGAATAATAAAGAGATGCAAGGTTTGATAAGTCATAATTTCTGGATAAAACAATCAGCTAACAAAAATTTATTCATAGATTATAAGAACAAAATTAGTGGTACGGTTAAAAGTTATAACGAGTCGGGATCGATTAATCCTGGGCAAGAAATTAATAAACTATGGCCCTGAGCGAGAGTCGGTTCCGATTTTATGGTTTGATGAATTATGTTGAATATTTTTAAGAGGATATTTTAGAGAGTGTTGGTATACAGTTCATAGTAGAGTGTCAGGGCTGGTTGAGAGTTAATTATTTTTTATTCTTAAGAAATAATCTTGGCTAGCCCTGATTTTGTGCTTGTGGTAAAATAAACAGCATGAGTGAACATAATTATATTGAAGAAAATTATATGACAGTTACCGAGTCGGGTCAAAATTATCTTAAAGAACTTATTAATAGCAAAAAAGAAGAGATGAGCGTTAGGGTATTTGTAACTCAACCCGGAACGCCTAATGCGGAAACCTGCCTGGCTTATTGCCCAGAAGGAGATGAGGAGGAAGATGACCAACTGCTACCTAAGGTACCATTCAAATTTTTTATTCATCAAAAGAGTTTGCCTTATTTGCAAGATGCTTTAATTGATTTTCAGAAAGACCAATTTGGCGGACAACTCACTATAAAAGCACCTAACTCTAAGATGATGAAGGTGGATGAGAATAGCCCTATAAGCGACCAAGTAAACTATATTCTTTATACAGACATTAATCCTGCATTGGCGGCGCATGGTGGCATTGTTAGTTTAATGGACTTAGTAGAGAATGACACAATCGCAATATTGCAATTTGGCGGTGGATGCCAGGGCTGTGGGATGATTGATGTCACACTGAAGCAAGGAGTGGAAAAAGCATTATTGGAGAAAGTACCTCAGTTGAAAGGTATTCGCGATGCCACAGACCATAGCGACCGCAGTAACGCATATTATTAAATTCTCTATTAATTTCTCTATTAATTTATATTGGGGACAAGGGTTATGATGAGAACTCGTTTTGCTCCGAGTCCTACGGGGTTGATGCATTTTGGTAATTGCCGAACTGCATTGTTTAGCTATCTGTTGGCGAAACATCATAATGGTGAGTTCGTTCTTCGCATTGAAGATACAGATAAAGAAAGGTCAAAGGAAGAATATAGCGTAGCATTATGCCGCGACTTGAAAGAGCTGGGTATTGAATGGGACTTAGGACCCCAGGTGGGGAAACAGAAGAGAGATGGCTCAACACCAAACGAATATTATCAATCACAACGCACTTCCATTTATGATGAATACTACAATAATCTTTGGGAGCAAGGTTTGGCATATCCTTGTTTTTGCAGTGAAGCCGAACTTAAACTAACCCGTAAACGTCAGCTTGCCGCTGGAGAAGCTCCACGTTATAGCGGAACCTGTCGCTCTTTAAGCAAAGATGAACAAGATAAGAGGATTGCTGCAGGAGAAAAACCAGCGCTGAGATTGAAGGTCTCTTATGATGATGTGATTGAGTTTGAAGATATGGTGCGCGGACAACAGAAATTTTACGGCAAGCATTTAGGGGATTTTGTGATTCGTAAAAGCGACGGAGGACCTTCTTTTATGTTTGCTAATGCGTTAGATGATGCCTTGATGGATATTACTCATGTGGTGCGTGGTGAAGACCATCTTTCCAACACTCCGCGTCAGATTTTAGTGCTAAGAGCTGTTGGGCTTGCGGATAAGATCCCGCAATATGCCCATATTTCACTGATAGTAGGAGCTGATGGTGCGCCACTATCCAAAAGAAATGGCAGTAGAAGTATCCGTGAGATGTTGGATGAGGGCTATTTGCCAAACGCATTGCTTAATTATATGGCGCGGTTAGGATGTAAATATGAGGTAGATCATTTATTGACTATTAATGGGCTATCTGAAGGATTTGCCAAAGAGAGGTTAGCCCGCGCCGCAGCAAAATATGATATTCATCAGCTTAATCACTGGCAAAGGAACGCAGTAGCAGAGCTCAATGATAAAAAAATTTTTAGCTGGTTGGAATATATCACAGAAGAATATACTCCTAAGAAACAATATTTCACTAAATTATTAGAAAAACATCCTCAATCAAAGCAATATGAGTTCATTAAACTAATTAAATATGATATTACACTGCCAAAAGACATAGTTAATTGGGTGCACATAATATATGAAGAACCTAAATGGGATGAGAAAGCAATAGATGAAATGAAAGATGCGGGTAAAGATTTTTTTACGACAGCATCAAGTATTATATCTGTGGATAAGAAAAAAGATGACATGATTAGCTGGAACGATATGCTTGATGTGCTCACTAAAGAGAGCGGCAAAGGAGGGCGTAAGTTATTTATGCCGTTGCGCCTTGCTTTAACTGGCAAGAACAAGGGGCCTGCTTTGGATGAAGTATATCATCTGTTGGGCAAAGAAGAGATCTGTCGTCGTCTTGATAAAGCGGCTGAGTTATAATGTATTCATAAATTATGAGAAAACCTTATCGCGGTATTATTGACCGCTTTGCCGAGTATCTGCCTTTTATACAAGAAGATACTAAAATTATTACCCTGAATGAAGGGAATACTCCATTGTTACACCTGCCTCGTTTAGCAAAAGAGATTAATGCGGATATTGAAGTCCATGCTAAGTTTGAAGGGCTGAACCCTACTGGTTCATTTAAAGACCGCGGCATGACTACAGCAGTTACCCAAGCAGTGCAGGAGGGGGCGCAATCCTTGATATGTGCTTCCACTGGCAATACTTCTGCTTCTGCGGCGGCTTATGCGGCACGTGCTGGCATTGACGCCTTTGTGCTAATACCTGAAGGGAAAATAGCTATGGGTAAGTTGGTGCAGGCATTAATCTATGGGGCTAAATTGGTGCAGATTAATGGTAATTTTGATGATGCTATGGAGTTAGTCAAAGATGCGGCTAAGAAACTTCCTGTTACATTAGTGAATTCGGTTAATCCCTATCGCTTGCAAGGGCAAAAGACCGCAGCATTTGAGATTGTGGAAGACCTGGGTGATGCTCCTGATTTCCATTGCTTGCCAGTTGGCAATGCTGGCAATATAAGCGCCTATTGGATGGGCTATAAAGAATATAATGAGTTTGGTAAGTGTAAGTTGCCTAAGATGTGTGGCTATCAAGCAAGCGGTGCGGCGCCTTTTTTACGCGGAGCTACGGTGAAAGACCCGCAAACTCTGGCTACTGCAATCCGCATAGGCAACCCTCAATCTTATGATTTAGCTATACAAGCGCAGCAGGATTCGGGCGGGCATTTCATAGAAAGAAGTGATGAGGAAATAATGGCAGCACAGCAACTATTGGCAAGAACTGAAGGAATTTTCTGTGAGCCAGCATCGGCGATTTCCATTGCTGGTTTAATTAATGATGTGGAAAGCGGGTTTATCCCTGCAGGGAGTAGAGTGGTTTGCACGCTAACTGGCAATGGTTTGAAGGATGTAGATACCGCTCTGCAACATATTAAAACTGATCTCATTACCATTAAACCAAATATTGCAGAGCTACAGCAGGTTCTTGGCTTATGACGAAAGCAACTGACCAGGATAGCGCGCTGCATAAGGAAGAGGATAAAGCGGGAAGTAAATCAAGCAATTATATGCCGCAAACTCGTGTTTTATCAGGTATGCGAGCTAGTGGAAAGCTGCATTTGGGGCATTATTTTGGCGCTCTGCAGAATTGGGTCAAACTACAAGATGATTATCAGTGCTTTTATTTTGTTGCCAATTGGCATGGCTTGACTACACATTATCAAAATCCTAAACTTATTCAAGAAAGTTGTTTGGATATGGTGATTGATTGGCTGGCTGCAGGACTTGACCCACAAAAATCAGTTATCTTTGTTCAATCGCAACTGCCGCAACATGCCGAATTACATCTTTTGCTGTCAATGATAACACCACTTTCATGGTTGGAGAGGGTGCCAAGTTATAAAGAACAGCGCGAGCAGATTAAGGATAAGGATTTATCCACTTATGGTTTTTTAGGATACCCGTTATTGCAAAGCGCAGATATACTCATTTATCGCGCTTCTTGGGTGCCAGTAGGGGAAGACCAAGCATCGCATGTTGAAATAACGCGTGAGATAGCTCGTCGTTTTAATCACTTTTACGGCAATGATGAAAAAACCAAGCAACGTTTGCAAGAATTACTTAAGCTGATGCCTCAACATGATGAGTTTATGCAAAAACGGCGCACCCATTTAGAAAAGGGGGATAAAGACGCTTATAGTCATGCAAGAAAGATGCTGTTAGAAGGTTCTTATGCAGAAGATGACTTGCTTGTTTTATTGGGGTACTTGGAAGATACTGGCAAGATTATCTTGCCTCTGCCACAAGCATTGCTTAGCAAATATGCCAAGATGCCAGGTTTGGATGGGCGTAAGATGTCAAAATCTTATAATAACACTATCCTTTTACGCGATAATGAGAATGAGATTAGGAAGAAAATTATGGTTATGCCAACAGATCCAGCAAGGGTTAGAAGAACTGATAAGGGAAACCCTGAGAAGTGTCCAGTGTGGGCATGGCATAAGGTATATTCGGATGAGGCAACTAAAAAATGGGTGAATGACGGCTGTCGCAACGCTACCATAGGGTGCGTTGAATGTAAAAAAGCGCTTATTGATAAAGTATGTGAAGAGCAAAAACCATTTTTAGAACGTGCCGCCACCTATACTCAGGATAAATCTCAGGTTATAAAAATACTTGAGCAGGGTAAAGAAAAGGCGAGTGAAGAGGTGGAAAAAACTATGACAACAGTTCGCTCTTTAATGGGACTATCTATCTCAGATTGATATTCCTATTAGTTAATTAAAGAATTATTATTACTTAAGATAATACATATATGACAACAGTTGTGACAACAATTAAAGGGGGTGATGGGAAAGAACGATGCCCTTATTTTTTGGTGCATCCTCTTTATACAGAATACCATGATAATGAGTGGGGGAAAGCGCTACATGATGAGCATAGATTATTTGAAATGTTGGTGTTAGAAGGAGCGCAGGCAGGACTAAACTGGCTTACCATTTTAAAGAAACGGAATAACTATCGCCAGGCGTTTGACAACTTTAATGTTAAAAAGGTTGCCGCATATAATGAAAGCAAGTTTTCTTCTTTGATGCAAGATGAGGGCATTGTGCGCAATCGCCTAAAAATTAAATCAGCCATTAATAATGCAAGCGCGTTTATCAAGGTTGCGGAAGAGTTTGGTTCTTTTGATAACTATATCTGGCGTTTTGTAGATGGCACTCCTATAGTCAATTCAGTTGAGTCATTGGATAATGTGCCAGCAATTACAGAGTTGAGTGATAAGATCAGCAAAGATTTAAAGAAGCGTGGCTTTTCTTTTGTCGGTAGCACTATTATATATGCCTATATGCAGGCAATTGGGATAGTGGATGACCATATTAATAGCTGCTGGTGTAAATTGCCGATAAACACAAAGTAGAGTGTTAAACAAAACGGAGAGTGCCTCACAAGTAGGGGGCATATTTAATCACAATTAAAACTATGAGCGCATCTAATATAGCGGTTACTAATCTTTCACGCAAGGCAGAAACAGCCCTTTATTTTTACTTTATCTTTCTGCTGGGGATAAGTGTCGGGCTATTTGGTCCATCTCTGGTGGGGCTAGCAAAGCAGACAGGAGTAACTCTGGCGGAAATAAGTGTTCTCGCCTTACTTTTACCTATGGGGTTTGTTATGGGGGTGTATATATGTCGTTATTTTATTCATTCTCATTCCTTAAAGGCACTTCTGGTTCTATCAACCCTGCTTTATGGGGTTCTTTTCCCCATAGTTGGTTATAGTGGCTCGTTTTTATTGGTCTGTGCCTTATTTTTCATAGTAGTGGTTAGTGAAGGAGTTTTTGAAGTGGCGAGCAATGTTTTATTGATTCGTATGTACAAAAATAATCCAGCTCCTTACTTGAATGCTATGCATTTTTGCTTTGGGGTAGGGGCTATAATCTCTCCTGCACTTGTGGGACTTAACATAGAATACTATGATTCGCTAACCTTATCTTTTACATTCTTTGGGCTTTTGACTATTCCTGCTTTGGTTGCCTTATTTTTTATTCCAATTAAACCTGCAGCTGATGATGCACCAATTGTGAAAAGAACTAAAAACTCTCGTCAACTGAAAATAGTGCTTACTATTCATCTGTTTTTCTTTTTGTATGTTTTGATAGAAGCAGGTTACAGTATTTGGATTTTTCCTTTTTTGCGTGAAGAAGAATTACTAAATGCCAGTCAGGCAGGGTTGTTCACTTCAGTATTTTGGTTGTCTTTTACTTTATTCCGTTTAGTGGGAATATTTTTGACTATCTATTTTCATCCGCTTAAGGTGATGATTTGGCATGGAGTTGCTAGTGTTATTGCCATGATGATAATGATGTTTGCAGGCAATGAGATTTGGATGTTGTGGGTTGGCAATATAGTAATGGGGGCAGGGCTATCCATATTTTTTCCTTGTATGCTCTCCTATTGTGAAACCGGCTTCAAGATACCGCCTAAAGATTTTAGTCACTTTTTTGCTTCCACTACAGTTGGCGCTATGGTGGGCTCGTGGTTCTTAGGGCAATTACTACTAATTAGCGCTGGGTTAATATTTTTTCCGCTGTTCTTGGCTGTAGGATTACTGCCAATTTTATTACTTTATTTGAGACGTCTTGACCGTCAATCTTGACCGTCAGTAGGCAGAGATGAATCGTGAAGGTGAAGGTGAAGTTTGGCTTGCCTTATATCTTCATTAATGACATGAAGTCATCAGCCGGCATTTTTTCCAGTTGTGACTGACTAAAGCATATTTTTTGTAATTCCTCACATTGCTTGGCAGATAATCTGCTGGCAATGGCGTCCAAGAACTTCTTTTCCAACAATGGAATGCCTTCCTTTCTTCTTTTGTGATGTCCAATTGGATACTCAACTTTAACTCTTGCGCTGTTAGTGCCATCGTTATAGAATATCTGCACTGCGTTGCCTATAGCGCGTTTGGATGAGTCAAAGTAGTTTTTGGTGAATGTGGGGTTTTCTGTGACCGTCATTTTATCTCTTAATTTATCTATCCTCTTATCCGCGGCAACGCCATCTTCATAATCGGCGGCAGTAAGCGTTCCCTTCAACAAAGCCACTGCGCTCATATACTGAATGCAATGGTCGCGGTCTGCTGGATTATCTAACTCGCCGGTCTTGTCTATTATCCTTTTGCCTGCTTCTTGGGTTTCTATGCGTATTTCTTTGATATTATCCAACCAAGCTGAGTTGTCTGCCTCTTTTTTGTGCAGGGTGACGCATGCTTCCACCGCAGTTTGAGCGTGAAACTCGGCGGGGTAGGATATTTTGAATAGCACATTTTCCATTACATAAGAGGAATACTTGCGCGCAACTTTGACTTTACCGTCTCTCATCAAAGCATCATTAAAGCCCCAGATAGGAGCGGTTATGGCGCTTGGATAGCCCATCTCTCCTGTGCGAGCAATTAATGCTAAGCGGACGCCTCGCGCTGAAGCATCGCCAGCAGCCCAGCTTTTGCGTGAGCCAGTATTAGGGGCATGACGGTAGGTGCGTAATGAACAGCCATCTATCCAGCTGTTCGATACCGCGTTAAGAATTTCGTTGCGGTTGCAGCCAAGCATCTTAGCGGCAACGGCGGTAGATGCGATGCGCACCAACATTACATGGTCAAGTCCAACGCGGTTGAAGGCATTTTCAAGCGCCAGAATTCCTTGAATCTCATGCGCCTTAATTGTTGCTTGCAGAATATCCGTAACCTGTAGAGGCGCTTTGCCTTGACGACGATTGTTGCGGCTTATATAGTCAGCTAAAGATAAAATAGCTGCGAGATTATCGGAAGGGTGTCCCCATTCGGCAGCTAACCAGGTATCATTGTAATCCAACCAGCGAATAGTTGCGCCTATGTTAAAGGCGGCTTGGACTGGCTCTAACTCATAAGATGTTCCAGGAACTCTTACACCGCCTGGTAGGTTGGCTCCCTCAACAACAGGTCCAAGCAGTTTGACGCAGGCAGGATACTGCAATGCCAACATTGCGCAACCAATGCTATCAAGTAGGCAGTAGCGCGCGGTTGTCATGGCTGTTTTACTATTGGCAGGATTGAATTTAATTACGTAATCGGTTATATCTTGAATAGTTGTATCAAATTTTTGCCTAGCAGCGTTTGTAGTGTATTTCATAGAGTTTATTATATGTTATATATATATGCCGCTATCCCTGTTATCCCCGTTATGAAGAAGAGGGGGGAGTTTTTTTAACACCAATGGAGTAAATCTCACGGATGAAGGATTGACATAGATATATCAGCATGATAATTCCTAAGGAGGTTCCGGCGCTGCTTTTTGCCATGCCTATTATATGTTCTCCATCCAATTTAGCGCTTGCCAAGGTGGTGAATATTCCTATTATGCTGCCGCCAGTATTCACTATGAATACTGCCATTATTAAACACCAACCTAAGGGCATGCAATAGATGAACATTATTAGCATGAGTCCAAATACAGCCATAGCTCCATATAAGGATATTGGGTTTGGTGGTCCTGCCGCGGAGTTTATCTGTTGGTCAAGTAGCCCTATGCTGATGAAGAAAACCCATACAAAGGCGACATATACGCCCCAAAGATTTTTATTTTGGCGGACGGATTTTGCGAATATATGTTTAGGTCTTTCCATTGTGGCTATTTTAGCACTTTTATATTAAATATATATTTAATTAAAAATTACTTGCTTTTTATATTTTTATAATATAATCACTCACGCTTCATATACTATATATAAAGCAAGTATAATATAAGTGTGTTTCAAGTGCCCCAACTAAGGGCTATAGAGAGAAAATATAATGAGTCAACTGCATGAAAAATTAGTGGTTATAGATGGACTAATTATTTCTAAGTGGGGGAGGGAAGTATTCATGGATATGCGGAAAGGTGGTATAACTGCCGCTAATTGTACGGTATCCGTATGGGAAGGTTTTCAACAAACAGTTAATAATATTATTGATATGCGACGGCATATTGAAAATAATAAGGATATATTATCTGAGGTGCGTATAACCGCAGACATCAAACAAGCAAAGTCGGATAATAAAACTGGCATAATCTTGGGATTTCAAAACGCCCATGCCTTTGAGGATAACGTAGGTTATGTTAGAACTTTCAAAGAATTAGGAGTGGGTATAGTGCAGATGGCTTACAACACACAGAATCTTATTTGCACTGGCTGTTATGAAAAAGATGGAGGATTATCCGATTACGGCAGAGAGATAGTTGCTGAGATGAACAAAGTAGGGATACTATGCGACCTTTCTCATGTGGGAGCGCAAAGCGCCCGCGATGTTATTGAGTGTTCAACAAAGCCAGTGTGTTATTCGCATTGTCTACCAGCTGGTTTAAAAGAGCATCCGCGCAATAAAAGTGATGAGGATCTTAGCTTTATAGCCAAGCGTAATGGCTTCGTTGGGGTTACTATGTTTCCTCCTTTTCTGGCAAAAGGTGTTGAAGCCACAGTTGCTGATTATGTTGAAGCAATTGATTATATTGTTAATTTGGTGGGAGAAGATAGAGTTGGCATAGGAACTGATTTTACTCAAGGATATGGACGCGAGTTTTTTGATTGGATAACACATGATAAGGGTAATGGACGTAAGCTAACTGAGTTTGGCGAAATTATAAATCCTGAGGGTATGCGCACTATTGGGGACTTTGGCAACTTAACCGCAGCCATGCAAAAGGCGAAGTGGGGTGAAAGTAAAATAGAAAAGATTATAGGAATAAATTGGGTTAATTTATTAGATGAGGTGTGGAGTTGATAGCAAGAATATACTTTGTTGGGGAGGCAAACATGGCTCGCCCTTATGTAGGTTTAGGGATAGCATGGGATATGATAGATAACTAGCAATGGAAAAAATGAACAAACCACAAATTCCAATAGAAATTGGTAATGATGGAGTATGGAGCACGGATGGTTTGCCGATGCTATATGTACCCCGTCACTTTTTTATGAATAATCATTTTGCAGTGAGTGAGGTTGTTGGCGCCGACAAGTATGCAGATATTTTGTATAAAGCCGGCTATAAGTCTGCTTATCATTGGTGCAGTCATGAATCGGAGGAGCAGAACTTAAAGGGTATTGAGGTTTTTCATCATTATTTGGCAAGATTATCACAACGTGGCTGGGGGCAATTTTCATTAATTAAAGAAGATGTAACAGGTGGGGAGTTCAGCGTTAAAGTGCTTAATTCTGCTTTTGCCTTGCATTGTAAACACTTCAAAGAGAGTAATCAGGAAGGTAATAAGATATGTTTTATGTTTGCCGGCTGGTTTGCCGCTGCTGCTGATTGGGTATCTGCCAGCGAGGGAGTGGGGATGCGTCACAATAGCCAAGAGGTGTCCTGCGCTATGCAAGGGCAGAATGATTGCCTGTTTAGTATTACTGAAGAGAATAACGACTAATGAGCTACGAACATTTATTTCAACCCATTACCTTAAACAAGGTTACGGTTAAAAATAGAGTAATGAGTACGGCTCATGCCGAGGTTTATCCCGTTGATGGAATGCCTCAAGAGCAGTATATAAGGTATTACGAAGAAAAAGCCAAAGGAGGGTTGGGGTTGGCTGTATGTGGTGGTTCAAGCCCTGTATCTAAGGATAGCCCGTGGATATGGTGGAAGTCGGTGAATTTGACAACTGATGAGGTAATTCCTCATCTTAATAATCTTGCTACAGCAATGCATAAGCATGGTTCGCGCATAATGATTCAAATAACTCACATGGGTAGAAGGACCAACTACTATGGTGGTGATTGGCCACATTTAGTTACTCCCAGTGGCATTAAAGAGCCGGTGCATCGCGGCTATGCTAAGACCATAGAACATCATGAAATTAAGCGCATAGTGCAGGATTTTGCCAGCGCTACACATAGAGTGCAACAAGCGGGAATGGATGGAGTAGAAATATCCGCGGCTCATCAGCATTTAATTGACCAATTTTGGAGCCCGCGTGTTAATAAACGCACTGATGAATATGGTGGCAGTTTAGAGAATCGCCTTAGGTTTGGCAAGATGGTGCTTGAGGCAATCCGTGAGAAGGTGGGTAGCGATTTTTGTGTGGGCATGAGAATGTGCGCTGATGAATTTCACGAAGATGGGCTTTCGCAAGATGAGTTAAAGGAAATTGCCGCTGCAATGTCCGCCACTAAAATGCTTGATTTTATCAGTGTTGTTGGCTCGGGCGCTGATACGCATAATACTCTTGCTAACTGCATGCCTCCTATGTCTTTGCCACCTGAGCCGTTTGTGCATCTTGCCGCAGGGATTAAGTCAGTTATAGATGTGCCGCTTATGCATGCTCAGGGAATTCGCGACCCGCAACAGGCAGAAAGAATTCTTGCTGAGGGCTTGGTGGATATCGTGGGGATGACGCGTCCGCATATAGCCGACCCGCATTTAATTAATAAAATACGTAGCGGACAGGAACTGCAAATAAAGCAGTGTGTGGGTGCAAACTATTGCATTGATAGGCAATATATGGGATTGGATGTTTTATGTATTCAAAATGCCGCCACTAGTAGAGAACGCACTATGCCACATATTATTGTGCGTAGCGGTAAAAAAGCTAAGAAAGTTGTGGTAGTGGGAGGAGGACCTGCTGGACTTGAGGCGGCGCGTGTTAGTCGTGAAAGAGGCAATGATGTGGTGCTTTTTGAGAAAAATGAAGAAGTAGGGGGACAGGTTACTTTGGCGGCGAAGGTTCCGCAGCGCGACCAGATGGGTGGGATAATCCGTTGGTTTGCCCTTGAGGTTAAACGACTGGGAGTTGATGTGCGGCTTGGGAAAGAGGCGGACGCAGCTGCTATAAGAAATGAAGAACCAGATGTAGTGGTTTTGGCTAATGGAGGCAGACCAAATGTGCGGCAATCTGCTGAATGGAATTATGATAAGGGGCTGTCGGTTGCATCATGGGATATTCTTAACGGCAAAGTTATGCCTGAAAAGAATGTGCTTATTTATGATTCGCCGGCGCAACACGCAGGCGCAGGCATTGCGGATTTTATGGCGAGTAAGGGCTCGCAGGTTGAGCTGGTAACCACTGAAACTAAGATTGCAGAGGATGTGGGTGGCACTACTTTTCCAATTTTCTATCGCAGGTTATATGCGCAGAATGTTATCTTTACCCCTAATTTCTGGCTTGAGAAGGTGGAAAAAGAAGGAGATAAGATAATTGCCACTCTTAAGAATGAGTATACGGAGCATTTGGAGGAACGAGAAGTAGATCAGGTGGTCATTGAGAATGGCATTATTCCTAATGAAGAACTATACTATGAATTAAAAGAGGAATCCATTAATAAAGGGGTAACTAATATTGATGAGCTTTATGCGGCGAAGCCGCAGTCGTGCATTGAGCAGATTAAAGATAAGCAATTTGTGATGTTTCGCATAGGAGATTGTGTTTCCATGCATAACATCCATGGAGCTATTTATGATGCTCTGCGTTTGTGTAAAGATTTATAGCAATTTATGAGCATTTCACAGATTATCGGGATATTAATGTTAGTGGCTATAGCTGGTATATCCTTAGCTATTATTTATCGTGGGATGCTGTGGAGTAAAGGAAGGGGCGTAAAACTTCCCTATTTTAAACTCCTTTTCACCATCCCCAAGAGATATTTTGTTGATTTGCATCATATAGTGATGCGTGATTCTTATATTGCCTACACACATGTTTTAGTTGCGGGCGGCACATTGGCGGCATTGACTTTGTTGTTTGTAATCTATCTGTTAGGGTTTCGCCATTGGTTACTTTCTATTTTATTATTAGCTGCTTTGGTAACCGTGCTGACAGGCGCCTGCTTTGTTTTGTGGCGGCGCATAAAACGTCCCAAACGATTATCCGCAGGCAAGTGGAATATGGTTCCTGTTGCTCTTTTTGCTCTTTCTGGCGGCTTGTTGCTACCTGTATTAAGTGATGCTGGAATTGTTGAGGGGTTTCACTATCAAGTGCAGTTAGCAGCGCTGGTATTGGCGGCAGGAGGGATAATTGAACTAACCTTTGCTGGAGTACTTAATCGTCCGTTTAAGCACATATTTATCGGTTCATTTAATTTGGCTTTTCATCCACGCCAAGATAGATTTCAGAAAAATAATATATCAGCAGCATTAAAGCCGATTGATTCGCTTGGTTCTCTTGATTCGCTTGGTTCAAAGAAAGAACAAATAGGGGTTAAGACGATTAAGGATTTTGCATGGAATCGGTTGCTTAACTTTGATGCATGCGTTGAGTGTGGGAAGTGTGAAAATGCCTGCCCAGCATTTGCTGCTGAACAGCCGTTAAATCCTAAAAAACTTATACAGGACTTAGTCGCATCCATGGAGGGACGGGCATCAATTGGTTATGCCGGCAGCCCAACGCCTAACATAGAACCCTTGCAAGCGGGGACTAAGTATGCGGCGGATGAAGCCATCGTTGGCAGCACAATTCAAGCAGATACTCTGTGGTCTTGTACCAGTTGCCGTGCCTGCGTTTATGAGTGCCCTATGATGGTTGAGCATGTTGATGCCATTGTTGATTTACGCAGGAACCTGACAATGGAGCAGGGTGCTTTACCGCAAAAAAGTTTTGAAGCGTTGGAGAATTTGCGCCATACGGATAATCCTGATGGTAATAACCCCGAACAACGAGCTAATTGGGCTATTGATTTAAATGTTCCAATATTGGAGGCAGGAGGTAGCACAGATGTTCTGCTTTATGCGGGGCAGGGAGCTTATGAGCTGCGTAATCAGAATACCCTAAGGAACTTGGCGCAGTTATTGAAAAAAGCGCAAGTGAATTTTGCTATTTTAGGTAATAGAGAAATTGATACAGGCGACTTGGCGCGCCGATTAGGAGATGAAGCGCTTTTTCAGGAAATGGCGCAACGTAGCATTGCTATCTTGGATAGTGTTAATTTTAATAGTGTGGTTACAGCCGACCCACATATTTATAATATATTAAAGAATGAGTACCCAGATTATGGTGGTAATTATCAGGTGTATCATCATACAGAATATCTTTTACAGTTATTCAATGAAGGTAAGCTTAAAGTTACTAATAAAAGTGCTGGTGTGAAGATAACCTATCATGACCCATGCTATCTGGGGCGTTATAATGGAGTAACGGATGCACCACGTGAATTATTGCGATTTATAACCGATGATTTTTCTGATATGGAAAGGTCAGCAATGCGTTCTCGCTGTTGTGGCTGGGGCGGCGGGGCAGCGTATTCGGATGTGCCTGGCAAGAGAAGAATTCCTGATATGAGAATGGATGATGTGCGTGAAACAAAGGCAGAGATAGTTGCGGTAGCATGCCCTAATTGTATGACAATGCTGGAAGGAGTTGTTGAACCTAAACCTAAGGTTAGCGACATAGTTGAGTTAGTAAGCGCAGCGGTGAATTAAGGCGCAGCGGTGAGTTGAATAATGGATAATATTAAGCGGATTAATCCTCATCAATTGCAGCAGGGCTTTATAGGTCCTAATGGCATAAAACGCATAGCGCGTGGGTCATCTTCCCTCCACAGCGACTATAAGCAAAACCTCTCATTAGAACCAGCGGTAAAGCAACTTGCCATAGAAAAAGCGGATAGTTATGTGATGGTGTTTTTGCATAGTAAAGATGGGATGCTGTCCACTTTGGATAAAGAAGTTTTGTATGTGGCAAGAGTCCTTGCAGGGAGGAAGCCCAAGTGTGCGGTTTTAACTGTGGTTTTTGGTGAAATTGAAAGCGATTTGCGCCAACACGGGAGCGATAGAGTGATTATTTTGAATCAGTCCGTGTATCAGGGTTATGCGGCTGTTGCCAAAACTAAAGTACTTGCGGAGATTCGTAAGAAGTTCTCGCCAGATTATATTTTGTGTGGCGAAGGTTATGGCGGTGATTCTGAATTGGCAAGACGATTGGCGGTTAGTGAAAATGCCTCAATTGCCACGAATGTAATAGAAATTGATGATAAAAAACTTAGAAGAATTTGCGATAATGGCCGTCAACAGGCAGTAAGAGAATTAACCGACATCATAGTCCTCACTGGCGGAGTTGCGGACTCGGAGTTAGATTTTACCACTGAGGCAAGAATGGAAGAATGGAATCTGGCGGAAGAGATTAATGATTATAGGGGCGATACTTATAGTGTGCCAGCGCAAGAACTACCGCTGGAAGAGGCAAATTTTATTCTTTCTGCTGGCAATGGAATAGCTAATATGGAGACATTTAAGCAACTTGCTAATTCGTTAGAATGCAGTATAGCAGGCAGCAGAGTGGTGGTGGATGATGGTAAACTACCGCGTGAAATGCAGGTTGGTGCTACTGGAAAAATAGTTAGTTCTTCAGTATATATAGCGGTTGGCATATCTGGTGCGGTGCAACATCTGCAAGGCATAAAAGATTGCGGTAACGTTATAGCGGTTAACTTAGATGATAGCTGCGATATGGTGAAACGGGCTGATTTATCATTAATATGTGATGCTGAGGAATGGATGCAGGAGATGATAAAACTTAGCGCAAAAAATAATCCATCCGCTAATCCATCTGTTAACGATAAGGCAATTAGTGATAAGAGTGCAAAGAGCGCATGATGAATATTAATAAACTAGTGACTTTAGTGAGCGTGGCACATCATCCTTTATCGGGGAAAGAAATTTACTCAACTAATGACACACGTGCATTGCAGTTAGCTATGGGCTTGGATGCAAAAATTCATAAGGTGGTGCATGCAGGGGATAGAGGATGCCCTGCGCTATCCGGCTATCTTGGCATGGGGATTGATAAGATTCATTGTATAGATACTTCATATAAGGGGACGAAAAATAAAGGTAAGGCCAAGGATGCATGCTCTTTGTTAGCTGGCTTTATTAAAAAAGAAAACCCAACTATTGTTGTAAGCGGAATGCAGGCGCAAAGTGGTTTGGGTAGTGGTCTGCTTCCTTATATGCTTGCGGATATATTGGGAATTAATCTTATAAGCAATGTCTTGCATGCTGAAGTGGGGGAGAAGGAAGTTAATTTGGTGCAGTTTTTACCTAAGGGAAAAAGAAGAGAGTTATCTGTTCGTCCGCCTTTTATACTATCAGTGCATCCCGCTGCTCCTTTGAATATTAAGTATGCATGGGGGCGTTCTCAAGCAGGACGTATTGCTAAAGCCGATGCGAGTTTATTGGCAGTTCCAGCATTATCTGATGACTGGGATAATGCTCCGCTAGAAAAGGGTAGAAAAAGATTATCAATTAGTACTGGGAAAAGTGGTTTTGAGAGAATGCAACGTGCCATTGCCATTAGCGGAGGAGGAGGAGAAGTGGTAAAATATGGTAGTGCTGGAGAAAAGGCGAAAGTTGTGTATGATTTTTTAGCGGACAAGAAACTTGTATAAAAATTTTTATGAGTTTTAATGTTTTATTTTAATGTAACTTAGATATGCGAATACGCAATTAATTATGAGTATAGATATACAACCCAATATACAAAAATGGGTGGGTGAATATAAGGATGGTTATAGCTTACCTGCCTCTTTGTACACTGCTAAAGAGACGTTTGACTTTGATATGAAAACTGTCTTTTATGATAATTGGATTTACGCAGCCACTGAGGCGGACGTAAAGAAGGCGGGAGATTATTATTGCTTTAATCTTCATAATAACTCAATTATTATTTGTCGCGATGATAATGGCGAACTTCGTTCCTTTCATAACAGTTGTTGCCATCGCGGTTCTTTAATATGTCAAGAGGGTAGACGTAATGTGGCAAAGCTTGTATGTCCTTATCATCAGTGGACCTATAACCTGGATGGCAAACTGATATTTGTTCCTCAAATGGCGGGGAAGATGGATTTATCAAAACATTCTTTGAAACCCATCCATATTAAAAATATAGGCGGCATGATATTTATATGCTTGGGAGATAATCCTCCTTCTTCAATTGATGAAGTTGAGAAGGGCTTGGCTCCTTATATAGCACCATATAACTTGGTGGGATTAAAAGTTGCTGCTCAAAGCGATATAGTTGAAGAGGCAAATTGGAAATTGGTTATGGAAAATAACCGTGAGTGTTATCATTGTAAAGCCAATCATCCTGAGCTGTTAACTCCTTTGCATGAATATGGCTTTGGCTTTGACCCTTCCAATGCCAGTGAAATAGAGAAGAAAGAGTTCGCCAAATATGAAGAAATGATGGAGAATAAGAAAATTGAGTGGCAAGAGTGTAGTTTGCCTTATGAAGAAAAATCATTCCCTAATGATTCCTGGTATCGGGCGGTGAGGATGCCCCTTGCTCATAACTCTGTATCACACACTACGGATGGCAAATTGGGTTGTAAAAAACTTTTAGCACCCTTTAAACAACCAGAGAGTAGCAGCTTGTCTATTTGGACGCATCCTAATTCATGGCATCATTTTGCGTGTGACCATATTATTACCTTTAAAGTTTTGCCTGTAAGTGAGAATCAGAGTTTGGTAAGAACAAAATGGCTAGTTAGGGATGATGCAATTGAAGGAGAAGATTATGAGCTTGAACATCTTACTAATTGCTGGACTGAGACGAATAAACAGGATCAAAGGTTGGTAGAGAATAACTTTGCTGGTATTAAAACTGCAGGATATACTCCTGGTCCTTATTCGCCAGTGACTGAGAAATATGTTGATAATTTTGCTAATTGGTATGTTAGCCGATTGAAGAGTTATCTGTGAAACGCAGAATAGGACGACTAATTTTACAGGATATTAATTTTTGTAGTAAAACTTTGTAATGCAAGATAAAGGCAAAGATAATAGTAAGGGTAAAAACCAGGGCAAAGCGACTGATAAGTTCGGCGCGTCCTACTGGACTGGCGATGCTCCGTTGCGTTGTGTGGCAACTTGCGATGAGACCAGTGATGTTAGAAGTTTTTTCTTTCGTCCTCATACTCCGCCTGATCAACCGCAACAGTTTGCCTATATGCCTGGTCAGTTTATAACATTAGAACTGGATATAAAGGGTGAAAGAATTTGCCGCTGCTATACCTTGTCATCTTCTCCTTGCAGACCTTATGTTGCTTCAATTACGGTTAAGCGTCAGCCGGGAGGTGTTGTATCCAATTACCTGCATGATAATCTTTCTGCGGGTATGGAAATACATGCTTTACCAGCGGCAGGAGATTTTTCTTATATTACGGAGGATGAAGCAGAAAAATATCTTTTCCTTTCTGGCGGCAGCGGTATAACCCCCCTTATGTCAATGAGCCGCTACATCTATGACATGCGAACTGACTATGATGTTGTGTTTGTACATAGCGCCCGCACTCCTACGGATATTATCTTTCATGAGGAGCTGGAGAGCATAGAAAAATCAATGAATTATTTCAAATTAAACTTATTCTGTGATGGAATAGGGGATAGTAAAGAGTGGCAAGGAGCTGTTGGTTTTATTACGGCAGAATCTTTGCTGGCTAGCGTCCCCGACTTTTTAGAACGGAAAATTTTTTGCTGCGGTCCTCCCGCTTATATGCAGAATATCCGTTCAATTTTGCAAGAAAGTAACTTTAATATGAAACAATATCATGAAGAGAGCTTTAACTTTGGTGAAAATGCTGAAGATATCCTTGAGCAACAAGAAGTTGAAGCGGCTGCCAGTGAAGGCAGCATAGAACCAGAACTGCCATTGGAAATAGCCAGTGGTATTTCGGCTGCAGAGCCAATTAAAAGTGATGAGCAGACCTTTAAGGTATACTTTAAGGGTTTGGATAAGCGCATAGAATGTCCTGCTGATAGCACAATTTTAGAAGCAGCGCGAGACCAAGGTGTTCAGCGTGCTTTTATGTGCTCACAGGGGATTTGTGGCACTTGTAAGTCCAAGCTTATATCTGGTCAAGTTGATATGCAGCATAATGGAGGGATAAGAGAGAGCGAAATAGAAGAGGGCTATTTTCTGCCGTGCTGCAGCTTCCCATTAAGTGATATAACAATGGAATAAGTCCATAATATTAATATGAAATATTCATTACTGAACCTGGCGCGGCAAGCGTTAAATGATCATAAGGGTTGGCAACAATCTTGGCCAGAGACCGAGCTTAAATCAAGCTATGATGCCGTGATTATTGGCGGAGGAGGGCATGGTCTTGCCACCGCATACTATCTGGCATCTGAGCATAAGATGAACAATATCGCAGTGCTGGAGAAAGGGTATATAGGTGGTGGGAATACTGGACGTAATACTACTATTGTTCGTTCAAATTATCTGCTGGAAGAGTCAGTCGCAATTTATGAGCATTCACTTAAGCTGTGGGAAGGATTATCACAAGAGTTAAACTTTAATCTTATGTTTAGCCAACGCGGGGTCTATAATCTTGGTCATAATTTGCAGGATATGAGGGCAATTGAACGTAGGGTTAACGCTAACCGCCTTATGGGAATTGATGCTTATGTGGCTAGCCCTGAAGATATAAAAGCACACACGCCATTAATAGATATTTCTCCTAAGGCAAGATATCCTATATTGGGGGCATCCTATCAACCGCGTGGAGGAGTAGCTAGGCATGATGCAGTTGCATGGGGCTTTGCAAGAGCTGCTGGAGCACTGGGAGTGGATATAATTCAAAATTGTGAGGTTAGCGGAATTGAAATATCTAATGACAAGGTTACTGGTGTGCAGACATCCAAAGGGTATGTTAAGACAAATAAGCTGGGAGCAGTGGTTGCGGGGCATGCTTCAGTGGTTGCGGCAATGGCTGGTGTCCGTTTGCCTATAGTAAGCCATCCTTTGCAAGCGTTTGTTTCCGAGCCAATGAAACCTATGATTAATACGGTTATTATGTCAGGAGCAGTGCATGGTTATATAAGTCAGTCGGATAAGGGCGATTTGGTTATAGGGGCGGGCATTGATGGCTATCCAGGTTATGGGCAAAGAGGAAGTCCGCATATTATTGAGCATACCGCTCAAGCAATTATTGAGCTTTTCCCGGCACTTAGCAGGGTGCGAATGAATCGTCAATGGGGCGGCATAGTTGATACTACTCCAGATGTGTGCCCAATCATAAGCAAGACAAAGGTAAAGGGGTTCTATGTAAATTGTGGCTGGGGGACGGGCGGCTTTAAAGCTACGCCTGGTTCAGGCAATGTGTTTGCTCATACCATTGCTAATGATGAGCCACATCCAATAAATGAACCATTTAATTTGGATCGTTTTGTGAGCGGAAAGTTAATTGACGAGCATGGAGCTGCCGGAGTTGCGCATTGATGCGTTGCTCATGTATAACCGAACAGATTGAAGAATATTACCCAGGAGAAAAATATTATGTTATTTATTAAGTGCCCTTATTGCCAAGAGAAGAGAGAGGAAGAGGAGTTTACCTATAGCGACGAGGCATTTCTCGTCCGTCCTTTACAACCAGAAGCGTTATCAGATGAGGAATGGGGGGAATATCTTTTTGCCCGTAAGAATACTAAAGGCAGCAGTTATGAGAGATGGTCGCATACTGCTGGGTGCCGCAAGTTTTTTATAATGAAAAGAAACACTGTGGACTACAAGATAGCTAAGACCATGACAATTGAAGAGGCAACTCTTGAGTATAAACAAATTATGCAACAGGATTCAGCAAAGAATAATAATGAAATATAGATTATACGAACAATCCAATGAGATAATTGACCGCACTAAGGAGGTTAGTTTTCAATGGAATAATAAAACCCTGCGCGGTTATGCAGGGGATACTTTGGCGTCAGCATTGCTGGCTCATGGGGTGAAGGTTTTTAATTATAGCTTTAAGTATGGTAGAGCGCGAGGCATATTCTCTTCGTGGGTTGATGAGCCGAATGCGCTGATTAATCTTGAACCAAAGAATAATGGCGCTGCCTATTATGTGCCTAATGCCCGCGCCACTGAAGTGGAAATATATGATGATTTAGATGCTTCTTTACCGCGAGGTCCCAGTGTATTTGGCATCCAAGTTAAGCAATTGTTTAAACTTTTTCATAAGGCGATGCCAGCGGGGTTTTATTACAAGACATTTATGGCGCCACGTCAGTTATGGCATTTCTATGAAAAAATTATAAGAAAGCTTGCTGGGGTATCACCAGTGCCTAAGGTTGAAGATGCGGAATTATACGACCACTATCATCAGCATTGTGATATTTTAATTGTAGGAGGAGGGGTTGCAGGGATGCAAGCGGCTCTTAGCGCGCCTGCCAAGCAACGAGTTATTTTGCTTGATGACCGTTGTGTGTTGGGCGGACAATGGCATACTAATATTCGCAGTGAGATTAATGGGAAGAATATTAATGAGTGGATAAAAGAGGCGCAACAGAAAATACATAAAGCCAGTAATATAACTTTGTTGCAAAGAACTACCGCTTATGGAAGGTTTGACCATGGACTTGTGCTGGCACTGGAAAGGTTGCAAGACCATTTGGCTATAAATGAAAGGAGTAAGAATAAAGCACGCCAGAGATTGCATAGAATTAGGTATGACAAGTTAGTTATAGCCGCAGGCGCCTTTGAAAGACCAATTGCTTTTCCTGGTAATGATGTGCCGGGCATAATGATTTCATCTGCGGTACAAGATTATATTAATCGCTATGGAGTTATGCCTGGCAAACGTCCGTTAATATACACGAATAATGATGCTGCTTTTGAACTGGCACAGGATATCATTGCAATTAATGAAGGGAGCGCAGCGGGTGTAGGGCGCACAGAGGGCATAGAAAGCATGACTCCTGTAATTGTTGATGCTCGTTTTGATAGCAAACTTCCCGCTAACTTGATGGATAAAGTCACCTTACTTAGTAACCATGAGATTACAGACACTGAAGTAGGTGCTGGAGGAGTAACTGGTGTGAGGATACGCAATATTTCAAATGGAGAAGAAATGACCCAAGAATGTGATTTAATTGCTTTATCTGGCGGTTTTGACCCTGTAGTTCATCTGTCATGCCATTTAGGTGGCAAACCCGAATGGAATAATGAATTGCAATGCTTTTTACCGCAGGATGATGATGCTTATTATATCGGCGCGGTGGCGGGGTATTGGTTAGGGCAAGATGCTTGTGATAATGCTAATGCCACAATGGTAGATATTTTGGGCAGCGGGGATGATACGAGTGCGAAGGCAGGCAAGGAGACAAGTAAGGAGACAAGTAAAAACTGCGCCATGCCTAAAAGAACTAATTTTAATATTACCGACAAATATTATTCTATTGCTGGCAACAGTAAGCAATTTGTTGACTTTCAAAATGATGTAACCAAGTCAGATATTGAACTGGCTATACGGGAAAACTATAAAAGTATTGAACACATTAAGCGCTATACCGCAATGGGCTTTGGGACAGACCAGGGGAAAACTTCAAATATTATTGGTATGAATATAGCCGCCGATGCGCTTGGATTGCCAGTTAAGGATGTGGGGACAACTACTTATAGACCTGCTTATACGCCGGTTACCTTTGGTGCAATGGTTGGTAGAAATAGAGACGACCTTTATGACCCTAAAAGATATACTCCTATGCACTTTAATCATGTAGTTGAAACAGAACAGTGGGAGACCGTGGGGCAATGGATGAGACCATGGTATTTCCCTAAAGATGATGAGGATATTCATGCTTCGGTCAATCGTGAGGTCGTTGAGACGCGTAAATCGGTGGCTATAATGGATGCCTCTACCTTGGGTAAGATAGATGTGCAAGGACCTGATGCACGGGAATTTTTAGGGCGAGTTTATCCCAATGCTTGGAAGAAGTTGGCGGTTGGTAAGTGCCGTTATTCGGTAATGCTGGATGATAATGGTATGATTTTTGACGATGGGGTTACTGCTTGCATAGGAGAGAATCATTTTTTGATGACCACCACCAGCGGCGGGGCGGCTCATGTTTATGGCTGGTTAGAGGATTGGCTGCAAACTGAGTGGCCAGAACTTAAGGTTTATTTGACAAGTGTTACCGACCATTGGGCAACAACTGCAGTTGTAGGTCCTAATAGTCGCGCTGTGATGAGTAAGCTATGCAATGATGTTGATTTCTCTAAAGAAGCTTTTGCTTTTATGGATTGGAAGCAGGGGACTGTGTGCGGAATTGCAGCACGCATTATGCGTATAAGCTTTTCTGGTGAGCTTGCTTATGAAATAAATGTCCAGGCGAATTATGGCTCTTATATTTGGGAGAAAGTCAGAGAAGCAGGAAAGGAATATGATATGGGTATGTATGGAACCGAAACAATGCATGTGCTGCGTGCTGAAAAAGGATATATCATTGCTGGACAGGATACTGACGGAACTATGACACCTGTTGATATGGATATGGAATGGATAATGGCAAAGAAAAAAGAGTTTAGTTATTTGGGGAAAAGAGCGCTTGAGAGACCAGATATGCTAAGGGAAGATAGAAAGGAGCTGGTGGGACTGCTAACTAAAGATGCAAAAACGGTTTTACCTGAGGGCTGCACCCTAATTAATTCTTTAGAGGATAATAAAGAAAATCAAGGTTTTGTTAGTTCTTCTTATTACAGCCCGGCACTTGATAGACCTATTGCTTTTGCTTTGGTTAAAGGAGGTAAAAAGCGACTGGGGGAAAGCATATATGGTTGGACGAAAGAAGGCAAAACCATTGAAGCCGAGATTAGTGAATATGTATTTTATGACCGCAAAGGAGAAAGAAAAGATGGCTGAGAATCCCCAATATAGAACAGCGCTTGAACAGTATAATCTGGAGCAAAGAGGAGCAGGAGAGGGCGATGCTTTTACAGTAAAAGAACTTCGTAATTATGGTTTTATTGGACTGCGCGGTCAAACAGATGATGATGCTTTTGTATCCATCTGCCGTAATAGCGACATAGTCATACCCGCTGCTCCATTGCGCCTGGAATATAATGGCATGGATGATGGTGTGGGCGATGGAGTATCAGGCGGAGCATCAGGCGGGAAAATAAAAACCACTCAAGCAATGTCTACATTTACTCTATGGATATCTCCCGATGAATTTTTACATCTTCTGCCTTTAAAAAATAAGGATGCTTTAGTAAGTAAGCTTGAAGAAGATTTATTAGCTACTCATGCCGCAGTAGTGGATAATTCTGGTGGGTTTTCTTATTTGGAATTGGGCGGTAGCGCACTGCATAAAGTGCTGGCAAAGACCTGTGCTTATGATTGTAGCACAGAGAACTTACCGACAGGCAAGGTGGTTTCTACCTTGATTGGCAAGGCGCCAGTAATCATATTTAGGCATAAAAACAATAAAGCAGATACAGCAACAGGGGAGGCGGGCGTCTCATTACTTATTCGCTTTTCATTTGCGGATTATGTATGGCGTCTGTTGGAAGATGCTGCTGGCGAGTATAAACTTACGACATAGTATCTAGTCAGTATTTAGAGGGTGAGCCGTGCTCTCCTCATATCAGCATTAGCTATGCTTCTAAGTGCTGAATAGATATACAGTCGCAAGTATCATAGCAGCAATAGTCGTCAGTAAAATATATATAATAATATTATTTTTCTTTACACCCTTCTTCATAAACTCTAAATTTTCCTCCATATCCTTTATACTTTTGGATTGCTTTTTTAAAGTCCTAGATGTTTCTGTATTTAAATTATCAATTTCTGTCTTTAACTTGGTGGATATATCTATATTAAATTTTTCTAGTCTAGTGCGTAATGAACTATCTAAATCTTTTTGATGATTATTTGCATCTTTATAAATGGTATCAATCCCTGAGCTTATTTGTTTTTCTATACCTACCAGTTTATTATCAATTGTTTTAGATACTCTTTCTATATCATTTTTTGTGCTAATAAATTCTTCTAATTCAGCATGAACTTTTTCACTCAAATTAACTAGATTATCCTTTGATGACCTTATTTCTTTTAGTACGCTGTTAAACTTAGTAACATCTTTCACTTCTTTTTCCAAATTGTCAACTGCTTGCGTGACTCTTTTATCTATGCCGTCTGCCATTCTATTTCCTCTATTTTTGTGTTAATCCCTTTTAATCTCTTGCTTTCAAAACCTAAAATAACAGATAAAGAATATTCATCTTGAAGTGCATCATAAAATTTCCTCATTATTTTTATATCCTTAAAAACGCTATGTATTGATTTAACCAATTCATATTTATTAATTGAAGCATCCATCTTTGCCGTATCTATTACTATATTTATTATTTTATTTAGGATAATATCTATATCATTCTGTTCATATTCTATAATATTTTTTAGTCCCTTTTCAAAACGTTTTCTGCCATCAGAATCATCATAATCATTTAGTAATAGCCTAATGATGCCACTAATAACATTGAGTCCAGTATTATTCTCGTAACTTTCTAAAAATCTACTTAACTGATCTTTTATTTCACTTATCTTTGACTCGTCTATTAATTTATTTGTTTTGTTATCAGCTTCTTTATAAAATATTTTGAACCAATTTTGATAATCATTAGGGTTCTTTGCAATAATGTCCAATACATCAGTTGATTCATCTATTTTAAAATAGCTTTCTATTGATTTTTTAAATTCATCTGGCTCTATAATACGCTTTGATAATTTCAGGCAATTTTCATGTACATTCTTTAATGATTGACGTCTATTATATACAAAGTGCTCATAAGACCATACTAAAAGTACATAGAAGCACTTTTGAATTTCTGTATGTTTATCTGATATTTTTTTAAAAGATTCAGCATACTTGGTGCCATTATTTTTGAACTTATCAATAGAAAACTCTGAATCATATTTATGTATTGTTTCAATTAATTTATTATTAACGTATTCTGCGGTATGTTGCTTAAATTGAACAGTGAATTGACCACTGAAGAAATTTTCAACCGTCCAATCATCTACAATCCCAAGTTTACTTAACCTGTATATTACTTTTTCAACCTTTGATTTATTTGAATTTAGATCTGAAGCATTTATATGTACGTCGGATAATTCATCATTTTTATAGTATTTATCATATAATTCCAACATCAATTCGTAATCATTTTTTATAGTATCAAGATCCTTTGTTATTAAGAATAAATTTATACCTATATCTCCATAGTCCTTTATACTCTTTAATTCCTCTACACTTAATTATTTTTCCCCCAATTTATTGATAATACTTTCATTAGTAGTGGGTGATAATAGAACTAAGCATTCTGCTTTTTCATTTTTAAATTTATCTCTATCTCTACCTGCTTCCTGATATAATGCCTCCATTGAGGAGGGTAATGCATAGTGAATGGTGTAGTATATATTTTTCTTATTAATACCCATGCCAAAGCTTTTAGTTGCTACCATTGTAGTAAATTTATTCTCTTTAAATTCATTTTGTGCCTCCATTTTGTATTCATCGTGTTCTTCCTGAGTATCATCTCTGGGGGGAGAACCTGAATAATACCTCGCTTCACATTCATCGAAATCACGAGTAATGCTAGTTGCTGTCCTAACGCATCCGAATTTACCGTTAACATGGGGAGTAAATATAATTCCACATTTACTTTCCTCTCCTTTTGGTTTAAATATACCCCATTTGTTGTTTAATTCTTCCAATTGAGATTTAAGAGCCCTATATTTTCCACCTCGCTTTATATTCTTTACATCAAATATCAATTCATCACGTGAATACTCATTAGTAGTTTTCACATATCTATCATCTATATCAAATTCTTTTTGAATATCATCCTTTACATATTCAGATGCAGTAGCAGTTAGGGCTATATATTTGGCTTCTGGAGCCAACTTAGAAATAACCTTTGATAGATTTAAATATGCTGTTCTAAAGCTATGCCCCCATTCAGAAAGACAATGCGCTTCATCTATAACTGCGTATGCTAAATGTTTTTCTTTATTTACCTTGCTTAAATATTTTCTAAAATCTTCTTCCTGGAATCTTTCGGGAGATATAAATATAAAAAAGTATTTACCTTTTTTAAAATTATTTTTAACAAGATTTTTCTCTGGAGCGCTCATCTCAGAGTTAATATAGTTTGTTCGCAAAAAATTTATATCATCCAAATCCTGTTTTTGATCATTCATTAATGATTTAATAGGAGATACAACAAAGCTTATCGCCGGTTGTAATAATGCTGGAAGTTGATAACAAATTGACTTGCCAGCTCCCGTAGGCAATAGCCCTAAAGTATTATGACCCTGTAAAGCATTAACTATAATATTGTATTGTCCATCTCTAAATGTTACATTATCTATATCTTGTAGAAATATATTCTGTAAGAAAAATATTAAACTAGCTTCTATAGAATCCCGCTGTTCTGGTTTAAACTCGTATTTAATTGGTTCCGCCACAGACATAGTAAAAAAATCATACGGGGTATTCTGAGGGGGTTTTAAATATTTGCCATCGCTATCTATACACATAGTATATTCATCTAAATAATGGGTCCTTACGCATAAAATTTTTGTGTTGGTCTGAAATTCATCGGTATATCTTTTATATAAACTAAAATTAATTTTAATAGTATCGTTTCCAGAGTTAAAATCCATATCCTTTTCAATATATTTGATAGCAGGACTAGGTTTTTTAAAAGGAATATTATGTAAATTATAGATATGTTTAAGCCATATAAAAATATCTTCTATAGCTAACTCGGCAAAGCCCGATACATCATGAGTTTTAATTTCAAAACTCCACTTTCTTTCAAGAGATAAACTACCATTTTCAATCAATTCTAAAATTAATAACTGCATCCGTATTATGGCTGTAGAGAGTAGGGTGTTATCGTCCGTAAAAATACTTTTATTGGCGCTGTATGCAGCCTTGTAGTCACCTAACGCAATAAAAGTTGGATCTTCCTCTTTTCTTTTTTCATCATCTTTTATCTTATCTGTTATATGTGATTCAATTTTTGATATTGAATCTTTGAATAACTCATCCTCTTCTTTAATTTCATCTGTGGTTATCCTAATTGTTTTAATTCCATTATCTTTTGCATAACCTTCTCTATCTTTGTCCGTACTAACTTGCAGTTCCTTTTCATGCTGTTTTCCGTCAATTTCAATTATCAACCTGGCTTGTGGCAAATAAAAATCTACCTGTTGATTATAGAATTTTTTATTTTCTACTTGAGTTATGTCAAAAAAAGTAATCTCTGGGATTAGAAGATTCTTAATGAAAGCATGTTCTTCAAAATATTTAGGAATCAGGTTATCATAAAAATCCTTTGCGGGATTGTTATCAGGTTCTTCACCTCCTTTGATAGTTCTTTCCCAAGATAATTTGCTATTATCTATCAGTGGGGTAGATGTTTTGAAATTATCTTCTTTATGATAGTTAGGTTTTAGCCCTAACTTGTTTCGCAGGTAAAAGGACATTAATGTGGGCTTACCTCTTTGAAGTATATTTTTTAAGATGTATATCCCAGGAATATATTTTTTCTGTGATTGCTCCAACTTTCTAGCATAACTATCTATATTTTGAATAATAAAATTATGATTGGTATATGAATAGTTTGCAGAGAACTCTTTATATGCTCGCGGTTCTAATTTATCATTTGTATGATTTATCATAGTAATTAATTATAGTATATTCAAGTGGATAAATGTTAGCTAAAAACTGAAGCAGGCACAGAGTTGTAACTTGAGCATTTTATTTTTGCGTATAATGTTATGTATTATTATTAAATACGTACTACAAACATGAAAAAAATTATTATTGTTATTATATTATCATCTATATCTAGTTATGGAAATGCGGAAGTTACAGGGAAAGTAAACGGCCTCATAGGATATTCAGGTGGGCTTTCTTATGGGATATTAAATGATGTATTATTATTTGATGAACATAGTGCTTTAGCTATTGATTTGGTGCACGCAGCCGGTCCCACCAAAAGCAGGAGTGGTGGTAGATATTGTTATAGTGACATTGGATTTGACACTCATAGTCATCCTGGATTTTGTACCGAATCTGAATTTTGTTGTGAATGGTCATCAACAATACATACAACAGAATCTGCTACTGTTTTAGGATTAGGTTATCGCTATCATTTTACTAGTGGTTGGTATTTTGGAAGTTTGTATATGTCTGTTATGCCAACTATAGAAAGCACCAGGGAAGTTAATATATTAACCTTTGAAAATGACGTCAACCCCAAAGTTCCATACAAAAGCCCTAAAGTTAAAAGCAAAATGTCTCCGGCAATATCATTTGGAAAGAATTGGGAATTAGGTGGTGGGCTGATAATGGGCTTTAATTTTCTTAGAGTATTGCCTAAAGATTATGAAGATAGCTCAGGTAATATTGTGTTGAATGATTTTGGTGTTACAAGCATAGGATATTCAGTTGGTTATGCATATTGAAACTAAAATTAGATATAGAATGTAACATCGGGATATATGAAGAGAAGGGGAGTAAACTCTGTATTTAAGTAAAATCAACTTTAATATCAAATATCGCTAATCCTGTTATTTTTAGCGGTTTATAGCCATTTTTGCCTTATATTTAACTTCCTATTATTGAGATAATAGGAAATAGATGGTGTGAAGAACCCTTGCTATTGCTTGATCTGTGGTTGGCGCTATGTGCTTTTAGTTCCCTGATACGATATTAGCTGATTTGTGGAATATCCCCCTATTCTTTAGATATATATCCTCATTATTCTCATTAACGGAACATGCTTCTAAAATATGTAATCCAAGCTCTAACTGTTTGTAATCTTCTTTCCCTTGTACTTGAACTTTCTACGCCGCTATGTTCATAAAATATGTTGCTATCTATCTTCTTGCTATTTAAAATATCATTCATTATTGGATCAGAAAAAACTATCTTAGCTATTTCTTGCATGCGCTTTCTAAACGAAAGCTCTATAACCCGTTTTCCTTCATTAGTAAGAATTAAATCATCATCATCCTCAGAAACGTGAGAACATAGTTTTAACCATCTAATGGCATTAACATAATAATCTATTTGCCTCGGTACTATATCAAAATGCATTAATAACTGGTCTTTACTAATCGGCTCATTTTTAGAAATTATAATGAGCATATTATCAATCCTGTCAAATCTATCTGCTTGTGGGAATGGTATGGCAGTATCAATCTTACTAGCATCAACTTTAATATTGAACAAACAAAAATCTCTATCATCCGGGTGTTTAAACCTAAATGCTTTTTCCTTTAAATATTCTGCGGAACCCTTAACACCATCATAGACATAAGGTATAAATCTAAATATATCATTCTGCAAATATAATATATAACTTTTAACTTGTTTCTTCCGCATAACTTTTTCTTCCCAATATAGTTGCGGATATAACAGTTGCCTAACATTAATATTATTTCTATATCCAATCTTAGCTTCCACTAAATGAATAGAGCTAGCAGATTCATAACCTCCATCTACTTCTATTTGAGCACCTTTAACATCATAGCTGGTACCTTCTAACTCAAACTTTAGATTAGCTCTCATCCTTCCTCTGATCACTAGATTGCTTTCCTCACCAAATACTATGTCATGCATGCCTGAAATAGCTGCAATATCTAATGCGGCACTCTCGCTAGTTATGTTGAACGGATTGATGCCAATAATATTAGTTGGTGCATCCAACTCTATTACATCTGTAAAAGGTTCCTTATCAATTTTTATAAAAGGATCATTCTTAGCTATTCTGTATAAGCCATTTTCAATTGCCATAATTGATAACTTATTGTCACTCATTATTTGAGGTAGATGTTCACGGAAATCAATTTTTGCCATTAACCTGGGTTCTTTGCCATCAGCATCTTTTATAACTTGTGCACTTATATCCGCATAACCCTTTTCTTTAACTTCAGATAATATATTATGTTGAGTAAAGATATTCTCCCATGATTCACTATTGCTTATTTTGTCACAATTATCAACCATCTTTATTTTTATAATTCATTACCAAAACCTCGTTTACCTTTCCTCTGCCATTCGCTTTACAATTCAATGCTCTGTTAGCTGTAACCGTTTTTATAGTGTATTCTTTATAAAGATCTTGTATCATAGCTGCGGACGAATTTGACAGCATAAAATAAGCGCCAATTTTGTTAATATGATCACAAAGTTTCTTCAATCTATGTTGTGTATTATCATCAAAGCCATTAGCTGTATATGAGGTGAAATTTGATGTATTGCTTATAGGAACATAAGGTGGATCAAAATAAATAAAATCCTCTTTTTTGATATGCTCTTTGATGTTTTCAAAGTCCCCTTTGGTGATTGTGGTCTTTTGTAATAATTCGCTACAACTCATTATATTTTCTTCATCAACAATCTTAGGGTTCTTATACCTTCCAAAGGGAACGTTATTCTGCCCGCTGCGGTTAACTCTATAAAGGCCATTATATCCAGTCCTGTTTAAGAACATTAATCGGCTAGCACGCTTAATTGTTGATGTTTGAGAGTAATTTGGGCTTCTATCCATCTCTCGTATATGGTAATAGTGATCTTCTGTATTAGTATGATGTTTGAGATCTTCAATAAGTCCTACTGGATTATCTTTTATAACCTGATATAAATTAATTAGCTCATCGTTATAGTCATTGATATAGCATCCCTCATTCTTTAGTTCAAAGAATAATGCCCCTCCTCCAATAAATGGTTCAAAATAGCTGTTGTAATTTGCAGGCATATTATTTTTAATCTCCTTCATTAGCTGCCTTTTACCGCCAACCCATTTTACAACTGGTCTGCACATAATTATCTACTTATTATATGTAGCAGATATAATAGATTTCTCAATTAACTATAAATAATTAAATATTTGATGCTCTTATTGTGGGCACCGTTCTCCGCGCCGCCATTTCTCTGGCTTTATAAAACAATTGGCACTCCATATACCCAATTTATTCCTTTTAGCTTTACGTTCATCTGGTAAATATTTATCACTATATCTTGTATACGCAACAGCCCAGCCATTTTCTACCATATATTCATTGATAGATTTGTTATCTACTGAGCAATCTTCTACATTCCTGTTATATTTATCTTTTTCTATCAATTTACAGGTTATACGTTTATTCTTTATGAAGGTTTGTAACTTCTGTCTACTTTCTCGTCCGCATTCCCATTGTTCATCGTTTGTGTAACATGATTGTTTAAGCTCTGGCGCATCTATCGCATATAAACGAATTGTAGTTCCATCCGATGATTGGATACTATCTCCATCCATCGTATAACGCACAGTATGCTCAATGGTTGGTTTGAATACTGTCCATGTAATGTCAGCATGATAGAATCTAATTATCATCCAGGACATTATGACTAATAATGCTATGCCTATAGACAGTAAACGCTTAACTTTTTTATCCAAGTTTTACTAATTGCATTAATTCCGGCATCTATCTCTATGCTATGCTGTCATTTCTGTAAATTTGTCTTCAGGAATTCAACTGCGTCCTACTATCAAATAAATCGTTACAGTTTGATATGAAATATTCCTTTAACTCCGTCACAAGATGATCTTAGCTTCTTTACGGCATCATCTAATCCACTCACTAGAAAAGTATGTATCTCTCCACCAATTCTAATTTTTATGTCATCATTTTTTCTAATTCTTTTCTTAAATCCTTTCCCGCCATAAATAAGAGTATTAAGAGAAAAAATTTCATCACTCTTAGTAGCAGAATTAAACAGTAATTCTCTAGCTTTTGTGTCTTTATTAAATTTAGAAGTTAAATACATTTGATAGGCACAACCATATTGACCGCATACAAGATCCCAGTCTGAACTAGGAAAACCTTTTGAACTAAAAACACGGAATTCAGAAGCAACTTTTTTTCCACCGTAAGGCATATCGTTATAGGTCAATAATATAGGGTTAATTTTAGAGCTTGGGTTATCGGGTAACGAATATGTTGAAACTCCGCCACTTACTTTATCAGTGAGTTCATCTTTGTTGCAATAAGTTTCCCACTCTGCCATTGCTGGTGTGCTTATCATTAAGCCTATTAATAGAATTATCTGTAAATATCTTATTTTGTCTTTCATGTTTTATTTTACCTCTTGGTTTTGTAATAATATTTATCCATTATACTGCATTAAACCAGCTAAATAACCTGCTATAATCATTCCCATGATTGACTTACATACTCTATACAAACTAGTATTTAATCTATATCGTTAATATGAAAAAAACATCTATATTAATACTAGGAATTATGATATCCTTACCTGCATGGTCAGAAATTAATGAAGGTAACTGGGAGGGAGATTGTAGAGCTGTTTATACACTAGCAAGTGCCGACTATGATTCTGTTGGAGGAGAAGAACACTTTGCATTATCTTATGAGATAGGAAGTAATCAAGATAAAAAATTTTATTTAGCTAGCGGACATCTTCGACCATTAATTAGCAATGAAAGAGCTATACAAACTGGACACTGTTTTAGTCGCTCTGGAGCTATAGTTTGTAAGTTAAAAGCTACATTCTATCCTAGTCAAAGATCAAGGTCCGTTAATTTTTTTTCATTAGCAAGTCAACCTGGATTTTTTCTATTATTTGATACACACAATCAATTTTTCTTACATAATATGAAAAATGACAATGAATTGTTAATTGCAGTCCCTAATCAAAGAGGAAAAATTATCCCATTAAGATTTTCTTTAATAGGTTTCACAAAAGCTTCCAATAAATTAGAAAACCAGTGTTAATAAAATAATACTATTTAAGGCGTCATCTCAACTTTAATATACTTATCAATATAGTTGGTGCAGATAATCCTTTGTTTCCAAATGTTTCAAAAACTCTTTTATAGTTTGGGGAATAATAGTTAGAGATGTTGTATCTTTAACATACTCTATTTGTCTATGGCTATCGCTAAATATGCTTGGAGCAATAAAGTAGCACATAGAGTTTGAATGTTTACTCTTAAACTCTTTCAAGTGTCTCTCAATGGGCCATATTTCCATGACTGTTTGTACCCTGCCCTGCATCATAGTTACCTCTACCAGCACACCTTTTATTCCCTCAAGGCATTCAATATCCCCTTTATTACCAATGCCAGCGGCAGTTGATGTTGGAATACCTTCGTCATCAATAGGATAATTAGGAATAACCTTAATCTTAGGATATCTTGACTTAATCGCTAATGCAGCAAGGAATTCCAGCCGAACAGGATGAGAAAGATATTTCAGGGTTTCATCCTTGCTTAGTCCATGCCTGGATAAAATAAGCATCTCTTTTTTGATGTTATCCCATGTAAACTCCTTAACCCATTTCTTTAAAAAAAACTCTTTTCTTGGCGCAGGTGTTGTCTTGCTTGCGAATGACACTAATTTTCTATCTGCCTGTGAGATATATTTAAAATAACTTTCCTCTGTTTTGTATTTTTTGTAATTAGAATATTGCTTGATTATGTAGTTAATTTTAGTATTCTCGTTTGTGTTTACATCAATAAATCTCCCTCCTCCGCGCAGTGTTATTAGTCCAGTTAATCTCATCTTCCTGATGAACTCATCCGGATAATCGCCCATTATGCTTTTGGTATCACGTTTAATATCTTGTCCTTGCATAATTTCATTGCGACATATATCTATTACAACTTCCGATGAAACATCATAGCCATAATCTTTACGTAATTTTTTTATCCTTAGATATAGCTGTTGCGCATTATTACCTTTCCAATATATAAGTAAAGGTAATTCAAGTTTAGATATGCCTTTAGGTTTAAAACTTTTATCTGAGTTTAACTTTTTGATGACTTCTAATAGTAATATTAATGGAATATTTTCGTTTAGGACTCTACGGAAAGGATTGTTCCTTTGATATTTTGAATATGAATTGAGGAATGCTTCTTGCTCAAATTCAGGATGTTTTATGTCGGCTAGCTTTAATCCTATTTTAGAAAATTTAAGAATACCCTGCTCTTTGTAAAAAACAAATCCCATTTCCTTTGCTAGCTTAAACCAAGTATCAAAACGTGATGCCCAGCCCCTGCTAAATCCTGCTTCTTTATGCTTTTGTGGGTTATCCTTTAGAATTTTTTTTAGTTCTCTTTCGCTTAATTCCTTCCCTGCTTTTAATTTTTGCCTAACCTTAGGGGAAAGTTGTGTTGGAGCATATAGTCCCTCATTTATAATTTTCTTGCATATTGTGTATATCAATTCTTCGCTGAGAACTTCTCCATTAAACTCCTTTAACGCCCCAAGAAACAGCTTAAATCTTTGCGGATTTCTAATCGTAGTTGTAAATAGTAACGGTTTATATTTAGCTGCTCTCATACTATATTTGTTGTAAATTAATAATTAGTTATGAGAACTTCTTTAATGTCCTTTTTGCCATTATTATGATAGTTAATATAGTTACTAGTAATGCGATAGACCTTATAATCTTTCATCCAATTAGCTAATAAGTGATTCTTATGCCCGTTATAGCTAAGGACGTTAGATAAAGCGAATTTTACATTATTACTATTTAGCTTATCAAGGTTTTCTAGTAGCATTTTCTCGGATTCTTCATTCCACATTTTGTTATATTCGGCGGAACCTATCAAATAAGGTGGATCTATATAGAAAAAATCTTGAGTATTAGGTTTGTAATCATTAAAGATATCGGTAAAATGGTTTTTACTAAATGTGATATTCTTGTCCTTAACAAAGTTAAAGTAATTGTTTAAAGCCGTAAAAACATTGGTATTGAAATCAACATTCCCTACTGGAAGATTAAACTTTCCTTTACCGTTAAATCTAAGCATGCGATTAAAACCATATATTAATAAAATGTATAATTTTATCGGTTCTAAAGTGTCTCCTTGATTCAATGACAATCTTAATTCTTCATAATTTTCCTTATTGAATTTTGCATAGTATGTCTTCTTATATTTTTCTTTTAATTCTATTGGAATCATATCTCTTTTGTATGAATAGGATAGACGATAGGCATTAATGATACCTTCAATATCAGCAAAGAATTTGTAGGGTTGTTTAGAACTTTCAAGCAAATATTTATGTATGGCGATTAGATGTTCTTGTAAATCACTGAGAAAATATTTTTTGGATTGAACATTTAGAAATACCGTTCCTCCTCCCACAAATGGTTCATAAAAATTATTAATGCTTTTAGGAAATATTGGCAATATCTGATGCATCAACTTATATTTATCGCCAACATAAAACAATGGAGAGCGCAGAATATTATTGTTTATCACTTAACTGCAGTTACGAATAGATATTCTTTATGGTCAGCAAAATCTGTATTGCCAGCGTTAAAATGGCGGTAGGGTTTTTCAAATACTTTTGTTTTTCCTTTATCATTGAGTATTCTATGTATAGTATCAAGGGATATTTTGTTTTGAGATGAGCTGCTTTTAGAAGCATAAGTATTGTTATAAGATACTACAATGTATTTAGCATTGGCGCTATTTATTAAATCATTTAGCTTTTTGCCGGCACTTACTCGGCAATAGTCACTCATGTTTTCAGGCAAAGGTTTTAATGCAACTCCATACAGCTTGGATTTATCCCACTTGGTTAACGTCTCTAATAGATGATAAAACCTGCTGTATTGTCTAGAATTATATGGAGGATCAATATAAAGGATATCAGAGCTAATATTAGCTGTTAGCACATTGGCATCTTGGCGATGAATTTCAACTTCCTGTGCAGATATTGGATGAGGCATAAGCATAAATAAATTACTTTTCACATCATCTTTTTTGAAGTATGCATCGTAATGTCCGACAGTATTTGCTGTTTTATCTGCGGCATAGATAAGTGAAGTTAACAGCATAGCATATTCTCGGGGAAGTAAATTATCCCTATTGGATTCAATGCTCTCTCTTATATGCCCTATAGATTTTGCCACTTCGGTAGAAAAATACTTTCCGCCAAAATTAACCGAAAAGTAATTATCATCTAACTTGTCAGGATTGATACTATTGTAATGACTTAGCTGTTCTTGTAGAAAGGATTCTCTGTAATCACCAGAAGAAAAGAATGCCTCATAGATTATATTATTTGAATGCAATAAATCATTGAGAATTATTTTTTTAAAAGAGGTGCTAGCAGCTGCGGCAACTATACCTGTGCCAGCAAAAACATCAGCAAATGTATTACCTGAGCACTCTTGAGAGATAATAGAGAAAATCCAACTTATTAATTTTTGCTTGCTTCCTATGTATCTACGATTATGTAATTGTAGTCGGTTTCTTACGGGTATTGGAAAGTTAAAATGTTCTTTGCTAAGAATATGAGTAGGGAAATTTTCTTTGATATCTACTTCCAATTGATCAAAGCTGTTTTTCTGTATATCATCAAGAAAACTTGCTTGCTTTTCGATAACTGGTTTACTCATTACCTGTATATTCTATACCCAAGTAACCTAATTTACATTAATTAGTTTAAAACTAACAATGTTGCTATCTAATTATAGTTAGCGCCAACAACTACCCTATCGCCTCCTCGCCCTTCTCTCCAGTGCGGATACGGATGCATTGTTCTATGTTGCTAACGAAGATTTTGCCGTCTCCTATTGAGCCCTTGCCATTGTCGCTGCGAGCGCCGTCTATAATTGCCTTAACAGTTTTGTCTACATAGTCGTCATTTACGGCAATCTCTAATCTAACTTTCTTTAGCAAACGTATTTCGCTTATAGCTCCACGATATACTTCTGAGTATCCTTGTTGAGCTCCACAGCCCAAAGCATTAGTAACAGTCATTTTGGCGATGTCCGCCTCCAGTAAGGATTGTTTTACATCGTCCAATTTATGGGGTTGTATTAAAGCAGTTATTAATTTCATATTGATTGGTTATTCAGTTGTAAAAATTTGGAAGCCCTTATATGCCTCACTTTTATGTTCAATTATGTCTAAGCCCTTGAGTTCTTCTTCTTTTGATACTCTGATGCCTAAGGTGTACTTCACTGCTAAAACAATAACAGCAGCGGTTATAAAGCAGAAGGCGCCAACTGTTACCACACCTATAAGTTGAGTAATTAAAAGATGCTCTGGATTAACACTCCATATACCCACTGCAAGAGTTCCCCAGATACCACAAATTAAGTGCACTGAAATAGCACCTACTGGGTCATCTATACGGACACGGTCAAATAATAGAATAGATATGACCACTAGACAACCAGCAATCATCCCTATAATGACGGCTGCTATGGGTGAGAATACATTTGCTCCAGCAGTAATCCCTACAAGTCCAGCTAAAACACCATTTAGCACCATGCTTAGGTCTGTAGTTCTTAGAACTATAAGAGACATCACCGCAGCGCCAATAACGCCGCTAACAGCGCCTATCATGGTAATTAAAAAGACATAAGAGACCTCATGTGGATTGGCGCTTAGGACTGAACCTCCATTGAAACCAAACCAACCAAACCATAATAAGAAAACTCCTATGTAAACTAGCGGTATGTTGTGACCATAAATAGGAATTATCTTGCCATTTTTATACTTTCCATAGCGAGGTCCTAAAAATATGACTGCCACCAAAGCACACCAGCCACCTACTGAATGGACAATAGTGGCGCCGGCAAAATCATAAAATCCTAAGGTGCTTAATACTCCTCCGCCCCACTGCCAGGAACCAACAATGGGATAGATTAACCCCATATACAAGAAAGTTATGATGAAAAAACTAGGCAAGCGTATTCTTTCCGCCACGGCGCCAGATACAATAGTTGCTGCAGTAACCGCAAACATTGCCTGAAAAATAAAGTCAGACCAGTAGGTGTAGTGTTCAGTGTAGAATTTATCGGGATCTTTGAAACTCATATCCAATCCCAAGCCACCAAATCCAAGCAGTCCTTCAATAATCCATGAGTCGCCAGGGTACATCATTTGAAAGCCAATAAAGGCGTAAATCAAAAAACCTATAGAAAAAATGATAAGGTTTTTAGATAGTATGTTAACTGTGTTTTTTGCGCGAGTTAGCCCTGATTCTAAAGAAGCAAATCCCAAGTGCATAATAAATACCAGCAAACTTGCAATAAGTATCCATAGGTTGTGGGTAATTAATGATGGGAAGTCGCTGTTAGCACTCTCTTCTGCATACGATAAAGCAGGGAGCATGCATAGCCCTATAATTGATAATAATATTGTCTTTATGTTCCAATTTTTCATTGGATTGGATTTTTGTGTTGGTTATATTTCATAGATTCGTCTCCGTTTGAATAATAATAATTTATTATTATACAACAAGCACAAAATATGAAACGAGTTTTTTTATAAGCAGACAGATTTAATTGTAATGTCAGCGAGCGTAACCTAGTTTTTGCAGCTGGTTTTTTATATCTTCTAGCGCATTAGGGTCTTCTATTGTAGGGGGAACCTTATGCTCTTCACTATTGGCTATTTGGCTCAAAGTTTTACGCAGTATCTTGCCCGAGCGAGTTTTAGGAAGCTTTGCCACTATGGCAACTTGCTTGAATGCGGCAACTGGACCTATCTTGGCGCGAATTAGCTGAATAAGTTCTTCAATAAGTTCTTCATCATTTTTATTTGATGATGCGTTTTTGATTACTAAACCTAAAGGCAGCTGTCCTTTTAGTTCATCATGCACCCCAAATACTGCTGCCTCAGCAATATCAATATGTCCTGTTAGCACTTCTTCCATCTCGCCAGTGGATAAGCGATGCCCCGCAACATTGATGACATCATCGGTACGGCTCATTACAAAAACATGTCCGTCTTCATCCATATAACCAGCATCACCAGTTACATAATAGCCGTCAAAAACACTCATACACTGTTTGTAACGTTCTTCGTTACGCCATAAGGTCGGGAAAGTTCCTGGCGGTAATGGTAATTTAACTGCAATAGAACCAAACTCTCCTGGAGGAACATCCTTGCCATCTTTATCCAAAATATGCACATCATAACCAACCATAGGAACGCCCGCTGAGCCAATTTTAGTAGGCATCTTTTCAATTCCATAAGGTAAGGCAGTAATTGCCCAACCGGTTTCTGTTTGCCACCAGTGGTCAATAGTTGGCACTCCAAGATGCTTTTCTGCCCAGATTGCACTGTCGGGGTCGCACCTTTCACCTGCTAAAAAGAAGTATTTTAGCTTACTGATGTCATAGTCCTTAATTAGCTTGCCGTCTGGATCTTCCCTCTTAATCGCGCGCAGCGCGGTGGGCGCAGTAAATAGCATATTAACCTTGTGCTCTGAGATAACTCGCCAAAATGCGCCAGCATCTGGTGTGCCTACTGGCTTGCCTTCGTAAAGAATTGTAGTGCAGCCGTGTAATAACGGCGCATATACAATATATGAGTGCCCTACTATCCAGCCAACATCCGAAGCAGCCCAGAAAACATCTCCTGGATTAGCGCCGTAAATGTTATGCATAGTCCAATTCAAGGCAACCGCATAGCCGCCTCCGTCATGAACGACGCCTTTGGGAGAACCAGTGGTGCCAGAGGTATATAGAATAAATAATGCGTCAGTAGCGGCAACCTCAGCGCAAGGAGCCAACTCTGCTTTGCTTATCTCGGCATCCCAGTCCAAATCACGCCCTGCTTCAAGTTGCGCCTGATGTTGTTTTCTTTGCAGAATTATTACCTTTTCAGGTTTATGGGATGATATTCTCAGCGCTTCGTCCAGCATGGGTTTATATTCAATCAATCCCGATGGTTCAATACCACAACTTGTGGATAAAATTAGTTTGGCTTTAGCATCATCAATACGCGTCGCCAGTTGGTCTGCGGCAAAACCACCAAAGACCATAGAATGGATGGCGCCAAGTCGAGCGCAAGCCAACATTGCCATAACTGCCTGCGGCACCATGGGCATGTATATAACTACTCTGTCGCCTTTACCAACGCCATTATTGACAAGCATGCCTGCCACTTTTGCTGTTTCATCACGTAATTGAGAGAAAGTATATGATTGCTTAGTGCCAGTTATTGGGCTATCGTATATTAAGGCAGCTCGTTCACCATTTCCTGCGTTGACATGTCTGTCCAGTGCGTTATGGCAAACATTTATTTTTCCATCACAGAACCATTGATAAAAGGGTTTGTTACTATCATCAATAACTTTACTGAAAGGTTTTTGCCATTCCAGTTGTTGTGCTACTTCGCTCCAGAATGACGATGCATCCTCAATTGACCTTCTATATATAGGATTAAATGTTGTTGCCATGATTATTTAGCTTTGTAAATTAACTAAAACCCTGCCACTGATTTCTCCCTTTAGCAGTTTATCGCAGTATTCAGGTACCTGTTGCAATGAAATCTCAGTAGTAATTTGTTTGAGGGTGTTCTCATCTATCGCCTTAGCTAGTTCTTCCCATATACTCGCTCTTTTAGCAGCAGGAAAATATACGCTATCAATTCCTAATAAGGCAACTCCGCGTAAGATAAAGGGCATAACCGTGGTTTTAAGCGCAAAACCACCAGCAAGTCCGCATGCCGCTACGGCGCCTCCATAATTCATTTCTGCCAATATTCTTGCCAAAACCTTGTCTCCTACAGTATCAACAGCAGCAGCCCACTTCTGATTTTCTAATGGTCGGCACTCTTCACTCATCTCTTCACGCATTATGAAATCAGAAGCACCAAGAGATGCAACCAACTTCTTACCTTTTTCTGAGGTTACTGCCGTTACTTGATAGCCCTGGTCTGCTAAAATTTTTAGCGCTATGCTCCCTACCCCGCCACTTGCTCCGCTTACCAATACAGGTCCTGCATCTTTGTTGATGCCATGATTCAACAAGGCATTAACACAAAGCATGGATGTGAAGCCAGCTGTGCCTAATGACATAGCTACACTGGGAGTGAGATTTGATGGCAAGCGGGTAAGATGCTTGCTGCTAACTTTGGCAAGTGTTGAGTAACCTCCCCAGTGCTTTTCACCAATACCCCAACCAGTGGCAAGTACTTTATCGCCGGCAGTGTAATCATTATTAGTGGATTCAACAACTTCGCCACATAAGTCAATTCCAGGAACAAAAGGGAAATCTCGCACAATCTTACCTTTGCCAGTAACTGCAAGCGCGTCTTTGTAGTTGATTGAGGAGTAAAGGACTTTTATCGTGACATCATTTTTAGGATTATCAGGTAGTTGCAATGCATCATCATTGTTGAACGTTGCCTGAGTTTTACCCTCAGCGTTCTGTGTAAGTAGTAAATATTTATTCATAGTATATGATTATACTAAAAATATGGAGGTTTTGTATATATGAGTTTTTCATGTTTTTTGCGATTGATGATACTATGGAATAAATAATTACAAGATCGCTGCCACTAATTTATAGCAGAATCCTTGATGTGGATCAGATAAACTAATAGCTAAGTGATTAGATGTTTTTATTGGATATTTCTTTTTTGTATCAAGATTTTTAGTGAACTTATCATCTGTTATTATTAATCTATAATCTTGTTTATTATATTTAAAATATGCTTGCCACCGTGGTATACGTCTTCCTCCAAAATCATAATATTCATAAGAGCAAGTTAAATCCTGAACCTTAACTAAATACAATGATTGTGGAACGTCTAAACCTTCACCGACTAAACTATAATCTACTTTATCCATATATGTGCTATAACTATGAATATAACTTTCTTCTCTATCAAATGTTTCACCTGGATCAACAACAGTTATAACATCATTAATATAAACAGTATGATTGAAGGATGTACCATGAATCAGTGTATTATTTTTTGAATTTGAATCTCTTTTAACTGCACCTGACCATAGATTAGGGGGTGAATCCGAATATTTTCCAACTTCATGTCTATCTACACTAGAACATTCCTGCGGACAAATTTCAGCAGATATAATATGATTCTCTGGATGATGCTTTAAAGGTGCTAGCTCTACGAACTCTATATCGTATATTCGTAAAGGTTCTAATTGTTGAGATTCCAATTTATTGCTATTTGATGCGTTATCTGCTCTATCAATAACAAATCTTATCCACTTCCATGTATCAGTATCCTTCCCTGCAATAGAGCGCCCTCCTTTAACATAAGAATTGGCTAAAATTACTATTCTCATTGCACGTTCTTTACATTATTAATTTTTTTATAAAATTGCTGCCACTAATTTATAGCAGTATCCATTAAATTCATCACCTAAGCTAATAGTTAAATAACGCTCTTCTTGACTAGTAGCCCAATAATTATCTTGATTACAGATAGGTAAATATGGGTTGTCTTGATTATTAACCAAATAACAATGGTCTTGAGTAATGCCCAAATGCGGAATTTCTTGGCTAAAGGCTAGGATATTCCCTTTTTCAGGAGTGGCAAAAGTATCAGTGTATTTACCATCTGTTATTACTAGGTCATATATGGTTCCATTGTAAGTAAATATGCCCCTAAACTGTTTAGCGTTTTTACGATAGACAGTTAAATCACTAACCTTAATTAAATATAATGATTGGTTAATTATTATTTTTTCATTTTCAATTAACCCATAGTCCATTCTATCATCCAGACTAGAGTCATCTAACCATAAATTATCTGGATTATCTAAAAAATCTTCAACATTCTTTTTCCCTTCATTACAATTCTCTCTCCAATTTTCATTTGATATAAGATAATTTTCAGGTTGATTCTTTTTAGGGATTGCTGGTCCTAAAATTCCTATATCCATTATTTGTAGAGTTTTATATCTTTTAAACTCATAACTATTTAACGCATGCTTGTTATAATTACCAACTGGTCTTATCCATTCTTTTGTGTGAATATCCTTGCCATCTATACAACGCCCCCCTTTCCTATGGGAATTAGCAAGAATTAGTATAGTTTTTTTCTCACTCATTACAAATGTTTTACTTTTACATTATCAAAATGTTGCATGAAATATTCAGATAGTAATCTTCTATGGCAAAGTTCCGCGGTTGGTTCGCTACATAGCAGCGCAATATTATCTAAGCTAGCTACGCCCTCATTAGAAATATTTTTTGCAATGTTTCTATCAATTAATAATTGGTTGTAAACTTTAACATACTCATCCCAGTTTATTGATTTATCTCTATACCCAGTTAGTAGTTCCTTTGAAGGAGCCCATTCTGGTTTGTATTCATATTCAATATTGTGTAGTTTTAAAAAATATGGCAAGTGCTTCACTCCTGAGAAACCTGCTAATTGAGATTTGTTATTTAATCTAGTATCAACTAATCTTTTTACTTTGTTGTTTTTCAGTAAGTTAAAAAACTCTTCAGCACTTTTTTGGGAAAACCCAATTGTATAAACATTCATTATTCGTTACCTTCTTTCGTTATTGCATTATAGCCAATATCTTGATTTCTTAGTTTGTAAGCGGCTTCTAGTGGTGAATCACCTGTTTCTTCTGTTATAAAAAGCTCACGCGATTTTGACATTTTCTTGTCATATTTTTCTAGTAGTTTATATTCCATCTGTTTTTGTGAGATAACTTCATCCGGATAAATATGCTTGACATCTACTTTGTGTTTTGCCAAATACGCTGAAATCATTCCAAATCTATGACAATCAAACGCTTCTTTCTCCGAACACATCAAGGAAATTTGATATCCTTTTGTCATGCCATCGTATAACCTGGCGATAGCATCTTGAAATGATTGTGTTTGTTGAACTTTTTGAAAATTTACTTTGCCATCATCAAACAGCAAAGTGCTATCTGTATGACGCGCACCTAATGAATCACCCATAAAGATGTAGTTGATTTGATTATCTTTGAGATAATCTTTCAAGGGTTCCCTATTGTATTGTGAAGCGAATTGACTATATGGAGTGCTTCTAACATCTACAATAGTATCAATATTGTGCTTTTTTAGCAAGGCAATAAAATCACTCAGTTCATGAGTTGAATGTCCTACTGTATATAATTGTTTCATATAATCTTTTTAAACAACCTCTTAAACAGCCCCTTAAGCACCCCCTCCGCCAATCTTAGTTAACACATATTAGCATAAACCTACATAATAAGGCATTTTTTAGTCAACACAGAATATAATTGAGTATGAGTTCAGTTATTACCAGATTTGCACCAAGCCCTTCGGGGGATCTACATTTAGGTGGAGCGCGAACTGCGCTATTTTGTTATCTGTTTAGCCGTCATTGCGGCGGCAAATTCATTTTGAGAATTGAGGATACTGATAAAAGTAGAAGCAAAGAAGAGCATACTGAGGAGATCCTTGCCGCGTTGAATTGGCTGAAATTAGAATGGGATGAGGGTCCTGTGCGCCAAAGCTCACGTTTAGCAAATTATGCGCAAGCAGCGCAAACATTGTTAGATAAAGGACTTGCCTATCGTTGCATCTGCACTCCACAAGAACTTGAAGAAATGCGTGATAAACAGATGCAACGTGGAGAAAAACCCAAGTATGATAGACGCCATAGAGATGCGGATTTAGGCGTTGACACTAATGATTACGTTATAAGGTTTAAGAATCCATTAGAAGGCGCAAGCGCTTTTACCGACCTAATCAAAGGAGATATCAAAGTTGATAATAGTGAACTTGACGATATGATAATTGTGCGTCAGGATGGCTCTCCAACATATAATTTTTGCGCAGTAGTGGATGATATTGCAATGGGGATAACTCATATTATTCGTGGTGATGATCATCTGCTTAATAGTGTGCGTCAATGTAATTTGTATCATGCACTTACCCCCTCCTCTCCCCTGCCCGAATTTGCTCATCTGCCGCTGATTCTTAATCAAGACGGAGGTAGGTTATCCAAACGTGAAGGTGCCAATAATGTTCTAAATTATCGGGATATGGGAATATTACCAGATGCCTTGTGTAGCTATATGGCGCGACTGGGCTGGTCTCATGGTGACCAGGAAGTGTTTACACGCTCCGAGTTAGTAAGTTTATTTAACATTGAAAATATCCATAAATCGGCGGCTCATTACGATGAGAGCAAGATGCTGTGGATTAATCATAATTTTATTAAAGAAGCGGATAATTTAAGTAAAGAGATTGAGAAGTATTTAATGGATTTGAATATTGTTGTTAAATCATCTCCCCCGTTGGATGTAGTTATTAATCTGCATAAGGAACGGGTGGATAACCTTAAAGACCTTGCCGCAGAAATAACCTTTTATTATAAAACTCTTACAGAGTATGATAAGAATTCCTTTACTGAATATGCTAATGATACATCAATAGAGTGTTTGAAAATATTGGAGAAAAAATTTTTAGTGATTGATACATGGGATAGCGAGTCAATAAAACATACGATTAAAGAAACTGTGAAAGAAAAAGGTGTCAAATTTCCCGTAGTTGGGATGCCACTTAGGTTGGCTTTGACAGGTTGTAATAATTCACCTTCTGTTGATAAGGTGGCAGAAATTTTAGGTAAAGATGAGACGGTTGGACGTTTGAATAGGTTAATAAGTGAGTTTACGGAAAAAGTCCAATCAGCATAGTATTTTTGACCTAGTATTTCAAGTATAGTATTTTGAAATTAATTCTTGCATCGGGTTCTCCCCATCGGGCTAAGATTCTTAATGAGTTTGGCATTAAGTATGTCATGCATCCAACCAATATTCCAGAAATTATTAAAGATAATTTGCCTGCAGATGAAGTAGCTGCTGACTTAGCACGGCAAAAAGCTTTGGCGGCATGGGGTGATTTTAGCAACGACTTAGTGTTGGGGGCAGATACTATCGTTATTAACTCTTCAGGTGAATTATTGCGCAAACCGCAATCAAGCCAGGAGGCAAGCACTTATTTGGATAATAGAAGCGCTTCTTATGAAGAAGTGATTACTGGTTTCTATCTAAGGTATCCTGCTGGGTGGATGGGTGGCAGTGAGTCAACTATGATTACCTATAATGAAATTCCTGCTGATATAAAGAAAGAAGTCCTTAGCAGCGGCGAATGGCAAGGAGTATGTGGTGGTTTAAAGGTTGAAGGCACTATCGCCCCTTATGTCAAAGAAATCAAAGGTAGCGTTAATAATGTTATGGGGCTACCCATAGAGACACTAATGCCGCTTATAAAGAAAATTTTACAGGGTTCAAAATAATAACAATTATTCTTTATATATCTGGGTGCTGTATTGAGTGTTATGTTAGATGTTATGTCGGAACCTGCGAGCCGTCCTGCGGTGGTGGCATTTTTTCTAGTAGTTTCTTTTCTTCTTCGTTGTAAACTCTTGATCTAGTAACAAATTTTCGTCCTTCTGGCGCCTCTAAAGAAAATCCATGACCGCGTCCAGCAACGACATCAATTATCAGATGAGTATGTTGCCAGTAAGCAAACTGTTTGATGCCTATATAAAAAGGACACCCTGCAATCTCTCCAAGATATGCATCCTGTTGTCCCACCATAAACTCGCCACGCTGATAGCACATAGGAGCGCTGCCATCACAACAACCGCCAGATTGATGAAACATCAAATCGCCATGTTTGACTTTAAGTTGCTCAATGAACTCAGCCGCCTCAGGAGTAACTGATACACGCGGCACTAAATTCCTTGCATTCTCTGCATTCTCTGTGTTCATTTCGTTTGTTTTAGTTTTCATATTGTTAGCTAATTTTGAATTCATTAAGTCAGTCACGGCTGTTACACCTTAACTGACGTTAATGAATATTAATGAATAACTACAAGTATAGTCCTTGCTTCTACTAGAAGAAACCCATAGGTTTCTTGTCGTAGCTAACAAGTACATTTTTAACCTGTTGGTAATGGTCAAGCATCATCTTATGATTCTCTCTACCAATACCTGAATGCTTGTATCCACCAAAGGCAGCATGTGCAGGATATAGATGATAGCAATTGGTCCAAACTCTACCAGCTTTGATATTGCGTCCAAAATTGAAAACCTTGTGCATATCTCTGGTCCAAACTCCTGCTCCAAGTCCGTAAAGTGTATCATTGGCTATTTCCAATGCTTCTTTTTCGTCCTTAAAGGTGGTTACTGCCAGGACTGGTCCAAAAATTTCTTCTTGGAATATACGCATAGAATTTTTTCCTTCAAAGATAGTGGGTTCAATATAGAAGCCATCTTTGAATTCGTCATCCATTTTTGCTGGCTTGCCGCCCAACAGCAAATTTGCTCCTTCTTGTTTGCCGATGTCTATGTAAGAAAGTATCTTCTCGTATTGGTCATTGGATACTTGAGCTCCGTGCATAGTGTCGGCAAGCAGAGGATTTGCCTGCTTGATTTTTTTAGTCCTTTTAATTGCAAGATCCATGAATTTATCATAAATGGACTCTTGGATTAATGCCCGCGAAGGACAGGTGCAAACCTCGCCCTGATTTAATGCAAACATAACGAATCCTTCCAAAGATTTTTGGAGAAAGTCATCGTCTTCGTCCATTACATCTGCAAAGAATATATTGGGAGATTTACCACCGAGTTCTAGAGTTACTGGAATGACGGAATTGGCAGCATACTGCATTATCAATCTTCCAGTAGTGGTCTCACCGGTGAAAGCAACTTTACTAACTCTATCACTTGATGCCAATGGCTTGCCTGCTTCAGTCCCAAAGCCGTTTACTACATTGAGAACTCCTGGTGGTAGTAGATCTTTTATCATATCCACCAAGACCAGAATACTCACTGGCGTCTGTTCAGCTGGCTTGAGAACAACAGCATTACCTGCCGCTAAAGCTGGGGCTAGCTTCCAGGTAGCCATTAGAATAGGAAAATTCCAAGGAATAATCTGTCCGCAAACTCCAAGGGGTTCATGATAATGGTAAGCAATAGTATTATTATCTATTTCCGAGATGCCGCCCTCTTGGGCACGAATACAACTCGCAAAGTAACGAAAATGGTCAACTGCTAACGGCATATCTGCCGCAGTAGTTTCACGTATTGCTTTGCCATTTTCTATTGTTTCCAACATTGCAAAACTGGAAAGATTCTCTTCCAGTACTGCTGCTATTTGATTAAGAATATTAGCCCGTTCTGTAGTTGATGTAGCTGCCCAGCCATCTTTTGCTTTATGAGCTGCATCCAGTGCCATGTTAATATCTTTGTCAATTGATCTGGCTACTTTAGTAAAAACCTCTCCTGTTATAGGAGTTATATTATCAAAGTACTCGCCATTTGAGGGGGCAATCCACTTGCCTCCAATGAAATTGTCATATTTATCTTTCAATGACAATTTACTTGTTTTGAGCTGTTTTATAGCTTGTTTAACTTGCATAAATTACCTCATGTTAGTTAACATATTTACTCGTAAACAACTAATTAATTATAAATCATATAATTAACTAGTTATATTATTGTGCTCTACAGTGTTCCTGCAGAACACATAATTCATTATAACATGGCTTACTAAATTTAATTATTTAATGTCACTAATATTAAATGCATAAATAGGTTGGATAATACCCTTATTATTTATAATAACATCAGTGAATAAACATACTATCACAGGATTAGCAGTTTTTATATTATGGCTATTGCAGATGCAATATGCTATGGCTTTAACTTCTAAACAAGCTGTTAAGCAAATTAGCGAAATATCTCCGAATGCTGGAATTCTACTTAGTCAGGGCGATAAAATACTAGCTGAAATGAATGCGGATAAAACATTTATACCGGCATCTTGCCTCAAAATTCCTTTAGTTTTAGCGGCTTATGACTTGCTCGGGGATGATTTTAGATTCAGCACTTCTTTCTATATTGATAGAAGTAATAACCTGTTAATTAAAGGGGAAGGCGACCCTTTTCTGACCAGTGAGGAAATTAATATTATTGCCAAAGAAATTAAACTACTTGGGCATGAAAGATTTAACGGCTTGCATTTAGACGACTCTCTATTTAAAAACGTGGCTTTGCCAGGTTTAGGGGGTTCTAATAATCCTTATGATGCGATATTCTCATCATTGTTTGTAAACTTTAATACGGTATATATTAAAACAAATGAGGATAAACAAATCGTTTCAGCAGAAGAACAGACCCCTACTCTGCCATTGATGGCTCAACTTGGAACTGATTTGTCCTGTTGTGATGAGGCGGAGAGGATTAACCTGCAAGGTCAAGCAAAATATAGACGTAGTTATGTTCAACAGTTGTTCAAAGAAATATTTGCTCAAAATGGCATAGAGTTTATGAATGGCAATGGTCATGCAATCAGTAAAGCAAATCACCAATGGAACATCATATATCGGCATCCTAATTCTCAATCTTTGCATAAAATTAGCAAGCAACTGATGTTATACTCAAATAATCTTATTGCTAATGCTTTGTTGTTGCAATTCTCGCCACAATCTAAAAAACCACTCCAGCAATCATTACAGCGCTGGCATAATTATCTAACCAATGACTTGGAAATTCCTAATACCTCTTACATTCGCATGAATGAAGGAGCGGGACTTGACCGCAGGAATAGATTCACGCCTAAACAAATGCTGAAAATTTTAGCCAAATTTGATAAGTATAAAGATGTTCTGCCTAGTGATAAAGCTGGCGCTGTCTATAAGACAGGAACATTAACTGGGATATATAATGCAGCTGGATATATGTCAAACAGCGCAGGCGAGCAACGCTCTTTTGTGGTATTTTTGGAAGATGATATCAATCATCGCAATAAGATTATAAATATCCTTAAAATGATTGAATAATCTATTTATTTTAAAAATTAATAATATATAATACCCTATAGCATTAATACAGAAGTCATGCAAAGATAAAAAGGTTGCCGGGTGGTTTAGAGATTATGAGGGGTTAATGCTTTTGGACATTAGCTTAATAATAAAACTGTAAAAAGTTATAGGAGTTCGAAAATACATGTATAAAACGAAAGTTATGTATAACTATATATAATAATGGTTAAGAAATTGATTAGTAATAAAGAAATACAATCCCCGCTCTATTATAAATATTCGGAACATAAAATTAAACGGTTCCTAATTGATAGAAAGACGCTAAAAGTTGTTAAACAACTAAAGCAACATGGATATAAGGCATACGTTGTAGGCGGATGCTTACGAGATATCTTACTTAAAAGAAAACCGAAAGATTTTGATGTAGCAACTGATGCCTATCCTGAACAAGTAAAGAAGGTGTTCCCGCGTGCCATTATTATTGGTCGCAGATTTAAATTAGTGCATATACATGATACTGGAAGCATTATAGAAGTATCTACTTTTCGTTCAGGTAAACCAAGTTTATGGCAGTCAATTAAAGTGTTTTTTACCTATTCCTCTAATAAATATCATAGAGAAAATATCTTCGGCACTATGGCAGAAGATGCAAATCGCAGAGATATAACAATAAATTCATTATATTATGACCCTGATACTCAGGAGATTATTGATTACACTGGAGGGTATAAAGATGTAAAAAATAAAATAGCCCGAGTTATAGGAAAGGCAAGCAAGAGGTTCCTTGAAGATCCTATGCGGATGATAAGGGCTTTACGTTTTTGTGCTAAATTGGGACTTACATTAGATGATGAAGCGAAGGTAGGAATTATCAAATACAGCAAAGAAATATCAGGGTTACCAAGTGCTCGTTTGTTTGATGAGTTCACCAAATTATTTCTTACTGGGCATGCTTATGCAAGTTATAAATGGTTGGATGAGTATGATATTATTAGACGTATAATCCTATACTCTGATTGGGGAAATATTACAGTCAAAGAAGAAAAAATGCTGGAATATGCTCTGAAATCCACTGATAAGAGATATAACAATAATCAGTCATTAGCCCCAGTGTTTTTATTAACAGTGTTTTTGTGGTTGCCCTATTGCAAAGAAATGGAAGAAATAAGTAAAGGACCTTTGCGAAAGCATAAATTTAATTCGCGCCATAAATTTGCTTGTGGAAATACTGCAGTAAAACAAAAAGAAAGGATGCCGATTCCTATAAAATTCTTTTGGCGAATTGAAAAAATATGGTTACTACAGAATCAAATGCTGCATTATAAAACTCTTAAAGCAGAGAAAATAACTGAAAATAGAAATTTCCGTATTGCTTATGATTTTCTGGCAGCGCGCGTTGCTGGCGACCCTAAACTGCAGGTAGTATATAGTTGGTGGACTAAGTATATCAAAGAGAATCCCATAAGTACACAAATACCTGCTGCTGCAAAAAATAAGCGTCAATCAAATAGGTATGTTAAGCAAAAACTAGAATCCGACAAAAAAAGCAAAAAAACTTTTAATCACCCAGTCCATGCAGTTTAGCAGAAAGTGCTACATAGGGTTGGGGAGCAACTTGCGAGCACCTGTAAAACAGATACTTGCAGCTTATAAAAATATTAAATCTATAAGAGAAATTCATAGTTTAGCTATATCATCTTTGTATGAATCATTAGCTATGACATTGAATAATCAAGATCATAAAACAAAACAACCTAATTATATAAATGCGGTTGTAAGCTGCATTACCAAAATGCAAGGACATCAATTGCTGGATGTTCTTCAGAACATTGAGGATGAAATGGGCAGAGTTAGAGATACCCGTTGGGGTTCCAGAGTTATTGATATTGATATATTGCTTATAGAAGATGTAAGAATAAATACCCCAGAACTCGCTATCCCTCATCCTGGATTATTGAAGCGCCCCTTTGTCCTGCTCCCCTTAGCGGAGCTTGAACCTAACCTGGTGCTGCCTAATGGTATGAAAAGTAAAGATTATGTGGAAACAGTTAATGATGATTGGAATACCAAGATGTTACTGATGGAAGAGATAGATTCCAAGCGCGCTTATGTTTAATTTACCTAGGTTAAGTGTGGAAATTATTAAGATAGCAAAAAAAAATATCCATCGTATATTGATGATATTACTAATCAGCAGCTTATCATCTTGTATCTATCATCCAGAGATAGTCCAAGGGTCAATTATCAAGAAAGAAGATCTGACAGAACTAAAAATTGGCATGAGCAAAGAGCAAGTTCAATATGTTTTGGGCTCTCCTAGCATTATTAATGCTCTGGATACGTCTAGGTGGGAGTATATCTACCGAGTAAGAGACCGCCGAAGCAGAACAACTATTACTAAGGGCTATCTAATATTTAAGCAAGATGTGCTTGCAGAAATACATCTTGATGAATACCGCCAATAAAGATTTTATTGTTCTGATTGTTTATTATTTGTCTTATCCTTTGCTGGAATATTATCTTCAGCTCTTTTTATACGAGCATTCTTAGGGTCTATTGTTAAAGGACGGTAGATCTCAATACGGTCCCCTGCTTTCAATTCATAAGTATCTAATTCTTTGATTTCCTTACCAAATATCCCAGCACCATAAGAAAGCATTTTAACTTCATCTGGCACCTTGCGAAACTTTTTGAATATGTCCGATACGGCTATCGCATCCTTAATCTTGGTACCCCGCGGAACTGTAACTTTAACTATATGCTGCTCCTGAGGGAAAGCAAGAGCTATTTCAATGGAGATGCTATCTGGGTTCATAGATTTCATTAGCTCGTTGCATCATCCGTTCCATTAAAGTTTGCCATACATTATCTATAAGCCTGTTGGCTAAAAAGCCCATTAATGAGTTTTTCATCTCGTACTTGCAGTTAAATTCAATCAAACATCCTTCTTTATGAGGCGAAAAAGACCATTCTCCTTCTAGGTGGCGCATATCTCCTTCAACTAAGCTCATTTTAATAAATTTATAAGGTCGTTGAGTATTTTCGGTTGTCATATCTACTTGTATCTTACCTTTTCTAAAACAAAGTTTAGCTTGCTCTTTTTTTACCTCTGCTTTCACTCCATTATTTTTGGTTGGATTGTTAATAGTAGATATAACATAAGAATCCTCACACGCTGGAACAAAATCGCGGTAAGAGTTAACATCCGCTACCAAAGAAAACATTTGCTTACAGTTATAAGGATAGCTATCAATTTTATAAATTCTACCCATATTAGCTTAATTATAAGCAAATAGCACATAAAATATTTCATTATATGGCAAGAAAATCATCCTCAAATACTATTTGTGATAATCGGCGCGCTTACTACGACTATGAACTCGTAGAGGAGTTTGAGGCAGGATTGGCATTGGAGGGCTGGGAAGTTAAAAGTTTAAGAGATAAAAGAGCTCAGATAGCTGGAGCTTATGTCAAATGGTTAGGCGATGAACTATTTCTTATAGGGGCGCATATTAACCCACTGCAAACAATCAATACCCATAAAGAATACGTATATGATCGTAGCCGTAAACTGCTTCTTCATAAAAAAGAAATAAATAAGATTAAGGGCGCCTTGCAAAAAAAGGGATTGAGCTGTGTTCCTTTAAAACTTAAGTGGAAAGGACAACTAGTTAAATGTGTTATTGCAATTGCTCGTGGTAAGAAATTACATGATAAGAGAGAGACAATTAAAGAAAGAGATCTTCAACGCAGCTCTGATCGCGAGTTAAAACTATAAAAGGTTTATAAATAATATAAAAAAATATGGAGGCGGCGGGAGTTGAACCCGCGTCCGCTTTACTTCCATTTGCAGGTCTACATACTTAGCCGATTCTTACTATTCCGACATTGCTGAAACGGCAAACCAATCATCGAAAGTCCTGATAAAAATTTAACCTTGCTTATCTCAGGTCATAAGCAAAGCGATCCTGTGTGGACCTCTTCCGAAGCCGTTCCACAGGAAAAACAACAACGGAAGTTAGCCAATTAAGCGGCTAAAGCGTAACTTTCTTTTTCGCCAGTTACAACTGTTTTGCGACTTTTTAACGAGCTATCGCGGCTCGATATGCACTAACAAACTTTGGAAAAACGTCGAATCCAGAACGCCCCCAAAATCTATAACTATATCTATGATATATGAGCATTATAATATTTTTATACCTTTTTTTAACACTTTTGTGTAAAAAATATGAACTTTATAATTGATGTCTATCTCTTATGCATGCGCTGCTTTCCCCGCAGTTATCCCGGCAATTCTACCAAATACTGCGCCTGAAGTCAGCCCGCTACCGCCTGGATAATTATGATGGAATATATCTCCGACCATCTCTCCTGCAGCTAGAAGTCCAGGGATTGGGATATTATTCTTATCTAATACCCTTGCATGTTCATTAATTGCCAATCCACCATAAGTAAAAGTAATGCCGCAGGTTACCTTATACGCAGTAAAAGGCGGTTCGGTTAAGGACGTTGCCCAATTAGATTTAGGGGGGGATAGTGGGCTTCCTTCATTAGATAACTTAGTTGCTTTGCCGTCTTTTATTGTTGGATTAAACTGAACACTGGTATCAACTGCAGAATTGTAATCATTTAGGGTTTTCAATGCCTGTTCTTTGTCAACATCATCAAGTTGCGTCACCAGGTCTTCTAAAGAACTGGCAGTAACTCGGGTGGCGTCCTCCATTTTATATTCTTCATATAGTAAATTTACAACTTGATTGTCAAAAATTTGCCATGCAAATCTACCAGATTGAGCTAAAACCTCTCTGCCATATTTGGCGTAAGTATAATTACGGAAATCCGCCCCTTCATCAACAAATCTTTTTCCATTCTTATTAATCATAATTCCAAATGGGTAGCTTATCTTGCGATAATTTTTACGCAATTTATGAGGCATATTAAGATTACCGTAATCAGGAGAGTTAGCATCCATAAACACAGCATGGCACCCGCCCCAATTACCACAGGTTTTGGCGCCTATAGCCATTGCCATGGTAAGTCCATCACCTTGATTATATTTTGTTCCCCGCACCTTTGCGCAATCCCAACCACTACCAATGTGGGCTTGCCTTTGTTTAGCATTTGCCTCAAAGCCACCACAAGCAAGAATAATCTCGTCAGTCGTAATCTCTAATACATTTCCTTGGGATTGGTAAACCACTCCTGTAACCCTTCCATTATCATAAAGCAGTTCCTTTACGGGGGAATCAAATATGAACTCAATGCCAAGTTTCGCTGCTATTTCTGCTTGCCTGCGTATAAGCCCTTCCCCTTCATCCTCAGCCGCCAGTGTTAATCCACCCCAGAAAACATATTTCCCATCAATTTTATATGCCTGGCGCTCATAAATAGGTGTGAAACGGACTCCACTTTGTTTAAGCCATAGCATAGTTGGACGACTTTCTGCAACCATTACACGATGTAGTTTATTATTTGCAGCGCCTTCGGCAGCGTTTGTTAGTTCTTGTAAAAATGTAGCCGCTGGATAGCTTCCAAAATCCGATATCGCTATCCTATCATCTTGTGTAGTTTCTTCATCAAGGATTTCTAAAATTTCATTCCTATTCTCATAAGAAAAACGTAGCGCGCCAGCTGTATAGCGGCTATTACCACCAAATTCTTCTTGAGGGGCTGCCTCTATTATAGTAACCTTTGCTCCTTGTTGTGCCGCAGCTAAGGCAGCACACATAGCCGCATTGCCACTACCAACAACTATAACTTTATGCATTAATAAGTAAGAGAATAAATTATGCGGATATTTTTTTATTGTCAGAAATCGCCACTTCTCCGCGCATAATGAGTCGCGAAGTACGAACAACTGTAGCAACAACATCATCGGGCGCAATAAAAGTAATTCCAATGTCCATTTTACCGGCTGGGTGTTCCAATCTGAATAACTGCTCTTCTTTAGATTCCATTTTCATTCCTTCTGCCCTTTCACTAAGAATAGTGCCAGGAATAGCCGAACCTGTGGCGGCAGCAAAACTGGCAGATACGGCAAATGCATCATGACATTGAAACGGAGTAAAATACCGTCCGCTGATGCTGCCTTTATTTTGTGGAGGCGCTACAATAGCTACCTTTGGAATAACCCCCTCTCCTACATCACCCATACCCATCATTTCACCAGCTTTTGCGCGCAGTAGCAACAATTTATCAATTAATCCATCTTTCGCATCAAGTTCGGCCTTACTTTCATAACCGCTCACTCCTAATTCTTCAGCGCGAAAAAATACGGTTGGCATAGCTACGTCTATACAACTTACACTCATGCCATCTATGATGTCCGTCTTATTGCCTGTAGGGAATAATTTGCCTGTTTTAACTCCCACTATATTAATAAAACTCATTGCGATAGGAGCAGCAGTTCCAGGAACTCCATCTATGAAATGATTTCCAGTGTAAGTCACCTGTTTATTGGGGGTTTGAATTAATTGTTTAACTGTAAAGCCAGTATTGACATCAAAAACAGTCACAGTGGTTTCTCCATTTTGAGCAGGAACCAAACCTGTCTCAATACCAAAACATCCAACTGCCGTAAGGATATTGCCGCATGTTGGATTGGCATCTATCAATGGCTTATCTACATAAACTTGAACAAACTTATAATCTAAATCAACGCCTTCACGTTTAGATGGAGATATCAGCGCTACCTTACTGGTCAGCATGCTACCTCCACCAATTCCATCAATTTGGCGTTGGTCAGGTGAACCCATAACCTGCAATAAAAATCTATCCAGTTCAATGTCTTGAGGTAAGTCATCCATTAAGAAGTATGCCCCTTTTGATGTTCCCCCTCTCATAATATAGCAATCTGTAAATTTCATTGTTAATCTCTATTGATAATATATAACTATGGTTAGTTTACCCTAAGGGCCAAGGCAATTCAGTATATTTTTGCAACAAGCCCCAGGGGAAATCTAAATTCATAAAGTGTGCTAAAGTTATAACCCCGCCAACACCACAACAAGTGATTATCAATTTTTTTATCCAACTAGCTTGAGTTTTAAAACTCATTAATAGTAAAAAGAATATTGTAATAGCAATAATAAAACCCAAAAAGAAAGTAGCAACCACTAAGCCATATATCCAAGCCAACGACTTATATGCGCCCCACTTATCATATCCAACTTCATTGCTCATAATAACCTCGCTATCATGGAATATTCCAACTGGCTTAAAAATAAGTTTAAGCAATAGAGTAGCTGAAGCTCCTATACCCACCAACGACATTACAAATGGAAACACTGAACCCAGAAATGAGTGCTGAATAGAATCAAACAAAGCAAAAATACAAAAAGCAAGAACTGCAGCGGTGAATATTACATCACTTCGCAACCAGTCATAAGTGATGCCCTGAGATAAAGTTGTATGTTTAACATTAGGTTGTTGACTATCTTCACTGATTGTCTTCATATTTAGAGCACCCTTACTTGGCTCTTTATCCTCTACCCTTGTATTCTTTCTTTTAATTTTTTTACGAAAAGTAGAGTTGCCACCAAGAATACTTATGAAAGTGAATAAGAAAATTATAATTACACCAGTTCTAGTGAAGAAGCCCCAGCTATAAAATTGTACCGCCTGATATAAATATGTTTCTAAAGTATCCGCCAAGACAAAGCCAATTAATAGTGCTGGTCTGGGCCAATCAAATCTTTTCATAAAAACGCAAAAAGTTCCAAGCATCAATAATGTAAACAGGTCCCAAAAACTTTTTGTCGCTTGAAAAGCGGCAAAAGAAATAATTATAATAAGAAATGGAGCGAGAAATCCATAAGGGATTGTAGTCAAGCGGGCTATCTGCCCAGATAAACATATACATAGGATTGTTCCAGCTACATTTGCTAACGCTAAAGACCAAATAATTACGTATGTTATATCTAAGTTATCACGCACCATAGTTGGACCTGCTTCTATTCCTAATATAGTTAGTCCGCCTAAAAATACTGCCATGCTGCCACTACCTGGTATCGCAAAAAGTAAGGTGGGAATTAAACCCCCTCCTTCTTTTGCATTATTAGCTGACTCGGGGGCTATCACTCCACGAATATCACCCTTACCAAATTGGGATTTATCACGTGCTGTCTGAACAACATTACCATAAGCTATCCAATCAACTACGCTACCTCCCAAGCCAGGTAAAGCGCCGATAATAACACCTATGGTAGCACATCTTAATACTATCCATTTGTATAACCAGGTATCTTTAAGCCCTCTTATCCAGCCAGAGCCGAGTAAGGAAGTGGACGATATCGCCGTATTTTTTCTTAACAGTTCAACTACTTCAGGAAGAGCAAATGCTGCTAAGCCAACTAATACCAGGCGAATTCCATCATAAAGATAGCCGCTATCAAAAGCCATTCGCCATTCACCTGTTGCGGGTGCATTGCCAATACTTCCTAATAGTAACCCCAATGCACAGGCAGCGAATCCTTTTGTTATGCTTTTACCACTGAGAACCCCCACCATACTTATCCCTAAAACCCCTAACATAAAAAGCTCTGCTGAACCAAATAATAAAACTAAGGGCCTGGCTACTACAATAAAAATCGTTAGAATCATGGCGCCAAATAATCCGCCTAATAAAGATGAGGAAAATGCGCTGCTAAGGGCACGCGCTGCCTGTCCTTTTTTTGCGAGAGCAAAGCCATCTAACACTGTGGCTTGTGACGCGCTGGAACCAGGGATGCCCAGTAAAACTGAGGCGAAAGTATCAGAAGTTGGGATAACCGCGACTAAGCCAATTAACAGGGCTAAAGCGCTTACTGGGTCCATACCATATATAAATGGTAGCATAATTGAAAATCCCACTATGCCTCCAAGTCCAGGTAAAACCCCTATGCTCATACCTAATAAAACTCCGCCTATTAGATAAAAAAAGTGGCGTGTAGTTAACAGCAACACCAATGCATCTAAAAATGCATTTATTGCATCCATTTATGTAAATATTATTGTAATAAAATGAGTATCAAAATCACCCCATAACAGTGACTAAATTAATGTCAAAACACCGCCCCTGCGACTTTAATTTAAGTTATGGAGTGACTTTAATACAAATTAATTTTATAGATATATTGGTTAGAATTTAACGTTATAAGTTGTACTTAACCAGTTTTGAATCCATGCTTTGGATTCAGCATCAACCTTAGTGGCAACTTGCTTGAGTTTTTCAGCACTTTTACCAGTTGATTGAGGATATACTCCAAGTAATTTTTTGCTAGTAGATTTGAACTCATCTGATGCAACTACATTTGCAAATGCCTTTCTATAAGTATTTACAACATCTCTTGAAGTTCCTTTAGGAAGGAATACCATTTTTTGTCCTGGAAAACCAGCAGCAAAAAATGCTTTCCAAGCTTTGAATGCAACGCCTGAAGGTTTCTTGCCGTACATCTCTTCATAAACCTCAGCAAAATGAGGCAGGTCTGGAAAAGTAGGATCACGCACTAATCTCCCTCTGCTATCCAATCCACCCCAAGTAAACAAGGGGATTGCTTTGCCCTCCTCAACCAAACTAGGAGCAACATTTTTAAGATAAGAAGAAGTAGTTTGATAATCTATATTTACTTCTCCCCGTTCAAATGCCAAACGACCAGGACCGCGTCCTTTAAAACCAAATACAGCTTTAACGTCAAGTCCTAATAGTTCAAATGCCAATAAGGGAATAAGATCTAAAGAAGTAGGACCTTGACTTGCATAGACAAGCTTTTGTCCTTTTAATTTATTAATATCAGCTAAGGATTTAACATTAGTTTTAGGAGAAACATAAACAACACCACCTGTAGGAGTACCTAAAACAGTGGTCCAGTCAGCATAATCATATTTAACTCTTTTATCCTCTAGTAAAAAAGGGAATTGTGTTGAGCCCGAAGTACCCAGTATAGTTAGTCCATCAGGTTTAGCTCTTTGAGCAAACTGATTAGTTCCTGTCGTTGAACCACCGCCTGGAACGTTTTTTACCACCACATTGGGGTTGCCTGGTAATTGCTTAGCGAGTAGTGGCGCATAAAAGCGCGCCCATTTGTCAGAACCTCCACCTTCGCCGAAAGGAATAATCCATTCAATCGTCTTCCCGGCAAAATTGGCGGCATGGGTTGGCATCATAAAACTAACCATAGTCAATGTAGATACGGTTACTAATATAATTTTTGCCAGTTTATTTGTAATGTTCATAATATTACTCATTTTTCTGTCATAATTAAACTTAAGAACTCTATATACTAATGTATATAAATATTCTTATGCACTATATTGTTATATTAATATATTGTTGTGTATTAATATAATCTTGATGAATATTATACACTTAACAATTTTAACTGAGATTATTTATCGTACAGCACAAAATTATAATGTTACAAGATATACTAACTCGGCTTGACCTGCATCATCAGAAAATGCAGAGCTTTGACATGCGTCAAGCATTTGCGGATGATAAGCAACAAAAACGTGTAGATGATTTTTGCCTAACCCCCTGCGGCTTATACATTGACTATTCCAAGAATTTAATTACAAAAGAAACAATTGATTTACTATTAGAACTTGCTGAACAAAAAAGAGTTGCGGAATTATTTATGGCACAGTGCAAAGGAGAAATAGTTAATCCAACTGAAAATATGCCAGCGTTACACACTGCTATGAGAGCCCTTGTTACCGATGAGCATAGTAAAAGTGCTGATGAAGAAGCCAAGATTGCTCGTAAGGTGCGTAACAGAATTTATGCACTTAATCAAAAAATTATTAGCAGCAAGTTACTCGGCATAAGCGGGAAACCCATTTCAAGAGTGGTGAACTTTGGAATTGGTGGCTCCTATTTAGGCGCTTCAATGGTTTGCAGCGCCCTACCAGCACAGCCCAATGCTCCAAAAGTTGAATTTGTTGCATCACTGTCTCCAGATGCTATGGCATTAGATGACTTAGAAACTACATTGTTTATTATATCTTCTAAGTCATTTACCACTGAAGAGACCTTTGCCTGTGTATCTCGTGTATTAAATAGCTACCAAGGAGACAAGAAAAAATTCCTTGCGCAGCACTTTTATGCTGTTACGGCTATGGTGGATAAAGCGAAAGAGTTTGGAGTAAATGAAGACAATATACTACAAATGCCTAAATCGGTTGGGGGAAGATTTTCCTTATGGTCTGCAATTGGCATGCCTATAATTCTCCATTGTGGTGAAAAAGCTTTTGAACAATTACTGCGTGGAGCACGGGATATGGATAATCATTGCCTTACTTCTGCGCCAGTAAATAACCCTGCCCTAATTATGGCACTGTTGTCTTATTGGTATGTTAATTACTGGCAATCCTCAACTATCTGCATTAATGTTTATGAGCATCTACTAGCGGGATTTTCAGATTTTCTACAACAGATGGTAATGGAAAGCTGTGGCAAGAGCACGCCCATAAAGAATAGCGATGACAATGACAATGATAATTACATCCCCCCTGTAAAGAGTGAGATCCTTTGGGGCGGAGAAGGAACTGCAATTCAGCACTCGTATATGCAATTATGCCACCAAGGAGATAAGCTCATACCTACGGACTTTATCTTTGGCGCTCTGCCCCCAGATGCTATTAATAAGAGCCAGCATGAACTAAAAATGCACAGTACACTTGTTGCTCATGCGCTGGCGCAAAGTCAAGCACTGCTTATGGGACGTAATGTGAAGGAAGCGCAAGAAGAAGCCAATAACAAGGGCTTACCCATTGAATATGCAAAGCATCTTATTATGTCTGGTAACAAGCCAAATACATGTATAGTATACAAATCATTAACTCCTTACTCTCTTGGAACACTGGTGTCTTTATATGAGCATAAGACAGCGATGTTTGGTTACTTATCTTCTATTAATCCCTTTGATCAATGGGGAGTAGAACTTGGAAAACAGCTCAGTAAACAAATAAAAGATCAGCTTATTGGCGATGCTCAAATACAGAGAGGGCAAGATGATTCCACATCTGCATTAATAAGCTACATAAGGACTAATTCAAAGGTACAAAGAAGTTAGTAGTTCTACTCGTTTAAAGAAAGTACGCATAGCACTCGCACCCTAAAAGAGTATAACAGGCATGATATGCCTGAATATTGTTGAGCTTTTTTAGCTAGTTATCTGAGATTTCTCTAAATTTAAAAGATGCTTTTTCCATTTAGTACCCCATCTATAATGAGAACAATCATTAGAGCTAGCAAAATTTGCGGGAACAACTCTGTGGCAGGGGATTACTATGGCATGACGATTAGCGGAACATGCTCCACCTACAGATCGTGCTGCGGTTTTATCCTTCCCTATTTTTTGAGCAAGTCCACCATAAGTTATAGTTTCCCCGTAAGGTATTTGTTGCATTTTATGCCATAAATGTAATCGGTAATCGCTTGCGATTAAATGTAATGGAAGAGCCGATAGATCTTTAATATTACCATCTAAGTAGGATAGAATTACTCCTAAATAATCCACGGACACTTTGCTATCTTTGCGTAAATCATCTAAAGAAAAATCAGCTTTTAATTCATCTATTGCCTGTTCTTGGTTATCACTTAATATAATTCTTGTAATACCTGCTTGATTACAGGCAACCAATATTGCACCTAGATTGATATTACTCTTTGGAGTAGCTTGTGCTACTGAATACTCTATAATCATGCTAATTTCTTTATCTTATAGTTAAGTAATACTAATCCCAAAAAAATAACTCCCATGCCAATATACATATTAGAAGTAAGGACTTCATCCAATACAATCCAACCGACAAATATAGCGATAGGAGGAATAAGGAAAGTAACTATAGAAACATTGGTAGCATCCACTTTTGAAAGTAAATAGTAAAAAATCATGAAAGCTGTTCCTGTGCCAATTAATGACATAAACATCAATGAAAACCATACCCCCGAAGTTTGTGCTGGCTGTGGCAACCCTTCAATCAAATAAACAAAAGGAAAAAGAATAACAGCCGCACAAATTAATGTTGTAGAACATATAACTAATGGATGAATCTTATTATTATTTTTATCTATGACTGTGTTAATAATGGTCTTACCAAACATAAGACCTATGCCATAAGATAACGAAGCTCCTAATATAAAGAATTGTCCTAAGCTGCGCAAATCAAAACTTTTCAATAAATCCAAGCCAAAGATAATCGCAATGCCCGATACACCTAAGATTAATCCAATTATCTTCGTGGGATGAAGCCGTTCATTTTGCAAAAAATAATGCGCCAAAATCGCAGTGAATATTGGGGTGGAAGCATTTAGTATAGATGATAATCCAGCTTCTATGTACTGCTGCCCTATAGCTATAAGCACGAAAGGCAATGCAACAGCAAATATCCCCGTCAAACAACAAAATCCCCAGAATCTTACGTCACGTGGGAACCTAAGCCCCATTATATAAACAATGACTATGGTGAAAATTGCTGCGGGAGTTATTCTCCAAAACATGACAGATAAAGGACTAATTTCCGTTAGCCCCATCTCAATTGCTGTGAAAGAAGTTGCCCATGAAAAAGCAAGAAAAAACAATAGCATCCAGTTGACTATACTCATAGTAATTATTATACGAGCTTAGTTGCTCATATTATAAAATTGGAGGGGAAAATAAAAAAATATTAGAATTAAAAAAGTAAAATTTGAATGAAAGCGATATAGCTCATATAAATAAAATGAGCATTATCAATGTACGTCTGTGTCAAGTATTCGCTGTAATGTGATCAAACAGCTGGTGCAATTAGTATCGGTTAGCTGAGCGCCTTGCAACGCTTACACACCCGACCTATCAACCTCGTCGTCTTCAAGGGCACCAGTATCATAAATGATATGAGATCTTATCTTAAGGCAAGCTTCCCGCTTAGATGCTTTCAGCGGTTATCTTTTCCGAACGTAGCTACCCGGCAATGCAATTGGCATTACAACCGGAACACCAGGGGTTCGTCCGCTCCGGTCCTCTCGTACTAGGAGCAGCTCCTTTCAAATCTCATGCGTCTACAGTAGATAGGGACCGAACTGTCTCACGACGTTCTAAACCCAGCTCACGTACCACTTTAAATGGCGAACAGCCATACCCTTGGGACCTGCTACAGCCCCAGGATGTGATGAGCCGACATCGAGGTGCCAAACCTCCCCGTCGATGTGAACTCTTGGGGGAGATAAGCCTGTTATCCCCGGAGTACCTTTTGTCCGTTGAGCGATGGCCCTTCCATACAGAACCACCGGATCACTAAGGCCTGCTTTCGCACCTGCTCGACATGTCTGTCTCGCAGTCAAGCGCCCTTTTGCCTTTATACTCAATGCATGATTTCCAACCACGCTGAGGGCACCTTTGCACTCCTCCGTTACTCTTCAGGAGGAGACCGCCCCAGTCAAACTACCCATCACACACTGTCCTTAGCCCGGATAACGGGCGAAAGTTAGAACTTCAATCATATCAGGGTGGTATCTCAAGGTTGGCTCCACGCAAGCTAACGCCTGCGCTTCAAAGCCTCCCACCTATCCTGCACAAACAGGATTAAAATTCAGTGTGAAACTATAGTAAAGGTTCACGGGGTCTTTCCGTCTAGCTGCAGATACACTGCATCTTCACAGCGATTTCAATTTCACTGAGTCTTGGGTGGAGACAGTGTGGCCATCGTTACGCCATTCGTGCAGGTCGGAACTTACCCGACAAGGAATTTCGCTACCTTAGGACCGTTATAGTTACGGCCGCCGTTCACCGGGGCTTCAATCACTTGCTTCTCCCATAAATGGGATAACAAGATCATTTAACCTTCCGGCACCGGGCAGGCGTCACACCCTATACATCCTCTTACGAGTTAGCAGAGTGCTGTGTTTTTAATAAACAGTCGCAGCCACCTGGTATCTGCGACCACCCTCAGCTCGGGGAGCAAGTCCCTTCACCGAAGGTGGCACACCTTCTTCCAAAGTTACGGTGTCAATTTGCCTAGTTCCTTCACCCAAGTTATCTCAAGCGCCTTAGTATTCTCTACCTGACCACCTGTGTCGGTTTACGGTACGATCCCTTTATGTCTGAAGCTTAGAAGTTTTTCTAGGAAGTACGGCATCAATCACTTCCCCTGTTACCCGAAGGTAGCAGGGTCGTCATCAGTCCTTGGCATTAAGTACCCGGATTTACCAAAGCACTCTGCCTACAACTTTAAACAAGGACAACCATCGCCTTGCTGATTTAGCCCTCTCCGTCACTCCATCGCAACATAAAGAGGTACAGGAATATTAACCTGTTTCCCATCGATTACGCCTTTCGGCCTCACCTTAGGGGTCGACTCACCCTGCCCTGATTAACATGGGACAGGAAACCTTGGTCTTTCGGCGAACGGGTTTTTCACCCGTTTTATCGTTACTTATGTCAGCATTCGCGCTTCCGATACCTCCAGCAGATCTCACAATCCACCTTCACAGGCCTACGGAACGCTCCGCTACCGGTTTCATTTAAAAAATGAACCTCGCATCTTCGGTGTATAACTTAGCCCCGTTACATTTTCCGTGCAAGCCGACTCAACCAGTGAGCTATTACGCTTTCTTTAAAAGATGGCTGCTTCTAAGCCAACTTCCTGGCTGTCTATGACTTCTCACTTCGTTTCCCACTTAGTTATAACTTGGGGACCTTAGATGGCGATCTGGGCTGTTTCCCTTTCGTCCACGGACCTTAGCACCCATGGACTGTCTCCCATACTTGCACTCAACGGTATTTGGAGTTTGCGTCGGTTTGGTAATCCTGTATGGACCCCTAGCCGAAACAGTGCTCTACCCCCGTTGGTGATATATGAGGCGCTACCTAAATAGCTTTCGCGGAGAACCGGCTATCTCCGAGCTTGTTTAGCCTTTCACTCCTAACCACAGGTCATCCCCCAATTTTTCAACATTGGTGGGTTCGGGCCTTCAGCAAGTGTTACCTTGCCTTCACCCTGCCCATGGTTAGCTCGCTCGGTTTCAGGTCTGCTCCCAGCGACTAGACGCCCTATTAAGACTCGGTTTCCCTACGGCTCCCCTTTTTACGGTTAACCTTGCCACTGAGAAGCAACTCGCTGACCCATTATACAAAAGGTACGCCGTCACCCGTAACTAATCCGAAGATAAGCTCGAGCTCCGACTGCTTGTATGCATAAGATTTCAGGTTCTATTTCACTCCCCTAACAGGGGTTCTTTTCGCCTTTCCCTCACGGTACTGGTTCACTATCGGTCAGCTGGTAATATTTAGCCTTGGAGGATGGTCCCCCCATGTTCAGTCAAGGTTTCTCGTGCCCCGACCTACTCATTATCATCTTAAATTCTCTTTCGGATACTGGACTATCACCATCTATGGTGGGTCTTTCCAGACCTTTCTCCTAAAAAACTTAAAACTTTAGGGCTGCTCCCCTTTCGCTCGCCGCTACTAAGGGAATCTCGGTTGATTTCTTTTCCTCCGGGTACTAAGATGTTTCAGTTCCCCGGGTATACTTTACACACCTATGTATTCAGTGTGCAATGCCTTACTTATGTAAAGCGGGTTTCCCCATTCGGAAATCCTCGGATCAATGTTCGTGTGCCAACTTCCCGAGGCTTATCGCAAGCTTCTACGTCCTTCATCGCTACCAGCTGCCAAGGCATCCGCCTTATGCACTTTGTAGTTTGATCACATAACGCCGAATACTTGAAAGAATATAAATATTCTCTCAGACGTTAATTAATAAATCGCTTTCAATTCAAAATTTTACAAAACTCGTATCAAGAAGATACGATGATATAGAAGTCTATTATAGCCAACCATACTCATTATTAGGATATAACACCTAATAAATATCAATATATTGATAATATACTGACAATAGTTATGATTATATGGCACGTTATTGCATAAACAATATAAAGATTTAATTATTTTCCATTATTTAATAAAAAATATATCTTTACACCACATAAATTAACTATGTAGATTATTATACAACCATTAGAGTAACCAAAATACACGATGTTCAATAATACATGCATAATTAATTTATTAATTAACAAATTAGGTAATAATGTCATATAATAGTAGCTAGTTGTTTTAACATTACTGAGAGAATGTATTCAGTTGCATAATATTTTATTGGATGATATATCATAGTACCTTACATAGAGGGAGCGGGAATGTTTGTGGTCTACCCTCTTTGCGATGTTGGTGCGTTTACTTTTTCAACGGACATCTCCATAATTTACTATATGAAAAATCCTCCCACAACAGACTCAAATAACCCATTAACCCCTAATTTAATTGGTCAGGGTAAAAATGCGTTAGCTATAAGGCATCAAAATGAACTGGCTGTCCTTAGGTTTCTCATGATTAATAAAAAGGCCTCTCGTCTTGACCTTGCTCTTTCATTAGGAATTACTTCCCAAGCAATAGCCATCATTACCAGTAACTTGCTTAAGAAAAAAATGATAAAAATAATTGGAAAGCAATATGACAATATTCCGGGACAACCGCCAGCCATATATGCGCTAAATCCTGAAGCAGTTATTTCACTTGGAATTAATATCGGACGAACTCATACTGATGTAATGCTAATTAATTTTTGTGGAAGATACTGTCAAAATAAGCATTTTGATTATGAGTATCCAGAACCACAAAAAATATTGGAATATATACTTTCTGAATATAAAAAGATAAAAGCGGGTTTAAACAAAGAACAAATTTCCAGATTTCTTGGGGCGGGAATCAGCATGCCCTATCATATGCATATATGGAACAAAGAATTAGGATTCTCCAAAGAAACAATGGAAAAATGGGAGAACACCAATATACGTGATGATATTAATAAAAATATTAAGCTTCCTATATTTTATGAAAATGATGCCACAGCAGCAACCATAGGCGAAATATTCTATGGAGCCAAGCGCAAGATAAATTCTTTTATGTATATATACATAGGAACCTTTCCTGGCGGTGGCGTAGTAATCAATGGAAAGCTTGTACATGGACATAATAATAATGCTGGAGCTGTAGGAGGAATATTAGTTCCACCGAGTAATCTGCAGAAGAATAAAAATGATGGAAGTAACAATTTAAATAGCACCCCCGTACAACTAATACAGCGCGCTTCCCTTAATGAGTTACGCAAGTACTTAGCAAAGGACGGCATCATATTTAATAAGTTCACTAAACTTTTTAGTAGCTTAGAAAAAGATACTAGGGTGCGTGGATATGTAGAGGATTGGGTTAATGATATATCTGAGGCAATTGCCTACGCTACAATATCGGCTAACGCATTAATGGATTTTGAGGGTGTAGTTATTGATGCCGCTCTCCCTGACTTTTGGATACAGAAAATTGTTGATGAAAGTGAAAAGCATTATAAAAGTTTAGAACATAAGGGAGTATCCGAACCCCGGTTTATTAAAGGTTCGCACGGGGTGAATGCTCGCGCCCTTGGCAGCGCTGCCGTAGCAATATACAAAAATTTTAGTAAGGCCTAATCCAATTAAACAAAAAAGGTGTAATCTCAACTAAAATTGATTATTTGTTCCTAGAAAAGGATAAATAGTCGTGCGTGATTTGCCTTTATAGGTTAATTCTATAGGCTCTAACTGCTGTAAGTTGTCAAAATACTTAGAGAACTTTGTTTCATCAGAGTTAAAAGAAAATAAGAGCACATCTTCTCCCGTAGGAATCTGTTTGTCAATATACTCATAATGGCTGTTAATGCCCAAAATATACTTATAAGGCAACAATTCTTTCTCTGAAAAACACAAAATAGCATGCACTTGATATGAGGTGCCAAATAGATATGCATTAGGATATTCCTTTTGTAGCTCATCTATTTCATAACTCAATTTCTCATAAGAAAAAAATCTTTTAGATAAAGAAGGATGATCAGTATATATGACATAAAACAATAATCCTGTAAGAAGTATCTGTGAAACATAATGAATGTAACGTAAAGGAGTTGCAAATTTTGTTAATTGATAATTATAAATTGAAAATAGCATAAGCATAAGCAATCCAGTAAAAGCAATCCAATTTAGGTGAACATCATTGAAAAAGCTAATTACAAGCAAGAATAATAAGGGGATATAAGCAATAAAAACTATAAGATTAATATTGGTATGGATTTTTTTGCTGATTGTCAATAAGCCCATCCTTATTAATGTAAAAACTACCGCAGGTCCTACAACTATAATTAATCCGCCAATAAAAAGATGTGTATTGGATTCGCTATCTCGCACCAGTCCTCTATTATCAATCAAATGATTAATATGAAAAGTAAAACCAACCCACTCATTCATAGCATTCCATACTATCACAGGCAAACAAAATACAAAAGAAATGACCATAGCAATCCAAGGAGCAGGGGTTACAAGATGCCGTCTGCCATTCACAGTAGTCAAAAGAAGCAAAAAAGCACTGCCGCCCCAAAAAACGGCGCTATATTTGGAAAGAAATGCCAAACCAAACCATATACTGCACATTATCCAGTGTTTCAATGCCAATGATGATTTAGCTTTTCCGTTATAAGCATGATAAAAACTTAACAGGCACAAGGATAAAAAGAGCATTAATGGAGAATCGTTGGTCCATATAGTTCCTATAAGTAAAGTAGCAGGAGAAATTAATAGAGTATAAGCAAATAAAATAATGGATTTA